>NZ_RZNJ01000001.1 GCF_003994485.1 Arsenicitalea aurantiaca
TGGGGCCATAGCTCAGCTGGGAGAGCGCCTGCTTTGCAAGCAGGATGTCGTCGGTTCGATCCCGTCTGGCTCCACCACTTCGATCCGTCCCGCAGGGCAAATCGCTCCAGTGGAGCGATTTGAGGTGAGAAGGCCATGAGAGCTATGCTCGAATGGCTGAACCCTCCAGGCACTCGATCTCATCTGCACCGAAATTAGTTTCGAGTGCGATGTTGGCGTGTGTTTCCGATGTGCGGTTTACCACCGGCAAGGCATAAAAAAGTCGTTTGTCATAAGAGCAAGTTTGGCGCGTTTGCCGGTTCCTTCTGGGAGTTGGCGGGCGTTAGCCGGATCTTTGGACAGTGTAAAGAGATGCTGTTCTGTTCCGTTTGACCCGGCACCCCCGGGGAGGCACAGAGCGAGCACGTGAATTCTGGTTAATTTGATCTGACCGATCAAGATGACCTGTACCATGAGCGTCGTGAGACGCTTGGGTGCGGGCATTGATAATGAGAACGATCAAGTGCCTTAAGAGCATTCAGTGGATGCCTAGGCGCATGCAGGCGATGAAGGACGTAATACGCTGCGATAAGCTTCGGGGAGTTGCGAATAAACTTTGATCCGAAGATTTCCGAATGGGGAAACCCGACCATTTAGGTCACCCGCAAGGGAGCTAACCCGGGGAACTGAAACATCTAAGTACCCGGAGGAAAGGACATCAAACGAGACTCCGTTAGTAGTGGCGAGCGAACGCGGACCAGGCCAGTGGCTTGGTGGTAAGAACGGGAAGAAGCTGGAAAGCTTTGCCATAGTGGGTGATAGCCCCGTACCGGTAGAAAGCCATCAAGTCCTCGAGTAAGGCGGGACACGTGAAATCCTGTCTGAACATGGGGGGACCACCCTCCAAGCCTAAGTACTCGCATGCGACCGATAGTGAACCAGTACCGTGAGGGAAAGGTGAAAAGCACCCCGACGAGGGGAGTGAAACAGTTCCTGAAACTGGATGCTTACAAACAGTAGGAGCCCAAGGTTCGTCCTGGGTGACTGCGTACCTCTTGTATAATGGGTCAGCGACTTAGTCTAACTAGCAAGCTTAAGCCGGTAGGTGTAGGCGCAGCGAAAGCGAGTCTGAATAGGGCGAATAAGTTAGTTGGATTAGACCCGAAACCGAGTGATCTAGCCATGAGCAGGTTGAAGGTACGGTAACACGTACTGGAGGACCGAACCCACGTCAGTTGAAAATGACGGGGATGACTTGTGGCTAGGGGTGAAAGGCCAATCAAACTCGGAAATAGCTGGTTCTCCGCGAAAGATATTTAGGTATCGCCTCGGACGAATACCTTGGGGGGTAGAGCACTGGATGGGCTAGGGGGTCTCACCGACTTACCAAACCTAACCAAACTCCGAATACCCAAGAGTACTATCCGGGAGACAGACGGCGGGTGCTAAGGTCCGTCGTCAAAAGGGAAACAGCCCTGACCGACAGCTAAGGTCCCCAAGTCATGGCTAAGTGGGAAAGCATGTGGGAATGCTTAGACAACCAGGAGGTTGGCTTAGAAGCAGCCATCCTTTAAAGATAGCGTAACAGCTCACTGGTCAAGCGTTCCTGCGGCGAAGATGTAACGGGGCTAAAGCCATGCACCGAAGCTTCGGGTTTGCACGTTTACGTGCAAGCGGTAGCGGAGCGTTCTGTAAGTCTGCGAAGGGAGACCCGTGAGGGCTCCTGGAGATATCAGAAGTGCGAATGCTGACATGAGTAGCGACAAAAAGTGTGAGAGACACTTTCGCCGTAAGTCCAAGGGTTCCTGCGCAATGCTAATCAGCGCAGGGTTAGTCGGCCCCTAAGTCGAGGCAGAAATGCGTAGACGATGGGAATCACGTTAATATTCGTGAACCTGGTGGTAGTGACGGATCGCGCAGATCTGTACGTCCTTATTGGATTGGATGTGCAGTGAGCCGGTTCCAGGAAAGAGCTCCACCGACATAGACCGTACCCTAAACCGACACAGGTGGACAGGTAGAGCATACCAAGGCGCTTGAGAGAACGATGCTGAAGGAACTCGGCAAATTGCACGCGTAACTTCGGGATAAGCGTGACCTCCATGCGGGCAACCGTCTGGGGGTGGCACAAAAGAGGGGGTGGCGACTGTTTACTAAAAACACAGGGCTCTGCGAAGTTGCAAAACGACGTATAGGGTCTGACGCCTGCCCGGTGCCGGAAGGTTAAAAGGAGATGTGCAAGCATTGAATTGAAGCCCCGGTAAACGGCGGCCGTAACTATAACGGTCCTAAGGTAGCGAAATTCCTTGTCGGGTAAGTTCCGACCTGCACGAATGGCGTAACGACTTCCCCACTGTCTCCAGCATCGACTCAGCGAAATTGAACTCCCCGTGAAGATGCGGGGTTCCTGCGGTCAGACGGAAAGACCCCATGCACCTTTACTATAGCTTTACGCTGGCAGCCGTGTCGGCATGTGCAGGATAGGTGGTAGGCTTTGAAGCCAGGGCGCCAGCCTTGGTGGAGCCGCAAGATGAGATACCACCCTTATCGTCATGACTGTCTAACCGCGATATTACAGTATCCGGGACAGCGTATGGTGGGTAGTTTGACTGGGGCGGTCGCCTCCCAAAGAGTAACGGAGGCGCGCGATGGTGGGCTCAGACCGGTCGGAAATCGGTCGCTGAGTGCAATGGCATAAGCCTGCCTGACTGCGAGACTGACAAGTCGAGCAGAGACGAAAGTCGGTCATAGTGATCCGGTGGTCCCGCGTGGAAGGGCCATCGCTCAACGAATAAAAGGTACGCTGGGGATAACAGGCTGATACTGCCCAAGAGTCCATATCGACGGCAGTGTTTGGCACCTCGATGTCGGCTCATCACATCCTGGGGCTGGAGCAGGTCCCAAGGGTATGGCTGTTCGCCATTTAAAGTGGTACGTGAGCTGGGTTTAGAACGTCGTGAGACAGTTCGGTCCCTATCTGCCGTGGGTGTTGGAATATTGAGAGGAGCTGACCCTAGTACGAGAGGACCGGGTTGGACGGATCTCTGGTGGACCTGTTGTGGCGCCAGCCGCATTGCAGGGTAGCTAAATCCGGACGGGATAAGCGCTGAAAGCATCTAAGCGCGAAGCCTCCCTCAAAACGAGTATTCCCTTGAGAGCCGTGGAAGACCACCACGTTGATAGGCCGGATGTGGAAGCGCAGCAATGCGTGAAGCTGACCGGTACTAATAGCTCGATCGGCTTGATCGTTCTCATTAATCAATGCCCGCACANCGGATCTCTGGTGGACCTGTTGTGGCGCCAGCCGCATTGCAGGGTAGCTAAATCCGGACGGGATAAGCGCTGAAAGCATCTAAGCGCGAAGCCTCCCTCAAAACGAGTATTCCCTTGAGAGCCGTGGAAGACCACCACGTTGATAGGCCGGATGTGGAAGCGCAGCAATGCGTGAAGCTGACCGGTACTAATAGCTCGATCGGCTTGATCGTTCTCATTAATCAATGCCCGCACATTGGCGCGGCATGAGACGATCGGCAGACCAAAACATTCCTCCGACGCGGACAGCATGGGCCGCGTCTGGAAAACACAACCAGAGTTCACGTCCAAATCGATGTTTTTTGCCGATCTGGTGGTTACTGCGAAGTGCCCAGAACCCGATCCCATCCCGAACTCGACCGTTAAACACTTCAGCGCCGATGGTACTAAGTCTCAAGGCTTGGGAGAGTAGGTCGCCGCCAGGTCTGCAAAAAACATCGACAATCTCAATACCAAACCAAAACACAAAACGNGACGCGGACAGCATGGGCCGCGTCTGGAAAACACAACCAGAGTTCACGTCCAAATCGATGTTTTTTGCCGATCTGGTGGTTACTGCGAAGTGCCCAGAACCCGATCCCATCCCGAACTCGACCGTTAAACACTTCAGCGCCGATGGTACTAAGTCTCAAGGCTTGGGAGAGTAGGTCGCCGCCAGGTCTGCAAAAAACATCGACAATCTCAATACCAAACCAAAACACAAAACGCCGCCCCAAAAAGGGCGGCGTTTTGCGTTCGGGGAGCATGAGACGATGACGTCTCGGTGAGGGGGTTGCGTAAGCAGGTCCCGGACACAAAATGTCCCGCTTTCTAACCCAGACGGGCGTCTCTTCATCCAGTCCAGCGCGGTATTTTGCGATGACACTCCTGCGATCCCTCCTTTTCTCCCTCGGTCTCGCCTTCACCATGATCGCGCCTTTGCCGGCCGTCGCCCAAGTCAACATCATGGCGCCATTCAATGTCGGCGGGGCCATGGATGGTGGGGTGGTCAAGATCGGGGACGGCATCGCCTATGCCGATGGGCCGCGCAAGCGGCTCGATGTCTATACGCCCCAGAACCCCAGCGGCTCGGCGCCTGTGGTCATGTTCATCTATGGGGGCGCCTGGCGGTCGGGCGCGCGCGAGGACTATACGTTCGTTGGCCATGCTCTCGCCGCCGCGGGCTTCGTCGTCGTCATCCCCGACTACCGGGTTTACCCCGAGGTGACCTATCCAGGCTTCCTCGAGGACAATGCCCAGGCGCTTCGGTGGGTGGAGGACAATGTGGCGCGGTTCGGTGGCGATCCGCAGCGGGTCTTCCTCGCGGGCCATTCGGCAGGGGCATACAATGCGGTGATGCTGTCGCTCGATCATTCCTTCCAGCGCGAATATGGCGTGACCATCCCGATCCGCGCTGTCGCCGGCATCTCCGGACCCTACAATTTCTATCCTTTCGAATACAATGAAGTGCGCCAGACCTTCGGATCGGCGCCGAATCCGGAGGGGACGCAGCCGGTCAATCTCGTCACCAGTGCCGCACCGCCCATGCTGCTCGTCACGGGCACGCACGACCCGATCGTCCGGATGCAAAACACCGAAGTGATGGCCGAGCGGCTCCGTGCCCAGGGCATCTGGGTGACCGAGCGCTATTATGAAGGGTTCGGGCACATGGAGCCGGTGATGGCCATGGGGCAGCTCCTGCGCTTCCGTATGCCGGTGCTGCAGGATGTCGTCGAGTTCTTCACCCGGTTCGGCGCCTTTCCGAGCGGAGCACCGCGCCCGAACTTCACGCCCGAGCCTCCCGAGGGCGTGACGACTGCAGAGGCCGATCCGCTCGTGGACGTCATCGAGAGGCTCGACGACGTCCTTGCCCCGCTCGCCGACTGAGGTCAGACGGCGACGGTATTGAGGCGGAGGGCGAGGCTCGTGCCGAAAGCCTCCATCGCCTCATGCACGATCTCGCCGACCGAAAAGGCGGTCAGCGCATAAAAGCGCTGCGCGGCGGGCGTCTCGAGGAAGGCGATGTATTGCTCGAGTTCCGCATCTGTCAGCTCGCGATAAGTGTAGGCGAGGACGAAGCGCAGGCTCGCGTCGAGTTCGCCTGCCATCGCCTGCATGGTTGCCTCGACCTCTTCGTCGATCTCCTCCCAGGGCACGGCGATGTCGCCCCCATTGGAAAAATGCAGCCCGAGCATCATGGCGCGAATGGATCCGGCGAGCATGGCGTTCGAGATTTCGGCGCTCGTCAGCGTCAGCATGCGCTCGAAATGCTCCTGGCGTTGCGATCCCGCATCGGCGTAAAGCGCTTCGCCCTCGAGCATCAGGCGCTCCTGCGCCTCCGGGGGCTGATCCTGGGTCGCAAGCTCCAGCCCGTTGACGCGCTGGCCGAATGGGCTCGAGAGGAATTGGACGAGCTGGTCCAGTTCGTCCTGGGACAGATATTCAGTAAGGCGCCCCTCGAGTCGGGCGACGAGGGCCTCGTCCTCGAATGCTTCCCGCGCGCTCTGCTGCCAGGCAGCCACAAACGCCTCGTCCGCGAGGATGGCGTCCAGAGCCGGTGATTCGGCGACGGCCGTCCCGAACTGCTCGAAGATCCGGTCGAGCCCGGTCGTCGCCATGAGATCGGCGACGCGGTTCGTCGCCTCTTCGCTCAGGGCCGGCCGATCCGTCAGCGCCGGGGCGGACTGACCAAGAGCCGGGCTCGTGACGGGGAGAAGGAAGACGGCGCCGGCGAGGATCGCCCGGCACGCAATGGAAAGGACGGGCGCGGCTTTGGCAGGCCTTGGCATGAAGATCCAGCTTTCGATTTGGGAATCGCTAAACGCTGGACTGGAATGGCGACCGGATCAAGGCGAAGCGGGATCAGTCCGCAATCTCTATCTCAACCGAAGCTGCCGACCTGCGGCTTGGACCGTGATGGACCGCTTCGATATTGTTGCCGTCCGGATCGAGCACGAAGGCTGCGTAATAGCCCGGATGGTAGGGACGCTCGCCCGGTGCGCCATTGTCGCGCCCTCCGGCAGCGACTGTGGCAGCATGAAAGGCATCGACCACCGAGCGGTCCCGCGCCTGAAAGGCGAGGTGGATGTGGGTGGGGGCGGCGCCGGGTTCGGCGCCGCTAACAAAAAGCTCGTCGGCAGCGAACCAGCCCTGCCCCTCCTGCACGACGCGAAGACCCAAGACGCCGAGCGCCGCATCGTAGAACCTGCGGCTCGCAGCCATGTCGGCTGCGCGCAGATGGACATGATCGATGAGGCGTCCGGTGTGCCAGGTCATGGCGCTACTCGGCCTCGTCCGCGGGTGCGGAGTTGAGCTGGCCGTATTTTTCGACGCCGATGCGCTCGAGCAGGTCGAGCTGGGTTTCGAGGAAGTCGATGTGACCTTCCTCATCGGCAAGCAGCTCTTCGAAGAGGTTCTTGGTCACGTAGTCGCCAAGGCTCTCGCAGAGCTCGCGCGACGCCTTGTAGGCCTTGCGGGCATCATGCTCGCCGGCAAGATCGGCCTCGAGCACTTCCTTGATCGACTGCCCGATGCGCAGGGGCGCGACGCGCTGCAGGTTGGGGTGACCTTCAAGGAAGATGATGCGCTCGATCAGCTTGTCGGCGTGATGCATCTCTTCGATCGATTCGGCGCGCTCCTTGGCAGCGAGCTTGCGATAGCCCCAATCGTCGAGCAGGCGGTAATGCACCCAATACTGGTTCACGGCGCCGAGCTCGAGGAACAAGGCCTCATTAAGCCGCTCGATTACCTGTGCTTCGCCTTTCATTCACATCTCCTAAGCGTTTGTCTTGTCGCGCTGCAGGTCGAGCATCGGTCGTTGCCGGCTCAATCAGCCCCTGAGCGATCTGGAGATGATATTCTTCCGTAACTGAGGTGATGATGTCCACCACATTCGGAAAGCACCCGCAGCAGCGTCCGCGCTTGCCCAGTTCGCGATAGATTTTGGCAGGGACGATCACCGCCCAGGGATCAGCCTTGAGGAAGGCGCGGATCACCTGACGTATCTCGCGTTCGGCAATGACGTTGCAATGGCAGACCAGCATGGCGTCCGGCATCTGGTTGGGCGCCCATCGGCGGGCGCTGACGATGCCCGGCATAAAGCGCAGGGATAAGATGATTGTCAATGTCAGATTAGATCATGCGCTTCACCACCCAGTGAGCACAGGTGTGCGCAACTGCCGCAGCGCCGGGCTGAACCTTTCGCCTCCGCCGGGCGTCTAGTTCCCTTGGCAAAGGTGGTCCATGGCTTTCTCATCACTTGCACTGTTCGATCGGCTGAGCCCGAAAGACGCAGGATCGGCGCTCGTTGGGCGGGACATCGCGTTTGGCGAGGGGCCGCGCCGGCGGCTCGATGTGTATGCGCCCGATCGGATGACGGGCGAAGTGCCTGTCGTGCTCTTTATTTATGGCGGGTCCTGGAGAGATGGTGACAGGCGCCATTATCGTTTCGCGGGACGGGCGCTCGCCGCGCAGGGACGGATCTGCGTCATCGCCGATTATCGCGTGCTGCCCGAGATCAGCTATCCCGGCTTCATCGAAGACGGGGCGGCCGCGATAGACTGGATCAACGCCAATGTCGGGAATTTCGGCGGCGATGCCCGTAGGCTCGCGCTCGTCGGCCATTCGGCAGGCGCCTACAATGCGGCGATGCTGGCACTCTCGCCGCTCTTTCTGGACGCCAGTGCACGCGGCGCTCTGCGTGGCGTGGTCGGCCTGTCGGGACCTTATGACTTCTATCCGTTCGATGTGGAAACGACGCGCCAGACCTTCTCCGCGGCTCCCGAACCTCTCGCTACGCAGCCGGTAAACCTCGTGAGGCCCGGCGCGCCGCCGATGTTTCTTGCGACCGGCACGCGTGACCGGCTCGTCTACCCACGCAATACGATCGCACTGGCCAAGGCGCTGCGGGCCGCCGACGTGCCGGTACAGGAGCGCCATTATGCCGGGCTCGGCCATCCCGATACGCTTCTGGCGCTGGGGAAAATTCTTCGCTTTCGCGCGCCGCTCCTCGCGGAGATCGATGCGTTCCTCGGTCGCTATCTCGATCCGCGTGAGCCTGGGTCGGCTCAGTAGCCGGTATCGAGATAGGTGCCGAGCGTGAGGGCACGGCGCGCCGTGTGTTGGAGCTGGCAGGAGGTGGCGACTACGGTGCGGATCGTGCCTTCGGCCCAGAACTCATAGGCAAATCCGCAATCGGCGTCGCGGAAGGCAATCCATGCCCGCTCCGCCTCGCGCAGCGTTTCGGCGAGGTCAGGCTCGAGCGTCTCTTCAAGCGACTGGTAATGGGCGTTCAGCAGCTCATCCCACCATGCGGTCTCGCGTGCATTGCAGGTGGCGATCGCCACGGTGGAACTCCCCCCGGGAGCCTCCTGACAGGCCGCGCTGGCTATACCGATGCAGCGGTCGGGGGTGACGTCCGGTTCGTCCGAAGCCAGATCGCGGGCGGCCTCGATGCACGATTGCAGAGCCATGGCGTCCTCCTCGGTATAGTCACTTTCCTGGCCGACGGCCGGCGAGGCAAGAAGGACTGCGAGGACGCAAAGAGAGGGCAGGGCGAAGCGATGGGCAGTCATGACGGTGTCTCCTGGTCGCGACGGCTGGCGATGACGGCGGCGGATGCGGCGATACGGTGCCCGCTCGAAAAGAACTCCCGATGGACGAGGAAGCCCACCGTGACGAGGCTGACGATGACGGCGAGCCATTCGGACGCGAACCAGGCGACGGTCGCAACCGAGAAATAATAGCCGCGAATGCCATTGTTGAAATTCTGGGCGCCGAGCGTGTTCAGCATCGCAATGGCGTCTATCTCTTCCTTGGTGATCCGGCCCGAATGATCCATCGCGCCGACCATGATGCAGAAGTGATTGAACTGGCGCAGCGCGAGAGTGAAGGCGAAGAACGAGAGGACGAACATGGCGAGCATGACCGCCAGGTGGATCTGCACTTCCTGCACGCTGTAATTGCGCTGCGCGATCGTGGAGAGCGACTCCATCACCGCCGGCAATTGGCCGAAGACGGTGAAGACGGCCAGGATCAGCAGGACCGCGGTGGAGGCAAGAAAGCTCACCGAGCCCATCAGATTGGCAGAGAGGATGGCATCGAGCGGGCTCTCTCGCCCCGCGGCATTGGCCACCCAGCGGCGCCGCTGCATGCTCATGATCACCGAAAGCGAGGGGCGGCGTTTCTCGATGAGCGGGACGACGAGATTGTACCCGAACCAGCAGAGCAGCGGAAACAGCGTCGTCAGCAGGTTCATCGGTCTGAGGCTCCGGTCATCGCCGGCTCATT
The DNA here is from genome assembly GCF_003994485.1 of Arsenicitalea aurantiaca. Classification (GTDB taxonomy): domain Bacteria; phylum Pseudomonadota; class Alphaproteobacteria; order Rhizobiales; family Devosiaceae; genus Arsenicitalea; species Arsenicitalea aurantiaca. The sequence continues at coordinate 9,559 of NZ_RZNJ01000001.1, forward strand.
CTATAGCGCGCCGCCGCCAAAAGGCGACGGTGCATCGCGCTAGGGATCAGAGCGGGCGGGGATAGCGGCGGTGAACGTCCTCGATGGCTGCGAGCACGTCTTCGGAAAGGGTGACCGAGGCCGCGTCGATATTGGTCTTGAGCTGCTCCATGGTCGTCGCGCCAATGATCACCGAGGTTATGAAGGGGCGGGAGAGACAGAAGCCGAGGGCCATCTGCGCGGGGTCGAGCCCGGCGGCCCGGGCGATTGCGAGGTATTCGCGCACGGCCGGCTCGGAATAGCGATTGGCCCGCCAGATGCCTCCGGCGATCGCGCCGCGGCTGCCGGCGGGCATGTTGCCGTCGAGGTATTTTCCCGTGAGGACGCCGGCGGCGAGGGGGGAGTAGGCGAGCAGACCCACATCCTCGAAATGAGCGATCTCGGCCAGATCGTGGTCGAATTCGCGGCGCAGGAGGCTGTATTCGTTCTGGACCGAGGCGAGGCGCGGCAGGCCGCGTGTTTCGGCCAGCTTCAGCATGTGGCTGATGCCCCAGGCGGTTTCGTTGGAGACGCCGAGATGGCCGATCTTGCCTTCGGCGACCATTTCGCCCATCGCTTCGACCACTTCGGTCAGATTGTCGAGGGCATCGGCGCGGTCGATCGTGTGGGGCGCGTAGGTCCAACCGCCTTCGAAGTGATAATGGCCGCGGGCCGCCCAGTGGATCTGATAAAGGTCGATATGATCGGTGCGCAGGCGCCTGAGGCTGTCCTCCACGGCCTGGCGTACCGACGCGCGGTCCGGACGCCGGCCATCACGGATCCACGGATTATTGTGTCCTCCAGCGATCTTGCTGGCGAGGATCACGTCCTTTCGCCGACCGCTTCTGGCGAACCAGTTGCCGATGATCGTTTCGGTCTTGCCATAGGTCGAGCCATTGGCGGGGATCGCGTAGAGTTCGGCGGTATCGAAGAAGTTCACGCCCCGATCGAGGGCATACTCGATCTGCGCGAAGGCTTCGGCTTCGTCGTTCTGGACGCCCCAGGTCATGGTGCCGAGGCAGATTTCTGATACGGCGAGGCCGGTCCGGCCGAGCGCGTTGGTCTTCATATTGATTTTGCCCCCAAAGGCGTTCACCTAGCGCGGCGCACCCTAAGGGGCGAGGCTGGCGAGGGCAAGCCGCTGGCCCTTTGGCCAACCCTGTCAAAAAACTGTCGCAGATTATCCTTTTCGCCTTGATGCCATCGGCCATACCCCCTATATAGCCGGTGCGCCACGGAGCTAAGTGCTTCGAAACCGGTGCAGACGTCTTGGCGCGGGGTGGAGCAGCCCGGTAGCTCGTCAGGCTCATAACCTGAAGGTCACAGGTTCAAATCCTGTCCCCGCAACCAATCCAAAAGCCCGCTCGGCATTCGCCGGCGGGCTTTTTGGTTTTCGTCCGTCGACCCCGGTCAGAAGCGTTCCCCGGGCAGACGCATGGCCTGGCGTATCCAGGATGCGAAGAGCTCCGCGTCGAACCCGTTTTCCCGGACATCGTAGTAGCGGACGCGTGCCTGTTTCGAGGTGCCAGGGGGGATCGGGTCGAGATCGATCCCGTCGGGGAAGGCAATTTTCACATAGGCCGTCATGCAGTGGAAGCTGACGAACCACCGGCCCGGCTCGCTTCCATAGAATGGCGAATTCCATCTGACGCAGCGAATGGCATCGGGCGCCTCCCGGGAGATGATGGCGTCCATCGTCTCTCCAATGCCGCGCTGCCAGCCCGGCATGGCTGCGATGTAGCGCTGGACGACCGCGTCGCCATCGCCCTTGGCGATCTGCGGATTGCCCCCCGAAAGCCGGACGATCCCGTCCGGGCCCGGAACGAGCGGCGTGCGCTCTGGGGTCGATCGAGGGGCTTTGCCAGCCATCGCCGTCAGCCGTCCAGACCGGCAAGGATGTCGGCGAGTTTTCCGAGCATGCCCTTCCAGCCGGCATGCGCTCCGCCATAGGCCTGCTTCTGATCGGGGGCGAAGCCGGTCTGCTCCACGCGAAGATGCGTGCCCGACGCGATCGGCGTCAGGGTGAAGCTGACCACGCTATCGAGCCGGTATGCCGGGTCGTCGCTGGGAAAAACCCAGGAATAGACGAGGCGCTCTGGCGGTTCGATTTCCAGAACCTCGCAATCGAGTATGCCGCCCCAGTCGCCCCTGAGCGTGAAGCGATGGCCCTGAACCGGCGCGAAGTCGGTCTTCATCAGCCATTCGGCCATCAGATGGGGCTCGGTCAGCGCCCGCCATACCCGGTTGGGGGGAAAAGGCAGTTCGCGCTCCACAACGACCGTGCGCGTTTGGGTGCCCTCGGCGGTCATCGATCCATCCTTTTCATCAGGTCTTCGAGCGCATCGATCCGGCGTTCCCAGAAAGAGGTCATTTCGTCCGTCCAGTCCCTGAGCGGTCCGAGCGCCTCCGGATTGGCGCGGTAATGGGTATGGCGGCCTTCGTGTCGGTCGAGGACCAGCCCCGCGCGCCGCAGGGCGCCCAGATGCTTGGAAACCGCCGGTTGCGATACGCTTGCGCCTTCGGTGAGCCGCGTCACCGTCAATTCACCTTCACGACACAGCTGCTCGAAAAGCGCGCGTCGTGTCGGGTCCGCGAGGGTACGGAAGAGAGCATCGGGACCAGTGGTCATTCGGGGCTACTCATAACTAAACTCGAATATGATAGCTCCAGAAGAATGGAAGTCAAGTCCGACCCGCGCTGGCGGTAAGCCCCTGGGAGAAGATCTCCAGGACCGTTGAGAACGAGCGGTCGAGATCGAGCGGCAGGCCGAAGCCGCCGCCGAACTCGAGCGCGACAAACCCATGGATGATGGCGCGCAACCCGCGTGTGGCGTGGAGCGCCTCCTCTCCTTCGAGACCGAAGGCGCGAAGGGCGTCGGTGACGGTTTCGACCGCCGCCTCTGCAGCTGCGATCATCTCACGATCATCCGGTTCCGGGGCGCGAAGCGACGCCGCGTAGAGCCCGGGACGCTGGCGGGCGAAGTCCCGATAGGCATGGCCGAGCGCCAGCAAGGCGTCCGGCCCGGCCCGACCCACGGCGGCCTTGGTCATCCGGGCCGTTATCTCGCGCATGCCCGCAAGGGCGAGAGCCTGGTGCAAATCGGCCAGTCCGCCCAGATGGTTGTAGAGGGATGGCGACTTCACGCCGAGCGCAGCAGCCAGATTGGCGAGGGACAGCGCATCGAGCCCCTCGGCATCGGCCAAGCGCGCGGCCGCGATAATGACTGCCTCGCGTGTCAGTCCCTGTCGCGCCATGTTCAGCGCACCCTTTTGAAAAATGCGACGAGATCGGCGGCGACGGGTCCGGGGCTCTCGACGTGCGGGTAGTGGCCGGCGCCCTCCACCATCATGATCGATCCGCCAAGCCTTTGCGCAACGAATGCCGCCTCGGCCGCAGGGTCGGCGAAATCCGGGTCGGCCGTGCCCATGACGACCCGCACCGGTGCCTTGACCAAAGCAAGTCGCGCTTCGATCTCTGCCTTGCTGGCAAAGATCATGCCGCGCAGGGCGTCAAGCCGGCCGGGCTCGGAGAGATTGGCCACCAGACGGGCCCGATGCTCATCGAAGTCGGCAGGCAGGATCCGGTGGAAGGAGCGGAAGGCGGCCCCCCAGAGTTTCGGGGCCAACGGGTTCGACAAGACGAGGCGCAGCATGGCGCCCTGCAGGAGACGTTTGTGGAGCGGCTGCGGCACATCGCGGACGAAGGGGCCGACAAGCGCAAGCCCCGCAACGGCCTCGCGCCGTTCCGCGGCTGCCCATACCGCCGCCGCAGCGCCCATCGAGGTCCCCACGATCAGCGCCGGTCCTTCGTTCAAATGCTCGATCAGGGCGATGACATCCGAACCGACCGCCGAGGCGCGATAATCGCTCCAGCCCATATCGGACTGTCCATGTCCGCGCAGATCGAGGCTGATCACCCGGAACCCAGCCTCAACGAGCTGGGGCGCGAGGAACCTGTATTCGGAGCGGAGATCGCCGAGCCCGGGCACGAGCACGACGAGGGGGCCCGTCCCCTGATCGTCATAGGCGAGCCTTCCCTCGGGGCGCTCAAGATATTGCGGTGGGTGCAACGACGGATGCTGCGATGCAGGTTTCGGGACGGGGACAGGTTGACGAGCCATCGGTAGACGCTCCAGATATTGTGGTTAGCTAAAAAGCTAATAGCATTAGTTTTTGGTTGCGGCAACCCGTTCCAAGGCTCGTAGGTCATTGCCGACGCGGCTTGGCGCGCACCGTCGGATCGGCGGTAAGGGGATCGTCGGGCCAGTGATGGCGCGGGTAGCGCCCCTTGAGATCCTTGGCCACATCTTTCCAGCTGCCACGCCAGAAGCCGGGCAGGTCGCGCGTCGTCTGGATCGGGCGCTGGGCGGGCGAAAGCAGGATCAGAAGAAGTCTCACCTGTCCGTTGGCAACGGATGGATGAACGTCGAGGCCGAAGAGCTCCTGCACCCGCAAGGTGAGGGCTGGCCCGTTTTCGGCTTCGTAGTCGATCGGGATGCGATTGCCCGTCGGCGCCGTGAAATGACTTGGCAGAAGCGTATCGATCTGGGGCCGCAGCGCCCAGGGCAGCAGCAGGCCGAGCGCAGCATCGAGGGTCTGCGCGTCGATCTCGGCAAGACTGGTCGCGTCCGAGAGATGCGGCGCGAGCCACGCGGCACCGTCGCAGGCAAGGGTCTCGTCGGAGAGATCGGGCCAGGGTTCACCCAGCGTGCGGTGGAGGTAGTTGGCGCGGGCCCGGAGCACTTTCTGCTCCTTGGTCCAGGGGAGGGTGGATATGCCGATCCCCGCAATGCCTGCAGCAAGGCATTGCGCGGCCTCTGGCCCCGGGGGCACAGGCGCAGTCCGATCATCGAGCAGCAGCGCGCCGAGCTGCCGGCGTTTCCGTGCGCGAAGGCTTCTGCCGGCCTCATCGAAGGCGACGCTTTCGGTTTCGATGATCTGCCCGGAAAAGAGGGTCTCGATCGTCGTGCGCTCGATGCGGGCTGCGGCCCGGATCCTTCCGGCGCCCGCGCTGCCGGTGATGTCGGCGACGACGAGGAATGCGGCATCGGCCAGTGCATCAGTGCCGTCGAGACTTGCCGCCCGCCCGTTTGCGAGCCGGAAGCGGCCGCGCCCGCCAGCGGCCTGGGCGATGCGATCGGGGTAGGCTCGCGCAAGATGATGGCCGGCGCCCAGCCTTTCGGTGCTGGTCGTCCCCGAGCCCGCCCGTGCCGCCCATCGTGATGCAAGTGTCCGGGCATTGTCGGCGCGCGGTCCGCGCTCGCGCGCCAGCCTTTCGAGCCGATGATCAAGATCGCTGTCATCGCCCCCGAGCCCACGTTCGCCCAGGAGGACGGCGAGGCGCGCGGCTTCCTCGGCCGCGCCTTCGGACACGGCGCCGATCACCATATGGGCGAGCCGGGGGTGGAGCGGGAGGCGTGACAGCGCCTTGCCCGATGGTGTGATCCGCCCGCCCGCATCTATTGCGCCCAGCGTTTCGAGAAGCGCCCGCGCTTCGGTCCAGGCCGGGCGCGGCGGCGGGTCGGTGAAGCGCAGTTGCGCGGGGTCGGCTACGCCCCAGAGCGCCAGATCGAGCACGAGGCCGGCAAGGTCGGCGGCGAGGATCTCGGGCGTCTCGAATGCCGGCCGAGCGGCGGTCTGGGCCTCGGCCCAGAGCCGGTAGCAGATGCCGGGCTCGGTGCGACCGGCGCGACCGCGGCGCTGGTCGGCGCCGGCGCGCGAAACCGGCCGGGTGGCAAGCGTCGTGAGGCCGGTGGCCGGATCGTGCAGCGGCACGCGGGCGAGCCCGGAATCGACGACAATGCGCACCCCTTCGATGGTGAGCGATGTCTCGGCGATCGCCGTGGCAAGGACGATCTTGCGTCGCCCTCCATTGGCGGGTGCGATGGCCCGATCCTGTGCAGCGGCATCGAGCTGGCCGTGTAGGGGCAGGACGTCGACATCTGCCGGGATGCGGCCCGCGAGCGCTTCGGCGGTGCGCGCGATCTCGGCCTGTCCGGGCAGGAAGGCGAGAACCGAACCCGGCTCGGCTTTCATGGCTTCGGCGATGGTCCTTGCCATCTGCGTTTCGAGCCGTTCGAGCGGGTTGCGGGGGACGTGGCGGGTCACGACGGGGAAGGCGCGGCCGAGGCTTTCAATAACGGGCGCGTCTCCGAGCAGCGCGCTGACACGCGCGCCGTCGAGGGTCGCGGACATGACGAGAATGCGCAGATCCTCCCGCAGGAGCGATGCATCGAGGGTAAGCGCCAGCCCGAGATCGCCTTCGAGGCTGCGCTCGTGAAACTCGTCGAAAAGAACGGCTGCGACGGTTTCGAGGCCGGGATCCTCGAGCAGCATGCGGGTGAAGACGCCCTCGGTCACAACTTCGATGCGGGTGCGCGGAGAAACCCGGGCGTCGAGGCGGACGCGATACCCCACCGTCTCGCCCACCGGTTCGCCGAGCGTGGCGGCCATGCGCGCGGCGGCGGCCCGGGCGGCAAGGCGTCTCGGCTCGAGCATGATGATACGGCGGTCGCCCCGCCAGGGTGCATCGAGAAGGGCAAGGGGCACGCGGGTCGTCTTGCCCGCTCCGGGGGGCGCGACGAGAACGGCGCGCATGTCATGCTCGAGGGCGCCCATCAGCGCGGGTATCGCATCGTCTATGGGCAGGGGATCATCGGGGCGGACCATAGCGGTCTCTTGCCTCGAAGTGCCCGGATCGGCAAGGGGGGCAGGCACTTCCGCCCGGCTCGCGCATTTTATAAAGGTGATGCCTCTTTTCTTGCATCGTCGGCGCGACTGTCGCAAAAGGCGCAGTCGGGGGGTATTTGAACGATGGTCTTTGTTTTCTTCATATTGGGTCTGCTTGGCATCCTCAGCGGAGGACTGCTCGCCTTCGTGTCATTGCTGGTCGCGCTGCGCGACTCGGGAGGCGACATGCGGATCCTGATGAGCGCCCTCGTCATCATCAATCTGCTGCCCGGTCTCGGCATTATGCTGGGGGGGCTGATCCTCATGGCGATCGGGAGGATGCTGTCGCTCCTGCGCCGGATCGCGGAGAATACTTACGAGCTGCAGTTCTCACTCGTGCCGCCCTCCACCCAGGAGACCGATGGGGAGCGGGAGCCGCAAGGCCGCCAGCGCGATTTCTGGCGCTAAGAAGAAGGGCCCCGCGGGGCCCTTCTGGTCATCTGCTAGCGGAGCGCTGCAAGGAGCCGGCCGGACGGGAAGCCATCCGGCAACAGGCCGCGCTGGCGCTGGAAGGCGATGATGGCCTGACGCGTGCGCGGGCCGATGACCCCATCGGAAGGGCCGGCATCAAACCCGCGGCGCGAGAGAAGCGTCTGCACTTCCTGGCGCTGGGTGCGCGTCAGGGCCTGGGCGTCTGACGGCCAGGCGGTAACGAAATTGCCATAGCCCAATATGCGGTCGGCCAGATGTCCCACCGCAAGCGCGTAGCTGTCGGAATTGTTATAGCGCTTGATCACATCGAAATTGGGCAGCAGCAGGAAGGCCGGGCCATCGCCGCCCGCAGGCAGGTAGAGCCGCGCCTGATCGCTCGGCCGGGGAAAATCCCGGCCCGTGACACGGGCGACGCCCATGCGCTGCCAGTCCGCGATCGAGGCCGTGCCCATGGACCAGGCACGCGAATAGTCGAAGTTTTGCGGCAGGCGAACTTCGTAGCCCCAGGTCTCGCCCTGTCGCCAGCCATGGGCCTTGAGGTAATTGGCGGTCGAGGCGAGAGCGTCGGGCACCGAGTTCCAGATGTCGGCGCGGCCGTCCCCATTATAGTCGACCGCGAAGCGCTTGAAGCTCGAAGGCATGAACTGGGTATGGCCCATCGCGCCGGCCCATGAGCCCACCATGTCGCGCGGCGCGATATGGCCCTCATTGACGATCTGCAGCGCCGTCAGCAATTCGTTGCGGAAGAAGTCGGTACGATATCCGCCATGGGTGAGGGTTGCGAGGGCATGGATGGTGTTGTTGCCGCCCATATACCCGCCGAAATTGGTCTCCATCCCCCAGATGGCGAGGATGATCTCCGGGGTGCCCTGGTAACGCTGGGCGACGCCCGCCAGCGTCTGCGCCCACTCGCGCGACATGGACTGCCCGCGCTGGATCTGGGCAGCGGTCACGCGCTTGCCGATATAGGACGCGACCGTCTCGGCGAATTCGGGCTGAGAGCGTGTGAGGCCCATGACGCGCTCGCTCGGCTGGAAACCAGCCAGCGACGCATCAAAGACGCTGCGCGAAACGCCACGAGCCTGCGCTTCGGGCCAAAGCCCGGCAATGAAGGCGGCAGGGCTCTGGTTGCTGGCGAGCGGGGTCGTGACGCTTGAAACGGCGAGGATCGCCGCCGTGGACAAAGCGAGGATGAGGCGGGGCGCGGAGCGCCGGCGGGCTTGGGCTTCGGTTTTCACTTCGACCTCTATGTGTACGCAACAATCGGACAGCATGAAGGACCGGCGGCGCGACAGGTGCCGCCACGGGGGCCAAAATGCCGGTTCTTCGGGCGCAGCACAGCAGGTTCGCCCCCGCAACCGCCGCCTTTGCGCCCATGTCCAACCATTTTACCCTTTGCGATTAAGATGGTCTTAAATAGGCGGCAGAAGCGGGGCATGCGTGTGCCGAGGGCGATCACGAAGGCGTGGGGAGGCGATTGACCCATAAGGGGGCAGCGCCTAGCGTGCCGGCATTTCCATCAACAGCACGGAGCGCCTTCCCACATGCGGCTCAGCATCGATATCGACTATCTCCTGGGCCAGCTGCGGACGCTTCTTGCCATCGACAGCCCCACCGGGTTCACCGATTCGATCGTGCGGCACACCGCGCGGGAGGTCGAGCGGCTCGGGCTCGAGGTTGAACTGACACGGCGCGGCGCGATCCGCGCACGCAGGCCCGGGCTCCAGCGACGCCCCGCGCGCGCGGTGGTCAGCCATCTCGATACGCTGGGTGCGCAGGTCAAATCCATTCGCGATAGCGGGCGGCTCGACCTTGTGCCGATCGGCAACTGGTCGGCCCGGTTCGCCGAGGGCGCGCGCGTCACCATCTACTCGGAACGCGGCAATTACCGCGGCACCATCCTGCCGCTCAAGGCATCCGGGCACACCTACAATGAAGAGGTCGACAGCGCGCCCGTGGGCTGGCGGCACATCGAGGTGCGCGTCGATGCGCTTACGCGCAGCAAGGAAGACACCCGCCATCTCGGCATCGAGATCGGCGATATGGTGGCCATCGATCCGGTGCCCGAATTCATGGAGAACGGCTTCATCGTCTCGCGCCATCTCGACAACAAGGCGGGCGTCGCGTTGATGCTGGCCGCGCTCGAAGCCATGCAGCGCGAAAAGATCGAGACGCCGGTCGACAGCTATTGGCTCTTCACCATCGAGGAGGAGGTAGGCGTGGGCGCCGCCTCGGTGCTCGTCCCCGAAATCGCCGCCATGGTCGCGATCGACAACGGCACCACGGCGCCGGGACAGAATTCGGACGAATTCGGCGTCACCATCGCCATGGCCGACCAGACGGGCCCGTTCGACTACCACCTCACCAAGAAGCTGGTCGAACTCTGCCGCACATACGAGATCCGCTTCCAGAAGGACATCTTCCGCTTCTACCGCTCCGATTCCGCCTCGGCGATCGCGGCGGGGCACGACGTGCGCACCGCGCTCGCGACCTTCGGGGTCGATGCCAGCCATGGCTATGAGCGCATCCACGCCCATGCGCTGCGCTCGATCGCCGAACTCGTCACCGCGTATCTCTGCTCGGACGTGCTGATCCAGCGGGATGCCGAGGAGACGGCGGGGCTCGAAGGGTTTACACGCCAGCCCAATCGCGAGGCCGACCAGAGTTTGACCGCCGAGACCGAGGATCCGATCGGCGAGGTGGAGTAGGCCCCCTCATCCGCCCCTGCGGGGCACCTTCTCCCACGAGGGGAGAAGGAAGGAAGGAGCGCGAGACGGGTGAGGTGGAGGCGCAGGCGCGATTTCTCCCCATCAATCGTTGCCTCAGCCTAATTTATCATGATTAAATGCCCTTTCGCCGAAAACGCTCAAAAACCATCCGAAAGGGAGACGTCATGAGAAGAACACTCGGCATGCTGTCGGGCACCGCCATCCTCGCGCTGGGGCTCGCCGCCGGGCTCATGGGTCCGGCCGCTGCGCAGACCCCGCCCAACGTCCTGATCGTCGGTCAGATCGCCGAGCCGCAATCGCTCGATCCCCACACCGTCACCGCCGCCAATGATTTCCGCATCGTGGTCAACATCTATGATGGCCTCGTGCGCTATGCCGACGGCACGCTCGAGGTCGAGCCGGCGCTGGCGACCGATTGGGAAATTTCCGAGGACGGGCTGACCTACACCTTCACCCTGCGCGAAGGCGTCAATTTCCACGACGGCACCCCGTTCAACGCCGAAGCGGTCAAGTTCAACTTCGACCGCATGCTGGACGAGAACCACCCCTTCTACGGCACCGGTCCGTTCCCGCTCTCGTTCAACTTCGAATCGGTCGAAAACGTTGAAGTCGTCGACGACCTCACCGTCAGGTTCACGCTGAGCGAGCCCTTCGCGCCGTTCCTCTCCAATCTCGCGTATCCCACAGGGCTCATCGTCTCGCCCGCCGCGGTCGAGGCCAATGGTGAAGATTACGGGCGCAATCCGGCTGGCACGGGCGCGTATCGTTTCGCGCAATGGCAGTCCAATACCTCGGTCGTGCTCGAAGCCAATCCCGAATACTGGGACGGCGCCCCGGCCCTCGAGGCGCTGGTCTTCCGCCCGATCACCGACGCCAATACCCGCGTTGCCGAAATGCTCTCGGGCGGTATCGACGTCATGGTCGAGGTCCCGCCCGACAATATCGCGACCTTTGCTGACGATCCCAACTTTACCGTCCACGAGGCGACCGGACCGCATGTCTGGTACGTCATGCTGAACGCCAAGGAAGGCCCGTTCGCCGATCCGCGCGTCCGCCAGGCCGCCAATTACGCCGTCAACAAGGAGGGGCTGGTCAACGACATCCTTCAGGGGACCGCGGAGATCTCCGACAGCCCGGTGCCGCCCGCCTTCGGCTGGGCCTATAATGATGAGCTCGAGCCCTATCCCTATGATCCGGAACGGGCGCGGGAGCTGCTCGCCGAAGCCGGTGCGGAGGGGGCGAGCCTCACCTTCTACGTCACCGAAGGCGGCTCGGGCATGCTCGATCCAGTCAATATGGGCACCGCCATCCAGGCCGATCTCGAAGCGGTCGGGTTCGACGTCTCGATCGAGACCTACGAGTTCAATACCTTCCTGGGGCTGGTCAATGCCGGGCTCGAGGGTCAGGCCGACATGGCGCAGATGGCGTGGATGACCAATGATCCCGACACGCTCCCCTTCCTCACGCTGCGCACCGATGCGTGGCCGGAAGCGGGCGGGTTCAACTCGGGCTATTACTCCAACCCCGAGGTCGACACGCTGATCGAAGAGGCGCGCGTCGAGACCGATCCTGAGGCCCGCGCTGCGCTCTATCGCGAGATGCAGACGCTGGTGTTCGAGGATGCGCCCTGGATCTTCGTGGCCAACTGGCGCCAGAACGCGGTCACGACCGCCAATGTCGAGGGCTTCTCGCTCCAGCCCTCCTTCCTGCTGATGCTGCAGGACGTCGCCAAGCCCTGATGGGCCGATGACGCGATGGGGGCCGGCGAACGTCGCTGGCCCCGTCCACCCCCGGAGGCAGTTTTATGGCGGGCTATATCGGCAAGCGGCTCCTCGCCGCCATCCCGGTCCTGTTCGGGCTATCCATCATCGTCTTTTTGATCATGGCGCTGATCCCGGGCGATCCGGCGACGGCGATCCTGGGGTCCTTCGCGACGCCCGAAAACGTCGCGCGCATCAACCGCGACCTCGGGCTCGACCGGCCATTGCACGAGCAATATCTCGTCTGGGTCGGCAATTTGATGCAGGGCGATCTCGGGCGCTCCTTCCGGCTCAACCGGCCGGTGCTCGACGAGGTGCTGGAGCGCTTCGGCGCGACGCTGATCCTCGCATCCGTCTCCCTCGTCCTCTGTTCGATCTTCGGGCTCCTCGCCGGCATCGTGTCGGCCGTCCGCCAGTTCGGCTGGGCCGACCGGCTGATCACGCTGTTCGTCCTCATCGGCATCTCCATCCCATCTTTCTGGCTCGGGCTGCTGATGATCCTGATTTTCGCGGTGCAGTGGCGCGTCCTGCCCGCGAGCGGCATGTATGCGGTCTATGGCGGCGGCGATTTCTGGGACCTGCTGCGCCATCTGATCCTGCCGGCAACGACGCTTGCCGTCGTTGCCACAGGCGTCATCGCGCGGCTGACGCGTGCCGCCATGCTCGAAGTGCTGCGCCAGGACTATGTGCGCACCGCCCGCGCCAAAGGGCTGTCGGAACGCAAGGTGATCTACAAGCACGCCTTCAAATCCGCGCTGGTCTCGGTCGTGCCGGTCATCGGCATCCAGGCCGGGTTCGTGCTTGGGGGCGCGGTCTATATCGAAACCGTGTTCCAGTGGCCCGGCATCGGGGCGATGCTGGTCAACGCCATTTCCACCCGCGACATCCTCCTCGTCCAGGGCGGGGTGCTGGTGGTCGCGGCAAGCTACGTGCTCTTCAACCTTCTCGCCGACGTCGTCCAGGCGCTGCTCGATCCGAGGCTCAAATCATGACCGCGCTCGAAACCTCCGCGCCCCCGCCCGCTGCCTCGGGCCGGCTGACGGGCTGGCAATTGCTGTTCAACAACAAGCTGGCCGTCCTGGGGCTCGTCGTCCTCGGCCTTATCTGCCTTCTGGCGGCGCTGGCGCCGGTCCTGCCGATTCCGAACCCCAATGCGACGGCCACGGCCAACCGCATGCAGCCGATTTTCTCGGAAGGCCATCTGCTCGGCACCGACCAGCTCGGGCGCGACATCCTCGCGCGGCTCCTCTGGGGCACGCAGATCTCGATTGCGGTCGGGGTCTCGGCGACGCTGATCGCGGCCTTTTTCGGCTCGCTGATCGGGCTCGTCGCGGGCTATGCGCGCGGGCGGGTCGACAATGTGCTGATGCGCGGCATCGACATGATCATGGCCTTTCCCTACATCCTCCTCGCGCTTGCCATCGTCGCGGCGCTTGGGCCGGGGCTGCTCAACGCGCTCTATGCGATCGCGGTGGTCAACATTCCCTTCTTCGCGCGCAATGTGCGCGGCGTCACCGTGGGGCTCGCAACGCGCGAATTCGTCGACGCGGCGCGGCTCGGCGGCAAGGGCCATGCGGCGATCCTCTTCACCGAAATCCTCCCCAACGTGCTGCCCGTCATCGTCATCACCATGTCGACCACGGTCGGCTGGATGATTCTGGAAACCGCCGGGCTCTCCTTTCTCGGGCTTGGGGCCCAACCCCCGCAGGCCGATCTCGGCTCCATGCTGGGCGACGGGCGGGCGCAGCTCTTCACTTCGCCCCATGTCTCGATCATTCCGGGCCTCATGATCTTTGCGCTGGTGATGAGCATCAACCTCTTGGGCGATGGGGTGCGCGATGTGCTCGATCCGCGCCTCAAGGCCGGCGCGCTGAACCGGCCCATGCCAGTGACGCGCATCGATCGGAAGACGACGCCGCCGGCCGAAAAGCCCGGGCTTGGCCTCCTGGCGGTCGAGAACCTCGAAACGAGCTTCGCCCGCGGCCGCGGTACGGCGCCAGCGGTCAAGGGCATCTCCTTTACGCTCGAAAAGGGCGAATGCCTTGGGCTGATCGGCGAGAGCGGATCGGGGAAATCCGTCACCGCGCTTTCGCTGATGGGGCTCGTCGCTTCGCCCCCGGGCATCATCACGGGCGGGGCCGTCTATCTCGAAGGACGCGACATCTTCTCGTTGCCCGAAGCCGGCATCACCGCGCTTCGCGGCCAGCGCGTCGCCTATATCTTCCAGGATCCGCTCACGACGCTGCATCCGCTGTTTCCGGTCGGTGAGCAGGTGGCCGAGGCCGTTTCCGCGCACCAGTCGATCGGCCGGCGGGCGGCGATGGAAAAGGCCGTGGCGCTGCTCGAGGACGTCGGTATTCCCGAGCCGGCGCAACGCGCGAAATCCTATCCGCACCAGCTTTCGGGCGGGCAGCGCCAGCGCGTCGGCATCGCCATGGCGCTCGCCAACGATCCCGACATCCTGATCGCGGACGAGCCGACCACCGCGCTCGACGTCACCGTGCAGGCGCGCATTCTGGAGCTGCTGCAGGATCTGCGGAAAAAGCGCGGCCTCGCGCTCCTCTTCATCACCCATGATTTCGGCGTCGTCGCCCAGATCTGTGACCGCGTCGCCGTCATGCAGCACGGCAAAATCGTCGAGACCGGCGAAACCGCAAAAATTCTGGCCGATCCGCAGCACGCCTATACCAAGAGCCTCATCGCCTGCGTGCCCGAATTGGGCGAAGGCCGGGCCTTCCTCGATCGGGTGGGCAAGCTCTTCCCGCAACCGGGCGCGGAGGGTGCGTCATGACGGAAGCCGCGATCGAGGTCGAGCACCTCACCAAGACTTTCGGGGGCGGACGGTCGCTGTTGGGACGCAGGCGGCACGAGGTCCATGCGGTGCGCGACCTTTCGATGGGGCTCGCGCGGGGGGAAACCCTCGCCGTCGTGGGCGAAAGCGGTTCTGGCAAGTCGACGCTGGCGCGCATGCTGGTGGGGCTCGAGCATCCGACGTCCGGCCGTATGATGATCGCGGGCAAGGACGCCACTGTGCTTGCCAAGGAAGGCCCGAAAGTCTTCGGGCAGATGATCCAGTACGTCTTCCAGGACCCCGTCGCCTCGCTCAATCCGCGCAAGACCATCGCCCAGACGCTCGAAACCCCGCTCAAGCGGCTGCGCGGCATGGGCGGCCCGGCGCGCGCCAAGCGCATGCGCGCACTCCTCGATGCGGTGCAGATGCCCGCCGAGGCGCTGGAGCGCTATCCGCACGAATTTTCTGGCGGACAGGCCCAGCGCATCGCCATCGCCCGCGCGCTTGCGGCCGAGCCCGAGATCATCATCCTCGACGAGCCGGTTTCGGCGCTCGACGTCTCGGTGCAGGCCCAGGTGCTGCTGCTGCTCGAGCGGCTAAAGGCCGAATTCTCGCTCTCCTATCTCTTCATCAGCCACGATCTGGCGGTGGTGGAATCGATCTCGGACCGCGTGGCGGTGATGTATCGAGGAGAGTTGGTCGAGATCGGTGATGCAGCCGGCATCTTCGCCAATCCCCGGCACGAGTACACCCGACAGCTGATCGCCAGCGCACCGCGGCTGACGCGACCGGCGTGATCGCATGACCCGATTGCCCCACCCGCAGCCAAACCTTTTCACGCCGGTCACGCGCCGGCGGCGGCGGCCCGAGATCATCGCCGAGCGAATCAAGGCACTCATTCGCGATGCCGGCCTCGTGCCCGGGGATCGGTTGCCACAGGAAAAGGAGCTGATGGAGCGGTTCAGCGCTGCGAAAGGCACGGTGCGCGAAGCGATGAAATCGCTCGAAACGCAGGGCCTGATCGTAACGCGCACGGGACCGGGAGGCGGCGCCTTCGTCTCGCGTCTTTCGGGCGATCATGCCATGGAGCTCCTCGCCAATTACTTCTTCTTCAGCCCGCCCGGTCTCTCTGAAATCTACACCCTGCGTCGGCTGCTCGAGCCGGAGATCGCGCGATCGGTCGCGGGTCAGCTTGCACCTTCGGACCTGCGCCGTCTCGAAGCGACCATGCGGCTCTATGATCATCCCCCGGCGGACGCCGAAGAGCTGGTGCGCCAACGCGTCGCCGAGCTTGATTTCCATTCGGTGCTGGCCGAGCTTTCTCCGAACCCGGTACTGGGGTTCGTTGCGGGGCTCATGCAGAACCTGCTCCGTGACCTGCCGGTCTGTCGACGGATCTATGCGGAGACGGCGCCCGGGCCGCGAGAAGTGGGGCTGCTCTTTCAGATGCGGCTAATGTCGGCAATCAGCGAGAACCGGCCGGACGACGCCTATCGCATCGCCGCCGAACACATGGCAGAAGCCGAGCGTTACATGCTGGCGCGTGCGGCTGAACTCGATCCGAACGGAGATGTCCGATGAGCCTTTCCATTCCCCGCCTGGCGCTGCCCTCGGGAGGGCAGATCGACCAGTTCGGCCTCGGCACCTGGGGGATGGGCGAGGGGCGAAGGACGCCAGGAGAGGAATCGGATGTGCTGCGGCTCGGTCTCGACCGTGGCGTCCGCCTGATCGACACGGCCGAAATGTATGCGGATGGTCGTGCCGAAGCGATTGTGGGTGAAGCGATAAGAGGCCGGCGCGAGGATGCCTACATCGTCTCGAAGGTGCTGCCCTCCAATGCCAGCCGGACGGGCACCATCGCCGCCTGCGAGCGGAGCCTCGGGCAGCTGGGGACCGACCACATCGATCTTTATCTTCTCCACTGGCCGGGCCGGCATCCGCTTGCCGAGACGATCGCCGGGTTCGAGACGCTGAAGGCGCAGGGCAAGATCTCCCGCTGGGGCGTCTCCAATTTCGACCGCGACGACATGGAGGCCCTGTTCGCCGCCGGCGGGACGGAGGTCGCGACGAACCAGGTGCTCTACAATCTGACCCGGCGCGGCATCGAATACGACCTCCTGCCCTGGAGCGAGGCACGCGGCATTCCGATCATGGCCTATTCGCCGATCGAGCAGGGCCGGCTGCTCGGGCATCGGGTTCTCCGCAAACTTGCCGATGCGCGCGGGGCGACGCCCGCCCAGATCGCCCTTGCCTTTGTCCTCGATCGGGGCGCCATTGCCATACCCAAGGCCGGCAGCGCCGAGCATCTTAAGGACAATCTGGGCGCGCTCGACATCGTGCTTTCCGATGAGGAAAAGGTCGCGCTCGATGCAGCCTTCCCACCACCGACAAGACCCACGCCGCTCGAAATGCTCTGACTTACCAAGCCTTAACCATACCGATGGTGCGGGCCGACAGGTAACGCTTGGCAAACCGGTTATGGTTCATGCTTGCTGAAGCGTTTGGGCAACAATCTGTCCATCGCGGCCCGGAGGGCATGGCGGAGGCCATCCGCTTGCCCTAAGCTCGCCCCAGACGTGGCGCGTTCTGGCCATGTGGGCCACATGCCGTATGGCGGACCTGGCCGATCGATGTAGCGGGGGCGGCGTCGGCTCCCAAGTGTGAGACCTGTTCCGGTGAGGCCCTGTCTGAGCCTCGTGCCCTTGGGGCGGGACAAAGACGACGGGAACGGGAAGCTGCAGTATCTTCGCCTCACAACCTGCCTGGTTCCGCTTTTCCTTTTGGGCCACCAGCCTGCGGGCGCGTTCGAATTGTTCGGCATCCAGCTCTTCGGCAGCCAGGCGGACGCCGATGCCGATGCGGTGATCGCCGATCCGCAACTCTACACCCTCGACTTCCAGGTTCGCGGCGAGGGGGATGTGGAGCGTGCGGTGCGCAGCGCCTCCGCCCTGCTTTCGGACCAAAACGATCCTGCGTCAGGGGCTGCCGGGCTGCTCGCCAAGGCGCGTGGCGATTATCGCCGCATTCTGGCGGCCCTCTACGCCCAAGGCTATTATGGCGGCACGATCAACATTTTCGTGGCCGGGCGCGAGGCGACAACGCTCCCACCCGACGTGCGCCTGCCCGATCCTGCGCCGGTAACGGTCATCGTCGATCCCGGCCCAGTCTTCACATTCAACCGCGTTGCGATCGCCAATCGCGCTCCCTTTACCGATGATCCACGCGACCAGGTCGGTGCGCCCGAAGATGCCGGGTATGGGCGGGGCGAGGTGGCGCGCTCGAGCGTGGTGCTGCGCGCCGAGCAGCTCGCGCTGGAAGCCTGGCGCCAGCAGGGGCATCCCAAAGCCGAGATCATCGATCGCGAGGTCGTTGCCGACCATCAGACGCGCACGGTGGACGTGCTGATCCGCGTGTCGCCGGGCAGCCGGGCAAGCTTCGGCCCGGTCGCGGTCCAGGGCACCGAATATATGGATCCCGATTTCGTGGCACGCCAGAGCGGGCTCACCCTCGGGGAAGAGTTCGATCCCGACGAGGTCGAGAGGGCGCGCAACCGGCTTTCGCGCCTCGACGTCTTCCGCGCCCTGCGCCTCGAGGAAGCGCCGGCCATCGGCGCGGATGGATTGCTCCCCTATACGATAATCGTCCAGGAACAGGCGCTGCGCCGCTTCGGCGTCGGAGCAACCTACTCGACCGTCGACGGGCTCGGGGTCGAAGGGTTCTGGCTCCACCGCAATCTCTTCGGCCAGGCCGAGCGGCTGAGGCTCGACGCCAAGATCGCCGGCATCGGCTTTCCGATCGAGACCGAAGCCTTCGACTATGCCTTCGGCGGCACCTTCACCAAGCCCGGGTTCTGGACCCCCGACACCGATCTCGTCGCAGCGATCGCCGCAGAGCGCACCGTGCTCCCGGCCTTCATCGAGACGTCCGCCAGTGCGCGGCTGGGCCTCAACCATTTCCTCTCCGACGAGATTACGCTCGAAGGCGCGGCAACCTACAAATACGCCGAGTTCGAGGATGATTTCGGCATCCGCACCTTCTCGACCGCAGGGCTCTTCGGCGGCTTCACCTTCGACAATCGCGACGAACCGCTCGATGCGACCGAAGGCTTTTTCGTCAATGTGACAGCCGAGCCCTATTACGAGTTCATCTTCGGCAATCCGGGCCTCAGGGCCACCGCTGAAGCGCGTACCTATTTCGGCTTCGGGGACGACGGCATGTTCGTGCTCGCCGCGCGGGTCAAGGCCGGGGCGCTGCTCGGGCCGGACCTGGCCGAGATCCCGCCCGACCGGCTCTTTTTTGCCGGCGGTGGCGGCTCTGTGCGCGGCTACGGGTTCAAGTCGATCGGGGTCGAAGGCCCTGATGGCATCGTGACCGGTGGACGGTACCTGCTCGAGGGCTCGCTCGAGGCCCGCGCCAAGGTAACCGGGGACATCGGGGCGGTCGCGTTCGTCGACGCCGGATATGTCGCGGCCGATACCTTCCCTGGGATCGAGGACCTGCGGGTCGGCGCCGGGCTCGGCCTGCGTTACGATACCGGACTCGGTCCGCTACGGCTCGACGTCGCCATTCCTCTTAACAAGCGCGACGGTGACCCCGACTATGCGCTTTATGTCGGCATAGGACAGGCGTTTTGAGCCGGATACTCGCAGTCATACTCTTCCTCTGCGCGGCGCTCGTCGCCATGCCTCTTATCGCGCAGGACCAAGAGCAGCGCAGTGACGAAGAGCAGAAATCGCTCTTCCTGCGCTTCGTGCAGGACAGGCTCTCGACGCCCGAACGGCAGATCCGCATCTCCAACATCGACGGCATCCTCTCTGAGCGCGCCTCCATCCGCGAGATCACCATCTCGGACGATGAAGGCGTCTGGCTCAGGATCGTCAACGCCTCCATCGACTGGAACCAGGGCGCCCTGTTCGGTGGCAGGCTCGAAATCCGGTCGCTTGCCGCAGAGCGGATCGACTACATCCGCAATGCGGTGCCCAGCGATCGGCTGGACGTGCCGGCGCCGGAGGCGCGAAGCTTCGAAATCCCCGATTTCCCGGTCGCCATCATCCTCGAAGAGCTCGCCGTGCCGCGCGTCGTGTTCGGGGAGAACGTCTTCGGGCTTGGTTCGGAGATTTCGGTCAATGGCGGGTTCGTCCTCGATTCGGGATCGCTGGACGCCAATCTGGACATCGTGCGGCTCGACGGCCCGGGCGGGACGCTCGACATCGACATCGCCTATGCAGGCGGGACGGACACGATCGATCTGGGCGTGACACTGGTCGAGCCCGAGGACGGCATCATCGCCAACCTGCTCAATATCGAGGGCCGGCCCGAAGTGCAGCTGACCATCGTCGGCAGCGGACCGGTGGCAGATCTTCGGACCGAACTCGTCCTTAATGCCGGGGGCCAGACTGCCCTCTCGGGCGCGGCGACCGTCGCGCAGTCGGATGCCGGCTTCATCATCGACGCGAATCTGCGCGGTCCGATCGCAAGGCTGGTTGCCGAACCCTATCGGGCTTTCTTCGGGGCAGAAACGGCACTAAGTGCCAACGCTCTTCTGCGCAGTGGCGGTGGGCTGTCGATCTCGGGGATCAGGCTGTCGGGCGGGCAGCTCGTCCTCTCCGGCCGGGCCGAGACGACGGCCGACAATTTCCTGTCGCTTCTCGAACTTAACGCGGTGATCGCCGATCCGAGTGGCGGCACGGTGACGCTGCCGGTTGCCGGCAATGCCACCCGCGTGCGCAGCGCCGAACTGGGCATCGATTACGGCACCAGCGGCAACGAGGATTGGGCCGCGGTGCTCGACCTCAATGGCTTTGAGACCGACGGGCTTGCCGCCGAAACCCTCAACCTGCAGGCCAATGGCGTCGCGGCAAATCTCGAGGATCCCCAGACCCGCCGCATCACCTTCAATGGCGATGGTGCGCTCGGGGGCATTACCGCCGACAGCGCCGAGGTTCAGGCCGCCCTGGGCGACAGCATCGGGTTCGGCATTGCCGGGCTCTGGAACGCCGGCGAAGCGGTTCAGCTTGCCCAGTTCATGCTGGCGGGTGACGCGCTCGCGCTCAGCGCCTCGGGGGCGATCGACCAATGGGTCTTCGATGGCGATGTGGCGATCGAGACTAGCTCCATCGCGCCCTTTTCGGGCGTTGCAGGCCGCGATCTCTCCGGTGCGCTCGATCTCCGGGCTACGGGCACGATCAATCCGATAACCGCCGGCTTTGATCTCGTTCTCGAGGGCAGTGGCACCGACCTCGGCATTGACGACGAGATCGCCGATCGCCTGCTCGACGGCACCGTCACGCTGTCCGGCCGCATTGCCCGCACCGACACCGGGCTCATCGCCGACGGCTTCCGCCTCGGCAATGCCCAGATCCAGCTTGCGGCCGATGGCAGCTTCGCAACAGGCGTCGCAGATTTCGGCTTTTCGCTCGACCTTGCCGATCTGGCGCTCGTCTCGCCCGAAGCGTCGGGCGCGGTTGCCGTCACCGGCACTGCGCGCGGAACGGAAGGCATCATCGCGCTTGAACTCGATGCTCAAGTGCCTGCCGGGCGGCTCACCGGGCGACCCTTGCGGGATGCGCGTTTCGGGTTTTCGGGCACGCTCAACGATGGCGCGGTCACCGGCGCCCTCGATGGATCGGCATTCCTTGACGGATTTGCGGTCGCGCTCGCGGGCGATGTATCGGCCAGTGGCGAGGCGCGCCGCATCTCGGATCTGCGCTTCACCGCCGGCGGCGCAACGTTGACCGGCGACGTCACCCAGCGTCAGGACGGGCTATTGGAAGGTCGGCTGGCGCTCGAAGCGGCGAACATCTCGACGGCAGCCGCGCTGCTCCTGACCGAAGCCAGCGGCGCGGTCAACGCCGCCATCACCCTTTCGGTGGTGGAGGGGCAGCAGCTTGCCGAGGCCTCCGGCACCGCAAGAAGCCTCGTGGTCAACGATATCCGTGTCGGTGCGGCCGATTTCGAGGCCGTCATCGCCGACCTCTTCGGGGTGCCGATGATCGACGGCGCGGTGAACGGGTCTTCGATCAGGATTGCCGGGGTCGATATCGCGACGCTGCGGGCAACGGCCAGCCGACGAGGCGAGGAGACCGCGTTCGACGCGCAGGCGGCCCTTGCCAATGGTGCTGCGATCAATGCTGCGGGCAGCCTCGCGCCCCTCGGCGAGGGTTATCGCATCGCGCTCAATTCGGCAGCGCTCACCCAGGGCCAGCTCAGCGCTCGGCTTGCCCGCCCGACCGTCTTCGCCGTCGATGGCGATCTGGTGCGGCTCGACGCGGTCGAACTCGACGTGGGTGGCGGGCGCATCATGGCGACCGGCACGGCCGGGACCAGCCTCGACGTTTCGGTCGAGATCCAGTCCGTCCCGCTTTCCATCGCCAATGCGGTGCAGCCCGGCCTCGGGCTTGCCGGCACGATCAATGGCTCGGCGCGCATTACCGGCTCAGGCGGCGATCCGCGCGCCAGCTTCTCGCTGACCGGTTCGGGCATCAATGCCACCGCCATCGGTGAGTTCGGCATCGCGCCGCTGCAGTTCTCCGCCCAGGGCAGCTTTGCAAACCAGACCATCAGTCTGACAAGTCTGAGCGCAAGCGGCGCGGGGGGGCTTCAACTCGCCGGCAGCGGCACTGTGCCGCTTTCGGGTGGCGGCCTCTCGGTGGCGGTGACCGGCTCTGCGCCGCTGGCGCTCGCCAATCGCTTCGTCGCCGATCGCGGCGGGCAGTTTTCGGGCACGCTCAATCTTGACGCGCGGGTGACCGGAAGCCTTGAAAGCCCGCAGTTCAGCGGTCAGCTCGCGACGGCGGGCGCCGGCTATGTCGATCCCGCTCTCAGCCTTCGGCTCGTCAACATCACCGGGAGCGCACAGCTTACCGGGGAAAGCATCACCATCAACCAGTTGAGCGCAGCCCTTGCGACCGGCGGCACGGTCTCTGCTTCGGGGAGCATCGGGCTCACTGGAAACAATGCCGCCAACGTCGCGCTGCAGCTCAATTCGGCGCGGTACGCCGATGGCAATCTCCTTGTCGCGACGGTTTCGGGCAATCTGGCCCTCACCGGACCACTCGCGCAGAACCCCGTGCTTTCGGGCAATGTCTTCGTCGAAGAGGCCAATATAACCGTGCCCGAGTCGTTCGGGGGCGGGGCGACGCTGATCGAAGTCGATCATCGCGCCATCCCCGGCCGCGTCGCTGCGACCCTTGCACGGGCGCGGGCAGACGAGCGCTCCCGGCGGGCGGAAGGGGGGCGGCCCTCCATCCTTCAGCTCGACGTGACCATCAATGCGCCCAACCAGGTCTTCATCCGCGGTCGGGGGCTCGATGCCGAAGTCGGCGGCTCGGTGCGCCTCACAGGTCCGGTCACCGACATCCAGCCGGTGGGTGGGCTCGAACTCATTCGTGGCAGGCTTTCGATTCTTGGCCAGCGGATCACCTTCGAAAGCGGCAGCGTGACGCTGGTGGGCGATCTCGATCCCTTCATCGATCTGGTCGCGCGTACCGATGGCGATGGCATCACAGTTTTCGTCACCGTTTCGGGCCGCGCGTCCGAACCCGATATCAGCTTCTCTTCGAACCCGGCCCTGCCCGAGGACGAGGTGTTGTCCCGCCTCATCTTCAACCGCTCGATGGGCGAGCTTTCCCCGCTGCAGCTGGCCCGGCTCGCCGGGGCTGCGGCAGAACTTGCAGGTGGCGGCGGATCATCGCTCGTCGACAGCCTTCGCGACGCGACGGGCCTCGCCGACCTCGACATCGTCACCGATGACAGCGGCAATATTGCCGTGCAGGCCGGCCAGTATATCCAGGACAACATCTATCTCGGCGTACAGGCCGGAGCGGACGGGCAGACCCGCGTGACGGTCGATCTCGACATCACCGACGACGTTCGGGCCCGCGCGTCCACGGGTGCCGACGGAAATTCGAGCATCGGCGTTTTTTACGAGCGCGACTATTGAGGGATGCGGAGGCGTGGTGCCTCCGCCTATTCCTTCTTGGGTGACCCGCCTAGACTTGCGCGCATGCCGCCATCGACGCGCAAGACTTCACCGGTAATGAACGATGCCTTGTCCGAGGCAAGGAAGACTACGGCGGCGGCCACTTCGCGCGGTTCCGCACTGCGCCCTAGGGGGTGCATGTCGCGGATCTGACGCCAGACATCGTCGGGATCCTCGGCAAGGGCGACCGATTCGCGCAGCATGGGCGTATCGACCGATCCCGGGGCGATGCCGTTCACCCGCACGCCGAGCGGTGCGTAGTCGACCGCCATCGAGCGGACGAGCCCGATCAGCCCGTGCTTGGATACGGAATAGGCCGTCACCCCGGCCTGGCTGGCCACGCCCTGGACGGATGCCATGTGCACCACGGCACCCTTGGAATCGCGCAGCATCGGCATGGCCGCACGCGAAATGAGGAACGCGCCCTTGAGGTTGACCCCCAGCGTTTCGTCCCAGAGCGCCTCGTCGGTCGTCTCCACGGTGCCATAGCGCTGGATGCCGGCATTGTGCGAGAGGACATCGAGCCCGCCGAAGGCCGTCCGCGCCGTCTCGGAGGCGCGCGCGCAGTCGGCCGCCACCGCAACCGACCCCGTCACCGTCTCGACCCTGGAGCCCTTTTCCCTCAGGCGTCCGGCGAGCGCCTCGAGGCCCTTGGCGTCGACATCGAACAGCACCAGCGCCGCGCCGTCTTCGGCAAAGGCCTCGGCAACGGCCTCCCCGATGCCCTTGGCGGCACCAGTGATCAGAACGCGTTTCATCAAATCCTCCCTGTCGGATGTTCGTCCAAACTGTTAGCGCGGGCTGCGCGCACATGCCATCGGGCCCGAGAAAAATCCAGCAATGCCCTTGCGCCGAGGCTCTATGGCCCCGATTTCGATAACAACCAGATAGAGGAGACGCCACATGCTCGCCCCAGAAGACCGCAAGGCCATCGAAGGGCTGTTCGAGCGGCTCGATACCGTCGAGCGCAATGGACAGCCCCGGGATGCGGAGGCCGAGGCGCTGATTGCCCAGAGCGTAGCCCGCCAGCCGGGAGCGCCCTATTATCTCGCCCAGACCGTTCTCGTGCAGGACTATGCCCTGCGCCAGGCGGAGGAGCGGATTGCTGAACTCGAAGGCCAGCTCGCCGAGCGGCGCGAAGGCGGGCTCTTCGGCGGTCTCTTCGGAGGCGGGCGCGCGGAGGCTCCGGTCCGTCAGCAGATGCGCGGCGACTATGATGCCGGGCAAGGCCAGGCCATGCGCCAGGGTGGCGCCAGCGGCGGCTTTCTCGCCGGCGCCGGCCAGACCGCCCTAGGGGTTGCCGGCGGCGTGCTGATCGGGAGCGCGGTGGCGTCGATGCTCGGCATGGGTGCCGGAAGTGCCGAAGCTGCCGAAGCGCCTGCGGAAGCACCGGCCGAAGACGGCGACGGCGGCGATTATGGAGATGGCGGGGATTTCGGCGGCGGAGATTTCGGCGATCTCGGCTTCTGAGCCGGGACAAAGACTACTCCCCAAGCCCGCATCGGAATGCTAACCCTGTCCCCCGTGCAAATCCGGGGGACAGCCCATGACGAGGACCGATATCGCCCGGCGGGTGTATAATCACACCTGGAAGCTCGATCCGATCATTCGGAGCCTGCTCGACACCGATTTCTACAAGCTCCTGATGCTGCAGATGATCTGGGGGCTCTACCCGCGGGTCGAGGCCGAGTTTGCTTTGATCAACCGCACGACCAGCGTTCGGCTGGCCGACGAGATCGACGAAGCCGAACTGCGCGCTCAACTCGACCACGCCCGCACCCTGCGCTTCACCAAGAAGGAAATGATCTGGCTTGCCGGCAACAGCTTTGCGGGACGCACGCAGATCTTCGAGCCGGACTTTCTCGCCTGGCTTGCCGAGTTCCGGCTTCCCGAATACGAGTTGGAGAAGCGCGACGGGCAATTTGAACTTCGGTTTTCAGGGCCATGGATGGAGACATCCATGTGGGAGATCCCGGCGCTCGCCATCATCAACGAGTTGCGCAGCCGCGCCGCGCTGAAGGTTCTGGGGCCTTTCGAGCTCGACGTGCTCTATGCCCGCGCCAAGGCCCGCATGTGGGCCAAGGTCGAGCAGCTCCGCCCCTTGCCCGATCTGCGCATTTCCGATTTCGGCACACGGCGCCGTCACAGCTTTCTCTGGCATCGCTGGTGCGTCGAGGCTTTGAAAGAAGGCATCGGCGAGGCCTTTACCGGCACCTCGAACGTGCTTCTGGCGATGGACAACGACCTCGAGGCCGTCGGCACAAATGCGCACGAACTGCCGATGGTGCTGGCTGCGCTCGCCACGACGGATAAGGCATTGCGCGCGGCGCCCTACCAGGTGCTGCAGGACTGGAACCAGTACTATCAGGGCAATTTGCTGATCGTATTGCCCGACGCTTTCGGGACCGACGCGTTCCTGCGCGATGCGCCGGACTGGGTGGCAGACTGGACGGGGTTCCGACCCGACAGCGCTCCCCCTGTCGAGGGCGGCGAGAAGATCCTTGCCTGGTGGCGGGCGCGGGGCCGGGATCCCCGGGGCAAGCTCCTCATCTTCTCCGATGCGCTGGATGTCGAGACGATCGTTGAAACCTATCGCCATTTCGAAGGCCAGGTGCGCATGGCCTTTGGCTGGGGCACCAACCTCACCAATGATTTTTCGGGCTGCGCACCGCGGCCCATCGACGGGCTCGATCCGATCTCGCTCGTGTGCAAGGTGGTTTCGGCGAACGGCCGCCCTGCAGTGAAACTGTCGGACAATCCGCGCAAGGCCACCGGGAACGCCGACGAAATCGCCCGCTATCTCCAGGTTTTCGGGGATGACGGACGCGTCTCGCACGAAGTCCGCGTCTAGCGGACCTTGAGTCCAACCGCTCTCAGGATCTCGCTCGCCTGATCGCGCGAGATCGTTGCGCCGCGAAACCGCGCGGCGTCCGAGAGCGTCACGGCGCCGAGGTCGCAACCGCGCAAATCGGCGCCTGCGAATTTGGCGTCAGAAAGACTTGCCTCGCGCATCCGGCAGTTGACGAAGACAGCGTCCCTGAAATCTGCGCCCGCCAGATCGGCCTCGGAGAGGTCGAGGCCTTCGAGCGTCAGCTTCCGGAAAATCAAGGCCCTGAGATTGGCGCCGATCAGGAGGCATTGGTGAAACGCGAGGTCGAGATGGGCGGCGTCGAAGAAATTCGCCCCGCTGAGCCGGCAGCCCGAGAACCCGGCCTCGCCCAGCCGCGCCGCGGTAAAATCGGCCGCCGTGAGGTCGCAGGTTTCGAACCGGGCCTCGCCGAGCTTCGCGGCTGTGAAGCGCGCTCGCTGGGCGCGACAGCGCAGCCAGCGGGTCTCGGTGAGGTCGGTGCCGGTGAAGTCGGTGCCGGGCAGGCTGCAGCCCTCGAAAGTCGCGCCCGCGAGGTCCATGCGGCTGAGGTCGAGGCTCTCCAGATCGCATTCCACGAAATGGCGCGTGCCCTCGTCGAAGGCGGCGCGCAGGCTATCTCGGTCAAGGCGTTGTCCCGGATTCATTACCGCTCCTTTCATCGCCTCCGGCCTACACCGGCCGTCAGGCGGCTGCTAGGGTCCGGGAAAAGAAAGGATATCGGATGACCAGCGAGGCCTACACCTTCATCGAAAAGCCCGGCCAGGGAACGGGCCCGGTCTTTGTCCTCCTGCACGGGACGGGCGGGGACGAACATCAGTTCATGGGGCTCGGTCATCAGCTCTTGCCCCAAGCACATCTTGTTGGTGTGCGCGGAGATGTCAGTGAATATGGGGCTTTGCGGTATTTTCGGCGGACGGGGGAGGGTGTCTATGACATGGCCGATCTTGCGCGAGCGACGGACAAGCTCGACACGTTTCTGCGGGAGCTGAAAGAAAGACTGCCGGGCCGGCCGATTTATGCGCTCGGATACTCGAATGGGGCGAACATTCTGGCTTCGGTGCTCTTCAAGGCGCCCGAACGCGTCGACCGCGCGGTGCTGATGCACCCCCTGATCCCCTTCACGCCCGAAGATCAGCCGGGGCTTGCGGGCCGGGCGGTGCTGATCACGGCGGGGCGGGCCGACCCGATCTGCCCGGCGCCGGAAACCCAGAAGCTCGGCGACTGGTTCGGCGCACAGGGGGCTAAGACCGAGATCGTCTGGCATGCAGGCGGGCATGAGGTGCGGCCCGAGGAATTGCAGGCCGTCCAGCGGTTCGTCACTGCATCCTGACCCTCGGCGCCTCACGCCTTGGCATCGGTTAGTCGAGTGTTAACAGGGTCCTCCTTATGGTCCCCTCGCATGCATGTGCGAGGGGCACAGGCATGGGGGGACGTGCCGCTCGATGACTGCCGGGGGTCTGAAACGCGTTCTGACCACCAGCCTCAGGACGCGCATTGCGCTGCTGATGCTGGCCGGTTTCCTTGCGGTTTCGGTGCCGGCCTATGGCGCTTTCGTGTGGATCGTCAACACGACGGTCGTGAGCCTCGGCACGCTGTTTGCCGAAAAGCAGATCCTCTTCGATAGATATCGCGGTCTCGGCGCGCTGATGCGCGAAGTGTCTCTCGCCGAAACACTTGCGCGTTCGCCGACAGTCCGGGACTGGGCGTTCGACGAGAGCGACCCGCAAAAGATGCGCCGAGGCATTGCCGAGCTCGAGCATTATCGGCAGGCCTTCGCCGACAAGAGCTATTTCTTCGTCGTTGGTGCGTCCGGAAACTACTATTTCAACGACGCCGCCAACAGCTATGCGGGCAATCAGTATTCCTACACGCTCGACCCCGACAACCCGCGCGACGGCTGGTACTACAAGACGGCGGCGCTGGGCGAAGGGTGCCACCTCAACGTCGATAATGACGACACGCTGAGGGTCACCAAGGTCTGGATGAACTGCGTGATCCGGGAAGGCGCGCGCGTGCTCGGCATCGTCGGCACCGGGCTCGACCTCACATCCTTCATCCGGGAAGTCGTCGACATCCCGCAGACGGGCGTGCAGTCGATGTTCGTCGACCGGTCGGGCGCGCTACAGGCGCACCGGGACCCGCGGCTCGTCGATTTCCAGAGCCTTACCAAGGACATCTCGAACAAGAAGACGATCTTCAACCTCATCGACCGGCCGCAGGACGGCGCCCTGCTGTCGCGGCTGATGACCGAGGTGACGTCGGGCGACGTGCTCGTCCGGTCGGCCTTCATGCAGGTCGATGGCCGGCAGACGCTGGTCGGGGTCGGGTATCTCGACCGGCTCGGCTGGTACAACATCACCTTCATGGATGTGGACGAGATCATCGACCGCGACCTCTTCCTGCCGATCGGGTTGCTGCTCGGGGCGATGATGCTGGCGGTCACACTGGTCCTTGCCCTCGTCATCAAGCGGATGGTGATCGACCGGGTGGAGGCCGTGGAGGCCGGCGTGGCTGCGGTGCGGGCCGGCGTCTACCGGCCCGAACTGCAGGACAGGGGCGCCGACGAGATCGGCAGGCTCTCCCGCGCGTTCGGCGAGATGGCGAGTGCCGTTTCGATGAATACCCAGATGCTCGAAACTGTGGTCGACGAGCGCACGAGGCAATTGCAGGATCTGGCAAATCTCGACCAGCTGACGGCGATCCCGAACCGCCGCGGCTTTGTTTCGGCGTTCGAAACGGCGAGCCTTGGCGCGCGCTCCGAAAGGCTCAGCCCCGCGCTGCTGCTGATCGACGTCGACCGGTTCAAGCAGATCAATGACAGCCATGGCCATCAGGCGGGCGACCTCGTCCTCGTCGAAGTGGCGCGGCGCCTCGGGGCGATCGTGCGGCCCGAGGACGTCTGCGGGCGGTGGGGCGGCGACGAGTTTATCGTGCTGATCGCCGATGTGGGGACGCTCGGCCTGCGGGCGATTGCCGGCGCCATCGCGCAGGCGCTTTCGGGCGCACCTTATCCCCTCCAGGCCGAGACTGCGCTACATATCGGCTTCTCGATCGGGGCGTGCCTCGTGGAGCCGGGTGAGGGTATCGACGCGGCCGCCGACCGGGCCGATGCCGCGCTCTACCGGGCCAAGGCAGACGGCCGGGGCAGGGTGGTGGTGGAGGATGGGATGCGTGCGAGGCGGGCCGCGGGCTGACGATCACATTTGGAGCGGGGGCTTGCTATTTGCTGCAAAGGGAATATTTCCTGATGCTGCGGCGCCGGGCCCCTCTGGCGGCGGGACCTTGATCCCGTCGTGATGTCGGAGCTGCTCCAAACATTGGAGTTGGTCCGGACATGGAAAGTCTTCTCGCCGCCCTCACGGGCGATTTCCTCGGCACGCCAGGATATTTCTGGATTGCCTTCATAACCCTCGTCGTCGCGCTGCTCGTGTTCGACCTGGGTATCCTGCATCGCGAAGAGCACGAGATCTCCGCCAAGGAGAGCCTGACGCTCTATTCGTTCTATGTGTTCATCGCGCTATTGTTCGGCGTGTGGGTGTGGTGGGCGCGCGGGGCGCAGGCGGGGCTCGAGTTCTATACGGGCTATCTGATCGAGCAATCGCTGGCGATGGACAACATGTTCGTCATCGCGACCATCTTCGGTTTCCTAGGTATTCCAAGGCTTTACCAGCACCGGGTGCTCTTCTGGGGCATTCTGGGGGTGATCGCGTTCCGGGCGATCCTGATCGGGGTCGGGGCGGCGCTCGTGCATACGTTCGAGCCGATCCTGTTCTTCTTCGGAGCCTTCCTCGTCTTCACCGGCATCAGGATGTTCAAGCATCAGGATGAAGAGCCGGACATGGAAGCCAATCCGATCCTCAACTTCTTGAGGCGCCATTTCCGCATCACCAACACGCTGCACGGCCGCAATTTCACCGTGCGGCAGACCGACCCGAAGACCGGCAAGCTCGCGCTTTACCTGACGCCGCTCGCGGTGGCGCTGATCATGGTGGAAATCGTCGACGTCATCTTCGCGGTCGACAGTGTTCCGGCAGTCTTCGCGGTCACGCAGGATACATTCATCGTCTATACGTCAAATATATTCGCGATCCTTGGGCTGCGTGCGCTCTATTTCGCGCTGGCCGCGGCGATGAACCGGTTCAGGTATCTGCAGATATCGCTGGCAATCGTGCTCGTACTGATCGGTATAAAGATCTTCCTCGTGCCGCTCGGTATCAAGATCGATACACTCTTGTCTCTCGTCACGACGATATCGATCCTCGCCGGTGGCGTGCTGTATTCGCTCTACAAGACGCGGAACGAGCCCAATATCAGCGCAGCAGAAGATCCCAAGCAGGGTCAGCTCGAACCCTGATCGCGACCGCGATCCGAGCCGATCCTGCATGCAAATTTGATCGAAATTACACTTCCTGCACCGCGCCGCTCAGGCGCGGTGCTCTGCCCATTCGGGATGACGGCGAAACTGCGCCTCGACATAGGAGCAGAGTGGCACGATGCGCACCCCGTCCCTGGCGGCATCGGCGACGAGCCGATCGACCAGCAGCGCGGCATGACCCCCGCCACGATGATGGGGCGGAATGCCGGTGTGATCGGCGACCCGGGCGCCGTTGCGCTCGTGATAGGTGAGCTCGCCCTCGCTGCCATCGGCAAAACGCATGACGTAGCGGCCGCGTCCATCCTGATGCTCGTGTTCGATCGGGGGTGTCTCGGTCATTCCGGTGTCCTCAGGGTGGGGATGAGAGGGGATGTCCCGATCAATCGCCGGGGCGGGAAAATGTTGCGTTGACAAGTGCGGCTGACGGGCGGACGGTCGATGGCCCGCAGGCGGCGGGCGGCAATCCGAAAGCGTCCCGATGTCCCTGCCCATCCATCACATGATCGCCTCCGGCCCGCGCCCGGTCGCGCCCTTCTCCCATGCCGTCGAGGCCGATGGCTGGGTGTTCGTCACCGGGCAGATGCCGACCGATCCCGAGGCCCCCGATGCGCCCCTGCCCGAGGGCATTGCGGCGCAGACGCGGCGGGTGATGGACAATCTTATCCTCGTGCTGGGTGGGCTGGAGCTGGGGCTCGACAACATCGTCTTCGCGCGCATCTATCTCACGCAGTTCGAACGCGATTATGCGCAGATGAACAGCGTCTACCAGAGCTATTTCGAGCCCGGCAAACTGCCCGGCCGGACGACCGTCGGGGTGACGGGCCTTGCGGTCGGGGCGCTGGTCGAGATCGACCTCGTCGTGCGCCGCCCATGATGTGATCCTGTCCGAACATTCGCATGATTGCGCGGCGCATCGCTTCGTGCAAAAGTCGTACTGTTGCCTGCATGCTAACATGCCAGTTGGCAATCACGGCCCCGGGCCGTGCGAGGACAGCCCGCCTTGCGGGACAGGGAGGACAGAATGAAAAAGGCAATCGTGCTCGGCGCGCTGGCGCTGGCACTCACTTCGACGACCGCCTATGCGGACACGTCGGACAAGCGCATCGCGCTTTCGAACAACTATGCCGGCAATTCCTGGCGCCAGGCCATGCTGACCAGCTGGGAAACGGTGACCGGCCCCGCCGTCGAGCAGGGGATCGTCGCGGCAGCCGACGCGTTCACCACCGCCGAGAACCAGGCGACCGAGCAGGCCGCCCAGATCCAGAACATGATCCTGCAGGGCTATGACGCGATCGTCGTCAACGCCGCATCCCCCACCGCGCTCAACGGCGCGATCAAGGAAGCGTGCGATGCCGGCATCACCGTCGTCTCCTTCGACGGCATCGTGACCGAACCCTGCGCGTGGCGCATCGCTGTCGACTTCCAGGGCATGGGCCGCAAGGAAGTCGAGTTCCTCGCCGAAAAGCTCCCCGAGGGCGGTCGGCTGCTCGAGATCCGCGGGCTTGCGGGCGTGTCGGTCGATGACGAGATCCACGCCGGCATCGAAGCGGCGATGGCCGAGAACAGCCAGTTCGAGATCGTCGGTTCGGTCAATGGCGACTGGGCGCAGGACGTGGCGCAGCGCGCCGTCGCGGGCATCCTGCCTTCGCTGCCCGAGGACATCGTGGGTGTCGTCACCCAG
Source organism: Arsenicitalea aurantiaca (assembly GCF_003994485.1). Taxonomy (GTDB): domain Bacteria; phylum Pseudomonadota; class Alphaproteobacteria; order Rhizobiales; family Devosiaceae; genus Arsenicitalea; species Arsenicitalea aurantiaca. The sequence continues at coordinate 41,922 of NZ_RZNJ01000001.1, forward strand.
GGCGGAGACGGCTATGGCGCCGCGCAGGCCTTCCTCGCTGCCGGCCGCCCGCTGCCCATCATCATCATGGGGAATCGCGAGGACGAGCTGACCTTCTGGAAGCAGCAGAAGGACGAGAGCGGCTACGAGACCTATTCGGTCTCGATCGCCCCGGGCGTCTCGACGCTCGCCTTCTGGGTGGCCCAGCAGATCCTCGACGGCGTCGAGGTGCCCAAGGACCTCGTCGTGCCGCTGGTGGAAGTGACCCAGGACAATCTCGAGGAAATGCTCGAGCAGACCGCCGCGGGCAGCGTGACCAACGTCGAATACAGCCTCGAGGACGCACAGGCCGTCATCGCGGACGCAAGCTGAAAGCCCGATCCGGCCCATGATCTCTGGTGACGAGACTGCCGTCATCGCCGTGGACGGCGCCGAAAAGAGTTTCGGCGCCGTTCGCGCGCTCGACGGGGTGAGTTTTTCCGTACGCCCCCATGAGTGCGTGGGCCTCGTCGGACATAACGGGGCGGGCAAGTCGACGCTGGTGAACCTCATCACCGGCGGGCTCGCCCCCGATAGCGGCAGCGTGCTGGTGAGCGGCATGGCGGAGGGGGAGAAATTCTCCATCGCCGGCGCGCGCGCCCACGGGGTGCGCTGCGTCTTCCAGGAATTGTCGCTCTGCCCGAACCTGACGGTGGAGGAAAATACCCGCATCACCCACCCCGCCCTCAAGGGGCTGGGCTGGCGCCGCCGCGCGCGGGCGCTGATTGCGGGCAAGCTCGACGCCATCTTTCCCGGCCACGGCATCGACTGCACGCGCATGATCGGGGATCTCTCGATCGCCGAGCGGCAGATGGTGGAGATCGCGACCGCCTTTTCCGAAAGCGACACCAGGGTGCGGCTCGTCATCCTCGACGAGCCGACCTCATCGCTCGATGCGGGGCTGGCCGCCCAATTGCTCGGCTATGTGCGGAAATTCGTTTCCGAGGGCGGGGCGGTGGTGATCATCTCGCATATCCTGGGGGAAATCCTCTCCACCGCCGATCGGGTGGTGGTAATGAAGGACGGGCGGGTGGTGAGCGAACGCAGGGCCGCCGAATTCACCGTCGAGACGCTGGTGGGCGCGATGGGGAGCGTCGTGCGCGCCCGCGACGCACGTGCGCCTTCGGCGGCGGCGGGCGAGATCGTGCTCACGCGCAAGGCGCCCGCGGGATCGGGCGGGATCGATTTCGTCGCGCGGCGCGGGGAGCTCGTGGGCCTTGCCGGGCTCGGCGGGCACGGGCAGACGCGCATGCTGGTGGGGCTCTTCAACGCGGGCGGCGGGGACTGGGTGTCCCCGAAGGATCCGCGCATCGCGTTCGTTGCGGGGGACCGGCATGTCGACGGCAATTTGCCGCTCTGGAGCATATTGCGCAACATGACCATTTCGCTGCTGCCGGACCTGACGCGGCGCGGGCTGGTCGATACGCGCGCGGAGGCCGAGATCGCGGCGCGCTGGCGCGAGCGCATCGAGGTGCGCACCAAGGACATGGCCAACCCCATCCTCTCGCTTTCGGGCGGCAACCAGCAAAAGGTGCTGTTTGCCCGGGCGCTGGCGACGCGCGCGCCGGTCGTCCTGATGGACGATCCGATGCGCGGGGTGGATATCGGCACCAAGCAGGAAGTCTATGCCATGCTGCGTGAGGAGGCCGCCAAGGGGCGCACCTTTGTCTGGTACTCGACCGAGATGGACGAAATCTGCCAGTGCGACCGGGTCTATGTGTTCCGGGAAGGCCGGATCGTCGCCGAGCTTGCGGGCGCCGAGGTGAGCGAGGAGAGGATCCTCTCCGCCTCGTTCGCGGAGGCCGCCGCATGAGGGGGTTTCTGAGTGCCGACCGCATCCGCATGCTGGTGCCGGCCGCTTCGCTCACCGTGCTGCTGATCGCGGTCTTCTGGCTGCAGCCGCGCGCGATGAGCTATACCGGGCTCAACCTGCTCTTCAACCTCGCCGTGCCGATCGCGCTTGCGACGATCGCGCAGATGCTGATCATGATGGTCAACGATCTCGACCTCTCGATCGGCACCTTCGTGTCGTTCGTGGCGTGCGTGACGGCGACGTTCCTGCAGACCGATCCGGTGATCGGGGTGCTGATCCTTGCCGGCTGCATCGGGGTCTATGCGGGCATGGGCGTGATCATCCACCTGCGCAATCTGCCCTCGATCGTCGTGACGCTCGGCATGTCCTTCGTCTGGGGCGGGCTTGCCGTGCTGATCCTGCCATCTCCGGGCGGGACGGCGCCCGACTGGGTGCGCTGGCTCATGACCTCGCGCCCGCCATTGGTGCCCATGGCGATCGTCGCGAGCGTGCTGATCGCGGTCGTGGGGCATCTGATCGTGATGCGCTCGTCCTTCGGGGTGGTGCTGCGCGGGGTGGGCGGCAATGAGCGCTCGGTAGCGCGGGCAGGCTGGTCGATCGTGCGCGCGCGGGCAGCGGCCTATGCGCTTGCGGGGCTCTTTGCAGTGCTGGCGGGGATCTGCCTCGTTGGGCTCACCACCTCGGCGGACGCCAATATCGCGACGCGCTACACGCTGCTCGCGATTGCCGGGGTGATCCTGGGCGGTGGCGAGTTCACCGGCGGACGGGTCTCCCCGATCGGGGCGGTGATCGGGGCGCTGACGCTGACGCTGGCGGGCTCGTTCCTCTCCTTCCTCCGGATCTCGCCCGACTGGCAGATCGGTGCGCAGGGGGCGATCCTCATTCTGGTGCTGGCGCTGCGGCTTCTGCTCAACCGGCGCGAACAGGCGGAGCAGGCGAAATGAACGCGCTGCGCATGGTCTTCTCAAAACCCTGGATCTGGGCCTTCATCGCGGCGGGGGGCGTGTTCTTCGTCACCGTGATGTTCACGGGCGGCGCCTCGACGATCGGGCTCGGCCAGGCGGCGCTGACCTTCGCATCGTTCTCGGTGATCGTGGGGCTGGGGCAGATGTTCGTCATCACGCTCGGCCCGGGCAATGTCGATCTTTCGATCCCCGCCACCATGACGCTCGCGGCAACGCTGGCGCTCAAGGTGATGGAGAGCCAGAACGGGATGATCTTCGTCGGGCTCCTGGTCGCGCTCGGGGTGGGGCTCGGGGTCGGGATCGCCAATTACGCGCTGATCAAGGCGCTGCGCATCCCCCCGATCATCGCGACGCTGTCGTCGAGCTTCATCATCCAGTCGACCGCGATCTGGTCCAATCGCGGGCTCAGGATCCGGCCGCCGCAATGGATGGCGGACCTGACGACGCAATCGCTGTTCGGGGTCCCCAACGTCGCACTCATTGCCCTTGGCATCACGCTGGTCATCTTCGTGCTGCTCGAAAAGAGCCTCTACGGGCGCTGGGTGTCGGCGATCGGGCAGAACATGCGGGCGGCGCGGATGGCGGGCGTGCCGGTCGACGGGGTGCGGTTCGCAACCTATGTGCTCTGCGCGGTGCTGGCTTCGCTCGCGGGGTTCCTCCTTGCCTCGTTCTCGGGCGGGGCGGCGCTCAACATGGGCACCGAATATCTCCTGACCTCGATCGCGGTGGTGGTGATCGGCGGGACGGCGGTCGCGGGCGGGTTCGCCAACGTGCCGGGGATCTGGGGCGCGTCGCTCTTTCTGTTCCTCGTGGTCTCGATGCTCAACACCTATGGCGCGAGCGCGGGCGTGCGGATGCTGCTGACCGGGGTGATCATCATCGGGGTGATCATCGCGGCGAGCCGGAGGCGGGTGGCCTAGCGGGCTTTAATCGCGCGCAAAGAAAAAGCCCCGCATCGCGGATGCGGGGCTTTTGCGTTTTTAAAGGACCTCAGGCGCCGTAGGCGCGGGTCTTCTGCTGCTGCTCGCCGAGGCCTTCGATGCCGAGCCGCATGGTCTGGCCGGGCTTGAGCCACACGGGCTCGGGCTTGATGCCCATGCCGACGCCCGGAGGGGTGCCGGTGGAGATCACGTCGCCCGGCTGCAGGCTCATGAACTGGCTGATGTAGGAGACGCAGTGCGCGACCGAGAAGATCATCGTCTTGGTCGAGCCGTCCTGATAGCGATGGCCATCGACTTCGAGCCAGAGCGAGAGGTTCTGCGGGTCGGCGACCTCGTCACGGGTGACGAGCCAGGGGCCGATGGGGCCGAAGGTGTCGCAGGACTTGCCCTTGGTCCACTGCCCGCCGCGCTCGGTCTGGAAGTGACGCTCGGAGACGTCGTTGACGACGCAATAGCCGGCGACGTAGTCGAGCGCATCGGCCTCGTCCACATAGCGGGCTTCCTTGCCGATGATGACGCCGAGTTCGACTTCCCAGTCGGGCTTCTTGGTGTTCTTGGGCAGGATCACATCGTCATTGGGGCCGACGATGGCGCTCGTGGCCTTCATGAAGAGGATCGGCTCTGCCGGGATCGGCGAATTGGTCTCGGCGGCGTGGTCGGCATAGTTGAGGCCCACGCAGATGAACTTGCCGACATTGCCGACGCAGGGGCCGACGCGCGAGCCGGCATCGAGCTGGGGCAGCATCGCGATGTCGGTGGCGCGGATGCGCGCGAGGCCCTCGGGGGTGAGGGTGTCGCCGGCGATGTCGCCGACGATGCCGGTCAGGTCGCGGATGGTGCCATCCTCGGCCAGGATGGCGGGCTTTTCGGCGCCAGGTGCGCCGACACGCATGAGCTTCATGTGGGTCTCCTCATAAAGAACGAACTGGTGGCACGGGTTAAGCGCACCCGCGGGCCGGAGTCGAGCCCGCGAGGCGCAAATCCGTTCGGGATGGGCCGATTTGTCAGGCGTCGGGGCGGATAATGCCCTTTTTGAGGATGACGTTGCCGTAGAGGCGCCGCTCGCCGGTCTGCACGATGGCATAGGCGGTCTTGACCCGGTCGTAGAAGGCGAAGCGCTCGAGCGAGGACAGCTTCATGCCTTCCTCGTGCCGGGCGATGATCATGTCGAACTCCTCCATCACCGGCTCGCGCTTGCCGGCATTGCCCACCACCTGCATGCAGATGGCCTGCTCGTCGACGAAATCGTCGAGCGGCATGAGGGTGAGGATGGCATCGAGCGCGTCGGTCGCGGTGTGGCCGTCGAGCCGGACGATCTCGGGACCGGCGCTTTCGGCGGGGTAATTGGCATCGACGATGGCGATCTCGTCGCCATGGCCCATGGCCCGCAGGATGTGGAGCAGGTCCGGGCCGAGCAGCGGCGGAATGTTCTTGAGCATTTGTTGTCCTCCCAGGGATGAAGCCGGCCTCTAGCCGAACGGAAAACTCTGCAGGTCATCGACCGCCGCCAGCCGCTCGCCATCGGCGAAGAGATCGGGATGGGCGCGCGCGAAGGTGAGAAGCTCGGCCATGACCGAATCCACATGGGCCCGCATGGCGGCCTCCGCCCCCGGCGCGTCGCCCGCATCGATGGCCTTGAAGATCGAGAGATGCTCGCTGAGCGAGGTTTCGAGCCGGCGCGGGCTGATGATGAGCCAGCGGGCGCGGTCGAGATTGGCGCGCGCATTCTCGATGACCGCCTTGATCCGCGTGAAGGCCATGGCGGCAAAGAGGATGTCGTGGAATTCGAGGTCGCGCTGATGGAAGCCGGCGCGGTCCCCGATCTCGGCGGCGGCGCGCTGATAGCTCAGATTGCGCTTCAGGGTCTCGACGAGCTCGGGGGTGTTGTTGTTGACGACGATGCGCACCGCCTCGCTTTCCAGCGCCTTGCGGATGACCATGTATTCGAGCACGTCCGCGATGCGCACGAGCGAGACGATGGAGCCGCGCTGGGGGAGGATGTCGACGAGCCCTTCGCCCTGGAGCCGCGCCAGGGCTTCGGAAACCGGGAAGCGGGAGACGCCGAGCCGCTCGCACAGCGCGCCCTTGTCGATCACCTCGCCGGGCTTGAGTTCGAGCGTGACGATGGCCTGGCGGAGCACGTCGGTGACATGCGCCGTCACATTCCCGCGCGTGGCACTGGCGGGCGTTTCGAGAAAATGATAGGGACTTTCCTGGCTCGTCATGCTAACATGTTAGTTCTGATGCCAACCCTTTTCAATCGCAGAAGCGCGGTCTATTGAGGCGAGGCTTCTAGCACGGAAAAGCCAGCCTGCGTCCATCCGCGCCCGCCATCCCGTCGAGACAAAACGAAAGCCGATCCATGTCCGAAACCATGACCCGTCCCGAAGCCCGCACGCTCGTGCTCAACGGCGCCGACAATGTCGCCGTGGCGCTCGCCAATCTCGACGTGGGCACGGAAACCCGGGAAGGGGTGCGGCTGGGCAAGCGCGTGCCCAAGGGGCACAAATTCACCATCGTGCCGGTTTCGGCCGGCCAGCCGATCATGAAGTTCGGCCAGATCATCGGCTTTGCCACGATGGACCTGCCGGCCGGGGAATGGGTGCACGAGCACAATTGCGACATGGGCCCGCTCGCGGGCGCCTTCGAGCGCGACTATGATTTCTGCGCGGGGGTGACCCCCACCCAGTTCGTGCCCGAGGCCGAGCGCGCGACTTTCCAGGGCTATCGGCGCGCCAACGGAAAAGTGGGCACGCGCAACTATGTGGGCATCCTGACCTCGGTCAACTGCTCGGCGACGGTCGCCAAGTTCATGGCCGAGGCAATCAACCGCTCGGGCATCCTCGATGATTATCCCGAAATCGACGGCGTCGTGCCCTTCGTCCACGGCACGGGCTGCGGCATGGCCGGCACGGGCGAGGGCTTCGACATCCTCAAGCGCACCCAGTGGGGCTATGCCTCCAACCCCAATCTCGCCTCGGCGCTGCTCGTCGGGCTCGGCTGCGAAGTCTTCCAGATCGGGCGGATGAAGGAAATCTACGGCATCGAGGATGGCGAGAATTTCCAGACCATGACCATCCAGGAATCCGGCGGCACCGCCCGGATCATCGAATGGGGCGTCGAGCGCATCAAGGAGATGCTGCCGGCCGCAGCCAAGGCCCGGCGCGAAACCATCCCGGCCTCGGAACTGACGCTGGCGCTGCAGTGCGGCGGCTCGGACGGCTATTCGGGCATCACCGCCAACCCCGCGCTCGGGGTGGCCGCCGACATGCTGGTGGCCCAGGGCGGCACGGCGATCCTTTCGGAAACCCCCGAGATCTACGGGGCCGAGCACCTGCTGACGCGCCGCGCGGTCAGCCGCGAGGTCGGCGAGAAGCTGATCGAGCGCATCCATTGGTGGGAGGACTACACCGCCCGCAACCATGGCGAGATGAACAACAACCCCTCGCCCGGCAACAAGCTCGGCGGGCTGACCACCATTCTCGAAAAATCGCTCGGGGCCGCGGCCAAGGGCGGGATGAGCCCGATGACGGCGGTTTATGAATATGCCGAGCCGGTGCGCGAGAAGGGGTTCGTGTTCATGGACACGCCGGGCTTCGATCCGGTCTCGGCGACCGGCCAGGTGGCGGGCGGGGCGAACATCCTCTGCTTCACCACCGGCCGCGGCTCGGCCTATGGCTGCAAGCCCGTGCCCTCGATCAAGCTTGCGACCAATTCGGACCTCTACCGGCGCATGACCGGGGACATGGACATCAATTGCGGCGATATCGTCGACGGCACGATGACCGTCGAGGAGAAGGGCCAGGAGATCTTCCAGACCATCCTGCGGATCGCTTCGGGCGAAAAATCCAAATCCGAAGCCCTCGGCTATGGCGACAACGAGTTCGTGCCCTGGCAGGTCGGCGCCGTGATGTAGTCTTTCGGTAGACCAAATGCAAAACGCCGGCGGGGGACCGCCGGCGTTTTTGTTTCGCGCTCCTCTTGCCCTCAATACCCCTGACGGCGGAGGAGGTCGTTGGAGTAGATGTTGTGGGGGCCGACATTGTGGATGTCGCGTTCGCCCATCAGGGCCATGGTGATGTCCATCTCGCGCTGGATGATTTCGAGCGCACGGGTGACGCCGGCTTCACCGCCTGCGCCGAGGCCGTAGAGGAAGGCGCGGCCGATGAAAGCGCCTTTGGCCCCGAGCGCAACGGCCTTCAGCACGTCCTGGCCCGAGCGGATGCCGCCATCGAGATAGACGTCGACCGCGCCATTGACCGCATCGAGAATTTCGGGGAGGACGCGGATGGAGGAGGGGGCGCCATCGAGCTGCCGGCCGCCATGGTTGGAGACGATGATGGCATCGGCCCCATTGGCGATGGCGAGCTTTGCATCCTCGGGGTCGAGCACGCCCTTGACGATGACGGGGCCGCCGAAGCGCTCCTTGATCCAGCGCACGTCGGACCAGGAGAGGGTGGGATCGAACTGCGAGGCCGTCCAGGCGCTGAGCGAGCCGAGATCGGCCGCGCCCGAGACGTGGCCGTGAATGTTGCGGAAGGTGCGGCGCTGCGTGCCCAGCATGCCGAAGGCCCAGAGCGGGCGGGTGGCCATCTGCCAGACATGCTTGGGGGTGAATTTCGGGGGGGCAGAGAGCCCGTTGCGCAGATCCTTGTGGCGCTGGCCCAGCACCTGCAGATCCATGGTGAGCACGAGCGCCGAGCATTTGGCAGCCTTGGCCCGGTCGATCAGCCGGTAGATGAACTCGCGGTCGCGCATGACGTAGAGCTGGAACCAGAAGGGCCGCGTCGTGTGCTCGGCAATGTCCTCGATCGAGCAGATGCTCATGGTCGAGAGGGTGAAGGGCACGCCGAATTTCTCTGCGGCCTTGGCCGCCTTGATCTCGCCGTCGGCGATCTGCATGCCGGTAAGGCCGGTAGGAGCGAGCGCGACGGGCATGGCGACCTCCTCGCCCATCATCTGCGTTCTGAGGGTCCGGCCCTCCATGTTGACCGCAACGCGCTGGCGCAGCCGGATCTTCTGGAAATCGGCCTCGTTGTCGCGATAGGTGCCCTCGGTCCAGCTGCCGGAATCGGCATAGTCGAAGAACATCTTGGGGACGCGACGCTTCGCCCTGCGCTTGAGGTCGTCAATGGTCAGCATGCGGTCGAGTGCGGTGGGCATCATGTCCTCGGGATAGGAGCGGCGGGTTCGTTCTAAGGGGCTGACATGTTACCCGTCAACTCGACGTAGGGCGGGGTGGGTGCGGGGCGGGTGCGGCGTGATCGCGCCCGGGGCGCGGTTAGCGAAGGGTTAACCGGATGGGGGCAGAGTTCTCCTCATGCGCGTCGAAAAGAAGACCATGGGCTGGATCCAGAAACCGTCTCTCTACAACGAGATGGCGAACCAGCGCGCCAAGCGCCGCTCGGCGATCCAGAGCTTCCAGGCCAATTACGCCGGGCTCGACGCCGCCTTCCAGACCGCGATGACCAACAAGATGAACGGCCAGGCCGAAATCGCCGCCCGCGCGGCGCTGGCGCGGGTGACGAGCCGGGTGGACAAGAGGGTCTAGCCGGGGTCGTCTCCATCGGCCGCGAAGGTCAGGATGCCGAGGGGCGTTTCGGGGGCGGGGTTCTCGGTGAGGGCGAGGAGGAGGACGGCGCGGCCGCTTGTGTGCTGGCTGCCGATGAGGGCGGCGAGCTTTTCGGGCAGGACGAGGCCGGTGGTGGCGAGGGCCTCTGGGGTGCCGAGGCGAACCTCGGCGTCACGGATGCGGGCGGCGATGCTGTCGGTGCCGGGCGCGGGGGCTTCGGCGCGATATTGGCGCGCACCGCGCAGGTTGGCACCTTCGGCAATAGGCGCGGCGAGGGCGTGATCCCAATGGGCGGCGAGCGCGGCTGCGAGCGCGAGGACATAGCCCTCATCGATGCCGGGCATGCCGATCACGTCGGCGAGGCTGGGGGTCCGGTCCGGGGCGGTGGCGGGCATGCGGGGTCCTTTCGGCGCCGTTCTAGGGCAGGCGGGACGGGCCGGCAAGAGCGCCGGGCGTACGGCTGCTTACATGGCGCAACCAAACATAGATTTGCCGCTTTTCTTCTCGTATCGTGCCGATAGCGTCGTGATTCAAGTTGTCGTAACATCGTCAGCAATAACCTTCGCGCGCGCCTCCTCATCTGATCTGGCGGCAACGAAGTCGATGGAGGAGGAAGATCATGCAATCGGAAGAGTATCGGGCTGAAGAGCCCGACCCCGGAAGTATAATGCGCCGTCCTGAGGGGGCGGCGCCAGACATCGGGGCGTCGATGCCCAGTCTCGCCCGGGTCCCGGGCCGGGCCGCGCCCATCCACAGATTTCCGATCAGCGCGCATGCGCAGGCGTTTCGCCGGAGGTTCTATCCGGGGGTTACGGCGGGGGAATGGAACGACTGGAAATGGCAGGTGCGCAACCGCATCCGCCGGCTTGCCGAACTCGAGCCGATCCTCGATCTGACCGATGACGAGCGGGCGGCGATCGCGGCGCGGACGGGAAGCCTGCCCATCGCGATCACGCCCTATTACCTCTCGCTGCTGTCGCGCGAGGACCCCGACCAGCCGCTGCGGCGCACGCACCTGCCGGTGGGGGCGGAGTTCGTGACGGGACCGGGGGAGGCGCCCGATCCTCTCGGGGAAGACCACGACATGGCGGTGCCGGGGCTCGTCCACCGCTATCCGGACCGGGTGCTGTTCCTCACCACCGGGTTCTGCTCGACCTATTGCCGCTATTGCACGCGCTCGCGCATGGTGGGGGAGACGAACGGGGAATATTCGTTCTCGACCAGCCAGTGGGAGCGGGCGGCGCAGTATATCGAGGCGCATCCGGAAATCCGGGACTGCCTCCTTTCGGGGGGCGATCCGCTTTCGATCGGGGACGACAAGCTCGAATGGCTGCTTGACCGGCTCCGATCGATCAAGCACCTGCAATTCCTGCGCATCGGCACCAAGATCCCGGTGGTGATGCCGCAGCGGATCACGAAGAGCATGACGCGCATGCTGGCGCGGTTCCACCCCCTCTGGATGTCCATCCACTTCACCCACCCCGACGAACTCACCCCCGAAACCCGCGAAGCCTGTGCGCGTCTTGCCGATGCGGGCATTCCGCTCGGCAGCCAGACGGTGCTGCTCAAGGGCATCAATGACAGCCTGCCCGTGATGCGGGACCTGATGCATGGGCTGCTGATGGCGCGGGTGAAGCCCTATTACCTCTACCAGTGCGACCCGGTTTCGGGCTCGGCCCATTTCCGCACGAGCGTGGCGGCGGGGCTCGAGATCATAAGGGGGCTGAGGGGGCATACGAGCGGGTATGCGGTGCCCCAATTCGTCATCGACGCGCCGGGGGGTGGAGGCAAGATCCCGCTGCTGCCCGATTATCTCGCAGGCCGGGAGGGGGACGATCTGCTCCTCGAGAATTTCGAGGGCGGGCTCTACCGCTATCCCGATCCGGGCGGGACGATCGGGGCGGACAGGCCAAGATGAGCGAGCCGCTCGCGCTGCCCCGCCATGAGGGGCTGAGGCTGGCCGAGATCGCGGGGCGGGGACGGGGGCTCATCACCATCGCGCCCATCGGGGCGGGCACGCTCATCGAGGCGGCCCCGGTGTTGGCGCTGCCCGAGAGCGCGAGCCCTGCGCGGGAGAACCCGCTCTTTGACTATCCCTTTGCCTGGGACGGGCGGGGCGGGCCTGAGGCGATCGCCTTCGGGCTCGTCTCCATGGTCAATCACGATCCCGATCCGAACGGGCGGGTCGAGCCGGACCTGCCCAATCTCGTGATCCGGCTTTTTGCGCGGCGCGATATCCTGCCGGGCGAGGAAATCACCGTCGACTACGCCATACCGCTCTGGTGGGAGGAGGGGGCGCATGCGGATCGGGCTCTGCTATGATCTGAGGGACGACTATATCGCGCGCGGGTTCACGCTCGAGGCGGCAAGCGAGTTCGACGTGCCCGAAACGATCGCGGCACTGACCGAGGCCATTGAAGCGGAAGGACATGTGGTCGAGCCGATCGGGGCGCTGCCCGACCTCGTCGGCGCGCTCGCGGCAGGGCGGCGCTGGCCGCTCGTCTTCAACATCGCCGAGGGGGTTGCCGGGATCGCGCGGGAGGCGCAGGTGCCGGCCCTGCTCGAGGCCTATGGCATCCCCTTTACGTTCTCCTCGGCCGACGTTCTGGTCGTCGCGATGGACAAGAGCCTCGCCAAGCGCGTGGTGCGGGGCGCCGGGGTGGCGAGCCCCGACTTCGTCGTCGTGCGGGAGGTTGCCGATCTCGCCGGGCTGGCGCTGCCCTTCCCGCTCTTTGTGAAGCCGCTTGCCGAAGGCACCTCCAAGGGGGTGTTCGAGCATTCGCGGATCTTCGACATGCGCATGCTCAAGGACCGGGTGGAGGCGCTGCTCGAAGCCTATCGCCAGCCGGTTCTGGTCGAGACCTACCTGCCGGGGCGCGAATTCACCGTCGGGATCCTCGGGACGGGCCGGGCGGCGCGCGCCATCGGGGTCGCCGAAATCGGCACGCGCGCGGGCGGCGACCAGGCGGCCTATTCGCACCGCAACAAGATGGAGGGGTTCGACGAACTCACCCTCGCCAAAGGGGCGCTGGCGCAGGCGGCGGCAGACACTGCGCTCGCGGCCTGGCGGGCGCTGGGCGCGCGCGATGCAGGCCGTGTCGATATTCGTTGCGATCGGCACGGGCGCCCGGCATTCATAGAGGCCAATCCGCTGGCCGGATTGCGGCCCGACTGGTCGGAACTGCCCATTCTGTCCAAACTGTCCGGAATGACTTATCAGAGGCTGATCGGCGCCATCCTGGAGGAGGCCGTGGCGAGGATGCGAGCGACATGAAGCGGCTGCGCATTGCCGTTCTAACCCCGGACGCAAGGCCGGACGATCCGCCCGAGCGCGCCGACACTTTCGTGCAGGCGCGCGAAGTGGTCGAGGCGATCATGGATCTGGGGCACGAGCCGATCCCCGCCATCTGGACCGATCTTTCGGGCGCCGAGGCGCTCCTGCGCGAGATGCGGCCCGACATCGTCTTCAACCTCGTCGAGGACCTGCCCGAGGGGCCGACGCAGCTTCACAAGGTGACGGCGCTCTGCGACGAGCTGAGGCTGCGCCATACGGGCGCGCCGACGGCGGCGCTGCTTGCCAGCAGCGACAAGCGGCGGATGAAGGCGCGGCTTGCGGCCGCGGGCCTGCCGGTGCCGCCGGCGATGACGCCGGGCGACGAGACGACGCGCTTCATCGTCAAATCGGCGACCGAGCACGCCTCGCACGCGCTCGGGCCCGAGGACGTGGTGGTGGGAAGCACCGCAGCCGAAGCGCTGATCGCGCTCAAGATCGCGGCCCATGGCGGGCCCTGGTTCGCCGAGGCCTATGTGCCGGGGCGGGAGATCAACCAGAGCCTGCTGGAATCGGCGCGCGGGCTCGTGGCGCTGCCGGCGGGCGAGATCCTTTTTCTCGACCAGGAGGGGGATGCCCCGAGGGTCCTCGGCCATGACGAGAAATGGGCCGAGGACAGCGAGGCCTACAGGCGGACGCCGCGCGTAAGGCTCGAGGACGCGCCCGAGCTTGCCGCCGAGATCGAGGCGTTGTCGCGGGCGGCCTGGCGGGCTTTCGGGCTCAAGGGCTATGCGCGGGTCGACTTCCGGGTGCCCGAGGAGGGGCGGCCGGTGATCCTCGAGGTCAACGCCAATCCCTGTCTCTCGGCGACTGCCGGGTTCTGCGCCTCGGCGCGCGATGCGGGGCTGAGCCAGACCGATGTCGTGGGCAATATCCTTGCCGCCGCGCTCGTCTGACCCTCTCGTGCTGCGCGAGGCGGTGCGGGCTGGCGATGTCGGGGCGGTACGGCAGCTCGTCGAGGCGGCCGGGGTCTTTTCGCCGGAGGAGGCGGGGGTGGCCGCGTCCCTCGTCGAGACGACGCTGTCTGGGGCCGAGACCTACCGGTTCGTTTTTGCCGAAGTGGGCGATAGGCTTCTCGGCTATGCATGCTTTGACCGCATTCCCCTGAGCGCGGTCTCCTACGATCTCTACTGGATCGTCGTGGCGCCGGAAGCGCGGGGCACCGGGCTCGGGCGAAGGCTCATCGCGCAGGTGGCGGACCGGGCGCGTGCCGAGGGGGCGCTGCAGATCTTCGCGGAAACCTCGATGCGTGCCGATTACGGGCCGGCCCGCGCCTTCTACGAACGGGCGGGATTCACGGCCGCGGCACGGTTTGCCGATTTCTATGCGCGGGACGAGGACAAGCTGGTCCTCAGGCTAGAGCTCCGCTGAGGCGGCCCCTTGTGGGGGGCGCTAGATTGCTGTTGTATCACTACAAAAAGGGAGACGAGCATGGCGCTGGTTGGCGATGCCTATGAATATTACGACAAGAAGTTCTACGACCTGACCGTCCCGACGGTCGATCTCGAACTCATCTACGACAAGAACCGGTGGTCCGAGGGACCGGTCTGGTTCAATGATGGGGGGTATCTGGTCTGGAGCGACATTCCCAACAACCGGCTGCTGCGCTACGTGCCCGATCTGGGCGTCTCGGTATTCCGCATGCCGTCGAACTACATCAACGGCAATACGCGCGACCGGGAGGGCCGGCTCGTCTCGTGCTCGCACGGGGCGCGGGCGGTGCTGCGGACCGAGGCGGACGGCACGATCACGACGATTGCCGACAGCTACAAGGGCGGGCGGCTCAACTCGCCCAATGACGTGGTGGTGAAGTCCGACGGGACGATCTGGTTCACCGACCCCACCTACGGGATCATGTCGGACTATGAGGGCTACAAGGCCGAGAGCGAGCAGGAGGGGTGCTACGTCTTCCGGTTCGACCCCACGAGCGGGGAATTGAGCGTCGTCGCGGACGATTTCAAGAAGCCCAACGGGCTCGCCTTCTCGCCCGACGAGAGCCTGCTCTATATCGCGGATTCGGGCCGGAGCCATGATCCGGACTGGCCCGCGCAGATCCGCGTCTTCGACGTTTCGGGCAAGAACAACCTCAAGAATGGCCGGGTGTTCTGCACCATCGAGACCGGGCTGCCCGACGGGTTCCGCGTCGATACCGAGGGCAATGTCTGGACCTCGGCGGGGGCCGGGATCAACTGCTATTCGCCCGAGGGCGGGCTTCTGGGGCGGATCAAGTTCCCGCAGATGGTTTCGAACCTCACCTTTGGCGGGGAGCGTCGCAACCGGCTCTTCGTGACATGCACGCAGGAAGTCTATTCGGTCTTCGTGGGTGCCTCGGGCGCGCAGCGGCCCTGAGGGCGCGGGGCGGCGAACGCCGCCCCCGTTCAGAGCGGCCAGAAGACGAGGATGGCGGGCACCGAAACGACAACGATGATGAGCTCGAGCGGCAGCCCGAAGCGGAAGTAATCGGTGAAGCGATAGCCGCCGGGCCCGAGGATCAGCAGATTGTTCTGGTGGCCGATGGGGGTGAGGAAGGCGCAGCTCGCGCCGATGGCAACGGCCATGAGGAAGGGATCGGGATTGACCTCGAGGGCGGTCGCGAGGCCATAGGCGATGGGCGCGGCAATGACGGCGGTAGCCGCGTTGTTGAGAATGTCCGAGAGCATCATGGTGACGACGAGGATGACCGTGAGGGCCACCCAGCCGGGCAGCGCGACGGTGAGCCCGGCGAGGCCCCCGGCGATGAGCGCGGTAGCCCCCGAGGTTTCGAGCGCGCCGCCCAGCGGGATGAGGGCGCCCAGGAGCACGATGATCGGCCATTCGATGGCGTCGTAGAGTTCGCGCAGCGGCACGATATCGAAAAAGACGTAGGCGAGCACCGCGATGCCGAGCCCGATCGAAAGCGGCAGGAGCCCCAGCACCGAGAGCATGACCGCGCCGACGAAGAGGCCGATCGACAGCATCGCCTTGGAATGATCGGTGACGGTGGCGGTGGTGACGAGCGGCAGGCAATCGAGCCGCGCCATCACCGAGCCCAGCGATTCGCTGTTGCCGAGCAGCAGGAGCACGTCGCCCGCCTGGATGGGGGTGCGCCGCACGCGCTGCTTGATGGTGCGGCCATTGCGCGAGATGCCGAGCAGCGACACGCCATAGGCGCGCAGCAGCTGCACGTCATTGGCGCTGCGCCCCAGGAGCCGGCTGTCGCGATTGACGACGGCTTCGGCAAAACTCATGTCCGAGGAGAGCGGGGCGGCGGTGCCGGCCTTGCCCTGGAAATCGAGCCCCATGGCGCCCGCGAAGCGGTTGAGCGCCTCGGTCGAGGCCTGGACGACGAGGAGGTCGCCTTCGCCCACTTCTTCGGCGAGGGCGCGGCCGGGCAGGCGCCGTCCCTTGCGCACGAGGCCGATGAGGGAAACGTCATTGTCGTCGGCGGGGGCGAGGAGGTCCCGCACGGTCTGGCCGATGGCCGCGGATTTGGGCCCGACGACGAGCTCGGTGACGAAATCCTCGATGGCCTTGAGCTCGGTGATGGCGCTGGAACCCGAACGCTGGGGAATGAGCCGCCAGCCGAAGAGCGCGATGAAGCCGATGCCGGCAGCGGCGCAGATGAGCCCGACGGGCGCATAGTCGAACATGGCGAAGGGGGTGCCGGTCATCTCGGCGCGGTAGGAGGCGACGATGATGTTGGCGGGCGTGCCGATGACGGTGATGAGCCCGCCCAGAATGGTGGCCGAGGAGAGGGCCATCAAGGTTGCCGAGGGCGCGCGGCCGGCCTTCTGGGCGGCCTGGATGTCGACGGGCATGAGCAGGGCGAGCGCCGCGACATTGTTCATGAAGGCCGAGAGGATCGCCCCGATGCCGCCGATCTCGAGGATGTGGCGGGTGATCGAATGGGAGCTGTCGATGACGCGGCGGGTGACGAGCTCGACGGCGCCCGAGCGGGAGAGGCCGGTGGAGACGACGAGGACCAGCGCGACGATGATGGTCGCCTCGTGCCCGAAGCCGCTGAAGGCCTCGCGGGCCGGCACGACCCCGAGGACGACCCCGGCGAGCAGTGCTGCAAAGGAGACGATGTCGTAGCGGATCCGGCCCCAGACGAGCGTGCCCAGAAGGACCGCGAAAATGCAGATGAGCGTGATCTGCTCATAGCTCATGGATTGGATGCCCCGCGAATGACCGGCGGACGCCCCGCAGCGCCCGTCCAGCGACAATGGCCGGACGGCGCGAAGAGTTGCCGCGCGCTCCGCTTAGCCCATCGGGCGGGCGGAGGGAACGGTCCGCCGGGCACTATTCGGCGGGTGCGGGCGGCGGCAGCGTCGCTGGCGTCGGCTCGGGGCGCCGGCCTGCTTCGTCGAGCTCGCGCCCTAGCCGGGCCTCCTCCTGCGCCTTGGGCTGGGAGAAGCGCGCCAGGAGCAGATAGGCGACGGGGGTGAGATAGAGGGTGGAGATGGCCGCAAAGCCGAGGCCCCCCACGATCACCCAGCCGAGCGCCTGGCGTGCCTCTGCACCCGCACCGCTTGCGAGCACGAGCGGCACGCCGCCCAGAATGGTGGCGAGCATGGTCATGGTGACGGGGCGCAGGCGGATGTTGGAGGCCTCCTCGATGGCCTCGCGGACCGAGCGGCCCTCATCGCGCAGCTGGTTGGCGAATTCGACGATGAGGATACCGTTCTTGGCCATGATGCCGACGACGAGCACGAGCCCGATCTGGCTGTAGATGTTGAGGCTGCCTCCGGTGACGAGCAGGGCATAGAGCCCCGCGGCGACCCCGAAGGGGACGGTCGCCATGACGATGATGGCGCTCCAGAGGCTTTCGAACTGTGCCGCGAGGACGAGCAGGATGATGACGAGCGCAAAGCCGAAGACGAGGAGGAGCGCATTGTTGGCCTCCCCGAGGGTCTTGGCTTCGGCGAGCGGGATGATCGCCATGCCCTCGGGCAGGATGGGGCGGGCGTATTCGAGCACCTGGGTATAGGCATCCCCGAGCGCGAGGCCGCCTTCTAGGCTTGCCGAGACGGGGACGGCGCGGCGCTGCTCCTCGCGCCGGAGGGAGGGCGCGATCGGCTCCTCGACGAGGGTCGCGATGGTCGACATGGGCAGGTAGCGCCCGTCGGCGGTGCGCACGAATAGGGTTTCGAGATCGCGCGGGTCGTTGACCGGATTGGTGGTCGAGACCATGCGGACGGTGAAGCTCGTGTCGTTGATGAAGACGTTGCCGACATCGGTGCCGTCGATCATCGCCTGCATGGTGGTGCCGAGCCCGTTGATGTCGATGCCCAGAGCATCGGCGCGCTCGCGGTCTATGCTGAGGGTGAGCTGGGGCTGGGTGGCGTCGAAATCGACATTGATGCGCCCGAAGCGCCCGTCCTCCTCCATCACCTCGGCGATCTCGCGGGCGGTGGCGGCGAGGCGGGTATAGTCAGAGCCGACGACGGCGAACTGCAGGCCCGAGCCGCCGCCGCGAATGCCGAGGCTGTTGGGCTGGCCCACAAAGGCGCGGACGCCCGGGACCTGCTGCATGAGCGCGTTCACCTCGGCGGCGATCTCGGCCTGGCTGCGCTCACGCTCGCCCCAGGGGGCGAGGGCGAGGTTGAGCATGCCGCCCGTGCCCCAGCCCGAGAGCACGAAGACCGATTCGATCTCGCCGCTTTCGACGAGCGGCTGGATCAGCTGCTCGACCCGCGTCATCTGGGTGCGGACATAGTCGAGGCTGACGGTGTTGGGCGCCGAGACGCGGAGCATGAGGTTCGAGCGATCCTCGGGCGGCGTGATCTCCTGGCGCAGATTGGAAAAGACGAAGAAGGACGACGCCGCAAAGAGGAAAGCGATGAGGAGGACGACGAAGGGGTTGGCAAGCGCGACCCGGAGCGTGCCGGCATAAAGGCGCGAGAGCCCCCCGCCCAGGGTGCCGAGAACGCCCCCGCGCGGCGCGGCGCCGGCGGTATCGGCGCGCAGGAGGCGCGAGGCGATCATCGGGCCCATGGAGAGCGCCACGACCGAGGAAAGCAGCACCGCGATGGCGAGGGTGAAGCCGAACTCGCGGAAGAGCCGGCCGGTCTGCCCCTCGAGGAAGGAAAGGGGCACGAAGACGGCCGCCAGGGTGAGGGTGGTGGCGATGACCGCGAAGAACACTTCCTTGGTGCCGAGCACGGCAGCGGCGCGCGGGCCGGCGCCCAGCTGCTTGCGCCGCACGATGTTCTCGAGGACGACGATCGCATCGTCGACGACGAGGCCGGTGGCGAGCACGAGCGCGAGGAGCGTCAGGATGTTGATCGAGAACCCGGCCGCATAGATGCCGGCGACGGCGCCGAGCAGCGCGATGGGCATGGCGACCGCCGGGACGACCGTCGCCCGCCAGTCGCGCAGGAAGAGGTAGATGATGACGATGACGACGAGGAGCGATACGAGGAGCGCGATCTGCACTTCGTGCAGCGCACCCTCGATGAAGATCGCATCATCGCTCGAGATGCGGATGTCGACGCCGGGCGGCAGGGTGGGGCGGAGGCTTTCGACTGCAGCCTGCACGCCATGGGAGATCTCGATGGTGTTGGACTGAGCCTGGCGCACGATGCCGAGCCCGATGCCGGGGCGCCCGTCCGAGCGGAGCGCGCTGGTGCTGGCGGCGGCATCGAAAACGACGGTCGCGACATCGCCGAGCCGCGTCCGGCCATTGATGATCAGCTCCTCGAACTGGCGGGGGGTGTTGATCTCGGAGACCGCGCGCACGGTGATGTTCTGGTTGGGGCCGTTGATCGAGCCGGCGGGCGTGTCGAAGGCGAGGGTGGACAGCGCATTGCGGATATCGGCGACGGTGAGCCCGACGCTGGCGAGCTTGATCGGATCGACGTCGACCTCGAAAGCGGTGTTGCGCGTGCCGTAGATCTGGACCTCGGCGACGCCCGGGACCGCGGCGAGGCGCTCGGAGATCACGTCCTCGACGAGGGTGGTGAGCTCGGAGACGGGGAGGGTATCGGCGGTGACGGCGAGCTGGATCACCGCCTGGGCGTCCGCATCGGCCTTGAAGATGGTGGGGGCATCGACCCCGTCGGGGAGCGAGCGGGTGATGCGGCTCAGCGCATCGCGCACGTCCGAGGTCGCGACATCGATATCGGTGCCATCGGTGAAGGCGAGGGTGACGCGGCTCGAGCCGTTGGAGGAGCGCGAGGAAATCGAGCTCACGCCCTGGACGCGCGCCACGGCGCCCTCGACCACTGCCGTGATCTCGCGATCGACGGTTTCGGCGGCGGCGCCGCTGAAGGAGGTGGAGACCGAGAGCACCGGCTGCTCGACGCTCGGGAGCTCGCGAACCTCGACGCCGATGAGGGCGGCAAGGCCGGCCACCACGATGAGCGCGTTGACGACGGCGGCGAGGACCGGCCGGCGCACGAAGAGCGCCGCCAGTGTGCCGCCGCGCTCGTTTTTCTGGGCGATGGACATCGGGCGCTCCTTGATCAGCCTTCGGCGCCCGAAGGGGCGGACCGGTTGGGCGGAGGAAGAGGGAGGGGCGGGGTGGCGGGCGCAGCGGTCTCCGGCGCTGCGTCCGGATCGTCGGCGGTGGCCGCGGGATCGTCGGTCGCCGGTGCGGCCTCGGTGGGCTCGGGCTCTGCGGGCGGCGCGATGGCGGCCGAGGCCGGGGCGACGCGGACCGGCTCGGCTTCGGCGACCGTGGGCGTCGTGGGCGAAGCCGGGGCACGGGCGGCGGCGACGGGCGGTTCGCCATCGAGCAGGCGCACCGGCGCGCCATCGCTCAGCTGCAGGATGCCTTCGGTGATGATGGCGTCGCCAGCCTCGATGTCGCCGCGCACGAGCACGCCATCGCTGTTGCGCTGGACGATCTCGGCCATGATGCGGCGCGCCGTGCCCTCCTCGTATTTCCAGACATAGGAGCCTTCGGCCGACCAGAGGATGGCGAGGGGATTGACGGTGGGGAAGGTTTCACCGGGAAAGGTCAGCTCTACCGAAAAGGACATGCCCGGACGCAGCAGGCCATCTTCATTGGGGAGGGCGGCCTGCACCTGGAGGGTGCGGCTGGCCGCATCGATGCGGTTGTCGACGGCGCTGATCTCGCCCTCGAAATGCCGGCCCGAGAGCGCCACGGCGGTGGCGCCGACCGCCATGCCCGGGCGGATGGCCGAGGCGTAGCGCTCGGGCACCCAGAAATCGACGAGGATTTCGGCATTGTCCTCGACGGTCGTGACCGGGCTCTGGGCGGTCAGATAATTGCCCGGGCGGACCTGGAAGAGCCCCACAGTGCCGCCGATGGGCGTGGTGATGGCGCGGCGCTCGAGAGCGAGCTCGGCCTCCTGGAGGGCAAGGCGGGCATTGTCGGCGGCGAGCTGGGCGGTGTTGAGCTGGACGGTGGAGGCCGAATTGGTGCGGGCGAGCTCGGCGGTGCGCGTGAGGGCGGCATCGGCATCGGCGAAGGCGAGGCGCGCACGCTCGACCGCGATGGTCTCGCTTTCGGAATTGAGCTGGCCGATGACGTCGCCGGCCTCGACCGTGGCGCCGGGGCGCACGGCGAGATCGACGAGCGTGCCGCCGGCAGAGGAGACGACGGTGACCGAGCGCGAGGAGGAGCCCTCGCCGATCGCGATCAGCCTGTCATTGATGGTGGCGGTGCCTGCGGGCGAGACCGAGACGATGAGCTCGCGCCCGCCGCCGCCGAAGCCGCCGCGGCCGCCCCCGCCGCCGCCACGCCCTGCGCCGGGACTGCCGCCGGGGCCCGCCTGGGGCGTCGCCGCCTCGGCGGTTTCGAGCATGGGCAGGGGTATGCCGAGCCGCGCCAGCGTCTCGGCCGAGCCGGGGACGAAGAACACATAGGCGGTGCCGGCAAGGACGAGCAGGACCAGCGAAATCAGCAATTGCCTCAGCAAGCGGGAGCACCTCGGCGCAATGGATCCGGAGAGCCGGGACACTAGCATCGCATGACTGCGCCGCACGTTAAATCGCCGTAACAATTTCGTAGGCCCGGTGGGCGGCCTTCGCGCAATTCCCAGCGTCCCGATTCTGGGCTAGAGCATGGGCGGAGGCAGAAGGAGGCCATGCCCATGTTCGTCGTCGGGGGAGAGAGCCTGATCGATCTCGTTTCGGAGCCCACGGGCCCGGACGGGGTGATCCGGATGACCGCGCACCAGGGCGGCTCGCCCTATAATTGCGCGATTGCGCTGGCGCGGCTCGGTATGGAGAGCGGGTTTTTATGCCCGATCAGCAAGGACGGGTTCGGCACCTATCTGATGGGACCGCTGGAGGCGGCAGGCGTGCGGCCGCTCCTCGTGGAACGCGTCGCCGCCCCTTCGACGCTGGCGGTGGTGACGCTCGATGCGCGCGGGGCCGCGCAATATGAATTCTATCGCGGCGCCGATCGGGCGTTCACCCGCGAGGGCCTGATTGCGGCGCTGCCGGAGCGGCCGGCGCTCTTCCAGATCGGCGGGTTCTGCCCGATCCTTCCCGAGGATGCGGAGGTCTGGCTCGACGTGGCCGAGGCGGCCGCGGCGCGTGGCGCGACGCTCTCGATCGACCCCAATGTGCGGCCGTCGCTCGTTGCCGATTTCGAGGCTTACCGGGCGCGGCTCGACCGGTTCCTCGACATTGCGCACCTTATCAAGCTCTCCGAGGAGGATCTTGCGGCGCTCGATCCGCAGCGTTCCATCGCGGCGCATGCGGCGGCGCTGCTCGAGCGCCCCAATTGCGAGATGGTGGTGGTGACGCTGGGGGAGAAGGGCTCGCGCGCCTTTACCGCGGCAGGCGAGGCGGAGGCCGGCATATACCGTCCGGCCGTCTTCGGGGACACGGTGGGCGCGGGGGATTCGCTGATGGCGGGGGTGCTGACGCATCTGGCCGAGGCGGGCGCGCTCGTGCCGGGGCGGCTGGGCGCGACGGGACCGGAGGGGCTTGATGCAATGCTCCGGTTCGGCGCGGTGGTCGCCGGGCTCAACTGCGCCGAAAAGGGCTGCCGACCGCCCTCGCGGGAGGCGGTGGAGGGGGTGCTGGGAGGCGGGCTCAGTCGATGAAGAGGTCAGGCTCCGCCTGCCGGGCGGCGTTGAGCGCACGCACGAGAATGAGGCTGTTGCCTTCGATCCGGTAGTAAAGCGCGTAGTTGCCGACCGGAAAGCTGCGCAGGCCTGGCGCGAGCTCGCCGCGCTCGCGGCCCATGGCAGGCGCTGCGGCCAGCGTATGAAGGACCTCCATGAGCCGCCTCAGGTGACGGTCTGCGGCCGAAACGCTGTCCTCGGCGATGAAAGCCCAGATATCGAAGAGATCGGCCTCCGCTGCCGGAGAGCGTAAAATCTCAAGCGGCATCGCGCCCGGCCTTCCGATGGCGGGCCTCGGCGATAATTGCTTCGATATCGAGGGGCTCCGGCTCGCCTTCTAGGCCTTCGGCGATGGCCTGGCGGAGGGCATCGAGCTTGAGGGCGCGCAATTGCTCACGCTCTTCCATGAGGCGGAGGCCGTCGCGCAGGACCTCGCTGGCGCTGGCGTAGCGCCCGCTTTCGACCATTTCGCGGACGAAGGCCTCGTAATGGGCGCCGATCGTGTAGCTTGAGGGCATGGCAGGTCTCCTTTGCCCATCGATCATAGCATTTTATGATAGCGGTCGGAAGAGCGCTCAGCCAGCGGCCTCGGCACGCAGCGCGAGCGCTTCGGCGAGAGTCATCACGGTGTGGTGCTGCCAGGCGGGGTTCTCGGCGGGGAAGTCGGTGCGGAAATGCCCGCCGCGGCTTTCCTCGCGCTTCAGCGCACCGGCGGCAACGAGGGTCGCCGAGGTCACCATGTTGAGATAGGCGCGGGTAACGCCCTCGGCATGGGCCTCGAGATGGGCAAGCCGGCGCAGAGCCTCGCGCAGGCCCGTGGCGTCGCGCTCGACCCCGACGAGATCGGTCATCACCTGCCGGAGGTCGCGGACGGCCTTGAGGTTGCGCAGGAGATCCTCGGCGGCTTCGCCCTTCTCCTCGTCCCAGGCGATGCCGGGAAAGGGGGCGAGCTGGGCGCGGATGGGCTCGAGCCCGGAAATGTCCTCGGCGATGCGCGCGCCATAGACCACCGCTTCGAGAAGGGAATTGGAGGCGAGCCGATTGGCGCCGTGAAGGCCCGTGCAGCTGGCCTCCCCGCAGACCCAGAGGCCAGGAAGCGAGGACCGGCCGGTGGCGTCCACCTTGACCCCGCCCATGTGGTAATGGGCGGCAGGGGTGACCGGGATCAGGCCCGAAACGGGGTCGATGCCGGCCTCGGCGCAATAGCGGGCGACGGTGGGGAAGCGGGTGAGGATATCGGCGCCGAGCGCCGCGCGGGTGTCGAGGAAGACTTTGCGCCCGGCGCGGATCTGGCGGAAATTGGCGCGGGCGACGATGTCGCGCGGGGCGAGCTCGGCATCGGGATGGATCCCCGGCATGAAGCGTTCGCCCAGATCGTTGACGAGGATGGCGCCTTCCCCGCGCAGCGCTTCGGTGGCGAGAGGGGCCGGATCGGCGCCGGTCGCAATGGCGGTGGGGTGAAACTGGACGAACTCGGCATCCCCGATCAGCGCGCCGGCGCGGGCCGCCATGCCCATGGCGTGGCCACGCACGCTCGAGGGGTTGGTGGTGACCGCATAGAGCCCCCCGAGCCCGCCGGCGGCGAGGATGGTGGCGCGGGCGCGGATCAGGATCGGCTCGATGTAGCGATCCCCGAGCTTGCGGCAATAGACCCCGATGACGCGGCCATCGGCGCGGGCGAGGTCGACTGCGGTGATGCCTTCCACGATGCGGATCGAGGGGGTGCGCCGCACTTCGGCGATCATCGCCTGCATGATGGCATAGCCCGCCCGGTCGCCCTCGACGCGCACGACGCGGTTGCGCGAATGGGCAGCTTCGCGCCCGAGGAGGTAATGGCCCGCCGCGTCGCGGTCGAAGGGCGTGCCCCAGCGGGCGAGGTCCTCGATGCGGGCGGCGGCTTCGGCGGTGACCGATTCGGCGATGGCATGATCGACGATGCCGGCGCCGGCGGTCTCGGTGTCGAGCGCATGGGCATGGGCGGTGTCGCCCTCGCCGACGGCGGCCGCGACCCCGCCCTGCGCCCAGGCCGAGGAGGCGCCCGAGCCGAGGGGCTTGGGCGAAAGCACCGTTACCGGACGGGGGGCGAGCTTGAGCGCGCAGAAGAGCCCGGCAAGACCAGCCCCGACGATCAGCGCGCCATCGGCGTTCAGCGTGTTGTCGAAGGCGCTCATGGACTTTCCTCAGGGACGGGCCGGGCCCGGGACAGGGTGGGTGCTCTCGCAGCGGGAGGTTCGCGGCCTCGGAGGGCGCTCAGCCTCGCTTGCGGGCGACGATGAAGGGACGAACGTCCCGGCCGGTTGTGCCGTGGTGTTCGCGCTCAAGGATTTCGAATCCGGCCTTTTCGATCTCCGCGACGAGGTCGGCCTCCGAGAAGATGTTGACCGGCGGGGCGATGCGGAGCTTCACCGCAAGGGGGATGCCAAGCCGGATCAGAGCCCTTTCGCCCGTGAGGCAGGCGGTCTTGGAGATGAAGAGGGTGCCGGGCGGAAGGTCCCGGCCGAGCTCCAGTAGCGCCTCCCGCCAGCCGATAACGAGGTGAATGACGTTGAAGGCAAGGACGATTCCTGGCGGGTTCGCCCTATCGAAGGCGTCGGGGCCGCCGACGAGGAAGGAGACGTTCTCAACGCCCGCCTCACGGGCGCGCTCGCTTGCGATCTCGATGATCGCCGGCGCGGTGTCGGCCGCAAGGATGCTGCCTGCATGAGGGGCGAGCCGGATGGCCGTCGTGCCGGTGCCGCAGCCGAACTCGAACACGCGGGCCTCGGGGACGAGCCAGCGGCGGGTGGCCGCGAGCGTCCTTTCATAGGCCGCCTGGTCGGTGACCGGGCTTTTGGCGTACCGCCTGGCAAAGCGGTTCCAGAAACGGACCTGCCGTTCGGCGTCGCTCATAACCATCCTCCCCCGATCTCCCGGACCGTTCTAGAGCATCGGCCGGGTGATGGTCACCTGCCCTTTGGTCTGGTGTCAGTGGCGCCGGGCGGAAAATTCGATCATGCGCTCGACCGCGAGGCGGGCGGGCTCGATGATCTCCTCGGGGACGGTCACCTCCTCGGTCATGGTGTGGAGCGACCAGAGGATGTTCTCGAGGTTGATGCGCTTCATGTGCGGGCAGATGTTGCAGCCGCGCAGGAAATCGACGCCGGTGGTTTCGGACGCGACGTTGTCGGACATCGAGCACTCGGTGACCATGACGACGCGGGCGGGGCGCTCGGTCTTGACCCAGTTGATCATGCCGGCGGTGGAGCCGGCATAGTCGACCGCGTCGATCACTTCGGGGGGGCATTCGGGATGGGCGATGATCTTGGCGCTCGGATAGGCGGCGCGCAGTTCGGCGATGTCGGCGGCGGTGAAGGTTTCGTGCACCTCGCAGGCGCCGGCCCAGGTGATGATCTTCTTCTGGGTCTTCTTTGCCGTGTTCTGCGCCAGATACTGATCAGGGATCATGATGACCGTGTCTCCGGGAACCGCCTCGACGATCTGGAGGGCGTTCGAGGAGGTGCAGCAGACATCGGTGACCGCCTTCACGGCGGCCGAGGTGTTGACGTAGGTGACGACCGGAACGCCCGGATACTGGGCGCGCATCGCCATCACGTCCTCGGCGGTGATCGAGGAGGCGAGCGAGCACCCGGCGCGGCTGTCGGGGATCAGCACGGTCTTTTGCGGATTGAGGAGCTTGGAGGTCTCGGCCATGAAGTGCACGCCGCACTGCACGATCACCTGCTGGGTGACGCGGGTCGCCTCGATGGCCAGCTGCAGGCTGTCGCCCACGATGTCGGCGACGCCGTGATAGATCTGCGGGGTCTGGTAATTGTGGGCGAGGATGATCGCGTCACGCTCCTTTTTCAGCCGGTTGATCTGGAAGATCAGGGGCGCAAAGAATGGCCATTCGATCTCGGGCACCTTGCTGCGCACGCGCTCGAAGACCGGTTCGGTCTCGCGCCGGACGGCATCCGAGAAGGTGAGGTCGTAGCTCTGGGCGAGCACGGCCCGGGCATCCTCGAGCGGTGTCGTCGCATTGATCAGTTGAAGCATCTCGCCCCCGTTCGCCTCGCTATCGGCGCATGGGCGAAACTGGGTGACCATTTCACGCTTGCGCAGGCGGGCGGAACGTAGGCAGTTTCGCATCCGTTTTCAATCAACCGCCTTGCCGGAGTATCGCGCAGGGCCTAACCGTGCCCGAAACCGCCACCAAAGAGGTCCCCAGATGGCTCAGGATGTTCAGGCGCTCCGCGCTACCCTCTCGCGCGCACCGGTCATTCCGGTGATCGTGCTCGACGATGTGGAGGCGGCCCGGCCGCTGGCCGAGGCGCTGGTGGCGGGCGGGCTCAGCGTGCTCGAGGTGACGCTGCGCACGCCCAATGCGCTCAGGGTGATCACCGAAATGGCCAAGGTGCCCGGCGCCATCGTGGGCTCGGGCACGGTACGCAGCCCGCTGCAGATGGAGCAATCGGCCGACCATGGCTGCCAGTTCATGGTCTCGCCGGGCGCGCCGCCGCGCCTGCTGGAAGCGGCCGAGCGGTTCGACGTGCCGCTGCTGCCCGGGATCGGCACGCCGACCGAGGCGATGGCGGCGTCCGAAATGGGCTATAGCGTGCTCAAATTCTTCCCCGCCGAGGCGATGGGCGGCGCGCCGGTGCTGAAGGCCTTTGCCTCCCCGCTCTCGGACATCAGTTTCTGCCCCACGGGCGGGATCGACCTGCAGAAGGCAGGCGAGTATCTGGCGCTTCCCAACGTCATCTGCGTGGGCGGTTCGTGGATCATGCCTGCCGATGCCATCAAGGCGCGCGATTTCGAACGGATCGCGGCCCTCGCGCGCGAGGCGGCGGCGCTGAAGGCCGCCTGAGCGGCATGGAGCGGGCTGCGCCGGGGCTCAGCCATTTGCGGGTGACGCTCGATGGAGGGTTCTACATGGGGCCGGGCCGGGCGGACCTGCTCGAGGGGATCGAGGACACCGGCTCGATCGCGGCGGCCGGACGGCGCATGCAGATGAGCTACAAGCGGGCCTGGAGCCTCGTTCAGGCGATGAACGAGGGGTTCGGCCGCCCGCTGGTCGCAGCCAATCGCGGCGGCTCGGCGCAGGGCGGGGCAGAGCTCACCGAAGACGGGCAGGCCGTGCTCGCGCTCTATCGCCGGATGGAGGCGGAGGCCCGGCGCGCCATCGACCCGCAGGTCGCGGCGCTGATGGCGCTGCGGGCCCGGACTGACGCCGATAGCGAGGCGCCCTCAGAGGCTCGCGAGCAGCATCAGCACGCCGAGCAGGAACACGGCGGCAGCGGCCAGTAGCTCCACCCACCAGAAGATGGTCGTGCCGACCCCGCCCTCCATGCCGGTGAAGCGGCGGGCGAGGCCCTTGGCCGAGATGGCGATGACGGCGAGGGTCGCGACCGTGATCGCGGTGCCGAGCCCCATCAGCAGCACCGAGACGATGCCGGCAGCGAGCAGGCCCTGGCTCAGCGCGAAGACGAGCACGACGAGTGCCCCGGTGCAGGGGCGCGCCCCGACCCCGAGGACGACGGCAAGCTGTTCGCGCCAGTCGCCGCGCGCCTGGGCGGGGGCGACTGCGTGATGCATATGCGGCTCGTCTTCATGATGGTGGTGATGGTGGCCGGCGTGATCGTGGTGATCGTGGCGGTGGTGATCGTGCCCGTGATGGTGATGGCCCCAGCCGAAAATCTTGCGGAGGACGAGCCAGAGCCCGAGCGCGGCAAGCAGGCCATAGGAGGCGATGCCGATCCAGTGCGCGCCGGTGCTCATGGCGGTGCTGGTGAGATTGAGCGCGGCGGCAGCAACAAGCACGAAGCCGATGGCCACGAGCGACTGGACGAGCGCGGCGGCAAAGCTCAGCACGATGCCGCGCCGGGCCTCGCCCTCATTGGCGAGCACATAGGAGGAGATGACCACCTTGCCGTGGCCGGGACCGGCGGCGTGGAAGACGCCATAGAGGAAGCTGAGGCCACCGAGCACCCAGAAGGCATTGAAATCGCTCGAAAGCCGCGAGAGCGCCTCGGTCAGCGCGCCATAAAAGGCGGTCTGCTGGTCGGCGATCCAGCCCAGGACGCCGGTGCGGGGGAGGGCGAGCCCCGGCTCGGGCGGCGGGCCGCCGAAGGGGGCGGGCCGGGCCGAGGCCATCTGCTCCGTCGCTTCAAGCGCGGTTTCGGCCGGAAGCGGCGCGCCGGGGCAGGCGACGTTGATCGCCCCCTGCACGCCACGCAGCGCAACGGCGAGATCGGGCGGCAACTCGGTAACCTCGGGAGGGAGTTCGAAGAGCCGGCCGGCGAGGTCGGGATCGAGTTCGCGCGGGGGCGTCATCGAAAGGGTGCAGCCCTCGGGCGCGTTCTCCATTTCGACGTCCTCGATCCCCGCAAAGTTGATCGCGACGTAGTATTCGGGGTCGTTGATGGCGATCTCGAGCGCGTTGCCGAAGGCGAAGGCCGGCTCGGCCTGCACCTCGAAGCGCAGCGTGGTGCGCTCGTTCTCATAGGTGAGGGTGGGATCGACCCCGCGCGGGAAATCGGCGGTGCGCTCGCCGATGCCGACATAGGTGTAAAAATCGTACTGGGAGAGGCCGTACATGTTCTCGTCGGCCAGATCCTGCATCTCCTCGGTCGTGACCACGCCGTCGCCATCCGCATCGAGACCCTGGATGGACCAGACCGAGAAGGCGCGGTCGAACGTCCAGGCATGGCGGATGGCACTGAGGGCGCCCGCATCGTCAAAGACGAGGGTCGCCTTGGCGTCGATCCAGATATGGGGATGGGCGAGGGCGGGCGCCGCCGAAAGCGCGAGCGCGGAGGCTGCAAGGGCCGGCAGGGCGTGGCGGAAGGCGGATCTCAGCGGACGGAACAAGAGCGGGCGGGTCCCTTCGGGCGGATGGTCAGTCGTAGGGATGGGCAGCGAACCAGGCGACCAGATGGTCGATGAGCGCGCGCACCTTGCCGGCCAGATGCCGGCGATGCGGATAGACCGCCTGGAGGCTCGAACCGGCCGGCATGTGATCCTCGAGCACTGAAACCAGCCTGCCGCTCGCGAGCCCCTCATCGGCGAGATAGCCCGGCAATAGGGCAGCGCCAAGGCCGGCGAGCGCCGCGTCGCGCGCCGAGAAGGGCGAATTGACGCGGACGGGCCCGGAGACGTGGATCGAGAGGGTGTGCCCGTCGGCGAGGAAGCGCCAATTGGCCTGGCCCTGCAGATTGGTATCGACGATGCAGGGGATGGCGCGCAGATCCTCGGGGGTTTCGGGGCGGCCGTATTTCTCGATGAGGGACGGGGCGACGACGCAGCGATGGCGCATGTCGGCGATCTTGCGGGCGATCAGCGAGGAATCGGCGAGCGCGCTGATGCGCAGGGCGACGTCGATGCCTTCGTCGACGAGATCGACGAACCGGTCCTCGAGCCGCAGGTCGAGCGTGACCTCGGGGTGGCGGGCGAGGAAATCGAAGATGGCGGGCGCGAGGATCAGTTCGCCGAAATTGCGCGGGGCCGAGACGCGCAGGAGCCCGCGCGGGGCAGCGGTCTGGTCGAGAATGGTGGCATCGAGATCGTCGAGCTGCTGGAGGAGCTGGCTGGCTTCCCGGTAATAGGCCTCGCCCGCCTCGGTGAGGCTCAGCTTGCGCGTCGTGCGGTTCATCAGGCGGACGCCGAGATAATCCTCGAGGTCGGTGACGTATTTGGAGAGCAGCGCCTTGGAGCGGCCGTGCTGCCGGGCGGCGGCGGAAAAGCCCCCTGCGTCGAAGACCTGGACGAAGGCGCGGATGCGGGCGAGATCCTGGGTCATCGGGGCCTCATCAATCGAGGGTGGCGAGGCGGGCGAGGTCGAAAGCGGCAATGTCGGCGATGAGTTCGCCAAAGCCCAGAAGCGCGTGGCGGGCGCTCCGGGCGCCCTTTTCGGCGCTGGCGATGGCGGCATTGCCGACGACGCCTTCGGGGTGGAGGTCGCGGCTCGCCCAGCCGGGCCGGAGCCGGCCATGGACGCGCAATTCGCGCGCGCCCTCCTCCCAGGCGGGGGCTGCGGAGGCGAAATCCTCGGCGCGCTCCATGCGCACGGCTTCGGGCCAGTAGTGGAGCATGAGCGAAGTCTCGATCGCCCCGCCATGGATGCCGTAGGCGATCTCGTTGGGCTCGAACAGGCCCGAGGGCTGGCCGAAACGGAGCCAGCCGGCGCTGACCGCCAGCATCTGCCGCTCGACGCGCAGCCGGGTGGCGAGGAGGCCCATGATCTCCGAATTGCCGCCATGGCTCGAGACCATGACGAGCCGCCGGCCACCGGCGCGGTGGAAGGCGTCGACGAGGTCGCCCCAGGCCTCGAGCAGCAGTTCGGCGCGATGGGTGAAGGTGCCCGGAACGCCGCGATGCTCGAGCGAGTGCCCGATGGTCTGGAGCGGCAGGATCAGGACGTCGGTTTCGGGCGCAACGTAATCGGCGAGCTGGGCGAGATGGCCACGTGCGATGTCGCAATCGGTCGAGAGCGGCAGGTGCGGGCCATGCGGCTCGATGGCGCCGAGCGGAAGGACGCCGACCGTGCCGCTCGTGACGAACGCCCGGAATTCGGGCGCCGTGAGCTCCTCGGCAAAATAGGTCGCCACTGCCTGCCCCGCCGCTGCGTTTCCCTCGGATCGAGGCATAACTCATATGCAAAGAGCGAACAATGGAGAGGCTTGGTCCGCGCACGATTAACGATAGGATGGCGGGACAATCGCTTCGGAACGGAGATCGGCCTATTTTCCCGCCCATGACCAAGGCGCGCGCCAATTCGACGCTCTACCGGCTGATCGCGGCCGGCCAGCTGACCCATCGGGCGCTGGCCCTGCCGCTGCGCGCGCGCGGGCTCGAGCCGGGGGACGACGCGATTCTCTTTCTCGTGGCGGAGGGCGAGGGGCTGGGCGTGGCCGAGCTCGGCGAGGCGACGGGGCTCGGGGAAGAGGCGCTTGGGGTGCGCATCGGGCGGCTCATTGCGCACGGGCTCGTGAGGCGCCGGGCGATTGGGGCGGAGCTTGCTCCGATGGTGAGCCCGACAGAAGCGGGCCGGGCGCTGATCGGCGTGCTCGAAGGCACCTGGGACGCGCTCGAGGAGGCCTTGCTCGAGGATCTGAAGCCGGCCCAGCGCAAGGCACTCAGGAAGGGGCTCAAGCGGCTCATGACGCTCCTGAGCGCGGAATAACGCCTCTCACCAGGCCCGCACGACGCGGCGATTGGCGAGCATTGTGAGGCTGACGACGAGGAACGAGAAGACCACCATGCCGAGCGCGATGAGATGGGCTTCTGTCCATTGCAGGCGCTCGACATAGTCGTAGATGGCGACCGAGAGCACGCGGGTCTCCCCCGTGATGTTGCCCCCCAGCATGAGGACGACGCCGAACTCGCCAACGGTGTGCGCGAAGGTCAGGACCGAGCCGGCCGCGAAGCCCGGAAGGGCGAGGGGGAGCCCGATCCTGAGGAGGATCTGGTGGGGTTTGGCGCCCAGCGTGCGGGCGACCTCGAGGGTTTCCTCGCCGATCGCCTCGAAGGCGATGCGCAGCGGCTGGACCATGAAGGGGAGCGAGGAGAGCACCGAGCCGATGACGAGGCCGGTGAAGCTGAAGGCGAGGGTGCGCCCGCCCCAGAGCCCGGCAATCCATCCGCCCGGTCCCGATGGACCGAGCGCGATGAGGAGGTAGAAGCCGAGCACCGTCGGGGGCAGGACGAGCGGCAGGGCGACCAGGGCCGCGACGAGCTCCTTATAGGCCATCCGCGAGCGGGCGAGCCACCAGGCGATGGGCGTGCCGATGACGATGAGGGCGAGGGTGGTGACGCCGGCGAGCCGCAGGGTCAGCCATATGGTGGGCCAGAGCTCAGTCAACGCCGTAGCCGAACGCCTCGATGATGGCGCGGCCCGCATCGGAGCGCAGGAATGCGAGGAACTGGCTTGCGGCTTCGGGCTCGGCGCTGTCAGAGAGCAGCACCGCATCCTGGCGGATGGGGCTGTGGAGGGTATCGGGCACCAGCCAATAGGTAGCAGAGGGTTCGGCGATCACCTGGCTCAGGGCGACGAAGCCGAGCTCGGCATTGCCGGTTTTCACGAACTGGAGGGCCTGGGCGATGGTCTGCCCGGTGACGAGCCGGTCGGCGAGGGCCTCGCCGAGGCCGAGGGCGGCGAGGGTCTCGACAGCGGCTCTGCCATAGGGGGCTGCCTGCGGATCGGCGACCGCGAGGCGGGTGAAACTGCTCGAGAGGAGGGTTTCATCGGCCGCTTCGGCTTCGGGCGCATAAAGGGCGAGCCGGCCGATGGCATAGGTGAAGACGCTGCCTTCGACCCCGAGACCTTCGGCGATAGCGAGGGCCGGGCGGACGTCATCGGCGGCGAGGAAGAGATCGAACGGCGCGCCCTGCGCGATCTGGGTATAAAGCCCGCCGGTGGCGCCGAAGCTGAGGCGAATTTCATGCCCGGTTTCGGCGGCAAAGGCCTCGGCGAGCGCTTCGGCGGGCGCGGTGAAATTGGCGGCGAAGGCCGCGGTGATCGTCGCGGCGCCGGCCGGCAGGGCGGTGGAGGCTAGCAGAGCCAGGGCGATGAGCGGCCGCATGAATGTCCCTCGAAATCATGGGGGGCACCATGGCGGGGCGATCGCGACGTGGCAAGCGATATTACCGAGCGGACATATCGATGGGGGCGGAGGTCAGTTCCGGAGGAAATCGACGTAGCGGTCGACGAGCGCCCGGGCTTCGGAAAAGCAGAGCTCGATATCGAGATCGGACGGCATGGAGACCCCGAAGGGCGCGCGCCGGCCGGTCGCGACGTGGAAGATGCGGGCGGAGAGCTCACCGTCCTGCTCGATGCATCTTGATGCGGTAGCCGCGATAGATTTCGTCCAAGGCCATGGTCCGTTGCAAGGGTCTGACCCAAGGCACGGGACGGAGCAGGCGGGAGTTTCGGCAGGGCCGATCAACTCGGCGTCAGGAGGACGGAGAGGGGCGGGGGCGCGACACCGCTGCACCTTGCGCAGGGCAGGGCCATCGCTATGGTGCGAGCCCATCATTTCCAGCAGAGACGGGTATCATGTCGGGTCAGCTTCCAGCGGGTCACCCAGAGGTCAAGCGCCAGAAGATCGGCGTGCTGTTGCTCAATCTGGGCACGCCGGACGGGACGGACTACTGGTCGGTCAGGCGCTATCTCAAGGAATTCCTCTCCGATCCGCGCGTGATCGAGACCAACAAGCTCCTGTGGTGGCCGATCCTCAATCTGGTCATCCTCTCCTTCCGCCCCCAAAAGAGCGGCGAGAACTATGCGCGCATCTGGGACAAGGAGCGCAATGAGAGCCCGCTGCGGGTGATCACGCGGCAGCAGACCGAGGCGCTGCAGGCGCGGCTCGGGCCCGACATCCTCGTCGATTTCGGCATGCGCTACGGCAATCCTTCGACGCGCTCGCGGCTCGAGGCGATGCAGGAGGCGGGCTGCCAGAAGATCCTGCTCGTGCCGCTCTATCCGCAATATTCGGCAACGACGACGGCCACGGCCAATGACAAGGCCTTCGAGGCGCTGAGGGATTTGCGCTGGCAGCCGGCGGTGCGCACCATGCCGGCCTATTTCGAGGAACAGGTCTATGTCGAGACCCTGGCGCGCAGCATCAAGGAGGGCGTCGAAAGCCTCGATTTCGAGCCGGACGTGGTGCTGACCTCCTATCACGGCATGCCCAAGAAATACCTGATGAACGGGGATCCCTATCACTGCCAGTGCTACAAGACGACGCGGCTCGTGGCCGAGCATCTGGGGTGGCCGCGCGAAAAGCTGATGGTGACCTTCCAGAGCCGGTTCGGGCCCACCGAATGGCTGCAGCCCTATACCGACGAGACGCTGAAGGCGCTGCCGGGCAGGGGGATGAAGAAGGTGGCGATCCTCGCCCCGGCCTTTTCGGCCGACTGCATCGAAACGCTCGAGGAAATCGCCATCACCGGCGAGGAAGAGTTCATGCATGCCGGCGGCGAGCGCTATGCCTACATTCCCTGCCTCAATGCGAGCGAGCCGGGCATGGACATGATCGAAACGATCGTGCGCAAGGAGCTCTCGGGCTGGATCTGAGGGCTCAGCCGCCGAGGCTGTCGAGCAGCTTCCTGGTGATGGCCTGGTTGAGGTCGAAATAGCCTTTCCAGGGATCGGGGCCGCCGGCGCGGGCGGCCGCTTCCCCGAGCCCGAAGGCGTTGGCGGCGGGGATGGTCGTCAGCTCGTCCCAGCTGACCGGCACGGCCACGGGCGCGCCTTCGCGCGAGCGGGTCGAGAAGGGCGCGATGGCGGTCGAGCCGCGCTCGTTGCGCAGATAATCGATGAACATGCGACCCTTGCGCCGGGCTTTGGAGAGGGCGGCGGTGAACCGGTCGGGCTCGGCATCGGCCATGTGATTGGCGAAGGCCTTGCAGAACGCCTTGACCTCGGGCCATTCGGCGCGGCGTGCGAGCGGGGCGATGACGTGGACGCCCTTGCCGCCGGTGACCATGGGGAAAGTCTGAAGCCCGAGCGCAGAAAGCGCATCGCGGATGTCGAACGCCGCCTGCCGGACATGCTCGAAGCCCAGCCCCTCATCGGGATCGATATCGAAGATGATGCGCTCGGGCTTTTCAATGAGGTCGCGACGGGCGCCCCAGAGGTGGAATTCGAGCACGTTCATCTGCACCCCGGCGATGAGGCCGGCGAGATCGGTGACGTAGAAGTAATCCTCCTCCGACCCGTCCTTTTCGACGACGAGCGTCGACTTGATCGCATCGGGGAAGCCGCCGGTATCGTGCTTCTGGAAGAAGCAGTATTTGGTGCGGCCCTGCGGGCAGCGCAGGAGGCTCAGGGGCCGGTCCTTGACGTAGGGCAGCATGGCGGGGGCGACCGCCGCGTAATAGGCGACGAGTTCGGCCTTGGTGACGCCCTGGCCGGGAAAGACGACGCGATCGGGGCTGGTGAGCCGGACGCCGGCCTTTTCTGCTGCGGCGATGCCGTCCTGATCCTCGAGTGCCAGTGTCTCGGGCTTGCGCGGCTTCGCTGTGGCTTTGGGCCGGGCGGCGGGTTTTTTCTCCACGTCGGCGGGGGCCGCATCCTCTCGCGTGATCTCCTCGGCGGGCTTGTCGGTCCGGAGCCCGAGGAAGGAGGGGTGGCGAAGGACGCCATCGGGCGTGAATTCGGTGAACGCGATCTCGGCGACGAGTTCGGGCCTGACCCAGCGGGCGGCCCGGGCGATGTCGCGCGGGACCTTTGCGAAGGCGGGCTTGTCGATGGCGCGGGCATCGAGGGCTGACTGCAGGGTTTCGAGATCGTCGCCGCTAAAGCCCGTGCCGACCCGGCCGCGATAGGTGAGCACGCCATCCTCATAGGTACCGAGCAGCAGCGAGGCGAAGCCGCGGCGCTTGTCGGACGGGCGCCAGCCGGCGATGACGAATTCCTGGCGTTTCGAGCACTTGATCTTGAGCCATCCGCGCGTGCGTTCAGAGCGGTAGGGGGCGTCGGCCTTCTTGGCGATGATGCCCTCATGGCCCTCCCGGCAGATGGTGTCGAGCACCTTGCGGCCATTGCCCGTGACGTGCTCGGAATACTGGATCTCGGCGTCGCGCCCGATGGTGCCGAGCAGGGCCTCGAGGCGCGCCTTGCGCTCGGTGAGGGGGAGGCGGGTCAAATCCTCGCCATCGGCTTCGAGCAGGTCGAAGGCGAAATAGACGAGCGCCTTGCCGTTCGAGAGCGCATCCTTGAGCGTCGAGAAATCGGTGCGGCCCTTGTCATCGAAGGCGCAGATTTCCCCATCGATGAGGGCGCTCGAGCGCGTGAGGCGGGAGAGCGGTTCGACGAGACGGCCGAATTGGGTGGTCCAGTCCTTGCCGTTTCGGGTGAAGAGGCGGACTTCCGGCCCCGCAATCGCGGCCAGTGCGCGGTAGCCGTCATATTTCATCTCGAAGACCCAGTCCCGGCCTTCGGGTACGTCATCGACAAGGGTGGCAAGCTGAGGCTGGCGGAAGGCGGGGAGGGCGACGGCCTTGCCGCCGGTCCAGACGCGGGTCGAGGGTTCTTTGGCCTTCCTCGTCAATTTTTCGGCGCGGGGCTTTTTCCCGGGCTTGGTCTTGGTCTTGCCGGGCTTGCCGGCAGCGATTTCCTCGAGGGTGCGGCCCGAGGCGACGCTGGTGAGGTGCGTGGGGACCAGAACGTCTTCCTCGGTCGCCTCGAGATCCTTCTCCTTGATGAGGAGCCAGTTCTCGCGTTTCTCCTTTTCGCGCGGCTTCATGCGCACGAGCGCCCAGTCGCCCTTCATGCGCTGGCCATCGAGGCGCAGCTTGAGCTTGCCCTCGGCAAGACCGGTCTTGACGTCCTCGATCGGGGACCAGGTACCGATGTCCCAGAGCATGACGGTGCCCCCGCCATATTCGCCCGCCGGGATCACGCCCTCGAAATCGGCATAGGCGAGGGGATGGTCCTCGACGCGGACGGCGAGGCGCTTGTCCTTTGGGTTGCTGGAGGGCCCGCGGGTGACCGCCCAGCTCTTCAGAACCCCGTCGAACTCGAAGCGGAAATCGAAATGGAGCCGGGTCGCGTCATGCTTCTGGACGACGAAGATCGGCGCCGTGCCCGTGCCGCGTGCCTTGGCGGGCACATGATCGGGCTCTTTGGTGCGCGCGAAATCGCGCTTGGCGCGATAATCCTTGAGGAGGGTTTCGGCGCGGACGGCCATGGCGCTCAGCTCGCCTTCTTGCGCGGCGCGCGGGCTGGGGCGGATTTGCCGGTGGAGGCCTTGGTTGAGGAGGATTTCGTCTCGTCCGCCTTGTCGGCGGTCTTCGAGGCGCTTTTGCGGGTGGTGGTGCGCTTGGTGCCCGAGGAAGCGGACTTGGCCTCGCCGCCCTCGAGGCTTTTCTTGAGCGCAGACATGAGGTCAACGACATTGGCGCCGCTCGGGCGGCCGGCGGGCTCCTCGACATCGGTCGAAACCTTGCGGCCCTTGGATTTGAGCTTGCGCGCGATCAGTTCGCGGAGCGCGGCCTGGTAATGATCCTTGAAGACGGACGCGTCGAATTTGGCGGTCTTCTTTTCGATCAGCGCAGTTGCAACCTCGAGGAGTTCGGGCTCGGCCTTTTTCGAGGAGATGCCCGAGAAATAGGGATCGGCCTTCCTTATCTCGTCCTCGTAATGGAGGGTTTCGAGGAGGAGGCCAGTGCCCGTCGGTTTGATCGCACAGAGATATTCCTTGCCGCGGAGCGCGAGCTGGCCGAGCCCGACCTTTTCGGTCTGGCGCAGCGCGTCGCGGACGACGCGGAAGGCGTCCTCGGCGAGCTCGTCGGTGGGGACGACGAAATAGGGCTTGTCGAAATAGATCGGATCGATCTCGCAGGCGCCGACGAACTGGGTGAGCTCGAGGGTTTTGCGGGTTTCGAGCCGCACGGCGTCGAGCTCCTCGTCGCTGAGGAGGACATAATCGCCCTTCTCATATTCGAAGCCGCGCATGATCTCGTCCTTGTCGACCGGGCCAACGCCGGCGACGACCTTCTCGTAATTGATCGGCTTGCCGGTCGGCTCGTGGATCTGCCGGAAGGACGGCTTCGCGTTCGCCTTGGTGGCGGTATAGAGCTCGACGGGGATGGAGACGAGGGAGAGGCGGAGCTGGCCCTTCCAGATCGGACGCGAGGCGGGCATGACGCGGAACTCCAGGGACGCAAGGGACGAAACGCCGGAGTCAACTCGGGTCCCGCCCAAGGGTTCCGGGGGGCTTGTCCGCCGATTGCACGCGGGGCGTCGGGACCCTAAATAGACGGTGCGGCGCAGGGATCGGCCATCGGGGGCGGACCGTCGCAAGAAGGGGAGATGCGGCATGGACATGTTCGGGCTCGACGGGTTCAGCGTGACGCTGATCGCCATCGGCATACTGGCGATCCTGGTGCTGTTCGCCGGCGCCAAGACGGTGCCGCAGGGCTTCAACTACACTGTGGAGCGGTTCGGGCGGTATACCCGCACGCTGACGCCGGGGCTCAACCTGATCGTGCCGTTCATCGATGGGGTGGGCAAGCGCATCAACATGATGGAGCAGGTGCTCGACGTGCCCCACCAGGAGGTGATCACGCGCGACAATGCTTCCGTCACGGCCAATGGCGTGACGTTCTACCAGATCCTCGATGCGGCGGCGGCGGCCTATGAGGTCAATGACCTCGAAAACGCCATCCTCAACCTCACCATGACCAATATCCGCTCGGTGATGGGCTCGATGGACCTCGACGAGCTGCTCTCCAATCGCGACGAGATCAACATCAGGGTGCTGAAGGTGGTGGACGCCGCCGTCTCGCCCTGGGGCATCAAGATCACCCGCATCGAGATCAAGGATATCGACCCGCCCAAGGATCTGATCGAATCGATGGGCCGGCAGATGAAGGCCGAGCGCGAGCGGCGCGCGGTGATCCTCGAGGCCGAGGGGCGCCGGCAGAGCGCGATCCTGCAGGCCGAGGGCACCAAGCAGGCCCAAGTGCTGGAGGCGGAGGGGCGCAAGGAAGCCGCCTTCCGCGACGCGGAGGCCCGCGAGCGCTCCGCCGAGGCCGAGGCACGGGCGACCCAGGTGGTCTCGGAGGCCATCGCTGCGGGCAATGTGCAGGCGATCAATTATTTCGTTGCCAACAACTACATCAAAGCGCTCGAAGGCCTTGCCAAATCGCCCAACCAGAAGGTGCTGATGCTGCCGGTGGAAGCCTCCTCGGTGATCGGGGCGATCGGGGGCATTGCCGAGATCGCCAAGGAAACCTTCGGGTCGGGCAACACGCCGAACCCGCCGCGCGGCGGCAGCGGCCGGCCCCCGAGCACGGGGCAATAGGAGAGAGCGATGGACGTTATCGGCTTTCTGATCGAGGCGGGCGGATGGGCCTGGGTGGTGGCGGGGCTCGTCCTGCTCGCGCTCGAACTCGTGCTGCCCGGCGGCATCCTGCTCTGGCTCGGCATTTCGGGCATCATCACGGGGCTCGCGGCGCTCTTCCAGCCGATCAGCCTGCCCTTTCAGGCGCTGATCTTCGGGATGCTGTCGCTCGTCACCATCTTTGGATGGCTGCGCTACGCCAAGACGCGCCAGACCGTGTCGGACCGGCCCTATCTCAACCGGCGGGGCGATCGGCTCGTGGGGCACGAAGCGGTGCTCGATGAGCCGATCACCGGCGGATATGGAAGGGTGGCGCTCGGGGATACGGTGTGGCGGATCGCCGGGCCAGACCTCGCGGCAGGCAAGCGGGTGCGCATCGTCGCCGCCGAAGGCGCGGTGCTGAAGGTGGAGCCGGTCTAGGAGCGCCAACAAGGGTTTGTTAACCATAAACCGGCACTGTCGAGCGATTCTCGAGTGCCGGTTTTTTCATCGTGTCCCAGATCGCTTCTAGAACAGTCCTCGCCCTCATCGCGGCCGCTGCCGGCCTTGGCGCGGGCGGGGCCGGCGCGTTTCCGCTTCATGTGTCGGGCGACGGGTCGGGCACGGACAATCCCGATCTCCTCGGGATTTCGGATGCGCCCTGCAGCGATGTCTGCGTCTTCCTGCCGCCCGAGCCGATGGCACCGCCGCTCGACATCGACTGGTCGGTGGGCTTACGCGGCACCTATCGGCTCTCGGGGGACGAGGGGCGGTTCGAGGTGCAGGCGCTGCCCAGCATCAGCCTCAGCCGGCCCGGCCAGCGCACAGAATTCCAGTTCGATGCGGATGCCGAGATCACCCGGGACGCCGACGTTTTCAGGATCGACGCGCTGCGCGCCGGGATCGATGCCGAATACCGGCTCGATGCCTCGACGCGCGCGACCGGCAGGGCGGATCTATCGATCACCCAGGCCGAGGCGGAAGCGGCGGGCAATCCGGCGGGGACCGCCGAAGCCCCGCTCACCGTTTCGGGCAGCGCAGAAGCGGGGCTCGTGCGGGATTTCGGGCCCTTCACCTTCGGGGCGCGGGCCGGGTTCGGCCGCACGGTCTATGGGCCCACTGTGCTCGGGGATGGCAGCGAGATTAACAATGAGGACCAGAACAACAGCGTGCTGAGCGCAGGCCTTCGCGCGGGCTATCGGGTAACCCCGATCCTCACCGCCTTCATCGATACCAGCGCCAGCCGGCATGTCTTCGATGGCGAGGTGCTCGACGGCACGGGCTATGCCCTGCGCGGCGGACTTTCAGGCGAATGGGGCGACACGCTTTCAGCCGAGGTTTCGGTAGGGCAGGGCTGGCGCGCCTATGACGATGGGGCGTTCGATACGGTAACGGCGAGCCTTTTCGATGCGCGGATCGACTATCGACCCTCCCCGACATTGAGCCTCGGCGCCTTCGTTTCGAGCGGCATCGGCGCCCCGGGCCCCAACGGGGCGGGTTCGGCGCGGGTCGAGTATCTGGCGGGGGCGGATCTCGCCTACCGGGTCAATCCCTGGCTGACGCTGCGCGCTTCGGCGGCGGGGCGCGAGACGCGGTTCGAGGGGACCGATGCGAGCGAAAGCGCGTTCGGGGTCGGCGTGGGCGCGGACTATCTCATCAATGCGATGACGAGCCTCAATGCCGATTACGACTTCGAGCGGGAGACGGTGACCCCGGCAGCGCCCGAGGATACCCACCGGGTCAGCCTCGGGGTCACCTTCTCGCGCTGAAGGCTCAGGCGGTGCGGTTTGCGAGCTCGCGCACTTCCTTCATGAACCCGTCGGCGATGTCGGGACGGTCGAGCGCGAACACCACATTGGCGGTGAGGAAGCCGATCTTGGAGCCGCAGTCGAAGGAGCGGCCCTGATATTTGACGCCGGTGAAGCGCTGGCGCGACATCAGGGTCTGCATGGCGTCGGTGATCTGGATTTCGCCGCCCGCACCCTTCACGCCCTCGGCGAGCAGCGGGAAGATGTCGGGCTGGATGATGTAGCGGCCAGAAATGATGAGGTTGGAGGGCGCGTCCGCGGGCTTGGGCTTTTCGACCATGCCGGTGACCGCAAAGCCCGCATCAGGGCCTTCGCCGCGGGCGACGACGCCGTATGAGCCGACATCGGCCGGATCGACTTCCTCGACCGCGATGACGTTGCCGCCGTGCTGCTCATAGGCGGCCATCATCTGGCTCAAAACGCCCGGCTCGGCCTTGAACAGCATGTCGGGGAGGAGGAGGGCAAAGGGCTGGTTGCCCACGAGATCGCGCGCGCACCAGACCGCGTGGCCGAGCCCGAGCGGCTCCTGCTGGCGGGTGAAGCTTGCGAGCCCGGCGAGCGGCAGATCGCGCTGCAGTTCGGCAAGCGCCTCGAGCTTGCCACGTTCCTGGAGCGTCACCTCGAGCTCGAACTGGCGGTCGAAATGATCCTCGATGACGCCCTTGTTGCGCCCGGTGACGAAGACGAAATGCTCGATGCCCGCCTCGCGCGCCTCATCGACGGCGTACTGGATCAGCGGGCGGTCGACGACGGGCAGCATTTCCTTGGGCATGGCCTTGGTGGCAGGCAGGAAACGGGTTCCGAGCCCGGCGACGGGAAACACTGCAGTACGGACGCGATTGGCCAAGGGTCCCTCTCTTCTTCGACTTTCGATGTAAGCCTATCTCAACACCTCAACCCTAACATTTGGCGAACGGTTTGGTTCAGGGAGTTGCCCATGGCGGTGCTGGTGACGGGCGGGGCCGGCTATATCGGCAGCCATATGGTGCTTGCGCTCTGCGATGCGGGCGAAGAGGTCGTCGTGCTCGACAGCCTCGTAACGGGCTTTGACTGGGCCGTGGACGGACGGGCGCAGTTCGTTGCGGGCGATGCGGGGGACATGGCACTGGTCGGCCGGCTCATCGCGGCGCACGGGATCGATGCGATCCTTCATTTCGCCGGCTCGATCGTCGTGCCGGAATCGGTCAGCGATCCGCTCAAATACTACGCCAACAACACCGCCACCTCGCGCAATCTGATCGCGGCGGCGGTGGCGGGCGGGGTCAGACACTTCATCTTCTCCTCGACGGCGGCGGTCTATGGCATGACCGGGCTAGAGCCGGTGGAGGAAGACGCGCCGCTCAACCCGATGTCGCCCTATGGGCGCTCCAAGCTCATGACCGAGATGATGCTCGCCGACGTCGCGGCCGCCCATCCTCTGCGCTATGGGGTGCTGCGCTATTTCAACGTCGCGGGCGCCGATCCGGGCCGGCGGGCGGGGCAGTCGACGCCGATGGCGACCCATCTGATCAAGGTCGGCGTGCAGACCGCGCTCGGCCAGCGGGCCGGGATGGAGATCTTCGGCACCGACTATCCGACCCCGGACGGGACCTGCGTGCGCGACTACATCCATGTGAGCGACCTCGTGGCGGCGCATGGGCTGCTGCTCGAACATTTGCGGGCGGGCGGGGAGAGCGTGACGCTCAATTGCGGCTATGGGCGCGGCTATTCGGTGCGCGAGGTGCTGGCGGGGGTGGAGGACGTGGCGGGGGTCGCGCTGCCGGTGGTCGAGGCGCCGCGGCGGGCGGGGGATCCCCCCTCGATCGTTGCGCGCGCCGACCGGGTGCGGGAGCTGCTCGGCTGGCGGCCGGCCCATGCGGACCTTAAAACCATCGTGCGCTCGGCCTATGAATGGGAACGTCATCTCGCCACACGCAACCGCTAGACCCATGCGATCCGGAATGGGGAGCGGCCCGATGCGTCTCTTGATCCTCTGCATGCTGCTTGGCAGCCTTGTAGCGCCCGTGCAGGCGCAGCCGGTGGGCAGCTTCGGCCAGTTCATCGCCGCGTTCGAGGCGGAGGCGGTGGCGGCGGGGGTGTCGAGCGACACCTATCGGCGGGTGACCGCGG
Source organism: Arsenicitalea aurantiaca (assembly GCF_003994485.1). GTDB lineage: Bacteria > Pseudomonadota > Alphaproteobacteria > Rhizobiales > Devosiaceae > Arsenicitalea > Arsenicitalea aurantiaca. The sequence goes on from NZ_RZNJ01000001.1 coordinate 85,306, forward strand.
GGATGACGCCCGATCCCGGCGTGCCCGAACTCGTCACGAGCCAGCCCGAATTCACGACGCCCGTCTGGAGCTATATCGAGACCCGGGTGACGGCGGACCGCATCGCGCGGGGGCAGCGGGCGATGGGCGCCAACCAGGCGCTCTTCGAGGCCGTGGGTCGGCGGCACGGGGTCGATCCCTATCTGCTTGGCGCGATCTGGGGGATCGAGACCGATTATGGGGCGGTGCTCGGCAATGGCCGGCTCATCCGCCCGATCGTGCGGTCGCTCGCGACGCTCGTCCACCAGCGCCGGACCCGCTATGCCGAGGACAAGGCGGACCTGATCGCCGCGCTCGTGATGATCGAGCGGGGCGGGCTCGACCCCGCGACCCTCGTCGGCTCCTGGGCAGGGGCGATCGGGCATCTGCAGGTCAACGCCGCAAACGTGCTCGCCCATGGCAGCGACGGGGATGGCGACGGGGTAGTGGACCTGCACCGGTCGCTCGCCGATGCGCTCGTGACGAGTGCGAGCTTTCTGCGCGGGCTCGGCTATCAGCCGGGGCTCGACTGGGGGTTCGAGGTGGAGCTGCCTTCGGGCTTCGACTATCTGCTGGCGAGCCGGGAGCAGTTCCGGCCCGTCTCGTTCTTTGCCGAGCGCGGGGTGAGGCGGGTGGCGGGCCGGCAGTTCGCGGACCCGCGGACGGAGGTCTTCCTCTACGTGCCGGCGGGCAAGGACGGGCCCAAATTCCTGATGACGCGCAACTATCTGGTGCTCAAGGGCTATAATTTCTCCGACAGCTACGCGATGGCCGTGGCGCATCTGACCGATCGGCTGAAGGGGGGCGGGCCCTATGTGACGGACTGGCCGCGCCAGACCGCCTTCCCCGATCTTGCACAGCGCCGCGCCATACAGGAGGCGCTGAAGCGGCTCGGCTTCTATTCGGGCGCGGTGGACGGGCGCATCGGCCCGATCAGCCAGGAGGCCTATGCGCGCTTCCAGGCGAGCCGGGGCGAGGTGGCGGACGGGTTCATCACCCGGGCGAGCCATGATGCGCTCGTCAGCGCGGCCCGCTGAGGCGCCATGGTGATGCCATGGACTATGCTGTAGGATGAAGCCATGACAAACGCCCGGCCCATCGCTGGCAGAGTGCGCGACCGGTCCCTCATCCGGGCGCTGACCCATGGGCTGATGGCGCTCGTCATCCTCGTGCTGGTCGTGACCGATCTCGGCATGGCGACGGCAATGGCCGAGGATCTGCCCGGCGCGCCGATCGCAACGCGCGAGCGGATCGAAGTTGCGCAGGTGCAGCGCCGCCGCACGCTGATGGACATGCTGTTCGGCCCGCGCGAGGAGCAGCAGCGCCCGCCCGTGCAGGAGGTGCGCCCGCCCGTGCAGCAGCAGCAGCGGCGCCAGCAGACCCAGCAGCGGAGCGCGCCGCAGCAGCAGCAGAGGCGGGCTCCGGCCCCGCAGGCGGCCCTGCCCCCTCCGACGCCAACGGTCGAAAAGAACGAGGACGCGACGCGGCTCGCTGTTTTCGGGGATTCCATGGCCAGCGACCTCGCCCGGGCGCTGGAGCGCGCCTATGCCGAGGATCCCAACATCGTCATCATCGGGCAGGGGGTCGGCTCGTCGGGCTTCGTGCGTGACGATTTCTTCAACTGGCCCCGTACCATCGGCGAGCAGATCACGGCGGACAGCTTCGATCTGGCCGTGGTGATGATCGGCATCAACGATCGCCAGCCGATCAGCCAGAACGGGCAATCGCTGGCGCCTTTGAGCGATGAATGGGTCGCGGCCTACCAGACCCGCGTCAGCGGCTTCATCGAGCAGCTGCGGCGCGCCAACAAGCCGGTGATCTGGGTCGGGCTACCGCCCATGGAGGGCGGCGGCTATGGGCAGGCCATGGCGCAGATCAGCTCCATCCAGCGGCTGGCGAGCTATGCGGCGGGCGCCGAATTCGTCGACATCTACGAGCGGTTCCTCGACGAGGAGGGGCGGTTCTCGGCCTTTGGCCCCGACATCAGCGGGCAGCGCGTGCGCATGCGCAAGGACGACAACATCCATCTGTCGGCGGCAGGTGCGGACAAGGTCGCGTTCTACCTCAACCAGTCGATCCGGCTCTTTTATCGCGGCGGCGGGGGCATCAGCGTCGATGTCGCCGACGCGCTCGAAGGGACGGACGCGCAGTCGATGCTGCGCCCGCCCTATCAGGGGCTGGGGCAGATCCGGCTGCTCGAGGTCGCGGGCGCGGTGATCTCGCTGACCAATACGCAGCGCCGGGCCGGCGATCTGATCTCGGCGAGCGCCAGCCCCCCGCGCGATGCGGGAACCGGGTTTTCGCTCGAGGATCTGGTGCGGGCGCCCGAAGGCCGGGCCGATGCGTTCGGCGTGGGCTTCGTGCCAGACGAGGAGGGCGAGGACGACGAGGAGGCCGACCCGACAGAGCCGCCGCTCTCGGAGGCGAGCCTGCGCTGAACCGGCCTTTGTGACCCAATGAAAAAACCCGCCCCGGAGATCCGGAGCGGGTTTTCGTTTTTCGGCGAAGGGCGATCAGCGCGGCAGGCTGGTCTTGCCCATCAGCGCCAGATCGATGGCGCGGGCGGCCTGACGGCCTTCCCTTATGGCCCAGACGACGAGCGACTGGCCGCGCCGCATGTCGCCGCACGAGAAGATCTTCTCGCGGCTCGTGCGATACGAGAAGGTGTCGGCGAGCACGTTGCCGCGCGGATCGAGATCGACCGCGAGATCCTTGACCATGCCTTCCTGCACAGGGCCGACAAAGCCCATGGCGAGCAGCACGAGATCGGCCTTGAGGACGAATTCGCTGCCCGGGATGGGCTGCATCTTTGCGTCGACCCGGATGCAGTGCAGTTCCTTGACCTGGCCGTTCTCGCCGGTGAACTTCTGGGTCATCACCGCGAAATCGCGGTTCACGCCTTCTTCCTGGGAGGAGGAGGTGCGCATCTTCATCGGCCAGTTCGGCCAGGTGAGCTCCTTGTTCTCCTTTTCGGGCGGCTGCGGCATGATCTCGATCTGGGTGACCGACACGGCGCCCTGCCGGTTGGAGGTGCCGATGCAGTCCGAACCGGTATCGCCGCCCCCGATCACCACCACATGCTTGCCCCCCGCGAGGATGGGCGCGACATTGCCGATCGGCTCGTCGCCGACGCGGCGGTTCTGCTGGGGCAGGAATTCCATGGCGAAATGGATGCCGCCGAGCTCGCGGCCCGGAATGGGCAGGTCGCGCGGCTTTTCGGCGCCGCCGGCAAGGGCGACGGCGTCATACTTCTCGACCAGATCGTCGATCGAGACCTCGTGGCCCACCTGCACGTTGTAGTGGAAGGTGACGCCCTCGGCCTCCATCTGGGCGACGCGCCGGTCGATATGGCGCTTTTCCATCTTGAAGTCGGGAATGCCATAGCGCATGAGGCCGCCGGCCTTGGCGTTCTTTTCGTAGACATGCACGTCATGGCCGGCCCGGGCGAGCTGCTGGGCGCAGGCCATGCCGGCCGGGCCCGAACCGATCACCGCAACGGACCTGCCGGTCTTCTCGTGGGGGACGAGCGGCTTGATCCAGCCCTCTTCCCAGCCCCGATCGACGATCGCGCATTCGATCGACTTGATGGTGACGGGGGTGTCCGGAATGTTGAGCGTGCACGCTGCCTCGCAGGGGGCGGGGCAGATGCGGCCGGTGAATTCGGGGAAATTGTTGGTGGAGTGCAGGTTCTTGAGCGCCCGCAGCCATTCGCCCCGATAGACGAGATCGTTCCAGTCCGGGATCTGGTTGTTGACCGGGCAGCCGGTGTGGCAGTAGGGCACGCCGCAGTCCATGCAGCGCGCCGCCTGCTCGCGGGTGCCCTCTTCGCCAAGCGGAATGACGAACTCGTTATAGTGGCGGATGCGGTCGGCAGCCGGCGCGTATTTGCGGTCGCGCCGGTCGATCTCGAGGAATCCGGTGATCTTGCCCATGGTCTACTCCCCCGCAATGGCGAGCGACTGCTCGGCCTGTTGTTGTGCCTCGAGTTCGGCAAGCGCCCGGCGGTATTCCACCGGCATGACCTTGCGGAATTTGGGCAGGTAGGCTTCCCAGTTCTCGAGGATCTCGGCGGCCCGGGTCGAGCCGGTGAAGCTCTTGTGCCGCGCGATGAGCTGGTAGAGCCGTTCGGCGTCATTGCCGCGCAGATCCCGCATGATCTCGACGAGCCCGCTGGTCTGCAGGTCGCCGGACTGGTGGAAGTCGCGGGCGCGGAGGGTTTCCTCCTCGACGACGGGCTCGAGCTCGACGAGCGACATGTTGCAGCGGCTCGAGAAGGTTTCGTCCTCGTCGAGCACATAGGCGATGCCGCCCGACATGCCGGCCGCGAAGTTGCGCCCGGTGCGCCCGAGCACGACGACGACGCCGCCGGTCATGTATTCGCAGCAATGGTCGCCCGCACCCTCGACGACGGCCACGGCGCCCGAATTGCGCACCGCGAACCGTTCGCCCGCAACGCCCCGGAAGTAGCAGTCGCCCGAGACCGCGCCGTAAAGCGCGGTGTTGCCGATGATGATGGATTCCTCGGGCACGATCGCGGCGTCTTCGGCCGGACGCACGACGATGCGGCCGCCCGACAGGCCCTTGCCGACATAGTCATTGGCCTCGCCAATGAGCTCGAGCGAGACGCCGGCCATGAGCCAGGCGCCGAAGCTCTGGCCGCCGGTGCCGCGCAGGGTCACGGCGATCGTGTCCTCGGGGAGGCCGGCAAAGCCGTAGCGCTTGGCGACCTGGCCCGAAAGCATGGCACCGACCGACCGGTCCACGCTCGCGATGGTCTCGGAGATGCGCACGGGCGTGCGGCTCTCGAGCGCGGGCTGGGCCTGGGCGATGAGCTTGCGGTCCAGAATGTCGTGGATCGGGTGATCCTGCGTTTCGGTATGGCGGATGTCCACGCCTTCGGGGGCGTAGGGCTTGTGGAAGAGGCGCGAGAAATCGAGCCCCCTGCTCTTCCAGTGCGCGACGACCGCGGAGCGATCGAGCATCTGCATCTGGCCCACCATCTCCTCGAAGCGCCGATAGCCCATTTCGGCCATCAGCTCGCGCACTTCCTCGGCGATGAAGAAGAGGTAGTTGATGACGTGCTCGGGCTTGCCGGTGAAGCGCTTGCGCAGCACCGGATCCTGGGTGGCGATGCCGACCGGGCAGGTGTTGAGGTGACACTTGCGCATCATCACGCACCCGGCCGCAATGAGCGGCGCGGTCGACATGCCGAACTCGTCGGCGCCCAGCAGCGCGCCCACGACGATGTCGCGCCCGGTGCGCAGCCCGCCATCCACCTGCACGGCGATGCGCGAACGGAGCTTGTTGGCGACCAGCGTCTGATGGGTCTCGGCAAGGCCGATCTCCCAAGGCGAGCCGGCATGCTTGAGCGAGGTCAGCGGCGATGCGCCGGTGCCGCCCTCGAAGCCGGAAATGGTGACGTGATCGGCGCGCGCCTTGGAGACGCCCGCAGCAACCGTGCCGACCCCGACCTCGGAGACGAGCTTGACCGAGACCATACCGTCCGGATTGACGTTCTTGAGATCATAGATCAGCTGGGCCAGATCCTCGATCGAATAGATGTCATGGTGCGGCGGGGGCGAAATCAGCCCGACGCCCGGCGTGGCGTGGCGCACCTTGGCGATGACCGCGTCGACCTTGTGGCCCGGCAGCTGGCCGCCCTCGCCGGGCTTGGCGCCCTGGGCCATCTTGATCTGCATCATGTCCGAATTGACCAGATAGTCGGTGGTCACGCCGAACCGGCCCGAGGCGATCTGCTTGATCGCCGAGCGCATGGAATCGCCATTGGGCAGGGGCACGAAGCGGTCGGGCTCCTCGCCACCCTCGCCGGTATTGGACTTGCCGCCGATGCGGTTCATCGCGATGGCGAGAGTGGTATGGGCCTCGCGGCTGATCGAGCCGAAGGACATGGCGCCCGTCGAGAAGCGACGGACGATCTCGGCGGCCGATTCGACCTCCTCGAGCGGCACGGGGGTGCGGCCATCCTCCTCGGCGTTCCGGATGCGGAACAGCGAGCGGATGGTGAGGTGCTTGTCCTCGCTCTCGTTGACGAGGCGCGAGAACTCCCGATAGCGGTCGCGGGCATTGCCGCGCACGGCGTGCTGTAGCGCGCTCACGGTTTCGGAGCGCCACACATGGGCCTCCCCGCGGATGCGCACGGCATATTCGCCGCCCACTTCGAGGCTGTCCTCGAGCACCGGATCGTCACCGAACGCCTCGGTATGGCGACGCACGGTCTCCTCGGCGATCTCGGGCAGGCCGACGCCTTCGATGGTGGTGGCGGTGCCGGTGAAATAGCGCTCGACGAATTCGGTGCTGAGACCGACCGCATCGAAGATCTGCGCGCCGCAATAGGACTGATAGGTCGAGATGCCCATCTTGGCGGTGACCTTGAGGATGCCCTTACCGATCGCCTTGATGTAGCGGTAGACGATCTCGTCCTCATCGACCTCGTCGGGGAGGTCGGGCTTCATTGCGAGCAGGGTCTCGAAGGCGAGCCAGGGATTGATCGCCTCGGCGCCATAGCCGGCGAGCGCGCAGAAATGGTGGATCTCGCGGGCTTCACCGGTTTCGACCACGAGGCCGACCGAGGTCCGCAACCCCTTGCGGATGAGGTGATGGTGCACGCCCGCGGTCGCGAGCAGCGCCGGGATCGGGATGCGGTCCGGCCCCACCATGCGGTCGGACAGGATGATGATGTTGATGCCCGCATGCACGGCCATCTCGGCCTCGGCAAAGAGGGCCGAAAGCGCCTTTTCCATGCCCGCGGCCCCGTCGGCGGCGGGATAGGTGATGTCGAGCGTCTTGGATTCGAAGGGGTTGTCGTCGATCTCGCCGATGGCACGGATCTTTTCGAGATCGGCATTGGTGAGGATCGGCTGACGGACCTCGAGCCGCTTGCGCGTGCCCTGGCCTTCGAGATCAAGCAGGTTCGGCCGCGGCCCGATGAACGAGACGAGGCTCATCACCAGCTCTTCGCGGATCGAATCGATCGGCGGGTTGGTGACCTGCGCGAAGTTCTGCTTGAAATAGGTGTAGAGGAGCTTGGACTTGTCCGAGAGCGCCGAGATCGGCGTGTCGGTGCCCATGGAGCCCACGGCCTCCTGGCCGGTGGCGGCCATGGGGGTGAGCAAGAGCTTCAGATCTTCCTGCGAATAGCCGAAGGCCTGCTGCCGGTCGAGCAGCGAGACGTCGGTGCGCGGGGGCTGGGCGGGAACCGCCGGCAAATCCTCGAGCTGGATCTGCGTGCGCGCGAGCCACTGGGCGTAGGGGTGGGCCTTGGCGAGCTCGGCCTTGATCTCCTCGTCCGAGATGATCCGTCCCTGCTTGAGATCGATCAGCAGCATCTTGCCCGGCTGCAGGCGCCACTTGCGCTTGATGCGGCTTTCCTCGATCGGCAAGACGCCCGCTTCGGAGGACATGATGACGTCGTCATTGTCGGTGACGAGATAGCGCGCAGGCCGCAGGCCGTTGCGGTCGAGCGTCGCACCGATCTGCTGGCCATCCGAGAAGCACATGGCGGCCGGGCCGTCCCAGGGCTCCATGAGAGCGGCGTGATATTCGTAAAAGGCACGCCGGCTCTCGTCCATGAGCGGGTTACCCGCCCAGGCCTCGGGGATCAGCATCATGGCCGCATGGGGCAGGGAATACCCGCCGCGCAAGAGGAACTCGAGCGCGTTGTCAAAGCATGCGGTGTCGGACTGGCCCTCGTAGGATATCGGCCAGAGCTTGCTGATGTCGGCGCCGAAAAGGTCGGAGGAGACGCTCGCCTGGCGGGCGGCCATCCAGTTGACGTTGCCGCGCACGGTGTTGATCTCGCCATTGTGCGAGACGAAGCGATAGGGGTGCGCGAGCCGCCAGGAGGGGAAGGTGTTGGTCGAGAAGCGCTGATGCACGAGCGCCAGCGCCGATTCGAAATCGGGATGGTGCAGGTCGGCGTAATAGGCGCCCAGCTGCGCGGCCAGGAACATGCCCTTGTAGACGAGCGTGCGGCAGGACATCGAGACGATGTAGAAATCGTTCTCGAGCCCCTTATAGGCGCTGTAGATGCGTGAGGAGATGACCTTGCGCACGATGTAGAGCTTGCGCTCGAAAGCGTCCTCGTCGGCGATGTCCGGGCCGCGCCCGATGATCACCTGGCGGTGGAAGGGCTCGGTGTTGGCGACGTCCGGCGCCTTCGAGAGGCAGGCATTGTCGGACGGCACGTCGCGCCAGCCGAGGACCGTCTGGCCCTCCTCGACGATGACGCGGTTGACGACCTTCTCCATCTTGGCGCGCATGACCGGGTCCTGCGGCATGAAGAGGAAGCCGACGGCGTACTGACCGGGCTCGGGCAGATCAAAGCCCAGCCGCGATGCCTCGCCGGCGAAGAACTTGTGGGGCACCTGCACCATGATGCCGGCGCCATCGCCCATCAGCGGATCGGCACCGACGGCGCCGCGATGCTCGAGGTTCTCGAGGATGTGCAGGCCCGACTGGACGATGCGCTGGGACTTCTCGTTGCGCATGTTGACGATGAAGCCGACGCCGCAGGCATCGTGCTCGTTGCGCGGGTCGAACAGGCCCTGCGCAACCGGGCGCCCCGGTTTGTGCATGGCGGCGTCGGTCGCGGGATGCAGTATCGATCCGGAACGTTCGTGTGCCATGGGCGGGTCCTCGCTCTTCAAAAACTCGTCAGGTCCGGCTTGATCCGGACGGTTCGTCGTCGCTCCTGGGCATGGTTAGGGTCCGTTGCCGGCGCCCTTGCGGACCATGCCATTTCGGCGCGCCTTCGTCCCGGGTCGTACAGTGTACGGCTCGAAATGAGCGGCGCAATCCAATTCGGTGGGGAGCGGCTCTGCATCCAAATGGCCGCTCGGTCGGGCACGGGGCCCCGCCATTCCGTTTCCGCATTCGAGCGCGGGCCAGCCGGCATGGCGTGCGGCACACACCCGGGAGACGGGCAGGCCGCGAGATTGGACAACACTGTTGTCCTATCCTCGGCACATTTGCACACTTCCCACCGCGGGGCAATAAGCACGAGCCAAATTTTTAAGCATGCCGCACATTGCCCCGGCGCCCTTTAGCACGCGGGACGCCGACATACAAAAAGGGCGCGGACCGGAAGGTCCACGCCCCCTGACGTCGCAGGGTAGAGCGTCAGTTGACGGTCTTGTCCTCGAGCACGGCGCCGCCGCCATTGATGGCGATCTGGCGGGGCTTCTTGCTCTCGGGCAGCTCGCGGCGGAGCTCGACATGGAGCAGCCCGTTCTCGAGGGTCGCGCCCATCACCTCGACATGCTCGGCAAGCTGGAAGCGCAGCTCGAAGGCGCGCTCGGCAATGCCGCGATGGAGGAACTCACGGGCCGAACCCTCGGTCTCGGGGGCCTTGGCGCCCTTGATCGAGAGGCTGTTTTCCTTGGTCTCGATGGCGATGTCGCCCTCGGCGAACCCGGCCACGGCGATCGAAACGCGATAGGCGTTATCGCCGACCTTCTCGATATTGTAGGGCGGGTAGGATTTCTGCTCCTGGCTGACGAGATTGTCGAGCCGCGAGAAGAGACGGTCAAACCCCACGGTGGAGCGGTAAAAGGGGGTAAAATCGATGGTCTGCATTTTCACATTCTCCTTGAGCAACGTGTCTGCGGGACCCTGCCTCTCATGCTCCCTGAAGCGGCGAGCGGAAGGCCTGGCCCGGTCCCCGGCAGTGCCGGCGGACGCATGATATCTAGGTGCGGGCGCGGCCGGTTCAAGAGGCGGAAGGCTCCGGGTTTGCGCAGTGCGTGCAAGGGCTTGGCGGGCCTGGCAAAAAAAATCATGCAGATGAACCGCAGATGAACGGAGTGCTCGGCACACATTCAGGCGGGGCGGCCTAAAAGAGCCAATGTGCTGCTCCTTACCGCTCAGGCGACGGGGGCGCACACGTCGAAGTTGTCGCCGTCAACCCGCCCCCCGCACGGCGACTTCCAAGATGGAGAGCCAGCACACCCAACGGTGTGCTGGCTTTTCTTTTGGGCGCGCAGGCGGGCGATCCGGTTGCCCGGGGCGCGGCGGCGGCCTAAAGCTTCGGTCTTGATCATCCCCGGAGGCATGATGAACGCGATCGTCGATCCCGAAGGCCCGCGGCTTGCCGTGGTGGCCTCCAACCCGGTGCCAGAAGGCGCGCAGGTGGGATATTTCGAGGCGATGGACCGGGTGAGGCTGCGCTATGCGCGCTTTCCCAAGACGGCAGGGGCGCAGAAGGGCACGATCTGCCTCGTGCAGGGGCGGACCGAGTTCATCGAGAAGTATTTCGAGACGATCGCGGATTTCCAGAAGCGCGGCTTTGCGGTCGCGAGCTTCGACTGGCGCGGGCAGGGGGGATCGCAGCGGCTGATCGGCAACAAGAGCCTCGGCTATGTCGATACTTTCGAGGACTACTGGACCGATCTGCGCAGTTTCCACAGCCGCATCCTGCTGCCCGACTGCCCGCCGCCCTTCTATCTCGTGGGCCATTCGATGGGCGGGCTCGTCAGCCTGCTCGCGGGCGTGCGCGATCGGATGATGTTCGAGCGGATCTTTCTTTCGGCCCCGATGCTGGCGCTCGACCGGCAGCCGCTCAGCATGGGCGGGATGGCGCGGGTCGCCGAGATCCTCGGGTTTCTCGGGCTCGGGCAGGTGCCGGTGCGCCGGCGCGAGGACAGGGCGCCGACCGAACAGAGCTTTGCGGGCAACCCGCTGACCTCGGACGCCGCGCGCTACATGCGCAGCGTCGACGTGCTGGCGGCTGAGCCCGGGCTCCTCGTCTCCTCCCCCACCATACGCTGGGTGGCCGCCGCCATGCGGGCCATGGCCGAAGTCGGCGCGGACGCCTTTCCGGGCACGGTGAAGATCCCGGTGCTGATGCTGGCGGCGGCGGCAGACAGCGTCGTTTCGAGCAGCGCCATCGAGCAGATGGGGCTGAGAATGCGGACGGGCCGGCACCTCGTGATCCCGACGGCGCGGCACGAGCTTTTCATGGAAAACGATGCGGTGCGCGGGCAGGTTTTCGCCGCCTTCGACGCCTTCATCACCGAGCAGAGCCGCTAGGGAGAAGGCGCCTCAGGGTTCGCCTAGCGGCCTGCGAGCACCGCCATGGCTTCGGCGTGCAGGGCAGGGGTCGCCGCGGCGATGCAATTGCCGCCCGCTTCGGCGGGGCCGCCCGTCCAGGTGGTGATTATGCCGCCTGCGCCCTCGATGATGGGGATGAGCGGGGCGATGTCGACGCTCTTGAGGCCCGCCTCGACGACGAGGTCGAGATGGCCCGAGGCGAGCAGGCAATAGGCGTAGCAATCGAGCCCGTAGCGTACCTGAAGGGCGGCCCGGGAGAGCCGCTCCCAGGCCGGCGCGACGTCGGCGCGCGCAAAGAGGTCGGGCGAGGTGGCCGAGAGCTTGGCGCGGGAAAGCCGGGTCTCGCCGCTGGTGCTCAGGGCATGGATTTCTTCCCCGCGCAGATAGTGGGCGGCGCCCTCGATGCCGAGATAGGTCTCGCCAGTAAAGGGCTGGGCCATGAGCCCGGCAACCGCCCGGCCGGCGCGGGTAAGCCCGATCAGCGTGCCCCAGACCGGGACGCCGCAGATGAAGGCGCGTGTGCCGTCGATGGGGTCGATGATCCAGCCCCATTCGCCCGTGCCGTCCTTGGGGGCCCATTCCTCCCCGATGATGGCGTGATCGGGAAAGCGCGCCTCGATGAGGTCGCGGATGACGCGCTCGGCCTCCCGATCGGCATCGGTGACCGGATCGAAGCCTTCCTCCCATTTGTTGTCGACCGTGAGCGCAGTGCGGAAGCGCGGCAGGGTGTGGGTGGCGGCGGCCGCGGCGGCGGCGAGCAGGGTTTCGCGCACATCGCTTGCACCCAGGGCGGAGAGGCTCGTGTCAGACATGGTGAGGGGCTTTCGGCAGGGGCTTGGGGCGGGCGGGACGAGCCGGCTTTGGCCGGGATGATTCATATTTGCAACAAGCGTGTGACAATGGCGGTCGCAGCGCGCAGGCCCGCTTGTCAAGGGGCGCGAATGGGTTCATTTCAGGAAGGGCATGATGGATGGGCGGTTTCGCGTTTCCGGTTCCGGCCGGGTCACAAGCGCTGCGGCCGCCGTCGTTTCCTCCCTTGACTGGGGCCGCCACGGCGGCCCCTTTTCTGTGCGGGAGCCCCGATTTTCCGCTTTTCCCCGCGCCTATTCGGCGGCCTGGCTGACGCCGGCTGCGGCCATGCGCGGCAAACCGCTCGCCTCGAGCCCCATCAGCGTCAGGATCAGCCGCTCGGCAATCTGACGCATGGCCGGGAAATCGGCGGATTTTTCCAGCGTCACCTCGTTCATGTAGAGATGCCGGCTGATCTCGACCTGCAGGGCATGCACCCCATGCTGGGGGCGGCCATAGCTGCGGGTGACGAAGCCCCCCGCATAGGGCCGGTTGCGGGCGACGCGCAGGCCGGCGGCGGCGAACACGGCCTCGGCGATGTCGACGATGGCGGGCGCACATGTGGTGCCGTAGCGGTCCCCGAGCACGATATCGGGCGCGAGCCTTTCCCCGGTCCGCGCGAGGCGCGGCATGGAATGGCAATCGATGAGCACCGCCATGCCGAAGCCGGAGATCGCTTCGCCCAGGAGCCGCTGCAGGGTGACGTGATAGGGCTGGTAGATGCCCTCGATGCGCATGCGCGCATCGGCGAGGGTCAGGCGCTCGCGATAGATCGGCTTGTTCTCCGCGACGACGCGCGCCAGCGTGCCGAGACCGGCCGCGACCCGGGGCGAGGTGGTGTTGAAATGCTCCGAGAGCGGTTCGACGAACATGGCGGGATCGAGTTCCCAGGGCTCGCGGTTGACGTCGAGATAGGCGCGGGGGAAATGCGCGCGCAAAAGCGGCGCCCCCAGATGGGGCGCGCGTGCGAAAAGCTCGTCGACGAAGGCATCCTCGGACTGGCGGATCGAGAGATGATCGAGCCGCGTCATCGAGAGGAAGCGCTTGGGATAGTCGCGGCCCGAATGGGCGGAATTGAAGACGAGCGGGGCCAGCACCCGGCGCGGGCGCACCGTCTCGAAGGCTGGCCGATCGGCGAAGTCCGACTGCACTGGCGCTCCCCCGCTGAGGCCGCCACGCGCGGCTGTCCATCTCCCCATGGGCCCCGGATCACACTCGAGGGGATCGCGAAGCACCCCTTCAGTTTGCCTTTGCGGCCTCGGAATGTCCAGAACGCGCTTTTTGTCGCGACCGGCGCATCGCACATGGTTTGCGCGCGGTAAAACTTGCATTAAACAAAACGCGTCACTGTGCTCGGAACAATCCCAAGAGGGTACGATGAAGCGGATCTTGCTGGCCGAAGACGACAACGACATGCGCCAGTTCCTGGCCCGGGCACTCAAGAATGCCGGCTATGAGGTGGTGTCGTTCGACAACGGGCTCTCGGCCTATGAGCGGCTGCGCGAGGAGCCCTTCGCGCTCCTGCTCTCGGATATCGTGATGCCCGAGATGGACGGGATCGAGCTTGCGCGGCGCGCGACCGAACTCGATCCGGACCTCCGGGTGATGTTCATCACCGGGTTCGCGGCCGTCGCGCTCAACCCCGACAGCGACACCCCCAAGGACGCCGCAGTGCTCTCCAAGCCCTTCCATCTGCGCGATCTTGTCAACGAGGTGGAGCGGCTCCTAGCCGCGTGAACCCAAGAGGGCAAAAAGGGTCTCGGACCTCTTGACCGGGGCCTTGGTTTCATGATCTATCGCGCGGGTCGGAGCGGCCCTGTCGCACCGCCGAGAGATGGGCGTATAGCTCAGCGGGAGAGCACTACGTTGACATCGTAGGGGTCACTGGTTCAATCCCAGTTACGCCCACCATCTCACCTCCGGGGTCCGCCCCGAACCACCGGTTCGTCCGGTCCCGGGTGTGTAGCTCAGCGGGAGAGCATTGCCTTCACACGGCAAGGGTCACAGGTTCAATCCCTGTCACACCCACCATTTTTCTTGCCATTGCACTGCGTGAGCCGCGCCCGCCGCCGGGGCGGTGATTGCCGCGCGCCTTGCGCCAATGGATCTCCGCGCTTCTCCTTACGGTTGCCACAAAAGAAAACCTCCGGCGCCATGGACGCCGGAGGTCATCAGCTGCGTTCGAGGAGACACCGCTAGGCGGTGAGGCGCTGGCCGGTTTCGGTGTCGAAGAGGTGGGCGGCGCCGGGGGCGAGGGTCAGGGAGATGGTGTCGCCGATGGCAAGCGGCAGGCGCTGGCGGAAAAGGGCGACGATCGGAGTTTCCCCGAAATGGGCGATGACATAGGTCTCCGAGCCCGTCTGCTCGATCAGCTTGATGCGCGCGGGCACGCCCTGCCCGTCGGGGGCGGGCACGAGGTGCTCGGGACGGATGCCGAGGGTCACGGGCCGGTCGGTGCGGATGCTCGTTTCGAGCGGCCAGGCGATGTCTCCGGCGCCCACGAAGCGCGAGCCATTTTCATCGGCGACGAGCCGGCCGGGAAGCTGGTTCATGGCCGGGGAGCCGATGAAGCCGGCAACGAAGAGATTGCTCGGGGTATCGTAGAGGGCGAGTGGGGCCCCCATCTGCTCGACCACGCCATCACGCATGACGACGATGAAATCGGCCATGGTCATGGCTTCGATCTGGTCGTGGGTGACGTAGATCATGGTGGTCTTGAGCCGGGCGTGGAGCTCCTTGAGCTCGGCGCGCATCTGCACGCGCAGCTTGGCGTCGAGATTGGAGAGCGGCTCGTCGAAGAGGAAGACCTGCGGGTTGCGCACGATGGCGCGGCCCATGGCGACACGCTGGCGCTGGCCGCCCGAAAGCTGCTTGGGATAGCGCCCCAGATAGTCCGAAAGCCCCAGGATGCGCGCTGCGTCTTCGACGCGCTGGGCGATCTCGGGCTTCGGGCGCCCGGCGAGCCGCAGCGAGAAGCCCATGTTCTCGGCGATCGTCATGTGCGGGTAGAGCGCGTAGTTCTGGAACACCATGGCGATGTCGCGGTTCTTGGGCTCGACCTCGTTGATCACCTTGCCGCCAATGCTGATCGTGCCGCCCGAAATGTCCTCGAGCCCTGCGATCATGCGCAGGAGGGTGGACTTGCCGCAGCCCGAAGGGCCGACGAGGACGACGAACGCGCCGTCGGGCACCCCGATCGAGACGTCGCGGATGACCTCCACGTCTCCATACGCCTTCTTGACGTTTGCGATGTCGAGCGATGCCATGGATTACTCCGGTTTGAACGCGTCGTCCCGGCGCCCGATCATGTCGATGGCGGCCAGGAGGCTGAGCCCGGTGTGGTAGCCGGGGTCGAGGTCGGGGGTGGCGGGCACGTAGTCGATCGGTCCATCCTCGGTGAGGCACTGGTAGGCGATCGCGGCCTCGGGGCGCCAGTATTTCTCAAAGAAGATGGCGTCGGCCTGCTTCCAGATCTCGAGGACACGGGCGCCATGGGTGCGCTCGAAGGTGAGAGCGGCGCTGCGAATGGTTTCGGGCAGGCTCCACCAGGGGCAGTAGGGGCTCATCGGCTGGCCGGTCGAGGCGGAGACGACGAGCCGGATGGCGGGGCCCTTGAGGCCGAGCTCGACCGAGGAGACGAGGATGCGCTCGAGGACGCGGACGAGCTCCGGATCGGGATCGGCGGGCAGGTAGTCGAAGGCGAAGCCGACGAACTCGATGGCGTGCCCGACATTGCAGGCGTCGAGCCCTGGGGCGTTGCGCAGCAGCCCGGTGGCCGGATCGAAATGCCGATCGATGATGTGGGCGATGAAGCGGTCCGCAAAGCCCGAGGCGACATCCGAGAGCCCGGCGCGCACGAGCATGCCGGCGGCCCCCAGCATGATCATGCGCGGGCCGAAATCGTCGATCTCGGCGGCGATTGCCGCATGGCTGAGCGCGATCTTCTCATCCATCTGGAAGCGGCCGTCCTCGATCGCCTCGATGACGGCGCGCAGGGCGGCAAGGTGCCGGGGCAGTTCGGCCCGGTCATGCACCGAGGCATGGGCGACGAGACCCTTGGCGACGAAGGTATCGCTATAGGTATAGATGTCGACCGGGCGCATCTGCGCGACGGGCGTGCCGTCGGGCAGGAAGCGGATCGGCTGCATCTGCCGGTCATAGGCGAAATAGGCGTGCCCGTCGCCGGCACGCAGGTCTTCAAGGGCGCTGGCGAGGGGATGTGCTGCCGCCTCGAGCCGCCCGGCAAGATCGGGATCGAGGGTGCGGAGCGCCTCGGCATGGAGGACGACGGCTTCGAGCCCGCGCCCCTCTATCCACCCATAGATGTGGTCGGGGCCGCGCCAGCCATCCTCGGGCCCGTAGTCGACGAGCGTCAGCGGGTTCTGCTTGGTGTTGAGATAGACCCCGTGGAGGCGCGGCCGGGCCAGCATCCAGTTCAGCGTCGCGATATTGGAGGCGATGTAGCGGGCGCGGGCCGGCTCGAAGAACGCGTTACTCATTCCTTGAGCCCCGTGCTGGCGACGCCTTCGACGAAGTTGCGGCGCAGGAGAACGAAGAGCGTCACCGAGGGGACGAGGACGATGGCGGAGGCGGCGCTGAGCCGGCCGAGATCGACGGTGAAGCCGGTCTGGAAGAGCGCAAGGCCGGTCTCGATGACGTAGCGATCGGTGGTGCTGGTGACGATCAGCGGCCAGGCGAAGGCCGTCCAGGCCTGGAAGAAGGCGAGCACGAAGAGCGCGCCGAGCGCCCCGCGCAGGAGCGGCAGCACGACCCGCCAGAAGATCCAGAGCTCGCCCGCCCCGTCGATGCGCGCGGCCTCGAGCAGTTCGTCGGGGATGGTGTGGATGACGTTCTGGCGCACGAGGAAGATGCCGAAGCTCATGACGAGGTAGCCGAGCAGCAGCCCCGGCAGCGAATTCAGCAGCCCCAACTGCTGGGCCTGGAAATAGAGCGGGATCATGTAGACCTCGAAGGGCACGATGGCCGTGGCGAGGATGATCGCAAAGAGCACCGTCATGGTGCGCGAGGGGAATTTGGCGAGGAGATAGCCCGCGATCGCCGAGGTCAGCGAGATCGAGAGCGCCGAAAGCGAGGCGAAGGCGAAGCTGTTGAAGATCCAGGTCGAGAGCGGGGTCTCGGCCAGGACGGTGGTGATGTTCTGCAGCGTCGGATTGGTCGGGATGATGGTGGGCGGCCAGGCCAGCAGTTCCTGGGGCGTCTTGAAGGCGTTTGCGACGAGCAGGATCAGCGGCAGGATCATCAGGAGGCCGAAGACGACCAGGAAGAGATCGATGCCGAAATTGACGAGCCGCCGCTTGCGCCGGCCACCGGGCGTGGTGGCGGAAGCGGCGCCGGGTGCGGCGGCGGAGGGTGCGGCGAGTTCGGTCATCAGCGGGTTCCCTTCTCGCGCAGGAGAGAAAACTGAATGGCGGTGAGGATGAGCACGATGACGAGCAGCACCACTGCTTCGGAGGCGGCATAGCCGACGCGGTAATTGCGGAAGGTGTTTTCGAGCATGTCGAGCACGAGCACCCGCACCTGCCGGCCCGGCGCGCCCTGCGCATCGGAGGCGAGCACGTAGACCTGGGCATAGACGTTGAAGGCCGAAACGAGGGTTGCGACCGAAACGTAGAGCGTGATGGGCTTTAGGAGCGGCACCGCGACGAACCAGAATTGCTGGATGCCCGAGGCGCCATCGAGCTTGGACGCCTCGAACAGCGATTTGGGCAGGTTCTTGAAGCCCACGAGATAGATCAGCACCGCAAAGCCGAGCGCCTGCCAGGAGCACAGCACGATGATCGAGACGATCGAGAGCACGGGATCAAAGAGCCAGGCCTGGGGCGGAATGCCGAAGACCGAGAGCACCGCGTTGAGCGGGCCGAGGCGCGCATCGAAAATCCACTTCCACGCCATGGCGGCGGGCACGAGCGAAACCACGTGCGGGATGAAGATGGTGGTTTCGTAGAACGACGCAAAGCGCGAGCGCGTGCGGTGGTGGATCAGCGCTGCCAGAACGAGCGCCAGCGGCAGCGTGATGATGAGAACGCCGAAGGCGATGATGGAGGTGTTGAAGAGCGCAGTACGGAAGAGGCTGTCTCCGAACAGCTCCTGGAAATTGGCGAGCCCGATGAAGGGCTTCTCGCGCGAGAGGATATCCCATTTGTGGAGGCTGAGCCGCAGGATCTCCCCGATGGGATAGACCCGCACATAGGCGAAGATGGCGAGCACCGGCAGAATGGCGACCAGTGAGAAGATCCACCGTCTGCGCTTGAGCATGCCCCGTCTCCTCTCAAGATGTCCCCGGGGGCCGAGGGGCCTCCGGGGACGAAGCGTCTCTATGAATTATTCGGCCAGAAGGCCTTCGCGCGCCAGGATGGCGTTCACGTCATTGTCGATGGTCTCGAGCACCGCCATGATGGCCGCGTCGTCCTCGGCAATGGAGGGGTTGGCGAAGGCCTGCTCCAGCGAGGCTGCGGCGCGGGTCAGCACCTCGTCGATCGGGCCGATCGCAGGCATGCTGAAGAACTCGTAGGTGTCGGGGTAGGCGACGAACGCCTCGAAGCCCGGCTTTTCCGCGATGACCTCGGAGAAATCGAGATTGGAGCGGTTGGGCAGCCAGCCGACATTGTCGAGCAGCCAGACGAGGTTTTCCGGCTCCTGGGTCGCCATGACGTACTGCCATGCGGCATCGGCCTGCTCGCCTTCACCCACGACATAGAGCTGGACCGGATTGACGATCGAGCCGCGCGGCAGCGTGCTCGTGGCGTAGGGCAGGTCGGGCGCCTTGGCCGCAATGTCGCCGATCACCCAGGATTCACGGATGAACATGGCGGTCTGCTCGCGCTCGAACGCCTCGGCATCGGCCGGCATCTGCACGGTCACGGTGTTGGTGACGAAGAGGTTGTGCAGATACTGCTTGAGGGTTGCAAGCCCGGCATCGGAGGCGAAATTGGCGCGCCACTTGCCGTTGCCGTCGGATTCGAGAATTTCGCCGCCATGCTGGAACATGTTGATGCCGAACTTCTCGGTGATGCCCGAGCCGCCGCCCGAAAGCCGCATGCTCCAGCCCGAGACGGTCGGGTTGCCGCTGCCGTCGCGCTGGGTGAGCGCCTCAGCGACCGTGTCGAACTCTTCCATGGTGGTGGGGGGCTCGAGGCCGGCCGCCTCGAACATCTCGGTATTGTAGTAGAGCGCGCTCTGGCCGCGGAACAGCGGCATGCCGTAGACGGTGCCGTCATAGCTGGCGGAATTGACGAAGAACTCGCCGAAATTGGCGGGATCGGCAACGAAGCCCTGCACGTCCTCGGGGGGCGTGGCGAGCAGGCCGTTCTCCAGATAGCGCGCGGCGATCGAGGTGGCGAGCTCAAGCACTTCGGCGGACTGGCCCGAAGTGATGCCGAGGGCGACGCGGCGCTCATGCTCGCGCAGCGCGATGGCGTTCACCTCGACGCGCAGATCGGGGAACTCCTCGCGCATGGATTCGGCGACGTGCTGGTAGAAGGGCACGAGTTCGGGATAGCCGCTCCACACGGTGATGGTCTGGGCCGAGGCCGAGGCCATGCCGGCGACGAGGCCGAAGGAAAGTGCGGTGCCCGCAAGCGCGGTGCGGAAGGCCGTCAGTGTCGTAGATCTGGTCATTTTGTGTCCTCGCTCCTGATGGTCGTCAGTAGTCCCTGCAAGGGAAGCTTCTCGTGCAACCGGTTGCATGTCAAGCGGCGCTCGATGGCCCTCATGCAGAATCTAGCGCTATCGCTGTGCATTTCTTCAGTGTGACGCGGGATTGAGCAGGTCGATCACGGCCTTCGCAAGGCGTTCGGCGGAGCCTGGAGCAAAGCGCCCGGCCAGGCCGACGAACCGATGGGCCTCGTCCACTTCATAGCCGCCGAAAGGATATTCGGTGATGGGCGGAATATAGCCCGGCGTGTCATCGGCATAGGCAAGCACGAAACCGATGCGGCCCCCAAGCGCGGCGCGTACGGCAAGGCCGGTTTCCGCGAAGATTTCACCGGGCATGGCGGCGACCACGAGGGGGCCGAAATCGACAACGCTGACGCGGCCCGACCATTGGCCGGGCGCGCGATCGGCATTGGCTTTGGCCCAGGCGACCCAGTGGGGCAGGAGGAGCGCGCGCGGCGGCGGGCAGCCGGCATCGAGCTCGGCCTGCCAGGCGCCGGCGGCGGCGCGCAGGTCGCCTTCGGGCCGGTCGAGGGCGAGCTCGACGATGCCGGTGCGGGCGGTGGGGACGAGCGAAACGGGCGCTAGGGGCGCGGCGAGGGCGGCGTCGCCGATCCGGCGGCCGAGGCGTTCGGCATTCTCGAAGGTGCGGGTGGCGCTCGTCGCGGTGGTCCAGGAGGCCGAGGCGGCATGCCCGATATTGGCGTCGCCGGCGCAGCCCGTGAGGAAAAGCGCGACGGCGCCCGGATGGGCCGCCTCGACGGCGCGCCGGGCAAAAGCCGGATAATCGGCGGTCATCAGGCGGTTGTCGGCGCCGAGCACGGTGGGGTGGCAGGCATAGCCGAGCATCAGAGCGATGGGGTGGCCGGTGTCGACAGCAATGACGCGCAGGACGGGGAGGTTGCGGTCGAGTGGGCCATCGGCATGGCGGCGGTTGCGCGCGACATCGGGGTCGGGGCCGTAGCCGGCCTCGAAACGGGCAGGCACGGCGGTGCGGCGCGCCTCGGCGATGGCGGCAACGCAGCCCTCCTCGAGAGCGGCGAGGAAGGCGTCATCGGTCGGCATCCCGAGCCGGTCGGGCATAGGGCTCGGCGCGCCATGGGTGTGGGTGGCGGCGATGACGAGGTTTTCGGGCGGCAGGCCGGACCGGGCGCGGATGCGTTCGCTCGACTGGGCGGTGATGCCGATGACGTCGGCGACGACGATGGCAAGATCGCCGATGACGAGGGCGCGGACGGTGAGAGGATCGTGGACGCCGGTCGCGGGCTCGCTGCGGGCGGCGAAGCCGGCGAGAAGGAGCCCGGGGGGCGGGGTGATGTCGATGATGGCGGCGCCGGCCTTCACTGCGTCCATCGGACTTCCCCTCCGATATAGGTCTCGAGGATGGTGAGCCGGTCGGCGCCCGGGGCGTGGTCGAACCGGATGAGGTCCGCGGGCGCTCCGATCTTTAGGATGCCGAAGGCCGGCGGCTCGGTGCCCGCAAGGAGGCGGGCGGGATTGAGCGTGGCCAGATCGAGCGCCTCGGCGAGCGAGAGCCCGGCCATCGTCATGACGCGCGCGACATTGAAATCGAGCGTCAGCGCCGCGCCGGCGAGGAAGGGCGTGCCGGGGGTGCCGAGGCGGCCATCGGCAGAAAGCTCAACGCGCCCGCCGATGGGCTGATCGTAGATGCCGGGCGGCAGGCCACCGGCGGCAGCGACGTCGGAGACGAGGAGGGACCGCGCCAGCGTCTTGGCGCGCAGCATGGTCTTGAGCGTGTCGGCGGGCAGGTGATGGCCATCGGCGATGAAGCTGGCGGCGAGCCGGTCTTCGGCAAGCTGCGCCCAGAGGATGTTGGGGTGGCGCGGCAGCATTGCGGGGGCGCCATTGCCCAGATGGGTCGAGAGCACGGCCCCGGCCTCGGCGGCGAGGTGGATCTGTTCGGGGCTCGCTTCGGTGTGGCCGATGGCGACGCGGATGCCCATGGCGGTCAGGTCGCGCACGAGGGCGATCGCTGCATCCGAATGGGGAGAGAGGGTGACGAGCCGGACGAGCCCGCCCGAAACTTCCTGCCAGCGCTCGACTTCGGCGCGGTCGGGCTCACGGACATGTGCGAGCGGATGAGCCCCGCGCGCGCCATCCATGGGCGAGATGAACGGGCCCTCGACATGGATGCCGGGAATGATGCGCGCAAGGAGCGGATCGCCGGCGCGGGCTTCGGCGATGATGCCGAGCGCCCTGGTGAGCGAGGCTTCCGAAGCGGTGATGAGGGTGGGCAGGTAGCGAGTGACGCCGTGGCGGAGGAGGGCCTCGGTGAGGTCCCGGACGCGGGCGACCGAGAGGGTGTCGTCGTTGAGGTCGTGCCCGAAATAGCCGTTGATCTGAAGGTCGACGAGGCCCGGGGCGAGGTAGCCCGGGGCGGGATCGGGCTCGTCGGTGATGGCGGTGATCCGCCCCTCGGCGAAGGCGATGCGCAGGCCCTGACCGGTAGAGGGCGAGCGGCCGGTCAGGTGCCCGTTCACAGCTTGCGGACCCGATCGTGGAAGCGGGCGATGAAGCGCCCATTGGCTTCGTCGCCGCCCGGGGCATTGCCGCTGCGCCAGACGGGCGGCTCCATATCGCGTGCGCGCAGATTGGCGACGGTGCGGATGACGAGGCAGTTGAGCGCGAAGGCATTGGCGAAGGTCGAGACCGCGCCGATCCGCTCGGTCATCCCCTCGACCGAAACGAGCGCATCTCCGATCGGCACCTTGCAGTCGATGGCGATGTCGACGAGGTCGTGGAGGTTCTGCCTGGTCGGGTGACGGGCAGGGTGATCGGGGGCGGTGCTGCTTGCATGGGCGCGCGAGCTGACCCCGATGAGGAAGACGCCGCGGGCCTTTGCTTCGATCGCCGCATCGATCAGCGCGGCATTGATGCCATAGGCGTTGACGAGGATCAGCAGGTCCCCGGCACCGAGGCGCTGGTCGGCGATGACGATGCGCCCATAGCCGGGAGTGCGCTCGATGGCCATGGAGCGCAGGGCGCCATTGGAGAGGAGGGTGCCCTCGTCGAGAATGGCGCTCACATGCATGAGCCCGCCGGCGCGGAAGAAGATCTCCTGGGCGGCGAGGTTGGAATGCCCGCCGGGGCCATAGACGTGGATCAGCCGGTCGGCCTCGATCTGGTCGGCAAGCCGGATGGCGGCTGCTTCGAGCCCCGCCTGCTCCTCCTCGAGGATGCGGCGCATCAGGGCCGTCACCTGATCGAAATAGCCAAGCGTCAGGGCGTCGGCATCAAGGCTCATGGCTCAGGCCTCCGGATCGGAATCGGCGTCGAGATAAAGCGTACAATCAGGGTGGGTGCGCAGGATAGAGGCCGGGCAGGCGGTCTCGATCGGGCCGTTGAGCGCGGCATCGACGGCGGCGCGCTTGGCGCGGCTCGGCACCATGCAGAAAATCTTGTGGGCCGCCATCAGGCAGGGCACGGTCAGCGTGATCGCCTGGGCCGGGACGTCCGCGATGGCGGCAAAGCAGTCGTCATCGACCTGCTGCTGCCGGCAGGCCTCGTCGAGATCGACGATCTTGACGGCAAGCGGATCGTTGAAATCGGCGACCGGGGGGTCGTTGAAGGCGATGTGCCCGTTGACCCCGATGCCGGCCTGGACGATGTCGATCGGCGCCTCGCCAAGCTTTTCGGCATAGGCGCGGGCGGTTTCGGCCGGATCGGCGCCCGGGGCGATGCGGTGCACCTCGCCGAAGGGCGCCTTCATGAAGATGTTGCGGTCGAGCCAGTTGGCAAAGCGCTGCGGCGCCTCGGGCGGCAGGCCGATATATTCGTCCATGTGGAAGGCGACGACGCGCGACCAGTCGATGCCCGGAGCCGCGGCAAGGGCGTGGAGCACTTCGGACTGGCTGGGCGCAGCGGCAAACACCATGCGCACGCGCTCCTGCGCGGCAAGACGGCGGCGCAGCTCGGCTGCGATATCGCCGGCGGCGACGGCGCCCAGCGCGGCGCGGTCGGGAAAGCTCCTGACGAGCAGCCTGTCGACCCGGCGTTCCCGGTCTCTGGTGACGGCGTGTTGGCTATCCATGTCTGGCGAACTCTCAAGGCAGCGGGGATGGGGCCGACGCGACCCCCGGGTCCTGCGACTATTCCGTGCAACCGGTTGCACGTCAAGCCTTGCCAGTTGCATTGTGGCGTCGGGCGCGCCAGAACGGGGGCGTTCGGGCCCATGGAGGCGAGGCGGGTGCAGCAGGCGGGCAGACGGAAGAAGCAGCACACCATGGCGGACGTCGCCCGGGCAGCTGGCGTTTCGAAATCCACGGTGTCGCGCGCCTTCACCCAGCCCGAAATGCTGGGCACCGAAACGGTCGAGCGGATCGCGGCGATCGCCAAGACGCTCGGCTATGTGCCCAACCATACCGCGCGGGCACTGAGCACGGGGCGGCACGGCAATCTGGCGCTGATCGTCACCGATGTGGCGAACCCTTTCTTCCCGCCGCTGATCCGCGCCGCGCAGATGGAGGCGGACGGATCGGATTTCTGCGTCTTCCTTGGAAATTCGGACGAGAACCCGCGCCAGGAGGACAAGCTGGTCGACCGCTTCGTCAGCCAGGTGGAGGGGCTGATCCTCGTCGGCTCGCGGCTCGGGGCGGAGCGCATCCAGCATCACGCCGGGCGCCGGCCGCTGGTGCTGATCAATCGCGAGGTGACCGGCATACCGCGCGTCCTGATCGACAGCACGACCGGGGTGCGCCAGGCGATCGCGCATCTGGCTGCGCTCGGGCACCGGCATATCGTCTATGTCAGCGGCCCCTCGAGCTCATGGGCGAACCGGCAGCGGCGCAATGCGCTGAGGCTCGCGGCGCGCCAGCACGGCATCGAAGTCGACGTGCTGAGCGCGCGCGTGCCGAGCTATGAGAGCGGACGGGCGGTGGTCGCCGAACTCATCGAGAGCCGGGCGACCGCAGCGGTGGCGTTCGATGACCTGATCGCCCAGGGGATCATGACGGGAATGGCCGAGCGGGGCATTCCGATCCCGGAGGCGTTTTCGCTCGTGGGGTGCGACGACGTGCTGGGCGCGGCGACCTATCCATCGCTGACGACGGTCTCGAACCGGTCCGACGAGGCGGGGCGGGCAGGGGTGACGCTGCTGCTCGACCGGCTCTCGGGGCGGATGGCGGGCGATACGCGGGTGGTGCTCGACACCCATCTCGTCGTGCGCCAGACGACCGCCGCCCCGGCATCGGGGCAGCGGCGGCAGGGGGGCTAGCGCGAGCGGGGCCAGTTGCGCTCGATCCGCTGCGGGGCGGCATCGGGGTTCGCGCTGCGGAAGGCTTCGAGTTCGGCTTCGTTCGGCGAGAGCCGGCCCAAATGGCGCAGGCCGCCATGGGAGATGTTGATGCTCATCGCCGGTTCGTCGCCCGCCTCCACCCAATGGGGCGTGAGCAGGACATTCCAGAGCCGGTCGTCGGGGCGCATGTCATAGCAGAGGCTGTCTTCCTCGCGGATGGCGAGGGGCTTTTCGAAGGCGCCGGGGGTGTAGTGGAGGCGCGTCTCGCGATCGGCCCAGCGATCGGGATCGGCAAGCCCGCAGAAACGCTTGGTGCCGTAGACCTGCCAGGCGAGCACATGGGAGAAATCCATGTGGTAATTGGTGGCGCTGCCGGCGCCGCTGATGAAGAGGATGGGATAGCACCGCTCCCATTCAAACCCGTTGGCGCCGAGGTCATCCTGCCAGCGGTCCATCACCGCCGCGCCGAAACCGGAGAGGAACCGGCCGGGCGCATCGAAGCGGGCGAGATCGAAATGGGCGAGCGCGAAGGGCTCTTCCATCACCGCCTCGATGGGGCGGCGGCGGAAGGCGTCGGGGTCGTGCTGGTCAAGCTCCAGGGTGCGGCCCTTGCGACCGCTCTTGATCGAAGCGGCCTCGTCGCGACGCACTTCATCGATCACGTCGGCGATCGGGGGAAAGGCGAACTCGAAGCGCGCAAGCGCTCCGGTCATCCGGAAATTGCGCGGGCCGGACCAGGCGGCGGTGAAATCCTGCCAGGCGTCGATCGTTTTGTGCATCTGGGGCACTCCCTTCATCTATCGGCGCGAGAGTGCCTTGAAATGAGGCGGATTAGGATGGAGGCTCTGCGCAGGAATTTGTACGAGCGGAGCATTGCCGATGCAGGGCCTGTCGCTCGAACTCTTGTCGATGCCGGCGAGCACGCACGGAGCGGACACCGCGTTCAGGGCCTTGCCGCAATGGAGCGTGGACCTGCACATCATCCACACGCTCGAGGGGCGGGCCGTGCTCCGGACCAAAGAGGGGCCGGTCGAAACGTCCCCGGACGTCGTCATCGTCGTGCCGCCCTTTCAGCATTGCGCCTGGGCCAAGCCTGCGGGCGCCGTCTGGGCCATGATCAATCTGCATTTTCGGCTCGTCGACGGAGCGGGCGTGGCGCTGCACGAGCGGCCCATCCTGCCGCGGCGCTTCGTTCCGGACGATCTCGCCTCGATCCACGAGGATCTGCGCGGCTGGGCGGAGACGCGTGGTGATGACAGGCCGGGGGCAGCGCAGCGCGCGGGGTGCGGTGCGGTGGCGCTCGGGGCCGCCTATCTCGCCCGGTTCGGCCGATTTGACGGACCGGAGCGGGCGCGCGATCCGCGGCTCGCCCGCATCGAGGCGCTGCTGCGCGAAGGGGCGCGCGGCGCGTTTCCGGCCGATGCCGTGGCGGACACTGCCGGGCTCAGCTCGAGCCAGGCCAACCGCGTCTTCAAGGCCGGCATGGGGCTGACGCCCAAGGCCTATTGGCTGAGACATCGGCTGGGGCTGGCGCAGAGCCTGCTGACGGCGACGCGCCTGCCGATCCAGGGCGTGGCCGAAGAGCTGGGCTTTTCGGATATCTACTATTTCTCGCGCTGGTTCCGCCAGCATGCGGGCATGACGCCGACGGCGTTCCGGAAGGCCAAGCAGGGGTTCTGAGCACCGGGATCAGCGCCATTGCGCCGAAAGGGCCTCGAGCAGATCGGTGCGGCTCAACTGGCCGACGAAGCGCCCGTGGCGGAGGACGGGGAAGCGGCGATAGGGGCTCGAAATCATGATCTCGCAGGCGCTGATGAGGTCAAGCTCGGCGTCGAGCGTCACCGGATCGGCCGACATGTAATCGGCGACCGTGCCGCCCCATTGCTTGTAGTAGGAGGCGTTGAGCGCGGCCTTGAGGCAATCGCGCTTGGAGAGGACGCCGACGAGCTCGCCTTCGGCATCGAGCACGCAGGCGCCCGAGACCCGCGCTGCGAGGAGGGTTGCGACCGCCTGGACGATCTCGGTCCCCGGCGAGAGCGTGACGAGCTCGGTCTTCATGATGGCCCCGATGCGGGCGAGCGTGTCGGGCATGGCTCAGCGCTCCTTACGGTTCGGGCAGGCGCTGCAGGCACCGCCACACGCGATGCCGCCGCATGAGCCTTCGAGGGGCCGGCGACCGAGGAGCACGCCGAGCCCGAGGCCGAAAACCGCGAGAAGGGCGAGGAAGGTGGCGACGATCACGGTCTGCATCGATGGCTCCCGGGGCTCAGAGATAGGCGGCGAAGGCGGTGCTGGCGCGTGCGTCGAGCGTTTCTCCGCCATGGAGGAGGAAGAGGACGGGCAGGGCTTCGGCCTCGGCAAGGGCGAGGCCCCGTTCAGCGCCCATGACCATGAGCCCGGTTGCGAGCGCGTCGGCGGTCATCGCGGAGGGATGGAGCACCGAAACCGAGGCGACACTGTTGGCGACGGGCGCATCGGTCAGGGGATCGATGATGTGCGTGTAGCGCCGTCCAGCGAGATCGTAGCGGTTGATCCGGTCTCCGGACGTGGCGAGCGCGATGTCGGTTGCGGCGAGCCTCGCGTAGAGGGCGCCGGTTTCGGGGTGTTCGATGCCGAGCCGCCAGGGCCTGCCTTCGGGGCCAGATCCCGAGGCGAGGAGTTCGCCGCCGATCTCGATGAGGAAATCGGAATGCCCCGAGGCCTTGAGGTGCCGGCCGACCCGGTCGAGAGCATGGCCCTTGGCGATGCCGCAGAGGTCTAGCGAGAGGCCCGCTTCGGTCTTGCCGATGGCTCCGGGCCGGATGGAAAGGCCGCGATAGGTGCCGGTGCGTTCCCCGGTGATCGGGCCGAAGCCATAGCGCCCGACGCTCGGCCCGACGCTCGGGTCGAACGCCCCGCCGGTGAGCGTGGCGATGCGGAGGGCTTCTCCCGTGACGGCAAGCAGTCCGGGACCGGAAGCGTGCCAGCCGGCGGGCGCGGCGTTGAACCCCGAGAGCGCGCTGTCGGGCCGGAAGGGGCTCATCTCTTCGTCGATTTCGGCGAGGATGGCGCCGATCCCGTCGAGGGTTGCGGGCGCTGGCCCGGTGCCGACGATCCGGATCGACCAGGTCGTGCCATAGGCGCGGCCGGAGAGGCGCGCCGTCTCTCCGGCGCGGAGGGGGCTGGCGCCGAGGAGCCCCATCCAGGCGGCGCCGAGAAGCAGATTGCGACGGGTGATGGCCATGGCTCAGATCCCGAAATCATCGTTGAAGATGGCGCCCGGCTCGACCCCGCAATCGGCGAGCATGGCGTAGACGGCCTCGATCATCAGCGGGGGGCCGCAGAGATAGTATTCGGCGTCCTCGGGGGCCGGATGATCCCGGAGGTAGCGCGTGTAGGCGACGTCGTGGATGAAGCCGGTCGCACCGTCCCAGCCGGCGGAGGCCTCGGGCTCGGAAAGGGCGGGGGTGAAGCTGAAATTGGGAAAGCGCCTGGCGAGATCCTCGAACTCTTGCCGGTAGAAGAGTTCGGCTGCGCTGCGCGCGCCATACCAGAAGCTTATCCGCCGATGCGTGCCGATCCGCTCGAGCTGGTCGGCGATGATGGCGCGCAAGGGCGCCATGCCGACACCGCCGCCGATGAACACCATTTCGCGCTCGGTGTCCTGGGCGCCGAAATGACCGTAGGGCCCGGCGATCTCGACGGTATCGCCGGGGGCGCGGGAGAAGAGCCAGGCGGAGACGATGCCCGGCGGGGCGCCCGGCACCGAGGGGGGCGGGGTGGCAAGGCGGATGTTGAGGACGATCCGTCCGGCATCGCGGGGGCGGCTCGCAATCGAATAGGCGCGGGCGACCGGGCCGGCGCTGCGCGAGGCGAGAGTTTCGATGCCGAGCCGGCGCCACGCGTCGCGGTGGGCCTCGGGCAGATCGATATCGGTAAAGGAGAGCGTATGGGCGGGGGCGGTGACCTGAACGAAGCCGCCGGCGCGGAAGGGGAAATCGGTTCCTTCGGGCAGCGCGAGGACGATCTCGCGGATGAGCGGGGTCAGCGGGGTCGTCGAGACGACGCGCGCCGCGAGGGTCTTCATGCCGAGGATCGCCTCGTCCACCGTGACCGCCAGATCCGAGCGAACGACGACCTGGCAGGCGAGCCGCGCGCCCGCGCGCAGATCGGCCGGCGACAGCCGGGCGCGCTCGGTGGGAAGCGGTGCTGCGGCGCCCGCAACGGCATCGACCCGGCAGAGGCCGCAGGTGCCCGCGCCGGCGCAGGCGGACGGCACCGGGATGCCGTTCTCGTTGAGGATATCGAGGAGCTTGCGGTTGGCCGATCCGGTGATCGCCTTGCTGCCGTTCACGGTGATGGTGACGGGGCGGGCCGGCAGCAGAATTTCGCGCGCGGCATGGAGGAGGGCGGCAAGCGCAACCAGAAGTGCGGTTATGAAGCCGAGGCCGAGGACGATATCGGTCATGGCAGGCGGATCCCGGCAAAGGCCGAAAACGCCATGGACATGAGCCCGGTGACGATGAAGGCGAGGCCGAGCCCTTCGAGCCCGCTCGGCACATTGGCGTAGCGCAGCCGCTCGCGGATGGCGGCGAGGGTGACGATGGCGAGGGCCCAGCCGATGCCGGTGCCGAGCCCGAACACCGCGCTTTCGGCGAGATCATATTGCCGCTCGGCCATGAAGAGGCTTCCCCCGATGATGGCGCAATTGATCGCAAGCAGCGGCAGGTAGATGCCGAGCGCGCCATGCAGGGCGGGCAGGAAGCGATCGAGCACCATTTCGAGCACCTGCACGAGCCCCGCGACGACGCCGATGAAGGTGAGAAGCCGCATGAACCCGAGGTCCGTATCGGGCAGGCCGATGGCGGCCAGCGCGCCCGGGCTCAGCAAATGCGCATGCAGCAGATGGTTGAGCGGGACGCTCAGGGTCTGCACGAAGATGAGCGCGATGCCCACCCCGAGCGCGGTCTCGATGCGCTTGGAGACGGCGAGATAGGTGCACATGCCCAAAAAGAAGGTGAGGGCCAGATTGTCCTCGAAGATCGAGCGGGTGAAGAGATCGATCATGGCTGCACCGGACGCGGGGAGGCGATGGGCGCGAACTCGCGGGCTTCGCGCTGGATGGGCCGCAGGCTGCGCACGAGCCAGATGAGGAGCCCCAGGATAATGAAGGCGCTGGGGGCCAGCAGCATGAGGCGCATCGGCTGGTACCAACCGCCCTCGGCGATCAGTGGGAGGATTTGTGTGCCGAGGAGCGTGCCGGCGCCGAAGAGCTCGCGGATCGAAGCGACGATGAGCAGGACGAGGCTGTAGCCCGCGCCATTGCCGAGCCCGTCGAGCATGGAAGCACGCGGCGGATTGTGGAGCGCGAAGGCCTCGGTGCGGCCCAGTACGATGCAGTTGGTGGCGATGAGCGAAACGAAGACCGAGAGATGCTGGCTCATCTCGTAGGCGAAGGCCTGCAGGATCTGGTCGGCGACGATGACGAGCGAAGCGATGATGGTGATCTGCACGATAATGCGGATCGAGGAGGGGATGTGCCTGCGGATGAGGCTGATGATGCCGGCGGCGATCCCGAGCACGAGAGTGAGCGCGATCGAGAGGGTGAGGGCGGTCGAAACGGATGTGGTGACCGCCAGCGCCGAGCAGATGCCGAGCACGTGCACGGTGACCGGGTTGCGGTCGAGAAGGGGATCGGAGAGGGCGCGCAGAGCCGGCAGCATCAGGAATGTTCCTTGCGGAGGGCGTCGAGATAGGGGCCGTAGCCCATTGGGCCGAGCCAGAAATGAAGGATGTCGGTGAGCGCGTAGCCGGTGACCGAGGCGCCGGAGACCCCGTCGACCTCATTGGGGCCGGTGGCGCCTTCGGGCACGATCTCGATCAGGATCTCGCCATTCGAAGCGACGATTTTGCCCGGCCATTGCGCCTGCCAGCCGGGCTCGGCGATGCGGGCGCCGAGGCCGGGGGTTTCGCCCTGCTCGTAGACGGTGAAGGCCGCGACGGTCGCAAGGTCGGGCTCGAGGGCGAGATAGGCGCGGATGATGGATTGATAGCCGCTGCCATAGACGGGGAGCACGAGGAGGGCGAGCCGCCCGTCGCGCCGGACTTCGAAGGTGCGGGCGAAGTTCTCGCGCCGCCCGATGCCCGCGAGATCCTCGGCGCGCGAGAGTGGCGTGCTGGTTGCGGGGTCCGCAGCGATTGCGGCCTGATCGAAGCTGTCGAGGTCGAACGCCGTGGCAGGCAGGCCCGTCGAGAGATCGACGATCATGGGCTCGACCGCGCCGGCTCCAACCTCTGCGAGCAGCGCGCCGATGCCGGGAAGGCCTGCGAGCATGGCGTTCATGCGGGCCTCGCGCTCGGCTAGGACGTTGGCGGCAATGAGCGGGCGGAGGCTGACGGCGGTGGTCGAAACCGCGACGCCTGCGGAAAGCGCGACGAGGAAGGCGATGCCGATCGTCTTTGCCGCATCGGTATTGGGGCGGTCGAGGAAGCGGCGCCAGGGCGAAGGGCGGGCGGGATCAGCCATGGCGGCGGGACCTCCGCAGGATGTTGACGGTGATTGCGCCTTGATCGAGGAGCGGCGCGAAAATGCCGGCCATCAGCGCGGCAAAGACGATTGCCGAGAGGATGCTGCCGGCGGTGGCAAAGAGCCCCGCGAGGAGTCCGAAAAGCAGGCCATGGGCAAGCCGCCCGGGATTGGTCGCCGCCGAGGCGACGGGATCTGCGGCAAAATACAAAAGGCCGAGCCAGAAGAGGCCGGATCCCATGAGGCCGGGCAGATCGCCGATGCCGAGCAGGCTCAGCCCGAGAAGCGAAAAAAGGGCGCCGGCGAGGATGCGCCAGTTCGCCTGGCCCGAGCCGAGGAGCAGGACGAAGGCGGGGACGAGGGCGAACAGCGGAAGGTCCGGTCCCTGTCCATAGCCTTCGGCAGCGAAGGAAAAGATGAGAAAGGCGAGGGTGACGACGCTCGGGTGCAGGATGTTCCGCCCGTGCCCGCCGAAGACCAGCTGGCCGATCACGATGCCGAAGCTGATGGCGAGAACGAGCTGATAGAGCGGTGATGCAGGCGGGACGAGGAGGCCGACGAGGATTGCTGCGGTCATGCCTTCGAGCCCGAAATGCTGGCCGCGGATGCGCGCGAAGAGCACCTGCCAGCCGACAATGACGGCCAGGAGAAGCCCGACGCGAAGAAGAAGCCCACCGCCTTCGGCGAAAAGGACGAAAGCCATGGGGAGGGCGAGGCCCAGAAGGGCAGGAAGCTGGCCATGAGGCGGGGCAAGCCGGGCAAGTGCCGGCAGGAGGGGGATCACTCGGTCGCCTCCATGAGTTCGAGCGTCCGCCGCAGGAGGTCGGGATAGTTGGTCTCCCCGCCATCGATATGGGTGAGGAGGGCGAGATCTTCGCCCGCGAGCTCGCGGGCGCCGAGGCGCCGCGCGGTTTCGGCATCCCCGACGCTGATGGCGCGCAGCAGCGGGATGGGCAGGATGCCGGGCGGGGCCGCGCGCTCGTGAAGCGCGTTGGGGATGAGGGCGCCGGTGCCGCGCCCGAGCCAGTGCACGAGCGCTTCGCGCCATCCCCGGGTGTCGGGGGCACCGGTCGCGACCCGATGGCGAAGCACGCTCGCCTGGGTGTGGGCATGGCCCAGCCAGCGGGCGGGACGACCATTGATGGGCGAGCCCGAGAGAATGCGGACCGGATCGGGGCCGAGCCTGCCTCTGGCGAGCGCGTTAAGATCGGCGCCCGGCAGCGTTTCGAGACAGTCCGGCGCCAGGAGGCCGTCTCCGGCGAGCCCGACGATGCGGCGCGACCAGAGCCGGCCGGTTTCGAGCAAATGGCCGATGCCGATCACCTCCTGATAGCCGATGTGCCAGACGCGGCCGCGCGCGCCGACCGGATGGAGGTGGTGGATATGGGTGCCGGCAAGGCCGGCGGGATGGGGGCCGGCAAAGGCGGTGGGGAGGATGCCGGCGGGCGCCTCCGGACGTCGGCCGGGGGCGTGGCAGAGATGGACGGGGCCCTCGGTGAGGCGGCGGAGGGCGGCGAGCCCGCGGGCAAAGGCTCCGGCCCGACGGGCGATGATGGGGAAGGGATCGGGCGCCAGTGGCCGGGTATCGATGGCGGTGACGAAGAGGGCGTCGGGCTGGTCGGTGGGGCCGGGCACGCGCCCATAGGGGCGGGTGAGGAAGGCGCGCCACAGGCCCGCTTCGACGAGAAGGGCGACGAGACCTTCGCGCGTGTCGGCGGCGCTGCAGTCAAAGACCCGTGCCTCGCCATCTGCGGCTTCGATCACCAGCCTGTCGAAGCTGCGGCGCGGGCCGCGGACGATTTCGACGACGCGTCCGGAGACGGGGGCGACGAGCCGGATTTCGGGCCGGTGCCGATCTTCGAGCAGCAGGGTGCCGGCCGACACTTCGGCCCCTTCGGCGACGGCGAGACGCGGGCGCAGGCCGGGGCAGTCCTCGCCCAAAAGCGCGATGGTCTGAGGCAGGCGCAGCGTCTCGGTCGTGGCGTCGCACGGGGTCCCGACGGAGAGGGCGATCCCGCCCCGGATCGTCCTCGTCATCATGTCTTCGCCTGCCGCCACCTGTCCTGCCATGGACCGAGGGGTAGCAGCGGCGTGCGCGGCCCGCCTTGATCGAGGTCAATTCGCAGGGCGGCGCTGCGGGTTAGCCTCTGCCGGACCCAAAAAGCGCAAAGGAGAAGGCGATGTGGAAGACCGCAGTGGGAATGCTGACGATGGCAATGATGCTGGGGCTGGGGAGCGCGCCGGCCGTCGCCGAGGATGACGGGGCGCTCGGCCTGCCGGCGGGGCCGAAGGCGGTGCTTTCCCAAAGTGCCGAAGATGGTGCGGCTTTGCGGGCGTTGCTCGGCACCGCACGCGATGCGGCAGGCTGGGCGGAGGCGTTTCCCGGCATCACCGATCAAGCGGCGATCGGGGCGCTTGTGCGCTATCTCGAGATCAACGGGCCGTTCACCGGTCTGCCCGAAGGCGACGGCGCCGCGGTGATCGCGGCATTGCCGGCGGACGGGGCCGAGCTTTTTGCCGCCAACTGCCTCTCCTGCCATGGCGGGCAGCGCTACTTCCTCGAGCAGGATCGCGACGAGGCCGGGTGGATGGGCATATTCGAGGCGCCCTATCACCGCCGGCTGCTGACCGAGGGCGCGGAGCGCGAAACCTTTGCGAGCTATGCGGCGGCCGTGACCCCGCTCGCGCTCGATCCCGTGCCCGAGCCGATGCTGGACGCCCGCTAGCACCTCCGGGGCGCCGGGCTGGAGGAGGCCGGCGCGCCGATTGCGCGGCGACCGGTTCGAGACGCGGGACGAGGGCCCCGCCGGTTTGCCGCCGGCGGGGCCTTGCCGTTCGCCGTTTCATGTAATAATAGAAGTTACATGAAACGAGACAGCCGCCTTTCCGCCGTACTCCACGCCCTCCTGCACATGGCCCACCACAAGGGGCCGATGACTTCGGAAGCGCTGGCGCAGTGCATGAGCACCAATCCGGTGGTCGTGCGGCGCACGCTTGCGGGCCTGCGCGAGATGGGGATCGTACGCTCCGAAAAAGGCCATGCGGGCGGCTGGGTGCTGGCCCGCCCGCTCGAGGCGATCACCCTGGCCGAAATCCACGAGGCGCTGGGCGAGCCGGGCCTCCTCGCCATGGCTCATAGCAGCGACAACCCCCAATGCCTCGTCGAGCAGGCGGTGAATGCTGCGCTTGGGGATGCGTTCGCCGAAGCCGAGGCGCTGCTACGCGAGCGGTTCGGCACGGTGACGCTGGCGGCGCTCGCAGACGATTTCTCGCGCCGGTTCGCGGCGCACGGGCATGCAGGAGCACATAATGGTTCATGACGTCATCATCATCGGGGGCAGCTATGCGGGCATGGCGGCCGGGCTGCAGCTCGCCCGGGCGCGCAGAAACGTGCTGGTCGTCGATGGCGGGCAGCGGCGCAACCGCTTCGCCGCTCACGCCCACGGCTTTCTCGGACAGGACGGGCGCGATCCCTCGGCGATTGCCGCAGACGGGCGTACCCAGCTACTTGCCTATCCGAGCGTCAGCTGGCGGGAAGGCCATGTGAGCTCGGTCGCGGCTGGTGAGGAGGGGTTCGTTGCGACGCTTGCGGACGGGGAGCGGGTGGAGGGGCGCCGACTGGTACTCGCCATGGGCGTCACCGACACGCTGCCGCCGATCGAAGGGCTCGCAGAGCGCTGGGGCCGGGCGGTGTTCCACTGCCCCTATTGCCATGGCTACGAGCTGGACCGTGGGGAACTTGCAGTGCTTGCAACGGGCCGCACTGCCCTTCATCAGGCGATGCTGATCCCAGAATGGGGCGCGACGACGCTCCTGCTCAACGACGCGCTGGTGCTTGCGCCCGAGGAGCGGGACGAGCTCGACTGGCGCGGCGTTACGGTGATCGAGGGGCCAGTGCAGGCAATCCGCGGGCATGCGGACGTCGTGCTCGAGGATGGGCGGATGCTGTCCTTTGCGGGGATTTTCACCGCGTCGCGCACGGCCCCCTCATCGCCCTTTGCCGAGGCGCTCGGTTGCGCGATGGAGGAGGGGCCGCTCGGCCCGTTCATCCGCACCGACCAGATGCAGCAGACAAGCGTCAGGCACGTCTTTGCCTGCGGGGATGCGGCGCGCGGCGCGGGTTCGCTGGCGCTGGCGGTGGGTGATGGCACCATGGCGGGCGCGGCGACGCACCGCTCGCTGATCTTTCCGGGCTGAGCGCCTTTCCTAGGGCTGCACTGGCGGCGCCGCGACCGGAGCGGGCGTGACCGAGTGGGTCTGCTCACGGAAATCGCGGCGCATGCGGGTCGCGCCATGGCGCGTCTTGGCCCAGAAATAGGGATGGGTGATGAGTTCGCGCGCGGCGCGCAGCGTCGCTGCCGAATGCAGCACCCAATAGACCGGCAGGAGCAGCTGGTGGAAGATCAGCCGCTTCTGGCCGAGCCGCACGAGGCCGGCGATGGCGAGCGCGAAGGAGCCGCCATAGCCCAGAACGAGGATGGCAATGTAGGCGAGATCCCAGCCATCCGAGAGGCCGAACCAGCTGTCGCCATTGACGATGAAGAGCGCAAGGCTCGCCATGAAGACGGTGTGGAGCAGGGCCGAGACGATGAGCCCACCCACATAGATCTGGAAGGCGAGAAAGCCGCGCCAGCCGATGTCGCGCAGGAAGCGGACCGGGTTGCGGTTGTGCACGATGAAGGTCTGCATCCAGCCCTTCATCCATCGCGTGCGCTGGGCCATCCAGGCATCGAGGGTGATCGGGGCCTCCTCGCGGGTGCGGCTGACGAAGGTCTCGCAGCGATAGCGCAGGCGCGCCATGCGCACACCCAGATCGGCATCCTCGGTCACGTTGAAGGCGTCCCAGCCACCCAGTTCGCGCAATGAGCGGAGGCGGAAATGATTGCTGGTGCCCCCGAGCGGCATCGGGAGCTTCCATCGCGCCAGAAGCGGCAGCAGGAGCCCGAACAGTCCGCCATATTCGGCGCTGAACATGGCGGTGAGCCAGCTTTCCGAGCCATTGTCGATGACGAGCTCGGCTTGGAGGCAATCGAGCCCCGGATCGGCCGCAAAGCGGGCCGCGGCGAGGCGCAACTGATCGGGATCGGGAATGTCCTCGGCATCGTAGACGACGACGAACTGGCCGCGCGCCAGCGGCAGGGCATAGTCGAGCGCCTTGGGCTTGGTGCGGGGCGGCCCGTCGGGCACGCGCACGAGCTCGAAGCGGGGATCGGCCAGGATCTTCTCGACGGCGGCGACGGTCTCGCGCGATTTCGCCTCGACGACGAATTTGATGTCGAGCTTTTCGGGCGGATAGTCGATCGCGCGCATCGCCTGTTCGAGCAGCGGGACCATGTTGGCCTCGTCGCGAAGCGGGATCAGCACCGAGTAAAGGGGCAGCTCCGCGGGTGGAAGGGACGGGGGATCCTCGCCGGGGCGCGGGCGCACGAAGAGGGCGGCAAAGCGCAGTGCGGCCGGCGCGACGATGAGGAGTGCCAGAAGCGGAACGAGCAGCGCACGCTCCAGATAGGGCGAAAGGGCCGCGAGCAGCACGACGAGGAACAGGCCGGAGACGAAGACGAGGCGCGCGAGCATGGGCAGGTCGCGATGGGCGCTCGCGCTCGGCCAGCGCCGTGCGAGACGTTCGCGGGCTTCCTCCATCAGCCTGTCGGCGTTCGAACGCGCCAGTTCCGCCCTCAGGATCGCAGGCGGAACGATGCGGATGCGCGCGGCCAGATGCGGGGCTTCGGCAAGCCGCTCGCGTAGGTTGAGGAATTCGGTGAAACGCGGCGTGCAATAGGTGACGTCGCCCATCTCGGAGTGTCCGCGCAGAGAGCGCACTTCGGCCAGCGCGTCGAGCCGGGCGATGCGGGCGCTGCCGGCGATCGTTTCGGGCATAAACGGCGAAAAGACGAGGCCAGCCCATTCCGCAGCGCGCTCGAGCGCCAGGGCGTGGCCGAGGCCATGGCGATGGGCACAATGGACGATCGGGTCCACCTCGAGCACCAAAGCTGCCTCGAGCACGTCCCGTGCTTCGGCATCCGATGTCACGGCAGGACCGAGGATCGCCCGCATCAATGCAAGCGCTTGGGACAAGAGAGGCTGCCAGTATGGTTCAAGTATTCATCAAAATATGATGCCGATGGTACTGCATTGGGCCCGTTGGACAATAGAGAGTTACGTACAAATGCGCAGCAGGAGGGCGCTTTTGCTCTTGACGGGACGGCGGTTCGGGTGTTTGGCGGGCGTGGGGCGAGCGCTGTCGCGTTCAGGCCCGAATTGGTCCATAACGCTTACCTCCTCGGCCCAATCCCGGTTCTTTCCATGCGGCTTCTTCTCCTCGCACTGAGTGTCCTGACGTTCCTCGGGGCGCCGGCCCTGGGGCAGAACCTGCCCAATCATTTCGATCCGAGCGCCCGGGAGGCAGCGCCGGAGGCGACGGGCGTGCCGGCCATCCGGTTCCTGACGACGGCCGATTTCCCGCCCTTCAACTATCGGGACGAAAGCGGGGAACTCGTCGGGTTCAACATTGACCTGGCGCGCGGGCTTTGCACGGAGCTCGCGGTTGCCTGCACGATCCAGGCCTGGCCCTGGGAGCAGGCGGCGCGGGCGCTGGCCGACAACCAAGGCGATGCGCTGCTCGCCGGGCTCGCGCTCAGCCCGGAGAATGGCGAGCAATTCGATTTTTCCTCGATCTATCTCGGCTTTCCGGCGCGCTTCGTGACGCGGGTCGGGCCGGCGCAGAATTTTTCAGCCGAAAGCCTTTCGGGGCGCCGGCTCGCAGTGCGGGAAGGCTCGGCCCATCAGGGCTTCCTCGTCCGCTACCTGCCGGACGCCACGATCGTGCCGTTCGAAAGCGAGATCGCCGCGCTCGATGCGGTCGAGAGCGGTGACGTCGATGCGTTCTTCGGGGACGCCTTGCGTGCCTCGTTCTGGCTCAACACGCACATGGCGTGCTGCACCTTTGCGGGCGGGCCCTATTTCCGGCCCGATCTCTTCGGGGAGGGGCTCGCCGTCGCGCTGCCCGCCGGTCGGGACGCGGTGCGCGAGGCGATCAATCTGGGGCTTTTGCGGATGAAACGCTCAGGCGCGCTCGACGAGCTCTACCTGCGCTGGTTCCCCGTCGGCTTTTACTGAACGCGCCGCAGCCGGGCCCGTGCCGCCCGCTCTATGGCCGCGGTGACGAGCCGGTCGAGATCGAGGTGATCGCGCAGCAATTCGAGGAAGCGGAGTTCCTCCTGCTCGAGCAGGAGATCGACCGCGGTGACCTCGACGGCGAGCGCATAGGCGGTGTCGTGGAGGCGCTCGGGAATGGATCGGAGAAGCTGTTCGAGCGCGCCTTCCAGACCGTTGGCGTTGACGAGGTCGACGGCGCCATTGGCGACCGAAGTCAGGCGCGATCGGTCGTAGCCCTCGAACACGGGGAGCCGGGAGACGAGCCCGTCGATACGGCCGATTTCGGTCTCGGTGACGTGCATGTCCGCCGAAGCGGCAATGATCATCAGGTGGATGAGCGCATCCTGGGCGGTGACGGACATTGGGGCTCCTTAAGCGTGCTGAGCGCCAAAGCTAGGTATGGGCTGCGTGCTTGACAAGCGGGCCGGCATTGACTTTGCGGGTGCTGCTGGGGCAACAGGTGCGGCACTTCCAGTAAAGAAAGCTCAAGCAGTGACGTCCGCCGCGCTCCCTGTCCTCGATCCGCAATTCTTTCCGCCCGCCAAGACGGCGCGCGCCTGGCCCTTCGAGGAGGCGCGCAAGCTGATCGCGCGGCTCGAGCGGACGGGCAAGAGCGAAGTGCTGTTCGAGACCGGCTACGGCCCCTCCGGCCTGCCCCATATCGGGACGTTCGGCGAGGTGATGCGCACGACGATGGTGCGGACCGCGTTTCGGCTCCTGACCGAAGACAAGATCCCGACGCGCCTCCTGTCGTTTTCCGACGACATGGATGCGCTCCGCAAGGTGCCGGGAAACGTGCCCAATCAGGAGATGATGGCCGAGTATCTGGGCAAGCCGCTGACGCGGGTCCCCGACCCCTTCTCGGACGAGCATCCCTCGTTCGGACAGGCCAATAATGCGCGGCTGCGGGCGTTCCTCGACCGGTTCGGCTTCGCCTACGAATTCGCGAGCTCGACCGATTACTATACCTCGGGGCGCTTCGACGAGGCGCTGCTGCGCATG
The DNA here is from genome assembly GCF_003994485.1 of Arsenicitalea aurantiaca. Lineage (GTDB taxonomy): Bacteria > Pseudomonadota > Alphaproteobacteria > Rhizobiales > Devosiaceae > Arsenicitalea > Arsenicitalea aurantiaca. The sequence goes on from NZ_RZNJ01000001.1 coordinate 124,830, forward strand.
CTCGAGGTCTATGATGCGGTGATGGAGATCATGCTGCCCAGCCTCGGGCCGGACCGGCGGGCGACCTATTCGCCCTTCCTGCCGATCTCCAAGGTCAATGGCAATGTGCTGCAGGTGCCGGTGATCGAGCGCAACGCGAAGGCCGGCACGATCGTCTATGTCGATCCCGCCGACGGGCAGAAGTACGAGACGGTCGTCACCGGCGGGGCAGTCAAGTGCCAGTGGAAGCCCGACTGGGCGCTCCGCTGGTTCGCGCTCGGGGTCGACTACGAGATGGCGGGCAAGGATCTGATCGACAGCGTCAAGCTGGCGAGCCGGATCGTCACCGCGCTCGGGGGCAATCCGCCCGAGGGGTTCAACTATGAGCTCTTCCTCGACGAGCAGGGCCAGAAGATCTCGAAGTCCAAGGGCAATGGGCTGACCATCGACGAATGGCTGACCTATGCGAGCCCCGAGAGCCTCGGGCAGTACATGTTCGGCAAGCCCAAGGCCGCCAAGCGGCTCTATTTCGACGTGATCCCGCGCGCGGTGGACGATTATTACAATCTCGTCGCCGCCTATGGGCGGCAGACGCCCGAGGAGCGGCTCGAAAACGCGGTGTTCCATGTCCACACCGGCAATCCGCCCGACATCGACATGCCGGTCACCTTCGGGCTTTTGATGAACCTCGTCTCGGCCGCCAATGCCGAGGATGCGGGCGTGCTCTGGGGGTTCATCTCCCGCTACGTGCCCGGTGCGAGCCCGGCGACCCACCCCGAGCTCGACCGGCTGGCGGGTTATGCGGTGCGCTATTTCAACGACCGGGTGAAGCCGGGCAAGGTGTTCCGCCTGCCCGACGACAAGGAGCGGGCGGCGCTTGCCGATCTCGGTGCGCAGCTGGGCGGCCATGAAGGCTCCCAGGATGCCGAGGCGCTGCAGAACCTCGTCTTCGAGGTCGGCAAGGCCCATGGGTTCGAGCCGCTGCGCGACTGGTTCACCGCCATCTATCAGGTGCTGCTCGGGCAGGATCAGGGCCCGCGCTTCGGCTCGTTCATCGCGCTTTACGGTGTGGCCGAGACGCGCCGGCTGATCGAGAAGGCTCTGGCGGGCGAACTCGCCGGCTAGCTACTGGCTCGCCCAGACGATGCGAGCTATCCACTCGATCTCGGTCATCTCGATGGTGCGCGGCGCGTGCTCGGGATTGACCGAGTGGAGCTCCAGCGTCTTGGGCGTCTGGCGGTGGAGGATCTTGACCATCACCTCGCCATCTCGGGTGCGCACCACGACGCGGTCGCCGCGACGGGGCTGTTCGGCGGGCGAGACGATGATGATGTCGCCATCCCGATAGAGCGGCAGCATGGAGTCGCCCGTGACCTCGAGCGCATAGGTGCCGCCATCGCCAGGGGTGGGCAGGCGCACCTCGTCCCAGCCCTGGCCGACGGGAAAGCCGGCACTGTCAAAGAAGCCGCCGGCGCCGGCCTGGGCGAGCCCCAATAGCGGCACTGCGGCGCGCGGCAGGTTGGGTGGCTGCATGTAGGCCGAGGAGAGGAGCGTGTCGAAGCTCTCGCCCGTCGCCTGGAGCACCTTGGAAATGCTCTCGGTCGACGGCCAGCGTTCGCGGCCGTCCTTGCTGACGCGCTTGGAGCGGTTGAAGGCGGTGGAATCGAGGCCAGCCAGACGCGCGAGCCCCGACGGGGTCATCCCGTGGCGCTCCGCCAATGCGTCAATGGCATCCCAGATGGCCCCGTGTGAGAACATCGCCCATCCAAAGAGAGGATAATAGTCCCAAACTCGGAACCTAGTCCTATCTACTGCAGGTGGGTTGAGGTGTAAAGGCGCGGGGGGCGGGACGGGGTCGACAAAGGGGTGGCGGGCTTGGCCGGGGCCGACTAGAAGCAGGGCCATGGAAGATCCCGAATTCATCTACAAGGTCGCCGACCGGGCGGTGTTCGAGCAGGCCGCGGATGGTGTCTTTACCGGCATGCCGGTCGACCACGCGGACGGCTTCATCCACTTCTCGACGGCCGGCCAATTGCCCGGGACGCTCGCAAAGCACTTTGCGGGCAAGGCCGATCTCGTCCTGCTCGGCGTCAGGACCCTTGGGCTCGACCTCGTCTGGGAGCCGTCGCGGGGCGGCGACCTCTTTCCCCATCTCTACCGGCCCCTGCCGCTCGATGCGATCGCGTGGGTTCTGCCCCTTGCTGTCGATGCGGACGGACGGGCCGACCTGCCGGAGGCCGTTCGATGATCCTGTCGCGTCTTTCCCCGCTGCTGCGCGTGCCTGCGCTGCGCACGCTGAGCCGGGATGCCCTGCTGCAGATGGATCCCGAGACCGCCCATGGCGCGACGATCGCGGCACTGCGCATGGGGCTCGCGCCCGAGCAGGAGCATGCCGATCCGGCCGAGCTGCGCACCAGCCTCTGCGGGATGACGCTTTCGAACCCGATCGGCATGGCGGCAGGGTTCGACAAGAATGGCGAGGTGCCGGGACCGCTCGCGAAACTCGGCTTCGGTATGGTGGAAATCGGAACGGTGACGCCGCGCCCGCAGACCGGCAATGCCAAGCCGCGGCTTTTTCGGGTGAAGCAGGCGGGCGGCGTGATCAACCGCATGGGTTTCAACAATGAAGGCCATGAGGCGGTGTTCGCACGGCTGCGCGCGCTCCGGATCGGAGCGATGCTCGGGGTCAATATCGGGGCCAACAAGGACAGTGCCGACTTCGTCGCCGATTATGTGGCGGGGGTGACCCGGTTCGCCGATGTCGCAGATTACCTGACCGTCAACATCTCCTCGCCCAACACGCCGGGGCTTAGGGATCTGCAGGCCGACGACGCGCTCCGCCGGCTGCTCGAGGGCGTGCTTACGGCGCGCGCCAAGGCGCGGGTGCGGGTGCCGGTGCTGCTCAAGATCGCGCCCGATCTCGACGAGCCGGCTCTTGACGGGATCGCGCGGGTGATCGGGGAAACCGATCTTGACGGGCTCATCGTCTCGAACACGACGATCAGCCGCGATGCCGTGCAGGGCATGGACAATGCGCGCGAACTCGGCGGGCTTTCGGGCCGTCCGCTCTTCAACCTCTCGACGCGGCGCCTCGCGCAGATGCGCGAACGGGTGGGCACACTGCCGATCGTGGGGGTGGGCGGCATCCATTCCCCAGAGACCGCGCGTGCCAAGTTCGAGGCCGGGGCCAACGCGATCCAGCTCTATTCGGCGATGGTCTTTGAGGGGCTCGACCTGCTCGATCGGATCAAACGTGGGCTGGTCGCGGCGGTGCGGGCCGAGGGCGAGACCAATGTCGCGGCCCTGACCGGACGCAAGACCGCCGACTGGGCCTCGGGGCGGATCGCGCTCTAGGCCGGATCGGGAAAGAGCGCGCCACGCCGCCGCTCGAGCGCAAGGAAGTAGTAGGCGCCGCGCGCCAGAAAGAAGACGTGCAGCCCAAGCCAGAGGCCGGTATTGCCGAGCAGAGGCTCGAGCACCATGGCCGAGGCCAGAAAGAGCGCAAGCGCCGCGATCATGCCATTGCGCATGGTCACGTTGAGCGTGGCGCCCACGAGAATCCCGTCATAGACGAAGGCCGGCATGCCGGTGAGCGCCATCAGCGCCGCGACCCAGAGGAAGTCGCGGGCATGGGCGCGGACGGCTTCGTTGGTGGTCATCAGGTCGATGATGAGGCCGCCGCCGAGGACCCAGAAGGCGAAGAGCCCGCCGGCAATCACAAGCCCCCAGCGCATGGAGAGGACATAGGCGCGGTCGAAGGCGGGCCGGAAGCGGGCGCCCACCGATTTGCCGACGAGCTGCTCGGCCGCCTGGGCCAGCCCGTCGAGGAAGAAGCTCGCCACCATCATCAGATTGAGCAGCACCGCATTGGCCGAGAGCACGATCTCGCCCGAGCGCGACCCCATGGCGGCGAAATAGCCATAGGCGCCCATCAGCGCCGCCGACCGGATCATGAGGTCGCGGCTGAGGGCGAACATGCGCCGGAGCGCGGTGCCATCGAGGAGTTCGGCCGGCACGATGGCCGCAAGCACCGTGCCGATGCCGCCGAAATGCCGGAGCAGAAGCACGAGTCCGAGCAGGGCGGCAGCGGCGTTGCCGAGGACCGTCCCGAGCGCCGCCCCGACAATGCCCCAGCCAAAGCCGTAGACGAACAGAAGCGAGAGCGCGACATTGACCCCGTGGATCAGGATCTGCAGCATCATGCCCGTGCGGGCTGCAGCCCGGCCGTAGAACCAGCCCAGGAGCGCGTAGTTGACGAGCGAGAAGGGCGCCGACCAGATGCGGACGAAGAAGTAGATCTCGAGTGCCGGCGCCGCCGACGGTGGCGGGGCCAGCAGTGCCGCAGCGAGGGCGTGGATCGGCCCGCCGAGCGCGATCATGAAGAGCCCGATAAGGACGGCGAGCAAAAGCGCGCGGGCGGCGTGCAGGAGCCCGTCGCGCGGGTCGCGGGCGCCGATCGCCTGGGCGGTCAGCCCGGCGGTGCCGATACGCAGGAAATAGGCGAGCGAAAAGAGCGCATCAAAGAGCAGCGTGCCGAGGACGAGCCCGCCCAGCATGCCAGCATCGCCCAGCCGGCCGATGATGGCGATGTCGATGATGCCCGCGAGCGGTTCGGTGATGAACGCGATCGAAGCGGGCAGTGCGATGGCCCAGACGTCGCGGCTGCGCACCGTGAAGGGGTAGACGGGCGCGGCCATGAAACGTCCGGGGCTGGGAGGATCGATGGGGGAGGTTTGGCGCGTTCGGCCCGGGCATACAAGCCCGTCAGAGGGTGATCAGTGGTCGGTCTCGAGCTCGAGGATGAGATCGGCGCGGTCCCGGGAGGAGGCGACACGGTCGTAATTGACGAGGTCGACCGTCTCGACGTGACGCAAATTGCGCTCCTCAGTGAAAAGCCCTTCCTCGCCATGGCGCTTGAGCAGGCGGGCACGGACCGTATCGCGCGCGACCTCGATGAAGACGGCCCAGTCGAGCAGCGGCTTGATCCCCGCCCAGGGCGCGTCGGGCAGGAGCAGGTAATTGCCTTCCACGACCAGCACCTGCACCGATGCCGGGATGGTGAAGGCGTTCTCGACAACATCCTCGATCTTGCGGCTGTAGCCGGGCCCGGAGACAGGGCCAGTGGCGCGCTTCAGACCGGCGAGGAAATCGACGAAGGCTGCGCCCTCGAAAGTGTGCGGCGCGCCCTTTTCATGGGCGGTGCCCAGAGCCTCGAGCTTGGCGTGGCGCATGTGGAACCCATCCATCGGCACGAGAGCCGCAAGCCCGGGATGGGCGGCCTCGAGCATGGTGACGAGTTCGCCGGCAAGGGTGGACTTGCCCGTGCCCGGACCGCCGGCGATGCCGATGGCGATCCGCCGGCCGTGGGCTTCGGAATGAAGCGCGAGGCAATGGGCGTGGAGGCGCGCGAGCGCGGCCGCCGGCGTCAGCGTCAGCGATGCGCTCACTTGCGCCGCCCCGCGGCGAGGACGCGCAGCAAAAGCCAGATGGGCACGACGACCGCGGCGCCGGCGATGATATGGGTGGAGCTCTGCTGGAGCAGCCGGATGCCGTCGCGCGAGAAATGGCGGGTGACGTCTTCGAGCCATCGCAGGATCTCCTCGGCACCGAAGCCGAAGGTGTTCATCAGCCAGCCCACGATCAGCGAGATGATGGTGAGCCGGACGACGAGCGCCAGCGGCCGGTCGCCGAGGAAGCGCTCGAGCCGCGACCGCCGGTCCCGATAGTCCTGAAGTTCGCTCTCGCTCATCGTGATGCTCTCCGCTCGCGCCGTGCTTCTGCCCAGCTCTGCAATCATATAGGGTTAGGATCGATTTGCAGCACCATCATGGCTGTTTTTGCCGGAGCGCGCGCTTGGCCCCTTTGCCCGGCATCATCGAGGACTGGTTCAGGGCCAAGGGCTGGGCGCCGCGCGCGCACCAGCTCGCCGTGCTGGAGGCGAGCCAGGCCGACGCGCAGGCCCTTCTGATCGCGCCCACGGGGGCGGGCAAGACGCTGGCAGGGTTCCTGCCGACCCTTGCCGACCTCGTCGAGAGGCCGGGCGACGGTCTTCATACGCTCTATATCTCGCCGCTCAAGGCGCTGGCGGTGGACGTGGCGCGCAATCTGACGACGCCGATCGCCGAGATGAAGCTTTCGATTCGCGTCGAGACGCGGACGGGCGACACGCCGGCAAGCCGCCGGCAGCGGCAAAGGACCGATCCGCCGGCGATCCTCCTGACGACCCCCGAGCAGCTGGCGCTGCTCCTCAGCCATCCCGAGGCGGCGAAGCTCTTCGGCTCGCTGAAGCGGCTGGTGCTCGACGAACTCCACGCGCTCGTCACCTCCAAGCGGGGAGAACTACTCTCGCTCGGCATCGCGCGGCTGGCGACGCTCGCCCCGCAGATGCGGATCACGGCGCTGAGCGCGACCGTGGCGCGGCCCGATCTTCTGGCCGAATGGATCGCCGCGCCCGTACCGGAGGCGGAAACGCGGCTGCTGGTCGGTTCGGGCGGCGCGCGGCCGGAGCTGTCGATCCTTTCGGCGCGCGATCGCATTCCCTGGGCGGGGCATTCGGCGGCCTGGTCGGTGCCGGGGCTCTACGAGATCATCAAGCAGCACAAAACGACGCTGCTCTTCGTCAATACGCGCAGCCAGGCCGAGATGCTGTTCCAGAACCTCTGGGCGGTCAACGAGGACGGGATCGCGATCGCACTCCACCACGGTTCGCTTGCGGTCGAGCAGCGGCGCAAGGTCGAGGCAGCGATGGTTGCCGGGGCGTTGCAGGCGGTGGTCTGCACCTCAACGCTCGATCTCGGCATCGACTGGGGCGACGTCGATCTCGTCGTCCAGATCGGCGCACCCAAGGGCGCAAGCCGCATGCTGCAGCGGATCGGGCGCGCCAATCACAGGCTCGACGAGCCGTCCAAGGCGCTATTCGTGCCGGCCAACCGCTTCGAGGTGCTCGAATGCGAGGCCGCGCTCGAGGCAGTGGAGGCCGGGGCGCAGGACAGCGAGGACCCGGTCTCGGGCGGGCTCGACGTGCTCGCCCAGCATGTGCTCGGCATGGCGTGCGCCGCGCCAGTGGATGCCGACGCGCTCTTTGCTGAGGTCACGCGCGCCTGGCCTTATCGCGAACTTACCAAGCCGCTCTTTGAGCGGGTGCTCGATTTCGTGGCGACCGGCGGCTATGCGCTTCGCGCCTATGAGCGCTTCGCCAAGCTCAGGCAAACGCCCGACGGGCTCTGGCGCATCGCCAATCCGGGCGTCGCGCAGCAATACCGGCTCAATATCGGCACCATCATCGAGGAGCCGATGGTGAAGGTGCGGCTCGTGCGCGGGCGCGGCTTCCGGCGCGGGGCGACGACCGGGCCGATCGGGCGCGGGGGCCGGGTGCTGGGGGAAATCGAGGAATATTTCATCGACCAGCTGGTCAAGGGCGACACCTTCGTCTTCGGGTCGGAGATCGTCGCCTTCGAGGGGATGCACGAGACCGAAGCCTATGTTTCGCGCAGCGCCGCGCCGGACCCCAAAATTCCCTCTTATATGGGCGGGCGGTTCCCGCTCTCGACCTATCTCGCCGATCGGGTGCGCGCCATGCTGGCCGATCCCGGCCATTGGGACGAACTGCCCGAGCAGGTCGGGGACTGGCTGCGCCTGCAGGCCGACATCTCCGTGCTGCCGGGGCGCGAAAGCCTTCTGGTCGAGACCTTTCCGAGGGGCGCACAGAACTACCTCGTCTGCTATCCCTTCGAAGGACGGCTGGCCCACCAGACGCTCGGCATGCTGCTGACGCGGCGGCTCGAGCGGGCGCGCGCGCGGCCCCTGGGGTTCGTCGCCTCGGACTATTCGCTCGCCATCTGGGGGCTCGGGGATCTGTCGGCGCTGATCCGCACGGGACGGCTATCGCTCGACGACCTCTTTGCCGAGGACATGCTGGGCGACGATCTCGAGGCCTGGCTCGACGAGTCGGCGCTCATGAAGCGCACCTTCCGCAATTGCGCGGTCATCGCGGGGCTCATCGAACGCCGGCATCCGGGCAAGGAAAAGACGGGCCGGCAGGTCACAATGTCGGCGGACATCATCTATGACGTCCTCTACCAGCACGAGCCCGACCATATCCTGATCCAGGCGACGCGCCGGGACGCGGCGCGGGGGCTGCTCGACATCGAGCGGCTCGGGCAGTGCCTGAGGCGCATACGGAAACATATCGTGCACAAACCGCTCGACCTAATCTCCCCGCTCGCGGTACCCATCCTGCTCGACATCGGCAAGGAGCCGATCTTCGGGGAAGGCCGCGAGAGCGCCATGGCCGAAGCCGCAGAAGAATTGCTGAGGGAAGCGACGGGACGGTGAACTATCGGGAAGGGCAGGAGTGGGGCGGGGAAATGGTGAGCCATATCCTGCGGTTCGGCGGGCAGGTCTTCACCCCGCTGCCCTCGGGCGGGCTCTACTGGCATGCCCGCCGGACGCTGCTGGTCGCGGACCTGCACCTCGAAAAGCACGCCGCCTTCGCGCGCACCGGCCAGTTCCTGCCGCCCTATGATACGACGATGACGCTCAAGCGGCTCGCGGCCGACCTCTCCCAGACCGGAGCGGAAAGCGTCGTCGCGCTCGGGGACAGTTTCCATCGCGACCATGGCACGGAGAGCCTTTCGGGAGCGGACCGGGCGCTGCTCGGCGACCTCATGGCCGCGCGTGAATGGCACTGGCTTTCTGGCAATCACGATCCGAGCCCGCACAGGCTCGGTGGTATATGCCGGGCCGCGCTCGAGATCGGCGGGCTGAGGCTTGCTCACATGCCCGAAAAGGGGCGGCCGGGGCTGGTTGCGGGGCACCTGCATCCTGCAGCGCGGGTGGTGATCAATGGCCGCTCGACCCGGCGGCCCTGCTTCGTCCATGATGGACGCCTGATGATCCTGCCGGCCTATGGCGCTTCGACCGGTTCGATCAACATATTGGGCAAGGCGTTTGCCGGGCTCTTCGATCGCTCGGCGCTCGAGATCACCATGCTCGGGCGCGGCCAGCTCTACCCGGTGAGCGCGAGACGGCTTGTCGATGGCTGATCAGCGCTTGTCGTCTTGTATATACAAGAGTATATACAGGTGAAATTCGAATGGGACGCGTCCAAGGACAGGGCCAATATCGCCAAGCATGGCTTTGGTTTCGCGTTTGCCAGCCGGATTTTCGAAGGGCCCGTCCTGACCTCCGCCGATGAGCGGTTTGACTATGGTGAGGCCCGCGCCGTCAGCATCGGGGCAGTCGAGGGTGTGCTGGTGATCGTCGTCGTACACACGGATCGGAAAGGCACTGTGCGTCTGATCTCCGCGCGGCGTGCAAACCGGGCAGAAAGGATGCGTTATGAGCAGGCGTTACGCACGTGAGCTGACCGCCGACGAGCTGGCGGTTCAGCCGGACGACGCGATCGACTACAGCGAAATTCCCGAACTCGACGAGGCATTCTGGCGCACCGCAAAGCTGGTCCAGCCCGAGAAGACCGAGGCCATAAGCCTGAGAGTGAAGACGTCGGTCCTCGAGGCGTTTCGAGCGCAGGGCAGGGGCTACCAGTCGCGCATGAACGCAGTGCTGGAAGCCTATGTGCGCACGTTGCCCCAGGCCGGGCCTGGCGCTGATCAGCGCTTGAAGACGACGCCGCCGAGCCAGCCGGTGAAAAGGGCGAGGAAGACACAGAAGACGCCGTAAAAGAGCGGGTACTGCACCGCCGCATTGCCCAAGAAGCGCTCGAAGCCGACCTTGCGGACGTTGAAGCGCTCGGCGCGGCGCGCGACGATCTCGCCATCGGAAAAAACGAGCGTCGTGGCCAGAAATGCGCCATTGGGCACGTCGTGCGGCAGGGTCAGCTGGGCCGAATAGGCGGTGGTCGACAAGAAGCGGACGCCCGGCTCCTCCACGCCGAAATAGCGCCGTTCCGTCATCAGCCGCACCAGTTCGCGGGCATAGATGGTGGCGCTCCACCAATCGGTGCGCGCGGCCCGTTCGGCCTGCACTTCGGGCAGGATGCCTTCGGCCGCGAGCGTGGCCGGTGTTGTGATCTCGGCGAGGGGACGGCTCGCAAGCACGTGGAAATAGGATGGGAAACGCTCGAAGAGCACCTGCTCTGTGTTGATCCAGATGCCGAACTGACGCGTCTTGCGGCGCGCCACGCGATCGGTGAGCGGGCCGGTCACGAGGATCACGACCTCATAGGGGCCCTGCGGGGCGGCAAGGGGCGTCTCCTCGGCCGGCTCGACATTGCCGAACATGGTGAGTGTTTCCCCGTCGAAGCTCGAGCTGATGGCGACGGTCTGGTTGGAGAGGGTGGAGACGAGCCGCTGGGCGCCGGCTGGCACGACGAGCGCGATCAGCAGGATGAGGGCGCAGAAAATCCGCATCACATCACCCCTCCGGCCCCGACCACGGCCATGCTCCAGGGATCGGCTGGGGCGAGCACGAGCGACAGCCCGAAGCGGATGGCGACGGCGAGGACAAGGGCTGCGAGCATCGCGCGCAATTGTTCGCCTCGCAGGTATTGCCCGGCCGAAGCGCCGAACTGGGCGCCGATGACGCCGCCGACCATGAGGCAGAAGGCAAGGAGGATGTCGACGCTCTGGCTTTGGACGGCGTGCAGGATGAGCGTCGCGGCCATCATCGCGACGACCTGCAGGAGCGAGGTGCCGATGACGACATTGCCCGGGACGCGCAGGAGATAGACGAGCGCGGGCACGAGGATGAAGCCGCCGCCAATGCCGAGCAGAGAGCCGATGAAGCCGATGCAGAGCCCGAGCACCAGGACCGGGATGACCGAGATGTAGAGCTTGGATTTCTTGAAGCGGATGCGCCAGGGGAGCCCGTGGATCCAGTTGTGCTGATGGGGCAGGCGCTCCCGTGCGACCACCCCGGCGCGGCGCTTGAACATGGCGCGCACCGATTCGATCATCATCATGGTGCCGACGAGCCCCAGAATGACGAGGAAGCCGAGCGAAATGACGAGATCGAGCTGGCCCGCCGCGCGCAGCATCGAGAAGGTCGCGACGCCGCCAAAGGCCCCGAGCACGCCCGACAGCACGAGATAGAGGGCCAGATGCAGGTCGATCTGGCCGCGCCGGTAGTAGGAGAGCGCGCCAGAGGTCGAGGCGGCGACGACTTGTCCCGTGACCGAGGCGACGGCGACGGGCGCGGGCACGCCGGTGAAGATGAGGAGGGGCGTGAGCAGGAAGCCGCCGCCCACCCCGAACAGACCCGACAGGAATCCCACTGCCCCCCCAATTCCCACAAGGAAGAAGAGGTTCATGGAAAGCTCGGCGATTGGCAGGTAGACCAACAAGACCGGGTTCCGGGGCGGCGGTGAAAGGCTCAGGGGGGACGCTTACGCGCCCCCCCTGCCAACGTCAATTCATTGTGCCGTCAACGATCCTGCCGCAGCATCGCCTTCGGGCCGAACTGGGCCGGATCAGACGGGCTGGCTACCGAGGACGGCCAGCAGGCGCGGATTGATCGCGCCGACCTCGCTCATGCCCGTGGCGCGCTCGAAGGCGCGAATCGCCTCGGCGGTGCGGGGGCCGGCAATGCCGTCGGGCTCGCCGATCTCATAACCGAGACGGCCGAGCGCTGCCTGCACATTGGTGACGACGGACTGGTCGGTGATCGCCTCGCCCGGATCAAAGCCCGCGTTCCACGAGCCGATGGGGGCAAAGTTGGCGGCGAGGTCGATCTGCTGGGGCTGCCAGGCAGCGAGCTCGGCGGTGACGCGTGCGACCGCATCGGGATCAAGCGAGCGGGCGACGTCATCGCGTGCCTTGACGGCGTCGGGGTCGTTGCCGGCGGCCGCGAGCGAGAACCATTTATAGCTCGCTTCCATGTTCTGCGGCACGCCGAGGCCGCGCGCATAGAGCATGCCCAGATTGAACTGGCTGTCCGCAAGGCCGCGGAGCGCGGCCTTCTCGAACCATTCTGCTGCAGCCGAAAAATCCTGTTCGCCCAGCTGTCCGCCGGCCAGCAGCGCCGCCAGATTGTGCATGGACATGCGATTGTCGGCTTCGGCGGCCCGCTGGTACCAGAGACGGGCCTGCGCGAAATCCTGCTCGATGCCGCGGCCGTTCTCGTAGAGATTGCCGAGCCGATATTGTGCCGGGGCGAAGCCCTGCGCTGCGGCGCGCTCGTACCAGATGGCGGCGGCGGCGAAATCCTGGGGCAGGGCGCGGCCTTCGGTATAGATGGCGGCCACTTCGAACTGGGCACGCGGATCGCCATTGGCAGCGGCCTCGCGGAGGCCCTGTGGCCCGACCGCCTCGGGGGGCAGCTCGACCTGCACGGCGCCGCGCGTGGGGCCTGTTACCGCAGGCTCGACGGGAAGGGGCGGCATGGGTTCGCCGAGCGCAGCATTGGTGACCGCAACGCCGGCGCTGCCGAAGCGGTCGGACGGCGGCTGGCCGGTGGTGGGCGCAAAGCGCATCGCCGCTCCCGGATCGATCGACCCGGTGACGAGCCCGTCCGTGCCGCCATCAGTGAGCGGCAGGATCCGCGCCGGCCCGGCGACGGCAGCGGGTGCCGGCACGATGCCGCTATCGGAACGCGGGCCCGCCGGATCCTCGGCAAGGTCCGCGGCGGCATTGGCAGGGGCGGGCAGGGCGGAAGGAACGGTGCTCGTCGCCGTGGCGGCGCCCGTCTCGCGCAGGCGTGCCTCCTCATTGCGCTGGCCGATGAGATTGAGCGTCAGGAAGGCGATGGCAACGACGCTGGCGGCAAGCAGCAGAGGCTGGCGGTGCCGGCTGAGGAAGCCGGGGCGCGCCGCTTCGTCGGCCGTGTCCTCAGGCGTAACGGCTTGAGGCTCCACTGAAGCAGAGGCTGCGGCTTCCTGCGCCTTGGCTTCAGCGAGCGGTGCCGGTTCGGATTTGGGATGTGCGGCGCGGGCGCGGGGCGCTTCGGCTCCGTCGTCGGCTTCGCCGGCCTGATGGAAGCGGGCCATGGCGCGCCCGATGAGCGAAGTGGCGTTGGCTTCGGTCTTCTGGGCGTTCTGGCGCTGCGCTGCGCGGCGGGCGGCCTCGATGAAGGTGTTGCGGCTGACGGTGGTCTCGGAGGCCGGGGCGTGGACCGGCTCCGGCTCGGGGCGCCTTTGCGGCGTGAAATCGATATCGGTCCCGAGCTCGAGGCTCGACTGCGGGCGCGGCGGCGGGGTGACGCTGGAGGGGTCGAAGGCAGGGCGGTCCGCCGCGCCGGGCCGGAGGGTCGACATGGGCCGGCCGCCCGAAAGGGCGGTGCGCACGGGGCCGGGATCGGCGTGGCTGAAATCGGGGAAGCCGGGATCGGTGAGCGGGCGCTCTTCGTCCGGGCTCAGTGGCATGGCGTCGTCGAGGCCCGCATCCTCCTCGGCAAAGGCTGCAGCCGGGCTCGGCGGCGTGTTGACCTTCACATAAAGGAGGTCCTTGGGCAGGCTCGGATGACGCTCGGGCGCAGCCACCGGCTCGCGCAACCGCGAGAGGGATTGTTCGAGCCGCGCCAGGCGTTCATCGACCTGGCGGATGCCATCCTGCATGCCCTCAAAGAGGTCCGGGGCGGGGCCACGGGCCTCTTCGGCGGCGGCGCGGAAGAGCGCCGACATGCGCGCTTCGAGGGCGGCAAGGCTGTCCTCGCCCAGCTCGGGCGTCACGGGCTCAGGAGCCGCGTCGCGGATAGCCTCGGAGGTGCGGTTCGCGACCCGTTCGGCGAGCGCCTCGATATCGAGGGCCGGCTCGTCGGGCTCGGCATCGGTATAGAGGCGGGCGAGACCCGTCAGCTGTTCGCCGGTCTGGTCCATGCGCGCCGCGAGCAGCCGGACCTGGGCCTCGAGCTGGCCGATGCCGGCATCGGTCGGGCCGTCGGTGACGCGGTCGGTGAGGGCCTCGATCTGCATCTCGAGCGCCGAAAACCGCGGGTCGATGGCCGAGACCACCGCGCCGCGCAGCGCCAGCACGTCGTCGCGCAGGCCCGTGACCTCGTCCGCGCGCCCGTCGATCGCCTCGAGCCGCTGACCGAGCGTTTCGATCATCTCGACGAGACCGGCAGGCTGCATCGCGCCGGCGCGCATGGCGGCGTTGATTTCGGCGACCTCGTCGGTCAGCCTTTCAAGCGCGGCCGGCGGCAGGGCGACATTGCGCTCCATGGTGTCGATGCGATCGTAAACGGCGCGCAGCGTCTCCTCGACGCCCTGCATGCCTTCGCGCACTGCTTCGGCCGGGCTCGGCCGGGCCCGGTCGCGGGTGGTCTGTTCGATCTGGAGTTCGGCAAGGCGCGCAACCGTGCTCGAAACGTCGTCCATCCGCTCGGTCAAAGCCGAGAAATCGAGGCGTGGGCCTTCGGCGACGAGCCGGGCGAGCCCGGAGATCTGACCTTCGAGCCGCTTGACCTGGCCGGTTTCACCCACGGCGCCGGCGAGCAGCTCGACGACCTGCGTCAGCTGGCCCATCTGCTCGCCGATCTCGCGGATGTTCTCGGCGCCGGACTGCGCCTTGATCATGGCCTCGAGCCGTTCGAGCCGGCCCGAGATCGTGCCCACGGCACGGGCGAACTCGTCGAACTGGCGTGCGGTGGCCTCGGGAAGAACCGGGGCCGGCGCCGGAGGCTGTACCGGCTGGCGCGAGGGGGAAGCCGCGGCACGGGGTGCGCGATGGCGCGACCGGATGTCGAGGATGGCCGATTGCAGGATGTCCCGCGGATTGGGCGGAAGCGCATCGTAATCGTCTTCCTGCTCGGGCAGGGGTTCAGGAGCGAACCGATCCATCGCCTTCTTGACCGAGCGGAGCGCCTCGCGATGGCGCTGGTCTGCGGGAAGGTCGTGCGGCGCCGGATCGGGCAGGCGCCGGGGGCGCGGGGCAGGTCTCGCGGCCGGAGGCGCGGCCTGGCGAACGGGGTCGAGACGGCCCTCGACCTGGTTCAAGAGCGCCACCAATTCCCCGCGCAGGGCCTGCCAGTCCCCGGCCTGGGGAGTGGTGCCTTGGTCGTCCGAAGCAGCATGCGGCGTGGCGCGGGCCATTGGCGTTCCCGATCAGCGGTCAAGTGATGCCCCACGCAGAGGCGGGACGGTGATTCGTCCGTTCCCACCTTCGCGGGACATGGGTTTGAGGCATAGTCGAGAATTTATGGTAAAGAACCGGTTAACCCCTGCCGCATTCTGCGAAATTGTTCGCGATTCGCGGACCCGCGGGCCCGGCTACGGCATGGCGCGCGGGACGGTTGAATGTTAGAGAGCCCCGGGCAACCCGCCCCGAGCCCGAGGAGAGTACGCGAGGACCATGACGCGCCGCCGTATCATCATCGTCGACGACCACCCGCTGTTCCGCGCCGCGCTACGCCAGACCCTTGCCGGGGGCGATCCATCGATCGCGGTCGAGGAGGCCGGGGATCTGAGCGCGCTGAGCGCCGCCCTCGAGGCGGACCGCGAGTGCGATTTGGTCCTGCTCGATCTCAACATGCCTGGCGTCCGGGGATTTTCGGGCCTCCTACTGTTGCGCGCGCAATATCAGGACGTGCCGGTGATGATCATCTCGGCGGTCGAGGACCCGGTGGTCATCCGGCGATCGTTCGAACTGGGCGCGGCAGGCTATCTGCACAAATCGGTGTCGCCCCCCGAGATCCGCCGGGCGATCGAGACGGTGCTGACCGGCGAGGTCTTCGTGCCCGAGGGGATCGACCTGCAAAGCGATGACGGCCATGCCGCGCTGATGCAGCGGCTCGCGAGCCTCACCCCGCAGCAGGTGCGCGTGCTGATGATGCTGTCGGACGGGCTGATGAACAAGCAGATCGCCTATGAGCTTTCGATTTCCGAAGCAACGGTGAAGGCGCACGTGTCGGCGATCCTGCAGAAGCTGGACGTGGACAGCCGCACACAGGCCGTGATCGCCGCCTCGCGGATCGAGGAAGGCCAGTTCGGCGAGCTGCTGTCAGCGGGCGCCAGCGCCGCCCGCTAGCTCTCGATCCGGCCGGGCGCGCGCGGGCGCTGTCCCGACAGGCTCGAGATCGTGGCGCGAAGAGCGGCTGGCTTCACAGGCTTGGTCAGGACCGCGACGCCCCGATCCTCGGCGAGAAGCCGCACCGCCGGGCTGCGATCGGCCGTGACCAGCGCGGCCGGCAGGTGTCCGCCGACATTGTGGCGCAGCCATTCGATCGCATCGAGCCCCGATGTCTGATCGAGGTGATAGTCCATGAGGACCAGATCGGGCAGCCAGCCCAGGAGCAGGCCCTGCTTGTCGATGTCGCGGAGCGAGCGGGCCGTGCGCACATCGCAGCCCCAGCCCGAGATCAGCCCCTCCATCGCATCGATCACCGGCTTTTCATTGTCGACGCAGAGCACCTTGATGCCTGCGATGTTGGAGAGGGGTTCGGTGCGCTGGGCGCCGGGGGAGGCCTCGACGCGGGTGCGGGTGAGGGGGAGGAAGATCGAAAAGCGCGAGCCGCGGCCCTCGACGCTGTCGAGCTCCAGCCCGAGCGAGAGCGCGGCGACGATCCGCCGGACGATGGAGAGCCCGAGCCCCAGGCCCTGCGCCATGCGCGCGCCCTGCTCGAGCCTCGAAAACTCGGCAAAGATCAGGGCGTGCTGGTCGCGGTTGAAGCCGATACCGGTATCGATGATGTCGAGCCTGACGCGGCCGGCGCGCACGCGGCATCCGACGAGAACGCGGCCGCCGGGCCTCGTGTATTTGATGGCGTTCGACACGAGGTTCTGCACGATGCGAGCGACCAGCATGCGGTCGGCGAGGACGGTGTGCGAGGCGCCAACGATCCGCAGGCGGATCTGCCGGCTACGGGCCATGGGCGCGAACTCGATCTCGATCTTCTTGAGCAGGTCCGCGACGTTGAAGGGGGTCGGATTGGGCTTGAGCGCGCCGCTGTCGATCCGCGAGATGTCGAGGAGAGCCGACATGATCTCCTCGACCGCGTTGAGCGAAGCTTCGAGGGAATGGACGAGCTCGCCCAGCTGACCTCCGCCGGCCCGCTCGATCAGCGTCGCGGTATAAAGGCGGGCGGCGTTCAGCGGCTGGAGCAGGTCATGGCTCGCGGCTGCGAGGAAGCGCGTCTTGTCGCGATTGGCGGCATCGGCCTTTTCGCGCGCCTTTTCGAGCTCGGCATTGACCCGCACGAGCGTGGCGGTGCGCTCGGCGACACGCCCTTCGAGCGAGGTGTTGACGCGCTCGAGCGCTCCTTCGGCCGCGACGCGCGCGGTGACGTCCCCGAAGCTGACGACGAGGCCGCCATCGGGCAGTCGGCGCGCGTGGAATTCGAGCGTGCGCCCGTCATTGCCGAGCCGCTGGCTGACGCTGTGGGGAACCGAAGTGAGGAGCGTCACGCGTTCGGCGGCGAGCGCGGCAGGGTCTCCGGACCCGAAATCGCCCCTCCGGGCGAGATGCAGCGCAATCTCGTAGAGCGGCGTGCCGGGCGCGATGAGTCCTGCCGGCAGGTCGAGCAGCGTGCGATAGACGGCGTTGGACGCGATGAGCCTGATGTCCGGATCGAACACCGCAAGGCCCTGCGGGATGTGGTCGGCCGCTGCCCAGAGCCGCTCGGCGCGTTCTTGCGATCCATCCATGGCGTGATTTTCCGGTTCGGACGGGAGTATCCCGGACCCTCGCATGCCCGGCAAGACGGGTGATTGCAAATCACGCGCATTTGGGAAAGGCTCGGCAATGGGCGCATGCGAGCATCTGTCGGGCCAAGAGCGGTGGGCAGGCCTCATGCGTGCAACGCAAGAGGGCTGAAATGTTCAAGGAATTCCGTGACTTCGCGATCAAGGGGAACATGATCGACCTGGCGGTCGGCGTGATCATCGGTGCCGCCTTCGGGGCGATCGTCTCCTCGATCGTGGACGACATCTTCATGCCGCTGATCGGCCTGATCATCGGCGGCATCGACTTCTCGAACCTGTTCGTCGTGCTCAACAACCCCAATGACGTGGCGGTGCCTTCGCTCGCGGCAGCGCAGGCGGCGGGCGTTGCGACGCTAAATGTCGGGCTGTTCATCAATGCGGTGGTGAAGTTCACGATCATCGCGTTCGTGCTCTTCATGGTCGTCAAGGGCATCAACTCGATGAAGCGCGAGGCCGCAAAGGATCCGAGCCCCGCGGCGCCGAGCCGCCAGGAGGTGCTGCTCGAGGAGATCCGCGACGCGCTGCGCGGACGGCCGGGGTCCCCGGCGCCTGCGCCCCAGCCCGGCGCCCTGCCGCCCGCCGAATAGTCTTTTCCGTCCGGTTGAAGCCGGTGCCCGACTTCAGTCCGGCACCGGCTTTTCTTCGCCACCAGTGTAGGAAAATAGTCTTGACAGGCGCAAGAGGGGTAGGAATAACTACCTAATACGTGTTCATCCCAGTAGAAATCCCGGCGCACCACCCCGATCCTGAAGGTAGAAATGCGAAGGTGATCGTGAGCGGGGTGATCTTAGGGCGGTACGGACAAAGCCGTAACGAATGCCGCCCGTCTCAGAGGCCGGAAGGACGAAACGATCGTATTTCATGACGACCTGATGCCAATATTAAACGAAAATTGTCCTCGATGCGGAGACGGGCGATGGGTGAAGAATTGTATTATAGAAGTTATTTGAATCGAGATCGCCTGCTGCACATCGTGGATGCCGATGCGCGCAGTTGCGAACGGCTCAACATGCTGTTCCGGCTCGAGGGGTTTCAGACGGCGATTTCGTTCGACCTGGCCGGGCTTTATGCCGGCTTCGACCGTCGCCGGCCCGATGTTGTGCTGCTCAATATGCAGGTGGGTGAGGAAAGCGGGCTCGAGGCGCTCAAGCAGATCAAGGCAATGCGGACCGGCACGCCCGTCTTCATGATCGCCGAATCTCCCCAGGTGGCGCTCGTCGTCGAAGCCATGCGCGCCGGAGCAGCGGACATCATCAACAAGCCGTTCGACGAGGAGGGGGTACTGCGCGCTGTGCGCGAGGAATTGCGGCGCGACATCCATATGGGGGTCGTCGCATCCGGCCGCCGGTCGATCGAGGTCCGGGGTTTTTCGCAGCTCACCCCGCGCGAGCGCGAAGTGCTGCAATTGATCACGAACGGCCAGTCCAACAAGGAGGCTGGCCGACAGCTCGGCATCTCGCCCCGCACCATCGAGGTGCACAGGGCGCGGGTGATGGAAAAGCTCGGCGCGCGCAACACCGCAGACCTGATGCGGATCGTGCTCACGAGCTGAAAGAAAAAGGGCGCCCCGGGGCGCCCTACATCATCCGCCGCTGGTGGGCAGGGTGAGATCGCCCGAATTCAAACGCTCAGTCGTATATTTGACGGTGCTGCGTTCGCGCGGGAGCTGCAGGCTCGTCCACACGCTGACCAGAGCATGGCGAAGCGCGATGATCATCTCGTCGTCATGGAGCGGAGTGGGCGTGATCCGGAGCCTCTCGGTGCCCTTGGGCACGGTGGGATAGTTGATCGGCTGGATGTAGATGTTGTGCTTTTCGAGCAGCATGTCGCTTGCTGCCTTGCAGAGCCGCGCGTCGCCCACGATCAGCGGGACGATGTGCGTATCGGTATGCATGACGGGAAGACCGGCTTCGGAGAGGATCTCCTTGGTGAGCCGGGCCTGGCGCTGATGGGCCTCGCGCTCGTGCGGCGAGGCCTTGAGGTGGTCGATCGATGCCCGCGCCGCAGCGCAGAGGGCCGGCGGCAGGGCCGTCGTGAAGATGAATTCGGGCGCATAGGAGCGCACTGCATCGACGATGGCCTGGTTGGCAGCGATGTAGCCACCCATCACGCCGAAGCCCTTGGCCAGCGTGCCCTCGATGATGTCGATCCGCTCCATCAGGCCCTCGCGCTCGGCGATGCCTGCGCCGCGCTCGCCGTAAAGGCCGACGGCGTGGACTTCGTCGATATAGGTGAGGGCGCCGAATTCGTCGGCAAGATCGAGGATCTCTTCGATCGGGGCGACGTCCCCATCCATCGAGTAGACGGATTCAAAACAGATGAGCTTGGGGCGGCTGCGCGGCGTGGCCGCCAGCAGGTCGCGCAGGTGCGCGACGTCATTGTGGCGGAAGATGTGCTTTTGCATGCCCGACTGGCGCACACCAGCGATCATCGAAGCGTGGTTGAGCTGATCGGAGAAGATCACGCAATCGGGCATCAGCCGTGCAATGGTGGAGATGGCCGCTTCGTTGGAAACGAAGCCCGAGGTGAACACCAGCGCCGCTTCCTTGCGGTGCAGATCGGCGAGCGAACGCTCGAGCTCGACCAGCGGGCGATTGGTGCCCGAAATGTTGCGGGTGCCGCCCGCGCCGACGCCGAGGCGTCCCGCAGCGTCCTGCATCGCGGCGATCACGCGATCGTTCTGGCCCATGCCCAGATAGTCGTTTGAGCACCAGATGGTGATCTCGCGCGCATTGTCGGCGGCATCGCGATAGAGCGCCGTCGGGAAGCGACCTGCGATTCGCTCGAGGTCCGCAAAGACGCGATAACGCTTCTCCTGCCGCAGCGCATCCACGGCATCCTCAAACAGTCCACGATAATCCATGGGACAAACCTTTCCGCCACAGCTGCGGGCGATCACCGCCAGTGGCGAGCGAAACCCTAAAGCGTGCGTCTCCTCCATGACATAGGTCAATTCGACGCGCGGGCGCCAAGTGCCTGTAGGATCAGGAGGTGTGCGCCAATGTTTAGAACCATCCTAGACCTCGAAGCCGCCTCTGCCAATAAAGGAGGCAGAATTTTTTCGGGCATCGTGCGCTCGGCGACGCTCGGATCCGGCCGGGCGTCAAAACTGCGCTTTGCTGGGTACGGCAAATTAATCGTCCGCCTCCATTGCAGTTGAAGGCGCCCGATTACCGGTCTAGTCTGTTCAAGGCGTCGTGATCGGAGCCGAGGAGAGGAGGACGGTCATGAAGAGTTTTTCGTCGACCAGCTTTGCCAGCAGCGAGGCCGAGAGCCTGAGGCTCGCCGAAGCGGCAGTCGCGCGCCATCCCCAGGCGCTGTTCACCGACTTCCAGTGGTTTCTCTACGAGGCCCAGGACACGGTGTTCTTCACCGCCTATTCAAAGAACGTCTTCGATAAGGCGGCGCTGACCAATCTGGTCGCGGACATGGTCTCGCTTGCCCCGCAGCTGACCCATGGGTTCGTCGGCGCGCGACCCGGCCAGCCCTTTCCGCAGCATCTGCTCGATGCGATCACCTCGATCGAGACGGTGGAGGATTTCGAGGGCTATCCGGACAAGTGGATCACGCGCTCGGCGGACATCTTTGAGCGCGATGACCTGCCGCTCTTTCGGGTGATGGTCATCAACCGCGCCGGTGGCGCGGATGCCGAAGGGCGGGCGTCGCTGATCCAGGTCCGGTCGAGCCATGCTTTGCTCGAAGGCTCGGATTCCGCGCTTCTCACCCGGTCCCAATCGGCGGGCCATGGGGTGATGTCAGACAAATCCAACAAGGTCAGCCTCGGCGCGCGCATCCAGAGCAATTTCCGCGCCTGGCTGATGGCGTCCATGTACCTTTTCATCGCCCATGTGCTGGCGCCGGGCGAAAAGCCGTTCGGCTTCAAGACGCTGGCGCTGAAGCGTCATCGGCTGCGGGTGCTCGCCAACCGGCTCGGCGTGCGGCAACGCTCGCTCTATTTCGCGCTCGTCACCTTTGCGCTCAACGGTGCGGGGCCCGAAAAGCAGATGAGCCGCAAGGTGATCGGCGCCGCCTATACGATGCTCGACACCAAGCGCAACGATGCCGATGACGACTTCTTCCGGGTACGCGCGCTCGAGGCGAAATTCCCCGTCCATGAGGATTTCGTCGACTTCGTGCGCGCCGTCGACGATACGGTCGCGCGCATCGAGCAAAAGGACATCACCCGGTTCCAGGTGATGATCAACGCCATGTTCCGCACGCTGCGGGGGATCAGCCGCGTCGCGCCATTCCTGCTGACGCGGCGGTTCTGGCGGTTCAACGGCAAGGCCCATGTGGTGCTGACCCTGGTTCCGCCGCACCGCACCTATGGCCCGATGACCCATGGCGTGATCGAGCCCATCTATTGCGGGGCCTATCATCCCGGCTCCAATCTGTGCACCTTCTGCCCGGGGCGCGAATATGTGACGCTGAACTTCTCGATGGAGACGCGGCACCTCGACAACGTCCATCGGATCGAGGAACTGCTCGCCGAGATCGAGGCGCGCGACCTGCCCCCGCCTCCGGCGCGGGCGGTGGAGGGCGCCGAGGCGGCCTGAAGGATCAATCGACACTGACGATTGGGGCCTCCCGCCACCGCGGGAGGCTTCGACATGAAACGGGCCAAGAGGCCCCTGGAGGATATCTATGACGCAGTTTGCCCGCTATCCGAGCCTCGAAGGCGTACCGGTGATCGTTTCGGGAGGCGCATCGGGGATCGGGGAATCCATCGTTCGCGAATTTGCCGGGCAGGGCGCGAAGGTCGGGTTCGTCGACATTGCGGCCGAGCGCGGCGCCGCGCTTGCCGAGGAGCTGAACGACAAGGGCGGCACGACGCGCTTCATCGCCTGCGACATCACCGATATCCCGGCCTATGAGGCGGCAATCGCCGAGTTTGCCGGAACGCATGGGGATGCGCTGGTGCTGGTCAACAACGCGGCCCATGACGAGCGCCACGACTGGAAGGACGTGACCTCGGAATTTTTCGACGACCGGATCGCGGTCAACCTCAAGCACGCCTTCTTTGCCATCAAGGCGGTCGCCCCGGGCATGATCCGTGCGCAGAAGGGTTCGATCATCAATTTCGGCTCGATCAGCTGGATGATGATGAGTGCGCAACTGCCCGTCTACCAGAGCGCCAAGGCCGCCCAGCACGGCATGACCCGCGGCATGGCGCGGGAACTGGGCAAGAGCAACATCCGCGTCAACACCCTGGTGCCCGGCTGGATCATGACCGAGCGGCAGCTGACGCTCTGGGTCGACGAGGCCGCCAACAAGCTGATGGACGAGCAGCAGGCGCTGGCCGGCCGGGTGATGCCCGAGGACGTCGCGCGGATGGTGCTGTTCCTGGGTGCCGACGACAGCCGGATGATCTCGGCGCAGAACTTCATCGTCGATGGTGGCTGGGTGCACAGCTAAGGGCGAAACCGTGGCGCCTCCGCAACAAGGATAAGGACTTTCTTAACCCTTGGCGGACATCACCTTCCTGCCGCAATCGGCGTTGATGAACGGCACCGAACACCGTCAAGGGGACACCGCATGAAGTCGAACATCCTGGTCGCGGGCGTCGCGGCCCTGGCGCTCAGCGCCTGCACCACCACCAACCCCTATACGGGGGACAGCCAGCTCTCCAACACGGCGGGCGGCGGGCTGCTCGGCGCGGGCGGCGGCGCGATCGCCGGCGCCCTGGTGGGCGCGGCAACCGGCAATGACCCGCGCGTCGGCGCGCTGATCGGCGCTGGCATCGGCGGGCTCACCGGCGCGGCCGTGGGCTCCTACATGGACCAGCAGGAGGCAGAGCTGCGCGCGCAGATGGCGGGCACTGGTGTGTCGGTGACCCGTGTGGGCGACCAGATCATCCTCAACATGCCGTCCAACATCACGTTCGCGACCGACGAGGCGCGCGTGCAGCCGCAGTTCAACCAGACGCTCGTGGCGGTCGGTATCGTGCTACGGAAGTTCGATCGCACCATCATCGACGTCTATGGCTATACGGACTCGACCGGCTCGGACAATTACAACCTCGATCTGTCGCAGCGTCGCGCCGTGTCGGTTGCCACTGCGCTCTCGAACCAGGGCATCGACCAGCGGCGCTTCTATATCGAGGGGCGCGGCAAGGCCAATCCGATCGCGTCCAACGCGACCGAACAGGGTCGTGCACAGAACCGTCGGGTTGAAATCCAGCTCTCCCCGATCCGGGGCTAGTCGCCTCAGCGCATGCGAAAAGGCCCGGAGAAAACTCCGGGCCTTTTTGTTTGCCTGTGCGTCAGGGGGCGGGGGACGCCGGGGGCGGTGTCTCGCCGGTCTCGGGCGCTGCGACCGGGGTATCGGGGATCACCTCGGTCCCTGGATTGCCGCCGAGGATCTGCATCACAAAGAGCGCGACTGCGAGCACTGCGATGGCGATGATGCCGATCCGCCACCAATTGGTGGGGCCCGTCGCGCCGATCGCCGCTTCGGCGCGATCGGTCTGGGCAAGAGTGCTGTCGGGCGGCAGGTCGATCTTTGCGCCGCGCTCGTCGACGACGTAATCCACCTTTGCCGCGCCTGCGGGGCCGGTCCGTTCATCGCTCATCGGTCTGTCCTTCCATTTCAAATTCTGAAAAGCCCGGGCCGGTAGCGGCTTCGGCCTTGACCACTGCGATCGCCTCGGCGATCCGGGCCAGGTGGTCATCGTCATAATAAAGGCTCGCTTCGGGTCCGCTCTCGCTCGTGCGCATCTGCTCGAGCAGCTCAAGCTTCTCGCGAGCCGTAAAGGACGGATGCCTGGCGATTTCCATGGGCCTGACGCTCGCCGCCGCTCCGGGCGAGTCCAACTCGCTTTCCGTTTCCTCGGCGTGCGCGTCGATCATCTCTCGTCTCCAGCCCGGACCCTGCGGTTATGTGCACGCAATGCGCCAGGGATCGGCGGGGTTCCCCGCACGCGCGGAGCGCCCCATGAAAAAGGCCCGCCCCCGGAAGGGACGGGCCTTGCACGACGCGGGGGAGGTATCCCGCGTCAGATGAACTGGGGCTGGGCCTGCCGCACGATCACCTTGCTGCCGACGGGAACGCGGGCATGCAGGTCGATGATGTCGTGGTTGAAAAGCCGCACGCAGCCCGAGGACAGCGAATGCCCGATGGATGCGGGATCATTGGTGCCGTGGATGCGGTAGAGCGTGTCGCGCCCATTGTTGTAGAGGTAGAGCGCACGCGCACCGAGGGGGTTCTGCGGGCCGCCTTCCATGCCACCGGCCCAGGGGCCGTTCTTTTCGGGATCCTCGCGGATCATGGTCGGCGTCGGCGTCCAGCGCGGCCAGGACGCCTTGCGCCCGATGGTGGCCTCGCCCTGATAGTCGTACCCCTCGCGGCCCACGCCCACGCCATAGCGCATGGCGCGGCCGCCTTCCTGTACGAAATAGAGGAAGCGCTGGCCGGGCTCCACGATGATGGTGCCAGGGCGCTCGGAGGTCGGATAGTCGACGACCTGGCGCAGGAGCTTGGGATCGACACGCGCCGGATCGAAGCCTTCGATGTAATAGCCATTGTCCGAGACCGGCGCGTACATCGAGACATACATCGGATCGACGTAGGGCCGGGTCGGCTCTGCGGCCATGCGACGGCTGGAGCTGGTGCAACCTGCGAGCGCAAGCCCGGTGAGGCTGGCAGCGCCCAACATGAAGTGCCGGCGGGAGAGTTTATTGAGACTTGTCATCTTCCGTGAGGTTCTCGTCTTATGCGCTGGTTGGGGGGCGTGCGCATCACTGCGCGGCTGGACCGGAATGCGGACACTCGCTTTCCGTTCCGTAATAGGACATGCTGGTTAACGGGTCAGGACGGGCCTCAATCACATTAATTTCACCGCATTATGGCGCCAAAGGCGCCTTTGGACTGGAACTGAGACCCCGCCGCCGCACCCCGCAACGCCGCAGACGATGGTCTGGACCCGGGTGCACTTAACCAAATTATTGTAAAGAAAAGGTTTTCGTCCCCAGCGCGGTGGGAGGGCCTTGGCGCGGAGCCATCTTCACACGGCGCGTGAAGCGGGTGTTGCGAGGGCGCCACAGTGTCGCAAAAAGCCCGACGATCAGGCTCGCGGCGTCACCCAGCGGCCGAGCGTGGGCAGGGAGCGCTCGAGTTGGGGCGCGACTTTCAGCGTTTCGCCGAGCGCTGCGGCGGCCCGCCATGGCCAGCGCGGATCGGCGAGAATCGAGCGTCCGAGGGCGACCATGTCGGCGCGCCCTTCGGCAAGGATGGCTTCAGCCTGCTCGGGTTCGGTGATGAGGCCGACGGCGCGTGTGGGAATGCCTGCGCCTTCCCGGATGCGCGTCGCAAGGTGCACCTGATAGCCCGGACCGGTGGGCACGGGCGCGGCCGGCCGGTTGCCGCCGCTCGAGCAGCAGATATAGGCGACGCCCAGATCCTTCAGCGCTGAGGCGACATCCACGGCTTCGTCCTCGGAGAAGCCGCCCTCGAGCCATTCGGTGACCGAGAGGCGCACGCCGAGCATGAGCTCGGGCACCGCGGCGCGGACCTGGCGGGCAATTTCACGGATGAAGCGCGAGCGGTTCTCGAGCGAGCCGCCCCATTCGTCCTCGCGCCTGTTGGAAAAGGGCGAGAGGAACTGGTGGAGCAGATAGCCGTGGGCCCCATGAAGTTCGATGAAGTCGAAGCCCGCCGAGCGCGCCCGCCTGGCCGCAGCAACGAAGCGATCGACGATCTGGTGGATCTCGTCGGGCTCGAGCGCATGGGGAAGGTGCCAACCATCATCGAAGCGGATCGCCGAAGCCGAAACGACGGGCCAGGGATCCTGATCCGGGTGCAGCGGGCCCCCGCCCTCCCATGGCCGCTGGCTTGCCGCCTTGCGGCCGGCATGGGCGAGCTGAGTGCCGAAGCGGGTGCCTTTGGACGCCACGCGCCGCGCCGCATCGAGCGTGCGCCGCGCCGCGGCCTCGTTTGCATCCGAATAAAGCCCGAGGCACCCATGGGTGATCCGCCCGCGCCGCTCGACATCGGTCATCTCGATGGTGACCATGCCGGCCCCCGACATGGCGAGGTTCATCCAGTGCTGCAGGTGCCAGTCGGTGGCCGAGCCATCATCGGCCGAATACTGGCACATGGGCGCGATAGCGATGCGGTTGGGGAAATCGAGCCCGCCGAGGCTGATGGGCGAGAAGAGCTGCGAGGCCATGGAAACTCCGGTGCGGGATGAATGGGCGGCACGGTCGACCGCCCTTGGAGGAGGGCGTAATCTTCAAGGCGCCGACCGGTGCGTCAAGAGCCGCGGAGCGAGGGGGGGCGGGCCGGTGCGAGCGGCAGAAATCAGGATTGCGCTTCGAACCGTCTTTGGCTAGGGTCCGCCCGTTCGACGAACCCCGTCCGAACCGGTATTGCACCCGTAGCTCAGCTGGATAGAGCGCTGCCCTCCGAAGGCAGAGGTCACAAGTTCGAATCTTGTCGGGTGCGCCAATTTTCCGTTTATTTCTAGGTGGTTACAGGAAAGCGCGCTTCGGCGCGCTGGTTTCCCACACATGTTTCCCACACTAACGCGGACTGGCGCGCGATCTATACCTGTCGTGGCCGATTAAATGCACCGTTAGAAATGAGGAACGCCAGGGTTGGACAAATAGCAGCGTTGGGATAGCCCTCGCCAAGCGGTTTGCGGCAGCGGACCGAAGCGTAGGCCAGTTTGCTGACATGGAGACGGTCGAGTTGTTTCGAATAGGCGGTGATATCGAAGTTCGCAGACTGGGCTTCGGAAGCAATCGGCTGTCGGGCCCCGGTTTTTGGGGTCCGCCGTCGGACCCAGCGGCGGCTCGGGCTCTGCTGCGAATGCTGCCTGATCTGGGCATCAACTTCATCGACACGGCAGAGAGCTACGGTCCGTACATCACCGAAGAGCTGATCGGGGACGAGATCGGGCCGCGCGCCGACATAGTGGTGTCGACGAAAGGCGGTTACATCCGGACTGGGCCGCACGCCTGGCATTGTTGCGGCCGTCCAGAGTTTCTTCGTCAGGGCGTCCTTACCAGCATCCGTCGCCTGAAGCGTGAGCGACTAGACCTCTGGCACTTGCACCGGATCGACCCTGCGGTGCCGCGGGACGAGCAGTTTGGGGCGATCGCCGAGATGCGGGAGGAGGGTCTAATCCGCTACGTGGGGCTGTCAGATGTAAGCGTCGTCGATATTGAAGCTGCGATCGAATTCTTTCCTGTGGCGACCGTTCAAAATCACTACAACCTACTGCACAGAGCTAAAGAGGAGGTCCTGGCGTACTGCGAGCAGCACAGCATCGGATTCATGCCCTTCTTTCCCCTGGCAGACGGCAAGCTGAATGAGGCACGCGGGATGATTGACGCCTCGCGCGCCATCGGAGCAACGCCGGCACAGCTTGCTCTCGCCTGGCTGCTGCATCGTTCGCCTGTCATCCTACCCATCCCTGGAACCAGCAATCCGGCCCATCTCCGAAGCAACTTAGCTGCAGCCGGATTGGAGTTGGATCAATCGACCTTCGACACGCTGTCCGCAATTTACCTTTGATGGGATGACGGTAGGGAGGTCCCTCTCCAGTGTGAGCAGGGCAAGCATCGCCAAATGGTGAGGGGCCGGCATCGCGGGTTTCGGGAGCGATGCCGGCCTGCGGCTGCGCCAGGGTGTGCCGCGCGGCGACATTAGCGGGGTCGATTAACCGCACAAAAGAACACCTCCGGCGCCACGGAACGCCGGAGGTTTCTCAGCTGCTCTCGATGAGGCGGCTAGAAGCGGAAGTTGAGGCCCGCCTTGATGGTGTGGAAGGAGAGATTTTCCGTCCCCGAAATCGTGCCGCCTTCGGCCGGGAACGAGAAGAGCTCGTCGGAACCAAGGTCGAAATAGGAGTATTCGGCCTGAAGCGAGATCGTCTCGGTCACCATGGCTTCGAGGCCTGCGCCGACGACGAAGCCAGTGCGGCTCGCGGACTCGGCATCGCCGAGGTCGAGCGACGTGCCGCCGAAGCTGACTTCGCGCTCGGTGTTGCCGAACGCGACGCCACCATGGACGTAGCCGAGGAGGTTGCCATAGGTGAGGCCGGCGCGTGCACGCAGGGTTGCGAGCCAGGCGAGGGTTGAAGAGACTTCGAAATCAGTGCCGTCGGGGCCACCGAAGATCCCGATATTGCCGTCGATGCCCGCATGGATGTTCGTCCAGGCCACGTCGCCCGCGACGCCGAGCACGAAGCCATTGCCGACTTCCAGATCGTAGCCTGCCTGGACGCCAGCCAGACCGCCGCCAGCGCTCGAGCGATTGGCCATGGCTTATGAGGGGCAGATCGCGGCCGCGCGCAACGAAGCCGAGATGGAAGAAGAAGTCCAGAAGCGTGTCACGGCCGAACTGGCGCGAACGCGCCGAGCCCCACGGCGCACTGCAACTCGCAAGCCCGCGGCAAAGGGCTGACCCCCCAAAATCGGAGAGACCTGATGGCCTGGACCTTCGCCGGCATTGTCGCCGGCGTCTTACTCGTGCTTGTCTGTGCGGTGGCACTGGTGATCCTCGAGACGCCGCGCGTGCGCGCGGCGCTGCCGGCCGAGCCGGTGCGGGTGGCGGCGCTGGCGCCGTCGCCCGTCCGCTGCGTGCCGGGCCCTTAGCTACGGGTTGCTGTTCAGGCCGCCCAGTCCGTGCCCGCTAATCTCATTCCACGTAGCTCTTGCCATCTTCATGTATCCAGGCTCGAGGCATCGCTCGATCACATAGTTCGGCACTTGGTAATGTGCAGCTAAGCTGCCGAGCGGCAAAGAGTGGGCAATGTCTCGAGCGCGAAATTCCATTGGGTACAGAAGCTCGAAAGCTGCGAGCTCTGCGAGAGCCTCAGACTGGATTTCAGATTTTGCGGGCTTGAGCGCTTCTAGCGTGTGATTGCGGATTAGTTCTTCAATCGTCTCGCTGCCCTGCGGGGAGAAATCGTCTTTTTCGTCGATGGCTATGTGGATCATCTCTTTGACGCTAATGAATCGGCGCCAGTAGAGATTCTGCTGGGGATCCGCGTCTTGATTACTGCGCACGTAAACATTGGCACGACCGTCGCTGTACCGCTCCATCATGCCTCGGATATGCTCGGCATCGAAGTCGACCAACACCTTGCTGATCTTCATGCGATAGACATCCTCGATGGCCCACTGAAGATCCTCAATCGAGACGGGAACTTGATCGGGCGCTAGCGAGTAGCGCCGTACGTGCTCCTGTAGAACTCGAACCTTCTCAAATGTGCCTTCGAACTTTTCCGACAGGACCCAAGTTGTACCATTCGACGAGTCCGTCATTGGCCTCTCCCAACGAATAAGGGCCTCAGAAATCTCTGAGGCCCTATTACCTAGATTAGCTCTGAGAGCTAGCCAGCAGCGCTGACGCTGTCAAGTTACGCGCGTCGAGAATCCTTGAAATCAAGAAGCTCGTGCTGCCCGGCATCCAGCGCTGCATACAGAGCGTTTACTTCTGAGCAGACGCGTTCCGTGGTGGCTTCATCGAGGTTGCGGACAAAAAACTTAACGTCCACAAGCCCTTCCGCTGCCAAGGCCTCAAAGCGGTTAGCCAGTTGGGTGCAGTGTGTTGTACTCATGGTCGTAGCTCCTTTCGCGAAGGAACGAATGCTGGCTTTGCATTGTTCCCCCCTCTCCCCTGAATATAATGTTAACAGGGTGGCATTCTTATGATGGCAGGCGTTGCGCTAGCCCGCAAAATGCACTCTGTCAACCAACTTGTCCGCAACGTATGCGCAATCATGGGTGTCGTCTAGAGCGTGCGGCAACTTGCCAGCGTTGTGATGAGTGCATACCACAGTCAGCACGCCGTCCCGGAACGTGAGGCAGACAAGGGCGAGAATTCCTCTGGAGCAACTCGAGAGAGCTGGCATGCTGCTGGCCTACATCACGATCCAGCTCATTAGCGTAAACACATCCGCTTGTTCTCTTTCTGTTCTAATTGTATGACTCGGCTCCTCGTGATGAGGAGCCCTGATGCCGCGGACGCTGAAGACATTGGAGGATGCCCGGGTGACCGGGCAGGAGCTGGTTGCGACCTGCCTCCAGCTCCAGTGCCGGCACCGCTGGCTCGTCGATCTTCCCAAGGTGATCCACTATGTCGGCGGCGCGCATAGCCTCTGGCCAGTGCGCGGGCAGCGACACTTTTCCGAGCGCATGCGCTGTCCGGCCTGCAACGGCAAGGGCGTGCACATCTGGATGGGCGTGCCCAAGACGCCGCAGCCGCTGATGGGCGGGCTTCCCTATGCGGTGGAGAATCGGGATGTCGGCAGTGAGGTACTGGTGAGCGTGCTGGCGAAGGTCGGCCACATCAGCGTGGCGCATGCGGCCTTTGAGGCGGCGGTGCTGGCTTATCCGGGTCGGCGGCTCTCGCTGACGGAAGGCGCGTTCGTGTTGCGCGACAGTCGGCTTGTTGTGGTGCCGGGCGGGAAGAAAGGGGCTTAGCCGTCGCGTTCGGCGGTTTCGTCCTGCAAAAGAGCGTGCGCGCGGGAGATGACGACGCTGCCGGTCGTGCCAAGCGCCTTGGCGATCGCCGCGACCTTGCGACCTTTCCGCGTCCATTCGCGGATGATGCGATCGGTCTCTTCGGTGTGAGTGAACCGACGGCGCGGATCGACATACTCGCGACCATTCTCGTGAGTGATGCCCTGCCCGGCAAGGATGCGCAGCCGCGTCCTGACTGTTTCGAACTTCATTTCGAGCTGCTCGGCGATCTCCCGAGTGGGCCGGCCCTTGCTCGCCGCCTTCAGCATCGCCCGATCCGTTTCGGGCGTATGCCGGTGGGCCCGTTTGTAGGCTGGGAAGCCTGCGGCATCCACCCAGCGGCGGACGGTTTGCTTGTCGATCCCGAGAGCCTCGGCGATCGCTTTCAGCGTGGCGCCGTCGGCGACCATGGCATGGATAATCGCGATCTGCTCCGGCGAGGCCGACATCGGCCTTTGCGAGTGAGGACGCCGAATGCGCTCAGGCTGCTCCAATTTCACGCCGCCCGCTAGCCGTCTGGAAAGAGCAGGCGCGCGATGCGTGCCGTGCGCAGATCAGCCTCGAGCCTGTCGTTCTCAATGTCGGCTTTGATCTGATTTACTGCCACGCTGATCAGGGCGGGCCAGATCTCGGCGCGGTCCCAGCCGGCGGCTTCGGCAGCGGCAACGAGCTGCATCAGCCCCGGCTCGATCGCCTCCTCGCAGTCGAGCGCGCGATCGAGATGGCTCGCCGGACGCACGGGCGGCTTCACCTCAGGCCTCATCATCCTTCCTTCCCCTCGCCACGATTTGCAGAGCGCCATCGGGCAGCGGACGCTGCAGCTCGCGCGCGATTTCCCATGGCGCCGTCATCCACATGTCGAGTTCGTCGGACGTGGTGAGGATAACGGGCATGGCCTTGGGGTGGACGGCGCCCACCTCGGCATTGGGCTCGGAGGTGAGGAAGGCGAAGATATCGGCGTTGACCGCACCCTCCTTCGTCTTCCGCGTGCTGGTCCAGTTGGTCCAGATCCCGGCGAAGAAGGCGAGGGGCCGGCTCTCATCGAATGCGAACCATGCCGGCACCTTCTTGCCGTCGGGCAGGGTCTCGTATTCGGAGAAGCTCGAGAACGGCACGAGGCAGCGATTGCCTGGGCCCAGCCAGCGGCGCCAGTGGGGGCTCGTCGTGTTGCGGACATTGGTGACGCCGGGATCTACGGTGCGGCCCTTCAGAACGAATTGCGGGCTGGGCATGCCCCAGCGGGCGAGGGTGAGCTCGCGCTCGCCCTCAACGGTCCGGACGATCGGCGCGGGATAGTCCGGGAAGATCCCGGGCATGGGCGCCAGGTTGCCGATCCCGTCGATAACACGCGTCGCTTTGGCAAAATCGATGATGGCCTGGCGGCCCTTCGTCATTGAATAGAGATTGCACATCTTCAGCTACACCCGTGAGCGCGATTGTCGCTCAGTTTAGCCGCCCCAAAGCGGCGCCCGCCAGCCGGCCTCGAGAGCCTCTAGCTCATCGCAAAACCAGCGCTCGCCAGCCGCCTCGTTGATCTTCGTTCGGGAATACCAATGCGACCATGGTGTGTGGTAGATCCGCTCACCGTCGCGGCTGATATTGCCCTTGATCGGACACCCATCCGGAGCCTCTTGCTCGGCAGCTTCCCACCGGCGAGCGCGAAGTTCCCATGCGGGCTCAGTTTCAGCCTGCCAGATGCCGACGTCCCGGGCTCGAGCTTGATCCTCGATCTCGTTGTAGATCGGAGAGTACCGCCGGAATGCCCAAGCCATACCCTGCGCCACCATCTGGGCGCCAATGTCGATCTCGCCGACGTGGCAAATAGCGAGCGTGCGTCCATAGTCATCCAGCCCCTGGCCGTCACAGTTGACCGGCCCAGCCGACACCAGCCGTTCCAGGGCATGGATCGCTTCTGTCCCGCAGTTCCAGTTGCGGCCGCTCCCTCTCGCGCAGGTTTGGCCCGCCTCCGGCGCGTCTATTCCGAAAATCCGGTAGGTCGTTTCGCCGATCTTGATCGTGTCGCCGTCAAGGATGCGGACGTCATTGCCGAAAGTGGGCGCCGCAGAGAGCGCCATGAGCGCAGCAGCAGCGCCAAGCAAATGCCAGCTTCCCCGCAATCCATCAGTGAAGATCATGGCCTCGCCCTCCCCAAGTCGGCAAAGGCCCGGCGCGTGCCTTCCGTGTTCTCGAGCGTCAGGATCGCGCGTTGGCCGCTGGCATAGACCAGAGCCAGGTCGATCCATGGCTGGCTCTCGAGCATGGCCATACTTTCGGGATCGGCCATGTCCAACAGGAAGACGAAGCTGTTTTCCGCTTTTCTCGCTGACGCGCCCTGAAGCGGCTTCCCTTGAACCAGTTCCTCGCTCTTGAGAAGGATGCCCGGAAGTCCCGCTATCGATCCTCCGGCAAAGGGTCGGGCAAATGCAAAGTCTACATCCACGGCAATTTCTTGCGAGACCTGAGTGCCAGAGGAGTGGCCGAAGGTGATCACGGCACTCATGTCGCGTTCCGGAACTTCGACGGTCGCGATCAGCTGAGGCAGGCCGGATGCATCCGTACCCTGCGTCCACTGCACATTCCCGCCGATCGGAATAGCTCCGGTGGTTGAAGGTGGATCGGTGGCTTCCAAGAGCAGTGTCCGGCCGTTTTCCGAAACCGGGGCAGGGGTCAAATCGGGATCTGACGCTGCCGGCTCGTAAACGAAATTGATGCCCAGCGCCTCCAATTCGGATGGACTGAAGATGTGCATCTGACTAGGGGGCGTCCTAAGCATCACTGAAACCACTTCGGCCGCCACGCCGAAATCGGTCATCGCCTCAATGACGTCCGAGAGCTTCGCCTGCCCTGAAATCAGGTCGTTGCTCTCGTTCCACACCTGGTGCACGCCCAGCTCTCCGACGGCCATTCGCTGAGCGCCCGCCAGGAAGACGAACGCGCAAGCGGAGTAGCAGTAGAGCTCTTCGGGCACGATCGTGGTCATGCCGCGCTGGCGAACCTCATGGGCAATTATCAGGGCTGGGTCGACCCCGCCGCCGTCGCTGTGCAGCATCAGGGTGTGCGCTTCGGGCCGAGCCCGCAGCGCTCGCAAGAATTCGAGCGGCGTGCTCTGCGTGATCGTACCGATGAGGGCGATCAGCCCCGGGCTGTCGTCGAAAACGGCAAAGCTGCCGATCATCTGATATTCAAATTCGGGAGTGGCCTCCGAAGCCTCGGCAACTGGCGCGATGGGTTCGGCAGAGACGACGTTTGGATTGTCGATAGCCTCGAATGCCTGCAGAAAGCGCGTCGGTAGAAAATGCGAGGCGATGAAGAGCGCCACGATCTGGGCGTCTTCGGCATAGGCGGGCTCCCAGGAAACAGAAAAGCCGACGCTCTCCTCGAGGGCATTGTGGAACATGAGATAGAACTGACGGGCTCCCGTCGTTCCTGAAACGACAAACCGCGCGTCGCTATAGGTCGAATACGAGATCGATCGTTGGGGCGACGAGCGCGAGAGGCTGGCATACAGGTCGGCGAAGCTCTGTTCGCTGAAGGGCTTCCTTATCGTCTCTAGCGCAATCCCTCCATTCGGGAGGGAGTAGGACATGCCGCGGTCGGTCGGTGATGAGACAGTCAGCATCGCGGCCGGCATGAGCAGCTCGCTCTGGCTCCGCAAATCCTGCAGATAGTTGAAGCCAAACCGGCTCATTGCCTTTCTGGCCATCGCCGAAAGTAGTGCCGTCCCCTTTTCGTCCAGAACGCCCGTGCCGGGCATGCCCGCCTGGGCCTGAAATGCTGTCAGCGCACGGTAGGTGCTCGGTCCGAACTCGGCATCTATCAGCGCAGAATAGCGGCCGATGAGTGTGAGATTTTTCTGAAGCTCGATCCGTTCGTCTTCACTCAACCCGGAGAACCAGCCGCGGCTGAGCTGGAAATCAGCATGCGCGGGGAAGGTGACGCTGAGCGCGAAAAGCAAAGAGCATAGTGCGAGAACAAAGTGCCGTGTCACAGTAGAGCCCCTCCCCAGAAGCCGACCTTAAGGCGCAGCTTGGAAGAGCGGCAAGATCAATTGTCCGAATGTCCGATCTAAATCACGGCTGCGTAGAAGAGCAGTGCTGGCAGAGCGCCATCTACAAGCCGCTGCCCGTGATAATCTCCACAAGATCGGGCTCTTCCCTGTCTGTCGTGGCTACTGCCCCGCCGATCGTGCCAGTGGCGGTGCGCGAAAGCACTTCCGCCAGCCTGCTTTCCTGGCGCGGCGTGATCCGGTTTTGTGGCGTCAGGAGGAGCTCGAATAGCTCGCGATCTCCCGACACTGCATCCCGGATCAAGCCTTCGGCGCGATCCAGCGTCAGCCGCTCGAGGATCCGCTGCATACGCTGCGAAGCGAAATTCGCAGTGAGTAGCGAGGCGCCGCTCGTCCCGCGCCCCGCCTGGGCGCCCATGCGCGCGGCAAGCGTTCGCGCGATCATGCTGACGATCGAATTGGGCTCGCCTTCCATCACGCTGCCGACGCCGGGCAAGCGCCCCTGCATCGTCTCGAGCCTCGTCAATTCGTCGGCGATTGCCATGAAGAGTGTCCGCTCTTCAGGCGAGAGGATCTGGCTTGCGGCCGCGTTCAGGCGATCATTCGAAAGGGCGTTTTGCATCGCGCGGCCGGAGAGGACGGGGCTTCCGGTGTCGTCGAAATTTCCCGTGCGCGATCGAGCCATCAGCTCATCGATGAGGGCGCCCTTGAGGCCAAGAAGTGCCTGGCCAGATTTGTCGTTTGCGGCTTGCGCCAGGAGTTGAGCTGTTGCCTGCCGCGGGTCCGACGCATCGACGATCGAGCGGATTTCCTCATGCGGCCTCGAGTTGGCAAACCGAAGGGGCGCCGACTGGCGGGAATTGAGCACAGCCGACGCTTCATCCACGCGCCGAAAGAAAGCGTCGGCAGCGTCCGGCGGCAAGATCATGCCGAGCTTGTCTCGCACCGCCCGGCTCGAGAGCTGAGCAACGGCCTGCTGGGCTTCGCGAATGCCGACGTCCGTGTTCGTCATCGCTGCCCGCACATTCGCCAGCGCCTCGTCGATCTGCGATCGGACGCCTTGGCGCACATAGGCGAGCTCTGCTTCCGACATGCCGGCGAGTCGCTCTGCAGCTAAGTCCCTCGGGATCCCCGGCTTCAGAAGGTCTTGCCCGAAGAGGAGGGCCTGACGCTGATCGATCGGCGTTGCGGCGGTTGCCAGCGCCTCGCCATAGCGAGGATTTGCGGTGCGCAGGGCCCCGCGGATGTCGCCCGCCAGGCCGCCCATGATGCGGCCGATGTCGGTCTGCCCGCCAAGCGCGCCCTGGCCGTCGCCACTCCTGGCCATCTGGTTGAGTGCGCGTGTGATGTAGTCGATCTGCCGAGTGTCGGGGAGGCGGGAAAATGTGACGGTGCCGTCCTCGGCAAGATTGGCGAGGATCTGCTGAGACTGCACGCCTTCGCCAGCCATCATCCGGTTGGCAAGCGAGATCGTGCCGGGCGCGGCCCGTTCAACGCGGCCGAGAAGGCTTTCGAGCGTCCGGCCCGCCTCCGACGAATAGTCGATCGGCGATGCGTACGCGGCATCGTATGCTGAGCTGCGCGCGGGCTGACTTCCGGTTCGCAGCGCGGTCGACACGTTGGTGACGCCCAAGGGGCGCCCGAAGGTCGCATCCAGGCTTTGCCCGAGCTCGTCGACGCTCTGCTGGACTGCCGTTTCCATATACTCGCGCGCTCTGATGGCCGGCACCCCCTGCGCAGGCGCCGACAACTGGCGGCGCAGTGCGTCACCACTTTCGGTCTCCCGTTCGCGCATGATGGCGTCGATCACCGGATCCCCATCGCGCACGGTCTGCTCAAGGGCCATCAGGCGGCGTTCGCCCGTGGATACCGCTGGCGAGAGATTGCCGATCGTGGGGGCGTTGAGCGCCGCAATTGCGGCTTCCGGATCTTCGACGAGGCCCCCAACGCGATTGCGGGCCCGTTGCATGGCCCCGGCTTCCGTAAAGGGGGCGATTTCACCCGCTGCGAGGCGGGAGGCCGCGGCGACGCCAGGCGTGCGCTTGGCGCCTTCCAGAGCCAGATAGGGGCCGGCGCCGCCCGCTACGCCGCCCGCCAGCGCGCCAACAGTGGCCGCGATCGGATTGTCGGGAGCAACACGATCGGCAACGTCCATCCCGGCAGCTGCACCAGCGCCCGCGGCGATTTCCGAAGCGAAGCCACGGACTGGTGCTTGAACGAATGGCCGCGTCAGCGTGTCACCGATCGCCCGCGTAAGCGGTGCGGCCGCACCCTGCATTGCGCGCCCGGCCGCGCCGACCGGGCCGATCGCGCCCGCTGCGCCGCCAGCGCCGGCGAAAACATGCTCCATGAGGCTTTCGGGAGCCATGTCGGGAGAGGCTGCGGTGACGCCGGGAAGCGCGTTCAAGCCCCGATTGATGCTGATCGAGCCTCCAAACGGCTCCTCTATCGTGGGGATATCGAGGCCGGTGAGGGCATTGGCGCCGGCAACGCCCGCATTGATCGCACCGGTAAAGATGTCGACGGGCCAGCCGAGCCCCTGGGCTATCCCCTGGTTAAGGAAGGCCCCGAGGTGCGGCCGCTGGCTGGGCGTAGGCGAAGGGGCGCTCTCACTGTCGAGGACAAAGCCTGCCGGCGGGGTTATCGGCCCTGCGGCACCGCGCGGATCTGGCGCGTCCTCGTCCAGAACGAAGCCTGCGGGGAGGGTGCTCGTCATTGCAGGGGCTCCCATGCGCCATTGCGGAAGATGATACGGGCGCCCGTTTCCGGGTTGGTGGCCGTCGCGCCTTCGGGGACCTGCGGCCCACCTGTCGAAGGCGTCTGCGGCGACACCTCGCCACCGAAGGAGTTCAGGGCGTCCGCGACGCGCCCGATAGCAGCCCGAAGGCCTATCACCCGCGTCTCGACTTCCTGGCGGTTGGCGGGGCTCAATTCGCCCTGCAGGGTCTCTTGTGTGGTCCGCAGTTCGTCGCTGAGCTGACGGCCAATAGCGGTCAACTTTGACTGTGCGGTGCCGGCGCCCTCGAGCGCACTGCCCGCGCGTGGTGTCAGCGCTTCGATGTTCCGCAGGAGCCAGGACGGTGGCTGCCGATTGTAGGCTGAGCCGATATCGTTGAGTAGGCTTTCGCGAAGGACCGCAAAATCGGACTGAGTCTGCTGCACCTCTGGATACGGGGCGCCGACGCCCAGCGCGTCGAAAACGCTGTTGATGCCGCCCGTGAGGGCGCCGCCGACGCCGAAGGCTTCGGGTGAATTCGAGAACCGCTGGCCAAACGGCATTTCGCCCGGCGGGCTGATCTCTGGCGCCCCTTCGCCCGGATCGACGCTGCCCGTTCCACCTCGAGACACGGGTCGGCCGGTTGCGACGTCGAGCACGAGAGCTTCACCGGTGACCGGGTGACGGCTGACTGTGTAGCGGTTGTCGACGATGCCGATGGCGAGATTTCGCGCTTCGGCCGCATCTCCGGTCAATCCCGTGTCGATGAATTGCTGCGACAGGCGGGCGATCTGATCTTCAGCCGCACTCCTGCCGCCGACGGGCTGGGCGGGCTGGGCGCCCTGCCTGACGGCAGCGCCGGGGGACATGAACATCGGATTGCCGTCGGGCCCGACGGCCTGCACCGGCGCACGCTCGCCAAGGGCGCTCTCGAGGATCATCTCGTCAGTGATCATGCCGTCCTGGCGAAGGCGTTCGTTCTGCCCGGCCTGCCACTGGGTCTCGGACAGCACGGGGGCCATGCCTGAGACCTGTGCAAGGGCCGGCAAACCGAACTGGCCGGCGATCTCGCCGGGGAGCTCGGGGCGGATCTCTCCGGGTCCGAGCGGGCCGAACATGCTGGTGACGACGCTGCGCTGATTGTCGGCCGCGTTGTTCGCGATCGACGTCTGAGCAGTGATGTCCTGCCCGCGGCGCGTCGTTTCGGTGTTCTGGTCTTGCGCATAGAAGGATTGCGTCGGGTTGTAGTTGCCGACAGCGATGTTCCGTCGGTCGAAATGCGGATCTTCCGGGTTATCGAAAAGCTGCGCCAGCCGTGCCGCTTTCTCGCGCGTCGCTTGTGCGGTCGCGTAAGCTGCGGTATCGGCCGCGCTGGGAGGCGCAAACATCGAAGCGATGTTCTCGAAGGCGGCGCCGAGAGCTGGGTCGTTGTATCGATTTTGCCGAATGGGCATGGGTTTTCCCTTCAGTGGACGGCAGCGCCGTGCGAGCGGTAGGCATCGGCCGCCCGGCGGATGGCGATTTCGCGCGGCAGCGGGTCGCCGCGCCCTCGCAGCAACTGCCGTAAGCGCTCTCCGTCGAGCTCGTGCAGGATGAGCGCGGCGTGAGCGAACCGATCGACCCTGAACTCGTCAGGCGGGCTGGACACCAAGGCGCCCATTGCGCCGAAGCCAAACAGCAAGCGGCCTTCGGGGATGCTGACGCGCGGCGCTACGGCACTGGCTGCGCCAAGGGCGCGGAAGGGCAGTGCCCGGACGGGATAGGCGTTGCAGCGATAGAGTTCAGGAAAAGCCCTGGCGACGTGCAGAACGGTGTGCCCGCCCCGCGAGGCGTTCCCCATCGGGTCGAGCCCGACTGCGGCATGATCGAAAAAGGTCAGGGCGCGCTCGATCTCTGCCATCGCCGCGGCCGGCAATTCGAGCGGTTCGGCGGCGCCCCCCGTTGTCATTTTGCCACCCTCAGAGCAGCGCGCTTCAGTTCCACGATCGCATCGCTCTGCCGTTGTGCGGCGCGTTCTTCGATCTGTTCGATCAGCGCCAGGTTGTGGCAGGCATTCCGTAGCCAACGTGCGTGGTCCCGGATGTCGGCGGCCGAAGTTGCTGGCCTGGCCGCCCGCCGGGCGGGGGCTTCGGAAAGTGAGCAAATCTGAGCCGCGGCCGCCTCGATCCCCTTCACAGCCCAGCGCTGCACGGTGCTCTCCGGAAAGAGAGCGAGGATCGCGGGGGTCGCCGAAAGGAGTGCTCTCAGCATCTGATCGGACTGGAGTCTCGTGGTGCGCAGCCGCTGGCTTCCGTCGAGCAAGTGCAAGGCGCCAGAAACGCGATAGGCGACTTCATCTCCGCCGGACGCTCGAGCCAACTCTCGGCAGAAGTTGAAAGTGAGGTCTTCGACCTGTTCAGCCGATCGGTTTTCAGAGGGCATCTTCGATCCTTTCTGCCCAAGCACTTTGGCGCTTGGCGTTGTTCGGAAGAAGTCCCATTCGCAAGGGGCCGGAATGAACAGAAAGGGCTGGTCGGCCGGGGAAAAGTTTGGGCGCGGCGCAAATTTTTATGGACCGCCCGTGGTCGTTGCGCCGGAGCGTTTGGAGTGACCCCAGGGGGTGGGTTGGGGCCACTGTGCGATATAGTGGATAAGTATAGCAAAGTGTATAGCGTCAATCGTCATAAAAAATGATGACATACGGTATTCGGGTGTGCTGTCTTCAGGTCACCAACCACAAGGAGACCTGAAAATGACAATTCCAGCCGATATGCGCGCACACAGTATTTCAATTGCCTGCAACTTGGTGCGAGACCGTCTGCTCGAGCTCGAGGTGCTGCCGAATGAGGATGCCGACAACCTGCTCGCCATCCTTGCTCTGGCCGCCGAGAGCGCCGAACAACTTTCTGACGACCTTGATCCCTGCAACCTGGACGGTCTGGTCGCTCCGCTCTATCCCGAGCTGGTGCCTCAGCGGGACTACTCCGGGTACG
Source organism: Arsenicitalea aurantiaca (assembly GCF_003994485.1). GTDB lineage: Bacteria > Pseudomonadota > Alphaproteobacteria > Rhizobiales > Devosiaceae > Arsenicitalea > Arsenicitalea aurantiaca. Next base: position 165,565 of record NZ_RZNJ01000001.1, read on the forward strand.
GGCCGAACATCGTCAGCCTACGTCCGTAGCGCCTGGCCGGCCGCGATCGGCCTGGCGTAGCGGCCGGGCCGATCCGCCTATTTCCCATCGCCATTTGGGTATGCTTCAGGCGAACCAGCTGCCGTATGGTTCTAAAAATGCATTTGACCATGCAAAGCGAACCGGTAATAAGAGAACTATGCAAAACGAACCGGAGGGGTTCACGATGTTCGTACGGGCCTATTTGAGGGCGTCCACCAAAGAGCAGGACGCGGCGCGCGCTCGCGCGGATCTAGAAACGTTCGCGGCGTCCAGAGGGCTGGCGATCGCCGCCACCTACATTGAGAACGTGAGTGGCGCCTCCCTCGGCCGCCCAGAGCTCTTTCGGCTTCTCTCCGACTGTCGACCTGGTGACCTATTGCTCGTCGAGCAGGTCGATCGGCTGAGCAGGTTGAATTCCGAAGATTGGGAGCGCCTGAAAGCTGAGATCCGCCGCCGCCAAGTCAAGGTTGTGGCACTTGATCTGCCAACATCCTTTCAGCTCGCAATCGCTGATGGGGACGAATTTACCTCGCGAATGGCAGAGGCCACGAATGGCATGCTTCTGGACATGCTGGCGGCGATCGCGCGCAAGGATTACGAAGATCGGCGGCGCCGACAAGCGCAGGGGATCGCGAAAGCGAAGGACAAGGGCACCTACAGGGGGCGACCAGAGAACCAGAACCGGAACACGGCAATTATGAAAATGCTTGCGGCCGGGCAGAGCTGGAACGCCATTGTTGCGGCGACTGGCTGCTCTCGATCGACCTTGTCGCGCCTCGCAAAGCGCCTTCAGGCGGCCGAAGGCGGCACCCTAATCGAAAACGCCTGACTGATCGTTTTCGTCGACCGTCCCGGCCGTGGCGCGCCGCAGCTCAGCGATGCGGGCCTCGAGCTCCTTTGCCGTCATCTCGTGCGGTTCTTTCGGCGCGCCATCTTCGGGCTTGATGTTGAGGTATCCGCCAGCGCGAAGGATGGTCGTCGCGCAAGTCGCTCTTGCTGGCGCCGGCGCGCGACGATCGAGACACACTTCCAGGGCCGCGGCAAATGCGGCCTCGGCGCCATCCGTCTGGATTTTCTCCAGCAAAGCCCGGCGGCGTTCTGCTGCTGTGGCTGTCATTCGAAAACTCCCTTCCAAGGCTTTTGCAGGGCTTGAAGCGCAGCGCGCTCGCGCCTGAGAACGTCAATCCGCGCGTTCAGCTCCTGGACTTCCGGCCTGGCCGTTTGCTTCACCGGCGCAGCGGCGAGCAGTGATCTGGCGTCGGAAGCGTGCCGCGCCGCTTCGCGCTCCGCATGTCGACTAGCGGCTTTGCCAGGTTTGTGCGTCCGCTGCCACGCCTCATGCGCAGCACGGTCTTCGGGCGTCATTGCCGCTAGTCGCCGTTTGTTCTTCGCAAGGCGGCGTTGCTGCTTGACCAACTTTTCAGTCGCCCGCTGGACGGCATTGCGGGATGAGCCGTCCGGCCACTGCAGCTTATGCCAATCATCGCCAGAAGGCGAACGTCCCCCGTGATGCCTACAACGCCCGTTCGCCAGCGCCATTTTCTGACAAGGGAGCCCATCGCTCTTCCGAGCTGCGCCGCACTTTGGTCTCGCTGCGAAGTTGGCCAGGTTCCGTTTGGCGCTTGCGGACGAAATCGCGCGCCACTCGGCGGACTTTCTCCAGCGGAGCAATGCTGGCGAGGCTTTCCTCATCGTTCAGTGAGCCCAATCCGAGACATGGTCTCATGAAGTATTGCTTCGTTGCGGGTGTTGTGACGCCCAGCCCCTTCCCGAGATCTGGCGCCCAGGCTGGCGATCGGAGAGGCTGGCCTGCGCCGGGGGTTTTTGGACAAATTGTCTGGCCCCGTTTTCGTCTTCAGACTTGCGGATTGCCCGCGAACCGGAAGGCCGGAAGCCCCATATAGGGGGCCTTCCGGAATTCCTACGGGGTCGGGACAAATCTTCCGTTTTCTTCCGTTTTCTTCCGCTGCTTCTAACATGTTGATTTCACTCAAAAACATTTGTCCCTAACGCTCTTCCACCATCTTCCGCGCTACCTTTCGGCGAAGCCTCTTCCGGTAAGATTTCGGAGAAAGCGGAAGATGGCGAATTCCGCCTTTTTGGCCGCCAGAAACCCGACGCGGGTCGCTCAACCAAGCGCTTCTTCTCAAGATTTTTGAGATGCGTGCGCACGGTCTCAGCGCGCATTTCGTGGCCCTGAGCGTTCATATGGTCCGCGATTGCGGACTGCCGAATGCCCTTACCGGACGACAGCCCAGCGGGAGCAAGCTCAGTCAGGGCGTCCAGCACGATCTGCTCTGTAGGCGTGGCGGTCCCGACCGGCACCTCATGCCGGGCCAGGAGCTCGATCGTGCAGGAGGTGACGGCATCCCCCTCCGCATCGACGCCCAGCTCTACGGGCACCAGCATGAAGGCGGTACGGTAGGACTTGTCGACGTCGCGCTGTTTGGTCACTTCGATCTGGCCATCGGTGATTTCGATTTCTGTGTCTGTCGCAGCGCGCAGCAGGGAATGGCCTCGAGCGCCGCGCGCCTGGTCTTTACCCGAATGGTGCACGACCAGAACATGCGCACCGGTGGCTTTGCGGATTTGGTCGAAGTGCTTGACCATGGCGCCCATGTCGGTGGAGCCGTTCTCTTCGCCGCCGGCCATGACGCGCGACAGCGTATCGACGACCAGAAGCACAAGCGGCCGATCGAGGGCCTTTATCGTCGCGATGAGGGGTTGAAGGTCCGCATCCGGTCGCAACAGGTCGAGGCTGCTGAGATGAAGATGGAAGTCCACATTGGCTGAAGTCTCCGGGTAGCGCCGCAGGAGCGCCGCGGCTCTCTTCCGGGCGCCGGCACCGCCCTCCGCTGCCACATAGAGCACGACGCCCTGTGTCGTGCGCATGCCGCCCCAAGGCATGCCAGCGGCAACGCAAAAGCCGATGTCCATCGCGACGAAGGTTTTACCGACGTTGGACGGCCCGTAGAGGACCGAAAGGGCTGACTGGTCGAGGAGGCCCTTTACCAGCGGCTTCGTCGACTGCTCTGACCATGACGCGGCAGCGTCGGAGAGCGTGACGAGCGGCAGCAATGCGGGCCCGGCGGGCCCTTTGCCATCTGATGCGGCTGGGCTTGTCGATAGTGACGCCTCTGCCGAGATAGGCTCGAAATAGTCTTCTGGCGACGGCGCCAGACTGTAGTCGATGCCGCCGTGCGCAAGGCTGCGGATCCGGATCGGGCTGGCGTCCGTGTAGATGATCGCCATGTTTCGCCCGCCACCATAATCGGGCTCGAGCGGATCTGCGCAGGTCTTCCGATGAAACTCCTTCGGCGAGGCGAGGATCTCGCGCGCGGTGACGACGCTCCCGTCATCGAGGACGATCTCAGCGTCTCCGCCCAGCTCCTGGCGGTCAATCAGCTGGTTGACTTGCCTTCGCGCGGTCTCCGGATCGATCCCCCGTGCCACCTTCGCTTCGAATAGCTTCTGCCCGTGGCGAGCTTTGGCTTCGGCGGCCTCTGGTGCAAGCCTGGCTTCCATTGCGGCCGTCATGCGGTCGAGCTTGGCGAGCTCTTCTTCGGTGAGCGGCTCGAGGCTGTAGACGTCAAGCATGCCGCCGGGCGACAGCTGCGGCCGGCGTGCGTCCGGTGCGTAGGCGAGGCCCTCGCCCAGGACCGCGCCAGCTTCGTAAAACAACCGGCTTGAGGCCTTCGACGCTTCAACGTCGAAGATCGTCCGCGGCAGGATCTTGCCTGATGCGGTGATCTTGCCCCAGAGTAGGCCCTCGAGCATCAGACGCTGCGCCAGGATTTCGACGAACGCTTGAACGCCGCTCCCATCGTTCGCGATGAAGAAACGATGCTGCCCGGTTTGTGTGGGTTCGGCGACGCTGCCTTCGACAACAACGCCGCTCGAGGCCGACGGACGAATGAGGCAAGCGGCTGACGTAAACGCAGGAGAAGCCAATTCCAGCGCCTTCGTGAGACCGCCAATTTTGGCGAGGCGCTGCTTGAGGTCGGGCGAAAATTCGCCAGTGTCGAAATCCATCGCGAAGAGGGCAGGGCCGTTGACCGGCGGGAAGAAATCCTCGGTTCGGGCAATCGCCCCGGGGTGCTCGTCCAGTTCGCTTTTTGTGACGATCGGCCAGGTATCAGAGCCGGACGGGGGCGGTGCGCAGATGATCGCCTCGTTATCGGACAGATCTCGCAGGGCCTCGCTGAGCTGCTGCAGCTTCTCGAATGGGGCGCCCCTCAGCGTCAGCCGGCGGGCTGTCCCTTGCGCCATTCCGCCGGCGCTCTTCTTTTCGATCCGGCCGCCCTCCAATCGCAGCGACTTCGTCATGAGGGTTGGGCTCTGGACTATCGTCAGCGCCACGTCGGGATGGGTTTTGGGGTCCGGGAACAGATCGATGACAGACGCGCCTTGTTGCCTCGCCGTGTCAGTTGGCCTATGCTGCTGAAGCATTGGAAGACCTTTCAGGCCGGCCGCTCATTGCCGTGAGCGCCGGCCGCTTTATTTGGTGTTATCGACGACAAGCCGCAGGCGCGCCGGCTCTTTGCGCGCGCGACGTCGGCGAGCGAGGTCAGCGGCGATCGCGCGAAACAGGCTCTCTTCGGTGACCATGATCCGGCATCCGATCCGGACCACGTCCAACCGTCCATCATCGGCCCGCTCCCAAGCCCAGGCGTAGGACCGACGGGCCAGGGTGGCGGCTTCTTTAAGTGCGAGCAATTGCGGTCGCTGTGTGGGCTGTGCCATGGCTCTCCCTCTGGTTTTCACGGCACTATCAGGTCGAGCCTTGTGCGATGCGAGGGGAGAAGCGCTGAGGCGATTTCGAACTCCGGCGCAGCGCGGCACGCTGATCCGCCTCGCGCATGAGCGTTGAATAGGCGTCGGCCACTGACTTAATCAGCTCGAAAGATGTGCCACTGGACCGGCGCAGCACATGCTTTTTGACCAGACGGGCTACGGCATGCCGATCAATGCCGGGCCCCAGCCGCGAGCGCACTTCACGGAAGATGGAGTACAATGGAGCGCCGGGGTGCAGGGCCATTTGCTCGAAGAAAGTCGCGATCACTACGCCTTCGGCAATCGACTGGCGGGTCGTGTCCTTTGGAGGCCGGCGCTCCTCGGCAGTCGAGTTAGCGTATGCCAGCTCCTGGATCTGCAGGACATAATCGTCAATGAAGGCGTCCGGCATGTCAAAGAACGCCTTTGCGGCGTCAGCGCCAAAGCAGAGCTCGAGCAGATGGGGCAGATAGTGAGCCCGAACGTCTGCGGTTGAGAGTTTCCAGAGCCGAGGCTCGGAACGCACCCGGAGCGCCCCAAGGAAAGCCTCGGTTTCAGGGTTAGAACTCGTTCCGTCGTCTTCATCATAACGGCGCTTGAGCTCGTCGACATACCAGAGGAGTGCCGAGCCCTTCGGGGGATTGGTGGTCAGGCTCATGGTGCTACTCCTGCCACGCTGCTTGTGCGCGCTCGCGCCGCTTCGCTCTGGCCTCGCTTCCGCGACTGGAGGGAGACCACGGCTCAGCGCTGTCGACGTACCGGGCAAGGCTGTCCGTCTTGACCAAAGTGCGGCCGCCAAGGCGCACGAATTCCAACCGGCCTTCAGCCTGAGCTCGATACAGATTGGCAGGCGACTGGCCAGTGATGGCGGCGGCCGACCGTAGTGGGTGTAGGGGGAGCGTGCGCCAATCTCCCGTGTTGGAAGACTGCGCGATTGCGGTTTTTGGCATTCTTGAAACCCTCTATACGTGATCTGAGGGTTTCCAATGATAGTCCTGACGAGCGGCGTGTCAGCAACGCGTCTGCGACAAAAATTCTCGAGTTAGCGGACTGATTTGGCTGATCTATTCGGTATATTTCTCGGCCTATTTCGTCAGTAGCCCTGCCTCGCGCATTCGCCTTAAGATCCTCTCCAGCCGTTTCGCCCAGCGCTTGGGCGCAGTCATTTGTTGAGATTTCGCATCCCGAGCCGAGAGGCTGGCGATGTAGTTTCGTCGGACGCGGGCAAGATGGCCCCTGACGATGTCCACCGTCGGCAAAGTCGGCCCATCAGCCAACCCGGGAGGAGGCATGTCGGAAATGCCGTCGGCGTCCAAGTTTCTCCTCCGGCCTCGTATGCGGCCCTTAGTCGTGACTTTGTGCTTCGGGCCTGCCCTCAGCCGCGGGCGCCTCTTGTCTCTCATCAGCCCATCCCCAAGGTTGCCCGTCTGGCAAGCTCTTCCGTCATGTCGACGATGAATGCGGAATAGTGCCGCTCGATCATCTCGATCGATGTGTCATGCAGGCTTGCCACCAGCCGCACCGGAAGCCCGGCCCTGAGCCCGCGCACGATCGACGAATGGCGCAGCGCATACATGACAGTACCCGAAGGCAGTCCGGCCTTTGCGCACGCGGCCGCCCATGGTTTGTCGACTTCATATGCGCCCGCCCAGGGCCGGCGCTTGTCCCGTTCCCAGCGGAACGCTTCCGCTTTGCGGTAACCCCAGCGCTCGAGCAGGCAAGCGCTCGCCGGCCGATCGGTAGCGGCGGGCCGCAGCCGCTCGACCACGTCGTCGGAAAGGGGAATGGCCACGGGGGCCTTGGCCGCTGGCGTTCTGCCCTTGCGCGAACCGGGCATCAGGATCCTCCGATGCTCCGGCTGAAAGTGCGCGACCGTGGCGCTTGTCAGTTGAGAGAACCGCGCGCCGGTGGCGGCCGCCAGCATCACCAGCCTGCCGAAGTCGCCTTCGGGATCGACGTCAAAGGCCGCTTGCACGACAGACTGCACCTGCTTGTCGGTGAGCAACTGCTTGCGCGCGACATTCTCCACCCTGCCGGCCCGCGTTCCAATCCGGACTTCGTCCGACAGGTGTGGCGGCAACTCCCGGCGCCGGCTCTCGATCATGGCATTCAGAGCGGCCCGGAGGTCGTTCATCAACCGGTTGACGGTCGCTGGTGCGAGGGGCTCGACCCTCCCGTCTTCATGACGGGCCTTCGCGAGGCCGGCGCGCCAAGTCTCGATCGTGCCGGCCCTCAGTCTGGCAAGAGGGGTGTCGGCGAAGGCCTTGTCGGACAGGACATGCTTGGCGAGCCTTCCAGTCGCATTCTTCCCGTCCTGCGCAGAGCGGCGCTCTCGCATCGATGAGTAGGCTTCGACGGCCGATCGAACGGTCGGCCCGCCGCTGGCCTCCGACGCGGGAGCGGTGAGAGCTGCCGCCTGGCGTTGGCTCCAATCGAGAGCCGCGGCAACGGCCGCGCGGTATTTAAGGGCTCCCGGCGGCGCGCCCTCGTCGTCGGCATGGCCAAGCCTCTCCTCGAGGCGGCGCTTCTCGAGCACGATCTTCGCAATCCAGACGCCAGGCCCCTTGGCGCCCTTGCGATATCCGAGGCTGACGCCACCCCTACCACCGCTGACGCCATGCCAGTACGGGTTCTTGCGAGGCGCGAGTTTTGCGCGCTTGGCGATGGTGTCGATCTCAGACGCGCCCATTTTTCCCACACTGTCTTCCCACACTGCTATGTGGGATAGCATGGATAGCGCTGAACGCAAAGTCCAGCAAATGTCAGGCGGGACAGCGGCTTAATCGCTGTCATAGCTATACATGCTATCTCGGAGGTCTCCGGCACATTGCTCTCCGAAGGCAGAGGTCACAAGTTCGAATCTTGTCGGGTGCGCCATTTCATTGCGCTTCATGATGACGAATGCCGCCGCGGCCTTGGGGTCGCGGGGCGGGTTCTGGGCGAGGCGCGTCGCCTTAGCGTCCTGTGACGAAACGGTCGAGTTTGGCGAGGGTCTGGTGGCCGAGTTCGACGGCGCCCATGTCGCTCGCACTACGGAATTCTTCGGAAGAGCTGAAGACCATGCCGAGGGTCAGGGCGGTGGCGTCCCCATCGTCCTCGAAGGCGATCCAGGCGTCTGCGTGCTTGGGGCCGTTCTCGCCCCAGAGCAGGCCATAGGCGATGCGCTGTTCCGGGATCACCTCAAGGTAGCGGTGATGGTTGGGGAAGACCGTGCCGTCCGGCCCGATCATGTCGAAGACCCAGTCGCCGCCGCTGCGCAGGTCGATCCGGCTCGTGCGGCAGGTGAAGCCGTCCGGGCCCCACCATTGCGGCAATGCCTCGGGGTTGGCCCACGCAGCCCAGACGCGCGTCCGCGGTGCGGCGATCGTGCGGCGCAGGATCATCGTCCGTTCAGCGACGCCCGCCAGATTGTCGAGACCGCCGCCAAAGCCCTGGCGGTAGCCTTGTTCCATGTCGGTGCCTAGCGAGCAGAGCTGGACGGTCACCCGCAGGCGGCTGCGCTCATTGCTGCCTGAAAACTCGGCTGTCACCAGCGCGACCGACTGGGTGTTGCCGCCCGACGAGATCACCTCGTGATTGACGCTACACCTTTCGGGCTCGAGGGCGAGCCAGCCGACCTCGCACCTTATGTCGGGTTCGCCCGCGACCTTGCAGAGCGAGATTTCGCGCCCACCCACCTTGGTCTCGGCCTCGAGGAACTCGACTGTGACCGACGGGGTCGGCGCAGCCCAGACCGCGCGGGCGGCAGGCGCGGTCCAGGCGGCCCAGAGTGCGGAGGGCGGGGCGGCCACCTCGCGCTCGAAGGTCAGGGTCGCAAAGCGGTTGGCGGCGGCGTCCGGTGCCGCACGGGCTATCCTTGCGTTGGTCATTTCTTGTCCTCCTTCATCGTTCGCATGACAAAAGCGTCGAACCGGTCGAGGCGTGCATCCCAGATGGCGCGCTGCTGTTCGAGCCAGGTCCGCATGGGGTCGAGGGCCTCGGGCACGAGGGCGCAGGTCCGGATCCGTCCATCCTTCGTGGTGGTGATCAAGCCGGCCTCCTCGAGCACGGAAAGGTGCCGCATGACTGTCGGCAGGCGCAGCCCCGTCGGGGCCGCCAGATCTGTCACGCGGGCGGGCCGCTCGGCGAGCCGCGTCAGGATCGCGCGGCGTGTCGGGTCCGACAGCGCGTGAAAGAGCAGCGAGAGATCTCTGTCATGCTTAGCCATAATGCTAACTATACGACCCAGCAAAATTCCGGGCAAGTGAAAACTTCGCAACCCGGCTAACTATTGTCTACTGGCGCTGTCCGGCCCGCCGGCCTTATGGCGTTGTATGCGGAAGCGTCGCGAGACCTGATAGAACGGCGTCAGCATCGGCCAGAGCGCCGAAGATGCCGTTCTCCACGGTCACCATGTGCAAGGCCGCTTCATGGGCGTACTGGTCGCCGCTGGCGCAAGCGTCCGAAATCGTAAGGCACTGGAAATTGCGGTCGCACGCTTCGCGCAAGGTGGTGTGGACGCAGACGTCGGTCGTGCATCCGGAAAACAGCAGATGGGTGATGCCGCGCGCCCGCAGCACGTGTTCGAGATCTGTATAGGTGAAGGCGCTGTTGCAGGTCTTGTCGACGATGATGTCCTGGGGCTCCACGTCCAGTTCCGGTACGAGTTCAAAACCTCGGCTCGAACGCAGCAGCACGTCCGTGCCGGCGAGCCCCGAGCGCTCCCGGCGCCATTTTTCGTAAGGGGTCATGTCGGCGAGATCGGCCCGATAGCCCTGCCGGGTATGGATTATAGCAATGCCGGCCTTCCGACAGGCCGCGATCAGCCGATTGAGGGTCGGCAGGATGGCGCGCAGGGGGGAGGGATCATAACCCTGGCGGGCAAAATAGCCGTCGAGCGACAGGAAATCGCGCTGCATGTCGATGACGAGGAGCGCCGTCGCGCTCGGCGTCAGTCGGCCATCATAGGGATAGTTGAAGGGGCGGGCGGTAATCATCGCATTCTCCACGGGAGGAACGCGTCATCATGGCCGATACGGCAGAGAAAATCACCGATCCGAACATCGGCGTTGCGCTGCCATCCAAATCCTCTTTGCGCGGATCATATTTCCTGTAGGATATTCGGATAATGGAGGTCGTGGCCGCCCGAGAGGGGGCGGAACGCACATCTGGTAAGGCCCATGCCAATGAAATCCTGGGCGTCAGGGAGGAAAACTGCATGAAGATCGTCGACCTCAGCATGGCCATGGAGCCACATATGCGCTGGCCGGTGGATGTCGCGGTGAAGGGCGACATCGCTGCAGGCGATCAGTTCCGCGTGTCGCGTCTTTCGACGACCTGCCACGGCTTCACCCATGTCGATGCACAGGCCCATTTCATCGCCGGGGCGCCGACCATCGAAGCGACGCCGCTCGAAAAAGTGGTCGGACGTTGCCGCATCCTCGATCTGCGCGACGTGCAGGCGAACGAGGAGATCGGCGCTGCCCGACTGGCGGCAGCGGATCCGGGCGGGGCGGCGGGCGAGATACTCCTGCTCTCGAGCGGATGGGATCGGCAGCGCGACTACACGACCCGCGAGTTCTGGACCGACGCACCCTATCTCAATCGCGAAGCTGCCGAATGGCTTAAGGCGCAGGAGCCGAGCGCCATCGCCTTCGACTTTCCGCAGGACTATTCGATAAGGCTGCTGCTCGACGGCGTGATGGCCCCCACCGAAGAGCACGTGACCCATGATGTCTGCCTGCGCGCCGGGATCACGCTCATCGAATATCTGGTCAACACGTCCGGGCTCAGTGGGCCGTATTGCCTACTGAGCGCTGCGCCACTGAAGCTGCCGAACGCGGACGGATCGCCGGCACGCGTCTATGCCATCGAAGGGCTGCAGGGGCTCTGAGATCGGAACGGTCGGCGCTTGACCAAGCGCACATATCCTATATCATCCACGATTAATGGAGGATGCGGGCCGGGCAAAGGTTAAGGAGCCTTCGGGGGATTTGTCCCAGGACCGCGAATGGATCGGGCGAGCGCCCTTTCGAGATTTTGCGCCGGATGATCGTCCGGCAAAGACAGCGATCGCCATGGTGTAGTGCCGGGCGATCGGTTCGATGTGACCACAGGGGAGGAACCATGTCACAGAGTTTTCGTCTGAACCGCCGCGCCGTCATCGCGGGCGGACTTGCCGCACCTTTCGTGCTGCGCTCATCCTTTGCGATGGCTGCCACCGAACTGCGTCTCACCCATCCGGCTGATACGTCGCATCCGGTCCACACTGCCGCAGAGGAAATGGTCGGCCGGATCGCAGAGCGGACGGGCGGCGAGATCAACATCACGATCTTCCCGAACAATGCGCTGGGCTCGCCCACCGACACCGCCCAGCAGACCCGCATGGGCGCGATCGACTTCATCCTGATGAACCCCGCCAATATCGAGGCGCTCTCGAACAGCATCGGGGCGATCAACATCCCCTACCAGTTCGACGACTATGCCCATGCCCACCGCGTTCTCGACGAGACGGCTCGCGACTGGATCGAGGCGCAGCTGCTGACGGCCGGCTTCAGCTGGATCGCCAATTTCGAGTGGGGCTTCCGCGCGCTCTCCAACAGCCAGCGCCCGGTCAACACCCCCGAGGACGTGCAGGGCCTGCGCATCCGCGTTCCGCCCGAGCTCGCCATCAAGGCGGCGTTCGAAGCTCTCGGTGCCTCGACCCAGACGGTCGCCTTCCAGGAAGTCTATCTCGCGCTCGCGAACGGCCTCGTCGATGGGCAGGACAATCCGGTCTCGACGACCTTCGCCGCGAAATTCTACGAGGCGCAGGACCATCTGGCGCTGACCAAGCACATCTACGCCACCATCATGATGTGCGCCAATCCGCGGGTCTGGAACGACCGGCTGACCGAAGAGCAGCGCGCCATCATCAGCGAAGAGGCCGTCACGGCCGGCGCGACCGCGCGTGCGGAAGTCCAGAGCAGCGAAGAAGACTACATCGCGCAGATGGAAGAGATGGGCATCGCCGTCACGCGGCCCGAGGTTGAGCCTTTCCGCGCGCGCATGGAGCCGGCCTATGAGCAGCTCCGGGCGACGCTGGGCGAAGAGACCTGGACGACCTGGGCCGAACTCGTCGACGCCGCGCGGGCCTAAGCCGCGCTGAAATGCACCGGACCGGGCGCTATGGCGCTCGGTCCTTTCATATCGACCGGGGGCAAGGTCCATGTTCGCCGTTTCCATCATGCTGGCGATCTGCGTCGTCATTCTTTGCGGCATACCGATTGCGGTGGCGCTCGGTCTGGTCGCGGCGGTCACCATGGTTTTCACCATCGGACCCGACCTGCTCTTTATCTTCATCCAACGCACCTACGCCGGGACCACCTCCTTCCCGCTGCTCGCCATTCCGTTCTTCGTGCTGGCGGGCAACCTCATGAACATCGGCGGCACGACGGAGCGCATCTTCGCGGTCGCTCAACTGCTCGTGGGCCGTATCCGGGGCGGGCTGGCGCATGTGAACGTGCTCGGCAGCGTGATCTTCGCAGGCATGTCGGGTTCGGCCGTGGCCGATGCGGCCGGGATGGGCGTCATCCAGCAGCGGGCGATGACCAAGGCAGGCTACACCGCCCGCTATGCCGCGACGATCACCGCCACGTCTTCCACCATCGGGCCGATCATTCCGCCCTCGATCCCCTTCGTCATCTATGGCAGCCTCGCCAACGTCTCGGTCGGCGCGCTCTTTCTGGCCGGGATCATCCCCGGTCTCGTCATGGCCGGCTCGCTGATGATCGCCATCGCGATTGCCGCCAGATACATGAACCTGCCGCGCGGCGAGGGCTTCCCGCCGCTAGGCGAAGCGGCGCAGGCCATCTTGCGGGCCCTGCCGGCGCTCATGCTGCCTCCTGCGATCCTTGCCGTCATCTTCACGGGCATCGCCACGCCGACCGAGGCCGCCGTGGTGGCGGCCGGCTTTGCCTTCATCCTCGGGCGCTGGGTCTATCGCGAGCTCGCCTATGCCGACGTGGTCAAGGTGATCTGGGAAAGCGCGCGCCAGACCGCGCAGGTGATGTTCATCATCGCGCTGTCGGCGCCCTTCGGCTGGGTGCTGATCCAGCAGCAGATACCGAACGCGATCCTCGAGGCGCTGCTCGGCATTTCGAGCGAAGCCTGGGTCGTGCTGCTCATCATCAACATCGTGCTGCTCATCCTGGGCATGTTCATCGAGGGCATCGCGCTCATGATCATAGCCTATCCGGTGCTGATGCCGGTGGTGTTGAGCCTCGGGATCGACCCGATCCATTTCGGCGTCATTCTCGTCCTCAACCTGATGATCGGGCTGGTGACGCCGCCGGTGGGGCTCTGCCTCTACGTCGTGGCGGGGATCGCGAAAGTCTCGATTGCCGACATCACGCGGGAAATCTGGCCCTATCTGCTGGGTCTGATCATCAGCCTCATGCTGGTCACCTACATCCCGCAAATCTCGCTCTGGCTGCCCAATTTGTTCGGATATGGTCTCAGATGATGATGCGCATCCTTGGCTCAATCGATCGCGTGATCGGCTTTCTTTGCAAATATCTGAGCATCGCGATGCTGGTCGCGCTGTTCATTCTGCTGGGCCTGTCGATTATCCTGCGGCTCGTGCCCCTCTTCACCATCAGTGGCTATGACGAGGTGGTCGAGTTCCTGTTCATCTGGATCATCGTGCTGACCACAGTCGCGCTCTGGCGGGAAGGCGGGCTCTATCGCGTTTCTCTGTTCGAGAATCTCCTGCCACAGGCAGGACAGCTGGTGCTGTCGGTCATCATCAACCTCGCCATGCTCGGCTTTGCGCTGATGCTCGCATGGTATGGCTGGCAGTTTGCCGCGAATGCCGGTGAGACGACCCCGTTTCTCCGGATGAACAAGGTCTACTGGCACGCTGCGCTGCCGGTGGGCGGAATTCTGATGTCGATCTACAGCGTGGTCTGGCTCTGGCGCGTCGTCGCCGAGCGCCGGACGCTTGCGCAGGACAACAATCTGATCGGCTGACAAGTGGAGAGAAATATGGGTCGCGTTGAAGGCAGGGTGGCAATCGTCACCGGTGGAGCCGGTGGTATCGGGTCTGCAATCGGAACTGTGCTGTGCAAAGAGGGCGCCAGCGTCCTCTTCGTCGATGCGGACGCCGATGCGCTCGCAGGGGTTGCGGATGAACTGCGCTCCGCGCAGGCCGATGCGCGGTTCTCGACGCTTGTCGCCGATGTCGGCGAAGAGGCGAGCGCTGCGAGGATCGTCGAGGCGGCCCGCGCCGAGCTCGGGCAGATCGACACCCTCGTCAACTGCGCCGGCATGCGGTCCTACGAGCCTCTGGCAGAGGCCAGGACCGAGACCTGGAACCGCATCCTCGAGGTCAATCTGCTGAGCTATGCCTGGTTGACCCAGGCGGCGATCGGAGATCTGCGGGCCTCGGGGCGCGGCAGCGTGATCAACGTCTCGTCCACCCACGCGGTCAATCCGCGGGCCGGGATGGGCCAGTACGACGTGACCAAGGCCGGCATCGTATCGATGACCAAGACGCTCGCCTTCGAAGAGGCCAAGCACGGGATTCGCGTCAACGCCGTCTGTCCGGGCCTCACCTTCACCCCCTTCCACCGCAAGCGCGCGGAAGCGGCGGGCCGTACCCAGGCCGATATCGATCGCGAGGCGCAGGGCGGATGCCTGATGGGCCGCTGGGCCGATCCGATGGAGATGGCGTACCCTGTCCTCTGGCTCGCCTCCGATGAAGCGTCCTACATGACCGCATCGGTCATCATGGTGGATGGCGGACGCTTCGTGCTCTGACACTCAGTTTGATGCGGCGGGGACGTGTCTGACGTCCCGCCGCGTCACGACCTGGACCGGCGCGGAGGGCACCGATGAATTTCCATACCTATTTCAAGGGCGCAGAGCCGGTCGAAACCTGCATCGTGGGGACGGGCAGCTTCGGTCGCAGCTTCCTCGTGCAGAGCCGGCGCGTGCCGCTCATGAACACGCGGATCGCCATCGATGTGTCGGCCGAGACGGCGGCCCGCGCCATCGCCTCGATCGGCGTTGCGGAAGGCGAGATTGCCATCTGCCGCAGTCGCGAGGAGGCCGCAGCCGCCTGGGCTACGGGCAAGCACATCGCGGCGGATGACATCGCGATCGTCCTCGAGCTGCCGTTCGGCGTCGTGGTCGAGGCCACGGGCCATCCCGAGGCGGGCGCGCGCCATGCCCGGCTCGCGATCGAAGCGGGCAAGCATGTCGTGATGGTCTCCAAGGAAGCCGACAGCGTCGTGGGGCCCGGCCTCGCGCTCCTCGCGCAGCAGCAGGGCGTCGTGATCACCCCTGTGGACGGGGACCAGCCCAGCCTCCTCGTTGATCTCGTGACATGGGCCGAGCTTCTCGGCTTCGAGATCATCGCGGCAGGGAAGTCGAGCGAATACGATTTCGTGCACGATCCGGCCGCCGGCACGCTGACGAGCAATGGGGTCGTGATCGACGCCATGGGCTTTGCGGGCCTCGAGCGCCTGCGCGAGGCGGGTGCAGCCGATCTGCTGGAGGCCCGGTCGCGGGCCGCGTCCGCCTTCAAGCAACACCTGACGCCCGATCTCTGCGAAATGTCACTGGTTGCCAATGCGACGGGGCTACGGTTCGACCGCGACACATTCCATGCGCCGATCGCGCGCATCGGTGAGGTGCCGA
Organism: Arsenicitalea aurantiaca; assembly: GCF_003994485.1. Lineage (GTDB taxonomy): Bacteria > Pseudomonadota > Alphaproteobacteria > Rhizobiales > Devosiaceae > Arsenicitalea > Arsenicitalea aurantiaca. Next base: position 181,018 of record NZ_RZNJ01000001.1, read on the forward strand.
GTTTTCTGTCCTTGAAGGAAGATGGCGGGGTTCTCGACGCTGGCCGGTCGCTCGAGGTCTTCCACTGCCTGCGCGCTCCCGATGAGGTGAGCTTTGCAGGCGGCGTCTTCGTCGTCGTGCGCTGCGAGGACGAGGAAAGCTGGACGCTCCTGGCCGACAAGGGCCATGTCGTGAGCCGCACCGGCGCAACCGCGATGATCTACAATCCCCGTCACCTGCTCGGGCTGGAGGCTGCGACCAGCGTGCTCGCTGCAGCGGCGCGAGGTGTTTCGCAGGGCATGGCCGAGCCGCAGCATTTCGTCGATCTCGTCGCGCGGGCGGATGTCGACCTGCCAGCAGGCACCGTGCTGACGGCCGCGGGCCACCACCATGAAATCGAAGGGGTCTCTGCGGCGATCCTCCCGGCTTGTGCCTTGGGGCCGCAGGCGCCGGTGCCATTCTACCTTGCGGCGAACCGTCCGCTGCTTCGGCCCGTCAAAGCGGGAAAGACGATCGTGCTGGAAGATGTCGAACTCGACGAGGCCTCCGACCTCTTGAAGCTGAGGCGGCTGCAGGACGCGCATTTCTTCGGCTAGAGCGCCTGGGGTCCTGATCAACGCAAAGAGGCGGCGCTTCATCGAGCGCCGCCTCTTTCCATTTGGAATGGTCGAGGGCTTCTTACCCCGATCAGGCCGTGGCCCGGCCGCGCAGGGCCATACGCGAAGCGAGCAGCAGCGCCTGGACGCTGGCGCCGACATCGGCAATGCCCTGGCCGGCAATGTCGTAGGCCGTGCCATGGGCCGGCGTGCAGATGGGGAAGGGGAAACCCCCGATCAGCGTCACGCCCAGATCAAAGCCCATCATCTTCATCGCGATCTGACCCTGGTCGTGATACATGGTCAGCACCGCATTGCACTGTCCCTTGCGGGCGCGCAGAAAGACCGTGTCCGAGGGCCAGGGCCCATCGACCGGCAGGCCCTGGGCGATGGCGTCGGCCACGGCGGGTTCGAGGATTTCGATCTCCTCACGGCCGAAATTTCCCCCATCCCCGGCATGGGGATTGAGCGCTGCAAGAGCGATTCTCGGGGCCTCGACGCCGGCGAGCCGCATGGTGTCGTAGGTGAACTGCAACTCGGCGAGGATGGCCTCGCGGCTGATCGCAGCAGCGACCTGGGAGAGCGGGATGTGGCTCGTCACACGCGCGTTCCAAACCTCCGGCAACACGTTGAATTCCTTGGCCGCGCCCGACCAACCGAGCTCCGCGCGCACGAAGCGGCTCTCGTCATCATAGTCGGTGTTGACCGCACGCATGGCCTGCTTGTTGAAGGGGGTGAAGCAGACCGCCTCCGCCTTGCCGCCCGCCGCATGGCGGAGCGCATGACGGAAATTGTCGGTGGCGAACGCCCCGCCAATGGCGCTTGCCGTCGCCGGCGGTACGTCGGTGGGATCGAGATTGCCCAGATCGACGAGCACCGGCCGGCCCGTGCCGGCTGCGGCCGCGTCCTCAACCGAGCCGACCACAGCGATGTCGAGCGTGACGCCCCCGATTTCAGCCCCTCTCTCGAGAACGCGGCGGTCGCCAAACACCGTCAGGGCTGCCGCATCGGTGACCGCCTCGGTGGCGAGGAGCTTGGCCGTCAGTTCGGGGCTGATGCCCGCCGGATCGCCCATGGCAAGGGCGATGGCGGGGCGGGGGCCGGCGGGGGTTGTCGCGGTCATGAGATCGCAGCTCCGTTGATTGATTGAGCGTCTAGCGCAGCATCCGGGGCAGCCAGAGCGTGAGATCGGGCCAGACCGTGATGATGAAGAGAGCAAGGAAGAGCGGGATGTAGAAGGGCATCACCGCTCTCAGAACCGTCCACATGGAAATCCTCGCGACGTCCGACAGCATGAAGAGCGCGAGCCCGAGCGGTGGGGTCAAAAGCCCGATCATCAGGTTGAACACGAAGATGATCCCCAGATGCACCGGGTCGACGCCGGCCATGACGAGCGGCGCGGAGACGAGCGGCGCGACGAGCAGCGTCGCGGTCGTGCTGTCGAGGAACATGCCGACCAGCAGCAGCAGCACGTTGACCAGCAGCAGCAGCACGAGCGGCTCGGTCGAGATCGAGAGAAGCGTGCGCGTGAATATCTGCGGTAGCTGTTCCACCGCCATCACCCAGCCAAAGAGCGCCGCCGCCGAAACGATGATGAGGACGGCCGATGTGGTCTTGACGGTTTCAAACAGCGCGAACCGGAACCGCTGCCAGGTGAGGCCGCGATAGATGAAGAGCGCGATGACGAGGACGTAGGCGACCGTGACCGAGGCGGCTTCGGTGGGGGTGAAGAGCCCGTTCAGCATGCCGCCGACGAGCAGCACCGGCGCGAGGAGCGCGGGCAGGGCCTTGATGAAGGTGGTCCAGACTTCGCGTATCGTGGGCCAACGGGCCGAGCGCGGGTGCTTGTGGCGGACCGAGAACCACGCAACGAACGCCATCAGCAGCACGGTATACATGATGGCCGGCAGGATGCCGGCAACCAGCAGCTGGACGATCGAGACGCTCGTGACCGAGCCGTAGATGACGAGCGGAATGGACGGTGGGAAGATGGGCCCGACAATGGCCGAGGCACCGGTAACCGCGGCGGAATATGCGCGGCTGAAACCCACTTGTACCATGGCCTTGATCTGGATACGGCCGAGACCGCTGATATCGGCGAGCGCCGAGCCCGAGGTTCCCGAAAAGACCAGCGAGCCGATGACGTTGACCTGGGCGAGCCCGCCGGGGACCCGGCCGCCAAGGGTCTGGGCGAAGCGGTAGATATGGCCAGTGATGCCGGCCTGGTTCATCAGGCTGCCCACGAAGATGAAGACGGGCACGGCTACGAGCGGGAAGGAGTCGAGCGCGTAGGTCATGCGCTGGGCCATCAGCTCCATGGGGAAGCCGGCGAGGATCACGTATACGAGAGCGGGAACGGCGATGGCCACGACCACGGGAAACCCGAGGATGAACATAGCCATGAACGAAAGGATGATGATGATTGCCATGGCGCTGTTCTCAGACCTGCTTGTCGGCCGAAATTTCGAAATCGGCAGGCGGCTCGGCTTCCTGTGGGAAGGTGATGTAGAGCGGCCGGTTCTGCAGCACCTTGAGCAGCTGCACGCCGCATTCGATCGCGGTCATGGTGAAGCTCGCAAATGCGGCCCCGAGGAAAATCCAGTAGGGAATGCCGAGCGTCGGGGTCGAATTGCCCAGATTGCCGCGAATGGCGATGAAGCTCGCGATCGCCATGACCGAGAAGGTGGCGATGGCCGTCGCCGAGGCGAGGACTTTCAGCAGGCGCAGAACACGCTCGGGGAGCATGGCCACGAGCTCTTCCATGCGCACCGTGGCGCCGGAGGATACGACGTAGGGCAGTGCGAGGAAGACTGAGCAGATCAGCATGAAGCGCGTCAGTTCCTCCGCGCCCATGATCGGACGCGAGAAGATTTCGCGGGCGACCACCTGAATGAAGGGCAGCGAAACGAGCGCCACGAGCACGGCGAGGCTCGTGATCCTGAATACCCAGCGCAGGGGCTCGAGGGCGCGGTCGATCGCGTAGAGTCGGCTGTCGGCGGTCGCAAGAACACGCGGAGTGTCTGGCGCCGGTTGTGTGTTCTGCACGGGTTGCCTCTCAGGCATGCGGGGATTGGGTCGGCGCGAGGAGGGGCCGGGACGCTGGTCCCGGCCCGCCCGAACCTTACTGGATCGCCTGGATCCGTTCGATCAGCGGACCCCAGCTGGGGTAATCCGCTGCGACCTGTGCGGACACGGCGGTGCGGAAGGCCTCGACATCGAGCCCGTCATCGGCCGTGATGAAGGTCATGCCCTTGTCGGTCAGCTCCTGGATCAGGTCCTGCTCGGCGGCGAGGCCAAGCTCGAGCGTCTCTTCGCCGATCTCGGCTGCGACTTCGGACAGGATGGTGCGATCTTCTTCGGACAGGGACTGCCAGAAGGTCTCGTTGATGAAGACCGGCAGCACGTTCTGCATGTGAGCGGTCAGCATCGCATGGGTCTGCACTTCATAGAGCCGGTTGGCATTGATCATGGTCAGGGGATTTTCCTGCCCGATCACCATGCCGGTCATCAGCGCGGTGGGCAGCTCGGCCACTTCGACCGGGGTCGGCACTGCGCCCATGCCGTTGATCATGGTGGTCCAGAGCTGCATCGGGACGCCGCGGAAGCGCTCGCCGGCGAGATCGGCGGGCGAATAGACCGCCTTGTTGGCGGTCATCTGGCGCGCGCCGCGATAGAGCCGGCCGATGATGCGGATATTGGCTTCCTCGACGAGCTGCTCGGCGAGCTCCTGCATGATCTCGGAGTTCTGCGGGTCGGTTGCGGCCATTGCGTGGCTGCCGTCGCGATAGGCGAAGGGGGCAGCAAAGGCGGCGATATCGGGCATCAGGGTCGCAAGCGATGCGAACTCATGGTGAGCAAGCGGGATCGCGCCGCTGCGGACGCCGTCGACGGTTTCCTGAGCGCCGCCGAGCTGCGAGTTCGGGAACACCTGCACGGTGATCCGGCCGTCGGTCCGCTCGGCAACGCGCTCGGCGAATTCCTCGGCGTACCAGTACTGGATGTCGCCTTCCGAGCCCACATGGGCGTAGCGGATCGTGGTCTGCGCCATGGTCGCGCCGACCAGGGCGGCGGACATGGTCATCACGGCTGCGATGCGCGTGAAAGTCGCTCTCTTGTTCATCGAGTCCTCCTCCAAAACGGTTGCTTGGGTCCAATTCAGAGCGCGTGTGGCAACCTGTACACGCGCGCCGCAGTCTCGCTGAAAAGCTTCGCTTGATCCTCCTCCCCGAGGTCCGCTGTCGCTGCGGCAAAGCCGGAGAAGATTGTGTCGAAGTCCCCGGCAAGCGAGTCAACCGGGAAATTGCTGGCGAACATCGCGCGGTCGGCGCCGAAGATGGCGATGACGTCGCGGATGATCGGGCCGTTGGCCTCGAGCGTCCAGGGCAGGCCAGCTCGGCCGATGCCCGATATCTTGATGAAAACGTTGGGTTCTTCTGCAACCCGTTGCAGAGCCGCGCGCCAGGCGTCGAGTGCCTCCGGGCTGCGGTCTGCGGGCAGTCCGGCATGATTGACGATCATCGGGATTTCCGGGAAATCCTGCGCGAGCGCCGCTGCTGCCTCCAGATGCCACCAGGGCGTCTGCAAATCGTAGGAAAAACCGTGGCGCGCCAGCTGGGCATAGCCCCGCCGCCAGGCCTCGTCATCCATGGACCCGGGTTCGCCGCGCCGCGCCTCTGCAGGCGAAGAGGCTGCGGCCGGCTTGTGGCGAATTCCGCGAACGATGGGGTGGCGCGCATGGGCTGCGAGCAGCGCTTCTGCCTCGGGCGCAGCCGGATCGCACCAGGCGACCATCGCCGAAGGGACCCCCGCCTCGGCGGCGATCTTTTCGACCCAGGCGCTTTCATCGGCTGCCTTGGTACGGTTCCATTCGGCTTCGACATAGACCGAACCGGCAAGTGGCCATGCGGCCGTATCCCGCCGATAGTCCATGGGCATGTAGTTGCGGCAGATTGCCGAGTAGTCGCCATAGCGAAACGGAATGCGCTCCGTCTTCAGCCAGGGGAGGTCGTTGTCCAGATCCCAGATGTGGTGATGCGCATCGATGACCGCGCGCGGACGGGCTCGCGCGCTCATCGTCTCACCATCTCCGGGCGATCGTGCCGCCGGCTGCGCATTCAGCGGCCCGAGCGATCGCGTTCGGCGGCGTCGTGCTCATAGAGCTTCACGATCGCAGCGGAATCGCTCATTTCGTGGCCGAGTGCGACATAGTCCTTGTAGCGCTGCACGCCCTGCTCGATGACCTTAAGGTCGAGCCCGAGGCCCCGGGAGAACTCCGAGACTGCCTTCAGGTCCTTGAGCAACTGGCGGGCGTAGCTCGAGGGTGGCTCGAAAGCGCGCTGCTGCATTTGCGGGTAGAGGCGCTGCAGCAGGCTGCTGTCGGCGTGGCCGCCTGCAAGGCATTGGGGAAGGCGCGCGGCATCGATACCGGCGGCCTCCGCCAGCATCAGCGCCTCGGCCATGACGACATAGCCGGTACCGACGATCGCCTGGTTCAGGATCTTGGTGGTCTGGCCCGCCCCGACCGGGCCCATGAGGGTCAGATTGCCGGCCATGGTCTCCAGCACGGGCTTAACGCCGGCGAAATCGGCTTCGTCGCCGCCCGCCATGACGGTCATCTTGCCGGTGCGGGCGAGCTGCGGGCCGCCCGAGACCGGGGCGTCGATCCAGCCGGCGCCGGTCATCTCCCTGAGCCGGGCCGCCGCCTGGCGCGTGCCCTCCGGATCGGCGGTCGAAAAATCGACGATCACGGAGGGACCCTTGCCCGCCGCTGCAACCCCGTCCTCGGCGAAAATGCAGCGTTCGACCGCGGCCATGTTGAGCACGCAGAGCATGACGATATCGCTCTGGGCGGCGACGGCGGCGGGCGTTTCCATCGCGATCGCGCCATGAGGAACGACGGTCTCGAGGCGTTCGGGCTCGAGGTTCCAGACCCGGACTTCATGGCCCAGGTCGAGCAGGTGGCGCACCATGGCCTCGCCCATGAGGCCAACGCCGATGAAGCCGATCCGCTGGCTCGTCTTTTCCATATTCGTGCCTCCCATTCAGCGGGCTTGTGCCCGGCGTTCTTGCATGCGCGACCTGTGTGTCGCGCCCGTCGTGTTCAGCGCCCCTGCCACTCCGGCAGCGCCTTGGTGCGCGAGAGAAAAATCTCGACGCCGCGCCTGAAGTCTTCGCTCCCATAGACCTGCGAGACGATGTCATCGGCTTCAGGCAGGTTTTCGAGGCTCATGCGGCGAAGCATTTCCTTGGTCGCGCGGGTTGTGAGCGGGGCGTTCTCTGCCGCACGCACGCAGATCTCGGCGACCCGCTCGTCGAGGGCGTCCCGCTCCACCGCATCGAGCAGGAAGCCGGATTTGTGGAGTTCCTCGGCCCCGATGATCTCCCCGAGCAGCACCATGCGCTTGGCGACCGGCACGCCGACCGCGCCGCCGATGCGTTGAAGGCTCATGGGCGAAAGGCAATTGCCCAGCGTGCGCCCGATGGGCGAGCCGAAGCGGGCGTCCTTGGTCGCGATGCGGAAATCGCAGGCGGCCGCAATGTTGAGCCCACCGCCGACCGCCCAGCCATCGATGATCGCAATGCTCGTGACCGGCAGTTCGTCGACGGCCGCCATGCAGTCATCGATGCCGTGTTCGTATGCGATGCCGTCGCTGCCGTCGGTGAACTTGGCGAAGCCCGAGATATCTGTGCCGGACACGAAGGCCTTGCCGCCGACGCCCCGGAAGGTGACGACGCGAATGCTCGGATCCGCCGCTATGGCCCGCGCGTGGTCGCGCATTTCGCGCCACATCTGGCCCGTCAACGCATTGTAGGCGGCCGGGTTGTCGAAACGGATGTGGGCAACATTGCCCGCTATTTCGAGCGTGGTGCTTGGCGCGCTCACTCGGCGGCTCCCTTCGCGGGTGCGATGAGCCCCTTGGCCGCGAGTTCGGCCATGATCTCGTCGGCGTGCTCGTTGAGCAGCGGGGGCGGCATGCGGATCTGCTGGGGCGTGCCGCTCATTTTGACCGGGAAACCGAGCGCACGGAACTCCCCTTCAACCGGATGGGGGACCATCTGCACCATCTCGCGAGCGATGGCCTGCTCGGACTGCACGGCACCCTCATAGTCGAGGATGTCGGCGACCGGGATGCCGGCCTCCTGCAGGGCTTCGATCCATTCGGCCTTGGTCCGGCTTGCGAAGGCCGGGGCGAGGGTGTCGATCAGCTCAACGCGGTTGACGACGCGAGCGGCATTGGTCGAGAACCGCTCGTCCTCCTGCAGGTGCTCGACGCCCATGACCTTGATGAGCTTGAGCCAGAGGCCCTGATTGGCGGCGCCGATGACGAACCAGCCATCCGAGGCGGCGACGGCCTGGTAGGGCGCCGACATGCGGTTGGCCGAGCCGATCGGAACCGGAGATTTGCCGGTGCCCCAGAGTTCGGTGGTTTCCCAGATCGAGAGCGCGAGCGCGGCTTCAAAGAGCGAGGCGTCGATATACTGGCCTTCGCCCGAAGTCTGCCGGCCGATGATGGCGCTCAGGATGGCATAGCAGGCGAACATGCCGGCACCGAGATCGGCGACGGCGATGGAATTCTTGGCCGGCTCCATATCGGGGAAGCCGTTCGAGCTCAGAATGCCCGAGACGGCCTGCGCGATCAGGTCGAAGCCGGGGCGCTGCGACCAGGGGCCGGTCTGGCCGAAGCCCGAAATGCTCGCGTAGACGAGCCGGGGATTGATGGCGCGGAGGGTCTGGTAGTCCATGCCGAGGCGGCCGGAGACGCCGGGACGCGCATTCTCGACGAGCACGTCGGCCGTCTTGACGAGGGCGTAGAGCGTCTCGCGCCCTTCCTCGGACTTGAGGTCGAGCGTGATGCTGCGCTTGTTGCGGTTGAGCGCGAGGAAGCCGGGGCTGTCGCTGCCCTTGAGGCGGAAGCCCATGGAATGCCTGGTGGAATCCCCGGTCTCGGGCGGCTCGATCTTGATAACGTCGGCCCCCATATCGGCCAGCAGCATGCAGCAGAACGGCCCGGCCATGACCTGAGAAATGTCCAGCACGCGGATGCCTTCGAGCGGCAATGCCATGATCGTCCTCCCTATGCGTAGCGACCGTGGCGCCGAGCAGCCTTGCTTGGCGGCACGAGCCGGTCACCGCGTCTCAAAACGCTATATCCTATATGATCTACCAAGGCGCGTTTGGGGAGTCAACCGGAGTGGCGACTTCTTTCGGCGTGGTTGGGTCGGCGGCTCAGGAGGCCGCGCGCGGCTTGCGCGGACGGCCGCGACCCGAGCGGCCACCGGCCTTTCCGGCCTGTGCAGCCTCGGCTTTTGCGACGGCGGCGAGGCGTTCCTCGATGACGCTGTCGATGCGCTGGCGGGAGGCGAGGAGGTGTTCGCGCATGGCGGTTTCGGCGGCTGGCCCGTCGCGGCGGAGCAGCGCTTCGATCAGCTGGCCGTGCTCGGAGACGGCCTGCTGGGGGGCGTTGGTGTTGAAAAGAAAGCGGAAAATGTGGAGGTGGACGTGAAGGCCTTCGATCGTTTCGGCGATGAAGCGATTGCCGCTGGCGGTGGCGATGAGGTGGTGGAGCTTGGCGTCGCCTTCGGCGTAGTTGGCGTAGGCGAGGTCGGTTTCCTCGGCTGCGGTTTCAAGCTCGCGGGCGAGGACGGCGAGGCGCTCCAGCATCTCGGGGCTCGCCCTCTCGGCGGCCAGAGCGGCCATTGCCGGCTCGAGTAACATACGGATTTCAAAGAGAGAATCGACGTCGACCGAGGACAGGAGAGGGGCCGCGCGGAAGCCGACATTGGGGATCTTGTGGGCGAGTTTCTGCGCTTCGAGCAGCGTCAGCGCCTCGCGAATCGGGGTTGGCGAGATCTGCAGCTCGCGGGCCAGGGCCTCGATGCCGATATGGGCGCCCGGCTGGATCTTCATGGTCACCAGCATGCCGAGCAATTGCTCATAGGCCAGTTCCACCAGGGACTTAGGGTAGGTGGGGCGTTGCTCGTTCAGCGCGATGAGGCGCGCAAACGAAAAGGGCTCGCTGGGCATGGAGGGCATGGGGTCACCGATCGAAATTCACTATAAAATATAGGATCGACTGATGCGGAACAACATGTTTCGAGCATCAAATTTGACGCATCTTGCAAAACTTACACTTTCGACTTGCCGGCAAGGCGCAAAATCGGCTGCCAGACTGCGTCGGGCAGGGGAATGTCACCCTGCTGTCGCATGGCGTGGGTCTGGTTTGCACGATCGCCGGGAACACGTACGGGGCGATCCGGATCGGCGGGCGGGCTCTGCCGGACTTCTTCGAGGAAGGCCGAGATCGCGGATGCGGCGCCGGTCGCCGGCTCGAGGACGATGAAGATATCCCCCTTGTTGCAGGGAGCGGTAGAGTCGAGCGTGCCTTTGACGGCGGGACCGAGCGCGCAGGCGGTGAGGCTGCCCACGAGGACCTCGAAGGCGAGCCCGAGCGCATAGCCCTTGGGGCCGCCGAAGGGGGCGAGGGCGCCGTCACGGGCGCGGGCGGCGTCGGTGGTGGGATTGCCCTCCGCGTCGAGCGCCCAGCCCTCGGGAATGGGCTCGCCGCGCGCGGCGTGATCATGGATGCGGCCCATGGCGACGATGCTGGTCGCCATGTCGAAGACGAAAGGATCGGGATGGGCGGGAACGCCAATGGCGATGGGATTGGTGCCGAGCATTGCGGAGCGCCCGCCCCAGGGGTGCACGAGCGCTTCGCTGATGGTGAGGGCGATGAGGATGCGGCCCGAGGCTGCGACCTGCTCGGCGTAAAAGGCGAGCATGCCCAGATGATCACAATTGCGGATGGCGGCGACCGCAATGCCGGTCTCGGCGACGCGCCCGGAGATCGCATCGAGCGCGGCCATGGCAACGACCGGGCCGAGGCCCTGCCGACCCTCGACCTCGAGGAAGGCGGCGCCGCGCCAATGGGCTTCGCCGCTCGTGTGCGGATCGGTGACGCCATTGGCGATCCGCTCGATGACGCGGGGCAGGCGCAGGAGCCCGTGGGAGGGGAGGCCGCGCAGCTCGGCCTCGAGAAGGAGGTCGAGCTGACGTCGTGCGTGGGGGAGCGGGACGCCCGCGCCGAGAAGGGCGGCCATGCCGGCCTCTTCGATTTCAGCGCGCGTCGGCATGGCCCGCTCCTCCCCCCATACCGCTTACCAGGTGACGGCGATGTACTTGGCTTCGGTGAACTCGATGAGCCCGTGATGGGACCCCTCGCGGCCGAGCCCGCTCTGCTTGACCCCGCCAAAGGGCGCGGCCGGATCGGAGACGAGACCGCGGTTGAGCGCGACCATGCCGTATTCGAGACGCTCGGAGACCTGGAGCCCGCGCCGCAGATCGGCGGTGTAGACATAGGCGGCAAGCCCATATTCGGTATCGTTGGCCATGGCGATCGCCTGCTCCTGGTCCGAGAAGGTGCGGATCGCAGCGACCGGGCCGAAGATCTCGTCGCTGAGGATCTCGGCGCCATCGGGAATTCCGGTGACGACCGAGGGCGGGTAGTAGAAGCCCGGGCCTTCGCCCGGCTTGCCCCCGAGCACGATCGACGCGCCCTTTGCGACCGCATCATCGACGAGCGACTGGATCTTCTCGACGGCCTTGGGATTGATCATCGCGCCGCACTGGGTGGCCGGATCGGTGCCGGCGCCGAGCTTGAGCGCGCCCATGCGGGCGGCGAGCTTTTCGACGAAAGCGTCGTGGATGCCTTCCTGGACGTAGAAGCGGTTGGCCGCGGTGCAGGCCTCGCCGCCATTGCGCATCTTGGCGACCATGGCGCCTTCGATGGCCGCATCGAGATCGGCATCATCGAAGACGATGAAGGGGGCGTTGCCACCAAGCTCCATCGAGCAGCTGATGATGCTGTCGGCGGCTTCCTTGAGGAGGGTGCGCCCGACGGGGGTCGAGCCGGTGAAGGAGAGCTTGCGCACGCGCGGATCGTGCAGGATGGCGCTGCAGACCGGCCCGGCCTTGCGGGTGTTGATGATGTTGACGACGCCATCGGGCACGCCGGCATTGCGCAGGATCTCGCCGATGGCGAGCGCGGTGAGCGGGGTTTCGGTGGCGGGCTTCAGGATGCAGGTGCAGCCGGCCGCGAGCGCCGGGGCGATCTTGCGGGTCGCCATGGCCGCGGGGAAGTTCCACGGGGTGATGAGGAGCGAGACGCCGATCGGCTGGTATTGCACCATGATGCGGTTGCCCCCGGCGGGCGCCATGGCGAGCTCGCCATTGATGCGCACCGCTTCTTCGGCGTACCAGCGGAAGAATTCGGCCGCATACATCACTTCGGAGCGGGCATCGGGCAGGGCCTTGCCGTTTTCGAGCGAGATCAGATAGGCGAGCCAATCGGCCCGCTCGACCATGGCTTCGTAGCAGGCAAGCAGGATCGTGGCGCGCTTGCGCGGGGGTGTCGCAGCCCACTCGGCGGCGGCGGCCGAGGCGGCGTCGACCGCTGCGATGCCGTCCTCGACCGTGCCATCGGCGATGGTGGTCAAGGTCTCGCCCGTCGAGGGATTGAGGACGTCGATGCGGTTGCCTTCGCGGCCCTCACGCCACTCCGCCCCGATCAGCAGGCCGGTGGGAATGGGGAAACCGCCTTCGCCCGAAAAGCCGGAGACGCTGTAGCTGGTATTTTCTGTCATTGTTGCACCTGTCATTGAGGGGCCTGGCGCGCTTGCGCCGGATTTCAGGACTGGAGGAGCCGGGTGCGGTCCCCCGCCTGCGCCGCTTCGGTGATGGCGAGCATGCCGGCAAGATCGAGCGGACGGGGATTGTTGCGCACGAGGCGCTCGGCCTTGAGCGCGCCTTCGGCGATTTCCTTTTCATGGCCGGGGGCAAGCCCCAGATCGGCGAGCGAGACGGGCACGCCCACTTCGGCAAAGAGCTCGCCAACCGCATCGATGAAGAGCTGGCTGAGGTGCTCGTCGGCCATGCCGGGATCCCCGAGGCCCAGTTCACGGGCAAGCTCGGCGAGAGGCGCTTCGGCCGCGGAGCGGTTGAACTGCATGACATAGGGCAGGAGCGCGCCGACGCCATCGCCATGGGCGGTGTGGGTGAGATTGCCCACGGGGTATTGGAGCGCATGGGCGGCCGCCGTGCCGGCGGTGCCGAAGGCGCAGCCGGCGGCAAGCGAAGCGAGCATCATGCCTTCGCGCGCCTCGAGATCGGAGCCGGTGCTGGTGGCGCGCGCCAGATGGGTGAAGACCTGGCGAACGGCGAGCTTTGCAAAATGATCCGAAAGCAGATTCTTGCCGATGAAGACCTGGGTTTCGGTGAGGAGCGGATCGGCTTCGCGCGGGCGGCTGGTGAAGGCTTCGACCGCATGCGCCAGCGCATCGGCGCCCGAGCAGGCGGTGAGCCGCACCGGGCAGGTGACGGTGAGCTCGGGATCGCAGATGGCCATGGCCGGGATGATGTGGGGGCTGGCGATGCCGACCTTGGCGCCGCGCCCCTCATCCATGACCACGGCGACGGGGGTGACCTCCGAACCGGTGCCCGAAGTCGTCGGGATGGCGATCAAGGGCATGACGGGGCCCGGCACGGCGAACTCGCCATAATAGTCGCTGACGGAACCGCCATGGGTGAGCATGATGGCTACGACCTTGGCGAGATCCATGCAGCTGCCCCCGCCGATGCCGATGACGAGATCGGGCGAGAGACCCTCGGCTGACTTGACCGCATCGTCGATGCAGTCGAGCGGCAGATCGGCAATGGTGCGATCATAGACCGTGGCCGAAACGCCATGCGCCTCGAGGTCGGCGAGGAGCTCGGCGAATTCGGGCGTGCCGGCGAGCCGGGCATCGGTGCAGACCAGCGCCTTGCTGCCGAAGCGGGCGGCGGCCTTGCCGGCGGCGCGCCGCTGTCCCTTGCCAAAGACTATGGTTGCCGGAAGTCGCAGGGCTCCGAACATGATCTCTCCTCAAATGCCGCTTGTGGCGCGCGCGCTGGCCGCGCTGCTCGGTTTCAATCGCTATATCCTATAGGATTTCCGCCTTTTGAAAAGAGGGTTTCTGCGCTCGGGTCGCACCCGTACCAAGGACGAGGGGGGCGCCAAGCGCGCCCGTAGTAGAGGCCGGGGGGGCCGCCAAGCGCTCCCCCCGCGGACGATCAGGGTTGGACGGCGTCGGGATCGGGCAGGTGCGCGATCAGCTTGTCGAGGGTTAGGGGGAAATCGCGCACGCGCATCCCGCAGGCATTGTAGACGGCATTGGCGATGGCCGCGCCGGCGCCTGAAATGCCGAGCTCGCCGATGCCCTTGGCGAGGAGCGGATTTGCGGCGTGGTCGCGCTCCTCGAGAAAGACGACATCGATGCGCGGCACGTCGGCATGGACGGGCAGATGATATTCGGCAAGGTCGTGATTGACGATGGTTCCGAGCCGGGTGTCGTGGACCAGTTCTTCTGTAAGGGCCGTGCCGATGCCGAAGACCATGCCGCCGATGCATTGGGAGCGGGCGGTCTTTTCGTTGAGGATGCGGCCGGCCGCAAAAGTGCCGTGCATGCGCCGGACGCGGATCTCGCCGGTGTGGACGTGAACGCCGACCTCGGCGAAATGCGCGCCGAAGGCGGCCTGGACGAAGTTCTCCTCGGTCTTGCCCGGCTCGACGGTCGCGGTAGCGACGAGCGGTTCGGTGACAAGCTCGCTGAAGGGCTTGGCAGCATTGCCGCGTCGGGCCATGCCCTCGGAAAGGACCAGCTCCTCTGGGGTCGCGCCGATGCGCTCGGCGAGCGTTTCGCGCAGGCGCTTGCAGGCGAGATAGACCGATGTGCCCGCGCTCGCCGCCCCGAAGCTGCCGCCCGAGCCGGCTGCGGCGGGGAAGGCCGTATCGCCCAGATGAACATCGATGGCCTCGACGGGAAGGCCCAGCATTTCGGCGGCGATCTGGGCGAGGATGGTATAGGTGCCCGTGCCGATATCGGTCATGTCGGTTTCGATGAGCGCGCGGCTATCGGTGCCGAGGGTGACCCGTGCGCTCGAGGTGATGAGCATGTTCGAGCGGGCTGCGGCGGCCATGCCCTGGCCGATCCACCATTCGCCCTCGCGCCTGTTTGCGGGGCGGGGATTGCGGTCCGCCCAGCCGAAGGCGCTCGCGCCGTGATCGAGGCATTCGGCGAGCGAGCGGCTCGAAAAGGGCAAGTCGTCCATGGGGTGGCGCGGGGGCAGATTGCGCTTGCGCAGTTCGACCGGATCGATGTCGAGGGCCTCGGCGAGCTCGTCCATGGCGCCTTCGAGCGCGAGCATGCCGACCGCTTCGCCCGGCGCGCGCATGGAGGCCGACAGCACCTGGTTGAGCGTGACGATGGAATTGCCGAAGCGGCGCGCCTCTCCGCCATAGAGGAACTGGGTGGAGGCGCTCGCGGGCTCGGAGAAATCCTCGTCGGGCAGGTTGGCGGTGATGGTCTCGTGGCCGATGCCGGTAAGCCGGCCATCGGCGCCGGCGGCGAGGCGGACGCGCTGGATGGTCTCGGAGCGCCGGACGGTGGCTTCGAAGACCTGCTGGCGGGTCATCACCACCTGCACCGGGCGGTTGAGGGCGCGGGCGGCGAGGGCGGCCGCGACACTCTCCTGGCTGATGCCGAGCTTGGCCCCGAAGCCGCCCCCGACATAGTGAGCGATGATGCGCACCTTGTCGGGCGCGAGCCCGAGGGCGTCGGCGAGCTGCTGGCGGTCGCTCGAGAGCATCTGGTAGGCGCCGTAGACGATGAGGGTGTCCCCCTCCCAGAGCGCGGTGCTGGCATGGGGCTCCATGGCGGCGCTGTTCTGGGAGGGCGTGGTCCAGACCGCGTCGATGCTCGCGGCGGCGTCCATCATGGCGCGGTCGAGATCGCCCTGGGATTTCTGCGAGCTTTCCTTGGGCCTCGCCTCCGACTGGAGCGCGCGGAAATCGAGCCGGGCCTCGGCGGGGGCGTAGGCGATGTCGAGGGCGCCGGCGGCGTTGCGGGCGGCCTCGAAGGTTTCGGCGACGACGAGGGCGACGGGCTGGCCGAAATAGGCGATCTCGCGGACGCCCTGGGCGGGGGCTTCGGTCTCAAGGCCCTGGCCGGGATTGCGCAGGAAGGTCTCGTAGTCGGTGACGACGGCAAGGACGCCGGGGAGAGCGCGGGCGCGGGTCTCGTTTATCCCGGTGATGGTGCCGGCCGGGATGGTCGAGCCGACGAGGACGCCGTGCACCATGCCGGGGAATTTGAACTCGGCGCTGTAGCGGGCGCGGCCGGCGACCTTGAGCGGGCCCTCGATGCGGTCGATGGGGCGGGAGATGACGTTCTGGCGGGTGTGATCGAGGAGGCTCGAGCCGACCGGCTCATCCATCTTGAAGGTAATGTTCATCTCAGCTGTTCCCGGCGCAGGCGGTGGCAAGGACGCTCGCAAGGGTGCGGCGGGCGAGGGGGGATTTGAAGGCGTTGCCGTCCTCGGTTCGCGCGGTGGCGAGCAGACGGTCGGCGGCGGCCGCAAAAAGGGCGGGCGAGGGCGCTTCCCCGATGAGAAGCGCCTCGACCTCGCGGTCGCGCCAGGGCATGGGGGCGAGGCCGCCGAAGGCGAGGCGGGCAGCGCTGATCCGGCCGTTCTCCATCGCGATGATGGCGGCGACCGAGACGAGCGCGAAGGCGTAGGAGGCGCGGTCGCGGACCTTGCGGTAGAGCTGCCGGCCCGGTGGGGGTGGGGGCAGGATGACGGCCGTGATGAGGTCGCCGGGGGCAAGGCTCGTCTCGATGTGCGGGGTGTCCCCGGGGAGGCGATAGAGATCGGCGAGCGGTATGGTGCGGGTCTGCCCGTCGGGCCCGAGGATTTCGACTTCGGCCTCGAGCGCCATCATGGCGACGGCCATGTCCGAGGGGTGGGTGGCGATGCAGTGGGGGCTCGTGCCGAGGATGGCGTGGATGCGGGTGTGACCGCCAATGGCGCTGCAGCCCGAGCCGGGCTCGCGCTTGTTGCAGGGGGTGGCGGGGTTGTAGAAATAATAGCAGCGGGTGCGCTGGAGGAGGTTGCCGCCGGTCGTCGCCTTGTTGCGCAATTGGCCCGAGGCGCCGGCAAGGAGCGCGCGGGAGAGAACCGGATAGAGCCGGCGCACGGAAGGATCTGCGGCGAGCGCGGCATTGGTGACAAGGGCGCCGATGCTGAAGCCCCCCGCTTCGGTCGGGGCGATCCCGTCGAGCGGCAGGCGCGAGATGTCGATGAGGGTTCGGGGGGTCTCGATCTCGAGCTTCATGAGATCGAGAAGATTGGTGCCCCCGGCGATGAAGCGCGCCTCGGCGCCCGATTGTGCCCGCGTCGCGGCCTCTGCGCTTTCGGGGCGCTGGTAATCGAAGGCCCTCATTTTGCGGCACCCCCGACTTCGGCGATGGCATCGACGATATTGGGATAGGCCGAGCAGCGGCAGAGATTGCCGCTCATGCGTTCGGAAATCTCCTCGCGGGTGAGGGCGGGGTCGGCCTCGAGATCGTCGGTGACGTGGCTCGGCCAGCCCGCTGCGATCTCCTCGAGCATGCCGGTGGCCGAACAGATCTGGCCGGGGGTGCAATAGCCGCACTGATAGCCGTCATGGGCGACGAAGGCGGCCTGAAGCGGGGAGAGGGCGTCCGGCGTGCTAAGCCCTTCGACCGTGGTGATGGCATCGCCCTCATGCATGACCGCGAGGGTGAGGCATGAATTGATGCGCTTTCCGTCGAGCAGGATGGTGCAGGCCCCGCACTGG
This sequence comes from Arsenicitalea aurantiaca, assembly GCF_003994485.1. Taxonomy (GTDB): domain Bacteria; phylum Pseudomonadota; class Alphaproteobacteria; order Rhizobiales; family Devosiaceae; genus Arsenicitalea; species Arsenicitalea aurantiaca. Next base: position 198,284 of record NZ_RZNJ01000001.1, read on the forward strand.
CCGTGATCGCAGCCCTTCTTGGTGCCGGTGAGATCGAGATGGTCGCGCAGCGCATCGAGGAGCGTGGTGCGCGGATCGATGTCGAGCGCATGCTCTGTGCCGTTGACGGAAAGGGTGACGTGCATGGGGACCTCTGTGGCGGGCCTCGGGGGCGGGGTGCATAGCGTGCAATGCCGGGAGGCGCCGCCGCGTTCCGCACGCATCTGCGCGTAGCTGCACATGAGGCCACCGGTTGCGGCAAATTGTGCCTTGTGGCGAAGCGGGGCGCGCTGCTATGCGGAGGTCAGGAGGGCCCATGGCGCCTTTGGCACGCAAATCGGTGGCGCGGGAGATCGGGACGGCTTTCGCCGTGCTTGCGGTCTATCTCCTCACCCTGCTCGTGCCGCTCCACCAGGCCGCGGCCTCGCAGCGGGACTTTGCCGCGCTCGGCTACGAAACCATCGGGGCCTGGTCGGTCTGTACGGCGATCAACGAGGCCGGGTCCGAGGACCAGACGCCGACGGCAGTCAACTGCCCGGTCACGGCGGTCGGCAAATTCCAGCTCGCGCTCGTCGATCCGGTGCCCCAGCAGGTTTTCGTGCCGGTGGTGTCGCTCGCGGTCTACTTCACGCCCGACACGCGCGCGCCGCCGCCTGCGGCCTTGTTCCATACGATCGAGCCACGCGCTCCACCAGTAGCGGTCTGATCCCTCGCGCACGGATGTCGTGCGCGGTTTTCAAGACCTATTGCTACTGGAGATCAAAGATGATCCGCGCTTTCTGCCGTCTTGGCCTTGCGGCCCTCACCCTGTCCGCCCTCACCGTTCCGGGCCTTGCCCACGCCACGCTCGAAGTCCAGGAGGCCCGCATCGGGTCGGGCTTCAAGGCGGTGCTGCGCGTGCCCCATGGCTGCGGCACCGAAGCGACCAATGTGGTCCGCATCCAGATCCCCGAGGGGTTCTTCGCGGTCAAGCCGATGCCCAAGGCCGGCTGGGACCTCGAAACCGTCACAGGGAGCTATGAGAACACCTATCTCAACCACGGCACCGAGGTGACCGAGGGTGTCGTCGAGATCGTCTGGTCGGGCGGCAATCTGCCCAATGAATGGTATGACGAGTTCGTCTTCCGCGGCACGTTTGCGGACTCGCTCGAGCCCGGCGTGTTCTACTTCCCCGCGATCCAGGAATGCGCCAATGGCGAGGAAGCCTGGATCGATACGAGCGGAGAGCCGGGCGCCGCTTATCCCGCGCCCAAGGTGACGCTGATCGAGGGTCCTGCGGGGCACTGACGACACCATGCCGGTGCGCGAAGGCGCGCCGGCATTCCCGTCACCCCGAACGCGGACCATCGAGATGACCCGACCCCTGCAGGCGCCCATGCGCGCGCTCGCCATGCTGCTGCTGACGCTGATCCTCGGCGCGCCGCAGGCCCTCGCTCATGCAGTGCTGCTTTCGAGCACGCCCATGGAAAATGCCATGGTCGAGGCGGCGCCCGAAGCGGTTACGCTCGGGTTCAACGAGCCCGTCAGCCTCCTGACCGCAACGCTGATCACGCCCGATGGCGAAAGCCTGCCGATCGTGGCCGAGGGGCTCGGCGGAAGCACGCTCGCCATCCCCTTGCCGGCGGATCTGGGGGAAGGCACCCATGTCCTGAGCTGGCGGGTCGTCTCGGCGGACGGGCACCCGGTGGGCGGGGCCAATGTCTTTTCCATCGGTATAGTGACGGGCGCTGCCAGCGGAGCGGTCGTGGTGGACCCCGCTATTGGCGCGCTCCTCTGGGGCGCAAAGGCACTGCTCTATGGCGTGCTGCTCTTCGGGCTCGGTTCGGCAGTCTATGCCGTCGTCTTTGCCCAGGGCGAGGCCGGGCCCCGGAGGCTCGTTTTCGCGATGATGGTCGGGGGGCTCGTGCTCGCGCCGCTGAGCCTCGGGCTCCAGGGCGTCGATGCGCTCGGGGGCCGGATGCCCGATCTCATTTCGCCCGCAAGCTGGGCGACCGGCATGGCGACGAGCTATGGCTGGACGGCGCTGATCCTGATGGCAGCCTTTGCGCTTGGGATTATCGGGTTCGGGCGCGGCGCCGGGCGTGGCGCATCGATCCTCGCCGGATCGGCGCTGCTGCTTGCGGGTCTCGCGCTCGCGCGTTCAGGCCATGCGAGCGCGGCCGATCCGCAGGGGCTGACGCGACCGGCCGTCTTTTTCCATATTCTGGGGATCGTGCTCTGGGCGGGCGCGCTTCTGCCGCTGCGGGGGGCGCTCGCCGAAGGGCGGAGCGAGGGCGGGGCGCTCCTCTCCCGGTTCTCGCGGTTCATTCCCTATCCGGTGGGGGCGATCCTCATTTCCGGCGTGGTGCTCGGGGTCGTGCAACTGGGGCAGGACGTCTCGAGCTGGGTCTCGGGCTATGGCTTCATCCTCCTCGCCAAGCTCGTCCTCCTCGCCATCGTCTTCGGGCTCGCGCTTTATAACCGGCTGGTGCTGACCGGGCGGGCGCTGGAGGGCGATCGCCGCGCACGGCGGGCAATGGGAAAAAGCATTCTCGCCGAGATCGCGCTCATGGCGCTCGTGCTCCTTTTGGTCGCGGGCTGGCGGTTCACCCCTCCGCCGCGCGCGCTTGCGGAGGCTGCCGCCCTCCCCATTGCGATGCACATCCACACCGAGGCGCTGATGGCCGATCTCGAGATCACGCCCGCGCGCCCCGGGCCGAACGCGATCGCGGTTTATCTGATGGATGGGGATTTTGCCGCGGTCAGCCCGCAATCGGTCGAAATCCTCGTTTCGGCGCCCGAGCGCGGGATCGAACCGACCCGCGTGCCGACGAGCCTCGGCGAGGACGGATACTGGCGCGCGGAGGGAGTGACCCTGCCGCTCGCCGGCGCCTGGCAGATCGACCTCGAAATCCGCCTCAGCCGCTTTCAGATGGTGCGGCTCGGCGACAGCTTCACATTGCCCTGAACTTCAAGGAAAGAGAGACAGAGATGAAAACCACGCTCACGAGCCTTCTTGTTTTCGCGCTTCTCGCGGGACAGCCGGCGCTGGCCCAGGACGCGGCGCATGCCCATGACGGCGCCCACGATGCCGCGCACGCTGCCGATAGTGCAAGGGATGTCGTCATCGCAGGGGACCTCGAAATCTCGGGGGCCTTCACCCGCGCGACGCCGCCCAATGCGCCGGTCGGCGGGGGGTATCTGGTCATCGCCAACAGGGGCGATGCGGACGACCGGCTGATCGGCGGGTCGACGGCGATCGCCGGGGCCCTCGAAATTCACGAAATGGCCGTGACCAATGACGTGATGACCATGCGCGAGCTGCCCGAGGGCCTCGTCATTCCCGCCGGTGAGACGGTGACGCTGGAGCCGGGCGGGTATCATCTGATGCTGATGCAGCTCAGCGCGCCGATCGTCGAGGGGGTGCCGGTGACGGTAACGCTCGAATTCGAACGCGCCGGAACGGTTGAAATCGACCTCGCGGTTGCCGCGCCGGGTGCGCGGACGGCGCCGGGTGCGGACCACGGCCATCACGCTCACTAGGAGATATTTGCGATGACTTCTTCTGCATTGCGCATGACGCGCACGATCCTCTGGGCGCTGGTGGCGGTGGCCGCGCTCGGGGCCGGCTGGATCTATTATACCCAGACCCAGGCGCCCCAGCCGCGCGCGACCGCGAGCGGGGCGCCCTATGGCGCGGGCGAATACACGCTTGTCGACCATACCGGCCAGCCCTTCACCCGCGAGGACATGATGGGGCGGCCGGCCATGGTGTTTTTCGGGTTCACCCATTGCCCCGATGTGTGCCCCACGACGCTTGCGGACATGGCGGGCTGGTATGAGCGGCTGGGCGCGGACGCCGAGGCGGTGGACGCCTATTTCGTCACCGTCGATCCCGAGCGCGACACCCCCGAGGTGATCGCCAACTACATCAGCTGGAACGACCGGGTGACCGGACTGACCGGGACGCCCGAAGAGGTGGCAAAGGTGGTGGAGGCCTGGGGCATTCTTGCACAGCGCGTCGAACTCGAGGGCGGCGGCTACAATGTCGATCACACCGCATCGGTGCTGCTGATCGGCCCGGACGGGGATTTCTTCGGCACCATCGCCTATCTCGAAAGTGCCGATACGGCGGTGGGCAAGCTGCAGAGGCTCATCGCCGAGGGCTGACGTCTGGATGAAGACAATGGGATTGTCATCCGATACAAGCGCGATACAATAGCGCCATTGCATCAGGCGATGGCGCGGAGGCGCGAGATGACGGTTCCCATGCAGATGAGCGAGAGGCGGGCGGGAGTGGTGCTGCGGTTTGCGGCGCTCCATGCGGAGGGCATCTTCGTGCTGGCCAATGCGTGGAATGCCGGCAGCGCGCGCATGCTCGAACGGCTCGGCGCGCGGGCGATCGGCACGACGAGCGCCGGGCTCGCCTGGGGGCTGGCGCGCGAGGACGGCGCGGGGCAGGTGCTGCGCGTCGAGGCGCTCGAGAATGCGCGGCAGATCATGGCGGCGACGACGCTGCCGGTTTCGGCCGATCTCGAGAACGGCTATGGCCCGGATCCGCGCGACTGCGCCGACACAATCCGCGCAGCGATGGCGATGGGGCTCGCGGGCGGCTCGATCGAGGACGGCACGGGGCTGGGGGATGGTTCGGTCTATCCCTTCCAGCACGCGCTCGAGCGCATCCACGCCTGCGTCGAGGTGATCCGCGCGGCGCGGAGCCCGTTCATCCTGACCGCGCGGGCCGAGGGGCTGCTGGCGGACGGTCGCAATCTCGAGGCGGTGACGGCGCGGCTCGCCGCCTTCGCGCGGGCGGGGGCGGATGTGGTGCGGCGGATCGAGGACATCGCGATGGTCGCAGGGGCGGTCGGGCGGCCGCTGAGCGTTCTGGTGGAGGCGGGACGCCCGGGCGTCGAGCTCGACGCACTCGAGCGGGCCGAGGTGCGCCGGGTGAGCCTGGGGCGCGGGCTCTTCGATGTCGGCATCGAGGCGGCGGAGCAGGCGGCACGGCAGGCGCTGGCGGCCGGTGTGTTCGGATATGGCGGAGATTGTATCGGTGTGGCCGATACAATGAGGAGGGCGTGATGGTCTTGCGGCGCGAGGGGGATCGCTGGGTGTTCACGCATCGGGACGGCACGCCCTACCCCGAGCCGGAGGCGGGGACGCGATGAGCCTCGAGAAATTGCCGCGCGCGATCGCGGAAGGCGAAATGCCGCTTCATGAGCGGCTGGCCGATGCGATCGCGGCGGCGATCGGGGCGGGGGCGCTGGGGCCCGGCGAGCGGCTGCCGACCCATCGGGAGATTTCGGCGCATTTCGGGGTCGCGATCGGCACGGTGACCAAGGCGATCGATTCGCTCAGCCGACGCGGGATCGTGCGGGGGGAAGTGGGGCGCGGCACCTTCGTGCAGGCGGCCGAGGCGCCGGCGCCCGAGACCGTCAACCTCACCATCAACTGCCCGCTGCCGGTGATCCGGACCGAGCTGATGCAGGCGGCGGTGGAGCGGGCGACGCGGGCTTCGCTCGAGATGCCGTTCGGGGGGTATGTGGACCTCACCGGCACCGAGCAGCAACGGGGCATCGTCGCGGACTGGCTGAGCGCGACGCGGGTGCCGGCGGGAGCCGAAGCGCTCGTCCTCTGCGCGGGCGGGCAGCAGGCGATCCATCTGGCGTTCGGTGCGCTGAAGCCGATCACCGGCACGATCGTGACCGAGAGCCACACCTTTCCGGGCGCCATCGCGGCGGCGGGCAATCTGGGGCTCGAGATGGCCGGGGTGCGGGTCGACCGGGAGGGCATGCTGCCGGACGCGCTCGAGGCGGCGCTCAAACGCACCGGGGCACGCGCGGTCTATACGACGCCCGTCTGCCACAATCCGCTCGGCTTCGAGACGGGCGCGGCCCGGCGCCAGGCGATCCTCGAAATCTGCGCGGCCAACGACGCCTATATCGTCGAGGACGATCTTTACGGGTTCTACGGGCGCAGCGGCGCGCCCACCTACAAAGCGATGGATGGCGAGCGGGTCTTCTACCTTTCGAGCCTCTCGAAATGCCTGACCCCGCTGATCCGGCTCGGGGTGCTGTTTCCACCGCAGGCCTTCCGGGCAGGGATCGCGCGGCAGATGCGGGCCGAAATCTGGGGGGCTTCCCCGATGGCGGTCAATATCGGCTGCGCGCTCCTCGAACTGGGCGCCCATGCCCAGGCGACCGAGCGGCTCATGCGCGAGGCGCGGCTGCGCGTTGCGATGGCGCGCGACATCCTCGGCGACGTCTTTGCACCAACCCCGCCGGCGGCGCCGCATCTGTGGATGGCGCTGCCGATGATGGAGGCCGAACGCCTCGCGCGCCGGGCGGCCGAACGGGGCGTGCTGCTGACCCCGCCGGGGGCAAGTGCCGTCGGGCCGGAGAGCGGCGGCGGGGTGCGGCTCTGCCTTCTTGCGCCCAAGCGCGAGGCGGATCTCGAGCGGGGCCTGCGCATCGTCGGCGCGCTTCTGGCGCATCCGGACGAGGCCGTCGTCTAGACAACGTTCTCCTGGGAGAACTCCAGTTATCTCCGTTATGCGCCTGATGTGCCCGCTGCACTGGGTCCACGGCACCTTCACGATTCCGGATTGACAGCGCCTTTTCGTCATGCAGAACTGTTGTTCTATACAGAGAACAATTGGAGGTTCGCATGGGCAGCTTCACGATCGATCCCGCTTATGTCGAAAAGCTGATCATCGAGATGGCCGAGCACGGATCGGATGGCGGCACGGGCGTATCGCGCACGGTCTATTCGCCCGAATGGGTGGGGGCGACGCGCCAGTATGCGCAATGGTGCGAGGAGGCCGGGCTCGAAACGCGCCATGACGCGGTGGGCAGCGTATGGGGACGCCTCAACGGCAGCGAGGGGGGCAAAGCGTTCGTCACCGGCTCGCATATCGATTCCCAGACCCCGGGCGGTCGCTATGACGGGATCCTGGGCGCGCTGGCGGGGATCGTCGCGCTCAAGGCGCTGAAGGAAACCTATGGCCAGCCCAGGCGCACCATCGAATGCGTGGCGCTCTGCGAGGAGGAGAACAGCCGCTTCCCGACCGCCCAATGGTGGGGATCTCGAGCCATCACCGGGCGGACGACTTCGGAGGATCCCGAACTCGTGCGCGCCTTTAGCGGTGAAACCATCGCCGAGGCCATGCGCGACGTCGGGCTCGATCCCGCGCGCATCCCCGAGGCGAAGCGCGACGACATCGAGGGGTTCATTGAACTCCATATCGAGCAGGGGCCGATCCTCGAACAGGCCGGCCTGCCGGTCGCGATCGTCACCGGGGTCACCGGCATCCGGCACTATATGATCACCCTCAACGGCCAGCAGAACCATGCCGGGGCCTTCCCCATGGACATGCGGCGCGACCCGATGGCGGGGTTTGCCGAAATCGCGTTGGGCGTCATCGATACGGCCCATCGCTGGGGCCGTCCGGCAGTAACGACCGTGGGGCGGGTGAAATCGATCCCCAACGGCATCGCGGTGGTGCCGGGGACGGTCGAATTCTCGATCGATGCGCGCCATCCCGACCCCGCAAAGGTCGAGGGGCTCTATGCCGCCCATGAGGGGCTGATGCGCGAAGTCGCGGCGCGGCGCGGGCTCGAGCTCTCCTGGGAGGTGCTGAACGACCAGCCGCCCTGCATGTCCGATCCCGGCATTCTCGCGCATATGAAGGCCGCTGCCGAAAAGCACGGCGTGCCGACGATGACCATGGCGAGCGGGGCCGGGCACGACACCCAGCAGATGGCGCGGATCGCCAAGGTGGCGATGATCTTCGTGCGCTCGAAGGACGGGCGCAGCCACACCCCGGACGAGTTCTCGAGCATCCCCGACATCGTGGAGGGCATCAAGGTGCTGACCGAGACGCTCTACCGGCTGGCCTATTGAGGGGAGACGAGACCGATGGCTTACACCGAAGACTATCCGCGCGACCTCGTGGGCTATGCCGGCGCGCCGGTCGACCCCAAATGGCCCAATGACGCCAAGCTCGCGATCCAGATCGTCGTCAATTACGAGGAAGGGGGCGAGACCTCGGTCCTTCATGGCGACGCGACCTCCGAGGCGATGCTGACCGAGGATCCTTCCGTGCCCTTCCAGGGCAAGCGCAACATCAGCGTTGAATCCCAATATGAATATGGCAGCCGCGCCGGCTTCTGGCGGCTCCACCGCATGCTGACCGAGCGCAATCTGCCGGTGACCGTGTTCGGGGTGACGATGGCGCTCGCGCGCAACCCGGCGGCGGTCGCGGCGATGAAGGCGGCGGGCTGGGAGATCGCCTCGCACGGGTTCAAATGGATCAATTACGCGCACATGGCAGAGGCCGAGGAGCGTGCGCAGATCGCCGAATCCATCCGGCTCCACACCGAAGTGGTCGGGGAGCCGCCGCGCGGCTGGTATACGGGGCGCATGACCGAGAACACGCGGCGGCTGCTGCTGGAGCTCGGCGACTTCACCTATGATTCAGACTCGTTCGCGGACGATTTGCCCTATTGGACGACCGAGACCGGCACGCCGCACCTCATCGTGCCCTATGCGCTCGACAGCAATGACGTGCGCTATCTCAACAGTCTGGGGCTCCAGGCGCCGGACCTCTCGACCTATCTGATCCGGGCCTGCGACCTCCTTCGTCGCGAGGGCGAGACCGCGCCCAAGATGATGAGCGTCGGGCTTCACTGCCGCGTGGCAGGCCGCCCGGGACGCGCCGCCGACCTCGAACGCTTCCTCGACCACATTGCGGGGCTCGAGGACGTCTGGGTCACCCGACGCATCGACATTGCCGAGCACTGGCGGCAACACCATCCCTTTGCGGGATAAGCCAGCGCATTGACGATCCCATCCGAGCGTGTTCCAAATAGAGGATCGCGTTCTTTATGCAGCACAAGGAACCCTGATATGACCAAGTTCGTCCGTTCCGCCGCCGCCTCCCTCATCGCTCTCTCGGTCGCGCTGACCGGCGCCAGCGCGCAGGCCGCCACGCTCCGTCTCGGCCACGTCTTCGAGGCGACCCACCCGTTCAACGTGGCCGCGCAGGAAGCCGCCGCGCAGTTCGAGACCTGCACGGGGGGCGCGCACCGCTTCGAGATCTACCCGGCGAGCCAGCTCGGCAGCGACGCGCAGCTGCAGGAGCAGATCATGATCGGTGGCGTCGATGCGACGCTGGCCGGCTTCATCTTCGCGGCCAATGCCTATCCGCCGCTGGCGCTCGCCGCGGCGCCCTTCGTCTTCCGCGACCGCGACCACGCCATGGCCTACATGCAGAGCGATCTCTTCAAGGAGGCTTGGGCCGGCTGGGAAGAGGCGACCGGGCAGCACATCCTCTCCTCGGGCTTTTTCGGCTTTTTCAACGTGACCTCGAACCGTCCGCTCGAGACCCCCGAGGACATGGCCGGGCTCAAGGTGCGCGTGCCCAACATGCCCATCTACATGGCCTTCCCCAATGCGGTGGGCGCGGCTCCGACCCCGATCGCGCTTCACGAGGTCTATCTGGCGCTGCAGCAGGGCGTGGCCGAGGGCTCGGTCAACGGGCTCTCCATGACCTATGCCAACCGCTTCTACGAAGTGCAGGACTATGTGAACCTGACCGGCCACATGGTGGATTTCACGCTCTTCATCGTCTCGGACATGGCCATGCAGCAGCTCGACGAGGCCGGCCAGCAATGCCTGACCGAGGCCGCCGAATTCTGGGGCGAGCGCGGCAGCCAGCTGCTGTTCGAACTCGAGGAGGGGCTCCGGGCCGAGCTCGAGGCGCAGGGTGCGCTGACCTTCAACGACGTCGACCGTGCCGCCTTCGAGGCGGCGAGCAAGGACGCGCAGGCGGCCTTCGCCGAGATGCAGGGCGCAACGCCCGAGGCGCTGCAGGCGATCCTCGACCTCTAGGTCCGGGTCTGCCCCGCCGGGCATTGCTGCCCGACCACGCACGAAGCCATGCCGGCAGCGCCCGGCATGGCGGCACGCCCAGAAAGCCCGAGCGAGGTCGCCGATGCCGCGTCGTATCCTCTCCTTCATCGCCGATCTGCAGGCGGAACGGATCCTCGGCGCGCTCGCGCTGCTGGCGATCTTCCTCGTCATGCTGGCCGGGGTCGTCCTGCGCTACGGGTTCTCGATCAGCCTCACCTGGTATGAGGAATTCTGCCGCTACGGGCTCATCCTCATCACCGCGCTCGGGATCGGGGCGGGGCTCAAGAACCGCACGCATATCCTGATCGACACCGGCTACATGCCCGAGCGGCTGCGGCGGGCCGCGGCGCTGCTCGCCTATGGGGTGACGCTGGTGTTCCTCTGCTATCTCGCCTGGTACGCCTTCGGCCTCGCCAACACGCTGCGCACCTCGCGCAGCCCGGCGCTGCAATTGCCGACCGCCTGGTTCTACACCGCCTTCGCCGTGCTCTCGGTGGTCGGGGTCGTGCGCATTCTCGAACGCGCCATCCGCGCCAGAAAGGGATCGTAGCCCGCCCATGCTGCTGCTTTTTTCCAGCCTCATCATCCTCATGCTGATCGGCACGCCGGTGTTCGCGGCGATCGGCGCGGCGTCGCTGCTCTACATGTTCGTCAACGGGCTCAATCCGCTCGTCGCGGTGCAGCGCATGGTGGCAGGGGTCGACAGCTTCACGCTTCTGGCGGTGCCGTTTTTCATCCTCGCCGGCATGCTGATGAACGCTTCCAACGTGACGGACCGGCTCTTCAACTTCGCCAATTCCATGGTGGCGCACTGGCGGGGCGGGCTCGGGCACGTCAACGTCTATGGGAGCCTCATCTTTTCGATGATGAGCGGATCGGCGATGGCGGATGCGGCGGGGCTGGGCGCCATCCAGCTGCGCGCGATGCGCGAGCGCGGCTACGACACCGGCTTTGCGGTGGGCACGACGGCAGTGACGACGATCCTTGCGGGCATCATCCCGCCGAGCCTCGCGCTCGTCGTCTACGGGTTCGTGGCCAATGTGTCGGTGGGGCGGCTCTTTCTTGCGGGGATCGTGCCGGGGCTCCTTTGCGCGCTCTTCATGCATATTGCGATCTTCATCTATGCGGGCATGCGCGGCATGCCGACCGAGCCGCGCCAGGGCTGGGGCGAGCGGGGGCGGGCGTTCCTGCACGGGGTGCCGGCGCTCCTGATGCCGGTGATCATCATCGGGTCGATTTCGCTCGGCATCGCGACACCCACCGAGGCCGCGGCGCTGGCGAGCGCCTATGCGCTGCTCCTGGGCGCGGTTTTCTACCGGACGCTCGACCTCAGGGGGATCGGCAAGGTGTTCGTCGAGACCTTCGAGCTCACCGCGACGATCATGATCATGATTGCGGCCTCGATGCTGTTCGGCTGGATCCTCGTCTACGAAAACGTGGCGCGCGATTTCGCGCAGCTGCTGATCGGGTTTGCGAGCGAGCCCTGGCAGCTGATGGCGGTGCTCGTCATCCTGCTGCTCATCTGCGGAATGTTCCTCGACAATCTCGTCGTCATCCTGATCACGACGCCCATCCTGATGCCGGCGGTGACCCAGTTCGGGATCGATCCGGTGCAGTTCGGGATCATCATGGTGCTGACGGTGATGATCGGGCTGATGACGCCGCCGATCGGGATGGTGCTGTTCGTCGTGACGCGGCTCGCGGGCATGCCCTATCTCAAGGGCTTTATCGCCTGCATCCCGTTCCTCATCCCGGTGCTGGCGGTGATCCTCTTGCTGATCCTCGTGCCGGACGTCGCGCTTGCGCTGCCGCGCTGGCTGATGGGCTAGGCCTTCGAGCCGGCGCGCGGGAAATTCTGGGGCGGGCGACCGCCGATGGCGCGATGGATCTCCCCCACCGCCGCGATCAGCGCGCGGGCGACCTCGCCCTGGCGGGCGGTGATGTCGGGGGTGAGGCCCACGCAATCGAGGATGTAGACGACCTGCCCGGCATTGTCGAAAATCGGTAGCGCGATGGCGGCGATGCCGAGGGTGAACTCGTCGACGCTGAGCGCATAGCCGCGCTCGCGCGTCAGCTCGAGCTGGCGCCACACGCCCTGCATGCTCGTGACCGATGAGGGGGTGTAGGAGACCGGCGTCCATCCGGCGAGCCAGGCCTCGACCTCCTCGGCGTCAACCCAGGCGAGCAGGGCCTTCATGTGGGCGCTGGTGTCGCGCGGGTAGTGATGGCCGACGGGGTAGGAGATTTCGAGCTGGCCGGGCGCGTTGGCCTTCTCGACGACGACGAAGCCGCCATCGGCGTGGGGCTCGGAAAGGATGCAGGAGGTGCCCGTCTGCAGCGGCAGCTCCTGGACGATGGAATTGACCACGAAGAGCGGGGAGGCCTGCAGCGTGATCGAGGAGACGTCGCGCAGGATGCCGGTGCCCAGCTCATAGGTCTTGAGATCGGGATTGAAGTGCAGCCAGCCATGATGGACGAGCGTGCGCAGGATCGAGAAGCAATGGCTCTTGGTGATCCCGGTGTCCTCGATGATCGCCGAGAGGGTCACCGCGCGCGGCTGCTGGTTGATGAAGGCGAGGATCTGGATCGCCTTGTGCACGGCGGGCACGAGATTGGGCCCCGAAATATCGGCATCCCCGAGCGTCCAGCGCTGGCCGTCATTGCGCAGTTCCTCATAGCGCATCTGCGCCGTTGCTGCCTTGAGCGCCACGGCGCCCGCACGATGACTTGGCCCGGCCATAGTTCCTCCAGATCTAGTCTGGGTGTGGCGCATTTGCGGGCAGGGGGCAAGATGAATGTGCAACAGCGCCCCAGAAGCGTGGACGGGGGTACGAACGCGATGCCCGAGAAGGGGGTTTGACAGGCGCGACCGGCCCTCGTTAAAACATGATCATCATAATCATGTTTATGGGTCGGCGATGAGAAGCGTATGTGCACTGGGGCTCGTGATGATGGCCGGGCTCGTCTCCCTGGGGCCGGCAATCGGCGCCGAAGGACGGTTGACGCTCGACCTCAACGGGCTCGAGCCCATCGAGGCGGGGTGCCGCGCGACGTTTGTGGGGCATAACGGGCTCGCCGAGGACATCGCGCGGACCGGCTTCGAGATGGTTCTCTTTAGCCCCGAAGGGCTCGTGACGCGCATGGTGGTGCTCGATTTCGGCGCGCTCGACGCCGGACGCACCAAGGTGATGCAGTTCACCCTCGCCGGCACCGAATGCGCGGGGATCGGGCGGGTGCTGATCAACGACGTGGAGCGCTGCGAGGGGCCGGCCGATGCGGGGGCGTGCCTCGGGGGTCTCGTTGCCGAAAGCCGTTCCGGCATTGCGTTCGGGCTTTGAGATGAGCAGCTTCGGGTCCGAGCTTTTCGTGCAGCTGACGGCGATCCTCGCCCTTGGCGGTCCGGTCGTCGCGCTCCTGATCGCGCTTTCCGTCATTGCGGTGGCGCTCATCCTCATCAAGCTCGTGCAGTTTGTGGGCGCGGGCGTCGGCCGCTGGGGGCGGGCGCGGGAGGCGCTCGAACTCTGGCGGGCAGGACGGCGCGGCGAGGCGCTGGGCGCGGCGCAGCGCGACCGGTCGAGCGTCGGCGCGGCGCTCGCCCAGGGCATGGCGCTGCGGCTCGAGGGCGCGGAGCCCGCGCGCGTCGAGAGCGAAATGGCGCGGATCGCCACGGGGCGGCTCCATGAGCTGCAGAAGGGGTTTCGGGCGCTCGACGCCATCGCGCAGATCTCCCCGCTGCTCGGGCTTTTCGGAACCGTGCTCGGCATGATCGAGGCCTTCCAGGCGATGCAGGGGGCGGGGGCCGCGATCGACCCTTCGGTGCTTGCGGGCGGAATCTGGGTGGCGCTTTTGACGACGGCGGTGGGGCTCGGGGTCGCGATGCCGGTTTCGGTGGTGCTGACGCTGCTTGAAACGCGGGTGGACAATGAACGGGTAGCGCTCGAGGCGATCGTGACCGAGTGGCAGAACCTGCCGGCCCATTCCGATGAGCGGTCGGGCCGGATGGCAGGGACGCGGACTGCACCGATCGTCGCCGGAGATTTTGCCCATGCGCATTGAGACGGTGCGACGGCGGCGGCGGCCCTTGTCGCTGACCTCGCTGATCGACGTCATCTTCCTCCTCCTGCTCTTTTTCATGCTGACCTCGACCTTCTCGCGCTATGCGGAAATTCCGGTCTCGGGCGGGCGTGCGGGAATGGCAGCGGGCGCCGAGGCGATGGGCATCATCGTGCAGCTCGATGCGGCGGGGGGCTGGACGCTCAACGGGCAGACCGTCGGGGATGCAGAGCTTGCGCCCGAGTTCGCGCGGCTCGCCGGGCTCGGGGCGACAGGGGCGGTGCTGCTGCCGCGCAGCGCCGTCTCGACGCAAACGCTGGTCGACGGGCTCGAGACGCTGCGACGGGCGACTGCGCTGCCGATCACGCTGGCGCGCTAGGAGAGGGCGATGAAACTGCCGCGGCCCGAGGCCCGCCGACCCCAGGAAACGGCGATCGCGCTCATCAATGTCGTTTTTCTGATGCTGATCTTCTTTCTGGTCGCCGGAACCATCGCGCCGCCGAGCGCGCCCGGAGTGACGCTCGCGGTTTCGACCGATGCCCCGCAGGCGCCCCCGAACGTCGCGCTCCAGATCGACGCCGAGGGCGGGCTCAGCTGGCAAGGCGTTCCGACACGCATGGAGGATTTTGTTGCGCGCTATCAGCCCCGCGAAGGCGAAAGCCTCAGGATCGGCGCGGACCGCGCGCTGCCGGCCGAGGCGCTGATCGATAGTCTGGGGGCGCTGCGGGCGGCGGGGATCACCGGGATCGTGCTCGTCACCGAACGGCCGGCGCGATGAGGCGGCGGCTCTGGCTTCCGGCGCTCGTTGTTTCGGTCGGGCTCCATGCGGGGCTTGCCGCGGCCTTCCTGCCCGATGCGCCGAGCGTCGAAATTGCCGGGGGCGGCGGGGGCGAGATCGCGCTTTTGGGGAGCGCCTTCGAGGATGCGGTGATCGCGGGCGGGCCCGAAATGCTCGCGTCCGAAACCCCGAAAGGCGATCCGCTAGAGGATCGGGCGCTGCCGGTCGAGCCGGTATCTGCCGCGCCGACGCCACGTGCGGTCGCCGAGCCGGTAAGGGCCGAGGCAGAGACCCGAGCCGCCATTGACGCTGCAAGCGCCGATCCGATCGATCCCGACAGTCTCGCCGTGCTGATGGCGGAGGGGGATGCCGGCCAAGTGCTCAAGGCCGATCCGCCGGAGCGCCAGGTGCTCGAGGCTGAGGCCCCGGACGATAGCGCGGCCGTGCCGCGGACCATGCCGGCAGGCCTGCGCGAGAGGGCGCGGGTGGCAGAGCCTGCCCCGGCGCGGGAGCGCACACCCGAGCGGCCGACCGAGCGGGCGGCGCAAAGGGCGCCGGCGGGCGCGGGGGGCGCGGCGGCGGCCGACGCGCGGCGCGGCATCGAAACCGGCAGTGCATCGGGAACGGCGGCGAGTGCCCGGGCCGGCAGCGGGGGCGGGGCAGGCAATGCCGCGGTTTCGAATTATCCGGGGCGCGTCGTGACGGCGCTGCGCCGGGCGCTCCGCTACCCCTCGGCCGCGCGGGGGGCGACCGGGGAGGCGCAGGTGCGCTTCACGGTCGGCGCGGGCGGACAGGTGCTGGGCGTCGGGCTCGCGCAGAGCTCGGGCAATGCCGCGCTCGACGTCGCAGCCATCGCGACGGTCCAACGCGCGGCGCCCTTTCCCCCGATCCCGCCCGAGGCGGGGCGCAGCGAATGGAGCTTCACCCTGCCGCTCGGCTTCATGCGCTAGGGCGTGAAGAGGTCAGGCGGGGGCGGCGAGGCCTTGGGCGAGCATGCGTTCGACGAGGCGCTCGCGGGCGGCGGTGACGTGGGCGTAGACGGCTTCGCTGCAGGCGCCCGGATCGCGGGCGATGAGGGCGTCCATGATCGCCTGGTGCTCGGCGGCGACGAGGGGGCGGTCGGCATCGCGATAGCCCGAGAGATCGGACCCGAAGGTGCGCACGACGAGGGTTCGCCCCTCGAGCGCGTGGAGCGCCTCGGGATTGCCGGCAATGGCATAGAGCGCGGAATGGAAGCGCACATTGGTCTCGGTGGCGGCGAGGCGGTCGGGGGCGTCGAGATCGGACAGGAAGCGGGCGTGGAGGGCGGCGAGGGCTTCGACATCGGCGTCGGTGCCCTGTTCGACCGCCCGGCGGGCAAGCAGGGATTCGATGCCGATGCGGATGTCGTAGACGTTGCGGATGTAGCGCGTGGTGATCTCCGCGATGCGGAAGCCCTTGTGGGCGTGGGAGGCGACGACGCCCTCGCCCTCGAGCTGGCGCAGCGCCTCGCGCACGGGCATGTGGCTGACCCCGTAGCGGCTGGTCAGCAATTCGATGGTCAGATGCGTGCCGGGGTTGAAGGCGCGTGAGAAGAGATCGCGCACGATGGCGCGCTTGACGCGCACATAGGTCGGCTCGTTGAGCGGGGTGCCGGCGAGCGGCGATGGGGCGAACTGGGACAGCTTCCGGGCTCCGAGGCGAAGGGCCCCGCAGGGCCGGTCTGCCGATCCTTTAGCCGATGATCGCGATGGGTCCAATGCGGGGCGGCAGGAATCGGCTGGAGACGATGGGCGGGCATGATAGGCTCGGGCGACGATGGCAGGAGGATGCGATGGCGGGCACGATACGGGTCGGGGTGGGCGGCTGGACCTTCGCACCCTGGCGCGGGCGGTTTTATCCCGAGGACCTGACGCAGAAGCGCGAGCTCGAATATGCGAGCCGGGCGCTCACCAGCATCGAGATCAACGGCACGTTCTACGGGTCGCAGAAGCCGGAGAGCTTTGCCAAATGGCGCGAGGAGACGCCCGAGGGGTTCGTCTTTTCGCTCAAGGGCCCGCGCTATGCGACCAATCGCAAGGTGCTGGCGGAAGCAGGGGAGTCGATCGAGCGGTTCGTCAATGGGGGGATCGTGAAACTCGAGGATCGGCTCGGGCCGATCAACTGGCAATTGGCGGCGACCAAGCAATTCGACGCGGAGGATTTCGAGGCGTTCCTCAAGCTGCTGCCGAAATCGGTGGAGGGGATCGCGCTGCGCCATGTGGTGGAGGCGCGCCATCCGAGCTTCGCGGTGCCCGAGGCGATCGCGCTTATGCGCCGGCACGGGGTGGGGCTGGTAGTGGCGGGGGACAGCGACTATCCGCTGATCCCCGACCTCACGGCCGATTTCGTCTATCTGCGCATCATGGGCGCGCGCGAGGAGGTGCCGGGCGGGTATGACGCGGACGAAGTTTCCCGTTGGGCGGAGCGGGTGCGGGCCTATGCGGAGGGCCGTGTGCCCGATGGGTTCGAGGCGATTGCGCCGGAGGGGGCCGAAGCCGGCCCCCGCGACGTGTTCGTCTATTTCATCTCCGGCTTCAAGCCGGCCAACCCCGATGCCGCCAGGGCCCTGATCGCCGCGCTGGGCTGAGGTTCAGCTGCGCGCGGCGGTGTTGGGAAAGAGCAGGTCGATGAAGCGCTCCGCGGTCGGCTGGGGCTCGTGATTGGCGAGGCCCGGCCGCTCGTTGGCTTCGATGAACGCATAGTCGGACCCATGCGGGTCGGGCACCATGAAGTCGATACCGACCACGGGGATGTCGATGGCGCGGGCGGCGCGGATTGCGGCATCGACGAGAGCGGGATGGACGGTGGCGGTGACGTCGTGAAGCGTGCCGCCGGTATGCAGGTTCGCCGTCGAGCGCACGGCGATCTCGATGCCGGCCGGCGCCACGTCATCGAGGCCGAAGCCGGATTTCCCGACGCAGCGCTCGGTTTCGGCGTCGAGCGGGATGGTGCTCTCCCCGCCGGTGGCCGCGGCGCGGCGGCGGCTCTGGCGGGCGATCAGCGTGCGGATGGTGTCGGTACCATTGCCCACGATGCGGGCGGGCCGGCGGAGGGCGGCGGCGACGAGCTCGAAATTGATGATGACCAGCCGGAGGTCCTCGCCCTCGGCCTGCTCCTCGATGATCACCCGGTCGGAGACTTCGCGGGCCGTGGCGATGGCGCGGTCGATTTCCTCGAGAGTTGTGAGGCCTACGGCGACGCCGCGGCCCTGCTCGCCGCGAGCGGGCTTGACGACGACCGAGCCGTGCTCGGCGAGGAAGGCCTCGAGCGCCTGCCGGTCGCCGGCCTCGATCTGGGTGGGGACGATGACGCCCGCGCGCTCGACCACGCGCCGGGTGACTGCCTTGTCGTCACAGATCGACATGGCGACGGCGCTCGTCAGTTCGGTGAGGCTCTCCCGGCAGAGGATGGAGCGGCCGCCATTGGTGAGGCGGAAGAAGCCGCCCTCGGCGTCGGTCACATCGACCATGATGCCGCGGCGCCAGGCTTCGTCGACGAGGAGGCGCGCATAGGGGTTGAGCGCGTCGAACTCGGCGGCGGGACCGGTGAAGAGCTTTTCGTTGATGGGGTTCTTGCGCTTGACCGTGTAGAGCGGCACGCGGCGGAAGCCGAGCTTTTCGTAAAGCGCGATGGCGTGCTCGTTGTCGTGGAGCACGGAGAGATCGAGGGTCGCGGCGCCGCGGCTCGCGAAATGCTCGGCGATGCGGCGAACGAGCGCCTCCCCGATGCCGGGATGCTCGGTCTGCGGATCGACCGCAAGGCACCAGAGCGAGGCCCCGAGTTCGGGATCCTCGAAGGCGCGGACGTGGTCGACACCCATCGCCGTGCCGATGATGGCGCCGGTGCGCTCGTCCTCGGCAACGAAGACGGTGATGGCGCGGCTGTCGCGGCGCGACCAGAAGAATTCGGGTTTCACCGTCACCATGCCGCGCGCGGCATAGATGCGGTTGACCTCGGTCGCATCGGTTTCCGAGGAGAGGCGCCGCACGAAAAACCCGCTGATGCGCCGCCGGCCGGGCCGATAGGTCGAGAGGTCGAGCCGGTAGGTGTGCGAGGGATCAAGGAAGATCTCCTGGGGCGCGGCGGCGACCGCGACATGGGGATCGCGGATGTAGAAGGCGACGTCGCGGCGGTCGGGGGCCTCGGCGCGCAGGGCATCGGCCAGCGCCTCGGGGCTTTGGAAGGTCTGGCCGAACAGGAGCCGCCCCCAGCCGCAATCGAGCACGGCATTGGGGGTCGGTTCGGTCATGGGCGCATGGCCGAGCCCGGCGGTGGAGAGGGGTTTCGGCCCCTGCCGCCGCATGCGCTCGAGACGGTGGGCGTGCGCCTCGCGGCGTCCGCGCGTCGACACCCGGTCACTCATTTGCCGGCCCCGTGGGTCTGCAGCCACATTTCGAGAAGGCCCACCTGCCAGAGCTCGGACCCCTGGAGCGGGGTGATGTGGCTCTTGGGATCGGCAAAGAGGGTGTCGAGATAATCCTTTTGGAAGAGCCCACGCTCGCGGGCGGCCTGGCTCGTCAGCGCATCGCGGACCATGTCGAGATAGGGGCCATCGAGATATTTGAGCGCCGGGACGGGGAAATAGCCCTTCTTCCTGTCGATCACCTCGCTCGGGATCACCTTGCGGGCGGCCTCCTTGAGGACGCCCTTGCCGCCATGGGCGAGCTTGTGCTGGGCGGGAATGCGGGCGGCGAGCTCGACGAGTTCGTGGTCGAGGAACGGCACGCGCGCCTCGAGCCCCCAGGCCATGGTGGCATTGTCGACGCGCTTGACCGGATCATCGACCAGCATGACGTTGGTATCGAGCCGGAGCGCCTTGTCGACGGCCTCTTCGGCACCGTCCTCGGCAAAGTTCGCGGCAACGAAGCTCAGCGCCTCGTCGCGATTGGTATGCCATTGCGGGGCGAGGTGGCGGCGGAGCGTGGCGTTGTCGCGATCAAAGAAGACGCGCGCATAATCGGCGACCGGATCGGTCGAGGTCGCCATGGGCGGGTACCAGTGATAGCCGGCGAAGACCTCGTCCGCGCCCTGGCCGGACTGGACGACCTTGATGTGCTTGGAGACCTCGCGCGAGAGGAGGTAGAAGCCCACATTGTCGTAGGAGACCATGGGTTCGCTCATCGCGGCGATGGTGCCGGGAAGGGCGTCCATCAGCTCCGAGGACGGCACGAAGATCTTGTGATGGACCGTGTCGTAATGCTTGGCGATGAGGTCCGAATAGACGAACTCGTTGCCGGTCTCGCCATTGGCATCCTCGAAGCCGACCGAGAAGGTCATCAGATCCTTCTGGCCCATTTCGGCCAGGAGCCCGACGATGACCGAGGAATCGACGCCACCCGAAAGCAGCACGCCCACCGGCACATCGGCGATCATGCGGCGGCGCACCGCGGTGCGCAGCATGTCGAGCACGCGGTCTCGCCAATCCTCGAAGGTCAGGTGCGCCTCGTCGGCCCGGCGGGCGAAATCGGGGCGCCAGTAGCGCGTGTCGGTCACCTTGCCGTCGGGCTCGATGACCCGGACGGTGGCGGGCGGCACCTTGGAGATGCCGGCGATCATGGTGCGCGGGGGCGGCACCACGGCATGGAAGCTCATGTAATGGGCGAGCGCCACGCGGTCGATCGAGGTGTCGATGCCGGGGGTCTTCAAAAGCGCCGGGAGGGAGGAGGAGAAGCGGATCGAGTTCGGCGTCTCGGCGAAATAGAGCGGCTTGATGCCGAACCGATCGCGCGCGACGACGAGGCGGCCGCTCTGTTCCTCATAGATCGCGAAGGCGAACATGCCGAGGAAGCGGGTGACGCAATCGGTGCCCCAGGCGTGATAGGCCTTGAGGATCACCTCGGTGTCGCCGGTGGAGAAGAAGCTGTAGCCCAGCCCCTCGAGCTCGGCGCGCAGGTCCTTGTAATTGTAGATGCAGCCATTGAAGACGATGGTCAGCCCGAGCGCAGCATCGGCCATGGGCTGGGCGGCCTTGTCGGAGAGATCAATGATCTTGAGCCGTCTATGCCCGAACCCCACGCGCCCTTTCAAAGTAACGCCGTCGGCGTCGGGTCCGCGGGGCGCCATGACATCATTCATGGCGGTGATGATCGATTCTTTTACCGGCGACCCGTCAAAGGTCAATTCGCCGCAAATCCCACACATGGATCGCGTTCACTCCTGCTTTGATTTCGTCTTGATTGAGCCCTGTCTAAGGACCGAACGCGCGAAAGGCAAATTCGTGCCATAATTTCCCATGGGCCGCGCAAGGCCGGGACGGGCGCGTCGCGGTTAACCAAAAGTTACCAAGGGACGGGCGCGGCGGGCGGATGGACGGTATAAACAGGGCAGGAGCGGAGCGTCAGCGGCGCCGCTTCCTGCGCTGGAGACGAGGCCATGTTCACCACCGATACGAGAAGCGAAGCGCGCGCGCCACAGGCACCGGCGGCCGGGCCGGCCCAGCGCCGCGACCCCGGGCTTTCGGGCCCCGCCGCGGCTTTCCGGCTGATGGGCCCGATCGATCTCTGGCGGGTAATTGGCTGGGTGACGGGCGGGATCGGCTGGATCCTTGTCATGGTGGCGCTCGGCCTGCTTGCGGCCTTCATCGTGCCGATGGTGGTCAAGCCCCGCTACACCGCCTATGCGGACATTCTGATCGACCCCTCGAACCTGCAGGTGGTGAGCCGCGACGTCTTCGAGCCGCGCGGGCAGCGCGACAGCCAGCTGCTCGACATCGAGAGCAAGATGCGGGTGCTGGTCTCGGGCAATGTGCTGGCCCAGGTGATCGAGAGCCTTTCGCTCACCGGCGACGAGGAATTCGTGCCGACGCGGCCGGGCTTCAGCCTTTCGGGGCTCCTGGGCGGCGGGGCCGAGGACGGCCCGGCGATCGCACCAGAGGTGATCGCGCTCAGGAACCTCGGGGAGCGCGTTTCTGTGCACCGGGAGGAGCGCAGCTATGTGGTGACGCTCGGGGTGCGGACCGAGACGCCCGAAAAATCGGTGCTCGTGGCCAATGCCATCGTCGAGGCCTTCCAGCAGGAGGTGGCGCGGGCCGAGGCGCAGAGCGCGGGGCGGGTGGGGGAATCGCTCGTCGCGCGGCTCGACGATCTGCGGGCGGCGGTGCAGGTCGCGGCCGAACGGGTCGAGGCGTTCAAGCGCGAGCGCGGCATCAGCACGACGCAGACCGGCACCGAGCTCGAAAGCCGCCAGGTGCTCGACCAGATCAATACCGGCATGGTGGCGGCCCAGAGCGCGGTGATCGCCGCGCAAACGCGCTATGACGAATTAAGGCAGCTCGGGGCGACGGGCGCCTCGAGCAGCGAAGCACTGGCTTCCCCCACCATTGCGGCGCTGAGGGCGCAGCAGGCGAGCCTCGAGGCGGAGGCGGTGACGCTCAATGTGCGGTTCGGGCCGCGCCATCCGAGCGTCGCGGCGCTCGGGCCGCAGATCGCTGCGATCCAGGGGCAGGTCGATGCGGAGCTGGCGCGGATCGTGAGCGCGGCACGGACCGATCTCGAACAGGCCGAAGCGGCGCTCCTGCGGGTACAGCGCGAAGCGGAGACGCAGCGCGGGGCGGTGTTTGCCAACAATGACGACCTCGTGGCACTGCGCGAGCTCGAACGCGAGCGCGAGGCGCAGGCGAGCGTCTATGAGGCGTCGCTGGTGCGTGCCCGCGAGATCGCGGAGCGCCAGGAGCTCGACACGACCAATATCCGGATGATCACCCCGCCGGTGCTGCCGCGGGAGCGGAGCTTTCCGCCGCGCCGGGTGATCCTTCTCGCGGCAGGGATCCTCGGGGGCGGGATGGCGGGCGTCGGGCTAGCGCTCGTCTTAGGTTTCTGGCGGGACTATCGGATCGCAAGCCGCACGGCGCGCCAGATCGAGGATGCGCCACGGGCAGCAAAGCCTGCGACCGGCGCTGCGCAGCGGCTGGCGCGGACGGGCGGACCGGCTTCGACGCTGATCCCGACGCGGGCGACGCCGCCGGGCCCGGCCTGAGCCGGCGATTAGTCGAGCGCGGCGATGGCGGCGCGCAAGTTTGCGATGAAGGTCGGGGGGGCGGCGCTGGAGAGGCGTTCGCCCCCGCCGCCTTTGCGGGCTTCGGCAATGGCGCGATCGAGGGTTTCGGGATCGGTCGCGACGTGGATGCCGGGGCGGCCTTCGAGGAATTTCACCGTATCGAGCTGATGGTCGGTCGTGTGTTCGCGCAGCGCGGCGCGGCGCGGAAAGAGGATCACCGGCTTGGCGCGTTCGGCCGCCATGATGGCGCTGCCCATGCCGGCATGGGCGATGATGAGCTCTGCGGCGTCGAGGCGCCGGGCGAATTCGGCAGGCGAGAGGATCTCGGCATGGGCCATGTGGCGGGGCGTGTAGCGGCCGCCCTTGGTCTGGGCGAAGATCTCGGTTTCGGGGTGGCGGCCGGCCCAGTCGTCGACGGCGGCAACGAGGCGCTCGAAGGGCAGCACCGAGCCGACGGTGAGAAAGATCACAGCACCGCCCCCAGATGGCGCGGGCCCGATGGGGTCTCGAGATGTTCCCACTGGGTGAGGTGGAGATCGGCAAAGGGGCGCGCGAGACGCCCCGAGGTGGAGAGCTTGCCGAAATTGGCGATGGAATCGATCCAGACGGTGCGGGCCCCGAGGAGCAGTTTGCCGAGGATCAGCGCCATCAGCCCCGGAAAGGCGCCGGTGGTGACGATGAGCGCGGGGCGCTCGGCAAGGAGCACGCGCGCAACGGCGAGGGCGAGGGCGGGGATGTCGCGCTTGTTGAAGCGGGTGACGTCGGGCAGAACGTGGAAGCGATCGGGCGCGATGTCGCCGGCATAATCGGCGTAGACGCTGGCCCAGACGATCTCGCGGCCGGCGAGGGCCGGCGCGATGCGGCGCAGCTCGACCCAGTGCCCGCCGCCCGAGCAGATGGCGAGGGCGCGATTGGCGATGCGCCGGCTCACCTGTTGCGCTCCGGCACGGCCATGCGGTCGAGCGCGGCATCGAGGGTGAGGACCTCGCAGCCCTTTTCGAGGGCGTGGCCGACGAGCATGTCGAGCGTATCGGGCATGCAGCCGAACGGGGTGGGGGTATCGGAAATGTCGTGGGTGAAGAAGATCAGCCAGCCCGGCTCTGCTGCGACGTCGTCGATCCAGCGCGTCAACGTGCGCGCATAGGCGTCGGGCGGGCGGATTTCGATGGAGCGCAGAAAGGCGGGATCGGTCTTGCCGCGATTGATGGCGGGCACGCCGCCCCGGCAGGTGCGGTAGCGGGCCATCATCTCGCCGCGGATGCCGAGCTTGGGGGCGTTGTAGGGATAGGCGAAATTCTTGAGCGTAACCCCGGGGGCGTGCTCGGCGTGGAAGGCGGCGTTGCGGTCGAGATCGGCAAAGAGCGTGGGCTTGTCGAGCCGGCGCACCCAGGGGTGGGAGAAGGTGTGGCAGCCGAGCTCGTGGCCGCGGTCGGCGAGCTCGCCAACCTGATCGGCCCCGATGAGACGGCGCCCGGGCTCGGTGGTGCCCGCAAGGCCGCCGGCGATATAGAAGGTGCCGCGCACGCCATGGCGTTCGAGAATGGTGGCGCCGGCGGTGAGCGCTGTATCGGGGACGTCGTCGAAGGTGAAGGTGACGATGGGGCGCGCCGGCCGCACATCGATGCGCGGGCCGGGGGAGTGCCAGATCAGCCGGTGGGTCACCTTGCGGGCGAGGGCGTCGAGGGAGGAGTGGAGTTCAGGCAAGGCGTGACCTTTTGGAAGGGTCGGGCGCGTCGGCAAGGCGCGTCCGGGCGAGGTGCCCGAGCCCGAAGATCGCAACGAGCATCGCGAACCAGACGGGGCCGGAATTGGTGAAGAAGCTGCTTTCGAGCACGGCCGAGAAGATGCAATAGAGCCAGATGCGCAAGAAGAGCCGGGTCATCGCCGGATCGGTGCGGCGCGAAAAGGCGCGGCCAGCATCCATCATGGGCTGCCAGAGCAGGAAGGCGAGGGCGAGCAGGAGGGCGGGCAGGCCGGCGGCGAGCCAGATCTCGATATAGCCATTGTGCGCGTGGGAGGCGTTGATCGCCCAGGTCTCGATGTCGCCGCCCGAATAGACGAGGGATTCGGTCTGCCAGAAGCTCTGGAAGCCATAGCCGGTCCATGGCCGCTCGGAGATTGCCGAGAGCGCGAGGCCCCAGATGTCGCGGCGGTCGGTGAAGGTCGCGTCGATCCCGAGGCTCGCGACGAACTGGGTGAGCGGGCGATAGAGCGCCGCGCCGACGACGATGCCGTTGAAGGCGAGGACGCCCCCGAAGACGATGGGGAACCGCAGGACGCGGATGCGCTCGAAGACGAAGGCGATGAGAAGGATGAGGGGCAGGAGCCCCAGCGTCGTCTTGGAGCCGGCCTCGAACAGAAAGAGCGCCGCGCCCGCGACGATCACCCCGCCCCAGAAGCGCGACCAGCGCCCCATGCAGAAGAGGCCGGCGAAGATCGCGATGATCATCGCCGACGAGGCGTCGTTCTTGTGGAGGAAGTGGCCGCGCCAGGCGCCGGCGAGAGCCTGTTCTGAAACGTCCGCCATCTGGTGGATGGCGAGGTGCGGCAGCGCGATGACGCCGAAATAGCAGAGCCCCAATATGGCGAGCATGAAGAGGCCGAGAAGCCGCGCGAACTCCCCCTGGGTGCGGGGCAGGAGAAGGAAGGCGCTGGCGGTGCCGAGCGTCATCGTGATCAGCACCACGCGCCGGAAGGCGAGGGCCGGATAGTCGGCGACGAGCGCGGTGACAAGGAACCAGGCGATGAGGAGCCCGAGGAGGACGCGCGGCCGCAGGAGGCTCGAGCGCGCTTCGCTGCGGAGCGCGGTCAGCATGACGAGGCCGAAAAGCCCGATGCCGAGGAGCTGGTTGAGGAGGTTCGACGCGCCCGCGGAAGGGTCGCCAAAGCTCGCCGCAGCGCGATCCATGAAGGGTTCGGTGGTGATCCAGTAATAGCTGAAGGCGAGCAGGAAGAGCAGCGGACCGACGATGCCGATCCCCGCCCGCGAGGCGGGCAGGGCGGCGTGCGGCGCTCCAAGAGTGGTCTCGCTCATCCCGAGGGTGCCCAAAGGTTAACTGGTCCTTACCCATAGCATCGGGGACGCGGCGGTGTCGTGGCAAACGCAGGTTTTGGTTAAGGCCGGGGCGCGCGTTAACCGCTCGGTAAGCAAGGGCGGGCGCGGCGGGCCGAAGCATGCGAAAAGGAGGGCAGCGGTTTTCGTACAAGGTTCGGGAGACGACGTGGCAGGACGAGTGGCGGGCGTGCGCGGGCTCGTGCCGCTCGGGATCAGCTACATGGCGTCGGGGGGGAGCCTGCTCGCGGCGGCGGCGGCGCAGCTCGTGACGTTCGCGACCCTCGCGAGCCAGCTCGGGCCCGACCAGTTCGGGCTTTATGTGGTGATCACCGCGATCACGACGATCGCGGTGCCGATCGTGGGGCTCGGCGCGCAGGAGTGCCTCGTGCGGCGCGTCGCGCGGGACCGGTCGATCTACCCGGCCATGCTGGGGCACAATCTGATCCTGATCGGGGGCACGGGCCTGCCGCTCCTGCTCATCGGTCTCGTCGTCCTGCCGATCGTGCTGCCGCTCTCGGCGGACCCGCTCGTCAATCATGGCGGATACCTTCTGCTGCTCGCGTCCAACCTCATCCTGCACAAGGTGATCTTCATCGCGACACAGGCCTTCATCGCTCATTCGCGCTTTGCGCCGGCGAATGGGCTCGAGGTCTTCTACGCGTTTGCGCGGACGGCTGCGGCGCTTCTCGCCTGTCTCGTCTTCGGGGTGGAGCGGGTGGCGGACTGGGCGGTCTGGTATTTCGCCTGCCATGTGCTCGTGACCCTCGTTGCGCTCTTCGCGCTCCGGCAGCTCGGCGCGCCGCAATGGCGGATCGTGCGCGACGAGATCTGGACGGGGATCCTGTTTGCGACGCAGTTCATCTTCCGCACGCTCCGGCAGAACACCGATCTGCTGGTCATCGCCATGGTGACGAGCCCGGAGGTCACCGGCAGCTACGGCATTGCGCGGCGCATCCTCGACAGCTCGTATCTTTCGGTCGAGGCGCTCAACAGGCTGATCTATCCGGGATCGGCGGCGGCGAGCGTGGCGGGGCTGCACAAGATCAGCAGGCGGGCGCGAAACGTGCTCCTTGCCGCAGTCGGGATCGCGGTGCTGGCGGCCCTAGCCATCTTCATCTGCGCGCCGATCCTGCCGCTGCTCTTTGGCGCCGAGTACGTTTCGCTGGTTTCGATCGTTCGGGTGCTCTGCTGGGGGGTGATCCTGTTCGCGGCCTATGCGGTTGCCCTCGACACGCTCGGCGCCTCGGGCAATCAAAGAGTAAGGGCGTGGATCCTGAATTCCGCCAATATGATCGGCGCGGGGCTGATCGCGGTCCTGACCTGGCAGTTTGGGCTCGCCGGCGCGTTCGGGGCCTTCTACGCCACCGAGGTGGCGCTGGTGGTCGCCTCGCTGGTCGTGCTGGTTTTTCTGACAAAGGCCGATCGCGCGCGGGCCCAAGAAGGTGCGACATGAATGCGATCGGCCCAGCGGAACGCTTCGACGTCTCAATTGTCTCCGATACGGCAGAACTGCCAGCGGACTGGCCGCGCCGGGCCGGGGAGGCGGATTGCCACGTCTTTCAGCTCGCGCCCTATCTCGCGCTCCTTGCGCGCACCATGGGGCGGGTGGACGGGCGACGCCTCCATTTCGTGTCGGTGCGGGACGAGAGCGGCGCGCCGCTCCTCTTTCTCGCGCTTGCCAGCTGGCCGGTGGGGCCGTTCAGGGTCCTCGGCTTCGCCGATTTCGACGTTTCGGACTATAATGGCCCAGCGCTCGATGCACGTGCCGGCGCGTGGAGCCCGGAGCGGGCGCGCGCGCTCTGGCAGGCGATTGCGGCCCGATTGCCGCCCCATGATTTCGTGACGCTCGAGAAGATGCCCGAGACGATCAACGGGCGGATCAATCCGCTCTGCCTGCTCGGCGCCGTGCGCGACGAGGAGGACGGGCACGGCAATGACCTGAGGGCAGGACGGGCGGCGGTGATGGCGCGCCAGAGCCAGGTCAAGACCACCCAACGCGTCATTCGCAAGCTCGAGCGTGAGGCCGGATTGCGGCTCGTCATCGCCGAGACGGAGGCGGAGCGGACGCGGTTCATAAAAGCTGCGATTGCGCACAAGCAGCGCCGTTTCGATGAGACCAAGCTCGGCGGGTTTCACGCCGAACCCGAAAAGCGGGCCTTCTTCGAGGAGGGGACCGAGGCGCTGGCGGAAGCGGGGCTCCTCCATTTCGCAGCGCTCGAGATCGGTGGGGAGATCGCCGCCACCTCCTGGAACCTCGTTCTTGGCCGCAGGCTCTATGCGATGATGCTCGGGTTTGATGACGGACAATGGTCGCGCTTCGGCCCGAGCCGGCTGCTCAACTTTCTGCTGCTCGAGAGGCTCCTCGAGGAGGGCTTCGACTTCTACGATCTTGGGGTTGGGGACGAGGCCTATAAGGTGGGCCAGTGCGAGACGGCGATCGCGCTCTATCGGGTGCGGTTCGCGACGACGGCGCGAGGACGGATCTATCAGACGCTCGCCGAGACGCGGGAGCGCCTGCGCCGTACGCGAGCCTGGCAGCGGCTGCGCGAGGCCAAATGGCATGTGAAGACGGCGCTCAGGCGCCGCGGCGCGCTCAGAAGTTGAATTCGCGCCGCGGATCGTCCGCCGCGAGCGGGGTGAAGCGGACGGCGCGGAACGTACCGAAGCCGAAACTCGTCTGCTCGCGCAGGAGATAGGGGGCAAAGCCTGCCTTCCGGCATCCCTTCATCGAGGGCATGTTCTCCTCGCCCACGAAGGTGATGACACGGCTGGCGCCGAAATCGCGCGCGCGCTCGGCGATCATGGCCATGGCGGCCGGCATGATGCCCTTGGCGCGGTAGGCGATGGGGGTATAGGCGTTTTCGAGCAGGGCCTCATTGCGCCCGAGGGCGGGGAACTGCTTGAGCGGAGCGAGGCGGTCGTTTTCGGCAGCGCCGAGAAGCCATTGGAAGTAGCAGGGCGTGCCCGCGCGCTCGTCGATCGCGACGAAGCAGCCCGGGAAGCCGCTTTCGAGGAATTTCTGCCGCCAGATGATCTCGAGCCGCTCCTTCTGGTCGAGGCCGGGCTGGTCGAGCGAGAAGAGCACCGGGATGTCGGCGGGCTCGAGGGGGCGGATCGAGATGGGAATGCGCGCGCGCGGGGTTTCGAGCGGTATGTCGAGATCGCGCACGAGCCCATAGGCGCGGTGGCGCGCATGGAGCCCGGCCGAGAGCCTGTTGGCGATGGCGCTCCTGATGCGGGCGATGCCGCCCGAACCAGACGGTGTGGCGGGACCGGTTTGGACCGATGTCGTGCCTGTGCTCATGGCGGGCCTGCGATGGTTAAGGGGCGGTAAATCCGAGCCTAACTCAGGGGGAAGAAGCCCGCATCCTTCGGCTCCGGAGAGGGTTAATGGGCCGGCGAGGCGGCGGGAGCCGGGCTCGCCTTGTAGGCGGCCGGCCGGAAGCCGAAGGCGGCGAGGAAACGCCCGAAAGCAACGAGGACAGGGTGGCTCGCAACGAGCGGCTCGCGCGTGCGCACAAGCGCGACCGCACCACGCCAGAGCCCGAGCGGCAGGACGGCGAGGGCCTTGCCGAGGAGCGCCGCCCGGGCGAGCGGGCCGTCGGCGTGTTTCAAGTCGGCGGTATGGTTGATCGCCCCGATATGGAGGCTGCGGCGCATCAGCCAGCGATCCTGCATGCGGGCGGCGGGAACGGTTTCGTAGACGATGGCGGCGCTGTCCCAGTAAAAGCTGAAGCCGGCCTGCCGGCAGCGACGGAAGAATTCCATGTCGCCACCCCCCATGAAGTTGAACAGGAGATCGAAATCGGCGCTGTCGAGGCCCTCGAAGACGCGGCGGCGGACGAGGAAATTGCCCGAGCCGTAGATGACCGGAACTGGCCCGGTCTCCCCCGCGAGCGAAAGGAAGACCGGGTGGATTTGGAAGCGCCGGGGCGGAACCGGGGCGCCTTCGAAGACGCGAAGGACCGGGCCGCCGACGAGGTCGGCGCCACTACGCTCGGCGGTTTTTACGATCGAGGCGAGCCAGCCGGGTTCTGCGATCTCGTCATCGTCGAGCATCACGAAATGCTCGGCCGCTGGGTAGCGGCTACGGGCGAAGCCGAAGACGGTGTTGACGGCGTGGCAATGGCCCTGGCGCGGCTCGACGAGGGCTTCGCCCGTAAGCGGGCCATTGGCAAGAACGTCGCGGGTGAGGGCGGCGCCTTCGGCACGCTCGGCATCGTTGTCGACGACGACGACGGCGAAGGGAAACGCAGCGGTCTGGCGCTCGAGCGAGGCGAGGGTGAGGGCGAGGTGATCGGGCCGCCGGAAGGTGGGGAGGCAGACGACGACGCGGATGGCGGGTTCGCTTTGCATCGGCAGCTCCTAAAGGCCGAAGGCCGCGGCGGCCGAGACCGCAAGAATGCGCGGAGCGCGGCGGGGATGGGCGCCGATCGCCTCGGAGAGGAGGCGCAGGGCATCGGCGGGGCGCCGGGCGCGGACGGCCTGGCAGGCGATATAGGTGCGCAATTGCGCTTCGGCGTCGCGGCGCAGGGCCGCGCGGGTGTCGCTGTCGAAGCGTTCCATCAGCAGCGGATCGGCGTGGATGGCCTCGAGCGCCGGGGCGAAATCGGAGAGCGCCATGGCCTTCTGCATCGTGACCGAGGCCGGATGGATGCGGTATTCGAGCACGGTGAGGCCGGTGCCGTAATGGATGGGGCCGGTGGCGGCGAGCCGGCACCAGGCATGCCAGTCCTCGGCATGGCGGAGGCCGAGCCGGAAGCCGCCGAGGGCCTTCATCGTTTCGGTGCGGATCAGCATGATGCCGCCATTTACAAAGAAGTTGCCTGCCATCAGGCGCGGGAGGATGTCCCCGCTCGGCTTGGTGCGGGCACGCAGGAGACCGCGGCGGCCGAGGGGGCGCCCGTCGGGATCGATGCGGGTGTAGTCGCCATAGACCGCGACGGCGTCGGGCCGGCGGGCGGCGAGGGCGAGGAGGCTTTCGAGGGCGCCGGGCACGAGCCGGTCGTCGGCGTCGAAAAAGAGGATCCATTCTCCCGTCGCGGCGGCGAGGCCCGAATTGCGGGCCGCCGCGACCCCGCTGCCCAGCGCCGGATCGGTTGCCATGACGATGAGGCGCGGATCGGCAAGGCCTTCGAGGATGGCGGGGGTCTCGTCGGTCGAGCCGTCGTCGACGACGATCAACTCGCCCAGATAGCTGCCCTGGGCGAGGGCGCTCCGGACGGCTTCGGCGATATGGCGGGCGCCGTTGCGGACGGGCATGACGACCGAGATCGGCGCTGCGGGAGCCCGCGCATCAATAGGCATTTGCGAAGGCCTTTCGCGAGAAGACGGTCAGCAGGATGATCTTGACGTCGAGCCAGAGCGACCAGTTGTTGATGTAGTGCAGGTCATGGGCGACGCGCATGGCCATCTTGGCCTCGGTGTCGGCGGCGCCGCGCAGGCCGTTGACCTGCGCCCAGCCGGTGATGCCGGGCTTGACGTGGTGGCGCCGGGCATAGCTCGCGATCTCGGCCATGAAGGCGTCGTTGTGCTCGAGCGCGTGGGGGCGGGGGCCGACGAGGCTCATATGTCCGAGGATGACGTTGAAGAGCTGTGGCAGCTCGTCGAGATTGGATCGCCTCAGGAAGCCGCCGAGCCGGGTGATGCGCGCGTCGCCCACCGCGGTCTGGCGGAAGGGCCCCGCTTCGTGCGCAGTCGTCATCGAGCGGAACTTGAAGATGCGGAAGGGGCGCTCGTTGAAGCCGTGGCGGTCCTGCCGGAAGAAGGCGGGGCCCGGACTTTCGAGCCGGATCGCGATGGCGATCACGATGAAGAGCGGGGAGAGCAGCAGGACGCCGGTGCCGGCGGCGAGGAGGTCGAAGCTGCGCTTGACGAGCCGCTTGGCGGGCGAGAGAGGACGGCGGATGACCTGGATGCCCGAGAGGCCGGTCTCGCGGTCGACCATTGCCTGGCTGAGGCTGGTCTGCCCGAGGAAATTGGATTCGATGTGGCTCAGCGCCGGATCGGGCGAGAGGTAGATGGCCGCGGGTAGCGGGCTGAACTGGTGGAGCAGCGCGTCGATGGCGTCTGACGCCGACCAGGGGAGGGCGAGCAGGATATCGTCGGGCTCCATCTGGCGCAGATGGCGCAGGATGGCATCGGGGCGGTCGAGCGGGATCTCGCGCTGCTCCTCGGCGTCCCAGAAGCCGAGGCCGACATCGGGACGGCCGAGGTCGACGAACATGGCGCCGGCAATCGAGATGCCTTTGCGCCAGAGCTTCTGGCGCATGTAGTAGTGCTCGAGTTCTCCCGGATCCCCCACGAGCACGATCCGGCGCGTCTCGAAGCGGCGGGTCTTGACCGCCTGGGCGAGGAGCAGCACGATCACCGGGCGGGCGCCCACCAGCATCAGCCAGCCAAGGCCCGCAAAGACGATCAGCGCCCCGCGCGAGAGCTCGGAGGTGTCCTGGGCAAGAAAGCTCGCGATGAGGACGATCGCCATCGTGGCGAGCCAGTCGCGCGAGAGGTTCGATTGCGCCGGCGCGCGCCCGAGCACCCAGGAGGCGGCATACTGCCCGCCCACGGCCTGGAGGAGGCTGAAGATCAGCGCCGCGCTCAGCGCATTGCGCAGGCCGTGGAGCGAGAGCGCATAGCCATGCACGACGAGGTGCCAGAGCATGTCGGCCACGAGCCCGGCCAGGAGCACGATGCAGAAATCGGCCGCAAGGAGCATGAGGCTCGCAACCAGATTACCGTCCTCGAGGCGGCGGAAGCCGCGCCGGCCGGCGCGCAGGCGCGTGGCGCCGGCAAGCGGCTCACTCTGCTGCATGGCGGCGCGCGATATTGGTGTTGGCGATGTCGCCCATGGCGTGCTGGAGCTCGACAGCGGGCGACAGGGCGTTGCTGCGGCCGGCCGCCTGGGGCAGGGGCGCATCGAGCATCTCGGTCAGATGGGCCTCGTTGCGTGCGACGCGCACGAGGTCATACCCCATCAGCCGTTCGGCGAGCGCGCCCTGCACCGCACCCCGATCCTCCCCGAGGATGGGGAGGCGCGGCAGGACGATGACCGGCACGGCCCGGGCCAGTGCGGTCAAAAGGAAGTCGATCTCGACATGGGTGACGAGGAGGCGCGCGGAAGCGATCCTCGCATCGAGCTCGGCTTTGGTGAGGCGGCGGGTGAAGGCCATATGCGCGGGCTCTGCCCCGTCCGGGCCGATCTGCGCGAAGAGCTCGGCTTCCGGATGTCGGGCGGCCCAGAGGTCGACGGCCCGCACCAGGCGGTTGAAGGGCGCACGATTGCCGATGGCAAGGACGATCACAGCACCGCTCCCTTGTAATGGGGCCCGCGCGGCCGGGAGAGATGAGGCCATTGGGTCAGCCAGTCATTGGCGAAGAACCCGGCGAGCTTGCCCGAAAGGCTGAGGTCATCGACCGAGGTGAGGCTCTCCACCCAGATGCAGCGGGCGCCAACCAGCCGGCCGACGATCATTGCGATGAGCCCGGGTGCGGCGCCGGTGGAAACCACGATATCGGGGCGCATGGAAAGGGCGGTGCCGATGAGCTGGGCGGCGCAGACGGGCAGGTTCCAGAGGCTGTAGAGCGAGAAATCGCGGAAGCGGCGATAGCGCGCGGTGACCCCGAGGATTTCTGGGGTTCCGGCTGAGGCAAAGCAGATCTCGGCATTTTCGAAGCCCGCGGCGACGACCTGCAGTTCCGCCCAGCGCGTGCCGGGCGAAGCAACGGCGAGAATGCGGAGCGGGCGGGCCGGATGCATGGCGTCAGCTGCTCCTTGCAGGATCGCCCTCCCCGAAGCCTCGGGGGGCAGAGGGTTTCGATATGCGGGGCGAGGAGGCCATGGGCCGACGCTTCTCCGGGATCGTTCAGATCCCACTGCTAGACGATCGGCAAGCAGGCGCAATGTTTGCCGTTCATTAACCTTAAGATCGGGAAATGTCCGGCGCGAAACACACATTTGCGTGACTTCGATGTGGCTTGCCAAATCGCCGAAAGCGCGCCAGCATCTTGCCAACGTCAACAGCTGAGAGGAGGTGATCCAATGTCTTTCAAGAAATCGTCGATTTCCCGGGGTTTTGGGTCCTGTCGCCTCGTGACGGAGCAGCCTTCGTCATAGGGTCGAAGCGCCCGGGGCTTGCCCCGGTCCCGCGGAGATCGCGAAATCTGGGAAAGGCCGCCCGCAGGGGCGGCCTTTTCTTTTTGCTGTTGATCGGCGGCGCTTGCGGTGAAACAACCCCGGCTGTTTCCCCGCCTGCCCCGGAAGACCGCCCCTAATGACCGAACTCGCCCCCGCGACCACGAAATCCGCAAAGACGC
The DNA here is from genome assembly GCF_003994485.1 of Arsenicitalea aurantiaca. Lineage (GTDB taxonomy): Bacteria > Pseudomonadota > Alphaproteobacteria > Rhizobiales > Devosiaceae > Arsenicitalea > Arsenicitalea aurantiaca. Next base: position 232,369 of record NZ_RZNJ01000001.1, read on the forward strand.
TGCCCTATCAGTCGCGCCGGACCTTTGCGATCATCTCGCACCCGGACGCGGGCAAGACGACGCTGACCGAGCGGCTGCTGGCCGCTTCGGGCGCGATCCAGGAGGCCGGACAGGTGCGCGGGCGCTCCAACAAGCGCGCCACGCGCTCGGACTGGATGGAGATCGAGCAGAAGCGCGGCATCTCGATCACCTCTTCGGTGATGACGTTCGAGCATTCGGGGCTCACCTTCAACCTGCTGGACACGCCGGGGCACTCTGACTTTTCCGAGGACACCTATCGCACGCTGACGGCGGTGGACGCGGCGGTGATGGTGATCGACCTTGCCAAGGGCATCGAAAGCCAGACGCTGAAACTCTTCGAGGTTTGCCGGCTGCGCGACATCCCGATCGTCACCTTCGTCAACAAGGTGGACCGGGAGGGCCAGGAGCCGCTCGACATTCTCGATGAAATCGCCTCGACCCTGGCGCTCGACGTGACGCCGATCGTCTGGCCGCTGGGGCAGGGGGTGGATTTCCGCGGGACGGTCGATCTGGTCGCCGGCGAGGTGCTTTCGCCCTCGGGCGAGGTGATGCGCGAATTCGAGGACGTCGACGAATTGCTGCTCGACGAAAAGCTGAACGCGGATCCGGTCATCCGCAATTCGCTCGAGACGCTCGACCTGGCGCGGGCGGGCCTGCCCGAATTCGACCTTGAGACGTTCCGCGCGGGCCATCTGACGCCGGTGGTGTTCGGCTCGGCGCTCAAGGGCATTTCGGTGCCGGAACTGCTCGCGGCGCTCGGGGACTGGGCGCCCGAGCCGCGCCCGCAGCCGGCCGAGCCAACCCCGATCCTGCCGTCCGAGCCCAAGGTTTCGGGGTTCGTCTTCAAGGTGCAGGCCAATATGGATGCCAATCATCGCGACCGCGTGGCGTTCGTGCGTCTCTGCTCGGGCACGTTCCGGCGCGGCATGAAGCTGCGCAATGTGCGCACCGGCAAGGACCTCGCGATCGCCAATCCGATGTTCTTTTTCGGCGCGACGCGCGAAACCGCCGACGAGGCGGTGGCCGGGGACATCGTGGGCATTCCCAATCACGGCTCGCTCAGCGTTGGCGACACGCTGACCGAGGGCGCGAGCTTCAAGGTGACGGGCATTCCCAATTTTGCCCCCGAAATCCTGCGGCGGGTGCGGCTGACCGATCCGATCAAGGCCAAGCAGCTGGGCAAGGCCCTGAGCGATCTGGCCGAAGAGGGCGTGGCACAGGTGTTCCGCCGCATGGTGGGCGCGGACTGGCTGGTGGGCGTCGTCGGGCCGCTGCAGCTCGAAGTGCTCGCCGCCCGCATCGCCAAGGAATACAACGTGCCCATCACCTTCGAGGATGTGGGCTTCGAGATGGCCCGCTGGGTGGAAGCCGAGGACAAGGACGAGCTGAAGCGGTTCATCACCGCCAACAAGCTCGAACTGGCCGAGGACAAGGCGGGCGATCCGATCTTCCTCGCGCAGAACTCCTGGTGGCTGGCGCGGGCCGAGCGGGACTGGCCGGGCATTCGCTTCTTTGCCACCAAGGAACGGAACTGACCCCCTCCTCCCATCCTCCCCCACGAGGGGGGAGGTGCCCGATTGTGCGTGTGATGGGGTCCTGGTTTGACGGCATCATTGTCGCGCACTGGCGGATCGGCGGCCGGGTTCCTAGATTAGCGGGCAAAGCCCGATAAGGAATTCCGATGTCCCATCCCGCCTTCGACCTCTTGCGCGAGCAGTCCGTTCCCGAAGTCAATTCGACCGCCCGCTTCTACCGGCACAGGAAAACCGGGGCCGAAGTGCTCTCGCTCGCCAATGACGACGAGAACAAGGTGTTCGGCATCACCTTCAAGACGCCGCCCGCCGACTCGACCGGCGTGGCCCATATTCTGGAACATTCGGTGCTGTGCGGGAGCCGGAAATATCCGGTCAAGAAGCCGTTCGTGGAGATGCTGAAGGGCTCGCTGCAGACCTTCCTCAACGCGATGACCTTCCCCGAAAAGACCGCCTATCCGGTGGCGAGCCAGAACCTGCAGGACTTCTACAATCTGGTGGACGTCTATCTCGACGCGGTCTTCTTCCCGCTGATCTCGGAGGACACTTTCCGCCAGGAAGGGTGGCATTACGAGCTCGAGGCGAGCCAGGCGCCGCTGAAGTTCAAGGGCGTCGTCTTCAACGAGATGAAGGGCGCCTATTCCTCCCCGAGCGCGGTCCTGTCCAAGGCGAGCCAGCTCTCGCTCTATCCCGACACGACCTATGGGGTGAATTCGGGCGGCGATCCCACGGCGATCCCGGACCTCAGCTATGAGGCGTTCCGCGATTTTCACGAGCGGTTCTACCATCCTTCCAATGCAAGGATCGTCTTTTACGGGGACGATCCGGAGGCGGGGCGGCTCGAGATGCTCGAAGCCTATCTGGGGCAGTTCGAGGCTCGCGAAGTGGATGCCGCGATTGCGCCGCAGCCGCGCTTTGCCGAGCCGCGCCGGATCGAGCAGACCTACGCGGCAAGCGAGGCGGAGGCCGGCCGCAAGACAGGCATGGTGACGGTCAACTGGATGCTCGACCGGTTCGAAAATGCCGAGGAGGCTTTGGCGCTCAGCGTGCTCGAACAGGCGCTGGTGGGCAATTCCGCCGCGCCGCTGCGCAAGGCGCTGACCGATTCCGGGCTCGGGGAGGGGCTGACGGGCAGCGGGCTCGTCGCCGATTTCTACCAGCCCATGTTCACCGTCGGGCTCAAGGGGATCGCCGAGGGCGATGCCGAAAAGGTCGAGGCGCTGATCCTTTCGACCCTCGAGCGGCTTGCGGCGGACGGTATCGACGAGGGAACGGTGGCCTCGGCGCTCAATACGCTCGAATTCGCGCTCCGGGAAAACAATACCGGATCCTATCCGCGCGGCCTCTCGATCATGTTCCGGACCATGCGGACGTGGCTGCATGGTGAGGATCCGCTCGAGCCGCTGGCCTTCGAAGCGCCGCTTCAGGCGCTCAAGGAGAGGCTTGCCGCGGGGGCGCCGATCTTTTCGGACCTGATCAGGCGGCATCTGCTCACCAACACCCATCGGACGACCGTGTCGCTGAAGGCCGATCCCGGGCAGGGGGCGCGCGAAGCGGCCGAAGAGCGGGCCCGGCTCGACGCGGCCAAGGCGGCGATGGACGAACGGGCGCTCGCGGAGATCCGCGAGGTCGAAGCACGGCTCAAGACGCTGCAGGCGACCCCGGACAGGCCAGAGGACCTGGCGCGGATCCCGACCCTGCAGCTCGGCGATCTGCCTGCCGAGAACAAGGAAATCCCGATTTCGGTCAGCGCGCTTGCAGGCGTGCAGTACTTCCGCCACGAACAGCCGACCAATGGCATCGTCTATCTCGATCTCGGTTTCGACCTCAGGACGCTGGCGCCCGAGCGGCTCGCCTATATCCCGATCTTCAGCCGGGCGCTGCTGCAGACGGGCACGGCGAAGGCCGATTTCGTGGCGCTGAGCCAGCGGATCGGACGGTCGACGGGCGGCATCTATCCCTCGCGCTGGCATTCGGCCAAGGCCGCGGGCGGCACGGCGAGCTGGCTCTTTCTTCGCGCAAAGGCGACGGCGGACAAGGGCGCAGAGCTGCTCGATATCTTGAGCGAAGTGGTGCTGACCGCCCGGCTCGACAATCGCGAGCGCATCAAGCAGATGGTGCTCGAGGAGAAGGCAGGCTTCGAAAGCCGCCTTGCGCCGGCGGGCAACGGCATCGTCAGCACGCGGCTGCGCGCATCGCTGCACGCTTCGGACTGGGTGGCCGAGCAGATGGGCGGGGTGAGCTATCTCTTTTTCCTGCGCAGTCTTGCCGAAAGGATCGAAACCGATTGGGGCGGGGTCGCGGCCGATCTCGAGGCGATCCGCACTGTGCTCGTCGACCGGGCGCGCATGGTGGTCAATGTGACGGCCGAGGACCGGTTGATCGCCGATTTCGAGCCGGGGCTGAGGGGCATGCTCGAGACCCTGCCCGAACGCGGCGGGGACCATCTCGACTGGCCGGTGAGCCCGAGGACGAATGAGGGGCTGAGCTTTCCCGGGCAGGTCAATTATGTGGGCAAGGGCGGGGACCTCTACGGGCTCGGCTACACCCGCACGGCGGCGACCTCGGTGGTGCTGCGGCACCTGCAGACGACCTATCTCTGGGACAAGGTGCGGGTAGAGGGCGGAGCCTATGGCGGGTCGGCCGGGTTCGACCCCTTCACCGGCGGGTTCGTCTTCGTCTCCTATCGCGACCCCAATCTGCTCGAGACCCTCGACGTCTATGACGGGGCGGCGGCGTTCCTGCGCGAGCCGATCGGGGAGGCCGAGCTCAAGAGCTCGATCATCGGGGCGATCGGGCAGATCGACCGCTACATGCTGCCCGACGCCAAGGGTTTTACCTCGATGGCGCGCTATCTGATGGAAGACACCGTGCATGCGCGGCAGGAACGGCGCGAGGAGGTGCTGGGCGCAAGCGTGGCCGATTTCCATCGGCTCGCCGATGCGCTCGATGCGTTGAAATCGAGCGGGCGGGTGGTGGTGCTCGGCTCGGAGACGGCTTTGCAGGAGGCCAATGCGGCACGCGCCGGCTTGCTCTCGCTCACAAAGGTGCTCTGAGGCGGGGAACCCCGGCAGCGGCGCGGGGTTCCTCCTCCATCATCTTAAGGAGACGCGAAATGGTGCAGAAAGCTCTCTATGTCCGCCTCAAGCCCAAGCCCGGCAAGGCGGAGGCGCTCGAGGCCTTTCTCGCCGCCGCACAGCCGCTCGTCGAGGCCGAGCCGGACACGACCGTCTGGTTCGCGCTGCGCGAGGACGATGGCAGCTATTCGATCTTCGACGGCTTTCCCTCCGAGGAGGGGCGGGCGGCCCATCTTGCGGGCATGGTCGCCGAGGCGCTCGGCGCAAAATCGGACGAACTGCTCAGCGCCCCGCCCGAAATCCACAAGATCGACGTGCTCGCCTTCAAGGTGCCGAAATAGCGGTCGGGCCTGAACCGGCGCGGGATTGACGGCGTTACCGATCACCATGGCCAGCCCGCTCCTCGACCGTCATCTTCATCTCAAGGCGATCGATACCTTCATCGATCCGGTACAGCCCCGCGAGCGGGCGATCATCACCCATGGCCATGCCGACCATGCCCGCTCGGGGCATGGAGCGGTGCTGGCGACCCCCGACACCATCGCGATCATGAAGACGCGCTACGGCGAAGCGTGCGCGGGCAGTTTCCAGCCGGTGGAGTATGGCGAGCCCGTCAGCATCGACGATGTACGGATCACGCTCCATCCGGCCGGCCATGTGCTCGGCAGCGCGCAGGTGCTGATCGAGCACAGGGGGCAGCGCGTGGTGGTGACGGGCGACTACAAGCGCCTGCCCGACCGCACTGCGGCGCCCTTTGAACTGGTGCCCTGCGACCTGCTGGTCACCGAGGCAACCTTCGGATTGCCGGTCTTCCAGCACCCGGCGCCGAGCGACGAGATCGCCCGGCTTGTCCGCTCGCTCGAGGCGAACCCCGATCGAGCCCATCTCATCGGCGCCTATGCGCTGGGGAAAGCGCAGCGGGTGATCAGCCTTCTGCGCGAAGGCGGGCACGATGCGCCGATCTATCTGCACGGCGCCCTTCTGAGGCTCTGCGCGCTCTATGAGGAGCGGGGCATCCCGCTCGGGGATCTGCGACCGGCGACGGGGGTGGCCAAGCCCGAGCTTGCGGGCCGGGTGGTGATCGCGCCGCCCTCGGCGCTCAAGGATCGCTGGAGCCGGCGCCTGCCCGATCCGGTGCTCGCCATGGCTTCGGGCTGGATGAGCGTCAAGCAGCGGGCCCGGCAGCGCGGCGTCGAGCTGCCGCTGATCATTTCTGACCACGCGGACTGGAACGAGCTGCGTGAAACTATTGCCGATACGGGCGCCGAAACGATCTGGGTGACCCATGGGCGCGAAGATGCGCTCGTCTATCACTGCCGCCAGCAGGGGCTCGTTGCCGAACCGCTCAACATCCAGGGCTATGAAGAGGGGGAGGAGGACGAGAGGTGAAGGCCTTCGCCCAATTGCTCGAACTGCTCGCCCTGACCCCGTCGCGCAACCGCAAGATTGCCGCGCTCGCCGAATATTTCGCCAAGACGCCCGACCCCGATCGCGGCTATGCGCTGGCGGTGCTGACCGGGGCGCTGAGCTTCCGGAACGTGAAGCCCGCCAAGCTCAAGGAGATCGTTCTTGGGGAAGTCGACCCCCATCTCTTCGCGCTCTCCTACGATTATGTGGGGGATCTGGGGGAAACCATCGCGCTCATCTGGCCCCATCACGGGGGCACCGAGGAGCTGCCGTCGCTCACCGATCTCATCGAACTCTTCAACACGACATCGAAGGGGGAATTGCCCCGGCTGATCTCGTCGCTCCTGACCCGGGCGGAGATCAACGAGCGCTGGGCGGTGGTGAAACTGGCAACCGGGGCCTTGCGCATCGGCGTGTCGGCGCGGCTCGCCAAAACGGCGCTCGCCGAGATGAGCGGCAAGGATCTGCAGGCCATCGAAGAGGTTTGGCACGGTCTCAGAATCCCTTACGCCGAACTCTTCACATGGCTTGAGGATCGGGGAGAGCGGCCCGACATCGACCATGCGGCGCGCTTCCATCCGATGATGCTCTCGAACCCGATCGACGAGGCGCGAGATCTTGAAAAGCTCGACCCCGCCGATTTCTCGGCCGAATGGAAGTGGGACGGCATAAGGGTGCAGCTCGTCGCGGCGCGGGGAAACGTGTCGCTCTTTTCGCGGACGGGAGACGATATCGGTCCGGCCTTCCCCGACGTCGTCGAGGCGATGATGGGCGACGCGGTGCTCGATGGCGAGCTTCTGGTGGGCGCCGATTTCGCGCCCGGCCCGTTCAACGACCTGCAGCAGCGTCTCAACCGCAAGGTTGCGAGCCCCAAGCACCTCAAGGACCTGCCGGCCTTCGTGCGTGTCTACGACATGCTGTTCGATGGCAGCGAGGACATCCGCGCGCTCGAATGGACCGAAAGGCGCGCGCGGCTCGAAGCGTTCTTTACCCGCCACAGGCAGACCCGGCTCGATCTCTCCGAGGTGCTGGACTTTGGGGACTGGCCGACGCTTGCCGAGCACAGGCGGCGCGGGGCCGACGAGCACGGGCATGAGGGTGTCATGGTCAAGCTCCGGACCTCGCCCTATGTGCCGGGGCGGCCCAAAGGCCTATGGTACAAATGGAAGCGCGACCCCAATCTGGTCGATGCGATCCTGATGTATGCCCAGCGCGGGCACGGCAAGCGCAGCTCGTTTTATTCGGACTTCACCTTCGGGGTCTGGAAGGGCAATGAGATCGTGCCGATCGGCAAGGCCTATTTCGGGTTCACCGATGCGGAGCTGAAGCAGCTCGACAAATGGGTGCGTACCCATACGCTGCAGGCGTTCGGGCCGGTGCGGGAAGTCGAGAAGTCGCTGGTGTTCGAGGTGGCGTTCGACAGCGCGCAGGAATCGGCGCGGCACAAATCGGGCGTGGCGCTGCGCTTTCCGCGCATCAACCGGATCCGCTGGGACAAGCCCGCGGGGGAAGCAGCAACCCTCGAGGAGATGCAGGTGTTCATCGGCGCGACCTAGCGCACCGATCGTCCGACAGGGAAAGGGATGGCTCATGTCCTCCACTTCGATCAACAGACGTATAGAAGAGCTCGAGCGCCGCATGCAGGCGGCGGCCGAGGCCGAGGATTTCGAACTGGCCGCGCGCCTGCGCGATGAGCTGCAGCGCTGGAAGGGCGAGGCCGAAGCCGGCACGCCCGAAGTGCGCCAGCCGCCCCCGGGGCAGATGGGGCTCGGCACGCACGTGCCGGTGGTCGCCCCGCCGACGGGCTGGACCCGGCCGAAAAAGCCGGATCCAATGACGGCAGGCCACAAGCCGCGCGGCAAGCGCTGAGGGGGAGGGACGCCCGCTCCCGGATGTCGGGGCGGTTTACCATGGCTCTGGAGGGGGGCTCGGGCAGGCCATCAGAGGCGGCCTCGAAGGCTTAACCCCCAGGATTTCCGGGGGTTTTCGAGGGGTGTCATCTTTGTCATGGAGGTCGTTGACAGGGGCAGGATTTGCCCCTATTTTCCGCGCCAATTGGTGGGCGCGCGGCGCCTCTTTTTATTTCTGATCGAGGTCCGACGATGAAGATCCGCAATTCCCTCAAGGCCCTGATGGGCCGGCACCGTGCCAACAAGCTGGTCCGCCGCCGCGGCCGCATCTACATCATCAACAAGGTCGACAAGCGCTTCAAGGCCCGCCAGGGCTGAGGCGTAGGCCCCAATGGGGCCTGGCGATCGCGTGGCTTAGAAGGGTCCGCCGAGAGGCGGGCCCTTTTGCTTTTGGCGACCCGATGAGACCATGGTCGGTCTTGTTTCGGACCGATTGGCAGGCTCTGCTGCAGAAAAAAGGAGCACGCAGGTGTTCAATTCGAGGAGTATCGGCATCAGGATCGGGCGGCCTTTCGGCGAGGTTTACGCCTTTTTGAGCGAGCCACGGAATTTCCCGAGCTGGGGCCCGATGCATGGCGACCATTTCGAGCATCTGGGCGGGCGGGACTATCTGGTCGACCTGCCGGGCGGGCGGGCCGTCATGACGTTTGCCGCGCCAAATAGCCATGGGGTGCTCGACTTCACGGTGACCCATGCCGATCGTCCGCCATTGAAGACGCCGGCGCGGCTGCACCCCAATGACGAGGGGTGCGAGCTGACGATGCTCCTGCAGCAGCGGCGGGGCGTGACCGACGCGCAATTTGCGTCCGAGGTCGAATGGATGTCCACCGACCTCGAAACGCTCAAGAGCCTGCTCGAGAGCCGTGCCCCGGCGGAACCGGTCCGCCGCGAGCGCCAGACCGAGCCCTGAGCCTTACGACGAGCCGGCGCCGTCCTGGCGGACGAAGGCGATGCGCAGCATGTTGGTGGCCCCGGGGGTGCCCAGCGGCACGCCGGCGGTGATGGCGATGCGGTCGCCCGGACGGGCAAAGCCCTCCTGATAGGCGATGACGCAGGCGCGATCGACCATGTCCTCGAGGCTGATCGCATCCTCGGTCTGGACGCAATGGACGCCCCAGACGAGCGACAGCCGGCGAATGGTGCGCTGGTTCGGCGAGAGCGCGAGGATGGGCTTGGAGGGTCGCTCGCGCGCCGCGCGGATGGCCGTGGAGCCCGACGAGGTGTAGGTGACGATGGCGGCCAGATCGAGCGTCTCGGCGACCTGGCGCGTCGCGGCCGAGATGGCGTCGGCGGCCGTCGCCTCGGGCTCGGTCGCCTGGGAGCGGATGATGGTGCGGTAGTTGACGTCGTTCTCGACGGCGACCGCGACCTTGTTCATGGTCGCAACGGCTTCGATCGGATACTGGCCCGACGCCGACTCTGCCGAGAGCATGATGGCGTCGGCCCCTTCGAAGACCGCGATCGACACGTCCGAGACCTCGGCGCGGGTCGGGACCGGGGCGCTGATCATCGATTCGAGCATCTGGGTGGCGACGACCACCGGCTTGCCATAGCGCCGGGCCACGCGGATCATGCGCTTTTGCAGGCCCGGGACGGTTTCGAGCGGCAGCTCGACCCCGAGGTCGCCACGCGCGATCATGAAGGCGTCGCAGAGCTTGATGATTTCCTCGAGCCGCTCGATGGCCTGGGGCTTTTCGATCTTGGCCATGACGCCGGCCCGGCCCTGAACGATCTTGCGGACGTCGATGATGTCCTCGGGGCGCTGCACGAAGCTGAGCGCAATCCAGTCGGCATCGTTCTCGAGGGCCTTCAAAAGGTCGGCGCTGTCCTTTTCGGTCAGCGCGCCGACCGGCAGCAGGGTATCGGGCAGCGACACGCCCTTCTTGTCGGAAAGCTTGCCGCCATGCACCACGCTCGTCTCGATGGCGCCGCCGCCGACGCGGGTGGCGCGCAGCTCGATCTTGCCGTCGTCGAGCAGCAGCCGATCGCCGACATTGACCGCCTCGATGATCTCGGGATGGGGCAGGTGGACGCGGGTGAGCCCGCCCGGGGTGCGCTCTGAATCGAGGGTGAAGGTCTCCCCCGAGGTCAGCTGGACCGCGCCGCCCTCGAAGGTGCCGACGCGCAGCTTGGGGCCCTGAAGGTCGACCAGAACGCCGAGGGGATGGCCGAGACTGGCCTCGACCCGGCGGATGCGCCGGACGGTCTCGGCGAGGAGCTCGTGGCTCGCATGGCTCATATTGATGCGGAACACATCGGCGCCGGCGCGGGCCAGCTCCTCGATGGTCTTCTCGTCATGGGAGGCGGGGCCCAGCGTGGCGAGGATCTTGACGCGGCGCATGCGTTTCATGGGCTATCGGCACTTTCGGCTTCTTGGGATTGGGGATCGTCCGGATCGAGGGGCTCGCCATCGAGGATGTCGGCCTCGAGCCCATCCGGCTCGGCTGGCGTTGCGTTCGCTTCGGTCAGCTGCAGGGTCCAGTCGGTGCGGTTCTGAGTGTCGACCTCGAAGAAGCCGGTCCGCTCATAACCGCGCGCCAGACAGTCCTCCACCCCGAAGATGGTGAAGGTTTCGTCGCGCGTGCACATGAAGACAGAGCCGTCCCAGGCGCCGCCCCCGATGTCGTCGGCCACGAAGAGATAGAAAAAGCGCGAATTGAGATCACCCTGGAACACGGTGGCGCACTGGGTGGGCGGGGCGACCCACCAGCCCTCGGACTGCCAGCCGCGCTCGGCGCGGTAGCCCAGTGCGATCGAGACCGGGTTTGGCGTTTCGTTGCACACGCGCAAATCGGCCATGGCGGGGGTCGCGCCGGCGAACAGCCCTGCGGCCAGCATGCCGGCCAGGATCAAACCATGACGCGAAATGAGCAAAGCCCTGCCAGAGATCATGAGAAATACGGTCCTCGTTGTGCGCATAGGGTTGGAGTGTGTCAACCGCTAAACACCGGATTTGGCGGAAATGCGCTGAGGGGCGGGCGGGCGTGTGGATTGGCCCGATTCGGGCTTGAACGGCAGCGCCCCTTGGGCTTGAACGGGGCACGAGAATCCGGAGACGTAAATGGTAGATTCAGACAGCGTAGCGCAGGACCAGCTTCGCGCCTTCATCGAGCGCATCGAGCGCATGGAGGAGGAGAAGAAGGCGATCAGCGACGACATCAAGGAAATCTATGCCGAGGCCAAGGGCAATGGCTTCGACATCAAGGTGCTGCGCCAGATCGTGCGGATCCGCAAGCAGGACCACAATGAGCGCATGGAGCAGGAAGCCCTGCTCGAACTCTACATGTCCGCCCTGGGCATGGTCGCAGCGCCCCCCGACGAGGATTGAGCGGGGCTCCCTGGCTTCGGACAGAGAGGGGCGAAGGCTGAAAGATGGATTGCCGGGACGGGCCCGGCAATCAAGGGGGGAGGGCGTGGAGGTTTGACCCCCGGATGTTGCGAAGGCTGAGGCCACTGGCTTCGTCGATGCGCTGTCTCTTCGATCCCCGTCACCACCGGGCTTGTCCGGGTGGTCGAGCCGGGGCACGCTGGTGCCATGAAGGGCTATGTCTACATCCTCGCGTCGGGTCGCAACGGGACGCTCTATGTGGGTGTCACGACCAATCCTTCACGGCGATGGTTCGAGCATCGTCATGCCCTGACCCCCGGCTTCACCAGCCGCTACGGCGTTCACCGGCTGGTCTGGCTGGAGGAGCATGACCTCGTCGTGTCGGCGATCCAGCGGGAAAAGACGATCAAGCACTATCCGCGGCAGTGGAAGATCAATCTGATCGAGGCGGTAAACCCCGACTGGTCGGATTTGCGCGGATGGCTGATGGATGCCGATTAGCGCCGGCGCGGGTGATGGGGCGATGATCCTGCGCGGGAAGAGGTGGATTGCCGGGACGAGCCCGGCAATGACGGGGGGACGGGCGGAGGTCTGGCGGTGAGGTGGTGCTGGGGTGAGCTTGGTGCGGCCCTGCTTTGGGTCGGGCCGTCTTTGCGCCTGCGTTCGTCGTCAGGCGCGTCCTTGCACCAGTTTCTCGATACCAAGCCCCAAGTCCCGCAAGTCCGTCACCACCGGGCCTGTCCCGGTGGTCCAGCGGTAGGGCACGGAGGGGGCGATGGTTCTGAGCGGAGGAGAGGTGGATTGCCGGGACGAGCCCGGCAATGACGGGGGGAGAGTGTGGTGGTTTGACGGTGAGGTAGTCCGGGAGCGGGGGCCCGACCCTTCGTGGCCGGCTAGCTCAGGTCGCGTCGCGGCTGGCGTTGAGGAGGCGCATGGCTTCGGCGTCGGTGCCGAGGGCGGAAAGGACCGTCGAGACGATGCCGGCGGGGTCGAGGCCCGCGGCGGCGTACATGTCGGCCTGGCTCGCCTGCTCGGTGAAGGTGTCGGGCATCATCAGCGGGCGGAAGCGGAGCTTGCCGTCGAGCAGCCCGTTGCGCGCAAGGAACACCGCGACATGGCTGCCGAAGCCGCCGATGCCGCCTTCTTCAACGGTCAGGAGAACCTCGTGCTCGCGCGCCAGCCGCGCGATCAACGCCTCGTCGAGCGGCTTCATGAAGCGCGCATCGGCGATGGTGGGGCTGAGCCCGAAGGCGGCAAGCTTTTCGGCGGCTGCGATCACGTCGCCGAGCCGGGTGCCATAGGAGAGGATGGCGACCGAGGAGCCCTCGCGCAGGATGCGGCCGCGGCCGATCTCGAGGGGCAGGCCCCGTTCGGGCATCTCGACGCCAAGCCCGTCGCCGCGCGGATAGCGGAAGGCGATCGGGCCTTCGTCATAGGCGGTGGCGGTGGCGACCATGTGCTTGAGCTCGGCCTCGTCGCCCGCAGCCATCAGCACCATGTTCGGGATGGCCCCGAGATAGGCCGCATCGTAGTTGCCGGCATGGGTGGGGCCATCGGCGCCGACATAGCCGGCGCGGTCAATCGCGAAGCGGACCGGCAGGTTCTGAATGGCGACGTCGTGCACGACCTGGTCGTAGGCGCGCTGCAGGAAGGTCGAGTAGATCGCGCAGAAGGGGCGCATGCCCTCGCAGGCGAGGCCCGCCGCAAAGGTGACCGCGTGCTGCTCGGCGATGCCGACATCGAAGATGCGGTTCGGGAAAAGCTCGCCGAACTTGTCGAGCCCGGTGCCGGACGGCATGGCGGCGGTGACGGCAACGACGCGCTCGTCCTCGCGGGCCTCCTGGATCAGGCTCGAGGCGAAGACCGACGTGTAGGAGGGCGCGTTGGACGGTGCCTTGGCCTGGGCGCCGGTGATGACGTTGAACTTGGAGACGCCGTGATATTTGTCGGCGGAATCCTCGGCGGGCGCGTAGCCCTTGCCCTTCTTGGTGATGACGTGGACGAGGATCGGACCGGTCTCGGCATCGCGCACGTTTTCGAGCACGGGCAGGAGATGATCCAGATTATGCCCGTCGATCGGGCCCACATAGTAGAAGCCGAGCTCTTCAAAGAGCGTGCCGCCCGTCCACCAGCCGCGGGCGAACTCCTCGGTCTTGCGCGCCTTGTCCTTGAGGAAGGGCGGCAGGAGGTCGGCGAGCTGCTTGGCGGTTTCGCGGATGCCGCGATAGGCGGGGCCGGAGACGAGCCGGGCGAGATAGGCGCTCATTGCGCCCGTGGGCGGGGCGATGGACATGTCGTTGTCGTTGAGGATGACGATGAGGCGCGCATTCATGGCGCCCGCATTGTTCATCGCCTCATAGGCCATGCCGGCGGACATGGCCCCATCGCCGATGACGGCGACGACATTGCGGCGCTTGCCCTGGAGATCGGAGCCGACCGCCATGCCGAGGCCGGCCGAAATGGAGGTGGAGGAGTGGCCCGCTCCGAACGGGTCGTAATCGCTCTCGGCGCGGCGGGTGAAGCCGGAAAGGCCATCGCGCTGGCGAAGGGTCCGGATGCGGGCGCGCCGACCGGTGAGGATCTTATGGGGATAGGCCTGGTGGCCGACATCCCAGATCAGCCGATCCCGGGGCGTATCGAAGACGGCGTGGATGGCAACGGAGAGCTCGACGACGCCGAGGCCGGCGCCCAGATGGCCGCCCGTGCAGGAGACGGCATCGATGACTTCGACGCGAAGCTCATCGGCGAGCTGGCGGAGCTGGGCGCGGTCGAGCGTCTTGAGATCCGCTGGGGTGCTCACCGTATCGAGCAGTGGGGTCGACGGCTTGTCTGTCAAGAGCCGGTCCTTTGCCGAGCAGTTACCTGAACCCTCAGATTTAGAGGGGCCCGCCCGGCTTTGCAACCGCGCCGCCTCAACGGGCGGCGAGGATCATCGGAGTGTTGCGCTCGAACCGGTCGTAGACGGGGGCATTTGCCTCGGGTTCGAAATCGATCCGACCGGCGAGGGCGCCGAGTTCGGCATCCCGGTCGACATAGCCTTCGGCGTCATAGCTGCCGGCATAGCGGGCGTCGGTCAGCGGCACGGGGCTGAAGAGGCTCTGCGCACCCGCATCGAGATCGGGGGCGACGAGATCGCCCTGGCGCTTGCCGAGGCGGGGTTCGGCGCTGCGGCTCGCGGCGACGGCGTTGAGCGCGGTCGTCATGCCGGCGGAGGCCGTGGCAGCGCCGGTGACGGCATTCCAGGTGGATTCAAAGAGGCCGCGAATGGTGTCGAGCGCGCCTTGGGCACCGCCTAGAGAGGCGGTCTCGATGGTCGCGTCCTCGGCGATGACTGCGGCCGCAGGGCTTTCGGCAGGGGCCGGGAAGCTTGCGGTGAAGGTCGCGGGCATGGAGGGCGCGCGTTTGGTTTCTGGAATGCTGGCGGTGGTGTCGCGGGAGAGGATCATCTCGAGGGCGCGACGGGCGCCGGGCTCGGATTCGATCTGCGGGACATAGGCGGTGACGAGCTGGGGCTCGGCGCGCGGGGTCATGTGGACGCGGGGCGCGGGGATCGGCGCCTGGTCGAGCGCGGCGATGGCGGAGATCGCGGTCTCGGTGGTTTCGGCGGCGGCAGGACGCGGCGCGGTGGCGAGCATCAGGCCCGCCGACTTGATCGCAGGGCGGGGCGCGGCGGGAAGGGCGGGCGCCTCGAGAGGCGCGCTCGGCTCGGTGCCGAAGGGCAGTTCGGCAGCGGCGGCGGTCGGCTCGGGCGCGCGGGCGGCGGGGCGGGCCATGGGGATCGGCGCATCGAGCGCGGCGACGGCGATGGTTGCGGTTTCGGGCTCGATATCGCGCGGAGCGGCGGGCACCGGGGGTGCTGCGGGGACGGCGGGAGCCGTGGCAATGGCAGCGGGAGCGGCGGGTGCGGCGGGCGCAGGCGAGCCGGAAGCGCGGGCAGCCGCGGTGGTCTGGGACTGATCCTGCCCACCGCCCGAGAAGAGATCCATCAGCGTGCGGCGGCCCGAAGCGGGCGCTTCGGCCATAAGGGTGCGCTGGCCACCGGAGGCGGCGGCGCCGCAGGGGACCATGCGGCACTTTTCCCATTCGGCCTGGGCGTAGCGGCGGCCCTGCTCGGAGAGCACCTTGCCGTCGGAGGGCAGGTGCAGGGTGCGCCCATCGGGGAAGATCTTTTCGAGCTGGGCGCGCGTCATGCGCGGCCAGGCGCGCACATTGCCGGTATCGAGGTGCACGAACGGGCTGCCTGAATTCGGATAATAGCCGACGCCGCCTACCTGGTAGCGCATGGCGACTTCGCGCAGTCGGGGCAGCGGCACGCCGGGAATAAAGAAATCCATGGCCTGGCCACGGGTGTGCTGCGAGTTCTCGGCAACGCCCGAGGAGGAGGCGCGCAGCATGGCGTTGGTCGCAGGGGAACGATAGGCGGAGACGATGTGGACGGGCTGGGTGGCGCCCACTTCATTGTAGACCGCCCAGATCAGGTCAAAGAGGGCAGGGTCCATCTTGGCGGGCTCGTTGCGCCGCCAGTCACGAAGGAAATAATTGAGTTCGCCCAGCACTTTCTGGTCGAACCGGCCATTGCGCTTATAGGTGAAACGGGCCGTTTCCTTGGTGTGGGTGTAGTGGAGATAGAGGGTGCGATCGCCCGAATTGGCGCTTGCAGGGACCATCATTGCCGGGAGCAGGACGGTCAGACTGATCATGGCGGCTACGACGTGCCGCAAGAAGCGCTGCAACTGCAAAACAAGTTCCCCACTACGCAAAACAAAGCCCGGAACGACGGGACGGGAGTAGAGGCTAGCGCCAAGTCCGGTAGAAATTGTTAACGCTAAAGCTCCATCCCCAGCCGCTTGCGGGCCTGCCCTCTGCCGACAAGAACTATGAAAAAAATCGGGCTGAACCAAGGCCGAAATATTAAGCGCCCGTAAACGCTGCTCTTCCTTCAGGCGGCGCGGCACGAAAAAGCCCGCTCCACCGGAGTGAAGCGGGCCCTTGAGGCGTGGCCGCGAATCGGAGGGCTAGACGCCCATCAGTTCGATCAGCCGGGCATTGTGGCCGTAGACGTCGCCATAGGAGCGGATGGTGCCGTCCTCATCGACGCGCAGGGTGAAATAGGTGAGGTGCACCGGGATGCGCGTCTCTGGGTTCACCCAGCGCTCGGAGGGGCCGAACATGCCCTGCAGCGACGCGCCGCTGATCCTGGGCTCATTGGCCATCAGCGCATCGGCGAAGGCGAACGGGTCCTGAACGCGCACGCAGCCATGGCTGTAGGCGCGGAAGGAGCGCGAGAAGAGCGCCTTGGAGGGCGTGTCGTGGAGGTACACGTCATGCTTGTTGGGGAAGAGGAACTTGATCTGCCCCAGGGCATTGCCGGCGCCGGGACGCTGGCGGATGCGGAAGGTGTTGATGCTGGTCGCGGACCAGTTGACCGAGCTGGCGTTGATCACCTGGCTGCCATAGAGCAGCTCCATGTTCTGGCTTGCGAGATAGCCCGGATTGGAAATCAGGCGCGGCCCGATCTCGTCGCGAGCGATCGAGGTCGGCACATTCCAGTAGGGATTGACGACGAGGTGCCGGATCATGTCCGAGAAGACCGGCGTCTGGTTCTTGGGCGTGCCGACGACGACGCGGGTCTCGTAGGTCACCTCGTCGCCCGAGCGGATGGCGAGGCGGAACTCGGGGATATTGACCTGGACATGGAAGTCGCCGAATTCGCCCGGCGCCCAGCGCCAACGTTCGATATTGGCAAGAATGTCTTCCTTGCGGGTCGCGGTGCCGCCATTCAACGCAGCGACGGTCGCGGGGCCGGTGACGCCATCGGGCTGGAGCCCGAGGCTCTCCTGGAAGGCGAGGACGGCGTCCGAAAGCGCCTGATCGTAGAGGGTGTCGGAGGCCGCCGGCAGCGAGAGGCGCTCGCGCAGGGCCGGCACGCGCGGATCACTCATGCCGACGCGCAGGAGCGGGCCTTCGGGAATGGTAACCTGCCGATCCATGCTGCCATCGAGATAGCGGGCGAGCGCATCCTTGAGCTGGCGATATTCGCGATGGGTGGGCTCGACCGAAGCGAAGACGGTCTCGGGATCTTCCCCCGAGGAGATGCGCGAGAGCACATCGGCGGCATCGATCCGGCGCGGCTGCAGGTCGAAATAGCCCGAGACGCTGGTCGGATCGATGCGACCGCCATGCAGGTGCTGGGCGTAGCGCACGACGGCAGCCGAGAACGCGGTCTCGAACGCAGCGAGCGCATCGGCATCGGCGCCTGCGGGCGGGGTGGCGATGGCGTCGGTCAGATAGTCCGAGGGGCGGAGGCCCTGGCGGTCCGCGGCGCGGAAAGCCGCGACCACGGCCTCGGCGGTGGGGGAGAAGACGGGTGCGCCTGTCGGGCTCTCGGTCAGCCAGAGCGGCTCGAAGCCACGTTCGCCATAGGAGAAATAGAGCTTCTGGGCTTCGCGCCAGGCGCGGGTGTCGCGCGGGGCGGCGTTGTAGTCCTCCGCGAGCGCGGTGCGGATGATGCCGGCGAGATCGCTCTTGGGTGGAGCGATGACGACGCGCGTGACCTCCGTGCCGTCGATCATGGCGACCTGCTGGGCGGATGCGGCCTGGGGCAGGGCGAGAATGGCGAAACCGGCGAGCAGGCAGGCGGAGAGCGTTTTCATGGAGGCTCCAACGACGACGTTTCGCGGCGCAGCGGGGGCAGGAACGCGGCGCAAATGCGGATTGATTTCGATTAACGCACAAATCTTAACGCTGACAATTGCTCGCGTTTTTGTGAGCAGGGCTTGTGACGTTCCTGCAACGGGGCGCGCGGGCGCGGGGTCAGGCCGCATCGGATTTGTCCTCGGCTTCGAGCCCGAATTCCCGGAGTTTCCGGTAGAGGGTCGACCGGCCGATGCCGAGGGCGCGGGCGACGCGCGACATGCGGTTGCCGTGCTGGGCCAAGGCGAAGACGATGAGTTGCCGCTCGATTTCGGCAAGGCTCGTCACCTCCCCGTCTGGCTTCAAGAACCGGTCGGGCCGGTGGCCTTCGGGCTTGCGTCGCCTCAGGACCGCATCATCGATATGAAGGGGCGCGGCGGGCGCCTTCAGCGGCGCCTCGGCGAGTTCGGCCGCGCGGCCGGCAAAGGCGAGAAGATGAGGCAGGTCATGAGGTTCGATGCGGCCATCGGTGGCCGAGACCGCCGCGCGGAAAAGCGCGGTTTCGAACTCGGCGAGATTGCCCGGCCAGGGATGGGCGGAAAGGAGCGATTCGGCATCCGGGGTGAGCGAGAGCCCACGCCGGCCGAACTCGGCACCGAGCCGATCGAGCATGCGCCGGGCGAGGGGGAGGATGTCCTCGGTGCGCTCGCGAAGCGGTGGCATGTAGATCGGCATGACGTTGAGCCGGTAGTAGAGATCCTCCCGCATCAGCCCGGCGCGGGCGAGGTTGAGGAGGCGCACGCGGCTCGTGGCAATGAGCCGTAGGTTGACGCGCTCGGCCCGCGTCGCGCCCTGGGGCCGGATTTCCCCGTCGCGGATGAGGGCGAGGAGCGCCTCCTGGGCGGGCTCGGGAAGGGCGCCGATCTCGGTGAGGAGCAGCGTGCCGCCCTGGGCGGACTGGACGGCGCCCGGCTCGAGCAGCGTGCCGCGCCGACGCCCGAAGAGGCGTCCAAAAAGCTCGGCGGGATCTTCGGCCGCGCAATCGAAGCGGATGAGCGGCTTGCCCGCGCGGTCCCCGCCACCGCGAATCGCTTCGGCGAGCAGATGCTTTCCGGTGCCGGTCTCGCCTTCGATGAGCACGGGGTGGGCGGTGCGGGCGGCTTTGCGGACGAGCCCGGCCATGCGCTCGGTTGCCGGCGCACGGGCGACGAGATCGGCCGCGGTGAGGAGCCCGGCGCGCCGCCTCCGCTCGAAGCCGAGCTCGGCCTCGAGCCGGACAAGACGCCGCGCATTGGCCAGGGCGACCGACAGCCGTTCGGCCGAGACCGGCTTGATGATGAAATCGACGGCCCCCTGCCGCAGCGCCGAGCCGACGGCATCGAGCCCCGCCGGCGTGACGGCCGCGATGACGGGCACGGCGATCCGTTCGCGCGCAAGCGTCGAGAGAAGCGCAAGCCCATCGAGATCGGGCATTGTGAGATCGAGCACCATGGCGGCGATGCCCGGCGTTTCGCGCAGGATTGTGAGGGCGGCTTCCCCGGACGGGGCGGTGCGGACGGCGAGCCCGGTGCGGGCCGCCATGTCGGCGGTCTGGCGCAGGTCGATGGGGTTGTCGTCGACAACGAGAACGGTGGTCATGGGCTTCCGGCGGAGTGGTGACGCGAATCGGCTGTGCCGTTTTGGGCCAGACTGACCGCCGGCTCTTAACAGCCGATTAAGTGGCGAGGTGACGCGGGGCCGCAGCCTTGGCAGGGGTGACGGGGGTGGCTAAGCTTGCCTGAAACACGTTTTGCCAAAACCAGTTCGAGAGCCAGATGACCGATAGCAAGAGCCTTGCCGCAGCGCCCGCAAAAGAGGGGCACAACCGGTTCGGCACGCTGCCCGAATGGGATCTGACCGATCTCTATGCGAGCCCAGATGCGCCCGAGCTCAAGGCGGACCTGAAGCGGGCGGCCGAGGAGGCCAAGGCCTTTGCTTCGGATTACAAGGGGCGGTTGGAGACGCTGGCGCGCGAAGGCGGGCTCATCGAAGCGATCCGCCGCACCGAAGCCCTGGGCGACCTCACGGGCCGGATCGCGTCCTTCGCCTATCTCAACTATGCACAGAACACGGTCGATCCGGCGCGCGCGAAGTTTCTTGGCGATGTGAGCCAGGCGCTGACCGACATGTCGACCGGGCTCATCTTCTTCGAACTCGAACTCAACCGCATCGAGGACGGGGTGCTCGACGCGGCGCTCGAAGCGGATCCGGACCTCGCCCGCTACCGCCCCTGGTTCGCCGAATTGCGCAAGGCCAAGCCCTACCAGCTCGAGGACAGGGTCGAGCAGCTCTTCAACGAGAAGTCGGTGAGCGGGGCGCAGGCATGGAACCGGCTCTTCGACGAGACGATGGCCAGCCTCGAATTCGACGTGGACGGGGAGACGCTGGGGCTCGAGGCGACGCTCAACCTCATGTCCGACCGGAACGAGAAGAAGCGCGCGGCGGCCTTCAAGGGGCTGTCGACGACCCTGCAGCAGAACGGTCGGCTCTTCACCCACATCACCAATGTGCTCGCCAAGGACAAGGAAATCTCGGATCGCTGGCGCGGCTACGCCGATATTGCGGACAGCCGGCACATGGCCAATTCGGTGGAGCGGGAAGTGGTCGACGCGCTCGAGACGGCGGTGCGCTCGGCCTATCCGCGGCTTTCGCACCGCTATTATGCGATGAAGGCGAAATGGTTCGGCAAGGACCAGCTCGACGCCTGGGACCGCAATGCGCCGCTGCCCACGAGCGACGAGCGGATCTTCGACTGGGAGACCGCCAAATCGACGGTGCTCGAGGCCTATGGCCGGTTTTCGCCCGAGCTCGCCGAAGTGGCGCAGCCCTTTTTCGAGGGCGGGTGGATCGATGCGCCGGTGAAGCCGGGCAAGTCGCCGGGGGCCTTTGCGCACCCCACGGTGCCGAGCGCCCATCCCTACCTGATGCTCAATTACCTCGGGAAGGCGCGCGACGTGATGACGCTCGCCCACGAGCTCGGCCATGGAGTGCACCAGAGGCTCGCCGCCCCGCAGGGGCCGCTGATGGCGCCGACCCCACTGACGCTGGCCGAAACCGCAAGCGTCTTCGGGGAGATGCTGACCTTCCGCTCGCTGCTCGAGAAGACGACGGACCCAAAGCAGCGCTTCGCGCTCCTGTCCTCCAAGGTCGAGGACATGCTCAACACCGTGGTGCGCCAGATCGCGTTCTACAGCTTCGAGCGCCGGGTGCACACCGAGCGGCGGCAGGGGGAGCTGACGCGCGAGCAGCTCAACGCGATCTGGATGGAAATCTCAGCCGAAAGTCTGGGTCCCGCCATCCGGCTCAATGATGGATATGAGGTGTTCTGGTCCTACATCCCGCACTTCATCCATTCGCCCTTCTATGTCTATGCCTACGCCTTCGGGGATTGCCTTGTGAACTCCCTGTACGCACAGTATGAGAAATCCAGCGCGGGGTTCGCGGAGCGCTATTTCGAGCTCTTGAAGGCCGGGGGGTCCAAGCATCATTCCGAACTGCTGGCGCCGTTCGGACTGGACGCCAAGGATCCGCAATTCTGGTCGCTCGGGCTCTCGATGATCGAGAGGCTGATCGGCGAGCTCGAAGCCACCGCCCCGCAGGCAAACTGAAGAACACCAGATCCAAGGACTGACGCATGGCCAATCCGAAGCCCAAGACGACCGAGCCCGATACCGATTACCTGCCGCCGGCGATGGACTATCGCATGCATGAGGGGACCTATGAGCGGTTCCTCGTGATGGTGAAGTGGGGCACGATCTCGGTCGCGATCCTCATGGTGATCCTCTACTTCCTGATCATAGCCTAAGCCCTCTCCCGACGCCCTCGCGGGAGAGGGCGAAACCGCCGGATGACCGGCCCGCCCCCGAGTTGACGAGGAGTTGTCGATGAAGATTGCAGTCCTGGCCGAGCGGGCCGAGGGGGAGACCCGGGTCGCGGTTTCTCCCGAGACCGTGGGCAAGCTCAAGGCGCTCGGCGCGGACGTGGTGATCGAAGCGGGAGCGGGCGCTCGGTCCCGCTTTACCGACGAGGCCTTTGCCGCCGCGGGCGCCGAAATGCTCGCGGACCGCGTTGCGGTGGTGGCGGGGGCGGAGGTGGTGCTCGGCGTGCGGCGGCCCGAGGCGGCGGCGCTTGCCGGTGCTGCGCCGGGGGCTCTCGTCATCGGGGCGATGGACCCCTATGGCAACGAACCGGCCATCAAGGCGCTGGCGGATGCGGGCGTCACCGCGATCGCCATGGAATTTATGCCGCGCATCACGCGCGCGCAGGTGATGGACATCCTCTCGAGCCAGGCCAACCTTGCCGGCTATCAGGGCGTGATCGAGGCGGCGGCCGCCTTCGGGCGCGCGTTCCCGATGATGATGACGGCGGCGGGCACGGTGCGCCCGGCAAAGGTCTTTGTGATGGGCGCGGGCGTTGCGGGCCTGCAGGCGATCGCGACCGCGCGGCGGCTCGGTGGCGTCGTCACCGCCAATGACGTCCGCCCCGCAGCCAAGGAACAGGTCGAAAGCCTCGGCGGCAAGTTCATCGCGGTCGAGGACGACGAATTCAGGCAGGCCGAGACCTCTGGCGGCTATGCCAAGGAAATGTCCGCCGAATACAAGCAGAAGCAGGCGGCGCTGACCGCAAGCCATATCGCCAAGCAGGACATCGTGATCACGACCGCGCTGATCCCGGGCCGGCCCGCGCCGCGGCTGATCTCGGCGCAAATGGTGGAGACGATGGCGCCCGGTTCGGTGATCGTCGACCTTGCGGCCGAGCGCGGCGGCAATTGCGAGCTGACCGTGCCTGGCGAGATCATCGAGCATCGGGGCGTGACGATCATCGGGCACCGGAATTTTCCGGGGCGGCTGCCGACAAGCGCAAGCCAGCTCTATGCGCGCAATCTGCTGGCGTTTCTCGAAACGCTGATCGGCAAGGAGACCCGGGCGCTTGCGGTCAACTGGGATGATGAGCTGGTCAAGGCGACCGTGCTGACGCGGGACGGGGCGATCGTCCATCCCAATATCAGGCTCGAGCCTGCCCCGATGCCGACCGAGGTGCCGGCAATGGCCGACACGCCCCGTCCGCCCGAAGCGGCGGTGATCGAGGAGCGGCCGGCCGAAGCCTCCACCGCATCGACGACTGAAGCCGCTCCGGCGCCGGCCGCCATTGCCAAGCCGCGGGCGCGCAAGGCGGCGACGCCGAAGACTGCCGCTCCCAAGACTGATGCCTCCAAGATTGCCGCGCCCAAGACCGCTGCGTCCAAGACCGCTGCGCCCAAGACGGCTGCGTCCAGAACGCGGGCGGCGGCGACACGCGCCGATGCGACGAAGCCTGCTGCAGCCGGGGCGAAGGCCAAGCCCGCGCGGCCCGCAAAGACCGGGGCCGCGGCCAAGCCGCGTGTGCCCCGCAAGCCCGAAACCCCAAGGGATGACCAGTGATGGAAACGACCGCCGAGCACAGTGCCGACGCCATCAGCCTCGCCGTCAGCACGGCGACGGGCGGGGCAATCGACCCCTTCACCTTCCGCCTCGCCATCTTCGTTCTGGCGATCTTCGTGGGCTATTACGTCGTGTGGAGCGTGACGCCGGCGCTGCACACCCCGCTGATGAGCGTCACCAATGCGATCTCCTCGGTGATCGTGGTGGGCGCGCTGCTTGCGGTCGGGGTGTCGCTGGCGGGCGAGAGCAGCTGGGTGTCGAAACTCTTCGGGTTCATCGCGCTCATCTTTGCGAGCGTCAACATCTTCGGCGGCTTTCTCGTCACCCAGCGCATGCTGGCGATGTACAAGAAAAAGAGCTGAACGATGCGGGAGATGCTGCCGCCGCTCTTTTCCATCGCCACGGGGCTGGGCTTTCTGATGGTGCTGCTGGTGGGCACGCTGGCGCGCCCGGCGATCCGCACTGCGGCAGGCCGGCTCGTTGCCTTCGGGCTTCTGGCGGTGACGGGGGCGTGCTTTTTCCTCATGCAGGGGACGGGCGCGAGCAGCATCGGGGCAGGGGGCGACATGTTCCTCATGGCGGGCGCCTGCCTCTTTGTTGCGGCGACGCTGATTACGGCGGGCCTCTTCATGCAGGCGAGGGGCGCCCGGTGACGCGCGCCGCCCCCGACCGCGAGCCCTGGGCAAGCCTCATGGCCGACTTCATCGACGGGGCGATGGATGGGGTCGCTTTCGAGCGCGCCTATCTTGAAGCTTCGCGGGCGGCGGTGGAGGCGGGCGATCGCGTGCCCTATGCCGCCGACCTCATGTTCTACGAAGTCGATGCCTTCTGCGCCGACCCCGCGCTGCGCGGCGAGGGCGACCTCGACGAAGCCGGCCTGCGCCAGGCGGCGCGGGAATTGGTCAGGCGCCTCGACGAGCCCTGGCCTGCCGTGCCGGGTGCGCCGACAGACCAACAGACATTCGAGACGTTCCGCGAGGCCGCCCAACGCCTCGGACGCAAGGGGAATTGAGATGATCTCCGCCGATATCGCCGCACTGCTCTACCTCGTGTCGGGCGTCCTGTTCATCCTCGCGCTGAGGGGGCTGTCGAGCCCCGCCTCGGCGCGGCAGGGCAACCGCTTCGGCATGATCGGCATGGGCATCGCGATCCTCACGACGCTTGCCGTGGCGGGGCCCTCGGACTTCGTCTCCTGGGCGCTGATCGTGGGCGGGCTCGCCATCGGCGGCGGGTTCGGCGCGGTGCTGGCGCGCAAGGTCAAGATGACCGACATGCCGCAGCTGGTCGCGGCCTTCCACTCGCTGGTGGGCCTTGCGGCAGTGTTCGTCGCGGCGGCGGCGCTCTATGCGCCCGAGGCGTTCGGCATCGGGGTGCCCGGGCACATCCACACTCAGGCGATCATCGAAATGAGCCTCGGGGTGGCGATCGGTGCCTTCACCTTCACCGGCTCGGTGATCGCCTTTCTCAAGCTCGACGGGCGGATGTCGGGCAAGCCGATCCTGCTGCCGGGCCGGCACCTCATTCATCTGGGGCTCGGCGCGGTCCTCGTCTTCCTCATCGTCATGTTCGCGATCACCGCGGACCCGGTCTGGTTCTGGCTCATCACCATCGTGGCGCTGGTGCTGGGCGGGCTGATGATCATTCCGATCGGCGGGGCGGACATGCCGGTGGTGGTCTCGATGCTCAACTCCTATTCGGGCTGGGCGGCGGCGGGCATCGGGTTCACGCTGGGCAATACCGCGCTCATCATCACCGGCGCGCTGGTGGGGTCCTCGGGCGCGATCCTCTCCTACATCATGTGCAAGGCGATGAACCGCAGCTTCATCTCGGTGATCCTGGGGGGCTTTGGCGGGGACAGCGCGGCGGCGGCGAGCGGGGAGGTCGACGACCGGCCCGTCAAGCAGGGCTCGGCGGATGACGCGGCCTTCATGATGAAGAATGCGGGCAAGGTGATCATCGTGCCCGGCTATGGCATGGCGGTGGCGCAGGCCCAGCACGCGCTGCGCGAGATGGCCGACGTGCTGAAGGCCGAGGGGGTGGAGGTCAAATATGCGATCCATCCGGTGGCCGGGCGCATGCCGGGGCACATGAACGTGCTGCTTGCCGAAGCCAACGTGCCCTATGACGAGGTGTTCGAGCTCGAGGACATCAATTCCGAGTTCGGGACCGCCGACATCGCCTTCGTGATCGGGGCGAACGACGTGACCAATCCGGCGGCCAAGACCGACAAGACCTCGCCCATCTACGGCATGCCGGTGCTCAACGTCGAGGATGCGGGGACGGTGCTCTTCATCAAGCGCGGCATGGCGGCAGGCTATGCGGGGGTGCAGAACGAGCTCTTTTTCCGCGACAACACCATGATGCTGTTCGGGGACGCCAAGAAGGTGACCGAGGACATCGTCAAGGGTCTCGCCCACTAGGACGAGCGGCTTCCAAGGCTCGCGAGGGCGCGTCCACACCGGCTGCAACAGGCTGCCAGGGGCGTCAATCACGACGGCGTGTTGACGTTAACGGAACCTGACCGCTGTGATTCCAGTTTCTTAGGCAAAGTCAAGCCCAAAAGAAACAGGGATGGCAGGAAAAATGGCCAGCCTCAGCATCCACCAGACGGACGATTTCGCGGTCACCGAGCGCCGCTCGGACCTTGCCGGGCTCGCCATGAGCGCGGTCCTGCCGCTTGCGGCGGTGATGGTGCTGAATGGAATGGCGATCGCCACCGGCACCATGCTGCCCGAACTCGGTACGCGCCTGCCGAACTGGATGCCGGGCTGGGCAGCCGCCCTCGGATTCCTCGTCATCTATCCGATGTGGGGCATTGCGCACTGGCTGGTGGCGCGCGAAGGCGAAAAGGGGCGCGTGGCTTCGCGCTGGCTTCTCGGGCTCATCACCGCCGGGCTCGCCTATCCCTTCGTCATCGGCGCTCTCGATCCGTTCATGGCGGTCTGGGCCAATGTGGGGATGGTGCTGCTGGTGGTTGCGGCGATCGCCAATGCGGGCCGGGCCGCACCGCGCGCGGTCTACTGGATTGCCCCGTCGCTCTTTTTCATGGGCGGTCTTGCCCTCAGCGGTTTTGCGGCCATTGCTGCAGGCTGGAGCCCCGGATTCTTCACCAATCAGAACCAGGCTGCGCTTTAACGGCCGGTCACCCGCATGTGCCTGCTTGTGCCCGCCATCATGGCGGGCACAATGGCATTTGAGAGCAGGAGTTGATGCGATGACCCGGACGCTGAAGATCGATCTCTTTACCGATGTGAGCTGCCCGTGGTGCCTGATCGGGACGGCGCGGCTCGATGCGGCGATCGAGCGGTTGCCCGATGACGTCACGGTGGAGATCGCGCGGCACCCCTTCCAGCTTGCGCCGGATACGCCCAAGGGCGGCGTGGTCGTCGCAGACATGTTGCGAGAGAAATACGGGCGCGACCCCGAGCCGATGTGGGCGCAGGTAGAGGCTGCCGCCGCCGATGCCGGCGTGCCGCTCAGGATGGCCGTGCAGCCCATGGCCTATGACACGGCCGCGGCCCATACGCTGGTGCGGCTCGCGCCCATCGAGCGCCAGCACAGGCTCGGCAATGCCATTGCGAACGCCTATTTCCTCGAGGGACGGAACACGTCGGACCCAGATGTCCTGGCCGAGATCGCGGGTAGCGAGGGGCTCGATCCGGAGACCTCGCGCGCGACCGTGCTCGACCCCGAAGCGCTCGAGGATACGCGGCGCATGGCGCGGGACGCGGCGGCACACGGGATTAACGGCGTGCCCTATTTCATCCTCAACGGTGCATTGGCCTTTTCGGGGGCGCAGCCGGACGCCATTTTCGACCAGGCCATCGAGATGGCGCTCGATCCCGAAAAGCTGAAGGCTGCGCGCGGCTGAACTCGGCGCGAGGCCTCTTTGCCGAAGGCTGCGTATCGCCTAGAGACGGGGTGACAGCAGCCGGATCCCGATTTGATGACAGTCCTCAAACGCCTTGCCGCCATTCTCATCGGCCTTATCGCCATTCTCTATCTGGGCGCGACGGGGCTGCTCTTTTTCCTGCAGCGCGATTTCCAGTACGCCCCGGCAGGGGAGGTGTTCGAGCCCCAGGCCGTGGGCTTTTCGGGCGAGGTCGTAACCATTCCGACCGGTGGCGACGAGATCGTCACCGGCTGGTATGCGCCCCCGCGCGACGGGATGCCGGTGATCCTCTATTTCAAGGGCAATGCCGGGAGCTTTTCGGCCGAGCATGTGCGCTACCGGGCGTTCAGCGAGGCGGGCTATGGGGTGCTTGCCTTCGACTATCGGGGCTTTCCCGCGTCCCCCGGGGTCTTGAGCGAAGAGAACATCCTCGCCGATGCGCTTTCCGCCTATGACTGGCTCGCCCGGGAGGGCCATCCGATCCTCATCTGGGGGCGGTCGCTGGGGTCGGGGCCGGCGAGCTATGTGGCGAGCGTTCGGGAGGCCGAAGCGCTGCTGCTCGAGACGCCGTTCTATTCGGCGGTGTCGGTGGCTGGCGAGCGCTACGGTTTCCTGCCGGTAGGCTGGCTCATGCACGACCAGTTCCGCGTCGACCAATGGATCGGCGAGGTTGCCGAGCCGGTCTTCGTTGCCCATGGCACGGCCGATGAGGTGATCTCGGTGGGCAATGGCGAGCGGGTGTTCGCGGCGGCGCCGAACGCGGTCGAGCTCTGGATCGAGCCGGGCGGAACGCATGGGGATCTCTGGGCGCGCGGGATCTGGGAGCGCGCTCGCGCGTTCTTCGAATCGGTCAATCGAGGAGGCTAGAATGCCGAGATTTCTCGCGATCTTCACCGGGACCGCGGATGTGGCCCGGCGCGCCGAAGCCGAAGGGCGTGTCAACGAGGCCGAGGGCATGCGGGCCTGGGGCGCGTGGATGGAGGAGCACAAGGACCGCATCGTCGATGCCGGCGGACCATTGGGCAAGACCAAGGCCATCTCGCCCCAGGGCATAGCGGACATCACCAATACGGCCGCCGCCTATGTGGTGGTCGAGGCCGAAAGCCATGAGGCGGCCGCAGAGATGTTCCGCGGCCACGCCCATTTCACCCATTTCCCGGGCGATTCGGTCGAAGTGATGCCGATCCTGCCAATGCCCGGGCAATAGCGCGCGCCTCTCAGTAGAGGGTGAGGCCGGCGAGCGCGAGGGAGAGATTGAGCCCGGTCTGGGCCTGGATGGAGAAGGGCTGCAGAGCGAAGCCGCGACGCGAGCCGCCGATCAGCCAGTTCGACCCCAGCCCGACCCCGATCGTGGCTTCGCCTGAGCCCCCGACATAGCTGCCCGCAAGCGAGCGCGGTCCGACGCGGACATCGGAACCCGAAAAGACGAGCCACTCGATCTGGGTGCGCTCGGTGATGCCGATATCGAGGCCGACCTTGGTGATGGTGCCCTCGTAGATCTCGGTGCGGTGGCCCTGGCGGAGGAACCGGCAGGTCATGTCCTTGGAGGACACGAAGACGAGCCCGATGCCCGGATCGACCGTGCAGGAGAGGCGGCCGACCTCGATGCGCGTTTCGGCCCGTGCGGCGCCGGCCATCAGGCCGGACGCGAGAATGGCGGCAAGGACCGCCGCAATGATGGTTCTGATCATGACATGCCCCCGATTGCGGCCCGCCGGCCGACCCGACCGGAACGGGCACCCTGAAACCGGCGCCGGAAAACCGGAGCCTTTACGCAAAACGCCGCCCCGAGGGGCGGCGCTTTGAATTCTGTCGCTCTGCTTAGCGGCCCGCGCGGGCCGGCATGGGCAGGCTGCCTTCGCGCTGAGCGCGCTTGCGCGCGAGCTTGCGGGCGCGACGCACGGCCTCGGCCTTCTGGCGCGCCTTCTTCTCCGAGGGCTTCTCGTAGTAGTTGCGCAGCTTCATTTCACGGAAGACGCCTTCGCGCTGAAGCTTCTTCTTCAGCGCCCGCAGCGCCTGATCGACATTGTTATCGCGAACAACTACTTGCAAGCGCAACCGCCCTTTCGAAACATACTGATCTGGTTGGAACTGAGCGCCAGGGCCGTAAACCCGGGCACCGACCGGCAAAGCCAGTCACCGTTGGGCCGCGTATATAGCGCAAGCCCGGGTGGCTGTCCACTGCGGCAAAGGGCAAAAAATGCCTAAAGAGCGCCGGTTTTCACCACGATCCGGTTGATGTGGCCCATCTTGCGGCCTTCCCGGGCTTCGGCCTTGCCGTAGAAATGGGGCCGCGTGGCGGCAGCGAGGTTGGTTGCATCGGCGAAGACCTCGTCGCCGATTAGATTTTCCATCACGACATCTGCAAGGCGAGTCGGATCCCCCAGCGGCCAGTCGCAGACGGCGCGAATGTGCTGCTCGAACTGGTCGGTGACGCAGACCGCCTCGGTCCAGTGGCCTGAATTGTGCACGCGCGGGGCGATCTCGTTGACCAGAAGGGTCGGGCGGGGGGCGCCGGGCACGACGAAGAACTCGACCCCGAGCACCCCGACATAATCGAGCGCGATGACGATGGCGCGCGCCGCCCGGCTCGCATGGAGCGCCAGGGCGGGCGGAATATCGGCGGGCACCGTGCTGGTCTTGAGGATATGGTGGCGGTGGACGTTCTCGGCGGGGGCGAAATCGCGGACCTCGCCGCGACGGTTGCGCGCGACGACGACGGAGATTTCCTTTTCGAAGGGCACGAAGGCCTCAAGCACGAGCGGCTTGGGGGACAGGGCCTCGAACGCGGCCTCGGCGTCCCCGGGCGCATCGATGCGCACCTGGCCCTTGCCATCATAGCCCATGCGGGTGGTCTTGAGGACCGACGGCGTGCCGAGCTCGGCGATGGCGGCGTGCAGATCGGCAAGCGTATCGACCGGACGGAAGGGCGCGACGGCGATGTTGCGTTTTTGCAGGAACGTCTTTTCGGCAAGCCGGTCCTGCGCAATCGCGAGGGGTTCGGCGCCGGGACGGAGCGGCTTGCGGGTCGCAAGGAAACGTGCCGTCGCGGCGGGGACGTTCTCGAACTCATAGGTGACGACGTCGACCGCGTCCGCGAATCGGGCGAGGGCTTCCTCATCCTCATAGGCCGCGACCGTCTTGTGGGGGGTAACCTCGAAGGCGGGGCTCTGCGGATCGGGGCAGTAGATATGGGTGCGCATGCCCAGCCGGCTTGCCGCGAGCGAGAGCATGCGGCCGAGCTGCCCGCCGCCCAATATGCCGATCATGCTGCCCTGGCGCAGGGGTGTGGGCTCAGTCATCATCCACCGGGAAGAGGGGCACGGCTTCGGCCTGCTCGCGCCGGAAGGCTTCAAGCGCGACGTCGATCTCGGGGTCTGAAAGCGCGAGCACGGCTGCAGCAAGGAGCGCGGCATTGGTGGCGCCGGCCTCGCCGATGGCAAGGGTGCCGACCGGAATGCCGGCCGGCATCTGCACGATGGAAAGCAGGCTGTCCTGCCCCGAAAGGGCCTTGGAGCGTGCCGGCACCCCGAAGACCGGCAGCGTGGTCATCGACGCGATCATGCCGGGGAGATGGGCTGCGCCCCCGGCCCCGGCGATGATCACCTTGAAGCCGTCCGCCTTGGCGCGGGTGGCAAAATCGATCAGCCGTTCGGGCGTCCTGTGCGCCGAGACGATGCGGGCCTCATACTCGATCTTCAGCGTGTCGAGCGTTTCGGCGGCGTGGCGCATGGTTGGCCAGTCGGACTGGCTGCCCATGACGATGGCCACGGGTGGAGACGTCAGCATCGCGACCAGACCCCCGAGCAGGTGCAAAGCGCGCGTTTAGCCCAAATTCCGCCACGCTTCAACCCGGGGCGGTCACGCGATGATGTCGGGCAGGAGGAAGGATTCGAGCTTCACGATCCTGTCCTTGAGCGTGAGCTTTCGCTTCTTGAGCCGCTGCAGGAGCATCGGATCGGCAAGGCCGGAGGCCGAAAGGGTGTGGATGGCGGCATCGAGATCGGCGTGTTCCTGCCGCTTGGCGGCCAGTTCGAGCCCGAATGCGGCCTCCTGCTCCTTGGTGAGGGTAAACATGACGGCCGCTTCCGGGAGGTTTGTGATGGATCGGAGCACGGGCCCATTGGGTTGGTCATGAGGCGGGCCGGCTGGGGTTCATTCAAGCCGCTGCGAGGCCCGTCGACAAGTTGCGAAATATTTGTGACGATCACTTCGTCCACAATGCTTGAAAGGAGTTGTCATGACGACTGAAGGCCACATCGCTGCCCTGGAGCGGCGTCACCAGGAACTGGAGCGGCAGATCGAGCAGGAACGCGGACATCTTACCCCCGACGACCTGAAGATCGCTGCCCTCAAGCGTAAGAAGCTCGAAGTCAAAGACGAACTCACAAGGATAACGGCCCCAGCCTGAGATTGATGCGCCTTCCGGCGCAGGGACAGGCCACGGCAGACGCCGTGGCCTTCTTGCATTTCAGGGTCAGGCGAGGAACGTGCCCATCACCCCGTCATAGATGAGCTTGAGGGCGAGAAGGAAGACGAGCCAGTAGGCGAGCCGGTAAAAGAGCGCCGCGGAAATCCGCCGCACCAGCCATACCCCGAAGAGCGTCGCGACGACGCCGACCGGCGCCAGGATCGCCGAGACCTGGAGATTGGCGACCGAGAGCTGGCCCAGCGAGTAGTAGGGCAGGAGCTTGGCCGCGTTGACGATGGCAAAGAAGAAGGCCGCAGTGCCCGCGAAGACTGCTGGGGTGAGCTTCTGGGGAAGGACATAGATCTGGTAGGGCGGGCTGCCGGCATGGCTGATGAAGCTGGTGAAGCCGGCGACCGCGCCCCAGAACCAGCCCCAGGGCCGAGAGGGGGGAAGCCCCTCTAGCTTCTTGCGCAGGGGCAACCACGCATCAAGGATGAAGACGAGCGTGATGACGCCGATGGCGAGCCGGACGGCGGGCTCGCTGACGGTCGCCGAGAGCGCCCAGCCGATCACCGTGCCGACGGCTGCGCCGGGCAGGAGAATCCAGAGGATGTGCCAGTTGACGTCGCGCCGGTAGGACCAGACGGCGATCGCGTCCATGGCGAGCAGTACCGGCAGCATCATGCCAGCGGCCTCGCGGGCGGGCATGACGAGGGTGAGCAGCGGGACCCCGATGACGCCTAGACTGCCGAGGAGCCCGGCCTTGCTGAGCCCGACGATGATCACCGCCGCGATGGCGACGGACCAGAAGACCGGATCGTGCATTGGATTGGCCGAAAAAAGGAAGGTGCGCCAGTGGCACCCGGCCGCGTGCTGCTGTCAAGCCCCGGGCGCGCGGTTGCGGGACGCGCCGATCGCGGGTATTGCCCGAGCCGGCGGAGCGGCAAAGGGATTGGCATGACCATTTCGAACGAAGAGGAATTGCGGCTTCTGCGCGAGATCGGGCGGATCGTCGCCAATGTGCTGGCGGCGATGGGCAAGGCGATCGAGCCGGGGATGACGACGGGAGAACTTGATGCCATTGGGCGCAGGCTGCTCGAGGCGGAGGGCGCGCGTTCGGCGCCCGAGCTCATCTATGCCTTTCCCGGGGCGACCTGCATCAGCGTCAACGAGGAAATCGCCCATGGCGTGCCCGGGCGGCGCCGGCTGATGCGCGGCGATCTCGTCAATATCGACGTCTCGGCGGAAAAGGACGGGTTCTTCGCCGATACCGGCGCCTCGTTCTTCGTGCCGCCGGCGAGCAAGGCAACCGAGCGGCTCTGCCGGGACGGGCGGCGCGCCATGTGGGCGGGGATAGGCGCGGTCGGCGCGGAACGCCCGCTTTCAGGTATCGGGCAAGCCATCGGCGCCTTCGCGCGCAAGAACCGCTATACGCTGGTGAGGAATCTTGCGAGCCACGGGGTCGGCCGCTCGCTGCATGAGGCGCCGACGGAAATCGCGACCTGGCCGGACCGGTCGGAACGTCGGGTGATGAAGGAGGGGATGGTGTTTACCATCGAGCCCTTCCTCTCGACCGGAGCGGAATGGGCCGAGGATGGCGATGCGCCCTGGACGCTCTTGAGCGAGCCGCGTGCGCCGACGGTCCAATACGAGCATACGCTCGTGGTCACGCGCACCGGCGCGCTGGTCGTGACGCTGGCGGACTGAGGGGCCGGCGGGCGTGCCGCCGGCCAACAGGCCTATTGATCGTCGTCCGACTTCAGCGACTTGAGCTTGGCGAAGACGGATTCGGCGTCGATGGCTTCCTCGCGCTCGGCGCGACCACCATCATGCTCGTCCGAGCCCGGCTGGTTGCGGGCGTTCGAGCTTGCGAGTGCCTCCTCGGCGGTAAGGAGCATCGTGCCCTGATCGGCTTCGTCGGGGCCGGCAGCGCCCTTGGACGCGCGCTTGACCTCGAGGTCGAGATCGATCTGGCTGCAGAGGCCGAGGGTGACCGGATCCATCGCGGCGAGGTTCGCGGTATTCCAGTGCGTACCCTCGCGAACAGAATCGATGGTCGACTTGGTCGTGCCCACGAGACGCATGATCTGCGCGTCCTTGAGCTCGGGATGGTTCCGGATCAGCCATTTGATGGCGTTCGGACGCTCGTTGCGGCGCGAGATCGGGGTGTAACGCGGACCCTTGCGCTTGGCGGCGGCCACGCGAACCTTCGGCTCTGACATCTTCATGCGATAATTGGGATCGGCCTCGGCCTTGGCGATCTCCTCACGCGTCAGCTGACCGTTCTGGATCGGGTTCACGCCCATGATGCCGCCAGCGACGTCGCCATCGGCGACGCCCTGCACCTCGAGCGGATGCAGCGAGCAGAAGGCCGCGATCTGCTCGAAGGAGAGCGCGGTGTTGTCGACGAGCCAGACAGCAGTCGCCTTGGGCATCAAGAGGGGCGTGGCCATGAATATATCTCTCTGTCAGTGCGGCCCGGGATCTTCCGGTCCGCCCGCCTCTTGCTTCATTGCTGAGGGGAACAGGGTGAATATATGGTTTTCACGCCCCAACTGCAACGGCTTTGTCCCCGCCCGGGCCCGACCGGTCGGGTTCAAGCGGTTGTCTCGAGGCTTTCACCCCAGGGGGTAACGAGGACCAGCTTGCCGTGATTGCTGCGGGTTTCCATGCGGCGATGGGCTTCGGCAGCTTCAGCGAGCGGCAGGATGGCGATGCGGGGGGCATTGATGCGGCCCTCGGCGAAGCCGGGCCAGATGCGGTGGACGAGGCTTGCGGCGATCTCGGCCTTGAGCGCGCTCGATTGCGGGCGCAGGGTGGACCCGAAGATGGTCGCCTGGCGGCCGAGGAGCCGGCCGATGTCGAGCTCGGAGCGTGCCCCGTCGAGGCCCGCGAGCTGGATGATGGTGCCGAAGCGGGCAAGGGCGCGAAGGTTCTTGTCGAGCATGTCTCCGCCCGCGATTGAGATGATCCGGCCGACACCCTCCCCGCCGGTGAGGGCCTTCGCGGCTTCCGGAAAATCCTTGCGCGTATGGATGATGACGTCCGATGCCCCGAGGCTGCGGGCGTAGTCGGCCTTTTCCTCGCTCGAGACGACCGCGATCGGGCGCGCACCGAGCCAGCGGGAAATCTGGATGGCGGCGCCGCCGATGCCGCCCGCGGCGCCATGGATCAGGACGCTCATGCCCGCCTGCAGCCCCGAGCGCATGACGAGGGTCTGCTGGACGGTGAAGAAGGTCTCCGGGATCGCCGCGCCGGAGAGCAGGTCGAGGCCCGGGGGGAGCGGAACGACCTGGCCGGAAGGTATGGTGACGAATTCGGCATAGCCCCCGCCATTGCAGAGCGCGACGACGCGGGCGCCGATCTCATGCCCCGAGACGCCCTCGCCAAGGCTTGCGATTTCCCCCGAAACCTCGAGCCCGGGGAGCGGGGACGCCCCCGGAGGCGGGTCGTAGCGGCCGAGCCGCTGCATGACGTCGGGATAGTTGATGCCCGCGGCGGCGACGCGCACCAGCACCTCCCCGGGGCCGGGCTCGGGCAGGGGCACCGTGCGGGGCTGCAGACTTTCGGGGCCGCCGGGCGTGGCGACAGCGATCGCGGTCATGGTCATCGGCGCGGCGGTGGGAGTGGGGTGCATGGTCGGGCTCTCGGCTGCTGGCTCTTGCCCTGGGGGCAGGAGCGGTCTTCAATGGTGCGCCAAAGGAGAATGCGATGGAAGAGGAAGAGGTTCGCCGCAAGCTGACGCGGCATGAGGTGGGCATGGGGCTCGATGCCATGTCGGTGGAGGAACTGGAGGCGCGGATATTAATGCTCGAGGCCGAGATCGTCCGCCTCAAGGAGGCGATCGCGGCGCGGGCTGAAACGCGCTCGGCCGCCGAGGCGCTGTTCCGGCTCTGATCGGCAGGTGGCAGATCGGGGTAAGGTTAAGAAAGAGATGCCCATTAACGCGCAATTAAGGTTCAATTGCTTATGGTGAGGGTGTCCGGATCTTCTGGATGTGCAGAGTGGTTCTCCCTCTGTTTGACGCCTCCCTGTTAACTTTTGAGAGCCGTTTCGACGGCTCTTTTTTCTTTTCAGGGGCAATTTTTGCAGATCGCAAGGCGCGTTAAGCCTCTCTTATGCCTCGATCGGTCGTTCTGGTGACGGCGCTATGGTTTTTCCGTAGACTTGCATTTTAGCTTTCCGATTCAGGGTTGTGCGCGTGAGCGAACGTCAGGACATAGCGCAGGCGGTGGCCATCGGGCCGCGCATCGTCGCCTCGGGGGGCTTCGAGCTTCTCTATCGTGACGGCATGGCGCTGATCGAGGATGTCGCCGCCTATCTCGACGGGGACGGACGGGGGGAAAGCCGGCAGTTGCCGCGCGAGGCCTCTTTCGTCTACGCCACCGAATCGATGCGCCTCACGACCCGGCTAATGCAGCTCGCTTCCTGGCTCCTCTTGCAGAGGGCGGTGAACGAGGGCGAACTCACCGCCGAAAGTGCGCGCTCCGAAAAGGAGAAGGTGCGTTTTTCCGCGACGCCTTCGGAGCGCGGCGGGCCAGGTTTCGAGCAATTGCCGACAAGGCTGCGCGACTATATCGCCAAGGGCGACCGGCTCTTCGACCGCGTTGTGCAGTTCGACAAGCTCGAGCGCGGGCTTCTGCCGCAAATGCCCCCCGAGGGCGGTGCGAACGGGGTGGCGGACCAGCTGGCCCGGCTCAAGGCCGCTTTCGGCCGGCTCCGCGACTGACGGGCAGCCAAAGAAAAACCCGGCGCGAGGGCCGGGCTTTCCAGATTTTCGATAAGGGTCGGCTCAGTTGCCGAGCATGCCCTTGAAACGCTCCTTGAAGCGCGAGACGCGGCCGCCACGATCCATGAGCTGGCCCGTGCCGCCGGTCCATGCGGGATGGGTGGTCGGATCGATGTCGAGCTGGAGGGTGTCCCCTTCCTTGCCGTAGGTCGAACGCGTCTGGTAGGTGGTGCCATCGGTCATCACGACGTTGATCGTGTGATAATCGGGATGGATTTCTTTCTTCATGGCGGGAGCCTCTAATCAAAGGGGCGCCAGAAGCGCCCGCGATGCCTGAACCTTGGTTTGGCCGGGTTCATATAGAAAGTCCGGTCCCTTCGCAAGGGCATACCCCCTGCCGCAGCGCGGCATAGCGCGCGCTTGCGGGGGGAGGGCATCGTGCCTATTAAGGAGCCATCTTGAGAACCGGACCACGCATCATCGGGCAGGCCCGCGGGCATCGCGCCGGCCAGACCGCAAATGAGCAGGGCGGGGCGAAGACGTCGCTCCAGCCCTTGCGCCGGCTCATGCCCTTCGTTCTGGCCTATCCGCTCCGGCTGACGCTGACGCTCGGCTTCCTGCTAATTGCCGCGATCACGTCTCTCGCCATACCGGCGCTGGCGGGTCAGGTGATCGACCAGGGCTTCGTGCAGGAAAATCTCGACATGGTCACCCGCTATGGCGGGATCATCATCGCCATCGCCGCGGTGATGGCGATCGCGAGCGGGGCGCGGTTCTATTTCGTCTCGGTTCTGGGCGAACGGGTGCTGACCGATCTGCGGCGGGCGGTGTTCGATCACCTGATGACGCTCGACGCGCGCTTTTTCGACACCCACAGGGTGGGTGAGCTGACCTCGCGGCTCAATGGCGATGTCGCGACCATTCGCGGCGCCATCGGCTCGAGCCTGTCCATGGCGCTGCGCGGGATCGTTACGATTGTCGGGGCGGTGGTGATGATGTTCCTCACCAGCCCCTATCTCGCCATCGGCGTCGTCATCGTCATGCCGGCACTCATCATCCCGATGATCCTGCTGGCGCGGCGGCTGCGGCGGATGTCGCGGCGCACCCAGGATGCGCTGGCCGATCTCTCGGCGATGGCAACCGAGTCGCTGGGTGCAACCAAGACCATCAAATCCTTCGTGCAGGAGGCCAACCAGTCGCGCATCTATGCCGAGCACGCGGAGCTGAGCTATGGCGCCGAGGTGACGCGGCTTTTCGCGCGCGCCTTCCTCGTTGCAGCGATGATGTTCCTTGCGACCGCTGCGGTGGTGGTGCTCGTCTGGTGGGGCGCACGGTCGGTCTTCGATGGGGTGGTGACGGCCGGCCAGCTCACCCAGTTCATGATCTATGCGCTGATGGCGTCGAATGCGCTCGCGGCGATTTCGGAGATCATGGGGATGCTGCAGACCGTGGCGGGCGCCACCGAGCGGCTGATCGAGATCCTCGACACCGAGCCGGCCGTGGCGCTTGTGGGGCCGGCCCTGGCGCTGCCCGTGCCGCCGCGGGGCGAGGTGACGTTCGACCGCGTCGATTTCAGCTATGGGGTGCGTGACGACGAACCGGTGCTGCGCGACATCAGCTTCACCGTGCGCCAGGGCGAGACCGTGGCGCTGGTGGGACCTTCGGGCGCGGGCAAGTCGACGATCTTCGCCATGCTGCAGCGGTTCTACGACGTAACGGCGGGCCAGGTGCGGGTCGATGGCGTCGATATCAGGCGGGTCGATCCGGGCGCGCTCAGGCATCGCTTCGCCTATGTCGAGCAGGAGCCGGTGATGTTCGCCGGCACCGTCGCCGACAACATTCGCTTCGGCAAGCCCGATGCGAGTGACGCCGAGGTGGAAGCAGCGGCCCGCGCGGCCTTGGTGCACGACTTCGTCATGGAGCTCGACCAGGGCTATGACGCGATCGTCGGGGAGCGCGGAGTGATGCTGTCCGGCGGGCAGAAGCAGCGGGTCGCGATTGCCCGGGCGCTGCTCAAGGACGCTCCGATCCTGCTCCTCGACGAAGCAACGAGCGCGCTCGACGCGCAGAGCGAGCAATTGGTGCAGATCGCGCTCGAGCGGCTGATGGAAGGGCGCACCACGCTCGTCATCGCCCACCGGCTTGCGACGATCCGCGACGCGGACCGCATCCTCGTGCTCGAGGGCGGCCGGCTGATCGACGAAGGAACCCATGAGGAGCTGGTCAGAAAGGGCGGGCGGTACGCCGAACTCGCCCGGCTGCAGTTCCGCCTCGACCAGCCACAGACGGCGGTGGCGGAGTAGCCAGCCCGGCTGCCCAGGCTGCTATTCGGTCAGCTTGAACTCGATGCGGCGGTTGCGGCGGAAGGCTTCCTCGGTCGTGCCCGGATCGATGGGGGTGAATTCACCAAAGCCTGCCGGGACCAGATGATTGGGCGAAACGCCCTGGTCGATGAGGTATTTCGCAACCGAAATGGCCCGGGCCGCGGACAATTCCCAGTTGGAGGGAAATTGCGGGGTATTGATCGGGCGGCTGTCGGTATGCCCGTCAATGCGCAGCACCCAGTTGATCTCGGGGGGAATCTCGGCCTCGAGCTCGATGATGGCCTGCGCAAGCTGGGCAAGTTCGCCCGTGCCGGCATCGGAGATTTCGGCCTGGCCGGCGTCGAACAGGATCTCTGACTGAAAGACGAACCGGTCCCCGACGACGCGCACATCGGCGCGGCCTTCAAGGATTTCGCGCAGGCGCCCGAAGAAATCCGAGCGATAGCGCGAGAGGTCCTGCACGCGCTGGGCGAGGGCGAGGTTGAGCCGGCGTCCGAGATCGGCAATGGCGGTGCGCGATTCGCTGTCGCGGAGCTCTGAGGCCTCGAGCGCCTGCTCGAGCGCGCCGATCTGGGCGCGAAGCGCGGCCAGCTGCTGGTTGAGAAGGGCGACCTGGGCCTGGGCCTCGCTCGAAAGCTCCTGCTGGGATTCGAGGTCGGCGGTGAGCCCGGCGATGATGCGGTCGGCCTCGCCCTGTTCGCCACCGAGCCCGGCGAGTTGCGAGGCGAGGGTGTCGCGTTCGCCCTCGACGCCGGCAAGGGTCGCCGAGAGGGTGGCAATGCTGCTTTCGAGGTCGTCGGAATTGGCGCGTTCGAGCTGCAGAAGCTCGGTCAGCTCTGCGATCTGGGTGTTGAGGCGCGACAGGGCGGTGTCGCGACCGAGAATCTCCTGGCCGAGGAAGAACTGGGCCAGCATGAACAGCGAGAGTAGGAAGATGATGACGAGCAGCAGGCTCGACAGGGCGTCGACGAACCCCGGCCAGTAATTGGTGACCTGGCTGCGGCGCGAGCGTGTCGATGCGGCCATGTGCGGATCCTCTCGGGCCGGCTCAGTGCCGGCGCTCGTTCTCGCGTTCGTTTTCGCGCAGCATGGCTTCGATCAGTTCGCGCAGCTTGCGATTGGTTTCGCCCTGCTCTTCGATGTGGACGCGCAGATCGGCCTGTTCGGCGCGGATGTGCTTGACCAGCCCGTCAATGCCGCGGGCGAGTTCGGCCATGGCGCGGATGGCGTTCTGGGAGGAGTTCGAGCTCTGCATTGTGGAGCCCAGACGCTCGAACATCATCTGCATCTCGTCGCCCGAGACGCCGAGGCCGGACGCCTGCATCTGCGTCATGGGGTGGTCGAGCTCGGTCATCGAGGTCATCCAGTCCTCGAGATCGGTATAGAAGGCGTTCTGCGCCTGGCTGGTCTGAAGATCGAGGAAGCCCAGGATCAGGGAGCCCGAAAGCCCGAAGAGCGAGGACGAGAAGGCCGTGCCCATGCCGCTCAGCGGCGCAGAGAGGCCGTCGCGCAGATTGCCGAAGATCGACGTCGTGTCCCCGGCCGTGACATCGAGCGACTGGATCACCGAGGCGACGGCCGTCACGGTCTCGAGCAGGCCGTAGAAGGTGCCGAGCAGCCCGAGGAAGACGAGGAGCCCGGTGAGGTAGCGGGAGGTGTCCTTGGCCTCGTCGAGCCGATTACCAACGGAATCGAGGATCGAGCGCATCGAGGAGGGCGTGATCACCGCTTCGCCGAGCCGGTCGCGCAGGATGCCCGCGACGGGCGCAAGCAGCACGGGCTGGCGGGAGGTGGTTAGCGCCCCGTCCTGCAGCGAGTTCACCCATTTGATTTCCGGGAAGAGCCGGATGACCTGCCGGAAACTCAGCAGGATGCCGATGAACAGGGTGAAGAAGATCAGCCCATTGATGAACGGGTTGGCCCAGAAGAAGACGATGATGGTGTTGAACAGGATCGCTCCGACCAGCGCCACGAGGACGAGGAAGATGACGATTTTGACCAGATAGATCGTGGGACTGGCCAGATGATAGGGGTCGTATGTCTGCGACATGGCCTCGTCCAAATTGACCGAATTCGGCGCAAGCTTAGTCACAGCTTCAAGGCGTGACAATGGCTTAGGGCGGAAGGCCGGATAGGCTCCCGCCAATGGCGCCGATCAGCGGATTGTGCGCAACACCTTGAGGAGCTGGGCCTGCACCAGCTCGTTGCCCGCTACGACCTGACCGTTCCAGATGCTGCCGGTGCTGCCGGCATAATCGGTGATCGTGCCGCCGGCCTCGCGCACCAAGAGCTGGCCGGGCGCGACGTCCCAGGGGGCGAGGCCCGCTTCCCAGTAGAGGTCGAGCCGCCCGGCGGCGAGCCAGGCGAGATCGGTGGACGCACTGCCGGTGCGGCGGATGCCCGCAACGGCGGGATTGACTGCGCCCACCTGGCGCAGCGTCAGCGCGTCATTGTCGGTTCCGGTGAGGCGGATGCCCATCGAAGCGACGCAATCGGCGAGGTGGCGGCGACCCGCGACGCGCAGGCGCTTGCGATCGTTGAGCCAGGCGCCACCGCCCTTTTCGGCGGTGAAAAGTTCGTCCATCACCGGGTTGTAGATGACCGAGGCGACGATCTCGCCGGCCCGTTCAAGCGCGATGGCAACCGCAAAGAGCGGGAGGGCGTGAAGGAAATTGGTCGTTCCGTCGAGCGGATCGACGATCCAGCGGTGCTGGCCGTCGGTGCCTTCGATCTCGCCGCGCTCTTCCATCAGCAGGGCATAGGTCGGGCGGGCCTTGCGCAGCTCGTCATGGACGATCTGCTCGGCACGCCGATCGGCATTGGAGACGAAATCGGCCGGCCCCTTGCGGGAAACCTGCAGATTTTCGATCTCGCCGAAATCCTTGGTGAGCGACCGGCCGGCCTTGAGGGCCGCATTGACCATGACGTTGAGAAGCGCGGAACGGGCCATGGGGATCAGTCGGCCCGACGCAGATAGGTGACTTCCTCGGTATCGACGACGATGCGCTCGCCGGTGCCGACGAAGGGCGGGACCATGACGCGGACGCCGTTGGAGAGGGTCGCGGGCTTGAAGGAGTTGGCCGCGGTCTGGCCCTTCACGACAGGCTCGGTGTCGGTGATTTCGAGGGTGACCTGCTGGGGCAGCTTGATGCCGAGCGGGGTATCTTCATACATCTCGACGGTCACCATCATCCCGTCCTGAAGGAACGCTGCGCGTTCGCCCACGAACTCGGTGGGGAGCTCGATCTGGTCGTAGCTCTCCATGTTCATGAACACGAGCTTGT
Source organism: Arsenicitalea aurantiaca (assembly GCF_003994485.1). GTDB lineage: Bacteria > Pseudomonadota > Alphaproteobacteria > Rhizobiales > Devosiaceae > Arsenicitalea > Arsenicitalea aurantiaca. Next base: position 274,376 of record NZ_RZNJ01000001.1, read on the forward strand.
CGTCCTGTGGGTAGAGGAACTGGAAATCGCGCTGCTCGAGGCTGACGCGCTCGACGGTTTCGGCGGAGCGGAAGCGCTCGTTCAGCTTGGTGCCCCCGAGGATGGCCTTGAGCTCCACCTGGGCGTAGGCGCCGCCCTTGCCGGGCTTGACGTGATCGACCTTGACCGCGACCCAGAGGCGGTCCTGGTGCATGATGACGTTGCCGGGACGGATTTCGTTGCCGTTGATCTTGGGCATGTGCTGAACTTCTTGGGGTTGGCGGCCCGGGCAGGGGCCGGACGGGCATGATTGGCCGGCTTCTTGCCCCAGAACGGGACGCGGTTCAAGGGACTTTCGGGCGAAAGCCGGCCTTAGCGGATGGGCCGGCCGGCCGGAATCGGCGCCGTGACCGGGGGGGTGGCGGTGCGGATCGGGGCGCTTGCGGCCGGGGTGGGCGCCGGGAGAGGCTGGGTGGGAGCGGTGCTGGTGCCCTCGGCGGGTGATGCCGCATCCTCTCCTTCCGGCACCTCGGGCCCAGCCGCAGGCACGGCCTCCGGCGCGAGCCCGGCGATGGCTGCAGGCGGCCGGTTGGGCCAGTAGCGGGCCCGCTCTTCGGCGCGGTTGAGCTCTTCTCCCGAAAGCGAGGCGAGCATGCGGTCGAGGACGGGATCGGTAAGGCCCTGCCGGCGCGAGAGCGCACGCCAGAGCGCCGCTTCCTCGAGATCGATCTCGACCCCCTCGCCGGCGGCGAGAAGCTTGGCATAGCGGTTCTGCGCGACCGGATTGCCGCCATCGGCAGCCCGCCGGTACCATTCGACGGCCGCCTCGAGATCGCGGTCGACCCCGCGTCCGAGATAGAGCAGGGTCGCATATTCGACCTGGGCGCTCGCGAGCCCGTCCTCGGCGGCGAGCAGGATCTGGCGGGCCCCTTCGCGCGGGTTGGGGGCGGTGCCTGCCCCTTCGATCAGCATCACGCCGTAATCGTACTGGGCCTCGGGAAGCCCGGCATCCGCGGCGTCCTTGAGGAGGGTCGCGGCGGCGACGAGGTTGGGCTCGGCATAGACCCCTTCGATGTGCAGAAGGGCCAGATTGTACTTGGCGGGCATGTAGCCGGCGGCCGCGGACTTGCGAAAGAGCTCTGCGGCGCGCCGCCGGTCGCGCGGCACGCCTGCCCCGTCCTGATAGAGCATGGCGAGTTCGAAAGTGGCGAGCCGGTCGCCATTTTCGCTCGCGCGGGTGTACCAGCGGGCCGCTTCGGCGACATCGGTCGCAACGCCCAGCCCCTTGGCATAGATTTCGGCGATGAGCGTCTGGGCGGCGGCGTCATTGCCCTCGGCGCGCGGCATGGCGAGCTGCATGGCGGTGAGGTAATAACCGCGCTGGAAGGCGCCGAAGGCCTCGTCCACCCGTGCGCGGGTGCCGAAGACCTGCTGGCTGATCGAGAGGGCATCCTCGCGCGGGAGCTCGGTGGGCACCAAATCGATCGGCAGGTCGACGATCCCGAGATTGTCGAAGCGGAATTCTTCGGGCCTCAGATCCTCGATGGCGATTTCGGGTGCCTGGGCAAACGCAGTGGTCGCAGTCAGCACAAGGGCGAGCGCGAAAAGGCCGGCCCGCATCAGGAGGCGCGCTCCAGCGCTGCGGCGAGGGCTTTGAGCGCCGCTGCTGGATCGGGCGCGACCCAGACGCTTTCGCCCAACGCCACGAATTCGCAGCTCAGATCCTCGAGGCTCGCCGGATCGGCGGCCGGATCGGAGAGTACGCTCGGGATTTCCATCGTTTCAGCCCACCATTGCGCAAGATCCTGCTGTTCGGGATCGATAGCGCCGGAAAGCGGCCCAAAAATGATGTAGTCGGCGCCCAGTTCGCCGCGCGTCATCGCATCGTGCCTCGTGCCGTCGAAGGCGGAGCCGACGATGAAATCCGGCTTGAGCGCCGAGAGGGCCGCGCGAAGGTCGCGCTCGGTGCCAGTGACGTGCAGGCCGTCCGCGCCGAGGCTGCGGACGAGGTCAGGCTCGCCCTCGATCAGAAGCGCGACGTCCGCGCCCTGGGTCAGCGGGCGCAGGGCCGCGACGCGGCTGGCATAGGCTTCCGCCGAGAGGCTGCGCCGGGGCAGGAGGAGCGCTGCGACCGGCGCGGCGGCGAGGGCAGTGCGGACCAGCCCCGGGAGGGCGGCTGCATCTTCGGGCTCGGGGGCGATGAGATAGATCTGGGCGGACATGGGCCCACTTATATCCGGCGCGCGGCGATTGTGGAGTGGGGTTCGCTCACTTTGTCGTCGGGCAGGCCGGCAAGAGAAAGGGGGCGCATTGGGATGCGCCCCCCCGAGAGGTCAGTCAGAACAAGCGCAGAGGCTGTCAGGCCGCGAGGTCGATGTCGCGGCGCCACTGGCCGAGCGAGGCCAGCGAATTCATGCGCGCGCGATGGGCGAAGGCTTCCTGCGCAGGCGCGAAATTCTCGCGCTTTCCGTTCCAGGTGCGCAGCGCGACGTTCTGCAGCGCCCGACCATAGGAGAAGGTGAGGTGCCAGGGCATGTTGCCGATCTCGTTCATGGCCGAGAGGTGGGCGGTCGCCTCCTCGTCGGTCTGGCCGCCGGACAGGAACGCGATGCCGGGGACGGCGGCGGGCACGAACTGCAGGAGCGTCTCGCGCGTCTTGCGGGCGACTTCGTCGACGCTGGGCTTGTCCCCGGCGCGATGACCGGCGAGCACCATGTTGGGCTTCAAAAGCATGCCCGAGAGATCAACGCCCGCGAGGCGCAACTCCTTGAACACGGTCTCGAGCGTTTCGCCGGTGACGTCCTGGCAGCGCTGGATCGAGTGGTCGCCCGGCTCGCCATCGGCAAGCACCTCGGGCTCGACCACCGGCACGATGCCTGCTTCCTGGCAGAGGCTGGCATAGCGGGCGAGTGCATGGGCATTGGCGCGGATGTTATTGCGGGTCGGCGCGGTCTCGTTGATCGTGATGACGCCACGCCATTTGGCAAAGCCAGCGCCAAGGGACGCGTAATGGGCGAGGCGCTGGCGCAGGCCATCGAGTCCCTCGGTGATCTTCTCGCCATCCGAGCCCGGCATGGGGAAGGCGCCGCGATCGACCTTGATGCCGGGAACCACATCGGCTTCGGCGAGCAGGGTGCGGAAGGGCGTGCCGTCCATTGCGGACTGCTCGAGGGTCTCCTCGGTGAGGATGACGCCGGAGATATAGTTGGTCATCGCGTCGGTCGCGCGGAACAGCATTTCGCGATAGTCGCGACGCAACTCGAGGTTCGAATCGAGCCCGATGGATGCGAAGCGCTTGGCGATCGTGGGTTCGGACTCGTCGGCGGCAAGGATGCCCTTGCCCGGCGCGACGAGCTTTTGTGCGATAGCGTTCAGTGACGCCATAAGTCGGTCTCCCACATGTCTTGGCACTAATCTGGATTTGGTGCCGGAGAATAGGTACTTGAATGGTACAATGCGATTAGACGTTCGGCGGATGTTGGTTAGGGGTTAGCCCTCAGCGCCTCGACGCCGGGCAGCGCCTTGCCTTCCATCCATTCGAGGAACGCGCCGCCGGCAGTGGAGACGTAGGTGAACTGGTCCTTGACCCCGGCATGGGCAAGGGCGGAGACGGTGTCGCCGCCCCCCGCGACCGAAACCAGCTTCCCCGCCTTGGTGCGGCGCGCGACATGCCGGGCGATCTCGACGGTGCCGGTGTCGAACGGGGTGAGCTCGAAGGCGCCGAGCGGGCCGTTCCAGACGATGGTGGCCGCTTCGTCGATGGCGCCCTTGATGCGCTCGATCGAAGCGGGGCCGACATCGAGGATCATGCCGTCCGGGTCCATGGCGTCGAGCCCGTAATGGCGATGCGGCGCATTGGCTTCGAAATGCCAGGCGACCGTGGCATCGACCGGCAGGATGATCGTGCAGCGCGCGGCCTCGGCCTTTTCCATGATGCGGTTGGCGGTTTCGGCGAGGTCCTTTTCGGCGAGCGACTTGCCGATGGAAAGGCCCAGCGCATGGATGAAGGTGTTGGCCATGCCCCCGCCGATGACGAGCGCCTCGACCTTGCTCACGAGATTTTCGAGCAGATCGATCTTGGAGGAGACCTTGGCGCCGCCGACGAGAGCGATCACGGGCTTTTTGGGCTTGCCGAGCCCGGCCTCGAGCGCCTCGAGCTCAGCCTGCATGGCGAGGCCCGCGGCGCTGGGGAGCAGGTGGGCGATCGCTTCGGTCGAGGCATGGGCGCGATGGGCGGCGGAGAAGGCGTCATTGACGAACACGTCGCCAAGGCTCGCCATGCGCTCGGCAAGCGCCCGATCATTGGCTTCTTCGCCAGGGTGGAAGCGGGTGTTCTCGAGAATGAGGATGGAGCCTTCGGGCGCGGAGGCGATCGCCGCATCGGCACGAGACACGTCGGTCCAGTCGGTCTCGATGAAGCCGACCTGGTGGCCGGTGACTTCGGCAACCGCCGAGGCGACCTGTTCGAGCGAGAAGGCCGGGTCGACCTTGCCCTTGGGGCGGCCGAAATGGGAGAGGAGGATCGCCTTGCCGCCGGTCTTGGTGATCTCACGGATGGTCGGCACGGCACGCTCGATGCGCGTGGTGTCGGTGACCTTGCCATCCTGGACCGGAACGTTGAGATCGACCCGCAGCAGGACGCGCTTGCCCGAGAGGTCGAGATCACCGAGGGTCTTGAAATGCGTGCTCATAAACTGCTCCCGCCAAATCGCTCGTCGCGCTCATGCAAGCCTATAGAGGGATCAGGAGCGAGTGAAAAGCGGCGGATAGTCGAGAACAAGCCCATCGGGATCGAAGGCGATCTCGGCGGCGAAGTCGCCATCTCCCGACTCATAGCGAAACAGCGTGTCCGAAAGCCTGGTGTAAATCTGGACGTCGCGCCGGACGCCGAGATCGGGCAGATCGATATAGGCCATCTCCAGGCGCCGGGGCTCGCCGATGACCCAATCGGAGATGCGGCGGACGGGCAGGGTGTTGGTGAAGGGTGAGCCCGAAAGATCGATGTCGACGCACCCGGCAAGTTCGGGCAGGCCGGTGCTAGATTGGTACCACGCGCCGTCCCGGTCGCGCGACAGGATCAGCATCACGCCGCTATCGGTCTGGATCACCGCGGTTTCGAAGGTCCAGTCGGGCGTGAGGTTGATTTCGTAGCTGAGGGCAAACTGCCGGCCTGCATCCTCGCCGATGAGATTGCCGCGCGCCTTGATGACGTGACCCCAATCGCTCAGCCGCAAATGCTCGAGGCCGCCCGATGCGAGCGGCCTCCAGCGTATAGTGCGGTTAAGGGGCATGCCCCTTAGAGGGTCTTAGCGAACGCCACTGCCGTGTCGCTCATCCGGTTCGAGAAGCCCCACTCATTGTCGTACCAGGACAGGATGCGCACGAAGGTGCCTTCCATGACCTTGGTCTGGTCCATGTGGAAGACCGAAGAATGCGGATCGTGGTTGAAGTCCGTCGAAACGAGCTTCTCGGTCGTATAGCCGAGGACGTTCTTGAGCCGGCCATCGGCTGCCGAACGGATCGCCTCGTTGATCTCTTCGACCGAAGTGGACTTCTTGGCGATGAACTTGAAGTCGACAACCGAAACGTTCGGGGTCGGCACGCGGATCGAGGTGCCATCGAGCTTGCCGTTGAGCTCGGGCAGAACGAGCCCGACGGCCTTGGCGGCGCCGGTGGTCGTCGGGATCATCGAGAGCGCAGCGGCGCGGGCCCGATAGAGATCCTTGTGCATGGTATCGAGCGTCGGCTGGTCGCCGGTATAGGAGTGGATGGTCGTCATGAAGCCCTTTTCGATGCCGACGGCCTCGTTGAGGACGTAGGCGACCGGAGCAAGGCAATTGGTGGTGCAGGACGCGTTCGAGATGACGACGTGATCGGAATTCAGCTTGTCGTGGTTGACCCCGTAGACGACCGTAAGGTCGGCGCCGTCGGCGGGGGCGGAGACGATCACCTTCTTGGCGCCGGCTGCAAGGTGCGCCGAGGCCTTTTCCTTGCTGGTGAAGATGCCGGTGCATTCGAGGACGATCTCGACGCCCATAGCGGCATGCGGAAGGTCGGCCGGATTGCGCTCTGCAGTCACCTTGATCGGGCCGCGGCCGACATCGATGGTGTCGCCATCGACCTTGACCGTGCCGGGGAACCTGCCATGCACACTGTCATAGCGGATGAGGTGCGCATTGGTCTCGACCGGGCCGAGATCGTTGATGGCGACGACCTCGATATCCGTGCGGCCGGATTCAATGATGGCGCGCAGGACGTTGCGGCCGATGCGGCCGAACCCATTGATCGCGACGCGAACAGCCATGGATTGCTCCTTGAGGGCAGGGGAAGGGAAAAGGCGGAAACGCCGCTCTCTTACAACTGTGCGTGGACGGCTTCAACAATCGCTTTGCCGGTGATGCCGAAGAACGCGTAGAGGTCCTCGGCCTTGCCGCTGGCGCCGAACCCGGTCATGCCGACGAACCGTCCGCGATCCCCGAGCAGCTTGCCCCACGAGAGGCCGATGCCCGCTTCGATCGCGACGCGCGCCTTGGCGTTGCCGATGAGATCGGTGCGATAGGCATCGGATTGCTCGGCGAGCAGTTCGAGCGAGGGCACCGAGACGACGCGGGCCGATATGCCTTCGGCCTCGAGCAGTTCGCGGCCTTCGAGCGCGATGGCGACTTCGGAGCCCGTGGCAAAGATCACCGCATCCGCATCGGCCGGGCCGGCGAGGGAATAGGCGCCGCGGGCGCTCTTGTTTTCCATCACATATTCGGTGCGCACGGTGGGCAGGTTCTGCCGGCTGAGCGCGAGGACGGACGGGCGGGTGGTCTGCTCGAGCGCGATCTGCCAGCACTCGAGCGCCTCGACGGCGTCGGCGGGGCGCATAACGAGCAGGTTCGGAATGGCGCGGAGCGCAGCGAGGTGCTCGACCGGCTGGTGGGTCGGGCCGTCTTCGCCCAGCCCGATGGAATCATGGGTCATCACATAGACGACGCGCTGGCCCATGAGCGCGGAAAGCCGGATCGAGGGGCGCGCATAGTCGGTGAAGACGAGGAAGGTGCCGCCATAGGGGATGAGCCCGCCATGGAGCGCGACGCCGTTCATCGCAGCGGCCATGCCGTGCTCGCGAATGCCGTAGTGCATGTAGCGGCCGGTGCGGTCGGTGGCGGTGAAGGGCTTGGTCTGGGAGGTGTTGGTGTTGTTGGAGCCGGTCAGGTCGGCCGAGCCGCCCAGCGTCTCGGGCACGACGCCGTTGATCACCTCGAGGGCGTTCTGGCTCGACTTGCGGGTCGCGACCTTGGGCTTTTCCTCGGCGAGCTTGCGCTTGAAGGCATCGATGGCCTCGGGGAAAGCGGCGGGCAGTTCGCCCAGCATCCTGCGGGTGAATTCGTCGCGCAGTTCCGGGGCAGCGCCGGCGAGCCTGTCGGCCCATTCGGCGTGGGTCTGCTTGTGGCGCGCGCCGGCGGTGCGCCAGGCGCCGACGATTTCGGTCGGAACCTCGAAGGCCGGGTAGTCGATGCCGAGCGCCTGCTTGGCGCCGGCCAGTTCCTCGGCCCCGAGGGGGGAGCCATGGACACCGGCGGTCCCCGCCTTTTTGGGGGCGCCATAGCCGATGGTGGTCTTGGCTGCGACGAGGGTCGGGCGGTCGCTCGCCTTGGCAGCGAGCAGCGCCTCCTCGATGGCGACGGGATCATGGCCGTCGATCTCGATCGTGTTCCAGCCGGAGGCCTTGAAGCGCGTGATCTGGTCGGTGGAATCGGCGTTCGAAACCTTGCCGTCGATGGTGATGCCGTTGTTGTCCCAGATGACGACGAGCTTGTTGAGGCCGAAATGGCCCGCCATCGAGATCGACTCCTGGGAAATGCCTTCCATCAGGCACCCGTCGCCCGCGAGCACCCAGGTATGGTGGTCGACGAGCTCGGTGCCGAACTCGGCCGCGAGCTTGGCTTCAGCGAGCGCCATGCCGACGGCATTGCCGAGCCCCTGGCCGAGTGGGCCGGTGGTGGTCTCGATGCCATGGGCGAAGTGAAACTCGGGATGGCCGGCGGTCTTGGAGTTCAGCTGGCGGAAGCGCTTGACCTGGTCGAGCGTCATGTCCTCGTAGCCGAGGAGGTAGAGGCTCGCATAGAGCAGCATTGAACCATGACCGGCCGAGAGCACGAAGCGGTCGCGATCGGCCCATTTGTGATCGGCCGGATCGAACTTCATGACCTTGGTGAAGAGTACCGTCGCGATGTCCGCGCAGCCCATGGGCAGGCCCGGATGGCCCGAATTGGCGGCTTCCACCGCATCCATGGCGAGGGAACGGATGGCGTTGGCCATGTCGGCGTGGGTCACTTGCTCGGTCATCTGTTGCTCTTTCTGGCGGTCTCGTCGGCGGCCGGAGCGCCTCGGAACAGGCGGAAAAGCCGGCTTTGCGCCTCCTCCGGAGGCCGGGACGAGCCATAACAGTTTCCGCCCTGCTGTCAATGTTGGCGGGTCCGGACGCCCGGGCGACGCGGTTGCCTCACCAAGGGGCGGCGGCCTATGATCAAGGACCGGATTCGGCCGGTGCGCATCGAGGGCGATAAGTGAGCGAGCAGAGCAGCGAGGAAAGCTTCGAGGCCGCCGCGCAGCGGTTCGAGCGGGCGATGAGCCGGCTCGAGGCCAGCGTGCGCAGCCTCAATGGACGCATGCGCGCCCATGCCAGGATCGAGGCGGATACCCAGAAGCTCGTCGCCGAGCGCGCCAAGTTCGCGAACGAACTGGAAAAGGTGAGCGCCAAGGCGCGCCGGCTCGACGACAGCGCTCATGAAGTGTCGCGCCGGCTCGTCGATGCAATGGAGCAGGTCCGCGAGGTCCTTGCCAAATAGGAGACGGCCTTGCCCGAGGTGAATGTCGAGATCAATGGCCGGAAATATCGCATGGCCTGCGAGGACGGACAGGAAGAGCACCTGCTCGCGCTCGCGGGACGGTTCAATGCGAGCATCGAGGCGCTCAAGGGCAGTTTCGGCGAGATCGGCGACAACCGGCTGACGGTGATGGCGGGAATTGCCGTGCTCGACGAGCTGCAGGAGGCGGAAAGGCGCATCGCACGGCTTCAGCACGACATTGCAGAGCTGACCGAGGCGGGGGAGGCGCTCGCCAATGAGGCGGGCGAGCTCGAACATAAATTCGGTAAGCGCATGGCCGAGGCGGCCCGGAAGATCGAGGCGATCGCGAGCGCCATCGACGAAGCAGGCGCAGGGGCCGCGCCGACCCAGGAGAATGGCAGGCTTTGACAAGGTTTGTCATGGCGGGATAGGCTCGGGCCTCGAACCGAGGAGGCCAGTATGGCGACGATGAACGTCTCGCTGCCCGATGCGATGAAGCAATGGGTGGAGGAGCAAGCAGCGACCGGCCGCTATTCCAACGCCAGTGACTATGTCCGCGACCTTATCCGGCGCGACCAGGAACGCGGCGCCGCAATCGCGGAGATGCGGGCGCTTATCGATGAAGGTCTAGCCAGCGGGATGAGCGACAAGACCATCGCCGATATCAAGCGCGACGTACGCAAAGAACTTGGCATCGACGACACCTCGGATGCGGCCTAGATATTCCGCGACCGCTGCGCGAGACCTCGCGCGGATCTATCGCCAGAGCATACTGGAGTACGGGCTGGCGCAGGCTGACCGCTATCTGGCTGGGCTGGAGGAGGCGGTGGCAGGACTGTGCCAGCATCCCGAGTCAGCGCCGCTACGGCCCGAGCTTCGGAGCGGAGTGCGGCTGCGTCCGTACGGCGTGCATCTGATTGCCTATAAGGCGATCGATAGCACGCTGCTGGTTGTCAGGGTGATCCATCAGCGTCAGGATTTGATGAAGCGCCTTTAGCGTTTCGCCTTTGCACCTGCCTCCGTGGCGCACTATATTGGTCGGGCTGCCCGGTGCGTGATGGACCATCATTTCCCCGGGGCCTTATCGATCCTTAAGGGAGCTGTCCCTGACCGGACCCGTGGGTCCGGACACACGGCGCCCACCTACTTGTGTAGGTTCCCGGGATCGCATGTCCCACGGCCGTGGCGGCACCTGTTTTTCCTTGATGCAAAGCTCCTTCTTGACCGACATCGCATTCGAAGCCGAGAAGGCCCTGCTGCGCGACCGGGCGCGCGCGCAGCGGGCCCGGATCTCCACAGGCGACCGGGCCGCCGCAGCCCGCGCCGCTGCCAGCCATTTCGGCGAGGGCGTCGAGGTTCCGCCCGATGCGGTGGTCGCGCTCTACTGGCCGATCCGCGACGAGATCGACTGTCGGCCCCTGCTTGCCAGGCTGATGGATGGGGGGCAGGCGGTGTGCCTGCCGGTCGTGGAAGGCGATGACGCACCCCTGTTGCTGCGATTGTGGGAGGCGGGGACGCCGCTCTATCCCTCTGGCTTTGGCACGCTCGCGCCGGTCGAGACCGCGCCCGTCGCAGTGCCCGACATCATGGTCATCCCGCTTCTCGGCTTTGATCGCATGGGCACCCGGCTCGGCTATGGGCGCGGCTATTACGACCGCACGATCGCGAACCTGCCGCGCCGCCCGCTGCTCGTGGGATATGCGTTTGCCGCCCAGGAAGTGCCCGCCATTCCCCGCGCGCCCCATGACGTGCCGCTCGATCTTATCGTCACCGAGCATGGCGTGCGGCGCTTTGCGAGGCCGGCGGACGCGGAACCGGAGCCTTCCTCATGAGACTGCTCTTTCTCGGCGATGTCGTCGGCCGGTCAGGCCGCGACGCGATCACGGCACGGCTCCCCGGACTGATCGAGCGCCATCGGTTCGATTTCGTCGTCGTCAATGGCGAGAATGCGAGCCATGGCCGCGGGCTGACCGAGAGCCATTTCGCGGACCTGCGCGCTGCGGGCGCCGATGTCGTGACGCTCGGCGATCACGCCTTCGACCAGCGCGATACGCTGTCCTACATTGCCCGCGAGGATACGCTGGTGCGTCCGATCAACATGGCCGAGGGCACGCCGGGCCGTGGCGCCAGCTTCATCGAGAGCCGGGGCGGGCATCGCGTGCTCGTCGTCAACGCGCTCGGGCGGGTATTCATGGGGCCGATCGACGATCCGTTCCGGGCGGTGGAGGCGGCGGTTGCGGCCTGCCCGCTCGGGGAGCAGGCCGATGCGATCATCGTCGATTTCCATACCGAGGCGACCTCGGAAATCCAGGCCATGGGCCATTTCCTCGATGGACGGGTCAGCCTTGTCGTCGGCACGCACACCCATATCCCGACCGCCGACCATCGCATCCTGCGCGGGGGCACGGGACTGATGGCGGATGCCGGCATGTGCGGGGATTTCGACAGCGTGATCGGGGTCGAGACCGACGAGCCACTCAACCGGTTCCTCACCGGTGTCCCGCAGGGCCGGTTCACGCCTGCCGAGGGCGAGGCGACGCTTTGCGGGGTGGCGATCGAGACCGATCCTCGCACCGGGCTCCTGGTCAATCTGGCCCCGCTCCGTGTCGGCGGGACGCTCGCCGAGGCGCTGCCGGGCTTCTGACATCTTCACATCGGGTCGGGCTTTGCCTATAACCCGCGACCGACCCCCACAAATCATGACAAGGGACGATAAATGGCCGGCCACAGCCAATTCAAGAACATCATGCACCGCAAGGGCCGGCAGGATGCGGCACGGTCCAAGCTGTTTTCCAAGCTGGCGCGCGAGATCACCGTGGCCGCGAAGGCCGGCGTGCCCGACCCCTCGATGAACGCGCGCCTGAGGCTGGCGGTGACCAATGCGCGCTCGCAGTCCATGCCCAAGGAAAACATCGACCGGGCGATCAAGAAGGCCTCCGGGGCCGATGGCGAGAGCTATGACGAGATCCGCTATGAAGGGTATGGCCCGGGCGGGGTGGCGGTGATCGTCGAAGCGCTGACCGATAATCGCAACCGCACGGCCTCCAACGTCCGCTCGACCTTCTCCAAGAATGGCGGGGCGCTCGGGGAAACCAATTCGGTCGCCTTCATGTTCGACCGGGTGGGCGAGATCGTCTACCCCGCCAGCGTCGGGGATGCCGATACGGTCATGGAAGCCGCGATCGAGGCAGGCGCCGACGACGTCGTCAGCGACAAGGACGGTCACACCATCTACTGCGCCTTCGAGGCGATGAACGAGGTTTCGAGCGCGCTCGAGACGGCGCTCGGGGAAGCGGAATCGGTCAAGGCGATCTGGAAGCCGCAGAACAACGTGCCGGTCGACGCCGAAAAGGGCGCAACGCTGATGAAGCTGATCGGCATTCTCGACGAGGATGACGACGTGCAGAACGTCTATGCCAATTTCGAGATGAGCGAAGAGGACATGGCCAAGCTGGCCGAGTGATCTCTCGCGTCAGGCCGCGTTCAGTATGGGCGAGACCGCGATGCGGTTTCGCCCTTTCTGTTTGGCCTCGTAGAGCCGCCGATCAGCCTCGCGGAAGAGGTCCTGAAAACTGATCGGGCGATCAAAGATCGCGCCGCCGACGCTGACCGAAAGCCGGAGCGCCGTGCCATGGGGCTCGAACTCGGTGGTGTTGACGCTCTGGCGGATGCGCTCGGCCACCGCCTCGGCATTGAGGGCGCTCGAACCGGGCAGGAATATCCCGAACTCCTCGCCGCCGATCCGCCCCACAATGTCGGCCCCGCGCAACGTGCCCTTGATCGACTGGGCGATGAGCTTGAGCGCCTCGTCCCCGCAATCATGGCCGTAATTGTCGTTGATGACCTTGAAGTTGTCGGCATCGACGACGAGCAGCGCGCCGCGGGCGCGGCTCTCTTCATTGCGCACATCTTCGAGATAGGCATCGACCAGCGTCGTGAAGGCACCCCGGTTCAGTACCGAAGTCAGGCTGTCGGTCGAAGCGTAGATTTCCATCTGATGATGGGCGATCGCAAGGTCGCGCATACGGCTCGAGAAGAAGTAGAAAAGGGGCCCCGCAATCAGCAGCGGCACGACGATGTCGAAGACGATGGCCCGATTGCGGGCTTCCTCATCGAGCAGCACAAAGTTGAAGCTGTCGAGATAGAGAGCCGCAAGAATGCACCCGATGGTGCCCCCGACCGTCCACAGGACGACGCGGCCATGGCCGCGGGCGGAGAAATCGATCCTGCCGAAAAAACCGGTGCGCTCTGCTTTCATGCCGGCTCTATAACCGGCAAGGGTTGACGATCGGTCAATCAGGCCTCGGATTTTGAGACGATCGAGGCAAAAGTGATCGGGATGGAAGGAGTTGCCGGTTTGTTCACTTTTCGCTGTCTAGGGTCCGGCGGCTCGACTAGGGTGCGCACATGACCGAAACCACGCGAATCATCGGGATCGATCCCGGCCTCAGGCGTTGCGGCTGGGGGGTGATCGAAAGTACGGGCAACCGGCTCGCCTTCATCGCCTGCGGCACGGTGACCCCGCCGATCGACCTGCCGCTCGCCGAGCGACTTTCGCTGCTCAATGCGGGGCTGCGCGACCTCATCGACGAGTATGGCCCGGACGAGGCGGCGGTCGAGGAGACCTTCGTCAACAAGGGCGCGCGCTCGGCGCTGACGCTGGGGCAGGCGCGCGGCGTGGCGCTGATGACGCCGGCGTCGATGGGGGTGCGGGTGGAAGAATATGCGGCCAACCTGGTCAAGAAATCGGTGGTGGGGACCGGGCATGCCGACAAGGCGCAGATTCAGATGATGATCGGGATCCTGCTGCCCTCCGCAAAGGTGGCCGGTGCCGATGCGGCCGATGCGCTTGCCATCGCCATCTGCCACGCCCACCATCGGGTGCACCGGCAGCGCCTGGTGCAGGCATGATCGGCAAGCTCAAGGGGCTGATCGACGGCTTCGGCGACGATCACGTGCATGTCGACGTCAATGGCGTCGTCTACGAAGCCTTCTGCTCGGGACGCACGCTTTCGGGCCTGCCGCGGGTGGGCGAGGCGGCCGTGCTCCATATCGAGATGATCGTGCGCGAGGACATGATCCGGCTCTATGGCTTTGCCAGTCCCGCCGAGAAAGCCTGGTTCAACATATTGATGGATGTGCAGGGGGTGGGCGCACGCGTGGCGCTCGCCATTCTCTCGACCCTGTCGCCGGCCGAACTTTCGAGCGCCATCGCGCTCGGCGACAAGGCCATGGTCGGGCGCGCTTCGGGCGTCGGCCCCAAGCTCGCGACGCGTATCGTGACCGAGCTCAAGGGCAAGGTGCCCGACACCGGCGTCGTGGAGCCGGGCGTGCTCGGCCTGCAGACGGCGCTGGGGGAGGGCGTCGCCCGCTCGGCGATCGCCGATGCGGTTTCGGCGCTCGTCAATCTGGGGTATTCGAGCGCGCAGGCCTCCGCCGCCATGGCGCGGATCGTCGCCCGCGAGGGCGAGGATCTGCCGACCGACAAGCTGATCCGGCTGGGCCTGCGCGAGCTCAGCGCCTGAGTTGCAAACGCAAGGACATTCCGTGGCCGAAAGCCTGACTTCCGCATCCGCAGACCGCGATGGCGAACTCGATGTGAGCCTGCGCCCGTCCGGCTTTTCGGAGTTCATCGGGCAGGCGGCCGCCAGGGCCAATCTCGAAGTGTTCATCAAGGCCGCCCGGCAGCGGGGCGCGGCGCTCGACCATGTGCTCTTCGTGGGGCCGCCGGGGCTTGGCAAGACGACGCTGGCGCAGATCATCGCGCGCGAACTCGGGGTCGGGTTTAGGGCCACGTCGGGCCCGGTGATTGCCAAGGCGGGGGACCTCGCCGCGCTGCTCACCAATCTCGAGGATCGAGACGTTCTCTTTATCGACGAGATCCACCGGCTCAATCCGGCGATCGAGGAGGTGCTCTACCCGGCGATGGAGGATTTCCAGCTCGATCTCATCATCGGGGAGGGGCCGGCGGCGCGCAGCGTCAGGATCGATCTGGCCAAATTCACGCTCGTCGGGGCGACGACGCGCGCGGGGCTGCTGACGACGCCGCTGCGCGATCGCTTCGGCATACCGGTGCGGCTCAATTTCTATACCCCCGAGGAGCTCGTGATGATCGTCGAGCGCGGTGCGCGGCTGATGGGGGTGGGGATGACCGCTGACGGCGCGATGGAGGTGGCGCGCCGCTCGCGGGGCACACCCCGCATTGCCGGCCGGCTGCTGCGGCGGGTGACCGATTTCGCCCTTGTCGACGGGGCGGCGGAGATCACAAGGACGATCGCCGACAAGGCCTTGCTGCGGCTCGATGTGGATGCGCGCGGGCTCGACCAGCTCGACAGGCGCTACCTCAAGCAGATCGCCGAGCATTATGGCGGCGGCCCCGTGGGGATCGAGACGATTGCCGCGGCGCTCTCGGAACCCCGGGACGCGATCGAGGAGATCGTCGAGCCCTATCTCATCCAGCAGGGCTTCATCCAGCGCACGCCGCGCGGCCGCATGCTGACCGCGGCCGCTTTCCAGCACATGGGCTATGCGGTGCCACAGGGGTTTTCGGGGGTTCAGGCGACACTGTTCGAAGATCCCGAGGGCGAGCCGTGAGCGAAGAGCACCGGTTCCCCGTCCGCGTCTATTTCGAGGACACGGATTTTTCCGGAAACGTCTATCACGCCGCCTATCTCAAATTCTGCGAGCGCGGGCGGACCGAGTGGCTGCGGTCGCTCGGCATGCATCATTCCGAGCTTCTGAAGACCGGCATCGTCTTTGCGGTGCGGGCAATGACCATCGATTTTCTCGCCCCGGCACGGATCGATGACCGGCTCGAGATCGCCACCCGGCTCGAGACGCTGGGCGGAGCGCGGATCGGGCTCATTCAGGAGGTGCGGCGCGAGGACGCCGTCCTCACGCAGGCGTCGGTGACGGTGGTTGCGATGCGCATGGGAGACGGGCGGCCGGTGCGCATTCCCGAAGTCTTGCGGTCGCGGCTCGGCTAGGGCTCACTTCTGCGCGATCATTCTGGCTTGAGTCATTTCTTAACCTTGCGTTGACCATAATCGGCCCATAGCGAAAAGCCGGGAGCCGAAGCGCCGGAATTCCGGGACTTTTCTCTTAAATTTGACGTATTTCGCCCCCATCGCAGCCCGCTTGCGGGCAGAGGTGGCGAACCGAAAGGACGGGTGCATGGAAGCCGTGGAGACTGTGGCGCAGGTCGCGCCGCATGCGGATCTGTCGATCTGGGGATTGTTCTGGGCCGCCGACTGGGTGGTGAAATCGGTCATGCTGGGCCTGGTCGGCGCCTCGGTCTGGTGCTGGGCGATCATCGTGGACAAATCCATGCATTACGGCCGCATGCAGCGCGAGATGAACCGCTTCGAGCGCGTCTTCTGGTCCGGCCAGTCGCTCGAGGAACTCTACCAGCAGATGTCCGAGCGCCCCTCGATGGGTCTCGGCGCGGTGTTCGTTGCGGCCATGAAGGAGTGGAAGCGCAGCCATGAGCAGAACGCTTCGAGCTTCATCGGCATTCAGGCGCGCCTCGAAAAGGTGCTGGACGTGGCGATCGCGCGCGAGAGCGAGGGGCTCGAGCGGCGGCTCGGCTTCCTCGCGACGGTGGGGTCGGCGGCGCCATTCATCGGCCTCTTTGGCACGGTATGGGGCATCATGAACGCCTTCACCGCCATCGCCGCATCCTCGAGCACCAATCTCGCCGTCGTCGCGGGCCCGATCGCCGAAGCGCTGTTTGCGACGGCCATCGGCCTCGTCGCAGCTATCCCGGCGGTCATCGCCTACAACAAGCTCTCGGGCGACGCCAACAAGATGATCGGGCGGCTCGAAGGCTTCGCCGATGAGTTCTCCACGATCCTCTCGCGTCAGCTCGAAGCCCGGGGGCGCCAGTAATGGGCATGTCGGTCGGAGGCGGAGGCGGCGGCAATCGCCGCCGTGGCCGCAGGCGCGGCGGCAACGCCATCATGAGCGAGATCAACGTCACGCCGCTCGTCGACGTGATGCTCGTGCTGCTGATCGTCTTCATGGTCGCGGCGCCGATGATGACGGTGGGCGTACCCATCGACCTGCCCCAGAGCCAGGCCAGGCAGATGAACACCGAAGCCCAGCCGATCACGGTTTCGGTCACCCCGGACGGTCAGGTCTGGATCGGCGAGGACGTGGTGCCGATCGAGCAACTGGTCGCGCAGGTCAATACGCTGACCACGAACGGCACCGAGGACCGCATCTATGTGCGCGGCGATACATCGGCCGATTACGGATCGGTCATGCGGGTGATGGGCCTGCTGTCTGGCGCCGGATATTCACGCATCGGGCTCATCACCCAGCAGGAACAGCAGTAGGAGCCCAATGAAACTCGGGCTGACGGTATCGACGACGGCGCATGTGGCGCTTCTGGCTCTTGGGCTCGTCAGCCTGGGCTGGACGCAGCCGTTCGAGCCGACGCAGGTCGATTCCATTGCGGTCGACCTCGTGCCCATCGAGGAGTTCTCCAACATCCGCATGGGTTCGCTGCAGAGTGAAATCGTAGAGACCCAGACGCCGTCGCTCGTCGAATCCGAGGTTCCGGCCGAGCTCGCCGAACCCACCGGCAATACCGAGCAGGACCAGGTGACGCCCGAGGAAACGGCGACGCCCACGCCGGCGCCGACCGTCAACACCGCGCCCGAGCCGATCCCGGAGCCCGAACCCGAACCGGTCCCCGCGCCGCCTACGCCGCCGCAGCCCGCGACGCGCCCGACGCCGCCCCCGCCGGCACCCGAGCCAGAGCCCGCACCGGCCCCCGAGCCGGCTCCGGCGCCTGAACCCGAACCCGAGCCGGCGCCCGAGCCCGAACCGGATCCGACGCCCGAACTGGCGTCCCCCGAGCCATCGCCCGAGCCGGCCGTCGCCGCCCCGAGACCGGTGCAGCGCACCGCCGCCCTCGACCAGCGCCGGCAGGAATTCCAGCGCCGCCAGCAGCAGGAAGCCGAGAACCGGCAGCAGGCCGAGGCGCAGGAGCGCGAGGCCGCCGAGCGACGTCGGCGCGAGGAAGAGGAACGCAGGCGTGCCGAAGCGCAGCGCCAGGCCGATGCCGCGCGCGAGGCCGACCGCATTTCCGACATCATAAACAACGAAACATCGCGCGGTGCGACCACCGGGCAGGGCGGAACGCCGACGCTCGGCCGGGCGGATGGGCGGTCGGCGCGGCTCACCCAGTCCGAACTGGACGGGCTGATCGGGCAGATCAAGCAATGCTGGAACCTGCTGCCCAGCGAGATGGATAGCGGGCTCAGCGTGCGGCTGCTGGTCAATCTCGGGCAGGATGGCAGCGTGGTGGGCACACCGCAGGTGACCCAGCAGGATGCGTCCCCTGCGGGCGGCTCGATGGCGCGGGCGGCGCAGCGGGCTGTGATGCAGTGCGGGCCCTATCGCCTTGCGGCGGAAAAATATGAAGAATGGCGGCAGATCGATGTGCTTCTGCGGCCCTGATGGAATTGATGGAGAGTGACCATGAACCTGCTTACGCGCAGAAACGCGCTCAAACTGGGTCTGGCCGGTTCGGCGCTGCTCGCGACCGGCAGCCAGGCCCTGGCGCAATTGCAGATCATCGTGGAGGGCGCGAACTTCCAGCCGCTCCCGATCGCCATTCCCGACTTCGCCTCCGCCGATCCGGCGTTCGGGGCCGAGATCGCGGACATCGTGCGCAACAATCTGCGCCGCTCGGGTCTTTTCGTGCCGCTCGATCCGGCGAGCCTGCCCAGCCGCGTCGGTGACGTCCAGTCGACGCCCGATTTTGCGACTTATCGCGCCGCCAATATCGATGCGCTGGTGATGGGGCAGGTGGAGCGTGGGGCGCAGATCCAGTCCTCGGTAAGGGTGTGGGACACCCAGCAGGCCCTGCAGGTGGTCGGTCGCTCCTATGGCACCGATGCGCAGGCCTACCGGCGCGTCGCGCACATCATTTCGGACGCGATCTACGAAGCGCTGGCCGGCGAGACCGGGTATTTCGACAGCCGCGTCGTCTATGTCTCGGAAACCGGCCCCAAGGCCAACCGCACCAAGCGCCTCGCCATCATGGACCAGGACGGCGCGAACGTGCAGTACATCACCTCGGGCCGGAGCCTCGTTCTGACGCCGCGCTTCTCCCCGACGAGCCAGCAGCTCACTTATCTCAACTACGAGAGCGGCAATCCGCAGGTCTATCTGCTGGACCTCGCCTCGGGCAACCAGCAGCGGCTTGGCAGCTTCGGCCAGATGAGCTTTGCGCCCCGTTTCTCCCCGGATGGCCGCACGGTGGCCTTCTCGGTGGAACAGGGCGGTTCGACCAACATCTATGCGCTGCCGATCGGAGCGAGCCAGCCGGCCCAGCTGACGAGCGGGGCGGCGATCGACACCGGTCCCTCCTATTCGCCCGATGGCAGCCGGATCGTCTTTGAATCGGACCGCGGCGGCAATCCGCAGCTTTATGTGATGAGTGCCAGCGGCGGCGGCGCGCAGCGCATCAGCTATGGGCAGGGGAGCTATTCGACGCCGGTCTGGTCACCCAAGGGCGACAACATCGCGTTCACCCGCATGTCGGGCGGGCAGTTCCAGATCGGCATCATGAAGCCGGACGGGTCGGGCGAGCGCGTGCTGGTTTCGAGCTTCCACGCGGAGGGGCCGACCTGGGCACCCAATGGCCGTGTCATCATGTTCTTCCGCGATCCGGGCGGGGATGCCGGGCCGCAGCTTCATTCGGTCGATATCTGGGGCCGCAACGAGCAGCGCATTCCCACCGAGAGCTTCGCGTCCGATCCGGCATGGTCGCCGCTGCGGACCTGATCGGCAGGGCGTGACGGGCGGGCAAGAGGCCCGTCCGCCCGCCCGATCTTTACCATGGCCAGAGGCCGATTGGCGGAGTTGCCAAAGTGCAACAGCGCCGAACCACCCGGATTCCAGCCACATTTGGGCCAGAGTTGCGAATAATTAACCGTGCTGGACAACGCGGCCTTAAGGTAACGCGCGGTAAAAACATCCTTAGATTTAGTTCCTTGGGAGAAAGATCCTGATGCGTTCCCTGACGCCAATCTTCGGCTTTCTGCGCGGGCTCGCGCTGATCGTCCTCGTCGTCGCCGTGGCGGCCTGTTCGCGTACGCCGGCGACCGGCGTCGGCAATCTCGGCCCCGGTGGCGGTGCACCCGGCAGCCAGCAGGAGTTCCTGGTCTCCGTCGGCGACCGCGTGTTCTTCGAGACCGACTCGTCCTCGCTCACCGCGACGGCGCAGGACACGCTGAACAAGCAGGCCGCCTGGCTCAACCAGTACACCAATTACCGCATCCTCATCGAAGGCCATGCCGACGAGCGCGGCACGCGCGAATACAACATCGCCCTGGGTGCACGCCGCGCCTCGGTGGTGGTGAATTACCTTGTCTCGCGCGGGGTCCAGGCCAACCGGATCACCTCGCAGTCCTTCGGCAAGGAGCGCCCGGTGGCCATCTGTAACGACATCTCGTGCTGGTCGCAGAACCGGCGCGCGGTGACCGTGGTCCAGTAAGGTCAAGCCGGGGCGGGGGCCCCGGACCCGATGCGAAGCGCGGCAGCCCTGCAGCGCTTCGGATACTGGAGGCATAAGGCGCCGGCGACCCTGCAAATGGTCGCCGGCGCTTTGTTTTCACCAAATTTACTTCCTAATGAGAACCGGCCGATTTTACTGTGGCCGGCGTTCGTGGTTGACGGAGACCCCAAGTGACCCATCCCCCAATTCCCATCCGCAAGAGCGGGCCCGTGCTGGCGCTGGCCGCCATGCTCATGATGAGCACAGGCGCGATGGCCGCGACCGGCCAGTCGCCCTTTGGCGAGGCTCCGGCCGCTGCGGCCGCGCCGCGCATTCATGTGGCCCAGAGCGCCGAGGCCGCCCAGCTCGCGCTCCGGATCCAGCAGCTCGAAGAGCAGATCCGCAATCTCACCGGCCAGATCGACGGGCTGCAATTCCAGCTGACGCAGATGCAGACGCTGATCGAGCGCCAGACCGAAGACAACGAGTTCCGCTTCCAGCAGCTGGAAGGCGGTGCGGCGGGAAAAACTGAGGCGGCAACCCAGTCCGGCGGCGCGATGCCGTCCGGGGCGTTGCCGCAGGACCAAAATGGCGAAACCACGCTCGATATCCCCGAGGAGGGCGTGCTGCCGCTCCCCGGGGAGATGGAGTTCGATCCCAATTTCGACGGGCCGGGCGGTGGACCGATCGAAGATGATCTGGGCGAATCGCGCGACCCGATGCTCAACGGTGGTCCGGAGCGGCCGCTGGGCGTGATGACCGAGGGGGCGCTCGATGCCTTCGGTCCGGGCCCGCTCGATCTGACGCTTCGCGAAGGCGGTGCGTCGGATCCCGATGCCGACGCGCAGTATCAGGCAGGCTATGACGCGATCGTGCGCGGCGATTACGATTTCGCCGAGGAGCAGTTCCGGCAGTTCGTGGCGCTCTATCCCCGCGATCCGCAGGCGCCCGACGCCACCAACTGGCTCGGCGAGGCCCTGCTTGCCCGCCAGGCCTATGGGGAGGCGGCCGACGTGCTGTTGACCGGGTTCCAGAATTATCAGGACACCCCTCGCGCGCCCGATCTGCTGCTCAAGCTGGGCGTGGCGCTGATCGGTGCGGGCGAGAACGAGGCGGCCTGCCGCACGCTCGCCGAAGTGCCGCGGCGCTTCAGCGCCCTGTCGCCGGCATTCCAGACGCGGCTGGCCCAGGAGCAGGCGCGCGCGCAGTGCCCGCTCTAGAGAGCGTCGAGCCCGATTTTTCGGCGCTCGAGACCGAACGCTGCATCGGCCTCGCCGTGTCGGGCGGGGCCGACAGCCTCGCGCTGATGATCCTTGCGCAGCGCTGGGCGGATGCGCAGCCCGATGGGCCGCGGCTCGTCGTCTACTCGGTCGATCACGGCCTTCGCGCGGAAGCTGCGGGCGAGGTGCGGGCGGTGTGCGAAATGGCCGCCCGTCTTGGTCTTTCCGCAAGGGCTCTGCGGTGGGATGAGCCGAAACCCTCCAGCGGCATACAGGCGGCGGCGCGGCGCGCGCGCTACCGGCTGATCGGCGCGGCGATGAAGGCCGATGGCGTCACTTGGCTCGCGACCGGGCATCATCTCGAGGACCAGGCAGAAACGGTGCTGATGCGGCTCGCCCATGGCAGCGGGCTCGAAGGGCTCCGCGGCATGGACGCGCTTACGGTGGTAGAGGACGTCCAGGTCGTCCGGCCGCTGCTGGGGGTGCCGCGGGAGCGGCTGCGGGCGGTGGTGGACGCGGCGGGCTTTACGCCATTCGAGGATCCTTCGAACGCGGACACGCGCTTTGAGCGCGTGCGGTGGCGCGAGGCGATGCCTGCGCTTTCAGCCCTCGGGCTCGATCCGGGGACGCTGGCGCGGTTCTCCCGTCGGGCCGGGGAAGCCGATCTTGCGCTCCGCCACTGCGCCGAGGAGGCCTTCAAGGCGCATGTGGCGCGGGAGGAAGCCGGGCTTTCCATCGCACGGGACTCGTATGCGGCTCTGCCGCGCGCGATTGCGGTCCGTCTGCTCGGGGCAATGCTCGCCGAACTCGGCGACCCGCACAAAGTCCGGCTTCTCGCGCCGGTCGAACGGCTGGCGACGAAACTGCAGGACGAGGGCGACTTTCCGGCGGTGACCCTTCACGGATGTCGTATCGCGATCCGGAAGGGGCGCATCCACGTAGCGAGAGAAGCCGGCCGGCTCCGACCCGAGCGCGTCCAAAGCCGTTAAGGGTGCGGTCGGGTCGCAGGGCGTTGCCCTTGTAACGCCTCAAAGCCGGCCTTACATTCCCGCCAAACCGGCGTTCTCCTTCGCGCCGCCTTCCAGGACAGGATTGATGAACGTCAATTTTCGCAATTTCGCCATCTGGCTGGTCGTGCTGTTCATGCTCATGGGCCTGTTCCAGGTGTTCCAGTCGTCCACCCGGTCCATCTCAGTCGCCGACAAGAGCTACAGCCAGTTCGTTTCCGATGTCGATGCGGGGCGCGTGACCAGCGTCACCATCACCGAGAACGTCGTTACCGGCACGCTCAATGACGGCACGCGTTTCGAGACCGTGCTGCCCCAGGGCGCCGACATCGTCAATCGCCTCGAGGAGCGCGGCATCTCGATCACGGCGCGTGCGCCCGAATCGAGCCCCTTCTGGTCGATCCTGCTTTCGAGCTGGCTGCCCTTCCTCGTCATCATCGGCGTCTGGTTCTTCTTCATTCGCCAGATGCAGGGCGGGGGCCGCGGCGGCGCGATGGGCTTTGGCAAGTCGCGTGCGAAGCTCCTGACCGAAACGCACGGCAAGGTAACCTTCGAGGACGTAGCGGGCGTCGACGAGGCCAAGCAGGATCTCGAGGAGATCGTGGAATTCCTGCGTGACCCCGGCAAGTTCCAGCGGCTCGGCGGGCGCATCCCGCGTGGCGTGCTTCTCGTCGGCCCTCCGGGCACCGGCAAGACGCTGCTCGCGCGGTCTGTCGCGGGCGAGGCCAATGTTCCGTTCTTCACCATTTCGGGCTCTGACTTCGTCGAGATGTTCGTCGGCGTCGGCGCGAGCCGCGTGCGCGACATGTTCGAGCAGGCGAAGAAAAATGCCCCTTGCATCATCTTCATCGACGAAATTGACGCCGTCGGCCGGCATCGTGGTGCGGGTCTGGGTGGCGGCAATGACGAGCGCGAGCAGACGCTGAACCAGCTGCTCGTGGAGATGGATGGCTTCGAGGCCAATGAGGGGATCATCCTCATCGCCGCGACCAACCGTCCCGACGTGCTCGATCCGGCGCTGCTGCGTCCGGGCCGCTTCGACCGCCAAGTCGTCGTCCCCAATCCCGACGTCATGGGCCGCGAGCGCATCCTCAAAGTGCATATCCGCAAGGTGCCGCTGGCGCCCGACGTCGACCTCAAGGTTCTGGCACGCGGCACACCGGGCTTTTCGGGCGCGGACCTCATGAACCTCGTCAACGAGGGCGCGCTTCTGGCGGCGCGGCGCAACAAGCGCTTCGTGACCATGGCGGAGTTCGAGGACGCCAAGGACAAGCTGATGATGGGTGCCGAGCGGCGCACGCTGTCGCTCACCGAAGAGGACAAGAAGCTCACCGCCTATCACGAGGCCGGCCATGCGCTGCTCGCGATCAAGATGGACGCCTCCGACCCGATCCATAAGGCCACCATCATTCCGCGCGGACGTGCGCTCGGCATGGTCATGCGCCTGCCCGAGCGGGATGCGGTTTCGCTGACGCGGCGGAAGTGCTTTGCCGACCTTGCCGTCGCCATGGGTGGCCGCGTGGCCGAAGAGGAGATCTTCGGCTATGACAAGGTGACCTCCGGTGCTTCGGCGGACATCAAGATGGCAACGGGCCTGGCTCGGGCCATGGCGACCGAGTTCGGCATGTCCGATCGGCTTGGGCCGCTGCTTTATGGCGATGCGCAGGACGAGGTGTTTCTCGGGCGCTCGATGATGCAGCGCAACACCAATCTCTCGGATGAAACCCAGAAGCTGGTCGATGCCGAGGTGAAGCGCTTTGTCGAAGAGGGCTACCAGACCGCGCAGACGGTGATCCGCGAGAACATCGATGATCTGCACCGGATCGCCCAGGCGCTCATCGAATACGAGACCCTGACCGGCGACGAGATCCGGGGCCTCATGGACGGCAAGACGCCGGTTCGCGAGACCGAGGCGGACGCCGCGCCCAAGGGCACCGGCGTGCCGAGTGCCGGCAAGGCGCCGCGCAAGCGCTCCGGGGACGCGCCCGATACCGGGCTCGAGCCGCAGCCGGAGAGCTGAGATCATCGAAACGACCAGGGCCGCCCTTCGGGGCGGCCTTTTCGTATCTGACGACGCTCACCGTTTTTTAGCCCCGATGTGGCAGTATCGCGGATCTGTGAACGAGCATCGGGGACATCCATGGCGCGGAAATATTTCGGAACCGACGGGATCCGGGGACTTGCCAATGGCGAGAAGCTGACGCCGGAACTGGCGCTCAAGGTCGGCATGGCGACGGGGCTCGCCTTCCAGCGCGGCAATTACCGGCACCGTGTGGTGATCGGGAAGGACACGCGGCGCTCGGGCTATATGCTCGAAAGCGCGCTCACCGCGGGCTTTACCGCCGTTGGTATGGACGTCTTTCTTCTTGGGCCGATGCCGACGCCGGCGGTGGCGATGTTGACGCGGTCGCTGCGCGCGGATCTCGGTGTGATGATCTCCGCTTCGCACAACCCCTTCGATGACAACGGGATCAAGCTTTTCCGGCCCGATGGCTACAAGCTCTCCGATAGTGTCGAGGCCGATATCGAGAAGCTGGTGGGGACCGACCTGTCGAACCGCCTTGCCCAGGGCCGGCAGATCGGCCGGGCTTATCGCGATGAGGAAGCGCGCACCCGCTATATCGAATATGCCAAGCGCACCCTGCCGCGGAATGCCGATCTGGCAGGTCTTCGCGTCGTGCTCGATTGCGCCAATGGCGCGGCCTACAAGGTGGCCCCGCTCGCCCTCTGGGAGCTTGGCGCGGAGGTCTTCACCATCGGGGTCGAGCCTGACGGCTTCAACATCAACGACAAGGTAGGTTCGACCGCGCCCGACGCGGTCGCGGCCAAGGTCCGGGAGTTGCGCGCCGATGTCGGTATCGCACTCGATGGCGATGCGGACCGCGTCATCATCGTGGACGAGAAGGGCAATGTGGTCGACGGCGACCAGTTCATGGCGGTGATCGCCCAGTCCTGGATGAAGCGCGGGCAATTGCTGGGCGGCGGGATCGTCGCGACCGTGATGTCGAACCTCGGGCTCGAGCGCTATCTGACCTCGATGGGCCTCAATCTCGAGCGCACCCAGGTCGGGGACCGGTATGTGCTAGAAGCGATGCGTGCCAAGGGCTTCAACGTCGGCGGCGAGCAATCGGGGCACATCATCCTTTCCGATTTCACGACCACCGGCGACGGGCTCGTGGCGGCGCTGCAGCTGCTCGCCGTGCTCAAGGAAGAGGATCGGCCGGTATCCGAGATCTGTCGGCGCTTCGAGAAGGTGCCGCAGCTGCTCCAGAGCGTACGCTACAAGCAGGGCAAGCCGCTCGACCACAAGCTGGTGGTGCAGGTGATCGCCGAGGGTCGGGCCCGGCTCGGCGATGGCGGGCGGCTGGTCATCCGCGAATCGGGGACCGAGCCGGTCATCCGGGTCATGGCCGAGAGCGACGACGCGGCACTTGTTTCTTCAGTCGTCAGCGACATCACCAAAGCCATCCGCGACGTCGCCTGAAAGACGGGATCGGAAATGCCGGGGGCGCTTCGCAAGGGGCGCCCTTCGTATTGTCACCAGCTGTCCGTTTAGGGCGCCATTAGGGTTAAATCTTTAGGTTAAGCGGGCTTTAAGGAGTTTCGCGCATCATTGGCCCAATCGACTGGGGTCGGTCTGGAACAACGGGGACTTGTATGATGCGTAAACTTCTGGGGGCGGCGCTTGCCGCGGCGGTCGCTTTGAGCGTGATGCCGGTATCGGCGGCCGATCTTTTCTATCCCGAACCCGAATACGACGTTCCGGACGTCGATTACGGGCTTGGCGGGTCGTTCTACCTGCGCGGCAGCGTCGGGCTCAATGGCTGGTGGGCGAGGGACTTCCGCTTCCGTGACTGCCCCGACACCTGCGGTGAACCTTTCGAGGTGGTGACGAGCGAAGTCACCGAAAGCGGCTTTGGCTACAGCTTCGGCGCCGGCTTTGGCTATGAGACCGGCGACGGGCTGCGTGCCGACGTCACCATCGATCGTCTCCACATCGATGGCATCACCGATGGCGACTACGAGGTCTCGCTTCGCTCCACGCTGGCGCTTGCCAACGCCTATCTCGATTTCCCGCTTTCGGCGGGTGCCGCCGGCGGCTTTGGCGCCTATGTCGGCGCGGGCTTCGGCGCGGCCTATAACGATCTCTCCTCGACCGGGCCGAACCCCGGCCCCGATGGCGGCAGCTGGACGGCTGCCGGCGCCGTGATGGCCGGCGTCACCTACGACATGGGTGCGCTCGTTGCCGATCTCGGCTATCGCGGCATCTACATGCCGCAGCTGACCAATGGCGATGCCGCGCTCGAAGGCCCGGCGCTTTCGCCCTACTACATCGACAACAACTTCATCCACGAAGTGCGCGGCACCATGCGCTACCGCATGCAGTAACGCTTTCGGACCGGTCCGACCCTTGCGGCGCCCCAGCGGGCGCCGCTTTCGTTTGCGCATGGGCCCAAATGCCTACTGCGCGCGGCGGCAGGCTGGTGTAACAGGAAGCACGGCCGTGCGCCGCCAAGCCCCCAATGCCGGCTCCATCGCCATGTACGAGCTCCTGGGCCAGACCGGCCTCGTCGATTTTCCACCTCTTCTCGCGCTCGATCGCTGGCGGGCGGCGGGGCAGCGCGTCTGCCTGCTGACCATTGTCGAGATCGACGGCAAAAGCCCCCGGACGGTCGGGGCGCAGATGGCCGTCAGCGCCGAGGGACAGTTCTGCGGCTATCTGACCGGAGGGTGCCTCGAGGCCGAGCTCTGTGCCAAGTCAGTCGTAGCGATGGGCGAGGGCCGCAACGTGCTCGTGCGTTACGGCAAGGGCTCGCCCTATATCGATCTCAAACTGCCCTGTGGCTCGGGGATCGACGTCTATTTTGACCAGGGGGTTGCGGACGATGTCTTGCGGGGCGCCCTCGAGATGCGTGCGCGCCGCGTGCCCTTCGCGTGGGAAACCGATCTCGCCAGCGGCAGGTCTCATCTTCGGGCGTTCGGGGGGGATGATCGGCTGCCCCAACAGGCGGGCCAGAACGAGGGCGTTTTCACCCGCATCCATCAGCCGCCGCTGCAGGTCAACATCATCGGGGCCGGGCTTGCCAGCGTCCAGCTTGCGACGCTGCTCCGGGCTGCCGGCATCGGCTTTTCGCTGCTCGCGACGGACGGGCTGACCGAAAGGGCCGCGGCCGAACTCGGTATCCCGGCACTGCCGGCTTCTCTTGAAACGCTTAATGCATGCCCTGCCGATCCCTGGACGGCCTGGGTGATCCTCTCGCACGATCATGAGCGCGAGACGCCGCTGCTCGTCGACATCCTCAACCGCGACGGCTTCTATATCGGCGCCATGGGCAGCCAGACGACCAATCGCAACCGGCTGGCCATGCTCGCCGAAGCCGGGTTCGCAGAGGAGGCTCTGGCCCGAATCACCGCGCCCGCGGGGGCCGTGCGCATGGCCAAGAGCGCGACCGAAATGGCCATCGGGGTGATGGCGGAAATTCTCGACCGGGCGCGTGGCGGCGGGCTCGTGACGTGACGAGGCTTGCCGACTACGCGGCAATCGTGCTCGCGGCCGGACAATCACGCCGCTTCGGGTCCGAAGACAAGCTGATGGCGACGCTGAAGGGGCGCCCGCTGGTCGCCCATGGCCTTGATGCGCTCGGGCAGGCGGGAATAGGGGAGGTGATTGTGGTCACTGGGCCTGACGAAGGGCCGCAGCGCGAGGCCCTGACCGCCGGATTTCCGATCGTCGTCAATTCCGAGCCCGAGCGGGGCATGGGACGTTCGATCGGGCTGGGCGCGGCGTGTCTCAAGCCGGGGCGGGCGGGGATCTTCGTCGTCCCCGCCGACATGCCGGACATAGCGGCGCAAGATTACCTCGCCCTTGCCGAGGCGCTCGCGGGGCATGATGCGGTTCGCTTCGTCCATGAGGGCGTGCCCGGCCACCCGGTGCTTTTTGCCGGGGCGCTGAGGGATCGGCTTTGCGGGCTTGATGGCGAGGAGGGCGGTCGCATGCTGCTCCGATCACTGGGATCCCGCCTCAGGCTCGTGCCGACCACCTCGCCCGGTATCGTCCGGGATGTCGACCGGCCGGCCGATCTCACGCGATAGCTTCAGACCAGCGAGATGGCCTCGACATTGTCGAGAATGGTCGCAATCACGCCCAGCGCATGCTCGAGCTCGGCTTCGGTTCCCGGGGCGCCGAGGCAGAGGCGGATGCCGTTGCTCATCGGATCGAAAGGGTGGAGCGCCAGGGGCGCTGCGATGGTGACCCCGGCCTGGGCGGCCTGGGTAACCATGGCGGTGGTGGTGCGGCCAGCCGGCATCTGCATCCAGACGTGAAAGGCGGGAATGTCGGTGCGCGGCATGATCCGCTGGCCGAGAACGCGGCGTGCGATGGCGCAGCGGCGCCGCGCAGTTTCGCGCTTGCGGATGATCTGGTCCTCGAGCCGGCCGCTCTGGATGAGGCGGGTGACCACTTCGGCCATGATGGGCGTCGCCATCCAGCCGGTCGAGCGGATGGCGTTGATGCAGCGGTCCCGGAAGCTCGAGGGCACGTGCATTGCGCCCATGCGCAGCCCCGGCGAGAGGCATTTGGCAAAGCTCATCACATAAAAGCTGCGTTCGGGAATGCGCGAGGAGAGGGGCGCGACCGGCGGGTCGCAGAGGAAGCCATAGGCGTCGTCCTCGATGAGATAGGCGTCATGGCGCTCGATGATCTCGACGATTTCGGCGCGCCGCGCATCCGACATTACCGCGCCCGTCGGGGTCTGCAGCGTCGGCATCGCGTAGAGGACGCGTGCTCCGGTTTCCGAAAATGCGCGGTCAAGCTGCGCGGGCAGCAGACCCTCGCGATCCATGAGGACCCCGCGCAGGGTGTAGCCGGTCTGCCCGGCAAGGGCGAGCATGCCCGAATAGGTGAGGCTTTCGGCGAGCACCGTGTCGCCCGATCGCGCAAGCATGCCGAGCGCCAGGGAAATGGCGTGCTGGGCGCCATGGGTGATGAAGACCGAATCGGGGGTCGTCGGCATGCCATGGGCATTGAGGAAGGCGCTCATCGCGGTGCGATGTTCCTGCCGGCCCTGATGGGGCAGGTAACTCAGAAACCCGGCAAGCCCGGGATCGGCCATGATCTCGCCGAGCGCGCCCGCGATGACGGCATCTTCGCCGGTCGCCGGTGGCGCGTTGAGCGCCATGTTGACGCGCCAGCCGCCGGGCTGGCTGGGCTGTGCCATTGCATTGCTCGAGCGCAGAACGAAGGTGCCGCGCCCCACTTCGCCGGCGATCAGACCGCGCTTGATCGCTTCGGCGTAGGCTTTGGACACGGTTCCGACGCTGACACCCAGCTGCTCGGCCATGTCCCGGTGCGGCAGGAGCCGATGGCCGGGGGGCAGAACGCCGGAGGCGATGTCGCTCTCCATGGCATTGACGATGTCGAGATAGCGCGGTCCGCCGCGTCCCGTCCGGCCCGGGATCCAGTCTTTCATGCAATCACCTTCAGCAATGCAGCATGGAATAGGACAATTTCTGGATTGTCGCAAGTCTGGCGAGCGCCTTGTGCGGACATGGGGGACAAACCTTAGGCAATACGGGCATTTACGCGGCTGATTATGAGACAACTGACACGATAGGACTCCGCTTTAGACCAATGACCTATGGATTGATCCAAGATTGACCCAGCCATCGCATTGACATTGATCAAGTTGGATCACTATTGTCCCTGAAAACCACGGGCAATGCCCTGAACGTTCAGAGGAGGCCGGGACAATGATCTACGAATTGCGTGTCTATGAGCATGTCGAGGGGCGCGCGGACGCGGTTCGCCAGCGCTTCGAGGCTGAAGTCGTGCCGCGCTTTCCCAAGCATGGCATCGAGCTCGTCGGCGCATTCGTCGATCAGGACACCAACCGGCTGACCTATCTCACCCGCTTCGAGAACGCCGAGGCGTCCAAGGCGGCATGGGCCTCCTTCGGGGCCGATCCCGAATGGAAGGCGGCGAAGGCTGCGTCCGAGACCGATGGGCCGCTGATCGCGCGGCAGGTCGCCACGACGCTGACGCCCGCCATTGCCGGACTGCCCCTCGCCTGAGTGGCCAACCCGTCGTTCACCCAGTCGGAAGTGTGATGAAACCTGCGTCCTTCAGATATGTCCGGCCGAACTCGGTCGCGGAAGTCTGCGAAGTGCTCGCCGCCGAACCGGATGCGCGCATCATCGCGGGCGGGCAGACGCTGACCCCGATGCTGGCCATGCGGCTCGCGCGGCCCAGCGTTCTGGTCGACATCCATCGTATCGGCGAACTCATCGGCATCTCGCGCGTCGACGGCGCCGTGGTGATCCGCTCGGCGACGCGCCAGGTCGATGCGCTGCATAGCGCCATCATCGATGAGGACCTGCCTCTCCTCGCCAAGGCGCTGCCCTGGGTCGGCCATCCGCCGACCCGCACCCGTGGCACCGTGGGCGGCTCGATCGCCAATGCCGATCCGTCGGCGGAGATCGGGCTCGTCGCCGTGACGCTCGACGCGGAGATCGTGCTCGCCGACGGCGAGGACGAAGAGGTGGTGCTGGCCGAGGATTTCTTCATCGGCCCGATGCTGACGGTGGCCTCGCCTTCGGCGTGCCTTACCGAGGTGCGCTTTCCGCGCCGTCCGGACGGGCGTCTTGGCGTGGGCTTCCAGGAAATCTCGAGCCGCAAGAGCGATTTCGCCTTCGCATCGGCGGCGGCGCAGCTCGTGCTCGATGCTGATGGCGCGTGCTCCGAACTGCGCGTGGGCGTCGGCGGCGTCGGCGACGTGCCGCTCAAACTCGATGCCGAGGCCCTTTGCGGGACCCGGCTAGCAGACGCCGAGATCCGTGACTTCGCCGTCGCGGCGATGGCGGATGTCGAGACCGTCGGCGACCTGCATGCGAGCGAGGCCTACCGGCGCAGAGCCGGGGCGGCGCTCATTGCCAAGGCGATCATCGAAGCGCGGCAGGGCGCGCTCAATACCGGATCGAGCGGAGGGCGCAATGTCGGTTGAACTCAAGGTCAATGGCCGGGCCGTCACGGTCGATGTCGAGCCGCGGACGACCCTGCTCGACTGCGTGCGGGACGAACTTGGCCTCAAGGGCACCCATGCCGGATGCGAGCATGGCGTCTGCGGAGCGTGCACGGTGCTGCTCGACGGGCAGCCCACGCGCTCCTGCCTCATGTTCGCGGTGCAGGCCGACGGTTATGAAATCACCACGATCGAGGGCGTCGCGCCGCAGGCGGGCGAACTCGACGTGATCCAGGACGCCTTCTGCGAGGCCCATGGGCTGCAGTGCGGGTTCTGCACGTCGGGCATGATCCTAGCCGCCCGCTCGCTGCTCGAGCGCGAGGCGAGCCCGACCGTGGAGGATATCCGCGAGGCGATCTCGGGGAATATCTGCCGCTGCACCGGCTATGGCCAGATCATCGAGGCCATCCAGCTCGCCGCCGAGCGCATGCGCGGGCAGAACGCGCCGGCTTCCCCGTCGCTTTCGCGTACGGAGGCAGTGCGATGAACGCTGTGGAGAGCAAGACCAAGTTCGTCTCGACCGACCGGCGCGTGCGCGAGGATCGGCGGTTCGTCGTCGGCCGCGGCCGCTATGTTGCCGACATCGACCTGCCCGGCATGCTGCATGTGGCGCTGGTCGCCGCGCAGCATCCCGCGGCGCGGATCGTGTCGATCGATGCCAGCCGCGCGCTCGCTTTGCCGGGCGTGCACAAGGTGCTCACGGGTGCCGAGCTGGTCGAGGCGGTCAATCCGCTGATGAACGGGCTCGAGACGCCGCAGGTGCGACGCTTCCCGCTTGCGGTGGGGCAGGTGCGCTATGCAGGCGAGTGGGTTGCGGCAGTTGTCGCCGATACGCGCGCGCTCGCCGAGGACGCAGCAGAGCGCGTCAAGGTCGAGTATGAAAAGCTCGGCTTCGTGATCGACGCGGAGGAGGCCTATACGCCCCAGAGCACGCCGGTCCATCCTGAGCATGGCTCGAACGTGCTGCTCGACAAGACTTTCGTGTGGGGCGAGGTCGAGCGTCATTTCGCCGAAGCCGACCAGCAATTGTCCTTCCGCGTCGTCTGGGGTCGCAATTCGACCGTGCCGATCGAGACCTTCGGCGTCGTCGCGTCCTGGGACCCCTGGCAGGAGGTGCTGGACGTCTGGGCATCGATCCAGATGCCGAAATATTCCGACCAGATCGCGCGTTCGCTGCGGCTGCCGGGCAACTCGATCCGGGTCCATCAGGACGTCGATGTGGGTGGCAGCTATGGGGTGAAACGCGGCATCAAGCACTCGGTGCTCGTGGGGCATCTCGCCCGTGCACTCGGGCGGCCGGTGCGGCTGATCGAGGACCGGCTCGAGAACATGCGTGCGGGCGACGCGCATGGCCCTGAGCGGATCTTCGATGTGGACGTCGCGTTCAACGCGGACGGCATCGTGCGCTCGATGAAGATGCGCGCGCTCGACAATGTCGGGGCCTATGCGGGCCGGGCGCCCTTCCAGCTCGGCAAGCCGATCGGCGCGATCGTCGGGCCCTACAAGATCGAAAGCGTGCAGTACCAGGCGATCTCGGTCACGACCAACAAGACCGTGCAGGAGGCCGTGCGCGGCTTCGGGCAGGCCCCGACCAATTACGCCATCGAGACGGCGATCGACCGTGTGGCCGAAACCCTCGGGCTCGACCGGATCGAGATCCGGCGGCGCAATTTCATCCGGCACGACGAGTTCCCCTATCTGATCCCGTCGGGCTCGACCTATGACAGCGGGGACTATCATACCGTCGTCGACAAGGTCCTCGCCCATGCCGGCTATGACGATCTCGTCGCCGAGCGCGACCGGCTGCGCGCCGAGGGCATGCTTGCTGGCATCGGCATCGCCGCATGCCTCGAGCCGAGCGGAGGCAATTCTTCGTTCGAGCCGCTGCTCAACGACAAGAACACGACTTCTACCTGGATGGATTCCTGCCGCATCATGGTGGATGCGCTGGGGACGGTGACGGCGACGGTGCACACCACCTCCTCGGGGCAGGGGCACGAGACGCTCGTTGCGACCGTGGTCGGGGAAGTGCTGCAGATCGATCCCGACCTCATCCGGATCGTGCGGCCCGACACGCTGTCGAGCCTGCCCTCCAACTCTCCGGTGGGCAGCCGCATGGCGATCATGCTGGGTGGAGCCGCGTTCAAGGCGGCCGAGAAGGTGAAGGCCAAGATGGTCGCCATCGCCGCCCATGCCATGGGCGTGCCCATCGAGACCGCGAACTATGTCGATGGCACGGTCCGGACAGCCGATGGGCGCGAGATGGCCTGGGAAGCGATCGTCAACATGGCGCATCGTCAGTTCCACGCGCTTCCCGAGGGCATGGATCCCGGGCTCGCGAGCGACCACATCATGCAGGTGCCGACCGGGGTGCAACTGCCCAAGGACGACAAGGTGCAGATGTACCCCTGTCATTCCTTCGAGTTCCACCTGATCCTCGTTGCGATCGACCCGCTGCTCGGCAAGCCCGAAATACGGCGCTACGTCATCGGCCATGACTGCGGCACGGTGATCAATCCGCACATCGTGCGCGGCATGACGCTCGGAGGCATTGCCCACGGACTGGGGGCGGCCCTGCTCGAGGAGTTCGCCTATGACGCCGAGGGCCAGCTGCTGACGCAGAGCTTCATGGATTATCTGCTGCCTTCGTCCCACGAGGTGCCGGACGTCGAGATCGTCCATCACTGCACGCCCTCTCCGCTGACGGTCCTAGGGCAGAAGGGCTCGGGCGAGAGCGGCTATCTGGGCTCGCCGGCGGCGATCTCGGGGGCGATCAACGATGCGGTCCGCCCGCTCGGCATCCATTTCACCCGGCTTCCCATGCGCATCAGCGCCATCAGCGACGCGATCGCCGAGGCCGGGCCCACCATGACGCAAGAAGAGATTTGAGAACGATGATCATCGATTGCCACGCCCATCTGGTTCCCCCTTCGCTGCTTGCAGCGCTCAAGGAGAAGAAGGCCGAGTTTCCGTCCGTCAAAATGATCGAGGACGGCGCAAGCCTCGCCTTCTCGTTTGCCGGCCGCAAGGCGACACGACCGGTGAGCAAGCCGCTCTCGGATATCGATGGGCGGCTCGCCTGGATGGATCGCGAAGGGATCGACAAGCAGGTCGTGGGCGGATGGCTCGACATGTTCGGCTATGAGCTGCCTGTCGATGAAGGGGCGGCGTGGAGCCGGCTGATCAATGCGCATCTGCTCGACGCGGCAGCCCGGCAGGACCGGTTCATTCCGCTTGCGACGGTGCCCCTTCAGGATGGCGCCCGCGCCGCCGAAGTGCTGCGTGAGGCCCATGCGGCAGGAATGAAGGGCACGATGATCGGCACCCAGCCCAAGGGCGTCGGCGGCGTGCTCGACGACCCGAGCCTCGATCCTTTCTGGCAGGCCGCAGACGAACTCGGTTCGATCGTCTTCATCCACCCCGTATTCGAAAGCGGGGACGACCGGGTTCATGATTACGGCATGGCCAATGCGGTCGGCCGGATCACGGACACGCTGATCGCGGTGTCGCGCATCATCTATTCGGGCCATGTGACGCGCTATGGCAACGCCAAGATCGTCATCGGCATCGGCGGCTCCGCGCTGCCCTTCGTGCTCGGACGGCTGCGCCGGAATTACTCGCTCCACACCGACACCCTCGCCGATCCCGATGCGGCGATGGCCAAGCTCTGGTTCGACACCATCCTCCAGGATGCGGACGCGCTCGACCTGCTGGTCAAATGCGTCGGCACCGAGCGCGTGATGATGGGCTCGGACATGCCCTTCCCGATCGGCGATCCGACCCCCCGGGCAATCCTTTCGGATGCGGCGCTCGATGATGCGCAGCGCAATGCGCTCGACGGCGGCAACGCCCGACGCCTGCTCGGGCTCTGAGCAGAAGGGGAGGAGACACGATGAAACTCGATCTTTCCGGCAAGGAAGTCATCAATACGAGCCCCGAACGGCTCTGGGAGGCACTGAACTCCCCCGACGTGCTGACGCGCTGCATTCCCGGCTGCAAGAGCATGACCGAGACTGCGCCCGACCATTACGACGTGCTGATGGAGCTCAAGGTCGCGGCCGTTGGCGGAACCTTCGAGGGCAAGGTGGCGCTTACCGAAAAGCAGCCGCCCAGCACCTGCAACATCACCGTTTCTGGCGAGGGCTCGCTCGGGAATGGCACGGGGAAAGCGAGCTTCACCATAACGCCCGAGCCGGATGGCGCGTCGCTCCTCACCTATGAGGGCGAGGGCGAGATCGGCGGCCTCGTCGCCGGCGTCGGCCAGCGGATCCTGAAATCGGTGTCCAAGCACCTGACCGGCCAGTTCTTCAAGGCGCTGCGCAAGGAATGCGAGGCCTCCGAAGCCGAGCGGAAGGCGGGCTGATGGATATCTCGCCGCTCACCCGCCATACCGTTGCCGGGCCCGAGGGCAATGCCCTTGCCGCCTCGAGCATGGGAAGCCGGCAGGGCCTGCCGATCCTGTTCGGAAACTCGCTCGCTGCCGATATGAGCATGTGGGACGAAGTGGCCGAGCGGCTTCAGGCCGAACGGCTGATCGTCCGCTACGACATGCGCGGGCACGGCGCTTCCGAGATCGTTGCCGAAGGCACGACGCTGGAGGGCCTGGGGCGCGACGCGCTAGCCGTGATGGATGCTCTCGGGCTCGAGCGCGTCGTCTATTGCGGGCTGTCGCTCGGTGGTCTGGTCGGCATGTGGCTCGCGCTGAACGCGCCCGAGCGGCTCGCCGGGCTGGTGCTCGCCAATACGGCGGCGAGCTTTCCGCCCGCGAGCATGTGGGAAGACCGGGCGGCGGCCGCGCGGCGTGACGGCGTCTCGTCCCTCGTCGCCCCGACGCTCGAGCGCTGGCTGACCCCGGCCTTCCGCGAAGCCAACCCGGAGAGAAGCGAAGACATTGCCCGGATGATCGGTGCGACGCCGGGTGCTGGTTATGCCGCGTGCTGCGGCGTGCTGGCGAGCGCGGATGTCAGCGGCAGGCTCGGCGAGATCGCGCTGCCGGTCCTCGTCATTGCAGGCGACACCGATCCTTCGACGCCGCCCGCACGGGCCGAAGAACTGCATCGGGCGATCGCCGGCAGCGAGCTCGTCACGCTTTCGGCGGCCCATCTTTCCGCGGTGGAGGCTGCGGACGACATGGCCGATGCGTTGAGGCGGTTCGCCGCGCGCATCTGAGGCTGAGCAGGGGCGCTGGGGAGCGCCTGGAGAGGTCGGGGCTGGGCCCCGGCATATCGGAAGGCCGCCGACAGGACGGCCACAGGGAGGAGCAGCGTCGGTGAAGCGCGTCATCGTGGGCATAACGGGTGCTTCGGGCACCATTCTGGGCGTCAGGGCGCTCGAGATCCTCAAGGGGATCGAGGGCGTCGAATCCCATCTCGTGATGTCGCCCTCTGCCGTGCGCACGCTGGGGCTCGAGACCGAATACTCCTATTCCGACGTCACGGCGCTGGCCGACGTCACGCACAATTTCCGCGATATCGGCTCGTCGGTGGCGAGCGGCTCGTTTCGCAATGAGGGGATGATCGTCGCGCCCTGCTCGGTCAAGACGCTGAGCGCAGTGGCCCATTGCAACAGCGGAGACCTGCTGTCGCGAGCGGCGGATGTCTGCCTCAAGGAGCGTCGGCGGCTGGTGCTGATGTTCCGCGAGACGCCGCTGCATGCAGGGCATATCGCGCTGATGGACCAGGCGACGCGCAATGGCGCGATCGTCATGCCGACCGTGATCGGCCTCTACTACAAGCCCAAGACCGTCGACGACATCATCAATCACCTTGTGGGGCGTGCTCTCGACCTCATGGGGATCGACAGCGGCAGCCTCGTGCGTCGCTGGGGCGAAGACGACACACCAGACGAATACGACGAGGGGGAAAGCCGCGATGACTGATCGCGCCGCCACCAACCCCCACGCACGAACCGAGGACCACGCCATGACCCAATCCAAGCCCCCCTATAACGATCTGCACGACCATCTGGCCGAGCTCGAGCGGCGGGGGCTCCTGACCCGCGTCGATCGCCAGATCGACAAGGACAGCGAGATGCATCCGCTGGTGCGCTGGCAGTTCGTGGGCGGCATCCAGGAGAAGGATCGCAAGGCGTTCCTCTTCACCAACATCGTGGACGGCAAGGGCCGCAAATACGACATTCCCGTGGTGGTCGGCGGCATGGCGGCCAACCGCGAGGTCTATGGCACGGGCATGGGCTGCTCGGTCGATGCGATCCAGGCCAAATGGGACCACGCGATCGCCAATCCGATCGACCCGGTCGAGGTGACCGACGCGCCCTGCCACGAAATCATCGAAGACGGCGAGATCCTTTCCCAGGAGGGCCACGGGCTCGATCTGTTGCCGATCCCCGTCTCGACGCCGGGCTTCGACAGTGCGCCGACGCTGAGCGCAACCAACGTCATTACCAAGGATCCCGTTACGGGCGTTCAGAACATGGGCACTTACCGGTGCGCGCTGAAGGCGTCCGACCGGCTCGTGGTGCGCATGGCGACCCGCGTCGGCGGGGCCGGGGGCTACCAGCACTATCTCTCGCACAAGGAGCGTGGCGACAACGAGATGCCGGTGGCGATCGTGCTCGGTTGCCCGCCCTATGTCGCCTTCATGGGGCCCCAGAAGCTGCCGATCGGGGTCGACGAGTTCACCGTTGCGGGCGGGCTTGCCGGCGCGCCGATCAACGTGGTGAAGGCCAAGACCGTCGACCTCATGGTGCCGGCGGAAGCCGAGGTCGTGATCGAGGGCTATGTCGACACGACCAAGGTCGAGCCCGAGGGCCCGTTCGGGGAATCGCATGGGCACGTGGCGCTCGAAGAATACAACATGCCCATGCGCATCACGGCGGTGACCCGCCGGCGCGATGCGGTGATCCCCTCCTATATCAGCCAGGTGGCGCCGAGCGAATCCAGCGTCATCAAGCGGGTGGCCTACGAGCCGCTTTTCCTGCGCCATCTCCGCGACACGATGAGCATCAAGGGCGTCAAGAAGGTGTCGCTGCACGAGCCGCTTACCGGGCTCCTGCGCGTCACCGTCATCACCGTC
Organism: Arsenicitalea aurantiaca; assembly: GCF_003994485.1. GTDB lineage: Bacteria > Pseudomonadota > Alphaproteobacteria > Rhizobiales > Devosiaceae > Arsenicitalea > Arsenicitalea aurantiaca. Next base: position 312,979 of record NZ_RZNJ01000001.1, read on the forward strand.
GCGCCGAACACGCCACGCACCGAGATCTGGCGGGCGCTCTATGGGGCAGCCTTCTTCAAGGGCGACTGCGGCAAGATCTGCATCGCGGTCAATGAGGACATCGATCCCGACAGCCCCGACGGCATCCTCTGGGCGATGGCCTATCGCTCGAACCCGATCGCGGACGTGCAGACGCTGGCCCATCGCGGGCAGGGCCACGGGCCCAAGCGCGAGGCCGAAGGCGAAGAGGATTCCACCCTCCTGATCGACGCTACGATGAAGTCCCCGATGCCGCCGCTCGCCCTGCCGACCCAGGACTACATGGAGCGCGCGAAGGGCATCTGGGAGGAGATGGGCCTGCCCAAGCTCACCCCGCAATCGCCCTGGTTCGGCTACTCGCTGGGCGAGTGGCACAGCGAATGGGATGCCGCCGCAGCCCGCGCAGCACAGGGGGAGTATCTCGAAAACGGCAAGATCAGTCTTGGACGCCAGATCCCGTGGGTGAAGCCGGAAACGCGCTTTTCGCCCGACCAGGAGACTCCGCCCAAGCGCTGAGCTTGACCACGACCCGGACCAAACCTAAAACTCGTACGGAAGCATACAATATGCTTCATAACGGAAACGAACGAGGAATGAGGATGCAGGAAGTTCTGATCTGCAAGCATGGCGACATCGAAGATGGCACCGTGCGCATCGTCCGGGTCAACGAGTACGACATCGGCATCATCCGGCAGGGCGGGCGCTACTACGCCTACCGCAATCGCTGTCCGCACCAGGGCGGGCCGGCCTGCGAGGGCGTGCGCATGCCCGGCGTCTATGACGACATCGACGAGAACGGGCTCTTCCACGGGCAGAAGTTCGACGAGGACGACATCCACATCGTCTGCCCTTGGCATGGCTACGAATTTCACCTCAGCGACGGCACCAATGTCTGCGACCCGAAACTGCGCCTGCGCAAGTTCGACGTCATCGAAAGGGACGGCAATGTCTATGTCAGCGCTTAAGGCGGTACCGGCCCAGACGCCGGATGATGCCGAGAAGTTCGCAAGCCTTGCCAGCGACATCGCCGCGCTTTGCGACGATGCGATCGCCACTGGTGAGATCGAAGCGCTCTCCAACGAGGCGCTCGGCCAGGTGATGGCGAGCGTGGTGCGGCTCTACGCGGCCAAGGCCGAGAACGGTGCCAAGCTGATGCCTTTCGGGCGCAACAGCGTGCCCACCCCGACCGATGTCTGCATCACCAGCCTCGCGCTGCTCGATGCGGGCGGGATCGAGGTCTTCGAGCTCGGGCTCTGGGAAACCATGAGCAACATCCGTCCCGCCAAGGCCACCGGCCTTGCCGATGCCTCGTGAAGGAGCCCAAGCCATGAGCAATGCTGAAGCGGCCCCGATCCCCGATTTCCGGGACATGGCCACCGAACGGTTCGACACCTCGATGCACCTGGCCAATGCAGCCCGGCAGGCCGACGAGCGCGGCTATGAGGACTTCCTCATCGTCGACGTCGATTCCCATCATTACGAGAACGAGGCGTCCGCCGAGATCGCCGAATTCATCGACAACCCGATCCTGCGCCACGAGGTCAAGTACCAGGGCATCTCGCGCAAGGGCATCACGACGGGTTTCGGGCAGTATCAGGAACTGGGCGGACGGGTAACGCGCTATCCGCTGCGCAAATCCGAACACGTGCCCGAGACGCCGCACCGCGACATCACGCTGATGCGGCGCTGGATGGACGCCATGGGCGTCGACATCGCCTGCATGTTTCCGACGCCGCTGCTCAATCTCGGGCTCGTGCCCCGGGTCGATCTCGAGGTGGAACTCGCCGATGCCTACAATCGCTGGCTCTGCGAGACCATCCTGCAGGAGGACAGCCGGCTCAAGTCGATGCTCTATCTGCCGTTCAACGATCCCGAGGCGTGCCTCAAGACGATCGAGAAATACGGCGACCACAAGGGCGTCATCGGCTTCATGGTCACCTCGACGCGCTATCGCGGCGTCTATGACAATGCCTATGCCAAGACCTACAGGGCGCTCGAGGAGCGCAACCTGCCGCTCGGCTTCCATACCGGGCTCGGCGGGCAGGAGCCGGGGCTCTCTACCTGCAACCGGTTCCTGACGCTGCATGCGCTCGGCTTTGCCTGGCACAACATGCTGCACCTCTCGAACTGGGTGATCAACGGGCTGCCCGAGCGCTTCCCCAAGCTCAAGACGCTGTGGATCGAGGCGGGCCTCGCCTGGATTCCGTTCGTCATGCAGCGGCTCGATAACGAGTACATGATGCGCCCCTCGGACGCGCCGCTGCTCAAGAAGAAGCCCAGCGATTACATGCGCGACATGTTCTACACGTCGCAGCCCATGGAAATGGTGAACAATTCCAAGGCGTTGGAACTCACCTTCGAGATGATCGACGCGCCCAACCAGCTGCTCTACTCATCCGACTATCCCCATTGGGACATGGACCTGCCGAGCACGATCTACGACCTGCCGTTTCTCGACCAAGCCGCCAAGCGCAACATCCTGGGCGGCAACGCCCAGCGCCTGTTCAACCTCGAACCCATCCTTGCCGAGCACAAGCTTGCAAAGCAGGCCGCCAAACGACAGGCGGCGCCGGGATGACGCATACCGGTGCGGCGGTCCGGGGAGGCTGCCGTACCGGACCCCGGCGCCCCGGCAGGTCCGGGCACGCCACCGCTCCCCGGGGCGGCAAGAACGACACAGACGAATTCTGTCATCGACACACTTCAAGGAGGAACCAACAATGAAGCTGTCTTCACTCACTCTCGCTGCCATAGCGGTAGCCGCGGTCTCCGGCACCGCCATCGCTCAGGATTTCCCGACCCGGCCCATCCAGCTCGTCGTGCCCTTCGGGCAGGGCGGCGCGACCGACCAGGTCGCCCGCATGATCGTGCCGGCGCTCGAGGAAGAGCTCGGCCAGCCCGTGGTCATCATCAACCAGCCGGGCGCCGGCGGTGCGGTGGGCCTTGCCAACCTCGCGGTTGCGCGGCCCGACGGCTACACCATTGCTGTGGGCTCGGATTCGACGCTCGGCGCCCGCCCGATCATGGATTCCTCGAGCTATACGGCCGACAGCTTCGAGATGATCGCGACGCTCGTCGATATCCCGTCGGGTATCGCGGTTCGTGCCGACAGCCCCTACGAGACGCTCGATGATCTCGTCGAGGCGCTTCGCACCGAGCCGCTGACCTGGTCGGGATCGGGCATCGGCTCGGGTCCGCATCTGGCGGCAGCCGTGTTCCTTGGCCAGAACGATCTTCAGAACACCTATGTGAACAGCTCGAGCGGGCAGGAAGCCATGGTCAAGCTGCTTTCGGGCGAGATCGAGTTCCTCTCGGGTGGCGGCTCCAACTTCCCCCCGATGTTCGACGAGAACGGCAATAGCGACATCCGCGTGCTCGGCCTCGCCGCCGAGGAGCGCTGGGAGTACATGCCCGACGTCCCGACCTATCGCGAGCAGGGCTATGACTATCTGCGCTCGCAGTGGTTCGGCCTCGTTGCACCAGCCGGCACGCCCGAAGTGGCTGTGACCAAGATCACCCAGGCCGTCGAGAAGGCTCTGGCCGATCCCGAGTTCCAAGAGCGCCTCGCGAGCTTCTACTTCGCGCCCTACTACCTCAACCCCGAGGAGATGCGCGCGCAGGTTGCTGCCGAAGCCGAGGAATTCCGTCCGATCCTCGAAGAAGTGGGTCTTGCCGAGTAAGGCAGCATCACAGGCGGCCGGCCCATCGGGCCGGCTGCTCATCGCTGGTCAGCACGGGAGGGTGGAGCAATGGCCATCAAGCATGAGGATACGGTCAGCGGCGCGACGCTGGTCGGGATAGGCGGCATCGTGATCGCCCTGTCCGCAAATATGGGCCGGGGCGCAGCAGGCGCAACGCTGCCGCCCAACTTCTTTCCCCTGATGTGTGCCTTCGGGCTCATCGTGTGTGGGGTGATCCTGCTCGTGAAGGGTCTCCGCTCCGAAGCCGGCCCGCTGCCTGCGCTGGTCGATACCCGCATTCTCGTGGTCGGCGGGCTGCTTGCGATCTTCTACTGGTTCTTTGCCGATATCGACTTCCGCCTCGGCGCCTGGGCGCTCGCCCTGGTCACCATGCTGATGTTCGGCATCCGCAACGTGCTGCAACTCGTCCTCATCCCGCTCGGGCTCGCGATCCTGCTCTATCTCGCCTTCACGCGCGGCTTCAACGTGGTGCTTCCGACATGGATCTGATTGCTTTTGGAGACGTCGGCGGCGCCATCCAGGCGGTCGCCAATCCTTGGGTGCTGCTGGCGGTAACGGCCGGCGCCGTGATCGGCATGATCTTCGGGGCGGCGCCCGGGCTCACCGCAACTTCGGCCATCGCGCTCTTCCTGCCCCTGACCTATGTCATGGGCCCCACGACCTCGATGGCGCTCCTGCTCGGCATCTACTGCTCGGGCTATTTCGCCGGGTCGATACCGGCCATCCTGCTCAATACACCTGGCGCGCCGGGTTCGGCTGCAACCGCGCTCGACGGCTACACCATGGCCCAGCAAGGGCAGGGTGACCGAGCGATTGCGACAGCAGTCGTCGGCTCGTTCGTCGGCGGGATCTTCTCGCTTTTGCTGCTCGCGCTGGTCGCGCCGACGCTGGCGCGGGTGGCGCTGAGCTTCACCTCGGTCGAATATTTCGCGTTCGCCTTCGTCGGCATCGTGTGCGTGGCGGGTATCTCGCGCGGCTCGATGACCAAGGGCATCGCTGCGGCCTTCATCGGCATCCTCGTCAGCACAATCGGGCTCGATCCGGTGAGCGGGGTGGGCAGGTTCCTGATGGGCCAGCCCAACCTCATGGCCGGCATCCCGACCACAGCTGCGCTGATCGGGCTCTTTGCCATCGGGCAGATGCTGCTGCAGACGCGCAAGCGCGACATGACGCTCGAAATCCTGCCGGTGCAGGAGCGGACGTCGAACCGCGTCGTGCTGCTCGACTACTGGCGCAACAAATGGCTGGTCTTCAAATCGGCCTGTATCGGCGCGCTCATCGGCATCCTGCCTGGAACGGGTCCCTCGATCGCATCCTGGGTCAGCTATGGCGATGCGCTGCGGACTGCCAAGAAGGGCGACAAATACGGCAAGGGCGAACCCAAGGGCATCATTGCCTGCGAGGTGTCCAATAACGCGGTGACCGGTGGCGCACTCGTTCCGCTCCTGACGCTGGGCATTCCGGGCGATCCGGTGACGGCGGTGCTGATCGGGGCACTGATGATCCAGGGTATCCAGACCGGGCCCTTCCTCATCCCCAACAATCCATCGCTCTTCTTCTCGATCCTGCTGCTGCTGTTCATCTCGAACTGCCTCATGCTGGTCATGGGCCTGTCTGGCCGGAAACTCGCGGCCAAGGTGCTCCAGATCCCGATCGGGATCATGGTCCCCTCGATCTTCATCGTTGCAGGCGCAGGGGCGTTCTCGCTGGCATCGAACCCGTTCGACGTGAAGCTGATCCTCATCTTCGGGCTCATCGGCTATCTCATGAACCGCTTCAAATTCCCCACCTCGCCAGCGGTGCTGGGGATCGTTCTGGGTCCGATCCTCGAGCAGAATCTGCGCAATGCGCTGACGGCGAACAACATGGATTTCACCGTGTTCTTCACCCGGCCGATCAGCGCGGCGAGCCTCGCGATCACGGCGTTGCTGCTTTATGTGTGGCTGAAGCCGAACCGCGATGCGGACGTGGAAGAGGCAACCAAGCCCGCCAAGTGAATCGAGGGGCGCCGTCGAGGCGCCCTTTTTTCTCGCCGGCGGGAGGGCCGGCGTACCCTGACTGGAGGGAGGACAGGATGAACGCCTGGACCGAGATTGCGGCCGAGACGCTGAGCGCCGCGCATTTTCTGCTCGAAGGCCTGAAAGAGGTCGGCATCGAGTATCTTTTCGTCAACATGGGGACCGACCACGCCCCCCTGATCGAGGAGCTGGCGCGCTGGAAAGCCGAGGGGCTGGAGCCGCCGGCGCTGGTCATCTGTCCTCATGAGAGCACTGCAGCGCACATGGCGGGCGGCTTTGCGCTCGCAACAGGCCGCGGACAGGCGGCGCTGGTGCATGTCGATGTGGGGACGGCAAACGCCGCCATGGGCATGCACAACATGGCGCGCAGCCGGCTGCCCATGATGCTGCTGGCGGGCAAGGCCCCATACACCAGCCATGGCGAGCTTCTGGGGAGCCGCGACAATTACGTGCACTTCATCCAGGAGCCCGCCGATCAGGGCGCGCTCGTGCGGCCCTATGCAAAATGGGAATACACTCTGCAATCGGGGGTGACGGCCAAGGAGGTCGTGAGACGCGCCCATACCATCATGCAATCGGGCGCGCGCGGACCGGTCTACCTGATGCTGCCGCGTGAGGCGCTGACGCAGGAGGTTGAGGTGTCGGCCGTCGCGTCCTTCCCGACGCACAAGCATGGCCCGGCCGAGCCCTCGGGCATCGAGCAGATTGCCATCGCCGATCTCGCCGAGCGGCTGATGAAGGCCGAGCGGGGGATCATCCTGACGTCCTATGGCGGGCATACCGAAGGGACCTCCGAGGCCATCGACCGGCTCTCGCAGCTGGTGGGGATGCGCGTCTTCGAGCCCAATATGGTCAGCAATATTTCCCATGAGATGGCCTGCTTCAGCGGCTTTGCGGCCGGCAAGCATCTGGGTTCGGCCGATGTCGGGCTGATCGTCGACAGCGACGTGCCCTGGATGCCGTCCCAGCAGCGGCCCAATCCCGACACCTATTGGGCTCATATCGACGTCGATGTCCTCAAGCCCAGCTCGCCGATCTGGAGCTTTCCTGCGGACCGGCGCCTCGAAGGCAACAGCGCCCGCATTCTCGGCCAGCTCATCGATTACATCGAAGAACGCGCCGACGCGGGTCTGCGTGCCGCCGCGGCCGCGCGCGTCGAAACGATCCGTGCCGAGCGTTCAGCGATGAAGGCGAAGGCGCGCGAGGCCGCGGCCGATCCCGGCAGCAACGGGGCGATCAACCCGCGTTACTTTCTTTCCGAGCTGGGCAAAGCGCTGCGCGAAGACGACATGATCCTGCATGAAGCGGTGCGCAACCAGCCGGCAATGGTCCAGCAGATCGCGCGGAGCCGGGGCAACACCATGGTCCGGACCGGGGGCGGCGGGCTCGGCGCTTCGGGCGGCATGGCGCTCGGCTATAAGCTCGCGAAGCCCCAGGCGCTCGTCGTCCAGATCATCGGCGATGGCGGGTTCTTCTACAACAATCCTTCATCGGTCTACGCCGTCTCCCGCCAGTACGACCTGCCGATCCTGACCATTGTTCTCGACAATGCGGGCTGGTCGGCGGTCAAGGAATCGACGCTCCGGGTCTATCCGGACGGCCATGCGAAGTCCGCCGAAGATTTCGGCTCGCAGATCGAGCGGGGCACGCGCTTTGCGGTGATGGCGGAGATGTTCGGCTTTGCAGGCTTCACGCTCAGCGATCCTCTCGAGGTGAGCCGGGTGGTGGCCGAGGCGGTCGAGACCGTGCGTGGCGGACGGACGGCAATCGTCCATGTCCACGTGCCCGATCATTGAGGGCAGGCCGATGACAAAGACACATGATGCAGCGCTTCTCATCAACGGGGCGTGGATCGGGCCAGACGAGCGGGCGAGCGAGCCGATCGAGAATCCGGCAACAGGCCAGCCGATCGGCCGGGTGCCTCACGCGCGCCGGGACGATATCGAAGATGCTCTTGCCGCTGCCGATCGAGCCTTTCCCGGATGGAAGAACACTCCGCCCATCGAACGCAGCCGGATCATGCGGCGGGCCGCGGATCTCATCCGCGAACGGAGCGAAGAGATTGCTGCCGCCCTCGTACTTGAACAGGGCAAGCGTATCGCCGAGGCACGCATCGAGATCGCCGGTGCCGCCGAGCACATAGACTGGATGGCCGAGGAAGGCCGACGCACCTATGGCAGGATCGTGCCCGGTCGGGTGCAGGGCGTGCGGCAGAGCGTGCTCGTCGAGCCGATCGGGGTCGTGGCTGCCTTCGCGCCCTGGAATTTCCCCGCGACTACCCCGGCCAAGAAATTCGCGACGGCGCTTGCCGCGGGGTGCTGCTGCATCCTCAAGGGCGCCGAGGAGACGCCGCTGACGGCGGTTGCCTTTGCGCGGGCGTTCACCGATGCCGGTGTGCCCAAGGGCGTGATCGGGCTGCTCTTCGGCAATCCGCCCGAAATCTCCGAAACGCTGATCAGCTCTGAGATCGTGCGGAAGGTGAGCTTTACCGGCAGTCCCCGAGTGGGGCGCCAGCTTGCGGCGCTGGCGGCGTCCTTCGGCAAGCCCGCGACGATGGAGCTTGGCGGACATGCGCCGGTGCTCGTCTACGCGGATGCCGATCTCGACGACGCGGTCGCGCAGGCCGTGGCGGCGAAATTCCGCAATGCCGGCCAGGTCTGCGTGTCTCCTACCCGGTTCATCGTCCAGGAGCAGGTCTACGAGGCCTATCTCGAGCGCTTCGTCGCGCGGGCGAGCGCGTTGCGGCTCGGTCCGGGCGATAAAGGTGGGAGCGAGATGGGGCCGCTTGCCAACCGGCGGCGGCTCGGGGCGGTACAGGCCATTGTCGAGGATGCGCGGAAGGCCGGCGCGACGGTTAGGACCGGCGGCGAAACCTTCGGCAATGAGGGGTACTATTACCGCCCGACGGTGCTTACCGACATCCCGGAGACGGCGCGCGTGCTGCATGACGAGCCGTTCGGGCCGATTGCAGCCTTCATGCCGTTCTCGGACCACAGGGACGGGCTCGCCAAGGCGAACGCGACCGTCTACGGGCTCGCGGCCTATGCCTTCACCCAGAATGCGTCGCGCCAGATCGCGCTCAGCGAGGGCCTGCAGGCGGGGCTGATTGGGATCAACACGTTTGCCATCAACGGGCCGGAGACGCCCTGGGGTGGCGTGCGCGACAGCGGCTATGGCCGCGAATCGGCGATCGAAGGGCTCCAGAGCTGTCTCGTCAGCAAGTTTGCCGTGCAGAAGATCGATGCCGGGGCCCTATAGCCGGGCAATGAACCGGGCAAGGAGGCGCTCGCGCGCAGGCTCTGGCAGTGGCCGCGCGAGCCGAACTGCGTAGGCGTCGAGATTGGCGCTGGCGGCCTCCATCGGATCGCCAGTACGATCAGCAGGGGGTGCCTCGGCTTCGAGAGCGAACTGCTCGAGCTTTTCGGCGTCGAGTTCGGCCTTCTTGATGACGGCGCGCAGCCTTTCCTGCCCCGCCTTGTCGGGGCGGTAGCCGAGCGGCTTGAGCCGCGTCCGCAATTCTCGAAGAGGCACGATCGTCTCCTCGCGCCAGGGCGCTATGGCTGCGTCCAGCGCCGCAACCGCCTCGGACGAGAGCACTTCGCCCCGGCTCGCCCGGAAGAGCATGTAGAGCACGAGATTGACGTCGGCCCCCGCTTCGCCCTGGACGGCAAGGCAGGCTTTCTGTGTGTCTGCATCGTCGTAAAAGCCAAGCGAATAAGCCCAGAACGCGCCTTGAGGCGGAGCTTCAGTCATCGCGTCGACCCTCCAGATCGGCCTCCAGCCGGGCGAGCGCTCCGCGCGCCACCGAGCGCACGTGATGCTCGATCGCATGCTCTGCCGCTGCCACGTCGCGGCGCGCGACTGCATCGAGGACGTCTCCAAGCTCCTGGGAGCGGAGCGCAGTGTTCTTGGGCCGGGCAAGGGATCGCGCACGAAGGTAGCCGATGCGGTTGAAGAGCTGCTCGAAGACGGTCTGCATCGAGGCGTTGCGGGCCTCCCCGAACAGCGTCCGATAGAATTCGGACTTCAGCCTCAGAAGTTCGGTCAAATCTTCGGTGGCAAGGGCCTCGGCAAACCGCTCGCCCAGGGCGCGCAGATGCTCGAAAGCGGTCTCCGGCGCGCGTGCGATGAAAAGCGCGACCGCCGCCCGTTCGAGCACGATGCGGAACTCGTAGATCTCGCGCGCCTGATCGAGGGTCAGGCTCGCCACCTGCGGGCGGCCGCGCGGACCGACCGTAACCAATTGCTCGATCTCGAGCTGACGAAGGCTTTCGCGCACCGAGGTGCGGCTGACCCCCAGCGCGGCGCAGAGATCCTTTTCAAGGAGGCGCTGGCCGGGCAGGTAGACGCCATTGACGATGGCTTCGCGGATGCGGGCGAGGACGCGGTCGCGCAGGAGCTGGCTGGGCTGCTCGATATGCATCGAGAAGCCAGCATCGCCCTTTGAGCCCGTCAGTTCGTCCTGCATGCAGCGCCTTCTCCCGGGGCTCAGTCGAGCGACGTGATGACTTCGATGACGGCGAGGTGGCCGGCCTTCACGGCCGCGACGCCTTCGGCGAGCGCCGCATCGAGTTCCGCCGGATCGGTGACCACAGGCCGTGTCCAGGCGCCAAATGAGCGGGCGACGCCCACCAAGTCAACATCGGGGTGATGGGTGCGCTGGCCGACATGCGCGTTTTGTGCCGCGCGTCCACGAACATGCGCCACCTCGCGCTGGTGCAGTTCGTCATTGCCCCAGGAGCGGTTGTTCATGATCACCATGAGAAGCGGCGTTTCGTGGTGAACACCCGACCAGATGGCGCCCGGCGTCATCATGAAATCGCCATCGCCGATGATTGCAACGGGCAATACGCCCGTGCCCTTGAGGCCCATGGCCGCGCCGATCGCGGCGCCCGGTCCATAGCCGACGCCCCCGCCGCCATCGCCGCCCAGATAGTCTCCCGCACCGGAAAATTCCCAGTACCCATCTTTCCAGCTGCGGTGGTTGCGTACCACGAGCCGCCATTTCTCTCCGCGCACCGCGTCGAAGACCGACTGGGTGAGGCGCTCCATCGCGATCGGATTATCGGTCGAGCGCTTCGCCAGCGTGTCGCGGTGGGCCGCTGCGATGGTGTCGTGGCGTTTGGCGAGGGCATGGCGGCGGTCGGTGATGGCCCGGCTCTCCGCCCCCTGAGCGATCCGCGCCTCCACGGCGCTGACGATCAGTTTCAGCGACAGGAGCGGATCGGCGATCAATTGACGGTCGATCGGCGGGGTGGGGCCGCCGAAGCGCGACCAGGAATTGCCGAAATAGTCGTTGAGCGAAACATCGATCACCGTGGCGCCGGCAGCCCCTGCGCCCGTTCCCATGATCGCGGACCGTCCGGCCGAATAGCCGACCGTCGCGAGCGTCAGATCCTGCACGTCGAGCGCGAGGATCAGGTCTGCCTCCTTGCGGATGGCCTTGTCGCCGTTGAGGTTCTGGGGGTGCCGGGTGGGAAAGCAGACCGTCACCCGATCGTCGAGATAGGCGGCGCCGGTCAGTTCCACGAGGCGCACGAGTGGCGCGGTGACTTCCGGATTGATCCCGAAGCGCCCGCCCACAATGAGTGGCATTTCGGCTGAAAGCAGCGCCGCGGCGATCTCCTCGACCAGTGCGGGGTCGGGATGGATCGGCGCCGGTGCCTGATAGCGGGGGAGGGTGGCGCCGGTCTCCAATCCCGGCTCGACCACGATCTCCTGAAGGCCCGCGTCGAGCGAGACATAGGTGGGGCCCATCGGCGCGGTCATGGCCTTGCGATGGGCACGGAGCATGGAATCGAGCGCGCCTTCTAGCGTCACCGGCTCGTCGGTCCATTTCACGTAGGGGCGGACCAGATCTCCCTGGGTGTTGGCAGAATGCGCCCAGTCGATGAAGCGCCTGTCCTTGGGATCGGCCGGTCCGCTCCCCCCGATGATCACGAGCGGGGTCTGGTCGCAGAAGGCATTGAAGATGCTCATCGAGCCGTTCATGAGCCCGACGAGGTTATGGAGGATGACGAAGCCTGGCCGACCGGTCGCCTTGGCATAGCCATGGGCCATTGCGACTGCGATCATCTCATGGGTCACGAGGACGATCTCCGGTCGCTCATTGCCCAGATAATTGACCAGCGAATCATGGATGCCGCGGAAGCTCGAGCCGGGATTGATGAAGACGTATTCCGCGCCCAATTCCCGGAGCGCCGTGACCATCACATCCGATCCATAGAGCGCCTTGCCCGAATGCGCTTCGACCTGCCGTTCCATGATTCCGTGTCTCCCCCATCTGGCCCGTCGTCCGACCGGCACTTGCCTGCTTGCGTATTACGTAATACGTAATCTCAAGTGTGTAAACTTTGTCGTGAGGGTTGGGGCGATGGGCAATGCGCTGCGGTTTTACATTGATGGGTCCTGGGTCGACCCGGTGTCCCCTACAAGTCTCGAGGTCACCAACCCGGCGGACGAAACGCTGGCCGGCACGATCAGCCTCGGGTCCGGCGCCGATGTCGACAGGGCGGTGATCGCCGCGCGGCGGGCGTTCGAGCATTTCGGCTTCGGGCCGAAGGCCGAGCGCGTGTCGCTCCTGCGGCGGATCGTCGAGGTCTACGAACGCCGCTATGAGGAGATCGCGGAGGCGATCACCCTCGAAATGGGCTCGCCCATTAGCTTCTCGCGCTCCGTCCAGGCGCATTTCGGGCGGGAGCGCTTCAAGCAGGCAGCTGACCTGCTCGAAGCCTATGATCTCGAGCACATGGTCGCCTCATCGCGCATCATTCGCGAGCCAATCGGGGTCTGCGGCTTCATCACGCCCTGGAACTGGCCGATGAACCAGATCGCCTCCAAGGTTGCCTATGGTCTTGCCGCGGGGTGCACCATCGTCTGGAAGCCGAGCGAAATTTCGCCGCTGAGCGCCATCATCCTGACCGAAATCATCGAAGAGGCAGGGGCGCCGGCGGGGGTCTTCAACATGATCCAGGGCGACGGCCCGGGCGTCGGTGCGGCCCTTGCCAGCCATCCCGATATCGACATGATCTCGTTCACCGGATCGACCCGCGCGGGCGTGATGGTCGCGAAGGCCGCCGCGGATACTGTCAAGCGCGTCCATCAGGAACTTGGCGGCAAGTCCGCGAACATCATCCTGCCTGACGCGGATCTCGAAACTGCGGTGCGCGACGGTGTGCTCCGATGCTTCACCAATACCGGCCAGTCCTGTCAGGCGCCGACCCGGCTGCTCGTGCAGGAAGATCAGCTGGCCGCCGCGGTTGAGATTGCCCGCAAGGCTGCCCTTTCGGTGCGGATCGGCCATCCGTCCGATCCCGAAACCAAGATGGGGCCGCTGGTGTCGGCCATGCAGTTCGCCCGGGTGCAGGAGATGATCGAGGCCGGTATCGCCGAGGGGGCGACGCTCGTTGCGGGCGGGCCAGGGCGTCCGAAGGGGTTCGACAAGGGGTATTACGTGTCCCCGACCGTCTTTTCGGACGTCCGCAACGACATGCGTATCGCCCGGGAGGAGATTTTCGGTCCGGTTGTCGTCATCATCGCCTACCGCGACGAAGACGAGGCGATCGCGATCGCCAATGACAGTGAGTATGGGCTTGCCGGCTACATCGCGTCACGTGACGTGGAGCGGGCGCGGCGCATTGCGCGGCGCATCCGCGCCGGGCGGATCTACATCAATATGGCTCCGCCGCGCGGCGATGTACCATTCGGGGGATACAAGAAGTCCGGCAATGGCCGCGAGCAGGGCGTGTTCGGCTTCGAGGATTTCCTCGAAGTGAAGGCCGTGCTCGGGTACGAACCGGCCTGAGGGCGCTTGCGGCCTCCGGTATGGTCCTCCACCGCCTTGCGTGCTAACCGGCCTCAGATTGCGGTCGGAGGTGCAGGCATGGCGCAGGATGACATGAAAACGGGCTCCCCCGAGATTGGGCTCGGGGTGCTGCTGCGTCGGGCCAATCGAAGCTTTGCCGCGGTTATCAGCGCAAATCTCGCGAGGCACGGCATCACCCACAGCCAGTTCCACCATCTGAGGCGGCTCTGGGAGCAGGACGGGCTGAGTTCGAGCGCGCTGTCGGACCTCGTCGAGGTCAAGAAGGCGACCTCCACCAAGATCCTCGATGCCCTGGAAACGCAGGGCCTGATCCGACGCGAGCGCAGTGCTACCGACCGGCGCAAGGTGCATGTCTTTCTTACCGAAAAGGCGAGGGCGCTGGAGCCGGTGCTGAGCGAATGCGCTCGGGATGCCAATCGTCAGGCCGCGAGCCGGCTGAGCGGGCAAGAGCTGGTCGAGCTCTACCGCCTGCTCGGCCTGGCGGTGGAGGGGCTGGGCGCTGTCGTGCCGGGCGAGGAGGAAGACGAGTAAGCTCAACGATCGCTCTTGACGCCGCCTTTGGGCAGGCGTATCTGCGGCCTCAGGACACCTTGCCCTAACGCAAGGCAATCGACCTGGGAGGGTCGCTCATGACCGAGACTATGACCGCGCCGGCGGTGAAACCGGCTAATCCCAATTTTTCTTCGGGTCCCTGCGCGAAACGTCCTGGCTGGACGGTCGATGCGCTGGCCAATGCGCTCGTGGGGCGCTCGCACCGCTCCAAGCCGGCCAAGGCCCGCATCCAGGAAGCGATCGCGCTGACGCGCGAAGTGCTCGAAGTGCCCGCCGACTACCTCATCGGCATCGTTCCCGCCTCCGACACCGGGGCCGTCGAGATGTTCATGTGGTCCGCGCTCGGCGCGCGGGGCGTGGACATGCTGGCCTGGGAGAGCTTCGGGGAAGGCTGGGTCACCGACGTCGTCAAGCAGCTGAAGCTCGACGATGTGCGCACTCTGAAGGCGCCCTATGGCGAACTGCCCGACCTCAATGCGGTCGATTTCAGCCGCGACGTCGTCTTCACCTGGAACGGCACCACTTCGGGCGTACGGGTTCCTAATGGCGATTGGATCCCGGCCGACCGCGAAGGGCTCACCATCTGCGACGCGACTTCGGCTGCATTCGCGCAGAACCTCGACTTTTCCAAGCTAGACGTCGTCACCTTCTCCTGGCAGAAGGCGCTAGGCGGGGAGGCCGCACACGGCATCCTCATCCTCTCGCCACGTGCCGTGGAGCGGCTCGAGACCTTCAAGCCCGATCGGCCCCTGCCCAAGATCTTCCGCCTCACCAAGGGCGGCAAGCTGATCGCGGACATCTTTGAAGGCGCAACGATCAATACCGTCTCCATGCTCTGCATCGAGGATGCGGTCGATGCCATGCAATGGGGCAGGTCGATCGGCGGGCTTTCGGCCATGCAGGCCCGGGCCGACGCCAATTTCGCGGCGATCGACGCGTGGGTCGCCAAGACCGACTGGGTTGACTTCCTCGCCAAGGTCCCGGCCGAGCGCTCCAACACCTCGATCTGTCTCGTGATCACCGATCCCGAGATCACCGCGCTGCCCGAAGACAAGCAGGCGGCTCTCGCCAAGGCGATGGTCTCGCGGCTCGACAAAGCAGGCGTGGCTTACGACATTGGCGGCTATCGCGATGCGCCGACCGGGCTCCGGATCTGGGCTGGCTCGACCGTCGAGACCTCCGACATCGAAAAGCTGCTGCCGTGGCTCGACTGGGCGTTCGCTGCCGAAAAGGCTGCGATCCTCGAGGCTGCCGCCTAGCCTTCATTACCGCTCGACACGATCCCGGCCAGGGCCGGGATCTCTTTTCCGGATCGCACGACTGCCGCCGGCCGAAACCGGCCCGGCGCGGGCGATCGATATGACGTCACCCATTTCAAGGAGGGCGGAATGCCCAAGGTTCTGGTTTCCGACAAGCTCAGCCCGACCGCCGTGCAGATCTTCAAGGACAATGGCGTCGAGGTCGACTACCTGCCCGATCTCGGCAAGGACAAGGACAAGCTGCTCGAGGTGATCGGCCAGTATGACGGCCTCGCCATTCGTTCGGCCACCAAGGTCACCGAGAAGATTCTTTCGGCCGCAACCAACCTCAAGGTGATCGGGCGCGCCGGTATCGGTGTGGACAACGTCGACATCCCCGCCGCGACCGCCAAGGGCATCATCGTGATGAACACGCCCTTCGGCAATTCGATCACGACGGCCGAGCATGCCATTTCGATGATGCTCTCTCTTGCCCGGCAGATCCCCGAGGCCGATGCATCGACGCGCGCCAGCAAGTGGGAAAAGAACCGCTTCATGGGCGTCGAGGTCACCAACAAGACCCTCGGCATCGTCGGGGCCGGCAATATCGGTTCGATCGTCGCGGACCGTGCGCAGGGGCTCAAGATGAAGGTGATCGCGTTCGATCCCTTCCTCTCGCCCGAACGTGCGCTGGATCTGGGCGTCGAGAAGGTCGAACTCGAGGAACTCTTCGCCCGCGCCGATTTCATCACCTTGCACACCCCGCTCACCGAGCAGACGCGCAACATCATCTCGGCCGATGCATTCGAGACGATGAAAAAGGGCGTGCGCATCGTCAATTGTGCGCGCGGCGGGCTGATCGACGAGGCGGCGCTGGCCGAGGCGCTGAAGTCCGGCAAGGTTGCGGGCGCGGCGCTCGATGTGTTCCTCGAGGAGCCGGCGGTGGACAATCCACTCTTTGGGCTGCCCAACGTCATCTGCACCCCGCATCTGGGTGCTTCGACCACCGAAGCCCAGGAGAACGTGGCGCTGCAGGTGGCCGAACAGATCTCGGCCTATCTGATGACGGGCGAGATCACCAATGCGCTCAACTTCCCCTCAATTTCCGCCGAGGAAGCGCCGCGGCTGACGCCGTTCGTCAAGCTGGCCGAGATGCTGGGCAGCTTCGCCGGGCAGCTGACCGAAACCTCGATCAAGGGGATCCGCGTCGAATATGAAGGTGCGGTTGCCGCGCTCAACACCCGCCCGATGACCGCCGCTGCGCTCACCGGCGTGATGAAGCCGCTGCTTGCGGACGTGAACATGGTTTCGGCCCCTGCCATCGCCAAGGAGCGCGGCATCCAGGTCGAGACGGTCAATCGCGAGCAGCAGGGGGCCTACGAGAGCTACATCCGGCTCACCGTGATCACCGAGCGCCAGGAGCGCAGCGTTGCCGGTACGATCTTCGGGAATGGCAAGCCGCGCGTCATTCAGGTGAAGTCGATCAACATGGAGGCCGAACTCGCGCCGAACATGCTCTACATCACCAATGAGGACAAACCCGGCTTCATCGGCCGGCTCGGTACGCTGCTCGGCCAGCTTGGCATCAACATCGCCAACTTCAACCTGGGCCGGCTCGACGTTGGGTCGGATGCCATCGCGCTCGTCACGATCGACGGCGTGCTCGATGAGGATCAGCTCAAGCAGATCACCGCGCTCGAGGGCGTCAAGCAGGCCAAGTCCCTGCGGTTCTGAGACCGGCGGGCGGGATGAACCTCGAAGCGGTCGCGGCGGGCCTGGCATTCTTGCTGTCTGCGCCACTGGGGGTTCTGATCGGCTGGCAGGTCTGGCGCAACTGGCGCTCGGGCGAGATACCCGAGCGCAGCGGCAGCAGGATCCGGAGGCGGCGTACTCCGCGATCCTTCGCCTTCTGGTTCACCCTCGAGGCGTTCGGTTTTTTCGGCCTCGTCGCGGTCAGCCTGTATTCGCTCTATCGTTTCGTGGCCGCGCTCTTTTGAGCGCGGCCACATTCATTTGCGGGCTGCCCATTCGGCCAGCACGATACCGCAGAGGATGAGGATGCCGGCCACCATGTGGAAAGGCATCAAGGCCTCACCCAGGATGAGAATGGAGCCGAGCGCGCCGAAAAAGGGAATGAGATTGATGAAGAGGCTCGCCCGGTTGGTGCCGATGAGCTCGATGCTCCTCACATAGAACATCTGCGAGATGATCGAGGGGAAGATCATCGTGTAAAGGACGATGGCCCAGCCGGTGGGGGTAATGGTGGGCAGGGCGGCGATGAAGGCTCCGAACCCGCCCCCGAGAATGAACTGGAAGACGATCGAGGCAATGAGCGCGCCCAGGAAGGTGAAGACGAGGAAGCTCAGCCAGTTTGTCGCCGGCCTGAAGCGAAGCGTCAGCGAATAGACGGCGTAGCCGAAGCTCGCGATGATGACCAGCAGGTCCCCGAAATTGATGTCGAGTTCGAGAAGGCGCGAAAGCTCGCCATGGGTGGCGGTGATCGCGACACCGAGGATCGTCAACGCCACGCCGACAAGCTGGAGCGCCCGCACCCTGATCCGGAAGATGGCGAAGTTCAGAATCATGACGAAGATGTTGACCGCCACCTGATCGAGCGCGGTGTTGACCCCGGACGTGTAGTAGGCGGCGCCATAGACCAGGACGTTAAAGAGCGCGTATCCCAGCGCGCCGTAGAAGAAAAGCAGCCACCATTTCTCGCGCAGGACCGGCCAGTCCCGCCGGACCGGTCCGATGGCGAAGGGCAGGACGGCCAGCAGTGCGCCGCCCCAGCGCAGGATCATCAACGCGTAGGGGTCGATGTGCCCGACCGCCGCCTTGCCTGCGACGACATTGCCGCCCCAGAAGGCCGTGGTCAGCAGCAGCAGGAGATAGGGGCTGGAAAACAGGCCCTCGAGTGGGCTCTGCGGCTTAACAGGGCGGGGAATCGTCATCGAAGCTCTTGTGATCGTCGGGCTCCCGACTTATCAGCAATTGGCCATGGGGCAAACGCGCCCCTGGCTTTAGACGCGCGCCCGGAATTGCGGCGCGACGGACGCATCCGGCCTGGTTCCGGATGCCAATGCTGTCGTCCAGGGGATGAAATCAATGGCGAATGTGGTGGTCGTCGGCTCGCAATGGGGCGACGAGGGCAAGGGCAAGATCGTGGACTGGCTCTCGGAGCGCGCCGACGTCGTGGTGCGCTTCCATGGCGGACACAATGCCGGCCACACCCTGGTGATCGATGGGGTCAGCTACAAGCTCGCCCTGCTGCCCTCCGGGCTCGTGCAGGGCAAGTTCTCGGTGATCGGCAATGGCGTGGTCGTCGATCCGCACCATTTCGTCGCCGAACTGGAAAAACTGCGCGCGCAGGGCGTGACGATCACGCCCGAGGTGCTGCGCATTGCCGACAATGCGCCACTGATCCTCTCGCTGCACCGGGAGCTCGACGGTATTCGCGAAGACGCCACCGCGGGGCTGAAGATCGGGACGACGCGGCGCGGCATCGGGCCGGCCTATGAAGACAAAGTGGGCCGCCGCGCCATCCGGCTCGTCGATCTCAGCGAGCCCGAGACCCTGCTGCCCAAGATCGAGCGGCTCCTCACCCATCACAATGCGCTGCGGCGCGGCATGGGCCTGCCCGAGATCGAGGCCCAGGCGATCTATGATGAACTCACGACGATTTCCGACCAGATCCTGCCCTTCATGGACCAGGTCTGGCGGGTGCTGGACGACAAAAGGCGCGAGGGCGCGCGCATCCTCTTTGAGGGCGCCCAGGGCGCGCTCCTCGACAATGACCATGGGACCTATCCTTTCGTCACCTCGTCCAACACGGTTGCGGGACAGGCGGCTGCGGGCTCGGGCCTCGGGCCTACCGCCATCGGCTATGTGCTCGGCATCACCAAGGCCTATACGACCCGGGTCGGGGAAGGTCCATTCCCGTGCGAGCTCGATGACGACATCGGGCGGCACCTGGCGACTGTGGGGCGCGAAGTGGGCGTCAACACGGGCCGCGCGCGCCGCTGCGGCTGGTTCGACGCGGTACTCGTGCGCCAGACTGTTCGCACTTCGGGGATTACCGGCATTGCGCTGACCAAGCTCGATGTGCTCGACGGCCTCAAGCAGATCAAGGTCTGCGTGGGCTATGAGCTCGAAGGATCACGCATTGATTATTTGCCTGCCTCAATGGGGGCACAAGCCGCTGTTAAGCCGATCTACGAGACGCTTGAGGGCTGGTCGGAAACGACTGCAGGCGCGCGCAGCTGGGCAGACCTGCCCGCGCAGGCCGTCAAATATGTCCGCAGGATCGAAGAGCTGATCGGTGCGCCGGTGGCCATGCTTTCCACGAGCCCGGAGCGCAACGACACCATATTGGTGCATGACCCGTTCCAAGACTGAGTTTTTTTGCTAAAACAGCGCAGCACATTGTGAGTTTTCGTAGCGAATGGCGGATTACAAAGAGCTGCTGAGACGGGCAGTCGAAGCATTGCCCGAGAACAACGGCGCCGCGCGCCGCGCCGTCTACGAGAAGGCGCGTGCCGCCCTCGTGGGGCAATTGCGGGCGATCAACCCGCCGCTGGCGGCTCGTGACATCACGGCCCACCGGCTGCAACTCGAAGACTGCATCCGGCAGGTGGAGCAGGAAGCCAGCGAAGCGGTGATCGCCGGCATGGGCCAGGCCCATCAGGAACCCCGCCGCTCGGCGCCACCACCGCCGCCCGCCCCCGCCTTCGTCGATGCGCCAAAGGCCCGCGCGGCAGCCTCCCGGCCTGAACCCAAGCCGGTCGCCGCGCCCATCGTATCGCCCAAGCAGGCCGATCCCGCCTCAATTGAAGCGATCATCGCAGCGGCCGATCTGACCGAAATGGAGCCGACGCCGATCGCGGCCCGGGCGAACCCAGCCAACAAGATCGTCCCCAAGGCGCAGCCCCCGGTGCCGGCTGAAATCGAAGAGGACGAAGCGCCTGAAGAGGAGCCGGTTACCCCTCCTGTACCGCTTCGCAATGGCGGCAAGCCCGTGCCTTCGATCGTTGCGCGTGCGGAGGCGGCCAAAGGGCGCCCGGCGACCACCGTGTTCGCGATACCGTCGGACAAGCCTTATGACGCCGGACGGCGTGGGCCGAGTTTCGAGCCGCGCCGCGATGCCGTTGCGCTCAATGGCGGCCAGGCGGCGATGCGCAAGCCGGACGTCGAGCCCGGCTATGCCGAGCCGGAGGCCGTTTCGCCGGCCATGTCGAGCGTCCGCGAAGTTGAGGTCGAGCAAACCAATTCGGATCCGCAAGGCGCCATTGACCGCGCCATTGCGGCCCTCGATCGCGAGGCCCGGGGCGAGAAGGCGGATGCCGAACCGGTCGCTGAGATCGCCATCGATCGCGACGAAGTCACGCCCGTTGCGGCGCCCAAGAAGGGGCTGTTCAGCCGGAACAAGGCGCCCGATATTGCGCCGGAGCCGCCGCTCGCACGCAAGGATGACAAGCCAAAGCGTGAGGAGAAGGCAGAACGGCCGGAGAAGCCATCACGGCCGGAGAAACCGGCTCGCGGCGCCAAGCGCGGCCGTGGTGAGCGCGGCGCGCCGGTCGGCGACGCAGCTTTCCCGCGCGCCCGGCAGGAGACCGAGCGCGGCGGCATCGGCGCTGTCACGATCTTCCTTCTGATCTTCATCGTGCTGCTTGCAGGTGCCGGGGGTGCCGGCGTGTGGGCGTGGCGGGAAGGTTATGTCGATCTCGACGCCATGTTCGGCCGAGGGCAGGTGGTGGAAGAGGCCAGCGTCCCCGAGATCGAGCCGGGTACGCCCGCGCCGGTGCTCGAGGCAATAAACGACGTCGCCTCGACCCCGCCCGTCGAGCCGCCTCCGGTGCTGCCAAGCCAGGAGCGGCTGCCCAGTATTCCCAATGGCAGCGCCGCGACGGCCGCCCCCAATGCAGATTCGCCCCTTGCCCTTGCGCCGCAGGCGCCCGGTGCGACGGCGCCCAATGAAGAGCGCCTGCCCACCGACGATGGCGCGGCAACGCCTGCCGATCCCCAGGTGGCAGCGCTTCCTGAAGTCAGTGCCGGCAGCCAGTCGCTGCTGCTCGAGGCCGCCGAAAGCGGACAGACGGGCGCCGTGCCTTTTTCGGGCACCGTCGAGTGGAGCCGCGGCACGGACGAGACCGGGGCGCCCACGCTCGTCGGGAGCGCTTCGATTCCGGCGCGCAATCTCGGGGTCGACCTTCTCATCCGCCGCAATGCCGATCCGGCGCTGCCCGCAAGCCATCTGATGGAGATCAATTTCTCCGTAACCGACAGCTTCATCGGCGGTTCGATCGCTGGATTGCCCGGGGTATTGCTGAAGAACGAGGAACTCGTGCAGGGCACGCCGCTGATCGGTGCGTCCGCCCGTGTCGTGGGCAATTCGTTCCTCTTTGCCCTCAGCGCAACGCCGGATGACACGACGACCAACATCAATCTGCTCACCGGACGCAAATGGATGGACCTTGCGCTGATCTATGCGACCGGGCGGCGGGCGATCATCACGCTCGAAAAGGACGCCGAGGCAGAAGCGCTCTTCACCGACGTGTTCGACACTTGGGCCGACAGCGCTTCGGCGCAGTAGACCAACCGAGCCTCGAGAGCCGCCGGACCCATCCGGCGGCTTTTTCTATGGCGCCGCCATGGTAGAGGGCACGAGTTCCCCATCCCTGATGGCATAGGTCTGGCGGGCAAGGGCTGCGATATCGTCTTCATGGTGGCTGACGAGGATCGTCGTCCAGCCGCGTTCCGCCGTCAGCCGCGCGATGAGCGCCCGCATCCGAGCGCGGTTCTCGTCATCGAGAGCGGAAAAGGGTTCGTCGAGCAACAGCAGCGGTTTGTCACGCAGGAGCGTCCGCGCCAGTGCGACGCGCTGCTTCTGGCCACCCGAAAGCGTCGATGCGCGCTGACGTTCGAGCCCAGCGAGCCCCATGTCCGCGAGTGCGCGGGAGACCGCCCCCCCGCGTTCTGCGCGCGGCGTATTGCGGGGAAGGCCCAAAGCGACATTCGCTCCGGCGCTCAGATGATCGAAAACCGCGTCCGATTGGAAGAGGATCGAGAGCGGTCGGCGTTCCGGCCGGGGCGGCAGGAGGTCTACACCGTCGAGCTTGATTGCTCCACTGCTGGGCCTCAGGAAACCGGCGATCAGGTCGAGGAGGGTCGACTTTCCCGATCCGCTCGGACCCGAGATGGCGGTCACCTCGCCCGGAGCCGCGCTCATCGAAAAGCGATAGGGCGTGCCATTTGCGCCATGGCTAAACCTCACATCATCGAGAACGAGCATTTGCAATCCATGCGAAGAGGCGGGGCAGGGCGAGAAAGGCAAAAAGGGTAAGTAGGAGAATAAGGGCCGCGATAACCGCCGCATCATTGGTGCGATAGGCGCCGAGCGCGCGCACCATCAGCAGGGGCAGGGTCGAAAAACTATCCGTGCCGAAGAGGGAGATGACGCCCAGATCGCCGAGCGAGAAACAGAAAGCGAGCGCAAAGACGACGCCCATGTCGCGGGCGAGCAGGGGCCATTCGAGCAGTTGGAACTGTCGGAAACCGCCGATGTCGAGTGCGCGGATGAGCCGGCCCCTGCTGCTTGCAAGTGCTTCGAGCGGTGGCCCAAGGGTTGCGATCGCGAATGGAAGGGCGAGCAGGGCGTTGGCGAGCACGAGGACGATCGGCGCCGCACGGGTGGGCGAAACGCCCATGTCCCTCACGAAGAGGAAGAACCCGAGGGCGAGGACGATTGCGGGTACGGCAAGATAGGCGAAGGCGGGGAGCCCAAGCACAAGCTTCAGCCACCTGTCTGTCGCTGCGGCGCGGCCGAGGCCGAGCGCAAGCGCCAGCGCCAGGGTGAGGGTGGCAGAGGCAAGCCCGATGGCTACCGAAGCAATGGCTGCGCTCCAGAAGCTGCTGCTGGCAATAACGCGGCCAAGGCCTGGTCCCAGCCCATCGACGATAACGACGATGAGCGGGAGGGCAAATGCCCCAAGCCCCAGGCCGAGGACCAGCCATTGCAGAAGCCGGGCCATGGTCCCGTCCGCCCAGGTCTGAGCACGCGAGGGGCCCGTCGATGCCGGAACGGGGGAGAGGGCTGTGGTCGCAAGGATGATGCCCGAACACACGATGATCTGCACGAGGGCGAGAACGACCGCGCCGCGGAGGTCGAAATCGAGCCTCACGGCCGAGTAGATCGCGACTTCGAGCGTCTGGTTTGCCGGCCCGCCGCCGAGCAGCAGGACGATGGGAAAGCTGGTGAAGCAAAGAAGGAAGATGATCGCCCCGAGCCCCGGCAACGTGCCGCGGAGCATCGGCCAGTCGATAATGCGGAAACGCTCGAACGCACCGAGCCCGAGGCTCTGCCCGGTCTTGAGGCGCGCCGCTGGAATGGCGTCGAGGCGGGCGAGGAGGATGCGCGCGGCAAATGCGCCGTTCAGCGTCACATGAGCAAGAAGGATGCCGCCAAGCCCGAAGATCGGGTTGCCTATCCCCGTGTCCAGAAGCGCTTCGAGCGTGCGGTTGATCCAGCCATTGCGTCCCCAGATGGTGAGAAGACCGAAGGCCACGACGACGCCCGGGGTGACGATTGCGGTAGCAAAAAGCGCGATGACGAGATCACGGCCAAAAAAGCGCAGCCGGTTGAGCGCCCAGGCAATGAGCAGTCCGACGAACAGCGACAGGGCAGTCGAAAGCCCGGCCTGGATGGCGCTCATGCGCAGGAGATGAGGGATATCGACGCGCAGCGCTGCGCTCTCTCCTTCCGCCCCGGCGGCGCGGAGAATGGACGACAGAACCAGAATGACGAGGCCCAGAATGGCCAGCGACAAGCCCGCCCCGGCGGCGAGCCGGAACGGGCGATACGGACGCGAGAGCCGCTCAGCGGATGGCGGCAAGGGCCTGCTCGATCCAGAGCCGGCTGTTGGCAGTGACGGCGTCTTCGTCGAGGGCCAGGATCGTTTCGGGCTGCGCTTGTGCGGTGAAGGCCTCGGGAAGCGCGTCCCCCAGATCGACCACCGGATACATCCAGTTCGTCGTCGGGATCTCCGCCTGGCCTTCGGGCGAGGTCAGATAGGCGAGGAAATCGCGCGCCAGATCCTGCTGGTCGGAGGAGGCGAGGATGCCGGCCACTTCCACTTGGGGCAAATGGCCTTCGGAGAATTCCGCATAGGCGAAGCGATCGTCATCTTCGGCCACCGCGTGATAGGCGGGCGATGTGGTGTAAGAGAGGACCATGTCCGCTTCCCCGGAGAGGAAGAGGTTATAGGCCTCCGACCAGCCGCGCGTCATGGTGAGAATATGCGGGGCAAGGCCGGCCCAAATTTCAGGCGCACGCTCGCCATAGGCCGCCTCGATCCACAGCAGGTGCCCGAGACCCGGCGTGGATGAGCGCGGATCCTGAACGACAATCTTGAAGTCGTCCGGCAGCGCGATCAGTTCTTCAAAGGATGTCGGCGGTTCGGGCAGCGCTTCGGTGTTGTAGACATAGGCGAAATACCCGTAGTCGAAGGGGACGAACTGCGCGTCGGTCCACTCGCTGGGGAGCACCAGGCCGCTCAGATCAAGCCCGTGCTCCGCAAAGAGCCCCGTTGCACGGGCCTCCCCCGCAATCGCCGTGTCGAGGCCTACGACGACGTCCGCTTCGGTCGCCGCACCTTCGAGTTGGACGCGGCGAAGAACCGCAATGGCGTCGTCCGTGCCCAGGAAGTCAATGGTGCAGGTGCACTGGGCTTCAAAGCCTGCCTTCAGTGCCGGGCCTGGGCCCCATTCGGAGGCAAAGCTGTCATAGGTGTAGACGGTGAGACGGGGCAGGTCCTGCGCGACGGCGTAGGCGCCGCCGGCAAGGGTGAAAGCGACCGCAAGCGTGGTGCGGGTCAGATCGAGCATGGCTCTACCTTCCTCATGGAATGGCTGGCATTCCCGTTGCGGCCATGTGAGAAGGTGATGCGTCAATGGTCGAGGGCACGTGCCCTTGCCATCTCGAACTTCCTCCGCCAGCATGACCTGGTTCAGGTTCAATGGGTATTTCTCAGTTTCGGGCAGGCCCGAAACACCCCAGCGAGACAACCCCAGACTTAAATAGAGTTGGTAAGCCTTGCAAGTGCCCGCATCGGAGCGGATCGGTCCGCCGCTGCTGAGTTTTTCGCGAACGCTCGTCATCGTGGGCGGCGGGCGGGTCGATTTCGACATTCTGGCCGGTCTGGTCGCGAGCGGGGCCCATATGGTGGGTGCCGACGGAGGTGCTGACCTCATCGCGCAGGCCGGCGTGGTGCCCGATGCCATCATCGGAGACCTCGATTCGCTCGCCGACCCGCAAGGTTGGGCAAGGCGGACACGCGTGATCCACGTCGCCGAGCAGGAGACGACGGATTTTGAAAAGGCTCTCTACTGCACGCGCGCACCGGTGACCGTTGCGCTAGGCATGACCGGCGGGCGCTTCGACCATACGCTGGCGGCGCTCGACGCGGTATTGAGGCATGCCCATGAACGGGCGCTCATTCTCGTCGATGAAGAGGACGTGGCGCTGGCCGCGACGGGTCCGGTACGGTTCACCGTCGGTCGCGGGGAACGGATCTCGATCCATCCGCTGGGACCCGCGCGGTTTCTCGGTTCGGAGGGGCTCGACTATCCGCTACAAGGCGTGGAACTGAAGCCAGGTGGGCGCACGGGCACCTCGAACGTCGCGACCAACGGCACGTTCAGCATCGAGCCCGAGCCCGGTGCCGCTCCGTACCTCCTGATCTTGGGCCAGCGCAATCTGATGGCCCTGATCGAAATGGCAGGGCAGAGCGCAAAATAATGGCCCGGCGCTTTCCAGCGCCGGGCGTGAATTTCAGCCTCTAGACGGTTAGGCGTCTTCGCGGAACCGGGTGCGCGCCGCTTCCTTGACCGCATCCTGAACCTTTTCGAAGGCGCGGACCTCGATCTGGCGGATGCGCTCACGGCTCACATTGTATTCCTGCGCGAGCTCCTCGAGGGTGGAAGGATTCTCCTTCAGCCGCCGGGCCTGGAAGATCGCCTTCTCGCGGTCGTTGAGGTCGCCCATGGCGTCCGATAGCAAAGCCATGCGCTCGTTGAACTCCTCGGAGTTCCCGAGCACCGTCTCCTGATCCGGCGTGTCGTCGACCAGCCAGTCCTGCCATTCGGACGTGCCTTCATCGGCCCGCATCGGGGCGTTGAGCGATGCATCGCCGGAAAGGCGCTGGTTCATCGAAACGACGTCGTCCTCCGACACCGAGAGGGTGGTCGCGATGTGCTTGATCTGGTCGGGATGCAGGTTGCCGTCTTCGAGCGCCGCGATCTGTCCCTTGATCTTGCGCAGATTGAAGAACAGGCGCTTCTGGGCAGCAGTCGTGCCGATCTTAACGAGCGACCATGACCTCAGGACATATTCCTGGATCGCAGCGCGGATCCACCACATCGCATAGGTCGCGAGCCGGAAGCCCTTGTCCGGCTCGAACCGCTTGACCGCATGCATGAGCCCCACATTGCCTTCCGAGATCACCTCGGAAATCGGCAGGCCATAGCCACGGTAACCCATGGCGATCTTGGCCACGAGACGCAGGTGCGACGTGATCAGACGTTGGGCAGCTGCAGGATCCTCGTGCTCGCGATACCGTTTGGCGAGCATGAATTCTTCATCCGGCTCCAGCATCGGGAACTTCCGGATTTCCTGTAGATACCGGCTGAGGCCGCCATCGGAACTCAGCACGGGCAGATTTGACTGGGCCATAATGCACCCCTTTCCCCCGCAAGCGGGCAGAGCGACCCCATCATGTCCTGGCGGCACATGCAGGATCATGAACATATATAGGTCAGATTCCGGCGATGATAAGACCGTCTGCGCGTCCGCATCGCGCCGGTCTACATGCTCTCAACTCAGAGAACCAATGGCGTACGACCATCGCGGTTCCTCACGTCTCGCCAATTTGAACGGCAACGGCAGCCCAGTGGATCACCCGGCGCGGCCCGGAAGCGACCGATCAAACGGCATGAGCGCCTGCTCGAGGCGTTGCAAATCATCCGGCAGATCGGAATAAAACCCCATCTCCTCGCCGGTGATCGGGTGCGCAAAACCGAGCTCTGCTGCATGGAGAGCCTGTCGCCCGAGAGCAGAAACCGCCTCTGCGGCCGCCTCCGGCAGTCGCCTGACCTTGGTCGCAAAGCCCGAGGCGTAAAGCGTATCCCCGACGAGCGGATGGCCGATATGGGCCATGTGCACCCGGATCTGGTGCGTACGGCCGGTTTCCAGTCGGCATTCGAGACGGGTGATGTCCCAGCCCTCGTCTCCGAAGCGGGTTTCTGCCGTATAATGGGTGATCGCCTCCCGGCCGCCCTGCCGCACCGCCTGCTTCAGTCGGCTCTGGGCGTCCCGGCCGAGCGGTGCATCGACGGTGCCGCTGCCCTGCTGGGTGCGTCCCCAAACGAAAGCCGTGTAAGCGCGATGGAGAGGGCCGGTGCGGCCGTGATCGGCAAACTGCGCGGCAAGATCGGCATGGGCGCGTTCGGTCTTGGCGGCCACCATGACCCCCGAAGTGTCCTTGTCGAGCCGATGCACGATGCCCGGGCGTTTCACGCCGCCAATGCCCAGAAGGCTGTCCCCGCAATGATAGAGCAGGGCGTTGACGAGTGTCCCGCTGGGGTTGCCCGGGGCTGGATGGACGACGAGACCCACGGGCTTGTCGATGACGATCACCTGGTCGTCCTCGTACAGGATCGTCAGGGGAATGTCTTCTGGCGCCGGCTCGGCCTCTTCCGGCGGTGGCGCCACAAGCTCGACGATCTCGCCCGTCTTCAGCCGGTAGTTCGGCTCAGCGACCGTTTGTCCATTGATCGAGACGGCGCCGCCAACTATCAAGTCCTTGATGCGGCTGCGGCTGAACGCGCTGACCTGCCGCGCGAGCACCGCGTCGAGCCGGCCTCCGGCGGTTTCGGCATCGACGATCACCTGCCATTCCTCTGTAAAATCGGATACTGACTGCATGAGCGATCCCAAACCTGATGCTGAGCCCGAAGCCGCGCCGCTGTCGCCGGAGGCGCAGGCCCTGATGGCGCGTGCGCGGCGATCCTTTGCGGTCAGCATGGGGGTGTTGCTGTTCGGCTTTATGGCCATAGCGGGCGTGCTTGTCTATCGCGCGTCGCAATCGGAAGGCCCGACGGCAACAGCCTATGCGCTCGGCGCGGTCAGCCTGCCTGCCGGATCGGAAATCCTCTCGGCGGTCGCGGCGGACGGCCAGGTGACGGTCACGTATCGCAACGGGCCCAGCACCAGCATCCGCGTGTTTTCGGGCGAAGACGGCCGCGTTCTGCGCGAAATCGCAATCATCGCCGAATAGCGCGGCGGCGATCGGCGCCTATTTCTGATCCTGCAGATTGCGCAATGCACTGATCCGGTCGGACAATGGGCCTGTTCCTGCGAGGCGCGGCGCCTGATCGTTGGCGGGCAGGGCATAGTCCTGCATGCCCATGCCATCATCGGCGAACCGCTGCACCCGATCGAACAGGCTTTCCTCCGCATCGGCCGGCCCATGGCCTTCCATGGCGTAGACCAGCCGGCTGACGTCGGAGGCAATGTCATTGAGTTTCTCCCGGAGGTGGGATTGCTCGATGCGATCGGTGTCCCAATCGGCCATCACCGTTTCCTCCACGCTCAGAACTTTCTGGCGCAGCGCTTCCACTTCGGCCTCGAGGCCAAGCTTGTCGGCAAGCAGCTGGTCCTGCCGTTCTTCGCTCTCGGCGACGACACGTGTGGTCTCCAGCAGGATGGCGTTGACCCTGTTCTCGGCATCCGCAATGCGCGCCTCGGCGGCCACAAGCTCGGTGCCGACGGCGCTTGTCTCGTCGCTGCGCCGGGCCAGCGTGCGGCGGAGCTCGGCCGATGCTGCAGCGGCGTCAAGGCCGCGCTTGTCGGCGCGCTCCAGCTGGGTGATGAGCCCGCGGATCTGCGTTTCGAGGTGACCGGCACGCCGCCGCTCCTGCTCGAGCGCATCGATGAGTTCTGCGACGTCCTTGTCGTATTCGCCCGAGAGCGCCCTGCCGTCGAAAGCGAAAATCCCCGTCCGCTTCTCCTGCATCTGCATGCGCGCGATCTCGAGCTGCTCCACCTTGTCTGCGAACTCGCGGTCTCGCATGCGCAGGCGCTGCGCAAGGTCGGTGCTCTCCTTTTCGAGCTCCAGCACGCGGCGGCGCAACTCGCCTTCGCGCTCTTCAAGCTCGCGCACGATGGCGAGGTGCTTCTCGCGTTCTTCCTTGATCGCGCCGAGGTCAGTCCGG
Organism: Arsenicitalea aurantiaca; assembly: GCF_003994485.1. Taxonomy (GTDB): domain Bacteria; phylum Pseudomonadota; class Alphaproteobacteria; order Rhizobiales; family Devosiaceae; genus Arsenicitalea; species Arsenicitalea aurantiaca. Next base: position 342,596 of record NZ_RZNJ01000001.1, read on the forward strand.
TTGGTGCTGACGTCGCGGAGCTGTTCTGCAAGCCGGCGCCGCAGCGTTTCGACGTTCTTTTCGAGCCGCCGCGTGGAAAGGGCAAACTCGGCCCGGAGCTGATCCTTGTCGGCTCGGAATTCGGCCATCGTCATGGGGGTCGCCGCTTCGATACGCTTCTTGGTGAGGCGGACGGCGCGCCGCCAGATGGCCGGCATCAGCATCAGCGCCAGAAAGCCTGCAGCCAGCAGGCCGAGCGCGAAATACATGACGTTTTCGATGATCATGGGATGCTCCGGCCTCTGGCTGCGCCAGCAATGGCGCATGGCCGGGTCCGTCCCGGCGCGTGAGGCGGAGTTTAATGGAAACGGCCCGCCGGGTCATCCGCCTTTGCTTGCGGAACACCCGACGGGCCGATCACAAAACGAATCGAGGATGGGTAGAAACCCTTAGAACGGGTTCCAGGTGGGCGTCTGGGTGAAGTTCAGATACCCCACATTGACCCCGAGCCGGGCCCCGACGCCCGAACGGATCGGCACCATGACGACATCGCCATAGCTCATTACCGTCATGCCAAGTCCGCCGACGACATAGGCCGAGCCATCCACCCCCGGATAACGGCCATAGACGTTCGATACGCTGTTGAGGTTGTAGACCAGCATCATGACCTTGGAGCCGTCGCCGCCGATATCGAAGCCGATCGACGGGCCCTGCCAGAAGAGCGGATGCTCACCCTGGTTGCGAGTGTACATGGTGCCTTCGCCATATCTGGCGCCGGCGAAGATCGCGCCGCCTGCTTCATCCCCGAGGATATAGGCGTTGGGCAGGCCGTACTGGCTGACTGCTCGCTCGACGAGCGATGCGAGACCCTGGGCAACCGACCCGAAGAACTCGTGGCCGCGATCGACGATCTCCTGGCTGGAGAAGGTCTCGCTGACCGAGCCGCCCTGGGCGTGGGCCAGTTGTGGCGCGCCGACGAGCCCGAGCAGCAGGATGAGGCTGAGGGCGAAGCGTTTGAGCATTTCGGCACTCCTGAGTTTCATGATCCGCCTGCGGTTGGATTCCATTTACCAAGGGCACACGCTTGCCCGTTAGGCTGAGGCCGTGCACGCCATCGAACTATGCGGACATGACGGCTATGATGGGGCAGAAGCGTAAACAAATCTTAACCATGGCGCGGCTCGCGCTGGTGGTGGTTGCGGCCGCAGCCGCCCTTCCGCTCATGCAGCCTGCGAGCGCCCAGTCGACAGGCGCACGGCTCGTCGTGGATCCGCTGATGGGGGTGGCGCTCGGTGGGTTCGACCCGGTCAGCTATTTCACTGAAGGGGCCCCGCTACCGGGCCGCTCCGAATACGAACACATCTGGCAGGGTGTGCCGCATTATTTTGCCAACGCAGCCAATCGGGATGTGTTCGCCCGCAATCCCGAGATCTACGCGCCGCGGTTCGGCGGGCATTGCGCGATGGCGCTGTCGCGGGGCTATTTTTCCGACGGCAAGCCACAACTGCATGTGATCCATCGCCAGCGGCTCTACCTGTTCCACTCGATCGGCAATCGCTCTGCATTCCTTGCGGCCCCAGACGCAGCGCTAGAGCGGGCAGAAACGAACTGGTCGGGCGAGGCTGCAGGCCCTGCTCCCGACTGAGCCCGAGATTGCCCCGGGGGCGCAGGCAGGTAAAGTGCCGCCCAGTGATTCCCTTTGTCGCCGATCATGTGGAGAACGCCCATAATGGCCGAAATCATCGAGCTCAAAGCCACCGACCTTGCGGCCATGCTCTGCTCCCGGGTCTGCCATGACCTGATCAATCCGGTCGGCGCCATCGGCAACGGGCTCGAAGTGCTTGCCGATCCGACGCAGTCGGCCATGGCCGATGGGGCGCAGGACCTGATTGCCAACTCCGCCAAGCATGCGCGCGCCAAGCTCGAATTCGCGCGGCTTGCCTATGGGGCATCCTCGACCTCGGGCACCGATATCGACACGCGCGAATGCGAGCGCGTGGCGCGTATCCTGTTCGACATCGAAAAAGCCGATCTCGAATGGCAGGTGCCGCTCATCCTCCTGCCCAAGCACAAGGCCAAGCTCTTCATGAACATGCTGCTGATCGGCACGACGGCCGTGCCGCGCGGCGGCATCGTGACGGCGCGGATCGAAGGCGAGGCGGACGCGGAGAGGTTCAGTGTCGTTTGCATCGGGGACCCCGAAAAGCGTCAGAAGACGTTGATGCCATCGGGTGTCGAAGCGCTCCTCGCCGGCAATCCAGAGGAAGGTGTCGATGCGCGCGGCATTCAGCCCTTTTACACGGGGCTGTTGGCGCGCATGACCGATATGGCGATCTCGGTGCGGCTCGAGGACGGCCGTTTCACCTTTACCGCTGAGCCCGGTGCCCAGAAGAGCGCGGCGCCGATCGGAGAAGAACCCGCCCCCAGCGAGGCTCCCGCTGCGGACGGCGTCGTCGAACCTTTTTCCCCGACCGATGAGAAATCGGCCTGATTACCTCTTTGCTAACCATTCTGGGCAAGACTTGCCGTAGCTGGTCGGGTCGAGCCTAGACTGGCGTCTGGGGGTGCCCAACGGGGCGCGGAACGGGGCGGAGCGGCGATGAAATCCTGTCTGATCGTCGATGACTCGACCATCGTGCGCAAGGTCGCCCGACGGATCCTCGAGGATATCGACTATGTGGTCGACGAGGCCGAGGACGGGCAGGAAGCGTTCGAGAAGTGCCGCCAGGAGATGCCGGACGCCATCCTGCTCGATTGGCAGATGCCGATCATGGGCGGGCTGGAGTTTCTCAAACTGTTGCGGGGCTATGTCGGCGGGGAGAAGCCGCGGGTCGTGTTCTGTGTGACCGAGAACGACATCGGGCAGATCGCGCTGGCCCGCAAGGCGGGCGCCGACGCCTACATGATGAAGCCGTTCGATCGTGACCTTCTGGAATCCATGTTCGTTGCCCAGGACGAAGGCGCGGATCTCGTCGCAGGCTGACCGCCTCAGCTCAAGAGGGTCGCGAGCGTCTCGGGGCGATCGATGTGCGCCATGCGCAGGCGCTGCCAGTCGACGATGATCAATGGCTCCGGCGATGGCAGGTGCGACAGCGCTTCGAGTACGACCCTGCTGTCCTGTATATCGTTGAGCCGCAAGCCGGCCGCGCTCAAAACGCCGGATTGGCGATTGACGGCCAGGATGAGCGCTCCGATGCCGGATCCTGGGCCGAAGGCCGTCAGGGCCGGGGCAGGGGTGGTGTTTGCCGAGCTTCCCACGCGCACGCTATCGAAGCGCGGCAGCCGGGCCTCCATGGCGGCAATTGCTGAAATGCCGTCGATACCCAGATCTCCGATCAGGCGAGGCCCTTCGCGTCGCAATTCCGCGTCCTGCCAGCCATGAAGCGCATCTGGCATGGGCGCGTCTCGACCGAGCCTCCGGAGCTCGCCGGCAACGAAGAAAGCGGCGGTTGCGGGCAGAATTTCGATGTCCTCGAGCTCGTCCTCTCCCATGAGGAAGATGCGCTGGCCTGAAGCGTCGGCGCGGCCCCGGCCATCGCCGGCTGCGCGGCCCGTCAGAGAACGCCACCAGTGCCTCAACATGTCCATCCGGTTTCCCTCTGCCCGGCACAGTCCATTCCGATAGAGTTGAGCTGTAAAGATCTGCGCTAACCAGGCTTCGCCGATGTAGCGCAGTTCAGGCTCCAAACGACAAACCCCGCGCCGGGGCGCGGGGTCTTGGCAGGGGCGGAAAGGGCTCAGGCGCTTTCGGAGTATTCGGCCTCGTCGGGCTCGCGCAGCACATAGCCGCGGCCCCAGACGGTCTCGATGTAGTTCTTGCCGCCCGTCGCGACAGAGAGCTTCTTGCGCAGCTTGCAGATGAAGACGTCGATGATCTTGAGTTCGGGCTCGTCCATGCCGCCATAGAGATGATTGAGGAACATCTCCTTGGTCAGCGTCGTGCCCTTGCGGAGCGAAAGCAGCTCCAGCATCTGGTATTCCTTGCCCGTCAGGTGGACACGGGAGCCCGTGACCTCGACGGTCTTGGTATCGAGGTTGACAGTCAGATCGCCGGTGGAGATGACCGACTGGGCGTGGCCCTTGGAGCGGCGCACGATGGCGTGGATGCGGGCGACCAGCTCATCCTTGTGGAAGGGCTTGGTCATATAGTCGTCGGCACCGAAGCCGAGGCCGCGCACCTTGTCCTCGATGCCGGCAAGGCCGGAGAGGATCAGAATGGGCGTCTGAACCTTGGCCACGCGGAGCGTCCGCAGCACTTCATAGCCCGACATGTCGGGCAGATTGAGATCGAGCAGGATGATATCGTAGTCGTAAAGCTTGCCGAGATCGACGCCCTCCTCACCCAGATCGGTGGTGTAGACGTTGAAGCTTTCCGATTTGAGCATCAGCTCGATGCTCTGCGCCGTCGCGCTGTCGTCCTCGATCAAGAGTACACGCATGCCAATCCCCTAAACCGTCTGTCCCTGACTGGAACCGGATGTCGTGCGTCATGCAGACATCCTTTACCGAACCCTACTGGATATGACTCAAACCTAAGCCCAATTAGTTAACAAAGTTTAATTCACTTCCGCAATACGCAATCCGTGGTAATATGAAATATATCTAAGTCGTTGATCTAAAACGATAAATCGGATGAAATTTTCTTAAGATTTTAGTTTAAGAAGGCCTTTCAAGCGACTCTGCGGACTCGCTCAAACGTGGCTACGGAAGGGTGTGATTGTGGCGGCGTGGCGCACTGACGCAGGGGCGGCCCGAGCATCGAGTGTGGCGCTTTTACCTTAACGTTCGGTTACGCTCAACCACCCGCGAATCGAGAGGTGAAGGCTCAGCATGGACGCGCTCATCACCGCCATAGACGGGATCGACGACGTCGAGGCTTTCGGGCGCGTACGGACGGTCCAGGGGTTGCTCATAGAGGTGGTCGGCCCAGTGCGCGAATTGCGCATCGGGGGGCGCGTGCTGGTGGAGGCTCCAGACGAAGCCCCGCTGGTCTGCGAGATCATCGGATTTCGCGACGGGCATGCCCTCTGCCTACCCTTCGGCCCCGTCGCTGGGATCAGGTTGGGCTGTCGAGCCATCTTCCGTCGTGGCGAGGGCGCGGTCCATCCTTCCGAAGCGTGGCTCGGACGAGTGGTCGATGCCATGGGGCAGCCTATCGATGGAAAGGGCCCCATTTCCTCGGGCCCGACAGCCTACCGCCTTCGCCAGAGCCCACTTGCAGCCCATGACCGCGCGGGGGTTGGGGCGCCGCTCGATCTCGGCGTGCGCGCGCTCAACAGCTTCACGACGGTTTGTGATGGCCAGCGCATGGGGATCTTTGCAGGCTCGGGCGTCGGCAAGTCCGTCCTCCTCTCCATGATGGCACGCAACACCGAAGCCGATGTCGCCGTGATCGGGCTGATCGGGGAGCGGGGTCGGGAAGTGCGCGAGTTCATCACCGAGCATCTGGGAGAGGCGGGGATGGAGCGGGTGGTGGTCGTCGTCGCCACCTCAGATGAAGCCGCGCTGATGCGGCGGCAGGCCGCTTACCTTACCCTCACACTTGCCGAATATTTCCGCGACAGCGGCAAGCGGGTTCTCTGCATGATGGACAGCCTCACCCGCTTCGCCCAGGCCCAGCGCGAAATCGGCCTTGCGACCGGCGAGCCGCCGACCGCAAAGGGCTACCCACCAACCGTCTTCACCGAACTGCCGCGGCTGCTCGAGCGCGCTGGCCCCGGCCTTGTTGGTTCAGGTTCCGTTACCGGCTTATTTACCGTTTTAGTCGAAGGTGATGACCATAATGAACCGATCGCTGACGCCGTGCGCGGCATCCTCGATGGGCACATTGTGATGGAGCGAGCCATTGCCGAGCGCGGACGTTATCCCGCGGTCAACGTGCTTCGATCCATCTCTCGCACCATGCCCGGCTGCGTGCCGGTCGAATTTCGGCCCGTATTGGGCAAGGCGCGGGAATTGCTGTCGGTTTTTGCCGACATGGAGGACCTGATCCGGCTGGGGGCATACCGGAAGGGATCGGATCCGAAGGTGGACCGCGCGATTGCGATCAACCCGGCGCTGGAGGCCTTTCTGAGCCAGCAGCGGGAAGAGCGGACTACGCTTGCCGACGGCTATCGGATGCTGGAGGCGATCGTGGACAAGGCAGGCGCGGCCGGCTGAGCCCGAACCCGGCGGGGGTCGTCCGCCGACGGGCGACTTGATGGGGTAAGGAGTACAAGTCGATGAAGTCGCGCAGCGCAAGCCTGATCCGGCTCAAGAAGTTCGAGGTGGACGAGAAGCGCCGCCAGGTTACGCAGATCCAGATGATGATTTCGGATTTCGAGCGCATGGCGAGCGAGCTCGACCAGCAGATCGAGATCGAGCAGCAGAAAACCGGCATCTCCGATGTTGCCCATTTTGCCTATTCCACCTTTGCCAAGGCGGCCATTCAGCGGCGGGACAATCTGCTCGCCTCGGCAAACGACATGCGCGACAAACTCGAGAGCGCGCAGGACGCGCTCGCCGAAGCGGTCGAGGATCTGAAGAAAGTCGAGCTGCTCGACCAGCGCGAAGCGGGGCGCGAGGCGGCAGCCGAAGCCCAGGCCGAGCAGGCCCAGTATGACGAAATCGGCCGGCTGCGCCGGCGGCGCTGAAGACAATAAACGCCCAAAGAGAAAAGGCCCGCCGGAGCGGGCCTTTTTTATTGCGGCTGATACTCGGGAAGCGCCTCGATGGCTTCGCGCGTCGCATCGACGACCATGAAGCTGTTACCATTGGCATCAAGTTCCAGCCTCAGTTGCCCATATGGCACCGCAACCGAGCGGGTGCCGATCCCGAGGAAACCGCCGACATCCACGATCACATCCTGAACCGTGCCGACATCGGAGACCAGTACATCGCTGATCATGCCGACGACCTGATTATTGGTGCTGTAGAGCGTCGCCCCACGCAACTGGTCGGCGGCGATCGAGCCGTCGTCATTGGGATTAGCGGTCTCTACCGCGGGCGCGTCGGGCATGGCGGTTTCGTCGATGGGAACGGGCCCGTCGGTTTCGCGGGACTGGCCGGGCTCTGCCAGCGTTTCCGTCCAGACGAATTCGGGCGCGTCCTGAAGCTGCTCAGCGGTCGTGGGATAGACCCAGCGCCAGGACCCGTCATGTGCCACCTGGTATTGCAGGTTTCGGTATTCGATTGCGATGTTGCGCGCGCCTATGCCCAGGAAGCCGCCGATTTCGACGACCACGGCGGCAATCGAGGCATCGGGCGTGACGATGATCTCGTTGATCGAGCCGATGTTCTCGCCGGTTTCCTCGACAGAGGTGTAGACGGGCTGGCCGAGAATTTCGGTGACCCGCCGATCTTCCGTGGAATAGGTGTAGCCGCTCTGGACCTGCAGCGGTGGGCGAAGACCGGCGCGTTCGAGTTCGCTCATCGGCTCATTCGACAGGGGCGATGATGGCGCCTGTGTCCCAAAGCCGTCAGCAGGCGGCGGCACGTCCAGTCCGCCCTGGGCGAAGCTGGGTGCGGTGAGCATCGTAGTAATGGTAAGGGAGAGGAATAGCGACCTGATCACGGGAGCCTCCGGAGATTATGTAAGAAAAAAGGCTGGCCACAGGGGCCAGCCTTCCAGAAAGTCTCGGTCTGGCGCCGATTACATCGCCGGGGCAGCCGGAGCGGCCGGGGCCATCGGATCGGCAGCAGGAGCCATCGGGTCTGCGGCAGGAGCCATGCCGGCATCCGCATCGTCGCGCCAGATGAACTCAGGCGCAGCTTCGAGGGCTTCCGAAGTGGTCGGGAAGACCCAGCGGCCGGTGCCGTCAGCGGCAACGGTCCACTCGAGCTGGGCGAAGTCGGCTGCAACCCACTTCTCGCCAATGCCGAGGAATCCGCCGACACCGATGACCACGGCAGTGATCTGGCCGGTCTCGTTCAGCACGATGTCGCTGACGTTACCGATGTTTTCCGCATCGTCGGCGGCCGACGAGTAGATCGACTGACCAATGATGTCAGATGCAAGGTGATCGGTGGGCTGGGCCGTATAGCCCTGCGCCAGGTCAAAGCCCATCACGCCAGCAGTTGCACCATCCATGGGCTCAGCCGTCATGTCGGTAGCAGGGGCTGCCGGGGTGGCCGGTGCGGCATCGACCGGAGCTGCTTCATCGGCGGGAGCCATCTCATCGGCCGGCTCCATCTCGTTGGCGGGAGCCATCTCGTTGGCCGGCGCCATTTCGGTCGCAGGAGCGGTTTCGTTGGCGGGGGGCGTGACCTGTGCAACCGCACCGGTCGCAAGAAGTGCTGCCATGGCGGTGGTGGTCAGAAGCGTGCGGAACATGGTTGTCTCCAATTTTTCTCGTTGACGTTCTTGGCTCCACGCGAGGCATCGTTATCGATGTGACGCGGCGCGGCTCCGTATGCCCAATCAACGACAAACTTGCGCAGTCGTTCCGTCATAAAGGCCGCTTTGCGGTCATCGCTTACCGATTGTCTGGTGGGCAGCGCACAAAGAAAAAGACCGGCCCGATTGTCTCGGGTCCGGTCTTTCCGCCTCCCAGCGGTTTGTCGGTGGAGCGCTCGGCTCCATGGCGCTCACCTTATCCAATCATCGCCGGCTCCGCGCCTTGAGCCGGCCATAAGGGTTAAGCACCAGTTAGCGCCCTGCCGGGTGGCGGGCGATCAGCCCGTGGATGTAGCCGAGCTTCTCGATGACCTGTGGTGTGAGCACGAAAGGATACGCATCCGGCTGTCCGATGGCCCGGTTCAGGTTGTTGAGGAGAGACGCAAGCGGGATCCATTGATCGATCAGGTCGCTGATGTCCCCGCGGGTATAAGGATCGAAGTCGATCGCTGCGGTCAGTTCGTGCCGCTGATCAATCCCGGGCCGCACGCGAAGGCCGTAGGCCGATGCCATTTCCACCGTGTCGACGATGTGCAGGTAATGAGCCCAGGTTTCGGCGAAATCCTCCCAGGGATGCGCGGTCGCGTAGCTCGAAATATAGCCCGATTGCCAGTCGGCCGGTGCGCCCTCCGCATAATGGCGCTGCAGGGCGGCTCCATAGTCGGCGCTTTCATCCCCGAACATCGCGCGGAAGCCAGCCTGCTCGGGCCCGCTGCCGATCAGAATGTCCCAATAGTGGTGTCCCACCTCATGGCGGAAATGTCCAAGCAGCGTGCGATAGGGCTCGTTGAGCTGGGTTCGCCTGTATTCGCGTTCGGCATCGTCGGCTTCTTTCAGGGCAATCGTGATGACGCCGTTGTCATGCCCGGTCATGACAGGGTTCGGTGCCACGTCCTCGGCCAGAAAGCGGAAGCTGAGGCCATGCTCAGGGTTCTCGTTACGCGTTTCGAGCGGCAGGTTGAGCCGCAGGAGCGAATAGAAAAGGCGCTTCTTGGCGCGCTCGATGGTCTGCCAGCGCGAGAGATTTTCGGCGTCGTCGAGGGGCGGGACGGTCTCATTGTGACGGCAGGCCCGGCAGAAGGGATCTCCGCCCGGGTTATAGGGCAGAAGCCAGTTGCAGGCGCCGTGCGCGGAATTGGCGCAAAACACGTAGGCGGCCCCGTCAGCCGCAGGCGCATTGAGCACACCATCGGTTTCCACGAGGGAGAGCAGGCGATTGCTGTCCGGCTCATAGCCGAGCGTGCGGCCGCAGTGCTCGCAGGCCACGTTCTCGAAATAGAGCGCGTGTCCGCAATTGTCGCAACGAAAGAGCTTCATGGTGTTCCCGCCTCAGGCGCCGACGCGACGCGGCACACAATGCGCGGCCATCTCACCTCGTTCCACGCCGTGCGCGCCGTTTCAGATGCTGCCGATTGTCTTGAGCCGGATACGGGGATGCACCTCGTTCTGGCTCATCACGACAGTCTGGGGCCGGAAGCGCTCGACGATGGCGCGGACATGGGGGCGGATCGAGGGGGAGGTGATGAGCACGGGCAGTTCGCCCATCTGTGCCGCATTCTCGAAGCCCTGCTGCACCGCGCCGATGAATTGCTGCAGGCGGGACGGTGCCATCGCAAGATGCCTGTTGTCGCCATCGCCCACCATGGCTTCTGCGAAATCCCGCTCCCACTGGTGACTGAGGGTGAGGAGCGGCAGATTACCGTCCGGGCCGAGATTGGCCGCGCAGAGCTGGCGGGCGAGACGGGTACGCACGTGCTCGGCGATGGCCTGCGCGGTTCGCCCGGGTCCCGCGATCTCGGCGATCCCCTCGAGAATGGTTGGCAGGTCGCGGATCGAGACGCGCTCGGACAGCAGCGCCTGCAGGACCCGTTGTATGCCCGACACCGAGATCTGGCCCGGAACGATGTCGTCGACCAGCTTCTGCTGCTCCTTGGTGAGCCCGCCCAGAAGTGACTGCACGTTGGCGTAGCTAAGGAGGTCCGCGACATTGCCCTTCAGCACTTCGGTCAGATGGGTCGAGATCACCGTCGAAGGGTCGATGATCGAGAGGCCGCGAAGCTCGGCTTCGTCGCGCAGGGCAGGTTCGATCCACGTGGCCGGGAGCCCGAAAGTGGGTTCGGTCGTATGATGGCCGGGCAGGGTGATGTCGCGCCCCATCGGATCCATCACCATCAGCTGGTTCGCAAAGATCTGCCCGTGGCCGGCCTCCACTTCCTTGATGCGGATCTTGTAGTCGTTGGGCTCGAGCTGCATGTTGTCGAGGATGCGCACCGGCGGCATGATGAAGCCGAGTTCGGTGGCGAGCTGGCGACGCAGGGCCTTGATCTGCTCGGTCAGGCGATCATTGCCGTGCTCGTCCTCCTTGACCATGGAAAGCAGCCCGTAGCCGAGCTCGAGCTTGAGTTCGTCGATCTTGAGGCTCTCGCTGATCGGAGCCTCCTCGCGCCCGGTGGGCGGTGCGGGCTGGGTCGCGGCGGCTTCGGCGGCGGCGACCATCGCCTTGCCGGCTTTGGCGCGCATCGAAGTATAGGCGAGCACCGACAGTCCGATGGCCAGCGCCATGAACGGCACGAGCGGCATGCCGGGCAGAAGGCCGAGCGTGCCGACGACGGCCGCGCTCATGCCGAGGGCCTTGGGATAGTTGGTGAACTGCTCGCCGAGCGCCTTGTCGGCGCTGCCGGTGACGCCCGCCTTCGACACGAGCAGGCCTGCCGCGGTCGAGACGATGAGGGCCGGGATCTGGCTCACGAGGCCGTCGCCGACTGTCAGCAGGGTGTAGTTGTTTGCTGCCTCGCCGAAGGAAAGGCCTTCCTGCATGGTGCCGATGATGATCCCGGCGACCACGTTGATGAAGGTGATCAGAATGCCCGCGATCGCGTCGCCGCGGACGAATTTGCTGGCGCCGTCCATGTTGCCGAAGAAGGCGCTTTCGGCCTCAAGCGTTTCGCGGCGGGTCTTGGCGGTGGTTTCGTCGATGAGCCCGGCGGAGAGGTCCGCATCGATCGCCATCTGCTTTCCAGGCATGGCGTCGAGGTTGAAACGTGCGGCGACTTCGGCGATGCGGCCCGAACCCTTGGTGATGACGACGAAGTTGACGATCACGAGGATGATGAACACCACCGCCCCGATCACGAAGCTGCCGCCCATGATGAAGCTGCCGAAGGCCTCGATGACGTGACCGGCTGCCGCCGTGCCGTTGTGGCCATCCGAGAGGATGAGACGGGTCGAGGCAAGGTTCAGGGCGAGCCGGATCATCGTGGCGATGAGCAGCACGGTGGGGAAGCTCGAGAACTCGAGCGGCGTGCGGATGAACAGCGCCGTCATCATGATCATCACCGAGAAGACGATCGATACGGCAAGGAACATGTCCAGCAGCATTGGCGGCATGGGCAGGATCAGCACGACGATGATCGTCATGATGCCGATCGCAAGCGCGATGTCGCCCGAGCGCAGCGTCTGCGAGACGGTGGCGAAGCTCGGCAGGGTGAAGCCCGGGCGGCCGCTGGGCACGTCAGTCATGGTCAGAGGCCCGTCTGGTCGCGCGGGGGAAATTCATCGATCAGGCAACCGATCGCTGTTCGCCGGGTGCGGGAATGGCAAGGCCCTCGTCGGCATACTGGTTGAGCTTGTTGCGCAGCGTCCGGATCGAGATGCCAAGGATATTGGAAGCGTGCGTCCGGTTGCCGAGGCAGTGCCCGAGCGTATCGAGGATGAGTTCGCGCTCGACATCGGCAACGGTGCGCCCGACCATCGCCCGTGTCGCGCTCTCGGCGGCCGCGGCGGCCTGACCGGCCAACCCGCCGGCCCGAACCGCATCGGCAAGCCCGGTCCCGTCGGGCATGGCGATGGCTTCGGGGCCTATCTCCTCACCCCCCGACAGCAGCACTGCGCGATGGAGGGTGTTTTCAAGCTCACGCACATTGCCCGGCCAGGGCGCGGCCAGCAATTGCTCGCGGGCAGAGGCGGAGAGCCTGCGCGGCCCCATGCCATTGGCCTTGGCGTATTTTAAGACGAAGAAATCCGAGAGGGCGGCAATGTCACCAGGCCGCTCGCGCAGCGCCGGCAGCTTGAGGTTCACGACATTGAGGCGGAAGAGCAGATCTTCCCGGAAATGCCCTTCGCGCACGGCCTGGCCGAGGTCGCGGTTGGAGGTGGCAAGGATGCGGATGTCGACCGGAACGGGCTTGGTGCCCCCCACGCGGTCGATCAGCCGCTCCTGGATGGCCCGGAGGAGCTTCGCCTGGAGACGGAAATCCATCTCCGAGATCTCGTCGAGAAGCAGCGTGCCTCCCGAGGCTTCCTCGAACTTGCCGATGCGCCGGGCGACGGCGCCGGTGAAGGCGCCCTTTTCATGCCCGAAGAGCTCGCTTTCGAGCAGTGCCTCCGGGATCGCGGCGCAGTTGATCGAAATGAAGGGTTTTCCGGCGCGACGCGAGCGCGCGTGAAGATACTTCGCCATCACCTCCTTGCCGGTGCCGCTCTCGCCCGTGATGAGGACGCTGGCGTCCGATCCGGCAATCTGGTCAGCGAGCTTAACGACGCGCGCCATGGAAGGGTCGCGGTAGAGGAAGTCGCTCGACTCCCGTGCCACGGCGGCAATGACCGCGGCGATCAGCTCGGCGTCGGGGGGCAAGGGGATGTATTCCTTGGCGCCCGCTCTGATTGCGTTGACCGCCGCCGCCGCATTGGTCTCGGTGCCGCAGGCGACGACCGGGATGACGATGCGCTCGGCTTCGAGGCCGGCAATCAGGCCCGGTATGTCCACCATGACGTCGACGAGCAGCAGGTCGGCGCCACGTCCGGCGCGCAGGCTGGCGAGGGCGATTTCGATGGAGGGCGCGTGCGCAACCTTGGCACCACCTTGCATCGCAAGGCGGGTGGCTTCGGTGAGCTGGCCCTCAAGGGCTCCGACGATCAAAAGGCGCATGCTGTTCTTCCTCAGGCCGCTCTGGCGATTTCGGTCATGGTGACGCCGAGACGGTTCTCGACGAGCACGATCTCTCCGCGTGCCACCAGCCGGTCGTTGACATAGATCTCCACCGCCTCGCCGACCTGGCGGTTGAGCTCGAGTACGGTGCCGACATCCATCTTGAGGAGGCTCGCAATGGGAATGCGGGTGCGTCCGAGGACGACGGAGATCCTGACCGGAACGTCGAAGACGGCCTCGAGGTCCGAGGCCATCTTGGCGCCGGTCTCCGGCGGGAGCGGCCGGTCGGGGGATCCCATGTCCTCGAAGGTGACGCCGCTTTGCGGGTCCGGCTTCTGGCCCGGGGGATTGGTCATTCCTGGTCTCCTCGATTGGTCCCGCGGGCGGCGAGATAAGCTGTGATCGCGTCGTCGATGGCGCTCTCGATGGTCGCGCTGTCGCGGACGAGACCGCCATCGGCCCATTCGATCCGGCCATCACCAATGGCGATCGCTTCATCGGGGAGGATGACGAGGCGGCCTTCGAAATGGCTGGCATCGGCCCGGCGGCGCGCCAGGGGCTCAAGCGTATCGACCAGATCGGGATGGCATCGGATGACGAGGTGCGGGACCTTGTCGAGCGAAGACAGGCATTCCCCGAGCAGCGCTTCGAGTTCAGCCTGTGGCTCGCGGGCCAGAAGGTGACCGGAGAGCTTCCCCGCCACGCTGCGGGCGAGGGCGATGGCGCCGGCCCTGAGCCCGTCCGCTTCGGCGTTCTGCCTCTCGATGAGCGCATCGATCCGTCCGGCCAGGGCTTCGGTCGCGGTTGCAAGGCGCCGAGCGTCGCTGATGCGGGCCTTGCGTTCGGCTTCGGCGTAGCCCTCGGCATACCCGGCCATACGCGCTTCCTGGGCGTTCTGGTCTGCGGCCTCGCGGCTCATCTGGGGATGACGCGACTGGCCGGTGCCCAGGTCGAGGTCGAAAGTGAATCGTGCGGCGTTCGCCATCAGACCACCATCTCGTCGTCGGACTTGGATTTCTGGATGACGATCTCGCCCCGCGCGGCCATGTCCTTGGCGATGCCGACAATGCGCGCCTGGGTCTCGTCCACGTCCTTGAGCCGAACCGGCCCCATCGCTTCCATGTCCTCGAGCAGCATGCGACCGGCGCGCTGGGACATGTTGGAAAAGAAGATCCCACGCACATGGTCGTTGGCGCCCTTGAGGGCGAGGCCGAGCTCGCGCTTGTCGAGCTTTTGCAGGAGCGCCTGGATGGCGGAAGCGTCGAGCCGGGTCAGGTCCTCGAAGGTGAACATCAGCGCCTTGATCTTTTCGGCGTCCTCGCGATTGGTTTCCTCGAGTGCGGTCAGAAAGCGCGCTTCGGTCTGCCGGTCGAAGGCGTTGAAGATTTCGGCCATCTGTTCATGGCTGTCGCGGCGCTTGGAATGGCTCAGCGTCGACATGAATTCGGTGCGCAGTGTCGATTCGATCTTTTCGAGAATGTCCTTCTGCACCGGGTCGAGCCCGAGCATGCGCTCGACGACGTCGAGCGCGAGTTCCTCCGGAAGCGCCGCAAGCACGCGGCTTGCATGCTCGGTCGGGATCTTGGAGAGGACGACCGCGATGGTCTGGGGGTATTCGTTCTTGAGATAATTGGCGAGCACGTCCTCGTGCACGTTCGCCAGCTTTTCCCACATGGTGCGGCCGGCGGGCCCGCGGATCTCGTCCATGATGATCTCGACCCGGTCGGGCGGCAGGAAGGACAGCAGGAGCCGCTGGGTCGTATCGGTGTTGCCCGAAACGGCGCCCGAGGAGGTGATGGACGTGACGAATTCGATCATCAGCTCGTCGAGCATTTCGGGGGTAAGCGGGCCCAGACGGACCATGGCGCGGGACAGCGAGCGGATTTCCAGTTCGTCGAGCTGCTCGAGGATCGGGCGCCCATAATCGGGACCGAGCGCCAGCAGGAGCGCCGCGGCTTTTTCATCGCCGCTGAGCGGCCGCTTGGCACCGCGCTCGCCCATGACGAGCTGGCGGCGCATCGCGTCCTCGATATTGGTCTCCTCGGACATGTCGCGGGTCTCTGTCATGCTGCGTCCGAAATCCAGTCACGCACGATGAGCGCTGCCTGTTTGGGGTTCTCGTCGACGAGGGTGCCGACGGTCTTGAGCGTCTGGGCCTGCGTTTCGCCCATGGCGCGGGCGCCGTCCATCCAGGCGGGCTTGCGCACCAGATTGGCCTCCGGGCCTTCATCGACGCGCTCGACGGCGCCGCTGGAGGGGCTGAGTTCGGCGCTCGCGGGGAGGGCAAGAGGGGCGGTCTCGGGGGTCAGTACGCGCCCCAGAAGCGGGCGCATGACGAAGAAGACGAGGGCGAGCGCGATCAGCAGCGTCACGGCCATTTCGGCGCCCTGCATTAGATCGTCGCGCGTGAAGTCGAAGAGACCCTGACCCTGGGTCCCGAGCGCTGCGAGTTCAGGCCGCTCGGCGAACTGCATGTTGACGACCTCGAGCTGGTCGCCACGCGTGGTGTCGAACCCGGCAGCGGAGCGGACGAGTGCCGCGATCTGCGCGAGCTCGGCATCGGAGCGCGGCTGGTAGCTCGCATTGCCCGAACCGTCATCGGCGTAGACGCCATCCACCGCCACCGCGATCGAGAGCCGGCTGATGCCGCCCGCTTCGGTCATTGCGGTCTCGGTGACGCGCGAAATCTCGTAGTTGACGGTTTCCTCGACGGTGCTCTGCTGCTCGTTGGTGCCCCCGCCAAGGCCTGCGTTTTCGCTTGCGCCGGGCAGTTCGTTGGCAACGCTGACCTGGCCGGACGTGCCGGCCCCGATTGCCGAGTTCTGCAGTTCACGCGTCAGGGTCGAGCGCACCACCTGGCCGTCCGGATCAAAGGATTCGGACGTCCGCGTCAGCCGGTTCATGTCGAGTTGGGCGCTGACCTGCACCCGTGCTCGACCCGGGCCGACGACATTGACCAGGAGGTCCTCAATGCGGGCGCGGAGCCGGCCTTCGACGCCCAGCGTGCGCTCTTCGAGTTCGCCGGCGAGAATGCCGTCTTCGCCTGTGCCGGCGCCCGAGGCAAGCAGGCGCCCCGCATCGTCGACGATCGAAACGCGGGTCGGGGTCAACCCTTCGATCGCCGACGCCACGAGGTGCTGGATGGCGCGGATTTCGCCGGCCGAGAGCTCACCGCGAACGCCGAGCACGATCGAGGCGCTCGGATCCTGCCGCTCGCGCCGGAAGAGTTCACGCTCGGGGAGAACGAGGTGCACCCGTGCGCTGCGGATGCGGGCCAGGGAAGAGATCGTGCGGGAGAGTTCGCCTTCGAGGGCGCGAACATTGTTGATGTTCTGCACGAAGCTCGTCGCGCCCAGAGTGTTCTGCTGGTCGAAGATCTCATAGCCGACCTGTCCGCGATGGGGCAGGCCGTCTGCCGCCAGGGACATCCGGAGCGTCGTGATCTGATCTCGGGGCACGAGAATGGTGTCGCCTTCCCCGCGCAGCTGGAAGGGGACGTTGGCGGTCTGCAGTTCGGAGACAATGGCGCTCGAATCCTCGATCGACAGGCCTGAATAGAGCGGCGCCATCTGCGGGCTGGCGCTGCGCAGGATCAGGAAGACGAAGAAACCGAGCATAAGGACGGCAACGACGCCCATGGCAGCGACGCGGGCCAGACCCAGCCGATTGAGAAAATTGACAAAATTATCCAAGTCGCACCCGACAATGTGTGTCGGTGATGCTCCGCGAGCCCCGCAGCCATCCCCTGGGCAAAAATTACCTAGCGGATGGTAAACATTGTCTTAACCGATGTCGCAGAATGCGAAATGGGGCGCGGATAAGCGACCGTGCGCACATGAACGAACCGCCCCGGCGGGGCCGGGGCGGTGCGAAGATCGGCGACAGTAGCGTTATCAGCTTTCGCGGTAGTGCTGGATCCAGGTCGTCCGAAGCCCGGCAAGGCCGTGCTTCTCGATGGCCGCCTGCCAGTTCAGGAACTCGTCCACGCTCAAGGTGTAGCGCTCGCACGCTTCCTCGAGGCTGAGCAGCCCGCCGCGAACGGCAGCCACCACTTCGGCCTTCCTCCTGATCACCCACCGCCTCGTGTTCTTCGGCGGCAGATCCGCAATCGTAAGCGGACTTCCATCCGGCCCGATAACGTACTTAACGCGGGGACGCATTTGTACGGTCATTTTACTCTCATACTCAGCCTGACCATGGGTCTAACCCTAGACCCGTGCACTTAAAATTTGGCTAAGGGGAAAGTTAAACCCGGTTAAGGATTTGAACCAAATGCGATGCACTTGATCTCTGGGCCGAGGACTTGAGTAAAAGACCCGCCGGACGAAGACAGGATCAGGCCGGCGGCTGGCGTACCGAGGTGACGCTCGAGAGGTTCAGCCGCGAAGTGCCCACGATCAGAACCGGCTCGCTGCCGGTGAAATCGACGCCGCTGACGACACCGGTCGTTTCGGTGGTGATGGGCACATATTGCCCATCGGCGTTGCGGCCGGCAATGGTTATCGAATACGTGCCATCGGGCTTGCGCTGCCCGTCATTGCCGATCCCGTCCCAGGCGAACTGGCCGACACCGGCCGTGAGGCGCCCTTCTTCGGTGTAGACCGTGTTGCCGGCAGTGTCCTTGATGGTGACGGTGACGTCGGCGGTATCCTGCAGCGCAAAGGACCAGGTCGCCGAGCCATTCACGAGCTCGGAACGTACGCCGGAAGCCGTCACCTGCTTGCCGATATAGTTGACGGCGTTGTTTATGCCGGAATTCGCGCCGGCCAGCATCATGGCTTCGAGGAACTCATTGGTCTTGAGCTGCTGTTCGACCGAGGTGAACTGCACCAACTGCTGGGTGAACTGGTTGGTGTCGAGGGGGTCGAGGGGGTTCTGGTTGCGTAGCTGGGTCGTCAGCAATTGCAGGAACGTGTCGAAGTTCTCGGCGATCGTCTGGCGCGACGAGGACATCGCGCTGGTGCCGGTGGAGGAAATGCCGCTGACGCTCATGTCCGTCTCCTAGACGAAAAGGTCGAGCCCGCCCGGTCGGGCGATGCCGCGATAGAGGATCGCTCGTTCGGTCTCGGGCCGATCCGGTTCGGTGCCGTCCAAGCCGGCGTTCCCATAGAAATCGGGGTCGCGTCCATCGCCCTGGGCGTTGGAAAACGGGTTCTGCCGAAGCGAGAATTCGAGATTGGTCTTTGTGCCGTCGAGTCCAGCCTGCATCAGCGCGCGCTCGAGCGCCCTCTGATCGCGCTGCAGGAGATCGAGGGTTTCGGCCCGTTCCACTGTGAGACGGGCATTGACGGTGCCCGAGCCATCCATATCGAGCCGCACGTCGATGCGGCCGAGTTCGGGTGGATCGAGCCGGATTTGGAAGCGGCTGTTTCCCGCCTGCACCTGCCGTACGATCTCGTAGGCAAGCTGCGGGACATTCACCTGCGAAGCAGGTGCGTTGTAGGCGGACTGGACGAGCTTTGCGCCCGCGCCGAGCTCGGGCCGGCCCTGCAAGGGGGTGAGCGGCTGTCCGTCGGCGTCGAGTTCACCCGGTGTGGTCTCCACAAGCCCGGCAGAGGCCGCAAGACCCGCCGGTGATGCCTCCGTACGGCCCTGTGCGCCATTCGGCTCGCTCGCCGCAGGCCGGATCGGGGCACTGGGTTCCGTTCTCGTCCGGACCTGCTGGGGGGAGGGGGCGTGCAGCGCCATGTCGGGCGTTTCGAGCCGGGCTTCCCCAAGGGGACGGGTCTGAGCGGCCGGGCTCACATCGACTGGCTTTCCGAGCAACGCCTGCAGGGCGGCCTCCAGCCCTTTCGTGCCGCCCGACGCGGCCAATGCTTCTGCAGAGGGCGCAGCGGCCAGTGCGGCAGCGAGTGCCCTCAGGCGAGCGGCGAGTGCTTCGCCTTCGGCCCCGAGGGGCGCGACAAGTTCGCCGGCGCGCTGGGCAAATGCGGCCAGAGGCCCGTCTTCGGGGAGCGGGGGCAACTCGGCTGTTGGCGGGAACAGGGCGGCGAGGCCATCGAGAAGATCATCGAGCCGGTCGACGAGTTCGGACGAAGGCGGCTGGTCATCCGGACGAGCCGCCTCAAGTTCGCCCAGAAGGGAGGCAAGCTGGTCGAGCAGTGAAGGTTCCCCATCCTCGCCACCGGGGGCGAGTGCAGCAGGGGACGTCAGGAGGGAAGAGGTCGCGTCGATCGCCGGCCTCGCCCCATCCCCGCCGATCGCGCCCAGGAGCGCGGCGAAGGCACCCAGCATGTTATCTCCCGGCGCCGCAGGGCGCGCCGAGGCCGTGCCCTTAGGCTGACCGGAAATCATGGTGACGACAAGATGAGACGACACGGACGCACTACCTTCAAACGGAGGTTCAGGGTTTCCCTTGCAATCGTCGGGCCAAACCGGCGGCTCGAAGGTTTTCCCAGTCATCTCATGGGTATAGGTGGTCCCGGCGGCGATCACGGCGCCCAACGAGGCGGCAGTTTCAGCCCGCAAGGCGGCAAGAACTGCCCGGTGCCGACGCTTGCCGAGGCTTTCCAAAGGGCGTAAACACCGCCACTTCCGCTGGCCCTTGACCCCAACCGGATGACACAGATGCTGAATTCGCTTGATATCGCCAAGCGCCCGGAGGACACGCGCGTCGTCGTCGCGATGTCCGGTGGCGTGGATTCTTCGGTCGTTGCAGGCCTGCTTGCCCGCGAGGGCTATGACGTGGTGGGCGTGACGCTCCAGCTCTACGATCATGGTGAAGCCACCCACCGCAAAGGCGCGTGCTGCGCAGGGCAGGACATTCACGATGCGCGCCGCGTCGCGGCCCGGCTCGGGATCCCGCACTACGTCCTCGACTACGAGGAGCGCTTCCGCAATGCGGTGATGGAGCCCTTTTCCAACGCCTATCGCCAGGGCGAGACGCCGGTGCCGTGCATTGCGTGCAACCAGTCGGTGAAGTTCGTCGACCTCATGGAAGTCGCCAGGGATCTGGGGGCGGACGTCCTCGCGACGGGGCATTACATCCAGTCACGGCTCGGTGCGGACGGGCTGCGCCACCTGTTGCGCCCCGTGGATGACAGCCGAGACCAGAGCTACTTCCTCTTTGCCACCACCCGCGCCCAGCTCGATTTCCTGCGCTTCCCCCTCGGCGGGATGGACAAGCCGCAGGTGCGCGAGCTCGCCCGGGACATGGGCCTCGAAGTTGCCGAAAAGCACGACAGCCAGGACATCTGCTTTGTGCCGCAGGGCAAGTATGCCGACGTGATCCGCAAGATGCATCCCGAAGCCCTGGAAGGTGGAGAGATCGTCCATCTCGACGGTCGAGTGCTTGGCCGGCATGAGGGCATCATCAATTATACGATCGGGCAACGCCGTGGCCTTGGCGTCGCCTCGGGCGAGCCGCTTTACGTCGTGAAGCTCGAGCATCGCACGGGGCGCGTGGTTGTCGGGCCGCGCGAGGCGCTGAAGACGCACACGGTGCGGTTGCGCGACGTAAACTGGCTCGGCGACCTGCCTCTTGCGGATGCCGCCGCCGGCAATGGCATGCCGGTCGAGGTCAAGGTGCGCTCGACCCGTCCGCCGCAGGAGGGCGTTATCACGCTGAGGGACGGCGAGGTGTTCGTCACGCTGCTCGCCGGGGAGTATGGCATATCCCCCGGGCAGGCCTGCGTCTTCTATGCGGATCAGACCCCGACCAGCGAAGTGCTGGGGGGCGGCTTCATTGCCGAGGCCGTGCCACAGGCGCTTGTCGCCTGACGACAAAATTCGGATGAGGCCTGATTTTCTCCCAAGGATTTCGATCGGCGCGCCGTCATAGACCCAGACGCGGCTTGATCGGGCCTTTGGCGCATGCAGATTGCTTTGATGACGCAGGAGACAATCGAGGCGGCACGGCCCGCGCCGGAGGGAACCGATTGGCTCCTGGCGCGCGCCCGTGCCGGTGATCGCGCCGCGTTCACGCGCCTGCTCGAACTCCATTACGACCTCATCTTCCGCACGGCATGCAAATGGAGCGGGCGTCGCAGCGACGCCGAGGACATTGCGCAGGACGTCTGCATCAAGCTTGCAACCGCCATCCACTCGTTCGACGGGCGATCCACGTTCACGAGCTGGCTCTATCGGGTGACGCTGAACGCGGTCCGCGACATGCAGCGCAGCTCCGCCCGGCACAGCCGGCGCGCCGCGGCACTCGCCGCCGAGACCGAGGACGCATTTCCGGCCGAACAGGAAGCCGCGGCGGAGGCGCACGCGCTCTGGGCGGTCGTGCGGCGCCTGCCCGACAAGCAACGGGACGCGGTGCTGCTCGTCTATGCCGAAGATCTGAGCCATGCCGAAGCCGCAACGATCATGGGGTGCAAGGAGGCGACCGTCTCCTGGCACATACACGAAGCGAAAAAGACCCTCAGGGGGCTGCTATGACCGATCAAGGCGCAGAGGACAGGCTACGGACGCTGCGGAGCGCGACGCCCGCGGCACCGGGCGATGCTGCCCGGCGGCAGGCGCTCGCCGCGGCGGTGTCTGCTTTCGATGCGAACGAGGACGCGCGCGCGAACCGCTTCGCAGGCCAAGGATCAGGCGCCTCCGGTCGTCTGAGGTCCATGCTCATCAAGGCAAGGACCTGGATCATGGATACCCGCATCCCCATCGGCGCAGTGGCTGCAAGCCTGCTGCTGGTACCACTCGGCTATCAGCTCTACGCCACGACGGCCATGACCGGGTCCGTACCGGACGACACCGGGCGGCCAGCCGTGATGCTGCGGCAGGTGGAGCCGGCCTCCGCTCCGCAAATGGAGATCGCGGCGGACAGCATCGCCGCTGTGCCGGCGCCACTGGCCGATGAGGCGGCGCCCGTCACCACGATGCGCGCCGAGCGCTCGGGCAGCTCAGTGTTGCGCCCCCAGGAGCCGGCGGCGCCGTCCATGCTCGCCTTGCCCGAAGGGGCTGAAATGAAAGCGCGGCACTTCGCCCCCGGGTCCACGCCGCTCGCCGGAGACCGGCTCACCCCATTCGAGGAAAACCGCGTGAAGGTTGCGGCCGAGGATCCGGTTTCCACCTTCTCGGTGGATGTGGATACGGCAAGTTATGCAGTGATGCGGCGCATGATCGGGCTTGGGCAGCTGCCAGCGCCCGGTTCCGTCCGGATCGAAGAATGGCTCAACTATTTCAGCTATGACTACCGGCTGCCCGAGGACGCCGCGGCGCCTCTTTCCCCGGACCTCATCGTCTTTCCCGCGCCCTGGGACACGCGCAAGCAGCTATTGCGCATCGGCATACGCGGCTACGAGCCTCAGGACGTGCTCGATCGACCGAGCAACCTCGTCTTCCTTGTCGATACGTCCGGCTCGATGGATGCGCCCGATCGGCTGGATCTGCTGAAGCGTGCTTTCGGCCTGCTGGTCGAGCAGCTTTCAGACAATGACAGCGTTTCGATCGTGGCTTATGCGGGCTCGGCCGGCGTCGTGCTGGAACCGACAGCCGGAACAGAAAAAGCGACAATTCTCGCTGCGTTCGACAGGCTCGAGGCCGGCGGCGCCACGGCAGGCGCGGACGGGATCGCGCTGGCCTATGAGCTTGCCGAAGGGGCGATGGTGGAGGGCGGCACGAACCGCGTCATCCTCGCCACCGATGGGGATTTCAACGTCGGGCCCGATACGCCCGACGCTCTTGAGCGGCTGATCGCCGAGAAGAGGGCGGGCGGCGTGTCGCTCTCGGTGCTGGGCTTCGGGCAGGGCAATCTCAACGACGCCGTCATGCAGTCGCTCGCCCAGGCGGGGAATGGCAATGCGGCCTATATCGACAGCTACTCGGAGGCCCGGAAGGTCCTCGTCGAGGAACTCGGCGGTACGCTCGTCACCATTGCATCGGACGTGAAGGTGCAGGTCGAATTCAATCCCGCGCTCGTCTCGGAATACCGGCTGATCGGATACGAGACGCGTGCGCTCATGCGCGAGGATTTTGCTGACGATCGCGTAGACGCAGGCGAAATCGGCGCAGGGCATACCGTGACTGCACTTTACGAAATCGTTCCTGCCGGATCCGGTGCCGAGGCGATCGCTCCACTTCGGTACGGTGCACCTCTGTCCAATACCGGCCCTGCGGACGAGCTTGCCCATCTTCGGATCCGCTACAAGCTGCCCGGCGCAGGCGAAAGCCGGCTGATCGAAGCCCCGATCACGACAGATCTGGTGGTTCGGGATCCCGAGGCCGTTCCCGCCGATGCACTCTGGGCTGCCGCAGTCGCCGCGTTCGGTCAGGTGATGGCTGGCACGCAGGGGGTTCAGCCGATGGCGCTTGAAGATATCCTCAGCCTGGCCGAACGGAGCCAAGGAGAAGACCGAGGCGGCTACAGGGCGGAGTTCCTGCGGCTTATACGCGACGCCATTTCGATCTCGGGCACTGCGCCATCGCGCTGTGCGGTGCCCGGAGAGCGCCGGACCTGCAGCTGAGCAGCGCGGAGCCGGAATGCGGGAAAGCCGGGGTGGGGGCCCCGGCTTTCTTGCGTTCTTGAAGGTCGACCGCTCAGGCGAGGGGCTTCAGCCCGGCCTCGATGCTCGCGCGCCGCGGCTCGAGGAAGGGGGGTAGCGCGAGGCTCTCGCCAAGGGTCTCAAGCGGTTCATCGGCGGTGAAGCCCGGCTCGTCCGTGGCGATCTCGAACAGAATGCCGTTTGGCTCGCGGAAATAGAGCGACGTAAAATAGTACCGCTCGACCTCTCCGCTCGAGCGCAGGCCGACGCTGTGCACGCGCGCGATCCATTCCCTGAGCGACGTCTTGTCGGGCGTGCGGAACGCGACATGGTGCACGCCACCAGCACCCGGGCCGGTGCGGCGCAGATCGGGATCGACCTGCACATGCAATTCTGCGCCCGGACCGCCTTCGCCCATCTCGAAGACGTGCGTCTCCCCGGTCCGCTCCCGCGCGGGATGCACGCGTGCCTTGCGCATGCCCATCACGCGCGTCAGGACCAGTTCGGTCGGCTCGAGATTGGGGACGCTCATGGTGATGGGACCAAGGCCAACCATCTGGCGCTCCGCGGGAATGGTGCTTTTTTCCCAGGGCTGGGCAGGGCTCGGCGTCTCGTCCGCAACGAAGCGAAGCCGCTGACCCTCGAAATCCTCGAAGTCAAGGCTCAGATGTCCCACCCGCTCTTTTATCGCGCTCGTGCCGACGCCCTGATCCTGCAGATGGCTCTTCCACCACGCGAGACCTTCTTCACCCCCGCGCACGCGCAGCGCCGTCCGTACGATGGCGTTCGTCCCGCGACGTTCGGGAAGCGTGTTGAAGTCAAAGAAGGTGAGATCGCTGCCAGGCGAGGCGACGCCGTCGCCATAGAAGAGATGGTAGGCGGTCGTGTCGTCCTGGTTCACCGTCTTCTTGATGAGGCGCATCCCAAGCACCCGGGTGTAGAAGTCGAGATTTTCGGAGGCGCGGGCCGACACCGCCGTCAGGTGATGAATGCCCGAGAGTTCGAGAGCCATTGTTTTTCTCCTTTGCAGGTCAGCCTGCTTGCTAACGACCAACATAGGGACTTGAGCGGGCGTCCGTCACCCCACCCCTTGACGACGGATTGTTGCGGCGCTGCGAACGATCAAACATCTCCGTCGACGAAAAGCGGCCAATCACAGTTTGCCGAGCCATGTCTTTTTTCAATGCGAACCGCTTCGCAACCCACTACTTCTGTTCGGAACAGAAAGTGAACGCATGGTCCAGCTCTCCCTCTCACGCAAGCTCGCTGTCCTTTCGGACGCTGCAAAATACGATGCGTCCTGCGCCTCGTCGGGCACAACCAAGCGCAACAGCCTCGGCACGGGCGGTATCGGTTCGACCGAGGGGAGCGGCATCTGCCATTCCTACGCGCCCGACGGTCGATGCATCTCGCTCCTCAAGATCCTGCTGACCAATTTCTGCATTTACGACTGCGTCTATTGCGTCAATCGATCCTCATCCAATGTCGAGCGGGCGCGCTTCTCGGTCGACGAGGTCGTGAAGCTCACTCTCGACTTCTACAAGCGCAATTACATCGAGGGGCTCTTCCTCTCGTCGGGCATCATCCGCTCGCCGGATTACACCATGGAGGCCCTCGTCCGAGTGGCGCAGCGCCTGCGCGAGGTGCACGGCTTTGCCGGCTACATCCACCTCAAGGTCATTCCCAATGCCGATCCGCTGCTGCTGGCCGAGGCGGGGCGGCACGCGGACCGGCTTTCGACCAATATCGAACTCCCCACCGATATCAGCCTTGCAAGCCTCGCGCCCGAAAAGCGCCCCGCCGAGATCCGCTCGGCCATGGCCAATATTCGCCTCAATGGCGAAGCGGCGACACCCGAGCCGAAGGCGCGTCATCGGCCGAAGAAATTCGCTCCCGCCGGGCAATCGACGCAGATGATCGTCGGGGCCGACCCCACCGACGACGCTGCGATCCTGAAGCGCAGCGCGGGGCTCTATTCGGGATATGGTTTGAAGCGTGTCTACTATTCGGCGTTCTCGCCGATACCGGATTCGAGCGCGCGGCTTCCCCTGCAGCCGCCACCGCTCATGCGCGAGCACCGCCTCTATCAGGCCGATTGGCTGATGCGGTTCTACGGGTTCGGGGTGGACGAGATCGTCGCAGGCGGGGAGGGTGGACATCTCGACCTCGCCGTCGATCCCAAACTCGCCTGGGCACTCAAGCATCGGCAGGATTTTCCGCTCGACGTTAATCGCGCGCCCCGGGAGATGCTGCTGCGGGTGCCCGGGTTCGGCACGCGCACGGTGGACCGGTTGCTCTCCACGCGCCGCCATCACCGCCTGCGCCTTGCCGATGTGGCGCGCATTGCCGGCAGCATCGAAAAGGCGCGTCCCTTCATTCTCGCCGCGGACTGGTCGCCCGGCGGGATGATCGATGAGACCAAGCTTCGCGGCCGCCTCGTGGTCCAGCCAGAGCAGTTGGCGCTTTTTTGATGGCCGGTCGCCGGATCACCCTCGCCTCGCGCAATGATTTCGCCGAATGGCGCGGTGTCGCGCGCTCGCTCCTGGCCGAAGGCGTGCGCCCGGAGGATCTTTCATGGACCGGCCCTGACGACACCGAAGATCTGTTCGGCGCGCCCGCGGAAGCGCCCCTTCCGTCACGCGCCGACAGGCCCGTCGGTCGCGTGCCGCAGAAATTCATCGGCCTTGCCGAGGCCGCGATCTGTCATGTGGATCCGGAACGCTTTGCCCTTCTTTATCGGCTGCTGTGGCGGTTGCAGAAGGACGCCAGCCTGCTTTCGATCCTGTCCGATCCGGACGTGCAGAAACTCGAGCGGCGCGCGAGCGCGGTTCGTCGCGACAGTCACAAGATGACGGCTTTCGTGCGCTTCCGGGAGATCGTGTCTGCGGAGGGTGAGCGGTTCGCCGCTTGGTTCGAGCCCGATCATTTCATCCTCGAGCGCACCGCGCCGTTCTTTGTGCGGCGTTTTTCCGGCATGGTATGGGCGATCGTCACGCCCTATGCATCGGCTTTCTGGGACCGCCAGGACCTCATCTTCGGTCCGGGTGGCAACAAGGCGGACGTGCCGTCGGAGGATGCGATGGAGGACGCCTGGCGAACTTATTTCGCGTCGATCTTCAATCCGGCACGGCTCAAGGTTTCGATGATGAAATCGGAGATGCCGGTGAAATACTGGCGCAACCTTCCCGAAGCCGAACTCATTGCGCCACTCATACGCGGCGCGCGCGAGGCAGAATCGGCCATGATCGAAAAAGCATCGAGCCAGCCCCCGTCCCGGCACCTGCGGCATCGGGCTCGTGAAGACGCACTCGTTTCGGAGGCCGCACCGGCAGACATGCTGAGCCTTGCCGACGCCCGTGCGGCAGCGTCAGGCTGCACGCGGTGTCCACTCTACGAGCACGCGACCCAGACCGTGTTCGGCGAAGGCCCCGAAGGCGCGGACATCATGTTCGTGGGCGAGCAGCCGGGTGATCAGGAAGACCTGGAGGGCCGGCCCTTCGTCGGGCCCGCAGGACAGGTTTTCGATGCCGCCCTTGCCGAGGCCCGGATCGACCGGGCGCGTGTCTACGTCACCAATGCGGTCAAGCATTTCAAGTTCGAGCCGCGCGGCAAGCGCCGCCTGCACAAGCGGCCGGATGGCGGGGAGATCGCGGCCTGTCGCTTCTGGCTCGGACTGGAGCGCGCCTTCGTTCGCCCCCGCATGATCGTCGCGCTCGGCGCCACCGCAGCGCATAGCCTTCTGGGACGCGCCGTCACCATTGGGTCCGTGCGCGGCGTGGCCCAGCCCCTCGAGGACGGGACGCTCCTCTTCGTTACCGTTCACCCGTCCTACATTTTGCGCATCCGCGACCGGGACGCCGCGATCGCCGAGCGCGCCCGCTTCGTCGCCGAGCTTACCGAAGCGGGGCGGATCGCCACTACCTTGGGCATCGGGCACGAACGCGCCGAGCGGCACGCGTAACGCTTGACAGCCCCCTTTGCCCTCCATAAGAAGCACCGGCGCAACCAGCGCCGCCGGCCAATGCCGCGCCCTGGGGCGGAGTAGCTCAGTTGGTTAGAGCAGCGGAATCATAATCCGCGTGTCGGGGGTTCAAATCCCTCCTCCGCTACCAAGTTTTTCCTAGGTAATTCAATGGGTTGACGCCGGAGAACAGACTGTTGCTCTGTCGCACATGTGCCGTGCGTGTGCCGCTTGTTTCCCTGTGTTTCCGGGGTTAGCAAATTCGCTCGGCAAATCCGTGGCACACCAACGGCACATGGAAGATAGGTCTATTACTGTGCGGTATCGCCGCATGGGCGCGCAGCGTGATCACCACAGGCAGCCACAACGCTTATGGGGCCGGAAGCGGACTTGCCGGTTCTGGCTGAAAGCCGAAGAAAGCCGCAATTCAGCTGCCGACCCCGTATCGGACTTTCGGATCATTGCTCCCACGACCAAGAGCTGCCAATCGGACTCATCTCGAATTCAGGCTTGCCAGCTTCACCGCCGTCTTTGAACCCACATGACCCCATAAACTTCCAAGCCCGCATCCAGTTGTTCACTTCGTTGCTCTTCAGCAGCGACAGCGGCGGGCGTGTGAAGCTCTGGATGTTGATCGTCGAGCGTGCGGTATCGCAGTCTGCGGCCAGACGACCGCGAGCTGCGGGAGGCGATGAAGACCGTTGCTGCTCAGCGGCGCCGGTTCGGATATCGTCGTATCCATGTGATGCTGCAACGACAGGGCATCGCGATGAATATCAAAAAGCTCAGGCGCCTCTAGGCCGAGGAGAAGCTGCAGGTGCGCAAGCGCGGCGGCCGCAAACGTGCCTTGGGAACACGGCGTCCGATCATCGTGCCGGACCAGCCTAACCAGCGCTGGGGCCTGGATTTTGTCAGCGATGCTTTGACCGATGGCCGGCGGTTCCGGGTGCTGACCGTTGTCGATGACCACACCAGGGAATGCCTCGCCCTGGTCGTGGACACTTCGCTCTCCGGGCGACGGGTGGTGCGCGAGCTTGATGCCATCATTGCCCAAAAAGGCTGGCCGTCGATGGTAGTCAGTGACAATGGCACCGAGGTCACCAGCATGGCGATCCTGCGCTGGTCCCAGGACCGGCAGATCGACTGGCACTATATCGCTCCGGGCAAGCCCATGCAAAACGGCTTCATCGAGAGCTTCACGGCAGCTTCCGCGATGAATGCCTCAAACGAGACGCTGTTCACATCACCGGCCGAAGCCAAGATGCGTATTGGCCCATGGAAGGATGATTACAACGACCATCGACCGCATTCCTCGCTGGGCAATCTCACGCCCAGCGAATTCGCCAGTAATCTGGCACTGGAAAAACAGGCCGCTTAGGGCCAAACATCAACTCAAGGACTCTCCGTAAAACCGGAGGGGACTTGGGGCTCAGGTCACGTCACTTAAACGTACATTGCAATGTTTGTAAGAGTTTGAGATTGACACGCCTGCTCAGCGCTCCAGGACAACGGTACGAAACGTCAGCGACACTCTGCGTTCACGGGTCACCATTCGTTGCTCGATAACATCAGATTTACGTGCGGGGATGCCGTGTTTCCATCCAAAACGTGCCTCGCCTTGCAAGACGAGCAGGCTTTGTGGTTCCAGAAGTCGGGTCAAAGAGTCCCCCGAGTGCAGACTGGAAAATTCCATCATGCAGGCCGAGCCTAGGCTGAGCGACGCGATGGTGTCGCCAAAGCATGGCTCACAATCCACATGCGCGGTTATGCCCTGTCCAGGCAGATACTCGTTGATGATCACCTGATCGGGTTTTGCGCCGAATATTTCTTCCTTCCAGATCCGATCTGCCAATTTGTCAAGCCAATCGGGCAGGGGGCTGAGATACGAGTCATCGGTAACGCGCCGGGCCTTGTAGTCGTAGCGATATCCGTAATGCTGGACGCGGCGTTTCAGGTCTCCAAGCCATGGTAGGGTATCGATTTGGCCAAGCAGGGCGGTTTCTTCGAACTGATCGATGTAGTTGGGTAGATATCGAGCACCTGGAGGCAGCATGGGCAAAGTCTCGTTTGACAATGCCGCTGATGATAGCGGTGGATTTTTATCGGGTCACGGCAATCTGAACACCCAAGTGCCGAAGGAGCGGTACTTGGTCAATGCGCTTCGGCCGTCCAGCGTGTTGGCGTGGATGTAGCCTGGAAAGCGGGATGGCTTGAACTCGTGAATTTCAGGTTCGCCAAAGCCCGCAAATCGAGCCGCAGCAGGCAGACCGAATGCGCCCGCATAGAATGTGCTATCGACGGCGGTCATGACCACAAGCCCACCGTGGACCAGTTGCCCAGCCGCGCTACGCAAGAATTTGTGGGCCAGAATGTGGTTTGGGTTGTGTCCGTAGATCGGCGTACGACTCGCGACGTTGGGAAAGTTGAAAATGATTGCGTGGAACTTGGTTGTGCCGAAGTGCGCCTGAAGCCGTGTTGCATCGATGCCGTTCAGAACCTTCGCGCTCATCCGCGCAAGTTGGCTTGCATTCTGAAGAGTGCGCGGGGAAAGCCGGACGGCAGGCTCAAAAGTCGTTGCGGTGAAGTCCCTTGCTGCGCTGGGTTTCAATTTTGCAAGCGCCCGCGAGAAACTCAGATTTCCGTCACCAAGGAAAAGAGTCCGCCCTTGGGAAACGGTTTGCACAAGGTCGAACGCCCCGATCTTTCCCTTGTGGGTCAGGAGCTGCTTGATGAGCCGCATATAAATCACCCGGAAGATGAGGCGGCTTGGACTCACCGATTTCGGCTCCGTCGAAGTCGGTCAATTGTGCGGTAGCGGGCGGGCCGAATGCACCCGCGTAGATCGTTGGTTCATCTGGATGTTCCATTGCTCATAATCGTTGGCGGCAATAGTGAGCCTGTACCCAACGGGCAGGATTAGCTCGACTGCGGTTCGATACAGAACACGCGTTTACCCCTTATTGCTGCGCGAGCCAGCGCAGCAGTCGTGCGAACAGTTCTGGTGTGCCAGGCCAGTTGAGGAACCGGTCGGGCATCCAATGGGGGCCGATGTCGCTGGCCCAGGCGGCGCTGCGGCCCTGGCCGGCCGTGCCGACGACGAGGAGGGGGTGCGTGCGCCCCTCGTCGATCGTCGCCGAGAGCAGCGTCTGCGCGTCGGGGCGGGCACGAATTTCGTTGAGGCCGAGCAGCACCGGCTCTGCCTCGAGCGGCAGGCCTTTTGTGATGTCGTGTTCCGCCCTCAGGTTCGGAACGAAGCCCTCGGGCACTTCGAGCCGATCGTCCTGCGGGAGGATGGTGACGGGCAGCACATCCTCGACCGGCGTGTCGCGGAACCGCGCGCCACCATTGATGCCCTGAAAGCTGTAATACCCCCCGACCATCAAGAGCCCTCCGCCGGCGCGGACGTAGGAGCGGATGGCCTTCAACCTGTTCGGCGTGGGTATGCTGCGCAGCCAGGTATCGGTGTGGAGCAGCAACGCGTTGGCGCCGATGTCGCTGAGAATGACGACGTCAAAAGCCGAGAGCGCTTCCTGGGTCGTCGGGAACTCCTGCGGCACGTCATGGGCCTTGATCCAGGTGACCTCCATGCCGGCCGCTTCGAGCATGGCGACGAAGCGGTCCGCCCCGGTGTGGTAGGTCGCGGTCGCAAACTGGTCGAAGCCCTTGATATGGCTGGCGGTGCTGATCCAGCTTTCGCCGGCGAGGAGGATCTTCATGCTTGGAGCTCCGAATTGGGGATATTGACGTCTGTTCAGCGGCCTCTGAGCTTCCGCCAGGCGTCGAAATCGCTGAGGGCGGTCTCGTCCGTGGGCGGATAGAGGCCCAGTATCGAACGGCCGGCCAGAACCTCTTCGGTCACGAAGTCCTCGAAAGCCGTCATCTCGAACGCCTCCTCGGCAATCTCGTCTGCCAGGTGCGCGGGGATTACGACGACGCCTTCGGCATCGCCCACGATCACGTCGCGGGGGAAGACGGGGGCGTCGCCGCACCCGATCGGCACGTCCATGTCGATCGCCTGGTGGAGGGTCAGGTTGGTGGGGGCAGAGGGTCTGTTGTGATAGGCGGGAATGGCGAGCCCGGCGATCTCGGGGCTGTCGCGCAGCCCGCCATCGGTCACGATGCCGGCCACGCCCCGCACCATCAGTCGCGAAACGAGGATGGAGCCGGCCGAGGCAGCGCGCGGGTCCTTGCGGCTGTCGATGACGAGAACGGCGCCGGGCGGGCAGGTCTCGACGGCCTTGCGCTGGGGGTGATCGCGATCCCGGAAGACGCTCAACGGGTTGAGATCCTCGCGTGCGGGGATGTAGCGCAGTGTGAAGGCCTCCCCGATCATCGGGCCGGCGGCCGGGTTCAGCCGATGCACGTCCTGGATCCACTGATTGCGAAGCCCGCGCTTGAAGAGCGCCGTCATCAGCGTCGGCGTCGCGACCTTGGATAGCTTTTCGCGGGTGCGTTCGGTCAGGGCCATCAGGTTCTCCCCCCGGTCGGTGCGGGGCGCTCCGAAGCTGTTCAGCGGCCCCAAATGTTGATAACTCCTACCATATACAAAGTCGGGCCGGCGGCGAGTCCCCTCGCAGCGGCATGGTGGAGACCGGATGGCGGCGCAGAACGACAGGGCGACAGGCCTGAGCCAGCTCGAAAAAGCCAATCTGAAGCTGCATCTGCGCGTTGCCGATCATCTCGGGATGGCGATCGCGCGCGGCGATTTCAAGCCGGGGGCGCTGCTGCCGGCGGAAGTGGACCTCTGCGAAGCCCTTGGCGTGAGCCGTACCGCGGTGCGCGAGGCGGTTCGCGGGCTCATCGCCAAGGGCCTCGTTGAATCGCGCCCGAAGCGGGGCACCTGCATCCGCGAGCCGGAATTCTGGAGCCATATGGATCCAGACGTGCTCCGGTGGCAGCTCGCAGCCACCGATACGGAAAGCTATCTGGTCAAGATGTTCCAGCTGCGCCGGGCGGTCGAGCCCACGGCGTCGGCGATCGCGGCCGAACAGTGCACGGCAGAGGACAAGGCCCGGCTTTCGGTGGCGTTCGCGGCAATGGTGGCTGCGGGGGACGACAACGACGCCTGGGTCGACGCGGACCTCGACTTCCATCACGCGATTTATCTTGCGACCCACAACGAGTTCTTCTGGCCGATCGGCCAGCTCTTCAGCCTTGGCCTGCGACAGATGTTCGTCATTGCCGCGCAGGGCTCGCACCGGCAGCGCGCGATCGCCGAGCATGGCGCGCTGGCCGATGCCATCCTCGCTCACCGGCCCGAAGACGCGCGGGCCGCGGCGCTGACGCTGCTCGGCAATGCGGTGGACGATATCGACCGCATCCGGTCGGGGCTCAGCGGGGCCCGGGAGCGCCGCGCCGCTGCGCTCTAGGCGTACGGCGCGGGCCGGGTTCAGCCGGTGATGCGCATCGACATGCCGCCGTCCACAGTCACGGTCTCGCCGGTCATGAAATCATTGCGGATGAGCTCGAGGCAGGCGGTAGCCACATCATCCACGCTGCCCTCGCGCCGGAGCGGAATGCGGTTGGTGATGTTGTGGGTGTAGGCGGCCTCCGACATCGCGTCGTGGAACCGGGTGCGGATGACGCCGGGCGCAATGACGTTGACGCGGATGCCTTCGGCGGCATGGTCGAAGGCGAGCGCCTTGGCGAGCGGGATCAGGGCGCCCTTCACCGTCTGATAGGCCGGCGTCCCCGGACACCCGCGCAGGCCGGCGACCGATGAGACGAGCAGGACGGCCCCACCTTCGCGCTTGAGGTAGGGATGTGCGGCGCGGAAGAGGTGGAACACCGGGTGGACGTGCACTTTGAACGCGTCCATCCAGGCGTCGGTGGAAATATCGGTGACCTTCCCGGGGACGGGGCCGCCGGCTGAATGCACGAGGATGTCGAGGCGGCCACGGCGGCTGCCGATGCCTTCGACGAGCGCCGTGGCGGCAGCCGGATCGCCGACGTCGCCGAGGGCGATCTCGACGCGTTTCGGTCCGAAATCGGCAAGGAGCTGACGGGCTTCGTCGGTCTCGCTCCGCCCGTTGATCACGACGTCGGCGCCGCCCGCCAGAAGATGCCGGGCAATGGCAAGGCCGATACCGCGCGTGCCGCCGGTGACGAGGGCGAGCTTGTTGGTGATGTCATACATTGAAGGACCTATCGATAGGTGCGCCGCGGCGCTGTTGGAGGATTGGCGGGCCGTCAGCCGAACACGGCATTGGGGATGGCGCTCGCAAGCGCCGGGAAGAAGATCACCGCGAGAAGGACGAGGATTTCTGCGCCGATGAAGGGCCAGGCATATCGGACCGTCTCGCGATAGGGACAGCGCGCGATGCTCGTCGCCACAAAGAGCAGCACCGCAACCGGAGGGGTGGTAGAGCCGATCTGGGTGGCCATGACCAGCGCCACGCCGAGGTGGAAGGGATCGATGCCGAAGGTCGAGCCGATATGGACCGCGATCGGAACCGTGATGATCAGCACCGCCATGGAATCGACGAACATGGTGAGGACCAGCATGGTCGTCACGAGCAACAGGAAGACGAGCATCGGCTCCTGGGTCAGCCCCAGAATGCTGGCGAGCACGATCTGGTTGAAGTTGAGGTAGGCCAAAAGCCAGCCGAAGCCCCCTGCAATGCCGATGATGCCCGAGACCATGCAGGTGGTCATCGCTGCGGCAAGAAAGATGCGCGGCAGATCCTTGAGGCGGATCGTGCGGTAGATGAAGAACGAGATAAGGAACGAGTAGACGCAGGCGACCACGCCGGCCTCGGTGGCGGTAAAGACGCCGCCCAGAATGCCGCCGACGATGATGAGCGGGGCGAGCAGCGCTGCCCAGACGTCGAAGAGTGCCCTGAGGGCGCGACGGAGGTCAAAACGCTCGCCGCTCTTTTGCAGTGCCGGGTGCGCGACCGGATTGAAAGACTGGATGAAAACGACGCTCATCAGCGCCAGCCCGACGAGGATGCCGGGGATGATGCCGCCGAGGAAAAGTCCGCCGATCGAGACATTGGCGAGCGCGCCATAGACGATCATGGTCATGGAGGGCGGGATGATGGCGCCGATCGTGCCGCTGGTCGCGGTGATCGCCGCGGCGTAGCCGGCAGGATAGCCCTTTTCCTTCATCGCCGGGATCAGCACTGAACCGATGGCCGATGTATCGGCAGTCGAGGAGCCGGAGACGCCCGAAAACACCATGCTCGCAACGATATTGGCCTGCGCGAGGCCGCCGCGCAGATGTCCCACCACGGTGCTGGCGAACCCGACGAGGCGGCTGCTGATGCCGCCGCGCGACATGAGTTCGCCCGCGAGGATGAAATAGGGCAGGGCGAGCAGGCTGAACGAATCCAGCGTCGAGAACATCTTCTGGGGGTAGAGCGGCAGGACGAGGTCGGGCACCAGCATGATGCCGGCGAGCCCGACAAGGCCGAGCGCGAGGATGACCGGCACGCCCACGAAGATCATCGCGAGCAGGGCGACGAAGAGCAGCACGAGCATCATGGCGTCACCTGGCCCGAATACTCGTCGCTTTCCGGCGGCAGACCACGCAGATTATCGACGATGCGGCGAAGGCCGATGAGCAGCATGTAGCCGGCGCCGATAAGGATGCCGCCATAGGCATAGGGCATGGGCAGGCGCATGCCCGGGCTGCGCTGGAAGTTGAGGAACTGCATGAGCTGGCCGAGCCCGATGAGCAGCGCAAGCGCGAGCGCACACCAGAGCAGGTCGATGACGAACTGGAAGATGCGCTTGCCTCTGGCCGACAGGCCGCCCGCCAGCGTCTCCATGCCGATATGCATGCCGCGCCGATAGGCCACCGGAATGCCCAGGAACACGAGCCAGACATGGCCGTAGCGCTGGAATTCCTCGCTCCAGCTCAGCGACAGATTGAGCACGTAGCGGTTGAACACCTGGGCCGTGCCGACCAGGACGATTGCCAGGAAGCACGCGAACACCAGAAACTCGATCGATCGATCGAGCAGGCGGAAGGCCCGTCTCATGATGATCCTCCTCGGGGCAGGGAAGGCGGCCATACCGCCTTCCCTGGAGCGGTCTAGTTCGCGGCGGCGCGGATCTGCTCGAGCAGATCGGTCGCGCCGGCGTCCGCAGCCAGCTCGTCCTGAAGGGGAATGGCCGCTTCGGCGAAGCGCGTCGTGTCCACCTCGGTGATGGTCATGCCCTCATCGATCAGGAGCTGCAGTGCCTGCTGCTCACGGCCCGGTGCGAGCGCGCGCGACACCTCGATCGCGAAGTCCGCCGCTTCCTGCAGCAACTCCTGCTGCTCGGCGCTGAGCTGGTTCCAGAGCGGGAGCGAATAGGTCATCACCGTGGGGCCGAAGAGATGACGCGTCAGGGCCACGGAGTCGGTCACCTCGAAGAGATTGGACGAATAAACCATCGAAGCGGCATGCTCGAAGCCGTCGAGCACCCCGGTCTGAAGGGCCGTGTAGACCTCCCCAAAGGCCATCGGCGTAGCATTTGCGCCCATTGCATTGAGGGCGGCCACGTAGATCGGCGACTGGATGGTGCGCAGCTTCAGCCCGGCGATGTCATCGGGGGATTCGACCGTGCGCCCGCGCGTCACGACGTTGCGGTAGCCCCAGCTGAAACCCCAGCCAAGCACCTTGAAGCCCGCCTGCTCGAACTCGGCCGCAAGCACGTCGCCGACCTCGCCATCGAGCGCGGCGCCGACATGCTCGTAATCTTCCCACATGAAGGGCAGGTCGAGCACGCCGACGCGCGGCAGGAACGAGTTGAAGAGGGCCGTGCCCCCGATATGCATGGTGGCCCCGGAGCCGAGCTGCAGGGCCTGGATCACGTCCTGGTCGCT
Organism: Arsenicitalea aurantiaca; assembly: GCF_003994485.1. Taxonomy (GTDB): domain Bacteria; phylum Pseudomonadota; class Alphaproteobacteria; order Rhizobiales; family Devosiaceae; genus Arsenicitalea; species Arsenicitalea aurantiaca. Next base: position 379,079 of record NZ_RZNJ01000001.1, read on the forward strand.
GCCGATTTCGCTCGAGCCATAGATGCCGACTTCGAGGTCGTCGGTGCGGCTTTCCACATATTGCTTGAAGAGCCAGGCGGTGGCGCCATTGTCGTTTTCGAGATCAGCGACCGACGAGAAGCCGAACCGGATCAGGTTCGCATCCTGCGCCAGAACAGGCGCGGCTGTGACAGTGGCGGCAAGGCCGGCGATCATGAGAGCTTTCAGCATTTGGGTCTCCTCCTCCTTATGCTGCTCTTTATGTCATACAATATACATTTGCTGTCAACGCCGTCCATGTTCCGTGCCCCCAGATGAAAGCGCCCGGGACAGGGCCCGGGCGTGGAGGTGGATAGATGGGGCGGCGCAATCTCAGTCGCCTTCTCCATGCGGGTTCAGCGTGTCGTTGAGCCCATCGCCCAGAAGGTTGAAGCCAAGCACGATCGCGATGATGGCGAGGCCCGGCCAGACCGCCATCCAAGGTGCTTCGGTGAGGAATTGCCGGGCGATATCGAGCATGCTGCCCCAGGATGGTGCAGGCGGGCGTTGTCCGAGGCCGAGAAAGGCGAGGCTCGCCTCGGCAAGCACGGCAACAGCCATGGTGATGGTCGCCTGCACGACGACGGGGGCGAGAATGTTCGGCAGGATGTGCGAAGCGATGATGCTGCGGTCACGCACGCCAAGGGCACGGACGGCCGTCACATAGTCCTCGTTCTTGATCGACAGCACCTGCCCGCGGGTGAGGCGAATGAAGATGGGCATGGCCGAAACACCGATGGCGATCATCGCGTTTTCGAGGCTCGGGCCGAGAAAGGCTGCAAGGGCGATCGCCAGGACGAGGAAGGGCACGGCAAGCAGCGCATCTGTGAAGCGCGAGATCACCATGTCGAGCACGCCGCCGAAATAGCCTGCGATCAGCCCGAGCGGCAGCCCCAGGGCAATGGCGATGGTGACGGCGATCAGGCCCGCGGCGAGCGAGGCGCGCGCGCCGAAGATGACCCGCGAAAGCACATCTCTTCCCAGATCGTCGGTGCCGAACCAATGCAAGGCTGACGGCGCCTGCCGGATAGAGAGCCAGTCCGAGACATTGGGATCGTAGGGGGCAAGCCAAGGCGCGAAGATGGCGACGAGCGAGAAGAAGACGACGATGCAAAGCCCGATCATCGTGCTCGGATGGCCAAGCGCGCGGCGCAGCGCGGAAGGCCGGTTTCCGCCACGCGGGGCGGCGAGTGGGGTGGCGGTCGCGTCGCTCATGAGCGCAGCCTTGGGCTTAAGATCACATAGGCGATGTCGGCGATGAGACTCAGCAGGATGAAGATGGCCGCCGAGACCAGCACTACCGCCTGCACGACCGCATAGTCGCGGCTGAAGACGCCATCGACGATCATCTTGCCGAAGCCGGGAATGCCGAATACCTGCTCGGTCAGGACTGCCCCCGACAGCAGTTCGCCAAGATGGAGCGTGCTGGTGGTCACGACCGGGATCAGCCCGTTGCGAAGGGCGTGGCGGGTAACGACGATCCGCTCTTTCAGCCCCTTGGCCCGCGCGGTGCGGACATAGTCCTGCCGGAGCACCGCGATCATCGAGCTGCGGGTGTGACGCATGACGATCGCGGCTGCGGCAGTGCCGAGCACGAGGCTCGGCATGAGCGTATAGCGCAGATTGTCGATGGGGGACTGGAAGAAGCCGACATAGCCGCCGCTCGGCAGCCACCCGAGCGAGACTGCAAAGAGGAGGATCAGCATGATGCCGAGCCAGAAGCTCGGTATCGAGAGGCCACCGAGGCCGATGGTCGAGACCATCCAGTCGACCGGGGTGCCGCGCTTGATGGCAGCGAACACGCCCGCGGGAATGCCGATGAGGAGTGCGATCAGCATGGCCTGGAAGGCCAGCTGCATGGTGACCGGCAGACGCTGGAGGATGGTCTCGCCGATCGGCAGTCTTGTACGGATGGAGGTGCCGAAATCGCCCTGGACGATGCCACCGAGCCATCGGACGTATTGCACGGGGACCGGCTGGTCGAGCCCGTATTTGACCCGGATGGCCTCGACGATCTCGGGGCTCGGCTCCTGGCCGGCGAGGGCCAGCGCGGGGTCCCCCGGCAGCAGCTTGAGGAGCCCGAAGACAAGGATCGAGACCAGAAAGAGCGTCGGGACCGCGACCAGCAAACGCCGCAGGATGAAGGAGAGCATGGCGATCGCACCTCGGTCTTCGGGGAGGTGCCGCGCCCGGCAGGGGGCCGGGCGCGACGGGTCGGATTACTCGACGGGGCGGAGGCCCGTCACCCGGAGCAGGCCATCGGGGTAGATCTCGATCCCCTCGACATTGGCCTGGGCGCCATAGAACCAGGTCGGGTGGTAGAGCGGGATGGTCGGCCGATCGTTGAGGTAAATCCCTGCCGCCTCTTCATAAAGCGCCTTGCGGGCGTCGAGGTCGAGCTCGCTGCGGGCCGAGATCAGCACTTCGTCGAGCTCTGGGGAGGAATAGCCGTTGAGGTTCTGGCTGCCGCCCGTTCCGAAGAAGGTGTAGAGCGTCGGATCCGGATCGGCGCGGCCGCTCCAATTGCCGATATAGAGCTCGAAATTGCCCGCCAGATAGCGCTCGATTGCCGAGGAGGTCTCGAGCGGCAGCAGGTTGACGGTGAAGCCCGCCTCCTGCAGCAGCGACTGGATGATCTGGGCGACGCGGCCGTCGGTCAGCGAGTTCTCGTAGGTGATCTCGATGGTCGGGCTGGCGACGCCCGAGGCTTCGATCAGGGCGCGGGCGGCCTCGACGTCCCGCTCCGGGATCGGATGGCTCGCGCTGTGGAAGGCGCTCGAGGGCGGGATCATCTGGTTGGTGGGGATGAACTCGCCGTTGAAGGCCACCTGATTGATGACGTTGCGGTCGAGCGCCAGTTCCACCGCCTCGCGCAGTTCGGGGCTGTCCGCGAGGATGCCGCCGGCTTCGCCGACATTGATGAACAGGTGCGAAACCGCGAGGCCCGGGGCGGTGTGCAGCTCGAGCTGGGCGTTCGAGCGGACGGTCTCGAGGTCGGTCGGCGCGATGCGCTCGGCGACGTCGAGATCGCCGGCCTGCAGGCGCGAGAGGCGGACGGTGGAGTCCGGAATGATCTGGTATTCGATCCCTTCATAGCCGATTTCGTCGGCATTCCAGTAGCCGTCGAACTTTTCGAGGCGGATGAAGTCGCGGGCGCTGCGCTCGACGAACTGGTAGGGGCCCGAGCAGACCGGGGCGGCGCCGAACTCACCGCCTTCGGCGGCAGCGGTAGGCGAAACCATCATGCCGGCGCGGTCGGTCAGGACCGAGAGCAGCGGCGCAAAGGGTTGTTCGAGCTTGAAAATCACCGTCTGGGCATCGACCACTTCGACATCGACGATGGGGGAGAGCTCGGAGCGGCGACGGGAATCCTCGAGCGTCTGCATGCGCTCGATATTGGCCGCGACGGCCTCGGCATCGAAGGGCGTGCCGTCGTGGAAGGTGACGCCTTCGCGCAGGGTCAGTGTCAGTTCGGTGTTGGCGTCGTTCCAGCTCCACTCGGTGGCCAGCTGGGGGACAATTTCGAGATTTGCGTTGATATCCACGAGCTTATCGCAGAGGGCATCGAACACGATGCGTCCCGAATAGGTGCCGCCAACCGCCGGGTCCAGCGTGTCCGGGTCGTCCTGAAGCGCGACGCTCAGGGTCTGTGCGCTTGCCGATGTCATGGTCAGGGCAAGAACCCCTGCCAGCACCGCCATCCTCGTTCCAGCCGTCATATCGTTTCCCTCTCTAGCGGGGCGCACCATGCGCCGTGTGTCCACATGAGGGGAGCCAAGCACAAAGGTTTTCGATTGTAAAGTTGCCGAACCAATGAATCTCATCGGGCGTAAAACTTCACCGAAACGAGTACAAATTACAGCGTCCTGCGCTTGACCGGCGAGAAAATTTCGGGACATTTGTTCGACGAATTGACTAATAGGCCGTCGCTTTCATGATCGATCTCAGCTCGCTCGCCTCCACGCGCCAGATCACCCTTCGGACGGTGATGCGCATCCTGCTCGACAGGGGGGCGGTTTCGCGCGCCGAGCTGTCACGGATGACGGGGCTCTCCAAGCAAACCATGTCGGAGGTGTTCCGCGAGCTCGAGGATGGCGGCTGGGTGCAATTGGCCGGGCGGACGCAGGGGAGCGTCGGCCGGAGCGCGGCGACCTACGAGGTCTGCGCGGACCGGGCGCTGGTGTTCGGCGCCGATGTGGGCGGGACCAAGATCCATGCAGCCCTTGCGGACATGCACGGGATCGTCCTGACCGAGCTCATCGAGCCGACCGACCTCAGGGGCGGGGAGCATGTGGTGGGCCAGCTCGCGCGGATGAGCGGGGCGCTGGCGGATGCCATCGGGCTGCCGGCCGAACGGATCCTTGCGGGCACCGTCGGGATCCCCGGCGCCTATGATCCGCGCTCGCGGCAATTGTTCATGGTGCCCAACATCGAAGGGCTCGAGGGCACGCCGCTGGTCGACCGGCTCGAGGCGCTGGTCGGGTTCGACGTGCAGGTGGGCAATGACGTCAACATGGCCGCCAAGGGCGAGCAATGGCTGGGCGAGGGCAAGGACGTCGATAATTTCGTCTTCATCGCGGTGGGGACGGGGATCGGCATGGGGATCATCTCGGAGCGGCGGGTGCTGCGCGGGGCGCGCGGGGCGGCCGGCGAGATCTCGACCCTGCCGATCGGCTCGGACCCCTTTGACGGACGATCGCTGCGGGCCGGCGCGCTCGAGACGGCGATCGGCAGTGCAGGCATTCGCGGGCGCTATGAAGGGTCGGGCGGGGAGACGGGGCTCACCGTGAGGGAGATCTTCGATCGGATCGGGAGGGGCGACGCCATCGCCATCGCGACGCTCGACGAGGTGGCGCGCGCGCTCGCCCAGGCGATCCTCGCGGTCTCGGCGGTGATCGATCCCGAACGCGTGGTGCTGGGCGGCAGCATAGGGGCGCGGCCCGAACTGCTCGAACGGGTGCGGCATTTCCTCGACCGGTGCATGCCGAACGCGCCCCATTGCACGATCAGCGAACTGGGAAGCAAGGCGGGGCTCTACGGGACGCTGGCGACCAGTCTCGATGCGCTGCGCGAAAGCCTTTTCCAGACGCCCGGCTACGACATTCCGATGCCCGGCGCGAAGCCCCTGGAGCAGATCCCGTGAGCGTGCCGATGAACGAACCCTTCCGGGACGTCAGGGTCTGCGCTGATGCCGTGGCCGCCGAGGCGCTGGCGGCGGGGCTCGTCGCCGACCAGGTGGCGCGGCGGCCGCACAGCGTGCTCGGGCTTGCAACGGGGCGGACGATGATCGGGGTCTATGAGGCGCTGATCGAAAGGGCGCACGCCGAAGGGCTGAGCTTTGCTGAGGTGGAGAGCTTCAACCTCGACGAATATTGCGGGCTCGGCCCAGAAGACGCGGCGAGCTTTGCCCGCTACATGGAGCGGCACCTTTTTTCCCGACTCGATTTCGACAAGGCCCGCTGCCATTTGCCCGACGGGCTCGCCGCTGACGGAGCGCCGCGCTACGAGGCGCTGATCAGAAGGGCCGGCGGGATCGACCTGCAATTGCTCGGCATCGGGCGAAACGGACATATCGGGTTCAACGAGCCCGGCTCGGCACGGGGGAGCCGGACCCGCGTGGTCGAGCTTTCGGAGGAAACGCGGGAGGCGAACCGGCCCGATTTCCCAGCGGGACACGAGGTGCCCGGGACCGCGATCACCATGGGGGTCGCGACCATACTCGAGGCGCGCCGGATCGTGCTCGTCGCGACGGGCGCGGCCAAGGCCGAGGCGTTGGCCGGGGCGCTCGAAGGCGAAGTCGGGGAACACAATCCTGCATCCTTCCTGCAGGGGCATCGGCACGTTACCATTGTCTGCGACAGGGAGGCGGCCGCCGGTCTTGGCGCCGCCGCGCACAAGGAGACACACATTGGCTGAACGCGATTTCATGGTCCCGGGCAAATCGGTGGCACTCGCCCGGAACGGCATGGCCGCAACATCCCATCCGCTTGCGACGCTGGCCGCCATCGAGACGCTGAAGGCCGGAGGCAATGCCGTGGACGCGGCCATTGCAGCGGTGGCGCTGCAATGTGTCGTCGACCCGCACATGACCGGGCTCGGCGGGGACTGCTTTGCGCTCTATGCGCCCGCGGGCGGGAGCTTGGTTGCCTATAATGGTTCGGGCCGGGCGCCGAAGGGCGCCAGCCTCGAGACCTATCTCGAGCGCGGCTGGACGAGCATTCCGGACGGATCGGTGGATGCGGTGACGGTGCCGGGGGCGGTCGACACCTGGTGCCAACTCAGCGAAAGCCATGGCAGGATCGGCATCGAACGCATCCTGCAGCCGGCGATCGATGCGGCGGAAAACGGCTTCACCATCGCGCCGCGCGTCGCGCGGGACTGGGCGACCTATGCCGGGCGGATCGCGGCTTATCCGGTTTCCGCCGAGCATTACCTGCCCCAGGGCAAGGCGCCCTCCGCAGGCGACCGGCTCGTCCATCCGGCGCTCGCGCGCACGCTGAGAGCCGTGGCGAAATCGGGACGGAGCGGGTTCTATGAAGGCGAAACTGCCGAGGACATCGTTGCGACGCTGAAAGGCCATGGCGGCTTCCATACGCTCGAGGACCTCGCGAGCTTTTCGGCCGAGCGCACCGCGCCGATCTCGGGGGAATATCGCGGCCATACGCTCAACGAATGCCCGCCCAACGGCCAGGGGCTGGCGGCGCTGATCATCGCGCGGCTGCTCGACGGGTTCGACCTCTCCGAGGGTGCGCTCAGCGAAGCGGACCGGATCCATCTCTTGGCCGAGGCAACCAAGGCTGCCTATCGCCAGCGCGACGCGCTGATCGCCGATCCGGCCTTCATGACGGTGACGCCCGAAGAGGTGCTGGCCGAAGTCAACATCGCCAAGCTCCGCGCGGAGATCCGGATGGACCGGGCATCGGCACCCGAGAGCTGGGACATGCCGGTGCACAAGGACACGGTCTATGTGACGGTGGTCGATGGCGAGGGCAACGCCATGTCGCTCATCAACTCGCTCTTTTTCGCTTTCGGCAGCGGCATCTATGCGCCCAAAGCCGGCGTGCTGCTGCAGAACCGAGGCAATGGCTTCTCGCTGAAGCCGGGGCATCCGAATGCCTTCGCGCCGGGCAAGCGACCCTTCCACACCATCATCCCGGCAATCCTCAGCAAGGGCGGCCGCGCGGTCGCTTCGTTCGGGGTGATGGGCGGGCAATACCAGGCGACCGGGCACGCCCATTTCCTTTCGCAGGTGCTCGACCGGGGCCGCGACGTGCAGGCGGCATCCGACCAGCCGCGCAGCTTCTATACCGAGGGCAAGCTGACGCTCGAAACGACGATCCCCGAAGCGATCAAGGCCGATCTGAGCGCCCGCGGGCACGATACCGCCTGGGCCGACGAGCCGCTCGGCGGCTGCCAGGCGATCTGGATCGACCATGAGCGCGGCGTGCTCTGGGGCGCGTCGGACCACCGCAAGGACGGGATCGCACTGGGATATTGATGATGGAACACACCGCCCCCCGGCCCGTGGCCGTTTCGGTCGAACACCTGGCGCTACGGCTGCCCGAGGGGGCGGACCGCGACTATGCCCTCGCGGATCTGAGCTTCACCCTGCCCGAGGGCGAAATCCTCTGCATCGTGGGGGAGTCCGGCTCGGGCAAGTCGCTCTGTGCGCAGACGCTGATGGGGCTCCTGCCCAAGGCGATCCGCATCGAGCGGGGGGCGGCGCTGTTCGACGACGTCGATCTCATCGATACCGACAAGGCGACGCTCCGCAGCCTTCGCGGCCGGCGGATCGGCATGATCTTCCAGGAGCCGATGACTGCGCTCAACCCCTCGATGCGGATCGAGGACCAGATCATGGAGGTCTTCGAGGCCCATGACCTGCTGACCCCGGCCGAGCGGCGCGCGAAGGCGCTGGCGCTCGCCCAGGAGGTGAAGCTGCCCGACCCCGAGCGCACCATCAAGGCCTATCCGCACCAGCTTTCGGGCGGGCAGCGCCAGCGCGCGATGATCGCGATGGCGCTGGCGCTCGAGCCTGCGCTGCTGATCGCGGATGAGCCGACGACGGCGCTCGACGTGACGACGCAGGCGCAGATCCTCAGGCTGATGCGCGACATCCAGCGCCGGCGCGGCATGGCGGTCGTGTTCATCACCCATGATTTCGGCGTCGTCGCCGACATTGCCGACCGGGTGCTGGTGCTCGAAAAGGGCGTGGTGGTGGAGCAGGGGACGGCACGCGAAGTGCTCGACACTCCGCGCCATCCCTATACCAAGGCGCTGCTGGCCGCGGTGCCCTCGGGCACGCCGCCCGAGCGGAACGAGGTGGCCGATGCACCGGTTGCGCTTTCGGTTTCGGGGCTCACCAAATCCTACGTGACCAAGAAGAGCCTCTTTGGCGCCGGACGGACCGTGCACGCGGCGCGCGATGTGTCCTTCGAGATCAGGCGCGGGGAGACGCTCGGGCTCGTGGGGGAATCAGGCTCGGGCAAATCGACCGTGGCGCGGCTCGTGACGCGGATCATCGAGCCCGATGGCGGGCGGATCCTGCTCGACGGCGCCGATTTCGGGGCGATGCGCGGGGAGGACTTGCGCAACCAGCGCAGCCGCATCCAGATGGTGTTCCAGGATCCGTTCGCCTCGCTCAACCCGCGCCGCAAGATCGGCCTTTCCATCGCCGACGGGCCGATGGCACGCGGGATGAAGCGGGAGGCGGCGCTCCAAAAGGCGCGTGAGCTCCTGACGCTGGTCGGGCTCGATCCGCGCTCGGCCGAGCGCCTGCCGCACGAATTTTCGGGCGGGCAGCGCCAGCGCATCGGGATTGCGCGGGCGCTCGCGCTCGATCCGGACGTGCTGGTCGCCGACGAGGCGGTCTCCGCGCTCGACGTGACGGTGCAGGCGCAGGTGCTGAAGCTGCTCGAGACGCTGAAGGCGCGGCTCAACCTCGCCATGCTCTTCATCACGCACGACCTCAACGTCGCCGCGCAGGTCTGCGACCGGCTCGCGGTGATGCGCTCGGGCGAGATCGTCGAGATCGGGCCGACGCGGCAGATGTTCCTCGAGCCCCGGCACGAGTATACCCGCCAGCTGCTGGCGGCCATTCCCGGCGGCGCGCACAAGACCCTCCCACAGGACGCATAGATGAGCCAGGACCTCTTGATGGACTACGGCGTATGGACCGCCGCGATGGTGTTTGCCGGCCTGATGGGCGGGTTCGTCGCGGGGCTCCTGGGGGTCGGCGGCGGGATCGTGATCGTGCCGATCCTCTATTTCGTGCTGGGCGGCATGGGGGTGGACGACGACATCAGGATGAAGATCGCGGTCGCGACCTCGCTGACGACGATCGTCTTCACCTCGCTCTCCTCGGCGGGGAGCCATTACCGCAAGGGCGCGGTGGATTTCGACCTGCTCAAATCCTGGGGCGTGCCGATCTTCATTGGGGTCGTTGTCGGCACCGCGATCGGCGGGGCGGTGAGCGGGCTCGTCCTGACGCTGGTGTTTGCGGTGGTGGCGCTGCTGGTGGCGCTCAACATGGTGCTGCGCGCCCAGAGCGCGCCGCTGCGCGACGGGTTTCCCAACCGGATCGTCAAGGCGATCGCGGGGTTCTTCGTCGGTTCGGTCTCGGCGATGATGGGGATCGGGGGCGGGACGCTGAGCGTACCGATCCTCACCGCGTTCGGCTACGACATCCGGCGGGCGGTTGGGACGGCGGCGGCGATCGGGTTCATCATCGCCATTCCCGGCACGATCGGCTACGCGATCGCGGGCTGGGGGGAGGCGGACCTGCCGGCGGGGTCGCTGGGCTATGTGAACCTCCTGGCGCTCGTCGCGCTCGCTCCGCTCACCATGCTGGTCGCGCCGCTGGGCGCGCGGGTGGCGCACAATCTGCAGCGCCGCACGCTGAGCTATGCGTTCGCGGCGTTCCTGTTCGTCACATCGGTCCGCATGTTCATCGACATCTGGCAGGGGCTCTGAGCCCCGTTTAGAGGAGGATTTCGCCAATGACAGCAAGAACGACTGCCGCCGAAGAGCGCCGCCCGCTGAGGATCGGGTTCATCGGCTCGGGGTTCATCGCCCATTTTCATCTGAAATCGCTGACCGGCGTGCGCAATGTCGAGGTGGTGGGGGTCTATAGCCCGACGCCCGAGAAGCGCGCGGCGTTCGCCGCTTCGGTCGCCGAACTCGATCTGGGCGAGTGCACGGCCCATGAGAGCCTCGAGGCGCTGCTTGCGGACGACCGGCTCGATGCGGTCTGGATCCTCTCGCCCAACCATACCCGGCTTGAGACGATGGAGATGATCGCGGCCCAGGTGAAGGCGGGCCGTTCCGGGATCACGGCGGTCGCCTGCGAGAAGCCGCTGGCGCGTACGGTGGCGGAGGCGCGGCGCATGCTCGCGCTCGTGGAGGAGGCGGGGCTCAACCACGGCTATCTCGAAAACCAGCTCTTTTCGACCGCGGTGGTGCGCGGCAAGGAGATCATCTGGCGCCGGGCGGTGCCCAATTCGGGGCGGCCTTATCTGGCGCGTGCGGCCGAGGAGCATTCGGGCCCGCACGAGCCCTGGTTCTGGCGGGGCGACATGCAGGGCGGGGGCGTGCTGCTCGACATGATGTGCCATTCGGTCGAGGTGGGGCGGTTCATGCTGACCCGGCCGGGGGCGGCGCGCGATACGCTGCGGTTCAAGAGCGCGTCTGCGACGGTGGCGACGCTCAAATGGGCGCAGCCGAAATATGCGGCCGACCTCAAGGCGCGGATGGGTGGGGGCGTCGACTACACCAAGCGCCCGGCCGAGGATTTCGCGCGCGGGCTCCTCACTTTCGTCGATGAGGACGGGCAGGAGGTGATCGTCGAGGCGACGACTTCCTGGGCGTATGTAGGGCCGGGGCTCCGGATCGTGATCGAGCTGCTCGGGCCCGAATACGCGCTCGAATTCTCGACGCTCAACACCGGGCTCAAGGTGTTCATGTCGCGCGAGGTGACGGGCGACCAGGGCGAGGATCTCGTCGAAAAGCAGAATGCCGAGCAGGGGCTGATGCCCGTGCTCGAGGACGAGGCGGGGGTCTATGGCTATACTGACGCCAACCGGCACATGATCGAGTGCTTCCGCGCGGGCCGGACGCCGATGGAAACGTTTGCGGACGGCGTCGCGGTGATCGAGATGCTGATGGCGCTCTACAAGTCGGCCGAAGAGGGGCGGGTGATCGAGATGGCGGACACCGACCTCACCGATTATCGGCCGGCGGTGTCGAGGCCGCAGGACTGATCAGCGCTCGGGCGGCGTCCAGGGCGAAAACCCGAGGACGTTGCCCCCGAGCCGCGAAAAGGCGCGCTGGCGGCACGAGAAGACGAGGATCTGCTGGTCGCGGGCCTCCCGGTGGAGCGCATCGAACATGCGCTCGATCCGGTCGTCGTCCGAATAGACGAGCGCATCGTCGAGGATGACGGGGGCCTGGCGCCCGTCATTGGCGAGGAGGCGGGCGAAGGCGAGGCGGGTCAGAACCGAAAGCTGCTCGCGCATGCCCCCGCTGAGGCGGTCGACATCCTCCTCCTGCCCGTTGCGGCGCACGCGCTGCGGCAGGAGATTGTCCTCGTCGAACTCCACCACGATGTCATCGAAGAGGAGCCCGATCAGCGGGCGAAGCTCGGTGATGACCGGGCGGAGATAAAGATCGCGCGCCGCCGAGCGGGCGCTCGAAAGGGCGGAGCGGAGTTTTGCGAGCGTCGCGATCTCGGCCGAAAGCCGGGCGATGCGGGCTTCGGCCGCCTGCAGCGCCTCGGCGGTTTCGGCAAGGGCCTCCTCGATCGCCTCGTCGGCGCGGGCGCGGATCTGGCCGTTGAGCTCGGCAAGGGTGATCGACAGGCGCGAGGCTTCGGTGCGGGCGGCCTCGTCGATCGAACGGACGCGGCGCAGCCGCGCCTCGGCGGCGGCGAGGTCGTGCCCGGCCGCGCGGAGGGGGGCGATTGCGGCTTCGGCGGTCGCGAGGGCTTCGGCCGCGCTCCGCGCTGCGGCGTCGAGAGCGACATGGCGCGCCGCACGCTCGGGCTCCGGGCCGAGCCGGGAGATAAGCGAGAGGGTTTCGGTCTCAATCCGCACGGCGTCGGTTTCGAGGGTCGCGAGTTCCTCGGCGGCGCGCTGCAGGGCGGGGCCGGCCTCGTGATAGCGGGCGCGGGTCGCCTGTACCTTGAGGCCAGCGTCTTCGAGCGCGGCGCGGATGGCGGAGGGATCGAATTTCAGTTCGGGCGCCTCCCCGAGCGTCGCCTCGAGACGCGCGCATTGGGCGCGCAGGGCATCGAGCCCCTCGGGCGCCGCCTGGGCGAGGGCCTGCCGGGCAAGGGCGAGATCGCCTGCGAGGCGCGCGGCTTCGGCCATGCGGGTGCGCGCGGCGGCGAGACTTTCGACCCCGAGCGCGGCGAGAACATCGCGGTGGCGCGCTTCGGCCCGGGCGAGCTTTTCTCCGGCGCCGGGGGTCTCGGGGGTGCGAAGCGTCAGCCGGCCGATGCCGGGCAGGTCGACCCCGAGCGTGCCCGAGACGGGATGGTCCTGCGCCCCGGCCAGGGGGGCATCGGCGAGCATGAGGGGCGCGGCGCCCGGCGCATAATCGATGCGAAGCGTGGGGAGGGTGGCGGCGCGCGCGGCGCGGAGGCCGACGAGGTCGATTTCGAGGGCTTCGAGTTCGACAACGGATTTCTCGGAAAGGACGCGCGCGGCGTGGAGCGCTGCAAGCCTTTCGATCCCCTCGCGGGCGGTTTCGGCGCGGGCGAGGTGCTCGCGGAGGGTGGCGAGCCGGTCGGCGGCCTCCCGCGCGGCTGCCGCGGCCTCGGCCCCCGCCATCATGACGCGCGCTTCGGTTTCGCGTGCTTCGGCGGCGGTCATGGCCTCGCGGGCGGCGTCCAGCGTCTGGCGCGCGGCGTCGCGGCGGCTGGCGCATTCGGCGCGGCGGGCAGTGAGGGCGGCTGCGGACTGTGCGAGCGCTTCGGCCCGCGCGAGCGCTTCGGCGAAGGCGCGGCGCTCGGCTTCGGCGGCGCGGTGACGGTCGGCGGCGAGGGCGAGGCCTGCCTCGGCCGCGCGGAGCGCATCGCCATGGGCGCGGGCCGCTTCGAAGGCGGTTTCGGCCTCGGCGATGTCGGCGCGGCGTGTCGCGGCATCTTCGGGATTATCGATTTCGGCGAGGCGGGCCTGGGCGGTGCGGCGGCGCTCGAGCGCGGCATGAAGCATTTCGACATCGGCGGCAAGCGCGTCGCGGCGGATGAGGAGGCCATCGCGCGCGGCGAGCGCGGCGGCATAGGGACCACCGGTCTTGGGACGCATCGTAGCGGTGACGAGGGTGTCGAGTTCGGCTTCGCAGGCGGCGAGGATTTCGGCCATGCGCCGGCCACCGGTCAAGGCCTCGACCTCGCCCTGGACGGAGCTGAGAAGCGTTTCGCGCACGCGCCGTTCGTCGCGCTCCTCGCTCGGGCTCCGGCGCTCGAGCCCGGTGAGGCCCTGGCGCACCCAGAGGAGGCCCGCGGGGCCGGCCGGCCCGCCACGGGTCAACTCGGCGATGAAGGCCTCGGCCTCGTCGGCCTGCGCGACGAGGCGCCCCGAGCCCAGATCGGTGACGCTGGCCCGGCGGCCGCGATAGAATTGCTTGGTGAGCCTGAAGCGCCCGTTGCCGGTCTCGATATCAACCTCGACCAGCGGATTGCCACCGGCATAGGGGCGCAGCAGCTGCACCGCGCCGGGCGTGCCGGTATGGGCCTGGAAGAAGAGCGCATGGAGCGCTTCAAAGCAGGTGGACTTGCCATGCTCATTGGCGGCGGTGAGGACGTTGACGCCGCTCGAGATGTTTTCGATGGCGACGCCCCGTCCGGCGAAGCGTTTGACGTCGTGGAGGCGGAGGGCGGTGAGCTTCATGCGCCGGCCCTTTCGGCAAGGGTGAAGAGCCGAACGAGGGCGGCGCGGGAAGTTTCGCGCTCGGCAAGCGAAAGGAGCGGATCCTCGCTTTCGGCAAGGAGCGTCTGCGCGGCTTCGCGCAGTGCGCCCGCACGGTCGATCCGATCGAGATCGCCGGGCTCGCAGGCAATCGAGAGCCCGGTTTCGTCGGTTTCAAAGAGGGCGAATTCGGGCGCGACGACGTCGAGCGCTGCAACAAGCCCGTTGCGCTGGCCGAGCGAGAGATGGCCCGAAAGGACGAGCCGGACGAGGGCGGTGCGCCGGAAGGCGGGCTGGGGCAGGCGCGAAAGGAGCGCGTCGGGGTCGCTGCCTTCGAGAAGCGGATCGAACCCGATGCTGGTCCAGCTGAACTGGGCGGTCGGGACGGCGGTGATCTCGGGTGGCGCCCCGGGGCCTTCGATCGTAACGAGGAGGGCGGTGCCGGGCGCATCGTGCTTGAAGCGGTCTGGTTCGGGCGTGCCGGGATAGCGGGTGCGCAGATCGAGCGCCATGGGGCCATGCCAATCCCCGAGCGCCAGATAATCGAGTCCGGCGCGGCGGGCGCGATCGGGCGCGATGACGGAGGCGGCAGTGCCGCTTTCGGAGAAATCGAGGACGGGGCCGTGCGCGAGCCCGATGCGGAGGGCCCCGTCGGGCGTTTCCGCGCCATCCATCCATTCGGTGAGGTCGCGGCCGGGGCGCCGCGTGGTGCCGGGGGCGGGCAGGAGGGTGACGCCGGGGGCAAGCGTGAAGGGGTGGGGGCTGGTCGCCAGATGCAGGTTCGGCGGGGCCGCCTCGCCGATGCGGCGCCAGAGCTCCTCGGCCTGCAGCGAATCATGATTGCCCGGCAGGATGATCCAGCGGATGTCGGCCTCCTGCCCGATGGCGGCGAGGGCCTGGCGGAGGATGGCGGGCGAGGGGGTTTCGGTATCGAAGCTGTCGCCGGCAAGCAGTATCGTGCCGGCCCCGCCGCTGCGGGCGCGTTCGGCGAGCCGGGCGATCAGCCCGTGGCGGGCTTCGCGCAGGCGCCCGCGCAGATCCTCGGGCAGATTGCCGAAGGGCTTGCCGATATGCAGATCGGCGCTATGGAGAAAGCGGAAGGCCATGGCTCCTGTTTGAACCCGCACGCGCCGATCCGCAAGCGCAGATGGCGCGATGGAGGAGGATGCGGGGGGCGGCAGGGTGCAACGGCTCGCGCGCATCTTCGTTGGCACTGCTGAAACCGGAGCCGAGCAAGGATTTTCCCGATGAGCGAGACGATCGACCCCGCCCGCCCCGCCGACCCTGCCCCGCTGCCCGACGCAGCGGTGCCGGAAGCCAAGGGGACCGCGCCCAAGCGCAAGCGCGTCGTGATCGTGGGGGCCGGGTTTGGCGGGATTTCGGCGGCGCGGGTCCTCGAGAAATCGGACCTCGAGGTGATCGTGGTCGACCGGACCAATCATCACCTCTTCCAGCCGCTGCTCTACCAGGTGGCGACCGCGATGCTCGCCCCGACCGACATCGCCCAGCCGATCCGCTCGGTGCTCGATTGCACCCATCACGCCAATCTCTCGGTGCTGCTCGACAGCGTCGAGGCGGTGGACAAGACCTCGAAGGCCGTGGTGCTGGGGAGCGGGATGCGGCTCGCCTATGACTATCTCGTGCTCGCGCCGGGCTCGCGCTACAATTATTTCGGCAATGACGCGGAATGGGCGCCGCATGCGCCGGGGCTCAAGACGATGGACGACGCCATCATGCTGCGGCGCCGGATCCTCATGGCGTTCGAACGGGCCGAGCTCAGCCGTGACCCCGAGGAGCGGAGGCGGCTCCTGACCTTCGTCGTCATCGGCGGCGGGCCGACGGGCGTCGAGATGGCGGGCGCGATGGCCGAGCTCGCCAAGGCGACGCTGGCGCGGGATTTCCGGCATATCGACCCCAAATCGACGCGGATCGTGCTCGTCGAGGCGGTGGACGAACTTCTCGGACAGTTCACCGACCGCCAGAGTGCTTACACCAAGGAGACGCTCGAAAAGATGGGCGTCGAGGTGATGCTGAACGCCCCGGTGAAGGGGGTGGAGAGCCATCGCGTGATGGCAGGAGAGACGGCGATCGAGGCCGAGACGATCATCTGGTGCGCGGGCGTCAGCGCCTCTCCGCTCGTCGGGCAGATCGGGGCCGAGACCGCCAAGGGCGGGCAGGTGAAGGTCAGCCGCGATTTTTCGGTGCCGGGGAGCCCCGAGATCTTCGTGATCGGGGATGCGGCGGCCTATGAGGAGGACGGGCGTCCGCTGCCGGCGCTGGCGCCGGTCGCCAAGCAGCAGGGCAAGCATGTGGGCCGGCTGATCGCCGCGCGCGAGGGGCAGGGGCGCGATCCGGGGCAGTTCCACTATCGCGACTGGGGCACGATGGCGACGATCGGCCGGGCGGCGGCGGTCGGGAAGTTCGGCAAGGTGACGGTGAAGGGGTTTCCCGCCTGGCTCCTCTGGGGTGGGGTGCACGTCGCCTATCTCGTGGGCTTCCGCAACCGGATCATGGTGATCGTCAACTGGCTCTGGGCGTGGCTGACCTATGCCAAGGGTGCCCGGCTGATCACGGGTGCCGACCGGGAGGCGCCGGAGCGCCTGCCGACAAAGGGCTGATCAGGCAAAGCCGAGGAAGCGGGCGGTATCCGGATCGATCGGGATGCCCTCGCGCTCGCGGCGGGCGAGGGTTTCCCATTCCCGGTCGCCCGGGGCCATGACGCGGCCGCCTTCGCGCGCAGGGGCGCCCCGCAGCGCATCGAGATAGCGCAGGATGCCGCTTTCGTAGACGGCGCGGCCGGCGAAATGATCGGGCGAAAGGGCGAGGACGAAATGGCCCATATTGCGCGGGGTCTTGTCGTCGGGCGTGCCGTACATGGGAATGAAATCGGGATCGAGCGTCGTGCCGGTGAGGACCGCCGAGAGGAGGGTGGCGACCCCGGCGAGGCCCGCGCCCTTGTAGCCATAGCCCGTGCCCCCGAGGGGCAGCACCATGTCGACGGCGTCCGCATCGGTTGCGGGATGGCCATTGGCGTCAGCGGCGACGCCCTCGGGGAGGGGTTTTTGCAGCGAACGGTGGAGGAGCACCCGGTTCATCGGGATCGAGGAGGTGGCCATGTCAAAGAGCCAGGGCTTCTGGCCCGGGACCGGCGCGGCAAAGGCAAGGGGGTTGGTGCCGTGGAAGCGCGCGGCGCCCTCAAAGAGCGCCACCATGGAATCGGTATTGGTGGTCGCAAAGCCGATATAGCCGGCCTCGGCGCCCGCAAGGGCATAGGCGCCGGCGGCCCCCAGATGTGAGGAGCGGCGCACGCCGACCGCGCCGACGCCGCTTTCGGCGGCCAGCTCGCAGGCAAGCGCCATGGCGCGGTAGCCGGCCAGATGCCCGAGCGCATCATCGGCATCGAGGATGGCGCTGGCGGCGGTGCGGTTGAGGATTTTCGGGACGGGGCGGGGATTGATCCGGCCGCCTTTCATCATGGCGCAGTAATGGCCGGTGAGGCGGACGCCATGGCTGTCGATGCCCAGGAGCGAAGCATGCATCATGGCGCGGGTGGCGGTCGAGACGGATTCGGCATCGGCGCCGGCGGCAGCCAGAGCGTTCGAGACAGCCTGCTGCAGCGCGGCGGCGGCCACGATCGTCGTTTCGTTCATCGAAATCTTCCTTCTTGGGGGCGTGGGACCCGCCGGCGCCGGGGGATGCGCCAGGCGGAGCCGGACTTATTTGCGGAAGGGCACCGAGGCGGTCAGCACCTCGCCCGAATTGTTGAACTCGACCTCGAAATCGACGGTGATCGCCTCGCCGTCAAGCAGAATGCGCGAGCCGATGCGCACGTCGCTGCCGGCGCGGTCGCGCTGCTGCTCGCGCAGATCGAAGCTGATGCGGTCGCCCTGCTGGCGGCCCATGGCCATGCCGGTGAAGCCGGCATTGGAGCTCATCGCGGCTTCGTAGCGACGGGTCTGGTCGTTGTAGGCGATGGTGCCGCTGACCGAGAGGTTCATGTCCACGAGGCTGCAGCGGCCGGCATAGTTGATGCGGGCCTGGTTGCCCTTGTTGATGTTGAGCCGGCAGCGGAAGGGCTCGCCGCGATTGCCGCCCGAGAGCCGCCCCTCGCCGCGCCAATCCCCGATATAGCTCGTGAGCAGCGCGATCTCGGCTTCGCCGGCCTGCGTCGCGGGTGCGGTCATCATTCCGGCGATCGCGAGCGCACCGAGCGTCGCAAGGCCTTTGGTCAGCAGTTTGGTCATCTGGTCATCCCCCTTGTCACGGCGTCACTTCCCAAACCGCGGGCTTACCTGCATGGTTGCAGTGCCGAGTCGACCGGCCGCCGCCCCGAGGGCGTGACGGCCGTGACGCTGCCACGCATGAGAGGGGGAATGCCGCGCCATGACAAGACACGCTCCGCAGGTTGTGACGCTGCGCATGGAGGCTTCCTTTGTTCGTGATCGCCCGCAAGGGGAAAAATGTCACTGATGAAAAAAATCGACAGCGAAACGGGCGCGGGCGCCGGGCCGATCATCGATGCGCGCGGGGTGGGCTATTCGCTCGAGATCGCCGGGCGACCGCTGCACATCCTGCGCGGGGTGGATCTGCGGGTGGAGCCGGGCGAGGTGGTCGCCATCGTCGGGCCCTCGGGCAGCGGGAAAACCTCGATGCTGATGCTGCTGGCGGGGCTCGAAAAGGCGACGGCGGGCACCGTGCGGGTCTGCGGCGAGGGTCTGACCGCCATGGGCGAGGACCAGCTGGCGCTGTTCAGGCGGCGCAATGTGGGCATCGTCTTTCAAAGCTTTCACCTCGTGCCCTCGCTTTCGGCGCTCGACAATGTAGGGCTCGCCCTCGAGATCGCGGCGCCTGAGCTGAGCCTTGCCGAAACGCGCAAGCGTGCCACCGCTGCGCTGGCCGATGTGGGGCTCGGGGACCGAGTCCATCACCGGCCATCGGCGCTTTCGGGCGGCGAGCAGCAGCGGGTGGGCCTTGCGCGTGCCATGGTCTCTCGCCCGAGGCTGCTGCTTGCGGACGAGCCGACGGGCAATCTCGACCAGAAATCGGGCGCGGTGGTGATCGATCTCATGTTCGGGCTCGCGCGCCAGCAGGGCGCGACCGTGGTGCTCATCACCCATGATCCGGCGCTGGCGGCACGGGCCGACCGCATGCTGACCATGACCAATGGGGAATTGGTGGAAAACATGCGGGAACCGGCCTGATGGGCCGGCTGCTCAAGGCGGTTCGCATCGGGCTGCTCGACATGCGGGGCGATCTGCGGCGCTTTGCGCTGCTCGTCGTCTGCCTTGCGGTCGGCACCGCGCTGATTGCGGGGGTGAACCTCGTGGGCGCGACGATCACCCGCGCAGTCAACGAGGACACCGCGCTCCTCATGGGCGGGGACATCGAACTCTCGCGCGCCGACCGGCCCGCCGATGCCGGGGAACTGGCGCTCTTTGCCCGCTACGGGCAGGTGGCGCAGGTGACCGACACCAATGTGCGCGCCGAGAACGGGGCGCTCGGCGCCTTTGTCGACCTCGTTTCGGTCGACGAGGCCTATCCGCTGCTCGGCAGCGTCAGGAGCCTCGACCTTGCCGAAGGCGAGCGCCCGGCCGGGCTGCTCGCGCCGCGCGAGGGCGTGCCCGGGGCGCTGCTCGACCCGTTGCTGCTCGACCAGCTCGGGCTTTCGGTCGGCGACGAATTCGAGATCGGCGGCACGGTTTTCGAAGCCCGTGGCACGTTCCGCAGCCTGCCGGACGGGCCGGTGCGCGGCTTCCGGCTCGGCATGCCCGCGCTCATCACGATCGAGGCGCTGCAGACGATTTCGGACCGCACTTCGCCCTTGCCCGGGCTCGGCACCTGGTTCCGCTACAAGCTGCTGTTCGACAACATGGACGCAGAGGCCGGGCGGGCCGAGATCGAGGCCGCGCTCGACGATCCGGGCTGGACGGTCCGTTCGGCCCGCGACGGGCTCGGGCCGATGGTGCGCTATTACGACCTCTTCATGAGCTTCCTCGTCATCGTCGGGCTCGCTTCGCTGCTGATCGGCGGGGTCAGCGTGTGGACGAGCATTTCGGCCTATGTCGCCGAGCGCGCCAACGTCATTGCGATCCTGCGGAGCATGGGTTCGGGGACAGGGCGGATCTTCATCCATTTTCTCTCGCAGGTTGCGGTCCTCGCGCTGGTAGGTGTCGGGATCGGCCTTCTCGTCGGGACGGTGGCGGCGCTCCTCGTCCTGCCCACGATCGGGGAGGCGGTGGGCATTGCGCTCACGGCGCGCTTCGATCCGCGTCCGCTGCTCGTTGCGGGCGGGGTGGGGCTCCTCACCGCTTTCGCCTTTTCCTATCTGCCGCTGCAGCAGGCCCAGACAATCACCCCGGTCAGCCTCTTCCGCTCCAAGGGGCTCGGCATTCCGCCCATCGACTGGCGCAGGCTTATGGGATCGGTCCATGTGCTGCCCATGATCGGGGCGGTCATCGGCTTTCTCTGGCTCGCCATCCTGATGACGGGCGACCCGCGGCTCGTCGGTGCGTTCGCGATCGCGAGCCTCCTCTCGGTGCTGGTCTTCAGGGCGGCGGTGGGGCTGGCGCAAGGGGCGCTGCGGCGGATGGGAGAGCCTTCGAACCGGCTCCTGCGCCATGCGCTGCGCGCCATTGCCGATCGCGGCTCCAATGCGGTCTCGGTCGTCATCTCGGTGGGGATGGCGCTGGCCATGCTGGTCGTCGTCCTCGTCCTCGAGGTCAATCTGCGCAATGAATTCCTCGGCGCCTCGGTGTTCGACGCGCCGACGCTGGTCGCCTCGGACCTCTTTTCGGACGAGGTCGAGGATCTGGCCGAACTTTCCCGCACCGATCCCGACATCGCCCTTTTCACCTTCACCCCCATGCTGCGCGGCACGCTCAGCGCCATTGACGGGGTGGCGGCCGACGAGGTGCGGACGCGTGGGCCGGAAGCCTCCTTCCTTTCATCGGGCGAGGTGCCGCTGACCTATAGAAGCGTCCTGCCGCCCACCTCCCGCATCGTCTCGGGCGCATGGTGGGCCGCCGATCATGCGGGGCCGCCGCTCGTTTCGCTGCACCACAGCCTGCGCAACGGGCTCGGGGTCGAGCTTGGGGACACGCTGAGCTTCACCATTTTCGGCGAAGAGATCACGGCCGAGATCGCGAGCTTCCGCGACTATTCCTGGCAGGGGGGCATCGATTTTCTCGCCACCTTCTCCCCCGGCGTGCTCGAGGACTTTCCCGCAACCCTGTTCGGGGCGGTGACGGCGGTGCCCGGACGCGAGGAGGCGGTCGAGCGCAGGCTCGCCGAAACGTTCCAAGACGTGCGCTTCATCGCCATCGGGGAAACGCTCGAACTGATTACCGATGCGCTCCGCCAGCTTTCGTTCGCCGCCTCGCTCGTGGGCGCCCTTGCGGTCAGCAACGGGCTTCTGGTGCTGATCGGCAGCCTGACGGCCGGACGGCGCCAGCGTGAGGCGGACGCCGTGATCAACACCGTGCTGGGCGCGACGCGGGGCGAGGTGATCGTCGGGCAGGTGATCCAGTACCTGATCCTGGGCAGTTTCGCCGCGCTTCTGGCCACCCCGCTCGGGATCGGGCTCGCCGCGGCGCTCGCCATGGTGCTGCTCGACGTGCAGTTCACCATCGGGTGGCTGTCGCTGGGGCTCGTCGATCTCGGCGCGATCGGGGTAACGACGCTACTGGGCGTGCTGACGCTGTCGCGCGCGCTGAGGGTGCGCCCGGCGCGGCTGCTGCGCGAATTCGAAGTGGCGTGAAAACAAGAAGGAGCCGGAAATGGCCGCTGTGAGCGAACTGGCGCGACTGCGCCGTGAGATCGATGGGCTGGTGCGGGCGGTGGAGCTCGACATGAGGCCCGGATCGCGCAGCCCCATGACCCCCGAGGCGAAGCGGCGGCTGAAATCGGAGATCGAGACCTGCATGCAGACGCTCGACGAATTGCGCAACCGCCTCGGAGGCTAGGGCGCGCCGGTCAGAAGATCAGCGAGAAGATCCCGATGACCACCAGAAGCCCGATGATGAAGATGATGCCGACGGCACCGCCGATGAACTTGAGCATTGTCGCATTCTCCTGAAGCAAGGTCTTTCCCCCAACGCGACCGGGGATCGGGGGTTCCGGGGGTCAGGGGCAGGCGGCCTGGTGAATGATGCCGGACCTGATGAGGGTCTGGATTGGCGAGACGACAATCACCATGAAGCGGAATGCAGGACGATGAGGATTAACGGTCCCGAGAATGCCAACAGCACCATTCGCGAGCGGCTCGAGCTCAGGCCGATCATCAATGTTTCGGGGACGATGACGGCGCTGGGCGCGTCGATCATCGTGCCCGAGGCGCTGAGGGCCATGGCCGAGATCGGCAGCCAGTGGATCGAGATGGACGAGTTGCAGCGGCGCGCCAGCGTGGTGGTTGCCCGGCTGACGGGCGGGGAGGCGGGGTTCATCACCGCCTGCTGCGCGAGCGGGATCTCGCTGGCGGTAGCCGGGGCGATCACGGGGACCAATCTGCTCGCGATCGAACGGCTGCCGGACCGCACGGACGCGCTCAGGGACGAAGTGCTGATCCAGACGGGGCATCTGGTCAATTATGGTGCGCCGGTCGACCAGTCGATCCGCGTGGCAGGCGGCAAGGTGGTGGCAATCGGCGCGGTGACGGGCACGTCCGACTTTCACGTGCGCGAGGCGATCACCGAGAAAACCGCGGCGGCGCTCTACGTCGTCTCCCACCATACGGTGCAGTACGGCATGCTGCCGCTCAAGGCCTTCGCCGCGCTCTGCCACGAGAAGGGGGTGCCGGTGATCGTCGATGCGGCCTCCGAATACGATCTGCGGCGGTTCCTCGCCGATGGGGCGGACATCGTGGTCTATAGCGGGCACAAATTCCTCGGCGGGCCGACCTCGGGGATCGTGACGGGCAGGAAGGATCTGGTGCGCGCGGCATTCCTGCAAAACCGCGGCATCGGGCGGGCGATGAAGGTGGGCAAGGAGACGATCGCCGGGACGATGGCGGCGCTCGAGGCCTGGGAGACGCGCGACAATGCGGGCATTCGCGCGCGCGAGACCGCGGCGCTCAGGCTCTGGAAATCGGTGCTCGACCCGGTGGCGGGGATCGGCGCTGAGATCGTGCCCGACCCCACGGACAATCCGCTCGACCGGCTTACCGTTTTCGTGAGGCCCGAGAGCGGGTTTTCGGCCAATGGGCTTGCCCGGGCGCTGGCCGCGGGCGAACCGCCGGTGATCGTGCGTAACCACGAGGTGGAGCGGGGCCATTTCTATCTCGACCCGTGCAATCTGCATCCGGGCGAGGCCGAGATCGTCGCCGAGCGGCTCAGGGCCACACTCGCCGCCCCGCGCCCCGACGACGCCATGGCGCCCCCCGACAAATCGAGCGCGCGCGTGCTCAGCTGGCCGGACTGAGCGGGGACGTCAGGCGGCCGGCTCGACCATGAACCGGGTGTGGAACGGAAGTGACGCGGCGCCGATCGCCTTGGCGAGTGGCGAGCAGATGGCCGAGCTTGAGGCGGATCTCGAGAACATCGACTGACCTCATATCCTCATCCCGGGGGCGCGAGGGTTTGGCGGGTGTGGGTGAGGAAGGCGGCGACGGCGGGGGGGAGGGGGCGGTTGGCGAGGACGCAGATGTCGTGGGTGGTGAGCTTGAAGCTCTCGACCGGCAGGGGGCGGCTGACGAGGAGGCCGGCGTCGAGCTCGCCGCGTATGGGCAGGCTCGGCAGGCACGCGATCAGCATGCCCGAGCGCACGAGCCCGCGGAGCGCCTCGATGGAATTGGTCTCCATCGCCGGCTGAAGTGCGATGCGTTCGCGGCGAAATTCGGCGTCGATGAGGCGCCTTATGGCAAAGCTGCTCTGCGGGAGCCCGAAGGGAAAGGCCGCAAGATCGGCCATGGTGAGTGTCTCGCGCGCGAGCAGCGGATGGCCGGGCGCAGTAACGAGGCAGAGCGGGTCGCGGATCTGCAGGGCGAAATCGAGCTGCGGATCGGGCTCGGCATCGAAGGCAAAGCCGATATCGGCCTCGCCCGCCTTGATGCCCTCGGCAATGCCGGCGGTGCCGGTGATGGTGAGTGAAAAGCCGATCCCCGGATAGCGGGCGCTGAAGGCCGCGACGAGCCCGGTCAGCACGTGGGAGACGAGCCCCTCGGTGGAGAGGAGGCGCACATGGCCGCGCCGCAGCCCGTTGATGGCGTCGATCTCGCCATGGAGCCGGGTGATGTCGAGCTGGACGTCGCGGGCGAACCGCGCCAGCACCTCGCCGGCCTCGGTGGGCGCGACCCCGCGCGGACGCCGCTCGAAGAGCGCGACGCCGAGCTGGTCCTCGAGCTTCATGATCTGCCGGCTGACCGCCGAGGGCGCCACGTTGAGATTGGCCGAAGCCTCGCGGATCGAGCCGCAGCGATAGACCTCGCGAAAATAGCGAATGAGCGCGGATTCCATCTCGTCCCCTCCGTTGCCCGCCACGCAACAAGATGTACAGAAATTGGCTCTTGTCGCAACGCTGCCCATGGGTTGATCATGACCAAAGGCGGTGCTGAGAGTTTGGGCGCGAGGGGCGCCCGTTCAGCCCGCGACGGCCCGACCCTCGGGCTCGAGGGTGGGCCGCTTTGGGCAGCACAGCAGAGGGACACGAACCATGACGCATTTTCTGAAGGCCCGGAGCGGGCCGCCACGCCGCCTTGCGGGGATCGGGCTTGCCGCACTCCTTGGCTCCACGCTGATTTCGGCCCCCGCCTTCGCGCAGTCGCTGACGCTGCGCTTTGCGATGATCACGGCCGAGACCTTCCCCTATATGGATGGCGCGAACCGGTTCAAGGAACTGGTCGAGGAGCGTTCGGGCGGCGAGATCGAAGTGCTGCTCTATCCCGGCGCGCAGCTGGGCAATGAGCGCGAGATCAACGAGGCGATCCTCGAGGGCTCGGTGCAGATCGGGATCGGGGCGGGCGCGATGGCGAACCTCGCGCCGATCTACAACATCGTGCAGGTGCCGTTCCTGATCCGTGGGCAGACGCATATGGAAGCGATCGCGCTCGGGGAGATCGGCGAGGAGCTGGCCCGCCGCATCGAGGAGCAGGCCGGCTTCCGGACGCTCGCCTGGTTCAGCACGGGTGACAGCCCGATCGAGACGGTGGACGTGCCGGTTTCGACCCCGGCGGACTTGCAGGGGCTGCGCATCCGCGTGATCGAGAGCCCGGTGCTGCTCGACGCGATGCGGGCGCTGGGCGCCAACCCCACCCCGACCGCCTATACCGAGGTCTATACGGGCCTGCAGCAGGGCGTTATCGAGGGCGCGCATCTCGACGTGCTGTCGGTCGACACGCTCAACATCGGCGAGGTCATCAACTACATGACCGACTGGGAGCAGATGACGTTCGTCTCCGAACCGCGCCCGGTGATCATGAGCGCGGAATTCTTCGACGGGCTCGACGAGGAGACGCAGACGATCATCTCCGAGGCGATGATCGAGGCGGCCGCCTATGAGCGCGAAGTGGTGGCCGGGCGCATGTCCGAGATCCGCGACAAGCTCGTCGCGCAGGGGATCACCATCACCGATGTCGATGCGGACGCCTTCATCGAACTGGTCAAACCGGTATGGTACAGCTATGCCGAACAGATCGGGGCGACCGATCTGCTCGAGCAGATCATTGCAGCGACCCCCTGAGGGCAGGCCATGACGCATTTGCGCCGGATCGGCGATCTCCTGGAACGGGCCGGCATCGGACTTGCCGGCACGCTGCTGGCTGTCGCGCTCGGCTCGATCTCGGCGCAGATCTTCTTTCGCTACGTCCTGGGCAACAGCCTGTCCTTCGCCGAGGAGCTGGCGCGCTATGCGCTGATCTGGAGCGCGATGGTGGGCGGCGCGGTCGCCTACCGGCAGGGCGCGCATGTGGCCATGACCATGGCGGTCGAGCGGTTCCCGGGCCCGATCGCCCTGATCGTCGGCAAGGCGGTGCATCTCTTCGTGGCCGCGTTCGCGGGGCTGCTCGCCTATCAGGGCTGGGCGATCGCGATGCGCAATTTCGCGCGCCAGCAATTGTCCCCGGCGCTGCAGATCGAGATCGGCTGGATCTACCTCGCGATCCCGGTGGGCGGGGCGCTGCTGCTGCTCGCGGCGATCGAGGCACTGTTCGTCTCGCGGACGGGCGAGCAGGTCTCGGCGCTCTGATGGCCGCGGGCCGGCCCGGTATCGGGCACTGAAGGGTTTGTGATGACACTCCTGGGCAGCCTCTTTTTCGGATTACTGGTCTTCGGGGTGCCGGTGGCCTTCGTGCTCGGGGGCGCGGCGACGCTCTATATCGTGCTCGTGGGAGGCGTGCCGCTTTCGACCGTGCCGCAGCGGATCTTTGCGGGGCTCGACCAGTTCGTGCTGATGAGCATCCCGTTCTTCATCCTCGCGGGCTTTCTGATGAACGAGGCGCAGCTGACCGGGCGGCTCGTGCAGTTCGCCAACTACATGGTCGGGCGCTGGCGGGCGGGGCTGGCGCAGGTCAATGTGGTGACCAGCCTCTTTTTCGGCGGGATCACGGGGGCTGCGACCGCGGACGTCGCGGCGATCGGCCCGATCATGATCCCGGCCATGGTCAAGCAGGGCTATTCGCGCGAGAACGCGACGGCGGTGACGGTGGCAAGCTCGATCGTGGGTCCGCTGCTGCCGCCCAGCATTCCGATGCTGGTCTACGGGATTTCCTCGGGCGCCTCGATCGGCTCGCTGTTCCTGGCCGGGGTGACGCCGGGGCTCGTCGCGGGCTTCGCGATGCTGGCGCTCAACCGCTATCTCTTCCGGCACATGGCGCCCACCGCCGTGCCGCTCGAAGGGGCGGGCAGCTCGATGGCGCGGATCACCGGGTTCTTTGCCAGCCTCAGGATCGCGCTCGTTGCGCTCGCCATGCCGCTGATCATCGTCGGCGGGGTGGTGGGCGGGGTGTTCACCCCCACCGAATCCTCGGTTGCGGCCGTCCTCTATGCGGGGATCGTGGGGCTCGCCATGCGCACCATGGGCCTGCGCGTGGTGGCCAGGATGATCGGGCTCACCGCCATCCTCTCGGCGACCATCATGCTGATCGTCGCGGGGGCGAACCTGCTGGGCTGGGTGCTGGCCTTCGAGCGCGTGCCGCAGGCGATCGCCGAGATGTTCCTGTCGCTGACCGACAATCGGTGGGTCTTCCTCCTGATGGTGATGGCGATCCTCCTCGTCGTGGGGCTCTTTCTCGAAACCTCGGGCGCGATCATCATCCTGACCCCGGTGCTGCTGCCCTCGGCGCTCGCCTACGGGTTCGATCCCATCCATTTCGGCGTGGTGATCGTGTTCGGGCTCGTCATCGGGCTGATCACGCCGCCCGTGGGGCTCTGCCTTTTCGTCGGATGCAGCGTGGGGGGCGTGCAATTGCACAGGCTTGCGCGCGCGGTGACGCCCTACATGGTGCTGCTCATCGTCGTCTACGCCTTCTTCGCTTTCGTTCCGCAGGCCTCGACCTGGTTGCCGAGCCTGCTCAATCCCATCGGCTGACGCCGGAAAGGACCCTGTCCCGTGATCTACGAACTGCGCATCTACGACATCATCCCCAACCGGCGCGGCGCGCTCTACGACCGGTTCAAGGCCGGAGCGCTGCGGCTGCTCGCCAAGCACGGGTTCAAGCTCGTCAACATGTGGGAGCCGACGGACGGGCAGGAAAAGCTCTTCTATATCCTCGAATGGGAGGACGAGACGGCGCGTGCGCGGGGCTGGAACAGCTTCCGCTCCGATCCCGAATGGCAGGAGCTCAAGAGCACGACCGAGGCCGCAGGCCCGATGGTGACCAAGATGGAGCACTTCTTCCTGCGTGACCTGCAGCTCCTGCCGAAAGACTAAGCGGCAGGAACGACAAAAGGGGGCGCGGCAAGGGTAACCCGCCGCGCCCCCTTTTTCATGGCCGGCGCTCAGACCGGCAGGACGCGTTCGCGCAGCACGCGGCGGCAATCCATCTCGAATTCGAGTTCCTGCACCGGGGGCCGGTTGTGGTGGAGGGTCAGCCCCAGATGCTGGCCGATCCGCTCGATCATTGCGCCTGCGATGTGGGGGTGGATATCGTGGACGGTATAGACCTGCACGCCCGTGGTGTCGGCCCAGCCCCGGCCGAGCGCGCCGAGCCGGTCTTCCATGGCGGCGAGGACGTAGTCGACCTTGGCGGCCATGCCCGCTTCGCTCAGATCTCCGCGGGCGATGGCGTGGTCGAGATAATTGCCCATGCCCTCGGGCACCTCGGCGCTGCCCGCGATGACGAAGGTGCGCTCATCGGTCTGGCTCGGGCGGGCGAAGCAGAAGGCATGGAAGGAGGGTTCTGCGGGCGGCAGGACTGCAGGGCAGACATTGGAGCGGGCGACGGGATTGTCCGCGCCGGCCATGAGCCCGAGCCGTTTCAGCCCGTCGACATAGAGCGTGTTGAAGGCGGCAAACCCATCTTCGGTGAAGGGGGCCGGCGAGCGGAGTTCGCACGCGCAGAAGGCGGTGCCGGGCACGCCTTCATCGGCAAGGACGCGCTCGATCAGCCCAAAGCCGGCTTCGAGCGCCACCGGACGCGAGAAGCGCACGCGCTCGATTTCGAAGCCGGGCAGGGCTTCGACCCCGGCCGAATACTGAAACACGCCCGGAATGAACCGATATCCGCCCTGCCTGAATTCGGCGACCATTGTCCCTTACCTCTTCTTGTGGCCTCTCTACCGGCCCGGGCAATCCCGGGGCGGTCGTTTTCCGGAGCAAGCATGGTGAGTTGGAGTGTTTCGATAAAGCGCCGATTTTCGAATGAGGTGTTGCCCAAAAGTGGGCGGCAGGCTCGACGGCCGGTCCGATCGCGGGCCATAAGGCAAGGATGATCCGCAAGCGCCTCCTGCAGCTTTCCCTGCTGCTCGTCCTCATCATCATCGTGGTGTCGCTCATTCCCGGCGGCGCGCGGCCGCAGACGCCGCTGCGGGCGGTGCACGAGCATCTGCTCGCCTATGGCGCGGTGGCGTTCTGGTTCGCGCTGCTGCTCAAGGGCATGGGCGCGCGGGTGGCGCTAATTGCCGGGCTTTCGGCGCTCGCGGGCGTGCTCGAACTGGTGCAGCTCGTCGTTCCGGGGCGCGAGGGGCAGTGGATCGACTTTCACTACAGCACAGCCGGCGCCGTGCTCGGCGGCCTTGGCGGCGCCCTCCTCGCCGAACTCGCCCGCCGCGTCAGCCGCAGCTTGCGGCGGTGATCGCCCGGGGGGCCGCCCGGGCCATGGACGATCAGCGCCCGAGAAGGGTTTCGGCGATGCGGGCGAGGCAGGCTTCGTAGGCCGTGAGGTCGGTGAGGCGGGCCTTGGGCGGCGCTTCGTGGCGGATGACGAAGCCGCCGCTCCTTGCGATGCCGCCATCGATCATCAGATTGTCGATCATCTCGTGGTTCTCGATCATCAGCCCGTCCGGGCCGACGAGCCGGCCGGTCTCGGCGGTCCGCGTGTCGCCGCCATAATGGTCCTCGGCGACGCGGGTGGCGTAGGGGCGGGCGGTGTTGGTGTAGCCGAAGGCCTTGGCGCCGCGCGCGACCATGTAGCCGAGCTCGTAGACCGTGCCCGGATCGGCGCTGACACCGCGGAAGGGGGTGAGGTTGGCGATGACGATGTCGGAGGCGTCCATCAGCTCTTCATTGTGGCGACTGATCATGGTGCCGAAGGTGAATTTGTCGCCGCCCTCATACTTCAGGAAATCGCCCTGACGCGCGCTCGGCTCCATGCCGTATTGCCGGCAGAGCGCGCGCTTTCTTTCGACCTGCGCGAAGCCCTCGGGCAGGAAGACCTCGGGGCCGGCGATGTAGACGCGGATCATGAGGCCGCTCCCGCGAGCGTGTCATGGAAGCGGGTGAGAAAGCCCTCGATGTCGACCTGGTCGATGACGAGGGCATTGGGTTCGCGCTTGTTGCCCCAGTAATCGATGATGGTGCGGCCGCGCGAGGGGCCTTCGGAGCAGTCGATCGTGACATTGCACTGCCGGCCCGAAAAGAGTTCGGGCCAGAGGCAGTAGCCGACCGCGCACATGTCGTGCATGGGCCGGCCCTTGCCGGCAAAGCGCGGATGGGCGACGGGGAGCGCCAGGAGCGGGGCGAGGAAATCGGCGCCCGGCGTGCCGATCTTCGCAACGCGCTCGGCGAGCGCGGTGTCGACGAGCACGGTCGACGTAGTGTCGAGCGGCAGGACGACGCGCTCGAAATCGGCCTCGAAGACGACCCGCGCGGCATGGGGGTCGGCATAGATGTTGTATTCGGCGGCGGGCGTGGTGTTGCCGAGCCCGATGGCGCCGCCCATGAGGACGAGGCGCTCGACCTTCAGTGCCAGCTCGGGCGCCTTGACGAGAACGACGGCAAGATTGGTCAGCGGGCCGACAAAGCAGAGCGTGACGCTGCGCTCGGGCGCGTCAGAAAGCGTGCGGATGAGGAAGTCGACCGCGTGCTCCTTTTCGAGCGGGGTCTCGACGGCCTCGAAGCGCACCCCGGCAATGCCGGTGTCGCCATGAATGTGCTTGGCGTGCACGTGCGGCACGGCGAGCGGGCGTGGGCAGCCGGCATAGACCGGGACCCGGCGCGGGGCGCGATCGAGGATGCCGCGGGTGTTCCACTGGGTCTGGTGCAGTTCGACATTGCCCGCGACGGTGGTGATGCCGGCGACCTCGATGCCCGGGGCCGAGAGCAGCAGCATGATGGCCACCGCATCGTCGAGGCCGGGGTCGCAGTCCAGAATGATCATCATGGTCCTTTCATCGCCTATTTCGGCGTCTTCTTGAGCTTGCGGACGGGCACGGGGCGGCGTCCGGCGGCGAGGGGTGACTTCGGCTTCGTAGCGGCGGGCTTGCTGGCGCGCGGCTTGCGCTGGCCGGGATGCTCGGGCTCGAGCCAGGGCAGCGCGAAGCTTGCGAACTGCTGCTCGATCTCGACCGAGCGCGGCGAACGGTGCGCGACGGCGCCCACCAGCCCTTCGAGGAGCGCGAGCACGCTGGCGTTCGAGGTCGAGGCGAGCTGGCGCTCGGCGCGGGCGTAGAGGACGGTCTCGGTCAGCGCCGCGATGGGGGAAGCGGGGCCGTCGGTGATGGCGATCAGCGGCACGCCGCGATCCTTGACGAAGCGCGAGAGTTCGACCGCATCGCGGAAATAGCGGGGGAAGGCGATGGTGATGACGAGGTCGGCCGGCCCGTAGCGAAAGAGCTGGCGGCTCGCCCCGAACGCGCCATCGGCGCTCGAGAGGCTGCGCACATTGGGCCGGTAGCGCCCGAGCCCGCTGGCGAGGAGCCCCGCCAGATGAGCCGAATTGTCGATGCCCACGACGTAGATGCGCTCGGCCCGGAGGATGAGGTCGACCGCCTCCGTGCAGGTTTCGGCGCGCAGATTCTGCCGCGTTGCCTCGAGATTGGCGAGGTCCTGGCTGATGGAGGCGGCAATGATCTCGGCGCTGGTGGACTGGCGGGAGATCTCGTTCTTGAGCTTTTCGACCGGCGCGAAGGCCGAGGAAAAGCCGCTGATGAGCTCGGCGCGGAACTCGGCATAACCCTTGAAGCCGATGGCGCGCGCAAAGCGGTTGGCGGTGGCGACCGAAACCCCGACGCTCTGCACCGCCCCATGGATCGAGGTGCGCGCGACCTCGACCGGCTCGGCCAGCACATAGTCTGCGAACGCCCTCAGCGCCCCGCTGAACTGGGGATAGGCGCGCGATATCCGCTCGGGAATGGTGCCCGAGACGCTCCCGCTTTCGGCGGGCCGGGCATGAAGGGACGTCATCGACTCTTTCTCCGTTGATACATTTGTAACATGTGCTAGAGTTTTGTGTAACAGAAGTTTCTGTTGGGGCTTTGGTGCCCGTCCGCGTGACGGGCCGGAAGGAAGGGACCATGACACAAAACCTGCTGATTTCTCGCCGTCACTTCGTCGCCGGGGCCGGTGCGGCCCTCGGCATGATGCCGTTTTTCGGTTCAGGCGCCTTCGCGCAGGAGCGGACGAGCATCACCACCGCCTTCGGCTGGGTGCCGAACGTGCAGTATGCGGGCCACTGGATCGCGCTCGAGAACGGGTATTTCGCCGAGGAGGGGATCGACGCCGAGCACCTGCCGGGCGGCCCGAACGCGCCACAATCGCTCGTGACCCTCGCAACGGGCAATGCCCAGGTTGCGCACGGCCAGTGGCTGCCGCTGCTCGACGCGCGGGCGCGCGGCAATGATTTCGTGATGATCGGGGCGAACTTTCCGGTCAATCCGGCGGGCGTCATCTCGCTGCCGGGCCGGCCGATCCGGCAGGCAAGCGACCTCGTGGGCGCCCGGATCCTCGCGCAGGTCGAATCGGACCGCCAGATCATCGAGACGATCTTTGCGCTCAACGGGCTCGAGGACGATTACACCTTCGTGCCGTCGGGCTTCTCGCCCGAGCCGCTGATTGCGGGCGATGGCGACGTCTACATGGCCTTCGTCACCAACCAGCCGATCACGCTCGAGCAGATGGGCATGGTTGCGGGCGAGGACTTCATCGTGACGCTGCTGGCCGACCTCGGCTATGTGCAGCCGGGCGTCATCTTCGTCACCGAGCGGGCAACGCTCGAAAGCCGTCGCGACGAACTGGTGCGCTATCTGCGCGCGCTGCTGCGCGGCTGGCAGACCAATGCCGAGGATCCCGAATATGCGGCCCGGCTCGTCGTCGAGAAATACGGCGCAGACCTGGGGCTCGACCTCAACCAGCAGATCCGGCAGAACGAACTGCAGATCCCCTATGTCGAAGCGCCGGACGGCAAGGGCATGTTCTGGCTCGACGAGGCCATGGTGACGGGCCCGATGTACGACGTCGCCCGTGCCCAGGAGCGCGAGCTGCCCGCTTCGCTCGAGGACATCTACGACATGAGCCTGCTCGCCGAGGCCCAGGCGAGCCTCTAAGGCCCCTCGACCGGGGCGTTCAAGCGCCCCGGTCTTTCCTTTCGACGCAATTTTTCGAGGACCATCAGTGACCGATCCCGCCAACGCCGCCCCAGAACCCGTCGACATTCTCGTTACCGGGTGCGACGTCGTCACCCTCGACGATGCGGGCACGATCATCAGGAACGGCGCCATCGCCATCAAGGGCGGCCGGATCGTCTGGATGGGCAAGGCGGACGATGCGACGGGCAGGTTCACTCCCGAAACGCGGGTCGATGGCAGCGACCGGATCGCCATGCCCGGGCTGATCGACGGGCACATGCATACCGCCCAGCAATTGCTGCGCGGCAAGATCTTCGAAATGCAGCGCAAGCGCGCGCTCAAGATCCCGATCTGGAAGAATTATTACATCCCCTTCGAGGGCATGCTGACGCCCGAGGATGTCGAGCTCTCCGGGCTCGTCGCCTATACCAACATGATCAGCGTAGGGACGACCTGCTTTGCCGAAGCCGGCGGACCGCATCCGGACGCGATGGGCGAGGCGGCACTCGAGGTCGGCATTCGCGGCTTCATCGCGCTCTCGACGGTCGACCAGACCTCGGGGATCGGCGCGACCGTGCCCGCCTCGATGATGATGAACACACAGCAGGCTTATGACCGGAACGTCGAGCTGGTCAATCGCTGGGCGGGGCAGGACCGGGTGAAGGCGTGGCTGGGGCTGCGCCAGATTATCGTCTGTTCGCCCGAGCTCATCAAATCCATGTCGGCGGCGGCGCACGAGCTCGACGTCAAGATCCATACCCACCTCTGCGAAGGGGCCTATGAGATCGACTATGCGCTCGAGCATTTCGGCAAGCGCCC
This sequence comes from Arsenicitalea aurantiaca, assembly GCF_003994485.1. Taxonomy (GTDB): domain Bacteria; phylum Pseudomonadota; class Alphaproteobacteria; order Rhizobiales; family Devosiaceae; genus Arsenicitalea; species Arsenicitalea aurantiaca. The sequence continues at coordinate 412,752 of NZ_RZNJ01000001.1, forward strand.
GACCGAATATCTCGCCGATCTGGGCGTGCTCGACCATCACCTCCATTGCGCGCATTCGGTGCTGCTCTCGCCCGACGAGGTCGATCTCTACGTCAAGCACCGGCCCTCGGCCTGCCATTGCGGGTTCAACAATTATTCGATCGGGGCGCCGCGGCTGCTCGAGATGTGGCGCAAGGGCATCGACATCGGGCTCGGCACCGACGGGGCGGCGGCGTGGGGCCCGCTCGACATCTTCCAGGTGGCGCATGTGACGCGGATCGGCCAGCAGGCGCTGGCGGGGACGCCCTGGCACATGCGCACGGCCATTTCGAGCGAGGAACTGCTCGCCATCGCCACCCGCGGCGGCGCGCGGGCGCTGGGGCTCGCCGACGAGCTCGGCAGCCTCGAAACGGGCAAGCGGGCCGACATCCTCCTCGTCGACACGACCCAGATGGACCAGCAGCCCATCCTCGATCCGCTGTTTGCGGTCTCGAGCATGGTGGTGGGGCGCGACGTGCGCAGCGTAATCGTCGATGGCAAGCTCGTGATGAAGGAACGCGAATTCCTCACCGTCGACACCGACGCGATCAAGGCACGGCTTGCCGCGCGCGGGCCCGAACTCATGGCGCGCTTCGAGGCGCTGGTTGCATGACAGACAGAACGGCCGCACCGGCCATCGACTTCCGGGGCGTCACCAAGAGCTTCCGTCTGCCGGACGGCAAGACGCTGACGGCCCTGACCGATACGAGCCTGTCGGTGGGGAAGGGCGAGTTCGTCGCGCTGCTCGGTCCCAGCGGCTGCGGCAAGAGCACGCTCCTGCGGCTCGTCGCCGGGCTCGAAGCGCCGAGTTCGGGCGCGGTCGCGGTCGAGGGGCGGGCGCCCGAGGAGCTGGTGAAGGCGCACCGGCTCGGCATCGCGTTTCAGGAGCATGCGCTGCTGCCCTGGCTGACGGTGCGCCAGAATATCGAGCTGCCCTTCCGCATTGCCGGACGGCCGGTGATGCGCGAGCGGGTGCAGGGGCTGATCAATCTCGTGGGGCTCGCGGGCTTCGAGGCGGCACGGCCAAAGCAGCTTTCGGGCGGCATGCGCCAGCGCGTGGCGATCGCGCGTTCGCTGGTGCTCGAGCCTGAAATCCTGCTGCTCGACGAACCCTTCGGGGCGCTCGACGCGGTGACGCGTCGGCAGATGAATGTGGAGCTCCAGCGCATCTGGTCGGAAAGCCGGATCTCGACGCTGCTCGTCACCCATGCGGTGGAGGAGGCGCTGTTCCTCGCCGACCGCGTGATCGTGCTCAGCGGACGGCCGGGCAAAGTGGTGCGCACGCTCGAAGTGCCCTTCGCGCGCCCGCGGCACCCCGATGTGATGCGGACGGCCCAGTTCCATCAGCTGGTGGACGAACTGACCGAAACGCTTCACCCCACGGACGGAGCGGGCCATTGAGCGGGGAGCGGACCCAATCGGCGCTGCTGGGCGCACTCGGGGTCGCGCTGATGCTCGGCGCCTGGGAGGTGATCGGGCAGAACCGGCTCGTGGGCATGACCTGGCCGCCCTTTTCGAGCGTCATGGCGTTTCTCTTCGATCCTTCGCGCCAGGCGCTCTTTTCGCGCGCGTTGACGGCGACGCTCGGCTCGGCCGGGCTCGGCTATCTGATCGGCGGGCTCGCGGGGCTGGCCTTCGCGATGCTGGGGCAGATCCTGCCGGTGCTGCGCCCCGGCACGGACCGGGCGACGGCCGTGATCCACGCCATTCCCTCGATTGCGCTCGCGCCGATCTTCATCGTGCTTTTGAGCCGCGAGGCGGCGCCGACGGCGCTGGCCGCGCTCAACGCCTTCTTCGTCTTCTATGTCGCGGGCGCCTCGGGGTTCGCGTCCTCGAGCCAGACCCAGCGTGACCTGATGGCGGCGCTCGGCGCTTCGGGCACCAAGCGTTTCTTCCATGTCGACCTGCCGGCGGCTTTTCCCGGCATCGTCAGCGGCATGAAGCTTGCGGTGCCGGCCGCGCTGATCGGCGCGATCATCGGGGAATGGTTCGGCGCGCCGCGGGGGCTCGGCATCCTCATCGTCAATGCCATGCAGAATTTCCAGATCCCGCTGCTCTGGAGCGTCGTGGTGCTGGCGGCAACGACATCGCTCGTGCTCTTTTCGGCAATGACCCTTCTCGAACGCATCGTGCACGAGCGCTACAGATGAGCCAGTCCGCAACCGCCAACGGGCCCGCGCGGCCCTCGCTAGTCGGCCGGATCGGGCGGACGCTCCTCAATTTCTGGGGCATCGCGCTCATCCTCGTGCTCTGGGAAGCGCTGGTCGTCCTCAACGATTTCAACGTCATCGTCATGCCCCGGCCCTGGGCGGTGTTCGCCGACATCTGGGCCAATCCCGGACTGTACCTCCAGAACTTCATGCAGACCGCCTGGGTGGCGATGGGCGGGCTGGTGCTCGGGATGATTGCGGGAACGACCATCGCGGTGCTCGCCTGGTCCTCGCGGATCCTCAACGGGCTCCTTACCCCGATCGGGCTCATCTTCTCCTCGATCCCGGTGGTCGCGATGATCCCGGTTCTGGCGCGGATGCTGGGCTATGGCACCGAAACCGTGCTGGCGATCGTCGCCATCCTCTCCTTTTTTCCGTTCTTCGTCTTCACCGGTTCGGGGCTGAAGCTGCTGCCGGCGGGGAGCGCGGACCTCTTCTCAGTGTTCGGGGCGAAAAAGCACCAGCGGCTCTTTCACCTGGCGCTGCCCTCGGCGCTGCCGAACTGGACGGTGGCGCTGCGCCTTGCGAGCGCCAATGCCATTCTCGGGGCGATGGTCGCCGAATTCCTGATGGGCACGAGCGGGCTGGGGCAGATGCTGCATGCGGCGAGCCAGGCCTTCAACACCGAGCGCGCGCTCGGGGCCAGCGTCTGCGCGACAATCGGGTCGGTGACGCTCTTCGTGCTCGTCGTCTCGCTCGAGGCGCGCGTGCGCGAGCGCTGGACCTGAGGCGGGAGCAGAGGGACATGGCTGGGCGGATCGTCGTCATCGGCAGCAACATGATCGATCTCGTGACCTATGCGCGGCGCATGCCGGAGCGGGGCGAGACGCTGGAGGCCGAGCGCTTCCAGAGCGGGTTCGGCGGCAAGGGCGCCAACCAGGCGGTGGCGGCGGCGCTGCTGGGCTCTGAGGTCGCAATGATCGGGCGGGTGGGCGATGATGATTTCGCCACCGGCACGCTCGCCAATTTTGCCCGGCACGGGATCGATGCGACCCATGTTGTGCGGGTGCCGGGGGTGGCGAGCGGGGTCGCGCCGATCCTCGTCGAGCCGGGCGGGGAAAACCGCATCCTGATCGCGCCGGGCGCGAATGCGCATCTGCTGCCCAAGGATCTCCTGCCGGCGCGCGGGCTCGTCGAAGGCGCGGCGCTTGCGATCTTCCAGCTCGAGATCCGCACCGAGACGGTGCTCGCCGGGCTCGAAATGGCGCGGAAGGCCGGGGTTGCGACGCTGCTGAACCCGGCGCCCGCGCCGGATGCTCCGCTGCCCGAGGGCATGCTCGGGCTCGTCGACCACCTCGTGCTCAACCAGAGCGAACTCGCCATTCTCTCCGGCCTTGCGCCCGACGCCGAGATCGACGTGATCGATTCGGCCAACGGGCTGCTGGCGCGCGGGGTCGGGCGGGTGGTGGTGACGCTGGGCGCGCGCGGGGCGCGGCTCGTCGGGCCCGAAGGCGTCGCGGTAATCGCCCCGGTGCCGGTCACGGCGCTCGACACGACGGGGGCGGGCGACGCGTTCATCGGGGCCTTCGCCCATTTCCTCGTTTCGGGAAGCCCGCTCGAAACGGCGCTTGCGGCGGCGAGCCGCTATGCCGCGCTTTCGGTGACGCGGCCGGGAACGCAATCATCCTATGCGGACAGAGCGAGCTTTGCGCGGTTCTCGGCAGGCGCCGTGGCCTAGCGGCGGCTTTCGGCGCGGGGGGAGGGGCGCGGCGCCCTCGGTAAAGACATGGCCGTCGGCCATGCGCTTCAACAGCCGGTCGCGCGCTGCGGTCACATGGTCGAAGACGGCCCGGCCCGCGCCCTCCGCATCGCGCCGCTCGAAGGCGCGGACGATGTCCTCATGCTCGGCGATGACGGTGTCGTAGACGGCCGGGATGTAGCCCCCGAGACTGTCGCCGACTGTGCGCACGACGCGCGTGCGCCCCTCGAGGATCATCTCGGCCTGCCGGTTGCCGGCGAGCCGGTAGATGCGGTTGTGGAAATGCACGTTTTCATGGGTCGCGACCATCGGCTTGCCCGAGCGAATGAGCGCGCAGAGATCGGTGTGGATGGTGCGCAGATCGGCGATGTCGGCATCGGTCGCGCGCTCGACGGCGCGGGTGGCGAGCATGGATTCGATGCCGACGCGGATGTCGTAGATGTTGCGGATGTAGTCCTCGGTCAGGGCCTCGATCTTGAAGCCGCGATGCGCGAGCGAGATCAATATGCCCTCGCCCTCGAGCTGCCGCAGGGCCTCGCGGATCGGCATGTTGCTGACCGCATAGCGTGAGGTGAGGCTCTCGATGGTCACGTCCATGCCCGGCTGGAGCACGCCCGCGACGAGATCGGCGATGATGGCGCGCTTCACTCGCAGATAGGTCGGTTCGTTGAGCGGCGTCGGCGCGTCGGCGGCCATGGCATTCTCCAAAGGTCTAATGGCTCGTTTGGCACGATAGCACAGGTTTGCGCAAATGTGGCGTTGACGATCACTGATCTTTGCGCAAATGTACGACGCGTCGCGCCGGGCGATCGGACCCGGGCGACGGGACGAGATTTGGGAGGAGACCCATGATGACGCATTCCAACGAGACCGGGGTGGCCGGACCGCAGACGCGCCGCACGCTTCTGGCGCGGGCCGCAGGGCTCGGCGTGGCGCTGATCGCGCTCGGCGCCGCGATGCCGGCGCTGGCCCAGGAGGGGGCGAGCGAGGAGCTGATCGCGGCCGCGCAGGCCGAGGGCACGCTGACCTATTACCACACCTCGCCGATCGACCTGACGAACAACTGGACGGCCGCCTTCACCGAGAAATACGGCATTCCCACCCAGAACGTCCGCGGCCCGAGCTACCCGCTCTGGGAGCGCTGGCTGACCGAGGAGCGCGTGGGCCAGCACATCGCCGACGTCATCCAGATCACCGACACCGTATTGATCGAGGCCGCCGACGAGGAGGGCCTGATCGCCGACTATACCCCGCCATCGGCCGCCGGCATCCGCCCGACGATGAAGAAGGAGGGGGTGTGGTACACCGTCTTCGTCAACGCCATGGGTATCGCCTGGAACGCAGACCAGGTGACCGAGGAAGAAGACGCCATGCTGCGCGAGGCCGATTGGAGCGTGCTGACCGATCCGCGCTGGGCGGGGCGCTTCGCGACCGGTACGCCCGCGTCGGGCGGCAGCTCGTACTCCTACGTCTACATGTTCCTCGGGGGCGAGCGCGACCAGTTCGGGCCCGAATTCCTCGAGCAGATGGCCGAGCTCAACCCGCAGGTCTATGAGAGCAAGGCGCCGATGTATGACCGGATGGCCGCGGGCGAACATGCCATCGTCGACCAGGCGTCCCAGAGCGACATGGGCAGCTTCTACCTGCGCGGCGCCCCCGTACGCTGGGTGTTCCCGAGCCCGACCCCGGCCAATCTGACCGTCCAGACCATCTCCGAGAACGCACCCCATCCCAATGCGGCGCGGCTCTTCCAGGAATGGGCGACGAGCCCCGAGGGGCAGGCCGAGTGGTTCAAATATGCGGGCGTCATGTCGGCGCGCGAGGACACGGTCGATCCGCGCAAGGAAGCGGGTGCGGACTGGTACCAGGAAGACTGGTACGCCGATCCCGAAGAACTCTACCTCGATTACCTCTCCGATCCCGCCTATGTCGATCCGGCCAAGCCGATCATCGGCGAGTGGAACGCGATCTTCGGGCGCTGAGGCAGACCATGACCCTCGCCACCCCCGCCGCACCGGCCGGGATGGGTGAGGGGTTCGAGGCAATGAGGAGGCGCCGCCGAGGGGTGGCGCTTCCCCTGGCGCTCGGGCTCCTGCTCACCATCCTCGTCATCGTGCCCATCGGCTTCATGTTCCTGGGCGCGGTCCGGACCGGCACGTTCGTCGATCCGGGCGCCGAGTTCTCCTGGCGCAGCGTGATCCTCGTCTACACCACGCTGCCTTATCTGAGGACGCTGGGGGTGACGGTGGGGGCCTCCATGCTCGTGTCGCTGCTCGCCTGCGTCGTGGGCATCGCGCTCGCATGGCTCATCGCGCGCACCGACGTGCCCTGGAAGCGGGGGCTCGAAAATGCGGTGATCGCGCCGCTCTATCTCTCGCCCTTCGTGGGGGCGCTCGCCTGGCTCGTGCTCGCCTCGCCGAATGCGGGCCTGCTCAACGTGCTGGCGCGCGACATCTTCGGGATTTCCGGCTCGATCGTGAACGTGATGACCGCGCCCGGCATCATCGCGATCATGGCGCTCTACAACGTGCCCTACGCCTACATGACGGTCTCTTCGGCGCTCAAGGGTATGGACCCGGCGATGGAGGAGGCCTCCTATCTCAACGGGGCGGGCGTGATCCAGACGGCGATGAAGGTGACGTTCCCGGTCGTCCGGCCGGCGATTATCTCGGCCTTCTTCTTCGTCTTCGTACTGACCTGCGGCACCTTCTCAATCCCCGCCGCGCTCGGGGGCACGCAGTCGATGCCGTTCCTCGCCGTCGACATCTACCGGGCGACCGCAACCTATCCGATCGATTATGCGCGGGCCGCCGCGATCGGCACGCTGCTCTTCTGGATTTCGCTGATCGGGGTGGCGTTCTACCGCTTCGCCTCGCAGGTGGCGACGCGCTTCGTCACCGTGACGGCCCGCGGCTTCCGCATGCGCGAGGTGCGCCTGCGCGGCTGGCGCGCGCTGGCCATCGCCTTCATCGCGATCTACGTGGTGCTCGCGATCATCCTGCCCTATCTCGCGCTCTTTTACGTCGCCTTCACGAGCTTCACCTCGGCCTCGATTGCCAATGCAAGCTACACGCTCGCCAATTTCCAGGCGGTGGTGAATTCGGTCGCGGTGCGCCAGTCGATCTTCAACACGCTCCTGATCGGGTTCATCGCGCCGACCGCCTGCGTGCTGCTCGGCGTCACTATCGCCTATGCCAACCGGCGCATGAAGGTGCATGGCGGGGCGTTCCTCGACTATGTCGCGATGTTCCCGATCGCGGTACCGGGGATCGTCTTCGGCACGGGGATCTTCTGGACCTATCTGATGACCCCGGCCTATGGCACGATCTGGATCATCGTCTTCGCCTTCGTCGCCTCCTACGTACCCTTTGCCTACCGGATGGCCGACACCTCGATCATCCAGGTGGACAAGGCGCTCGAGGAAGCCTCCGCGCTCTGCGGGGCCTCGCACTGGCAGACGGCGCGCCAGATCACCTTCCGGCTCATCCGGCCCGGCATCCTCTCGGCGTGGATCCTCGTCTTCATCTTCTCGGTGCGCGAGATCAGCGCGGCGATCCTGCTCGCCTCGCCGAGCAACAAGGTGCTTTCGGTGATGAGCTGGGACTATCTCGAATTCGGCAATGTGCAGAACGCGGCGATCATCGGGCTGCTGCAAACCGCGATCCTCGTCATCGGCATCTTCGTAGGCCGGTTCGTGCTGCGGGTCAGGCTGTCCGAAAATGGCTGAGCGCAACTCTCACATCCAGGGAGCCTCCAAGTGGCGCAACTGAAAGTAGAAGATCTGGTCGTCCGCTACGGCAAGGTGACCGCCGTGCGCGACGTGTCCTTCACGGTGGAGGATGGCGAGTTCGTCTCGCTGCTCGGCCCGAGCGGCTGCGGCAAGACGACGACGCTGCGCTGCATTGCCGGGCTCGAGGCCTCCTCGGCCGGGGTGATCCGAATCGGCGAGGAGATCGTCGCGGCGGACGGGCTCGAGGTGCCGCCCGAAAAGCGCGGCATCAACATGGTGTTCCAGTCCTATGCGGTGTGGCCGCATATGAGCGTCTTCGAAAACGTCGCCTATGGGCTCCGGACCCGGCGCGAGCCGCGCGAGCAGATCGAGGCGAAGGTGGGCGAGGCGCTCTCGACGGTCGGGCTCGAGGGCTATGCCAAGCGCTACGGCACCGAGCTCAGCGGTGGCCAGCAGCAGCGCGTGGCGTTGGCGCGGGCGATCGTCACCTCGCCGCGGCTCCTGCTGTTCGACGAGCCGCTCAGCAATCTCGATGCGGGGCTGCGCGAGCGCATGCGCTACGAGCTGGTGGAGCTGCAGCGGCGGCTGGGCAAGACCTCGCTCTACGTCACGCATGACCAGTCCGAAGCGATGCTGATGAGCGATCGGATCATCCTGATGAAGGATGGCGAGATGGTGCAGATGGGTTCGCCGCGCGACCTCTATGACCGGCCGGCAAGCCGGTTCGCGGCCGAATTCATCGGCAATGCCAATCTGGTCACGGGCGAAATCCGGCGAGCCGACCAACGACGGGCGGAGGTCGTGCTCGAGGGCGGCATCGTGCTCGAGGGCGGCTTTGCCTGGCCCGATCACGCCCGCCAGAGCGGACCGGTCCTCGTCTGCGTCCGCTCCGAGAGCATCGAGCGCGTGCCCGAGGGCACGACGGGCGTCAACTGCCTCGACGCGGTGGTCGAGACGGTGTCGTTCCTCGGCGCCACGATCAGCTGCGTGCTGAGGGTCGGGACCCTCGGCCTGCGGGCCGATCTTGCCGCGCGAAATCCGCCCGAACCGGGCAGCGCGATCCGCGTCCGGATCGACCCCGAAGCCGTCACCCTGATTTCAGAACACTAGCTTCCGGCCTCGTCCGGGCATTCCAAGGAACAATCCATGCGCATCGAAAGCGTCGAGAGCATCTTCGTCGACAAATATCTCTTCGTTGAAATCAGGACGGACAACGGCCTTGTGGGGCTCGGGGAGGGCGGCGCATGGGGGTTCCATGAAGCGACCGCCGGGGCCGTCCTGAGGTTCAAGGACTATCTGCTGGGCCAGGATCCGCTCCGGATCGAGCATCACTGGCAATACATGTACCGCTGGTCCCATTTCCGCGGCTCGGCGGTGATGGCGGCGATCAGCGCGATCGACATCGCGCTCTGGGACATTGCGGGCAAGCATTTCGAGGCCCCGGTGCACCAATTGCTCGGCGGCAAGGTGCGCGACCGGGCGCGGGCCTATTATCATGTGTTCGGGGAGACCAAGGAGGAGCTGTTCTCGGGTATCGAGGAGGCCAAGAAGATCGGCTTTACGGCGGTCGGGCATCTGACGCCCTTCCTCGACAGCCGGCGGGAGATCCCCTGGTTCGAGACGCACGCCCAGAAGGTCGGCGAGGCGGTCAAGACCGTCGCCGAATACCGCAAGATCGCAGGGCCCGAAATGGATCTCTGCATCGAGATCCACCGCCAGATGACGCCCTATGAGGCGGTGCAGCTGGGCCGGGCGATCGAGCCCTATTATCCGATCTTCATCGAGGATCCGGTGCTGCCCGACAATCTCGACGAGATGGCCTATGTGGCCGACAAGATCGCGATCCCGATCGCGACGGGCGAGCGGATGACCTCGCTCTGGGAATTCCAGATGCTGCTGGCTCGCAATGCGGTGCAGCTGGTGCGGCCCGACGTCTGCATCGTCGGGGGCATTTCGGGGGCGCGCAAGATCGCGGCGCTGGCCGAAGCGAGCCATGCCGGGGTCGTGCCGCACAACCCGCTGAGCGGCGTTTCGACGGCGGCGTGCCTCCAGATCGCGGCGACGGCGCCCAATTTCGTCCTGCAGGAATTCCCCAACGACACCTGGGACGTGACCGACAAGCGCCCCGACACCGACGCGATGCTGAGCGGGGCGAGCCAGCATGACGGGGAGGGTTTCCTCACCATCAGCGACGAGCCGGGAATCGGGGTGTCGCTGCGCCCGGACGCCGCTGAGAAATTCCCCTATCGGCCGCGCACCATCCATACGCGGCTCCATAAGGACGGGTCGGTGGTCGACCAGTAAACACACGACGTCCTCCCTGACGGGCCGGGCCCGCGCGCTATCTCGATGGCGCGCGGGTCATGCTTATGGGGCGCAGGGATTTGGGTTCTTGACGCAACCGGGGGGCGTGATAATCTGAAAATGCGTTTTCGTATATGAAATGCGCGCCGGGGCGGGAGGAACCGTCCGGTGCGTCAACGGGAGGACATCCTATGAAGCTTCTGACCCACGCCCTGCCGCTAGGCGCCATCGCCCTTGCCGCAATGGCCAGCACCGCAAGTGCGCAGACCATCCGGTTCGCGCACATGAATTCGCCGACCCATTTCGTGAACACCGCCGCCGAGACCATGGCGGCCAACGTCGCCGAGCGCACCAATGGCGAAGTGACGATCGAGCTCTATCCGAGCGGCCAGCTGGGCGAGAATGCCCAGATCACCGAGCAGATCACGCTGGGCGGCGATCTCATCGGGCAGGTGGGCGTCGGCACGATCGCGGACTACGTCCCCGATTTCTCGATCATCGTCTATCCGTTCATGTACCCCGATTTCGAGGCCGCGCAGCGCTTTCTCGCCAGCGACCTGATCAAGGAGCTCGAGGCCCAGGCCGAGCAGGCGGCGAACGCCAAGGTGCTCTGCTACCTCCATTTCGGCGTGCGCGATCTCTATACGCGCGACCGCGAAGTGCGCACCCCCGATGACAGCGCCGGCCTCAGCATCCGCGTGCAGCCGGTCACCATCTACACCGAGATGGTGGAGAAGGTGATGCAGGGCGCGCCGACCCCGATGCCGTGGCCGGAAGTCTACAGCGCGCTTGCGCAGGGCGTGATCGACGCGGCCGAAGCGCCCCCGTCGGCCATTCTCGACCAGAGCCATCAGGAGCATGCGCGCTTCCTGATCCAGACCAACCATATGCTCGACATTTCCCCGCTCGTGATGAGCGCATCGCTCTTCAACTCGCTGTCGCCCGAATATCAGGCGATCGTGCAGGAAGAGGCCGATGCGGCCTGCCAGAACATGTCGGAAGCCTCGATGGCGAGCTATGAGGGTGGCATCGAGGAGCTGGCTTCGCAGGGGATGACGATCATCTCCGACGTCGACCGCGAGGCGTTCGCCGCCCGCGCCGGCGCCATCGCCGAAGCCTTCCCCGAATGGTCCGAAGGGCTCTACGATCGCGCCCGCGAGATCATCGCGCAGTAACGCTCCACTGAACGCGCCGGACCGGTTCGCCGGTCCGGCGCCATTCCGAGGATTTCAGCATGACCGATGTCGTGCCGCAGACGCTCGTGCCCCCGCCGACGCAGGGATGGTCGCGTGCCCTCGAACGCGCCGAATTCTGGATCGACCGGCTGGTGTCGGTACTGACCGTGGGGACGCTCGTCTTCATGGTCGGGCTCGTCTTCTATGCGGTGGTGATGCGCTATGTGTTCAGCGCGCCGCTGGTCTATTCCTATGATCTATCGACCATGCTGTTTGCCTGGATCGTTTTCGTAGGGCTGTTCGTCGCCGAGCGCGACGGGGCGCATATCGGGCTCGACATCCTCTACCTCATCAAGAGCGAGGGCCTGCGACGGGCCGTGATCGCGCTGCGCCAGGTGTTCATGATCGCGCTGGCCGCCTACATGACCTACATCAGCACCGTGCTGATCCTGCGCACGGGCATGCAGATCTCGTCGATGCGTATATCGGCGCGCTGGCTCTATGCCTCGCTGCCGGTCGGCTTTGCCCTGCTCACCCTCATCTACCTATTGCGCCTGCCCCGGCTCGCGCTCGCAAAACAGGGCTAGAGCCATGCTCGCGCTGATTGCCGTCGCGTTCGTCGTGCTGCTTGTGGTCGGGGTGCCGATCGGGCTGATCCTGATTTCTCTCTCGGTCATCTACGTGCTGCTCGACCCTGCCATCATGGATCTGGCGTTCGCGCAGCGCGTGATCGCGGGGACGCAGAGCTTCCCACTGCTGGCGGTGCCGCTCTTTATCCTCACGGGCGAGTTGATGAACATTTCGGGCATCACCCGTCGGGTGATGACGTTCGCAGCGCTCGTCACCCAGCGCATGAGCGGTGGACTGGCGCAGACCAACATCCTGCTCTCGACGCTCCTTGCTGGTATGTCCGGTTCGGCCAATGGCGATGCGGCCATGCAGGCCAAGATCCTCGTGCCCGAGATGAGCAAGCGCGGCTATCCGCTGGCCTATTCGACGGCACTGACAGCAACCTCGGCGCTGATCGCGCCGATGATCCCACCGGGGATCGGGCTCATTCTCTTCGGCTTCGTCACCGACACCTCGATCGGGCGGCTGTTTGCCGGCGCGATCCTGCCCGGCCTGCTGCTGGCGGCGGTCCTGATGATCTACACCTATTTCGTGACCAAGAAGAACCGCTGGGATCCGCCCAATCACGAGCCGCGCGAAACGCCGCTGGGCAAGGCCTTTCTCGGCGCGCTACCGGCTATCATGCTGCCGATCCTCATCATCGTAGGGATCCGCTTCGGCATCTTCACCCCGTCAGAGGCGGCGGCGGTGGCGGTGCTCTATACGGGCGTTTTCATCGCGGTCTATCGCGAGGCGAGCTGGAAGCAGATCTGGACGGCGCTGCGCTCGACCGTGGTCACCACCGCCGCGATCCTTCTGGTGCTGGCCGCTTCGGCTGCGTTCAGCTGGATCCTCACCTTCGAGCGCGTGCCGCAGATGGTGGGCGGGGCGATGCTGGCCTCGACCGAAAACCCGCTCCTGATGCTAGCGCTGGTCGGTGCGATCATCTTCATTGCCGGGCTCTTCATCGAGGGGACGGCGCTGATCCTGATCCTGGGGCCGATGTTCCTGCCGGTGGTGACGAGCCTCGGGATCGATCCGGTCCATTATGGCGTGGTGTTCGTCCTGATGGCGCATCTGGGCGGCATCACCCCGCCGGTGGGCACGGTGATGTTCACCGCCTGCACGATCACGCGGGTCTCGATCATCGATTTCGCCAAAGCGGTCTGGCCCTATATCATCGCCTATCTTGTGGTGGCGGCGCTGCTGATCATGATCCCGCAGATCAGTACCTTCCTCGCCTATCTCTAGGAGAAGGCCATGACGAGCGAGGAGACGAGCAGCGACGCGGCCGGCGGGAAGGGCGGGCGCGTCCGCACGAGCGAGCGGGCCGGCGCCTATGCGGTGCCGGCGCTCAGCAAGGCCGCCGAGATCCTCGAACTGCTCGCCAGCGAGCCGGCCGGCCTCAGCGCCACCGACATCGCCGCGCGGCTCGGGCGCTCGATGGGCGAGATCTACCGGCTGGTGGTGGCGCTCGAGCGGCTCGACTTCCTTACCAAGGATGCGCTGCTCGATCGCTATGCGCTCTCGCTCAAGCTCTTCGAGCTCGCGCACCGGCATCCGCCGACCAAGCGGCTGATCCGGGCGGCCATTCCCATCCTCGAACGTCTCGCGGTCGAGGCCGAGCAATCGTGCCATCTGGGGGTGCTGCACGGGGATCAGCTCGTCATTCTCGCCCAGGCCGACAGCCCGCAGCCAATGCGCTACAGCGTCAAGATCGGGGCGACGTTTCCCGCGCTCGAGACTTCGTCGGGCATCGTCATCCTCGCCCATTCCGACGAGCGGGTGCAGGAGCAGTTCCTTTCGAGCCTGCTGCCCGAGGCGCGCGGGCCCATGGCGGAGCGGTTCGCCCGCGCGCTCGAGGTGGGCCATGAGCGGCACGCCAGCGCCGTGGTGACGGGTGTAACCAATCTCAGCCGGCCGGTCTTCGACCATGCCGGCACGCCGCTGGCCGCAATCACCATCCCCCATCTGCGCCAGGTGCCGGTGCACACCGAGATCGAGCGGGCGCTCGAGATGGTGATTGCCGCCGCCGATGCGCTGAGCGCCGGGCTCGGCTGGACCGGCGCGGCCGAACCGAACCCACACACACTCTAAACACGTCCGACAAGACCAGGAGACCAGAGACCAAATGGCCGAGCGCATCCTCAAGGGCATTGCATGGGACCATGAGCGCGGCCATGGCTGCCTCGCCCGCACCGCCGACGCCTTCACCGCAGAGCATCCGGGGATCCGGGTGGAGTGGAGCGTCAGGAGCCTGCGCGATTTCGGCGAGGGGCCGATCGACCGGCTGGCGGACACCTATGATTTCATCGTCGTGGACCATCCGTTTTCCGGCCATGCGGGCCGGTCGGGCGCGCTGATCGATCTGCGGCCGCTGTTCACCCCAGAAGAGATTACCGCGCTCGAAACCAATGCGGTGGGCAAGTCGACGATCTCGTACCAGTTCGGCGAGGCGATCTACGCGTTCCCGACCGACGCGGCAGCCCAGATCGCCTCCTACCGGCCGGACCTGCTCGACCGGCTCGGAAGCGCGGTGCCGCAGACCCATGCCGAGGTGCTGGCGCTGGCCAAAAAGGCGCGCGCAGCCGGGCTAGAGATCGCGACGCCCGCCTGCGCGATCGACGCGATGTGCCTCGTTCTGACCTTCGCGGCCAATCTCGGCGCACCGCTGGGGCCGGACGAGGCGGAGTTCTTCACGCCCGAACTGCTCGAGACCGTACTCGACCATGTCGAGGAGCTGGTGGCGGCGAGCGATCCACGCTCGCTCAACTGGAACCCGATCCACATGTATGAAGAGATGTCGGTGGCGGACGACATCGTCTATTGCCCCTACGCGTTCGGCTATTCGAACTATGCGCGGGTCGGGCGCGACAAGCCGATCCTTGCGGCCAATATCGCCGGGCCCGGCGCCGATCCGCGGGCGGGGGCGCTGCTCGGGGGCGCGGGCTGCGCGATCACGCGCTCCTGCAGCGATCTCGAAGCGGCGGTCGCCTATATGCGCTGGCTGCACCGCCCCGAATTCCAGGCCGGGGCCTATTTCGAGGCGGGCGGCCAGCCCGGGCTCCGCAACGCCTGGACCGATCCGGCGGTCAACGCGGCCGCGCAGGGCTTTTTCGCCGATTCCCTCGAGACGCTGGACAAGGCCTATCTGCGCCCGCGCTGGGACGGGTTCATCCCCTTCTTCGAGCCGGCCGGCAAGACCATTAACGCCCGCCTCAAGGGCGAGATCACCCGTGCCGACACGATCGAACGGCTCCGGACGCTCTATCGCGAGGCGCGGCCCCGCTAGCGCCCTGATCTGACGGCTTCCCCCGCCGCCCGTCTCCCAGGACGGGCGGCTTTTTTGTGGGAATGCCGGGCAATGAGGAGGGTGGTCTCAGGATCCATCTTGCCAAGCGCAATGAGTGATGTTAGCGCTAACGGGAACGCTAACATCGTTCTTGAACCTGGGAGGATTGATCATGAAACTGAACTTCACCGGCACCGCGATTGCGGTCGCCCTCAGCTTTTCGGTGGCTCTGCCTGCTGTCGCGCAGACCGCGACCTTTGGCGGGTCGGATGCGCTGGGCTCGCTCTATGACCGGCAGAACCGGATGTTCGTCGAGCTCGTCAACGAGCGCTCCGACGGCGCGCTCACGCTCAACTTCATCGAAGGCGAGCAGCTGGGCAACGACGTCCAGGTGATCGAGCAGGTGATGGGCGGCGCCGTGCAGTTCTATGGCGACGACCTCAGCTGGTATTCGAACTGGGTCGACGACTACGCGATCCTGGGCTGGGGCTTCACCTTCCACTCCAACGATCACATGCAGGCCTTCTTCGACACCGACACCTACGCTGCCATGGCAGAGCAGCTGGTCGAGGAGTATGGCGTGCGCCTGCTCGCGCAGGCTCCGATCCAGCCGCGCGTTACCTTTGCCAACAAGGCCATCGACAATGCCGACGATTTCAACGGCATCAAGATGCGCGTGCCCGAGATCCGGACCTATCTCGAGCTCTGGCAGACGCTGGGCGCGAACCCGACCCGCGTCGCCTGGGGCGAGGTGTTCCTCGGGCTCCGCACGGGCGTGATCGAAGCGGCCGAAGGCCCGATCTCGGCTGCCTATGCCGCGCGCTTCCATGAAGCGGCGCCCTATGTGATCCGCACCGACCACATCCGGACCGCGACCCACATTCTCGTCAACGAGGCGTATTTCCAGAGCCTCTCCCCTGAACTGCAGACGCTCGTGACCGAGGCGGCCGTCGAGGCGACCGCATGGGCCCGCGAGCAGGCCGAGGCGGAGACCGGCGAGATCATCGCCAAGATGGAAGCCGAAGGCGCGACGGTCGGCGAGATCGACCTGGCGCCGGTGCGCGAACGCGCCGTGGCGGCGGTCGAGCGCGTCGAGGCCGATGGCCTCTGGACGCCGGGGCTCTGGCAGGCCGTGCAGGACATGGCCGCCGAATAAGGCCGAATGCGGTGGGGCATGTCCCCACCGCACTTTTCTGGGCAACGACCCGCGGGGGAGCAGATAATGGACATTTTCCGCAAGGGGCTACGCGTTCTCGAGCGTATCGAGATCAGCATCGCCATGGCGCTGTTCGTCGTGATCGTCTTTTCGATCTGCGCGCAGGTCGTCTTCCGATATGTGCTCGGCTCGCCGCTCGTCTGGGTGGAAGAGGCGGCGACTTACGCCTTCATCTGGATCGTCTTCCTCGGCGCAGCGGTCGGGATGAAGCGGCTCTCGCATATCAAGATCGAGGCTCTCTCGCTCGCCATGCCCGTGCGGGCCCAGGGGATCCTGCGGCTCTTCGGCTTCCTCATCATGGGGTTCGTGCTCTGGCGGCTCTTGCTGGCGGTACCCGGCGTCATGGCCATCGAAGGGCGGTCCATGTCGGTGTCCCTGCCGATCCCGGTACCCCGCAGCTGGTTCTACTCGATGCCGCTCTATGTCTCGACCATCTCCATGGCGTTGACGCTGCTCTACTATTCGCTCGCACAGATCATTTCGCTCGTCCGGGGCACGCCGATGACCTTCATCGACCGCACGCCGGTGACCGAGGCCGCCCGGGAGGGCATCTGACATGTCGATCGGCATCCTGCTCGTCGTCTTCCTCGTCCTAATCGCCCTTGAAGTGCCCGTCGCCTTCGCGATGATCTTTGCGGCCCTGATGTTCATCCTCACGGGGCCCGGCCTGCCCGAGCAGATCGTGATCCAGCGCATGCCGGGCGGGCTCGACAGCTTCCCGCTGCTGGCCATCCCGCTCTTCGTGCTTGCGGGGCACCTGTTCAACCGCGCCGGGATTTCCGAGCGCATCTTCGACTTCGCCTCGGCCGCCGTCGGGCATCTGAGGGGCGGGCTGGCGCAGGTCAACATTGCCGCTTCGATCATCTTTGCGGGCATGTCGGGCGTGGCCCAGGCCGATGCTGCCGGTCTCGGCGCGGTGGAAATCCGCCAGATGCGCGAACGCGGCTATTCGGCGCCTTTCGCCGCCGCGGTGACCGCCGCCTCCTCGATCATCGGACCGATCATCCCGCCATCGGTGATCATGGTGATCTATGCGGTGACGGCACAGGTTTCGCTGACGCAGCTCTTTCTCGCCGGGATCATCCCGGGCCTCCTGATGGGGCTCTGCCTCATGATCATGGTCTACATCCTCGTGCGCACGGGCGTCGAAACCGCGCCGCAGGCACCGCGCGCGGAACGCAGCGAATTGCTGCGGACGTTCCTTCGGGCCCTGCCGGCGCTGGCGGCCCCGGTGCTGCTCGTCCTCGGCATGCTGACCGGCGTCGCGACCCCGACCGAGCTCGGCGCGCTGATCGTGCTTTATGCCGCGATCCTCGGGTTCATCAACAAGGCGCTCACCGTGCGCGGGCTGCTCGAAACGCTCGCGGCAAGCGCGGTCACGACGGGCGTTCTCGTCTTCATCATCGCGGCGGCCTTCCCCTTCGGCTGGCTCATCTCGGTGCAGAACCTGCCCGGAATGCTCGTCGCCTTCATGCAGAGCCTGACCGATAACCCGCTCGTGCTGCTGCTGATCCTCAACGTCGCTCTGCTGATCGTGGGGCTCTTCCTCGAGACGACGGCGATCATCCTGATCGCGACGCCGGCCCTGCTGCCGCTGGTCGCCGCCTATGGGATCGACCCGGTGCATTTCGGCGTGGTGATGATCCTCAACCTGCTGATCGGGTCGCTCACGCCGCCCTTCGGCGTCATCCTGTTCATCTGCAAGCACATCGCGCAAATCAGCTTCGGCCAGATGATCCGAGCGATCATCCCCTTCTACGCGCCGCTGCTCTTTGTCCTGCTGATGCTGACCTTCTTCCCGCAGCTCGTGCTGTGGCTGCCCAACCTCTTCTGATGGAAAAGCAAATGTCTTCCGTTTTGTCCGGGTACAAGATCATCGACTGCACGATCGCCATGGCCGGCCCCTTTGCCGCGCAGCGGCTCGGGGATCTGGGCGCCGACGTCATCAAGGTGGAGCCGACGACCGGGGAGTGGCAGCGCCACGTCTCGGCGGGCGGGGCCGAGGGCAAGCGCATCAACGTCTCGTTCACGGTGCTCAACCGCAACAAGCGCTCGCTCGCGGTCAATCTCAAGACCGACGAGGGCAGGGCGGTGCTGTTCGACCTCGTCAAAGCCGGCGACGTCTTCATCCAGAACTACCGGCCCGGCGTCGCCAAGCGGCTGGGGGTGGATTACGAGAGCCTCAAGGCGATCAACCCCAAGATCATCTACGTCTCCATGTCCGGCTATGGCGAGGACGGGCCCTATGTGAACTATCCGGGCCAGGACATGCTGCTGCAGGCCATGAGCGGGGCCATGTACAATGTCGGCCGCAAGGGGGAGGCGCCGCTGCCTTCGGGGAACTACCTTGTCGATGCGGTCACCGCCTATTCGGCTTTCGAGGGCGTTCTCGCCGCGCTCCTGCACAGGGAGCGCACGGGCGAAGGCCAGAAGGTGGAGGTCAACATGCTCGACTCCATCATTGCGCTGCAGATGCAGGAACTCTCGATCTATACGGTGGGCGGCATCCCCCAGGAGCGCTCCAGCGAGCCCGACGGGCACGTCTATATCCGCGCGCCCTATGGGGTGTTCAACACCGCGGACGGTGCCGTGGCGCTCGCCTTCCCGCCGCTCAAGACCTTCGGGCGGGTGGCCGATATCCCTGAATTTCTCGAGATGGAAGACGGGCGGGACTCCTTTGCGCGCAAGGATCTGATCATCGCCAAGACGCGCGAGGCGCTGCTGCGCAAGACGACTGCCGAATGGCTGGCGCTCTTTCGCGAGGCCGATATCTGGTCCGGGCCGGTCTATGGCTATGCCGATTTGCTCGAGGATCCGCAGGTGGCCCATAATGGCTCGCTCATCGAATACGACCACCCCACCGAAGGGCGGATCAAGACGCCGGGCTTCCCCTACAAGTTTTCGGCCACCCCTTGCGCGATCCGCCATGGCGCGCCGCTCGTGGGACAACACAGCGCAGAAGTGCTGGGCGAACTGGGCTATGACGAGCAGCGGATCGACGCGCTGATGAAGGCCGGCGTCATCGCAAGCGAAAAGGTGTGAGCCGGAGGGCCTCCCGTGACGTCACAGACCCAGACGCCCAACAACCGCCGCAAGCGGCGCACGGCCACGAGCCGGGTGACGATGACGGACGTGGCGACGCGGGCGGGCGTCTCGGCGCAGACCGTGTCGCGCGTCTTGCGGCAGCCCGAACTCGTCGGGGACGAAGTCTCCCGCCGGGTGCGGGAGGCGATCCTCGAACTGCAATACGTGCCCAATTTTGCGGCAAGCCAGATGGCGTCGAACCGTTCGGGCATCGTGGCCGCGATCATCCCGACCATCTCGGCCTCGATCTTTGCGGATACGGTGCAGGCGCTTTCGGACGTCTTCGTGCCAGAGGGCTACCAGCTGCTGCTGGGCAATAACGAGTACGACCTCGAGAAGGAAGAGGAGCTCGTGCGCTCCTTCCTGGGGCGCGGGCCGGACGGGCTCGTGCTCTCGAGCACCCACCACACCGAGGCGACGCGGGCCCTGATCCTCGGCGCGAAGATTCCCGTGGTCGAGACCTGGGACTGGGAAGAGACCTATCTCGACCTGATGGTCGGCCATTCCAACGTGAAGGCGGCGCGGGTGGTGATGGACCATTTCGTCAGCCGCGGCTACCGGCGCATCGTTTTCGCAGGGGTAACCAATGCCGGGGACTTCCGCGCCAAGGCGCGCCTCACCGGCTATCGCGCGGCGGTCAAGGCGCTGGAGCTCGACCGGGAGCGGGTGCTGACGCTGACCGGAAAGCCGCTCAGCATGGCGAGCGGGGCCGAGACGATGAACCGCGTCTTCGCCGAATTTCCCGACGCGGACGCCGTCTTCTTCTCATCGGACGTCTTTGCCGCGGGTGCGCTGCTCCATTGCGTGCGGCTCGGGGTTTCGGTGCCGGGCGACATCGCGATCGCCGGCTTCGGCGATTTCGACTTTTCGGCCCATCTGGTCCCCTCGCTTACCACCGTTTCGGTGCATGCGGGCGATATCGGCCGGACGGCGGCCAACCTGCTGCTTGCGCGCATGCGGGGGGAGGCGGTGGCGAGCTCGCGCATCGATGTGGGGTTCGAGCTCGTGCCGCGTGAAAGTTCATGAGGGAGGGCGAGCCAATGAAACTGTCCGAACGCAATTACTACGAAGACCTCGAGGTGGGGTACAGCTACGAGACGCCGGCGATAACGGTCAGCGAGCATCACGTGCTCGGGTTTGCCGGGCTCACCGGCGATTTCGCGGACGTGCATGTGGACGAGCAGTTCGCCCATGAGATGGGCTTCAAGGGACGGCTGGCGCACGGCATTCTGGTGCTGGGGCTGATCGACGCGCTCAAGAACCGCTGCATCATCAATTTCCACGTCGTGGCGGCGCTCAACTGGAACTGGCGGTTTGCCGGGCCGGTCTATGTCGGCGACCGGCTGCGCGCGCGGCTCACCATCTCCGAGAAGCGGCTGACCAAGAAGGGCGATCGCGGCATCGTCACCCTCGGGATCGAGGGGCTCAACCAGAGCGAAGAGGTCATCCAGTACGGCACCAACCAGATCATGGTGATGTGCCGGCCCTGACCGGCACGCCATTTGCGCCCCTGCGGAGAACGAGACATGACCGAGACAGTGACCATAGAGACGCGGGGCTTTCTGCGCATCGTGACGCTCAACCGGCCTGAAAAGCTGAACGCCGTGACCCCTGAAATGTCCGCGCGCCTCATCGCGGCGGTGGCCAGCTTCAACGCCGACGACGATGCGCGGTGCATCATCCTGACGGGGGCGGGCGAGAAGGCGTTCTGCGCGGGCAGCGACATCCGCACGCTCGACGCCTACGAGACGCCTTGGGCGTTCCGCAACCGGCCCGACTATTGCGACGCGCTGCGTCGGCTCAAGAAGCCGGCGATCGCCGCGATCAATGGCTATGCGTTTGGGGGCGGGCTCGAAACGGCCATGACCTGCGACATCAGGATCGCGTCCGAAAACGCCTCTTTCGCGGCGCCGGAGGTGAAGCTGGGATGGATCGGGGGCGGTGGCATGGCGGTCAATCTCAGCCACGCCATCGGGCCCTCGAACGCTGCGCTGATGATCATGACGGGGGACCCCGTCGATGCGCAGACGGCGCTCGGCTGGGGGCTGGTCTCGAAGGTCGTAAGCCGCGAGAGGCTGATGGAAGAAGCGGTGGCGCTCGGCAGCGCAATCGCGTCGCGGGCGCCGATCGCGGCCGAGACCGCTAAGCTCAACCTGCGCGCGGCCCATGGCATGTCGATCGAGGACGCCATCGTCTACGAGCGGGACCTGCAGACCATCTGCTTTGCGACCGAAGACGCCGCCGAGGGCCGCGCCGCCTTCAAGGAAAAACGCGCAGCCGTGTTCAGGCACCGCTAGGGCGGGGACAGGTGGGTCGGTCGGATTGGAGGGGCGGCACGGCGCCGAGGAAAGGGCCTTGCGGCGTAAGATGAACATCATGATGCTCAGGCGGCTACATTGCGGAAGAGAAGCTGCAGGCGCGCAAACAAGGCGGTCGCAGACGTACCTTGGGAACATGGCGGCCGATCATCGGTCCCAAACGAAGCCCAAACAGCGGTGGAGCCTGGTTTCTGCAGCGATGCTTTCACGGATCGCCGGCGGCCAAAGGTGCTGACCGTCATCGACGATCACGCCAAGTAATGACTCGCCTCGGCGGTGGATACCTCGCTCTCCGGGGACGACGGGTGGTGCGAAGCTCGATGCTATCATGCACCGAGTGGCGGCCCGTCGATTGTGGTGAGAGCCGATGGCGCGGAGTTCACCAGTGGGCGATCCCGCGCTGATCCAAGGACTGGCAAATCGACTGGCCTACATTGCTCCGAGAAAGCCTATGCAGAACGGTTTCATCGAGACTTTCAATAGCAGCTTCGGCGACGAATGTCGCAACGAGATGTTGTTCGCGTAAATGGCTTAAGTAGGGATACGTTTGGCGCGCGGCAAGAGTGATCACGGCCGTGGTAAGACTGGAGGAAATTTTAGGCTTGGGTCGAAACCAGCGCAGTTCAAGAATTTCCTGCCTATAGACTTACGTAGCGTCTGAAGCTTTACACGCTCGATGCCGGGATGTCCTCCATCCTTTAGTCACTCGCCATTTGTCCCACTCCGTCTTCTGCGACAAGAGGGAGGAAGCGAGATGTCGGTTCAGTCCCACATCGACGCTCGCACACTAGACCCGTCAGTTGGGGAGGCGATCCCTCTGGTCGGCTGCATTGGTGGGATGGCTGGCTTATAGGAATCAAACCGCGCGAACACGACCGGGAAGCTTCGTGGGCGAGGTGGCGCGTGCCTGGCGGCCTAGGTACAAAAAAGGGGCGGCATTGGGTTTCCATGCCGCCCCCCGAATTCCGATTGCGTGCCGGTCAGGGCAGGAGCGGGGTGACGCGCGCCACGACATCCTGCATGGCCTGTTCGGGCGTCTTGCTGCCCAGCATGACGGCCTGGACCTCTTCCTTGACGATGTCATCGACACGGGCCGATTCCGAGAAACCGGGGAGCGGTACGCGCGCCACGGCGACGGCTGCGGCTTCGGCCTCCCAATAAGGGATCGCGGCCTGGACCTGGGGATCCTGATAGGCCGCGCTGCGGGTCGGGCCATTGCCGTTGACCGCGCCGGAGATGGCCGCATCGAGCGTCGAGAGATGCTTGATGAACTTCCAGGACAGCTCCTTGTTGGGCGCGTTGCGCGGGATCACCAGCGACCAGATCTCGGTCTTGACCGGCACGACGGTTCCGTCTTCGGTCAGCGATGCGGTGAGCGGAACCGCCGTCGCCTCGATCTGGCCAGGAAAGTTGGAGCGTTCGGGGTCGTTAAGGGCGGCATAACGGCTGAAGGGATCGATCGCCATGGCGGCTCGGCCCTGCTGCATGAAGGTGGTGGCGTCCTCGGTGGTGAAGCTCACCGACTCGCGGGGCAGGATGCCGCGCTGGTAGAGGTCGGCGAGCAGCGTCACGGCTTGCACCATGCCCTCTTCGGCGGCCTTGAGCTCGAAATCGGCGGTGAGGAAATCCCCGCCATAGGCGCGCACGATGTCGATGATGTTGGACGGCCCCTGGCCGCTCAGCACAAGCCCGTAGACTTGGGTGCCGTCATCGCGGGTGAAGGTGAGCTGTTCGGCGTATTCGATCAGCTCCTCAAAGGTTTCCGGCGGGCTATCGAGACCGCGCTCGGCGAGTAGGGCGGTATTGTAGAGTAGCCCGTGGGTGGCGTGGCGGAAGGGGATGCCGTAGATCTGGCCATCATAGGTCATGGCCTCGAGCATGCCGGGGGAAATGCCCTCGAAATCCTCGATGGGATCGGCTTCGAGATAGGCGTCCAGCGGCTCGAAGAGGTTGGCGACGTTCTCATTGGCGAAACGGTTGAGCAGGAACGCGGCATCGACCGAGCCAGCCGAGAGGCTGGCTTCGCGGAACAGCTGCTCGTGCACCGGGCCTACGCCATAGGTCAGCCAGCGCAGCTGTACGCCGTTCTCGGCCTCGAAATTGGCACCGATATTGCCGCCGGCTTCCCCGGTAACGGCGCTCTGGTGCACGGCGTGGCCGATGACCGTGAAGGCCTCCTGTGCCATGGCCGGCACTGTCGCCGTGCTGACGAACAGTGCGGTCGACAGTGCTATCTCGAGCCATAGACGGCGACGCGGCGCGTTAGAAGCCCCCTGGGCATGTTGGTCCAACATTGGTTCCTCCCGTTGAATGAATGGATCAGTGACTGCCCGTCACGACTGGTGGGGCCGCATCGGGAAAGACGGCGCGCAGCCGGTCGTCGGCGGCGGCGAAATGGCCGAGCATGGCCTGGGTGGCGGCTGTGGCATCGCCCTCTGCGATTGCCTCACGGATCACCCGGTGGCGCTCGAAGGTGCGCTGCCAGTCTTCGGCGCTACGATCGGACTGGGAATTGAACATTTCCATGATCTCGTTGATCACGGGCCGCAGGCCGCGCAGCTGGAAGGTCAGCAGGCGATTGCCCGACATGGTGCCGAGCATGTCGTGAAAATCGAGATCGGCTTCGATCCAGCCCGGCACGTTGCCGAGGCTGGCATGCATGCGCTCCAGGATCGATTCAAGCCGTGCCAGCTGCTCCCCGGTGCGCCGGGAGGCGGCTAGGGCGGCCACCTGCGGCTCGAGAATGCGGCGCAATTCGACCGCTTCGGAGAGGCCATTGGCACTGCCGCGTACTGCGAACCGGAAGAACCGGCCTAGGGGCTCGGCATCGAGGCTGCAGACGCGGGCGACCTTGCCTTGCTGCACGTGCACCACACCCATCGAGGCGAGGTCGCGGATCGCCTCGCGGGCCACCTGCTTGCTGACACCGAACGCCGCGGCGATCCGGCTTTCCGAGGGCAGGGCGTCTCCTTCCTTGAGGCGCCCGTCCAGGATGGCCTGGCTCAGCTTTTCGACGACGATGCTCCCGAGCCTGACGCTTTGGGCGTTCTCGAGGCCGAACAGGTCGTCGGCAGGCGGGGTGGCGGTGGCTTGGCTCATCTGGCGCTCCGGCTCATGACGTGAACATGACGCATTCTCGCCCACTTTACAACTAGGCAACTTAGCAGCTAAGTAGGCAGGACACGTCTGGGAGGATCAAGTTGGACATTCGGGCCCCCGCGGTAAACCTGCAGATCGCAGATATCCGCTGCCATCCGCTGCGCGTTCAGTTGCCTGTGCCCCAGCGCACCTCGCAGGGTGACTGGGAAAGCCTCGACATCGTCGTGGTGGAGGTGGAGACGGCCGACGGCATCGTCGGGATCGGCGAGGGACTGGCCCGCAGGTCATCGGCGGCCTACGCGCTGATGATCGACGAGATTCTCGCCCCGCGGGTCATCGGGTGCCATGCGATGGACCGCCGGGCGATCTGGCGGTCAATGCGCTCGGCGCTGACCGGGCGGCCGGGCACGCAGATGCTCGAGGCGATGGCGGCGATCGACATCGCGCTCTGGGACATTGCGGGCAAGGCGCTCAACCAGCCGGTCTACCGGCTGCTCGGCGGGGTGGGGCGGACCCATCTGCCCGCCTACGCCTCATCGATCAACTGGCTCGACGACGAGACGGTGGCGCGCGAAGTTGGGAGCGCACTCGAAGCGGGATTTCGCCAGATCAAGGTGAAGCTGGGCGGGACGCCCGCGCAGTCGATCGCTCGGGCGCGCTATGTCCGCGGACTCGTGCCCGATGATGTCGCGCTCTGCGCCGATGCCAACTGGGCGTTCGACGTGCACGAAGCGATCCGGGTGGGTTTCGCGCTCTGGGATCTGGGCTATGATTTTTTCGAGGAGCCGATCGCGCCCGAAGACCGGGACGGCTATCGAACGCTGGCGCGCCAGCTACCGATCCGGCTCGCGGCAGGGGAGAGTGACAGCGTCGCATCGGACGTGCTCGAATTCCTACATGACCGCTCGCTGGGGCTGATCCAGCCCGACGTCGCGCGTTCGGGCGGCATCACCGAGACCTGGCGTATGGCTGAACTCGCGGCGGCGCACAATGTCGCCTACGCGCCCCATGTCGGCTGGTCGGGCGCGGTCTGCGCGGCAGCGAGTCTGCATCTGGCGGCCGCGGCCGAGAGCTTTCGCACCTATGAGTGCATGGTGTTCGACAATCCGCTGCGCCAGGCGCTTTGCACGCCGTTGCTGGGCGACGTGCGATGCCTCGAGAACGGCATGCTCGCCGTGCCGCAGACGCCGGGTCTCGGCGTCGAGTTTGACCGCGATGCGCTGCGTGAGTTTACCCGGAGGCCGGAACGGTGAGCGAACGCAAGGGATTGATGGGGGCGCTGGCGCTGGTTGCGCCCGTGCAGGCGATCGTCACACTCGTCATCTTCATACCGGCGCTTTACGTCCTCTGGCTCAGCTTCCAGAGTTCCACCTATGGACAGGCGGCACAGTTCGTCGGGCTGGCCAACTACTCGCGAGTCCTGTCGGACCCGTATTTCTGGCGGGCGCTGATCAATACCGCGGTGGTGGTGCTGGTGGTCGTTCACGTCGAACTGCTGCTCGGGCTCGGCATGGCGCTGCTGTTCGCCAGCGGGCTCGTTGCGCGCCCCCTGCTGCTGGCGGTCGTCCTCGCGCCCTATGCGGTGAGCGAGGTCAGCGCCGTCGTGATGTGGCGGTTCCTGTTCGATCCCTCGATCGGCATCGTCACCCAGGCGCTGTTAGCGCTTGGCCTGCCAACGCTGGAATGGGCGGTGTTCCCTTCGCATGGCCTCTTCATCGTGGCGCTGCTCAGCATCTGGCTGCACCTGCCGTTTACCTTCATCATTCTCTATGCGGCGCGCCTTTCGGTGCCGGGCGAGCTTTATGAAGCGGCCGCTATCGACGGAGCCAGCCCTTGGGCGCGGTTCCGCCGTGTAACCCTGCCGCTCCTCGTGCCGGCCATGCTGATCGCAATGCTGTTCCGCTACATCTTCGCCTTCCGGCTGTTCTCGGAAGTCTGGCTGATGACGGGCGGTGGGCCCGCGCGCCAGACCGAGGTGCTGGCCGTCTACCTCTATAACGAAGCCTTCCGCTACAACCAGTTCGGCACCGCCTCGGCGACCGGTTGGCTGCTGGTGATCGCCTCGCTCGGGCTGGCGCTCTTCTACCTGCGCAAGATCTACAAGGAGATGTTCGCCAATGCTCCGGCCTAAGCGTCTCGGCATCGCCCTGTTCAAGACGGTGATGGTGGCGATCATCGCCATCTGGTCGCTGCTGCCCATAGCGATGATTTTCATCTCGAGCTTCAAGTTCGATCGCGAGATCTTCGCGGTGCCGTTCCGGCTCGGCTTCACTCCGACATTCAGCAATTACGTCGCGCTCTGGGAGCAATGGGGCGGGTTCTTTTCGGGGCTGGTCAACAGCCTGATCATCACCGTGTTTGCCACGGTGCTGGCGGTGCTGGCGAGCGCCATCGCGGGCTATGCCTATTCGCGCAACCGCCATCCCGTGCTCTCAAGCAGCGCGTTCTTTCTCATCTTCATCCGGCTGATCCCGCCCATCGTCATTACGCTGCCGCTGTTTCCGGTGGTCAACCAGCTGCGCCTTAACGACACGCATCTGGTGCTGATCATCCTCTATGCAGCATTTTTCGTGTCGCTCGGCACGCTGGTGATGCGCACCTTCATCGACCAGATCCCGATCGAGATCGACGAGGCGGCGCACATCGACGGGGCGAGCCGGCTGCAGGTGCTGCGCCGGCTGATCCTGCCACTCTCGGGGCAGGGCATGGTCGCGGTGGCGGTGTTCGTCATCGTCTTCTCCTGGAACGAATATCTGTTCGCGCTGATCTTCACGACCGCCAATGCCCGCACCGCGCCCATCGTCATCTCCGAGATGATCGGGGCGATCGAGGGCGTGCAGTGGGGCGTGCTGTTCGCCGCGACCTCGATCCAGTTGCTGCCGGTGCTGCTATTCGTGATCCTTGCGCAAAAACAACTGGTCGCCGGCCTTACCGCCGGCTCGACGAAAGGCTGACATGTCCACTGCCAATACATCGCCCGACGGCAATGCCGCGCTTGCCGCCGCCATCGCGGGAGCCCTGCAGCGCCAGGATCCGAAGCTGGGGCGCTTCGATCCGCTGCCGCGCATTCTCGTGCATGACGATTTCGACCGCGGCTTCTGCGGCTGGACGCAGCTGGTGGGCAATTACGAGCACAGCCTCGACAGCATGCTGCCCGGCTACAGCCAGCACACTTCGCCCATGCTCTCTACGCTGGGCCATTGGGATGCGGGATCGCATGGCGGGGTCGATGGCAGCTACGCACTGAAGCTGGCGACGCGTCCGCGCGCCGGGGCGCAGAACGTGTCGATCAAGCGACTGACCTTCCGGCGCCGCGGGCCGATCCGGCTCGAGGCCTATTTCACCTTCAAGCCCGAAGCGAGCGCGCTGCGGCTGTCGGAAACGGACGTGCGTGCCTTCGGTTTCCTGTTCGACCTGCAGGTGGGCGACCGGGCCGGCGCGGGCGGCGAGCGCGTGATGCCCCATGTGCGGTTCCTCAATGCCGAGGGCGGCGCGCACGTGCAGAAATGGCAGTTCAAGCGCCAGCGCGTGCCGGTCAACCCAATCGGCACCGAGGGTAAGACGATCTCGCACTATCACCTCGCGCCCGAGGGCTGGGAGGATCTTGCGGAGGGCCAGCAGAGCCTCTGCTACAACGAAATCCCCACCAAGGTGAACTGGCACTATCTCTGCTTTGACTTCGATCTCGAAACCATGGCCTGCACGGGTTTCCGTTGTAACGACCGCTTTTTCGACGTGTCGGGCTTTGACTCGCTGCGCCTGCCGGCGATGAAGAATCTCTGGTGCATGCTCAACCTCGCCTTCTTCATCGAGACCGACACCGACAAGCGCAGCTTCGGCTATCTCGACGGCATCTGTCTGTCGGAAGGGGTTTGATCATGGTGCGGGAAAGCACGAGCGCGATCGTCGGGCGCAACGAGATTTGGCGCAGCGATTTCGCTACCGAGCCCTATGAGGCCGGCTGGGCCGGGGAACTCGTCCTATTCGTACGCGCCCTCGAGGCCGGCGGGGCAGACGGGGTGGAAGCGCGGGTGCAGATTTCGCCCGATGGTATGCACTGGGTGGACGAGGGTACGCGCCTGACGCTGCCCAGCCGGAAGGACGCTATCGGATATGCTCGGATCGCCCATTTCGGCAACTGGGTGCGGCTCGTCGGCACGCTGCCCGATGGCGCCGCGCTCAAGATCATCGTGACGATCCACGCCAAGGCCTGACGGGCCGGCGTACGACAACACCCGAGGGAATAGATCCATGGCTTCGGTCACCATCTCCGACATGCGCAAGAGCTTTGGCAAGCACGAGGTGATCCACGGCGTGGACATCAAGATCGCCGATGGGAGCTTCGTTGCGCTCGTCGGCCCGTCGGGCTGCGGGAAATCGACCTTGCTGCGCATGATCGCGGGGCTCGAGGAGATCAGTGCCGGCGAACTGCGCATAGGGGAACGGGTCGTCAACGAGCTGCCCTCCAAGGACCGCGACATCGCCATGGTGTTCCAGTCGTACGCGCTCTATCCGCATCTGACGGTCGCTGAGAACATGGGGTTTTCGCTGTCGCTGAAGAAAGCCAGCAAGGCCGAGACCGAGGAGCGGGTGGGCTATGCCGCGCGCACGCTGGGGCTCGAGGCACTGCTGGATCGCAAGCCCAAGCAGCTTTCAGGCGGCCAGCGCCAGCGCGTCGCCATGGGCCGTGCCATCGTGCGTGATCCACAGGTGTTCCTGTTCGACGAGCCGCTCTCCAACCTCGACGCCAAGCTGCGCGTCCAAATGCGCGGGGAGATCAAGGCGCTGCATCGTCGGCTGGCGACGACCACGATCTACGTGACCCATGACCAGGTGGAGGCCATGACTATGGCCGATGAGATCGTGGTGTTGCGCGACGGGCGGGTAGAACAGGCGGGCCAGCCCATGGACCTCTATGATGCGCCCGCTAACATCTTCGTTGCCGGCTTCATCGGCTCGCCAGCGATGAACTTTTTTGCCGCGACCATCGAGAGCGTCGACACGTTGCGGCTCGAAGACGGCACGGCCATTCCGTTTTCGGGCGGGGAGGGGCTGGCGAAGGATCAACGGGTAAGCGTCGGCATCAGACCCGAGCATCTGATGCTGGCGCCCGGCGGCGCGCCCTCCAAGATCACGCTGGTAGAGCCCACCGGGCCGGAAACGTTGCTGACCCTCGAGGTCGGGCACGCGGCCGTCACCATGGTGTCGCGCGAGCGTCGGCGGTTCACTGAGGGTGAGATCATCACCATCGCGCCCGAGCCGGATCGGCTTCACCTCTTCGATCCGGAAACGGGCATGCGCCTGCCCCAGCGCCAATAACTCAATCTGCAAAGGATTTTCTCGTGATCGACATCGATCTTTCCGGCCATGTCGCCATGGTCACCGGCTCCTCGCGGGGCATCGGCCGGGCCTCGGCTCTGCTACTGGCAAAGGCCGGGGCGCGCGTCGTCATCAACTACAAATCAAACCGCGAGGCGGGTGAACGCACCGTGGCCGAGATCGAGGCGGCCGGGTCCGAGGCGCTGCTGGTGCAGTGCGATGTCGGTGACACAAGTTCGATCGCGGCGATGGCGGAGGCGGGGCAGGCCCGGTTCGGTACGATCGACATTCTCGTCAACAATGCCGGTGGCGGTATCGCCAAGCCGGCCGACCAACTGAGCGACGACGAATACGAATATGTGTTCGACGTCAACGTGCGCGCCTATGTCGCCGCCGCGAGGGCCGTGCTGCCGGCGATGAAGGCGGCCGGCTGGGGCCGGATCATCTGCATCTCCTCGGTTGCGGGACGCTCGGGCAAGGCCTTTATCGGCACCTCGCCCGCCTATGCCGGGGCCAAGGGCGCGGTGATCTCCTATTCGCGCAGCATGGCACGCGAGTGCGGCCCGTTCGGGATCACCGTCAATACGATCTGCCCAGGCTGGATCGACTGGGAAGGCAAGGGGCGTGTCGTCGATCCGGACCTGCGTGCCGGCGCCATTGCGCAGATGCCGATGGGGCGAGTGGGGAGCGACGCCGACGTGGCGGGTTCGGTGTTGTTCCTTGCCTCGGATTATGCCAGCTACATCACCGGTGTGGCGCTGGATGTGAATGGCGGGCTCTACATGGCGTGATCCAGCCGAGCCACTACCGGCGCTGTTGCATACAAAATCGAGCCGGGGCATAAGCGTGTAGTTCTACAAAAACGGTAGCATCATGCTCAGCGACCTCGATCAACAGCGCCCCCGGTTCGGGCCGGCCGAATTGCGGCTGGCCGACTACATCCTGCAGGCGCCTCGCGCGGCGACGCAGTTGTCGCTCGCAACGCTGTCGGCCAATGCCAAGGTCAGCGAGCCGACGGTGATCCGGCTCTGCCGAAAGCTCGGCTGCACCGGGTTTCCCGATTTCAAGCTGCGGCTCGCCGAGGATCTCGCGGCGGGCACGCCCTATGTCCATCACGAGGTCAATCCTTACGACCCGATGCCTGAAATCAGCCGCAAGGTGCTGGATTCGACGATCTCGGCGCTGGTGACGCTCTCCAAGAGCCTCGATGCGGCGCTGTTGGAGCGGGCGGTGACGGTGCTAGCGCAGGCTCATCGGGTGGACCTCTTCGGTACGGGCCCGTCGAGCGTCGTCGCCTATGGCGCGCAGCAGAAGTTCATGTTTCTCGAGATGCCGGCAGTATTCCAGCACGATTCGCACCTACAGATCATGTCGGCGACGGGGCTCGGCTCGCGCGACGTGGCGATGTGTTTTTCGTTCACCGGGCAGACGACCGACATCGTCAAATGCGCGACCCAGGCGCGCAAGGCCGGGGCAACGGTAATCGGGGTCACAAGGAACGGTTCGGCGCTGGCCGAGGCCTCGCACATCACCATCGCGGTCGACACGGTGGAAAACACCTTTGTCTATTCCCCGACGACAACGCGGCTGGCGCATTTCGCGGTGGTCGACATCCTGTCCACCGCGCTGGCCGTGCGGCGTGGGCCCGGCATCAGCGATCGGATGCAGGCGATGAAGGAAGCGCTGCTCGACAAGCGCATTCCGCAATAATCAGTTTTACTACACAAATTCGCGGCGCGACCGGCTTGACCGCATTCTGATGTGTGCATAAAACTACATTTGCGATCCAGAGGGAAACGGATCGCGAGGGAGGATTACGCATGCTTATCTCACGCAGGGCGCTCTTGGGTGGCGCCGCCGGCCTCACCGCCCTTGGAATGCTGCCGCGCGCCGCGTTCGGGCAGGAAGACGTCGTCAACGTGCTGTCGCACCGGGTGCATCAGGGCGTGGCGGAGGGGCCGGCCGGCTCGATTACCGCCGAATGGGCGGCCGCCAACAACGCACGGCTCGAATGGCTGACCTACGACACCGGCCCGCTGCAGGAGCGGCTGTTCCGCGAGGCAAGCCTTGGGTCGACCGAGATCGATCTCGCCTATATGCTCAACACTTGGGCCAACCCCACCGCGCTCAATCTGTTCGAGCCACTTAACGCGCATATGGAGCGCGATCCGATCGAGGATTTCGAGGATTTCTTCCCCGGCATGGTTGAGGCGGTAAGCTCTGGCGGCGAGCTTTGGGGCATCCCCATGCGCCATGCGACGGCGGGGCTGCACTACAATGAGGAATTGTTCGAGGAGCGGGGCCTGTCGGGGCCGCCCGAGACCATGGAGCAACTGCTCGACTATGCCCGGCAGCTGACCTATACGCGCGACGACGGCACGCCAGTCGTCGGCTTCGTCATTCCCAACAATTATTCCAACATCGTGCACATGGCGCGCGCCTGGAACGGGGACTTCATCAACGGCGCCTATGAGGTGACGGCGGCCGAGCCGCCCATGGTTAAAGCCATCACGGCGCTGCGCGCGCTGTTCGAAGACGGCGCCTTCCCCCGGGAATTTCCGGCGCTGCTCCAGGAAGAGGCAAGCACCTGGATTCAGGGCGGGCGCGCGGCGATGGTGATCACCAATATGAGCCGGAACGCGCAGTTCAACGACCCCGAGCGGTCGCAGTTTCCGGGCCGCATCAAGACGACGTCGGTGCCGATTTCCGAAGAGCTGGCGGGGGAGTTCGAGGTTGCGCCGGTGGGAACCGAATCCTGGAGCTACGTCATCCCGCGCAACGCGACCGACAAGCAACGGTCGTGGAGCCTGATCAAGCACATGTCCTCGCGCGCCTCCACGCGCACCGCCGCGCTCAATGGCAACGGGCCGGCCCGGGCCTCGCTCTATGCCGATCCCGAATATATCGCGACGCTGCCCTATGCGGCCGAGGAGGCTCGCGCCCTGGCCGTGGCCCGCGTGCCGATGCCGGCCTTCGACGGAGCGCCGCGCGCGGCGGACCTGATCCGCGAGGCCTATGAGGGCGCCGTGCTCGGTTTCGTCGAGCCCGAGGCGGCGATGGAAGATCTCGCCGCGCAGCTGCGCCCGTTGCTGCCGCGCTGACCGGCTGATCCCCAAAGACGATCCCGGAGGCCGATGCCGGCCTCCGGTCCCTTCCTTGCGCCCTTTATGCGCATCCACGCAAATTCTTGGACAGGCCAGAACCGAATGAAAATCGCCGAGATCAAAGCCATCCCGCTCACCATGCCGATCGCGCCGGGCGAGCACAGAACCTGGTGGGGGGATTATCCCTCGATCTCGATCATCCTCGTCGAGGTGACGACCGACGAGGGGATCAAGGGCTATGGCGAGGGGCTGGCGCGCTATTGCCCGCAATCATACGGGCTGATGATCGAAAACCTGCTGGCGCCGCGCTATATCGGGCAGGACCCGTTCGCCGTCGAGGCGCTGTGGCAGCGCGCCTTCCGCATCCATAGCGGCAAGTCGGGCGGCATGATGATGGAAGCGATCTCGGCCATCGACATCGCGCTCTGGGACATCATGGGCAAGGCGCTGAACCAGCCGATCCACCGGCTGCTGGGCACGTACGGCCGTACCGAAGTGGAGGCCTATGCCTCCTCGATCTCGTGGAGCGCCGAGGAGAAGGCGGCCGAGCAGATCGAGGCGGCCACCGCCATGGGCTTCAAGATGATCAAGGCCAAGCTCGGCGCACCGGCCGACGAGGCAATCGCGTGGTGCCGCAAGGTGCGCGAGATGGTGCGCAGCGACATCAAGCTCTGTGCCGACGCCAATTTCGCCTATGACCTCGATGATGCAATCAGGGTGGCGCGGGCGCTGCACGAGCTCGATTTCTACTGGCTCGAGGAGCCGATCGCGCCTGAGGACATCGACGGCTACAAGCGGCTGCGTGCGGCCTCGCCCATGCGCATCGTCGCCGGCGAGAGCGAGCACACAACGTTCGGGGCCCGCGAGATTATCGCGTCGCGCGCCGTGGGCATGATCCAGCCCGATTGCACGCGGGCGGGCGGCATCACCGAGACGCGCAAGATCGCCAATCTCGCCTATGCGTTCAATGTCGGCTATGCCCCCCATATCGGCGGCGGCGGGGCCATTTCGTCGGCCGCAAACCTGCAGCTGTCGGCGGCCATGCCCAATTTCACGATCTTTGAAAGCATGATCTTCCCGAGCGCGCTCCGCGACCAACTGGCCACCGAGCCGGTCGGCGCGATCGACACCAGGACCGGGCTCGTGCCGGTGCCGCAGGGGCCGGGGCTGGGGATCGAACTCGATTTCGACATGGTCGAAAAGCTCCGCTCGGAAGGGTGACACCATGTTCGGCAGGGTCGGGCAGTATCTGCTCATATCGCCGGTTCATTTGCTGCTGATCGCGTTCATCCTCGTACCCTCGCTCTATGTGGGCTGGCTGAGCTTTCACAGCGCGACCTTCGGGGGCACGGCTGAGTTCGTCGGCTTTGCCAACTACCTGACCCTGCTGGGAGACCGCAATTTCTGGCGAGCCTCGCTCAATACCTTCGTGATCGTCAACCTCATCGTCTACATCGAGTTGGCGCTGGGGCTGGCGATCGCCCTGCTGTTCGCGCGCGGCGTGCCGATGACGAAGGTGATGGTCGCGATCGTGCTGCTGCCCTATGCGGTAAGCGAGGTGGTGGCGATCGTCATGTGGCGCTACGTGTTCGACCCGAGCGCGGGCATCGTCAACCTTGCGCTACAGGGCATGGGGCTGCCGATCGTGGAATGGGCGATCAACCCGACCCATGCGCTAGGGCTTGTCGTGCTGATCAGTGTCTGGCAGAACCTGCCCTTCACCTTCATCCTCATCTACACTGCCCGGCTGGGGCTGCCCAAGGACATCTACGAGGCCGCCGACCTCGATGGCGGCTCGCCATGGAAGATTTTCCGGCACGTAACCATCCCGCTCCTGATGCCCGCCATCATGGTCGCGGTGATGTTCCGCTACATCTTTGCGTTCCGCATCTTTTCGGAAGTCTGGCTCCTCACCGAAGGCGGTCCGGCGCGGATGACCGAAGTGCTGGCGGTCTACCTCTATCGCAGCGCCTTCCGCTACCATGATTTCGGCGTCGCCTCGGCCACGGGCTGGGCCATGGTGCTGCTCTCCTTTGCTATCGCCGCACTCTACCTGAGGGCGATGTACCGGAGGATGTTCACATGAACACGCGCATGCTGGGCGCAGTCGGGCGCCATGTCGCCCTCGCCATGGTGATCCTGTGGTCGGCCTTCCCGATCTATTTGGTGGTCAGTTCCTCGTTCAAGGCATCGCGCGACATCTTCGCGATCCCGCCAAAGCTCTTTGCCTTCAGCCCCACGCTCGACAATTACGTGCGCCTGTTCAACGAGTGGCCGCAGTTCTTCCAAGCGCTGGGCAACAGCCTCATCATCACCGCCTGCGCCACGGCGCTGACTGTGATCGTCTGCTCGCTGGCGGGCTACGTCTATTCGCGCCATCGCGGCATGCTGCTGACCGGCTCGGCCTTCTTCATGATCATCATCCGGCTGTTTCCGCCCATCGTGATCACGCTGCCGCTTTTTCCCTGGATCAACGCAGTCCGGCTCAACGACACGCACATCATCCTGATCGTCCTTTACGCAAGCTTTTATGTGAGCCTCGGGACCTGGATCATGAAGGCGTTCTTCGACCAGATCCCGCGCGAACTGGACGAGGCGGCGACCATGGATGGCGCGTCGCCATTGCAGGCGCTGGTGCGGATCCTCCTCCCGCTCGGGGCGCCAGGCATGGTGGCGACGGCGGTGTTCGTCACGGTGTTTGCCTGGAATGAGTTCCTCTTTGCCTTCATCTTCTCATCGACCAATGCGCGCACCGCGCCAATGACGCTGAGCGAGATGATGGGGTCGGTCACCGGGGTGGACTGGGGGGTGCTGTTCGCGGCGGCGAGCCTGCATCTGGTGCCCGTCGCCATCTTCGTCGTGGCCATGCAGCGCTATCTGATCGCTGGGCTAACGGCCGGATCGGTCAAGGGATAAAGGCGAGTTCGCCGGAAGGAATGCAATGTCTGGGATTACACTGCGCGGGGTGCGCAAGGCCTATGGCGATGTCGAGGTGCTGCACGGGGTCGATCTCGACATCCCGCAGGGCAAGATGACCGTGCTGCTCGGACCCTCGGGATGCGGGAAATCGACGCTCTTGCGGATGATTGCAGGGCTCGAGCCGATCACCGGCGGCGATCTCGCCATTGCCGGGCGGCGGGTCAATGACGTGCCGGCCAAGCAGCGCGGCTGCGCTATGGTGTTCCAGAGCTATGCGCTCTATCCCCATCTGAGCGTCTACAAGAACCTTGCTTTTCCGCTGACCATGGCGGGGCAGGCGGCCGAGACGATCGACACTCGCGTGCGCGCCATAGCCGCAATGCTGCAGATCGAGCCCTATCTCGACCGGCTGCCGCGCGACCTCTCTGGTGGCCAGCGCCAGCGCGTCGCGATGGGTCGTGCGATCATTCGCGAGCCCGACGTCTATCTCTTCGACGAGCCGCTTAGCAATCTCGACGCTGAATTGCGGGTGAAGATGCGGCTAGAGATCGCGAGGTTGCAGCGCGAACTGGGCGCGACCATGCTGTTTGTCACTCATGACCAGGTTGAGGCAATGACACTCGCCCACCAGATCGTCGTGATGAAGGACGGCCATATCGAACAGGTGGGCGCTCCGCTCGACATCTATCGTGCGCCCGCGTCGCGGTTCGTCGCGACTTTCATCGGCTCACCAGGCATGAACATTATCGACGTCACCGAGACGCTTGGGCAAGGCTCAGACAGGGCGGCAGTACTCGAGAACGGTGTGCATGTGCCGCTCGCTGCCTGGGGATCTGAGGCGCCTGCCGCGATCGCGCTCAGGCCCGAGGCGTTTTCCTTGCACCCGCTGGAGGGCGGCTCGGTGCTCACTCTGGACAGCGGGAGCTATACAGTTCTCGGCATTGAGCAACTCGGCGATCGGGCGTATTGTTATCTGTCAACCACGATTGGAGAGATTGCGGTGGCGGTAAGTGGCGGGACGGGCGTGGAAGCAGTGGGAAGCGCACAAGGTCTTAATCTCCACTATCGCCAAGGGGACATCCGCCTCTTCAACGCTAGCGGCCGTGCTATCGCCGGCTAGCGCCAGCCAGACCTGTCGGCTGTAACTTTCTCAACAACCGGCCGTCTTGACGCCGCTTCTGATTTGCAGCACATACGGGGGCGTTGCGGGTGTAGCTCAATGGTAGAGCAGAAGCTTCCCAAGCTTACGACGAGGGTTCGATTCCCTTCACCCGCTCCAAGCCGAAATTGCCAATATTCGTCAGCCGCCGCTCACTCGGGGCTCATTTTGCCATGGGGTTGGCCTCGCGGTCGCCACGCCGACGGGTTCCGGCTTTCGGGCATTGCGATACCTTTGGCGCCAATCAGATTTTGGCGGCGTCCGGCAGGAACTTGTCGAGTCCCATGATGTCGTAGGTACGCTCGCCCGCGGCCAGGCGAGCGCGCAGGGCCGTCTCGTTCTGTTCGCGCGCTTGGCTGAGACGAATGACCTCATCGATCTCGTCGGCATCCACAACGACGAGGCCGTCACGGTCACCCACCACGATATCCCCCGGGCGTACGATCGTGCCGCCGCAGAGGATCGGCTTTTGCACCTTGCCCACCTGCCGCTTGCCCGAGCCCTTGATCGACAGGCCCCGCGCAAACACCGGGAAACCGGAATCGACCATCGATTGGGCGTCGCGCACACAGCCATCGACGATCAGTCCACCGCAGCCAACGGCCTGCGCGCCGGCCGTCATGACATCGCCCCAGATGCCGGACTCCATGAAGCCCTTCGCGTCGACGACGAGAATATCCCCGGCCTGCATGCGGGTCAGGGCATAGTGCAGCATCAGATTGTCGGCGGGTTCGCTGTCGACGGTAAAGGCTCGACCCGCAAGGCGCATGCCCGGATCGATCGGCTTGATGCCCGAATCCATCGCACCGCGGCGGCCCTGCGCCTCGTGAATGGTGGCCGATCCAAGCCTTCCTAGGGCCGCCAGCTTCTCCGCCAGTGTCATTTCCATCTCCCTGTCCGTAGCTTACGATCTTGACGCCTGCGTCAAATGTGCCTCCTCTGCTAGAGGGGCAGAAAGCCCGGCTGAAGGGTGTTTTTTTTTCTATCAGCTAGATACGGACCCAGTAGGGAAGCATGATGAAGCTGCAGCAGTTGCGCTATCTGATCCAGGTTGCGGAATCGGGCAGCTTCACCAAGGCGGCCACCAAGCTCAACATCGCCCAGCCGGCACTCAGCAAACAGATCAGGCTGCTCGAAAGCGATCTGGGCGTGGCTTTATTCGTGCGTGACGGCCGCGGGGTCGAGGCGACCGCCGCCGGACGCGAACTGCTTCGTCGGGCGGGCCTGCTTTTTCACGATCTCTACGAAATGCGACAGGCTGTCACCAGTTACCGCGACGTCGTCGAAGGGACCGTGACGATCGGCATGATGCCCATGCTCGGCGCCCATGTGGTGCCCGACCTGCTGCTGCGCGCCCGCCAGCTTCATCCCAATGTGCGTATCAACTTCATGGTCGGCATGTCAGACGCCATCCATGAGTGGGTGATCGCGGGGCGCGTGGATTTCGGCATCGTGTCCACCGCAGCCGAAACCAGCAAATATCTCGTCTACCAGCCGCTTGCCACGAGCCGCATGGAGCTGGTTCACAGCGTGTCGGACGCTGCAGTCAACGAGGGCAATGCGATGACGCTTGCTGAAGCGCTGCAACTTCCCCTCGTGATCCCCACGAAGGCCAATGGGCTACGCTCGCTGATAGAGCGGGGGGCGGCGGAGAAGGGCCTCAGCCTGCAGCCCGTGATCGAGGTTGATTCAATCGACATCATCAAGCGGCTCGTGCGCACCGGCATCGGTGGCGCGATCCTTCCCCGCTTTTCCATCCTTGAAGAACTGGAGCGCGGTGATTTTCGGAGCGACCCGATTGTCGAGCCGGAGTTGACCTATGAGGCGGCGATCACCTTTCCGGTCGAACGGCCGCTGAGCTCGATTTCGTCGGCGATCGCTTCGATCTTGCAGGAAGTCGTCATTTCCGTGCTCAGCGAGGCGCCGTCGGTCTCTAATGATTATAGCTGATAGCACGGCAAGTCGGCTACCGACGCCTCACCCCTCCATCTTAACTGGCTTCACCTGCTGAAACCAGCAAGCCGGAGGGAAAGTCCGGACTGGTTCTTCCCTTTTCGCCCCGGCTCGCCGGGCTGAGGGCGATGCGGTGTTGAACACGTCGGGAAAGGTCGGGGCGTATCGATGGGCTTGTCTCGGGATCAGATTGCTGAAGCGGCGAGCCTGCTCATCTCAGCAGGCCGCAGCGGGACCCGGCTCTCCGCGCTGCCGGAGCGAATCCGGCCTGAGGCCATCGAAGATGCGCACGCCGTTCACGATGCGGTTCGCGAGGCGCTGCGCCAGGACATCGGTGCGATCAAGGTCAACCTTGCTGGGGGCGTCGTCTTTCGGGGCACGCTGGCTAGCGCAGTATGTCGACCCAGCCCGGCGAGGTTCGATGCAGCTCCCGGGCAGTTCGCCGGCATTGAAGCCGAGATCGCCTTTCGCTTCCCGGACGGGCTGTTGCCGTCTCCCGATTCTTATGATCCCGCCCGTGTGGCAGAGGCCACAGAGGCTTGCGCAGCTTTCGATCTCGTGGGCACGCGCTTTCATGACTTCATGCGTCGCAGCCAGTTCGAGCGTATAGCCGATGGGCTGAACGCCGGCGCCTTTGCCTATGGCCCTTTTCGGCGAAACTGGCTCGGCGTGAACTTTGCCGAGCTTGCGGTGCAGGTATCGGTGGATGGCATCGAGAGTTTCTCCGGCATCGGCGGTCACGCTGCAAGCGATCCCTTCCTCTACGCACTCGCCTATGCCGAAACTGTGCGGGACCAGGGGATCGCGCCCGGTACCATACTGACCACCGGCTCATTATGCGGCCTGCTGCCCGTCGCCCCGGGCCAGACCATTCGCGCGCGGCTCGGTGACTTCCACCCCATCGAAGTGACGCTGCGGCCCATCGACAACGAGGGCGACGCGCTAGAGCGTACCCGGCCCGGCAGGAGAGAATACCAATAATGCTGATCTACGAGAGTCTGGCGAAAGCCTTTGCCGCGGAAGGCGTCGATACCCAGTTCGGCCTGATGGGCGATGGCAACATGCACTGGATGACGGCCATGGACCAGCTTCCTGGCATGACCACGGTGGGCGTACGGCACGAACACTGTTCGGTGCTGATGGCGATGGGATACTGGAGCGCCACCGGCAAGCCGGGCGTCTGCTCGGTCACGCATGGCCCCGGTTTCACCCAGGTCATGACGGGGTTGACGACGGCCGCGCGCAACAATGTGCCGCTGGTCTGCTTTGCCGGCGAGACGTCGCTCGGCGCGTCCTGGGCCCTGCAGGCAATGGACCAGGCGCCACTCGCGCGCGCGTGCGGGGCCGAATACATCGCCGTGCACAGCCCCGCACGCATCCATGACCAGGTGCGCGAGGCATTTTATCTCGCGCGGACCAAGTCGATGCCGATCGTCCTCGGCGTGCCGCTCGATATTCAGAAGATGCAGGCACCCAACCTGCCGCCTTATCGGCCGTCGCTGGAGTTCCTGTCTCCGACCACAGCGTTGCCGCCCGATCCGGCCGCAATCGCAATGCTTGCCGAGAAGCTCGCCGCCGCCCGTCATCCTGTGCTTGTTGCAGGAAATGGTGCGGTGCAAGCCGACGCCCTTGCGGTAATCGAAGCTCTGGCCGACCGGACGGGTGCGCTCCTGGGCACCTCGCTTCTTGCCAAGGGCGCTTTTGATCATCATCCCTTCTCGCTCGGAATCGTGGGCGGCTATGTGCGCGAGGCATCGCGGGCCATCGCGCGCGATGCGGATCTCGTCATCGCTTTTGGCGCCCAGCTCTCCCGGTTCACCCTCGATGGGGGCCGGATGTTCCCGGATGCCGAAATCGTGCAGGTCGACATCGCGCCACAGGCGCTGAAGGAAGGGCTCGTGGTCGCCCACACAATGCTCCGTGCCGACGCGAGGCTTGCCGGGGAGGCACTGTTCGGTCGGCTCGAGGGCCATCAGCCCCTAACCACGATCCGAACCGATGATGTCGCACGCCGCCTGCGCGAAGGTCCCGCCGACTCGACGCCTTACGCCATTACCGACGGCACGCTCGATCCGCGCCGTGTCTTCGAGGCCCTCGAGACGATCATCCCCAAGGACTATCATCTGGTCTCGGGATCGGCCCACCAGGCCTATTGGCACACGGCCATGCGCGGCA
The DNA here is from genome assembly GCF_003994485.1 of Arsenicitalea aurantiaca. Classification (GTDB taxonomy): domain Bacteria; phylum Pseudomonadota; class Alphaproteobacteria; order Rhizobiales; family Devosiaceae; genus Arsenicitalea; species Arsenicitalea aurantiaca. The sequence continues at coordinate 454,135 of NZ_RZNJ01000001.1, forward strand.
TGGCGCCTCAGAACTATCATGCGGTTCGCGCCTTCGGGGCCATCGGCAATGCGATGAGCTTTGCCATCGGGGTGGCCACCGCGCGCAAGGACGGCAAGGTGGTGCTGGTGGAGGGCGATGGCGGACTGCTCATGCACATCCAGGAGATGGAGACGCTGCAGCGCCACGGCATCAAGCTGCTCATCGTCTGCGTCGATGACGGTGCCTATGGCGCGGAGATCCACAAGCTTCGTGTCGACGGCGTCGATGATGCCAACGCTATCTTCGGACGCCCCAATTTCGAGGGTGTCAGCAAGGCGTTCGGTGCTGACGGCGCCACGGTCACCCGCATCGAGCAACTGCCGGACCTGATGGCCCGATACGAAGCGGGCGAGGTGGCAGCCATCTGGGACGTCCACGTCTCGGACCAGGTGATGACGCCGCCCATGCGCGACGAAGTCGCTGCTAGCAAATCCAGAATATGAAGCGCGAAAGCGCGTAAGGGAGGAAGACCATGAGACTGTCTAGACGCACCCTGCTGGCCGGCATTGCCGGCGCGGCGCTCGCTTCGGCGATCGGTTCGGGGCCAGCGGCGGCCCAGAGCTGGCCGGAGCCAGGGCGGACCATCACCGCCATCGTCCCGTTCACCGCCGGTGGCGGCACCGACGCCTTCGCGCGGCGCATCACACCCAAAATGTCCGAAGCGCTGGGCGTTCCCATCGAGGTCGTAAACCGGCCTGGCGCATCGTCCCAGATCGGCATGACCGAACTGGCCAATGCTGCCCCGGATGGCTACACCATCGGTTTCCAGATCTTTCCGACCTCGCTTGCCTATCTCGACCCTGAGCGCCAGTCCGCCTACACCCGCGACAGCTTCACGCCGATCGGGCCGGCCTTCGTCGTGGAGAGCGTGCTGGCGGTCCGTACCGATAGCCAGTTCGAGACACTCGGCCAGCTCGTCGAGCACGCCACCGCAAATCCAGGCGTATTGACGGCAGCTACGCCGGGCGTGCTCTCGACCGGGCATCTGGCCGCAATCGGCTTCGAGCAGGCAACAGGGGTCGATTTCGCGCTCGTCAACTTCCAGGGCGGGGGACCTTCGGTCACCGCGACCCTGGGCGGGCACGTCGCAGTGGGCTTTTTTGCGATGAACGAGTTGCTGCCGCAGCTCGAAAGTCGAGGCGGTCAGCTGCGCGCGCTCGCGGTGCTCTCGGACCAGGACAATCCTTACGAGGTGCCGACCGCGGTCTCGCAGGGCTTCGATGTGCCCTCCTACGCCCCCGATGTCGGCATCGTGGCGCCAGCCGGAATTCCTGCCGAAGCGCAGGCGGCGCTCTCTGAGGCGCTGAAGGCCGCGCTCGAAGACCCCGAGATCATCGCGGCGGCTGCCGACACGGGCAACTCGATCGGTTGGGAGTCGCCCGAGGACTATACCGCCCGCTGGATCGAGGCAGAAGAACGCTACGCTCCGCTGATCGAACTGGCCAAGCAGTAGAAGTCTCCGGGCCACGCCGCTGGAGGCGTGGCCCACCCCGACACCAGAGACATTCCGAAAGCCACCGTGGAAACGCTCCATCTCCTCTTCGAGGGCATTTTGACGGTTCTTCAACCGGGCAATCTGCTCTTCGCATTCCTGGGTTGCCTTCTTGGCACGATGATCGGGGTTCTGCCCGGGATCGGTCCTGCGGCCGGCATCGCCATCCTCATTCCCGTTACCTCAGGCATGGACGCTACCGGCGCGATCATCATGCTCGCCGCGATCTACTATGGTGTCATGTATGGCGGCACGATCACCTCGGTGCTGATCAATACGCCGGGCGAAGCGGCGTCCGCCGTCACCTGCCTCGATGGCTACCAGATGGCCAAGCGGGGCAGGGCAGGGGTGGCGCTGTCGATCGCCGCGATCGGTTCGTTCATCGGCGGTACCTTCGCAACGTTCGGGCTCGTCTTCCTCGCGCTGCCCTTGACCGGTCTGGCGCTTGCCTTCGGGCCTCCCGAAATTTTCGCGCTGCTCGTCTTCGGGCTGTCGCTCGTGACGGGGCTGGCGAGCAAATCGCTTGTCCGGGCGCTTATCGCAGCCATTATCGGCATGCTCATCGCCCAGGTCGGGATCGATCCCGTGCTCGGCGCCCCGCGCTTTACCTTCGGCATCACCGAACTGTTGGACGGGTTCGGCATCGTGCCGGTCGTCATGGGGCTGTTCGGGATCGGTGAACTGCTGTCGAGCGTCGAGGCGCGCTATCGCAACAAGCCGACGCCGGCGGTCCGGGGGCTTCTCCCATCGCCGACCGACTTCCGGGCCTCTGCCGCCCCGATTGCACGGGGTACCGGGCTTGGCTTCGTGCTCGGTCTCGTCCCGGGCATCGGCACGATCGTGCCGACCTTCCTGTCCTATGCGCTCGAGCGCCGGCTGTCCCGCACCCCGGAACGCTTTGGCCAGGGTGCGATCGAAGGTGTCGCCGGCCCTGAAACTGCCAACAATGCCAGCGCCGCCGCCTCGCTCATTCCACTGTTCACCCTAGGCATACCCGGCTCGGCGGTCACCGCGCTGCTGCTCGGCGCCTTCATGGTCAAGGGGTTGACGCCCGGCCCCGCGCTGTTCGTCGAGCAACCGGCCTTTGTCTGGGCGATCATTGCGAGCCTGCTCGTCGGAAATCTGATCCTCCTCGTGCTCAACCTGCCCTTCATTCCGGTGTGGGTCTCGCTGCTGCGCGTGCCGCGGGCCATCATGCTCTCGGCAATCCTCTGCTTTTGCATACTGGGGGCCTACAGCCTCAACAACAGTACCTTCGACGTCATCGTCATGCTCGGCTTCGGAATTGTGGGCTACCTGTTCAACAAGCTCGATATCCCGGTCGCCCCGCTCGTGCTGACGCTTGTGCTCACGCCATTGCTCGAGGCCGCGCTCCGCCAGTCGCTCGAGATGTCGGTGGGCAATTTCATGATCTTCGTCAACCGGCCGATCGCGCTGGGGTTCATCGTCCTTGCGATCGCCTCGATCGCACTCTCGGCCCTCAATTCGGTGCGTCACCTGCGTGGGGGAGGCAGCGAGATATGACCGACCCTGACACCGAACACGAGCCCGATGACGCCGGCCTCTGGCCGCAGCCGACTTCGATGCGGCGCGTGCATCAGATCGCGGCCCTGCTGCTCGTGCTCTTCGGAGCCTTCATCGTATGGCAGGCGCTGGGGCTGCGCTTCTACACCTCGCTCGGTCCGGGCCCCGGCTTCTTCTCGTTCTGGCTCGGCGCCTCTCTCATCGTTCTCGCCCTCATCATGTTCGTGGGCGCAAGATGGGGCCGCGCCGAATTGCCGCCGCCGGGCTTCTTTGCGGACCGGCAAGGCTATCTGGGCATGGCCGGAATCGTGGGGGGATTGCTCGCTGCGAGCCTGTTGCTCCGCCCTCTCGGTTTTCCGCTGACGCTGATGGCCATCATGTTCGTCATGCTCAAACTCGTGGGCCGTACCGGATGGACCACGGCGGTGCTCGGCGCCCTCATCGGCGGACCCGGTGTCTACCTGCTCTTTGTTCATTGGCTGAGGGTGCCGCTACCTGCCGGCATCACCAGCTTTCTCGGCTAGCCACAGATGGAACGCTCATGATCATCGATATTCACGGCCACTACACCACGGTTCCCGGCGACCTGCTCGCCTTCCGCAAGCAGCAGCTGTCAGGAGAGGTGCCGCCCGACCGCATCGTCGCCCAGGCGGCGGGGATCTCCGACGATGCCATCCGCTCGAGCATTCTGGAGGGGCAGCGCAAGTTCCAGATCGAACGTGGCACCGATCTCACCATCTTTTCGCCGATCGCCGGGGCCATGGCCCATCACGAGGGCGATGCGACCATGAGCCGGTACTGGGCGGAGGCCTGCAACAACACCATCCACCGGGTGGTGCAGATGTTCCCCGAAAATTTCATCGGGGTCTGCCAATTGCCCCAGTCGCCCGGCGTCTCGCCTGAAAACTGCATCGAGGAATTGCGTCGCTGCGTCGAGGAACTTGGCTTCATCGGGTGCAACCTCAATCCCGATCCGGCGGGGGGCTACTGGACCGATCCGCCGATGTTCGATCGCTGGTGGTATCCGCTCTACGAGGCGCTCTGCGATCTCGACGTGCCGGCGATGATCCATGTCAGTTCGTCCTGCAATCCGCACTTCCATCATACCGGCGCGCACTATCTCAATGGCGACACCAGCGTCTTCATGCAGTGCGTGACCTCCGACATCTTCAGGGATTTTCCCAAGCTGCGGTTCGTCATTCCCCATGGCGGCGGGGCGGTCCCTTATCATTGGGGCCGCTACCGTGGGCTCGCACACGACCTCGGGCGCCCCATTCTTGAAGAGCATCTGCTTGAGAACATTTTTTTCGATACCTGCGTCTATCACACGCCAGGTCTCGAACTGCTCACCAAGGTCATCCCGACCAAAAACGTTCTGTTCGCGTCCGAGATGATCGGTGCCATCCGCAGCATCGATCCGCGGACGGGCCATCACTACGACGATACCAAGCGCTACATGGATGAGCTCGACCTCAGCGCCGAGGATCGACAGGCGATCTTCGAGGACAATGCCCGCCGGGTCTATCCGCGGCTCGACGCCCAGTTGAAATCCCGCGGTCTCTAGGCCAGGGCACCTGATTAAGCGCCGTCACCGTCCCGGACCCGAAAGAACAGGTCCGGGATAGGGCGGCGCTCGCCGCCGCAATCGGCACACGGCAACTGTGAATATTTCGAACGAGCGATGATCGCTCAGGCGGCAGGGCCGAAGCCGAATTGGCCCACTGATTGCGAGGTCTTCCAGCGCACTTTGCCTGGAAGCCCGAGGGCGGACGAGGCGCGGTTGCTCCGCGCCTCGCCTGACGGTCAGTTAAGCTCGCGCAGGGTGCCTTCGAAGAGCTCGTCCGTGGTGTACCGCTTCGACACGATGCCCTGCTCAAAGGCGTAGCGTGCGATCAGGTCAAACGCCTCGCGGTTGGCATCTACGCCAAACGGCATCGGGTCGCGGCCGGCGGGGGCAGGGGCGGCGTCCTTGCTGGCCTTCAGCATGCGATAGATTTCTTCAGCGAGCCATGGGTGCTGCCGCACAAGCTCGGTTCGGATGACGACCAGATGGTTGACCGGGGAGAAGCCGTGTGCCTCGGCCCATTGCTCGGCCACGGCATCGGCGTCGTCGATCACCGGCACCAGTGCAGGGTCGGCCGTCTTCTCGGTGATCGCAGCATCGACTTCGCCGGTCTTGAGCATGTCGAGCAGTGCGCGGCCTTCAGGGGCCCGGATGACCCAGGACGGTTCGTCGAAATCGGGGACGTGTGCGCCCTCGAAGGTCACCCAGTTTATGTCCTTGAAGGAGACGCCGTACTCGTCCCCGAGCATGCCGCGGATCCAGGCGCCCGTGGTCTGGGAATAGGCCCGCACCGCGACGCGCTTGCCAGGCAGGTCCTTGGGGCCGAAGGTGCCGAACGTCCTGTTCTGTATGAACAATGGCTGCTGGGGGCGGCCGAGCATCACTGCGGGAACTGGCGTGATGGGGATGCCGCGATCGACCGCCATCAGATAGGTGACGATCGCCATCTCGCAGACGTCGTAGCAGAGCTCACGCGCCATCGGCTTGAATGCGGTGTGGACCGGTGTGACCTGAACGATGTCGAGATCCACGATGTCGCTCTTGATGTCGCCCCGTTTTATGGCTGCGGTGATGGGCTCGTCGCCGATCACGAGGCTTAATTTCAGGGGGGCGCTATCGACGCCCGCAGAGTTCAGGTCGGGGTCTTGCATGGTCATCGGTCGCCTTCGTCCATGGGATCAAGCGCGGTCCGATCGGGACCGGACTTCGCGCAGAACGGAGACTGAACCGGCGACCCGGGGCTTTCCATAGCCTTGTGGGAATAGCAGCTTTCATGTTTCGCATCTGAGCGCCCATCCCGCACGCCCGGACCAGGGTCGTTCTCGGGAAGCCAGCGGGGTCATTCCCGAATCGCACTAGCTGATAGCGCAATAATCTGGGTAGGCAGCGCCGGTCACCATCCTAGGCTTGGACAAGACCAAGGAGGATGAAATGAACCTGCTCAAGGCCCTCGCGGCCACCCTCGTCGTTGGCTGCGCCGCGCTGTCGGCCACCGGCGCCAATGCCCAGGACTTCCCCACCGAGCCAATCAAGGTGATCGTACCCTACGCGCCGGGTGGCGTGACTGATCTGCTCGCCCGCACGTTCCAGCGCGCCATCGGGGAGGCCGGCACGCTCTCGCAGCCGATCACCGTGGTGAACATGGCTGGCGCCGGCAGCACGGTGGGCACGCGCCATGTGATGAGTGCCAAGCCGGATGGGCACACGCTGCTGCTCCACCACCTCGGCCTGCTCTCGGGCCAGGCTGCCGGCATGTGGGAGCACGGCTTTGCCGATTTCGCTCCCATCGCAGGGACCACCCGCTATTGTCACGTGCTCGCCGTGAGCGCCTCGTCGCCCTATGACGATCTCGCCGGGTTCCTCCAGGACGCGCGCGAGAATCCCGACACCATCGTTTTCGGCGCCAATCTGGGCGGCGCCATCCACATGGCCGGTCTCGTCGTCGAAAGCCTCGACCCCGAAGCCAAGCTGCGCTTTGCCCAGATCGGCGGCGAGGTCGACAACATCGCGGCAATCAAGGGCAACATCATCCAGGCAACGGCCCTCTCGGTGGGCTCGTACAACCAGTACAAGGCCGAAGGCCTGAAGGCCCTGTTCGCCATGGCGCCGGAGCGTGCCGCAGAAGCCCAGGACATCCCGACCGGCGTCGAACTCGGCTACCCCGATTCCTCGCTGTGCGTGCAGCACAGCTGGTACGCACCCGCCGGCACTCCGCCCGAAGTTGTCTCGACGCTCGCCGACGCCCTCGAGGGGGCGATGAACGACGAGACGGTGAAGGCGTTTTTCGCCGGCCGTTCCATGGAGATGACCTTCGTGCGTGGGGATGCGCTCACCGCCGATCTCGAAGCCACCTACGCGCAGTTCGCGCCGCTCGCGGCCGGTGCCATGGCGCCGGTTCAATAAGGGCCGCGTTCGCAAAGCGGTGATCCGGTCGATGGGGAGGGAGAAGCTTTCCTCCCCATCCTCCTGTTTGAGAAATCCAGCCCGCGAGACATGATGACCATGAGCGACAAAGGTCTGCAGACCAAAATCCTGGCAGCCGTGCTGATCGCCTTCAGCGCCCTCATTTTCTGGGGGACGCTCAATCTGGCACCGTCGCCCTTCGAGCCCTTGGGCGCGAGCGCATTTCCCCGGTTCATCGCCGTTCTGGTTGCAATCTTTTCGATTGGGCTGGTGTTCATGCCCTCCGAACGGGAAGAGCCCGAACTCCCGGTCGTGGCTGATCCTGCTCCGGAACTCGCCGGGCCAGTGGATGACGACCAGGTCGGCATGCGGGCCACGCCCGTGATGGCCTTGGCGACCGTCGGCTGCACCATTGTCTACGCTATCGCACTGCAGGCGCGGATTGTGAGCTTTGCCATATCGACCGCGATCTTCCTCCTGGTGCTCATGACCATTCTCACCCGCTTCAACCCTCGAGCCATGCCCTTAACTCTCGTCATGGCGGTCGTGTTCGGATTTGGCCTCGAATACGTCTTCACCTCAGTGTTCGTGGTCAACCTTCCATAAGAGCAGCAACGATGGTTTTCCTTGAAACACTCGGGCCGCTCTTTGCGCCCATGCCTCTCTTCCTGATCTTCATCGGGACACTCCTCGGCATCGTCGTGGGCGCCATTCCCGGGCTCACCGGCTCCATGCTGATCGTGCTGACGCTGCCGCTCACCTTCACCATGCCGCCGCTCGACGCATTGGTACTGCTGATCTCCATGTATGTTGGCGCCATCAGTGGTGGTCTCATCTCCGCGACGCTGCTGCGGATGCCGGGCACGCCCGCGTCGGTCATGACCACACTCGACGGCTACCCAATGGCGCGCTCGGGCCATGCGGCCAAGGCGCTCGGCTTCGGCATCAGCGCCTCGGTGTTCGGCGGGATCGTGTCCTGGGTCGTACTCGTTGCCTTGTCGCGGCCGCTCGCGGACTTCGGCGCGCAGTTTGGTCCATTCGAGAAGTTCAGCCTCGTGCTGATGGCGCTTGTGCTGATCGCCTCGGTCAGCGACGGCTCGATCATTCGCGGCCTGATTGCCGGGCTCCTCGGCATGCTGGTGACGATGATCGGCGCAGATCCGGCCGTCGGGACAATGCGGCTCACCTTCGGCTTCAGCTCTCTGGAAGCCGGCCTCGGCGTCGTGCCCGTGCTCATTGGCCTCTTCTCGGTCGGCCAGGTGCTGAACGAAGTCATGGCGCATGATCGAAAGCCGGCACAGCTTTTCAAGGTCCACATCCGGGACACCTTGCTCAGCTCCGCCGAATGGGCCCGCAGCCTGCCCAATCTCATCCGGTCCTCGATCCTGGGAACGGGCATCGGCATCCTGCCCGGGATCGGCGCCAACATCGCTTCGGCCGTGGCTTACACCCTCGCGCGCAACGCGTCCAAGACGCCCGAGAAGTTCGGCAAGGGCTCGGAAGAAGGCATCATCGCGTCGGAATCCGCCAATAATGCCAGCGTCGGTGGTGCACTGATCCCGCTGATCGCCATGGGGATCCCCGCCAGCGTCATCGATGCCATCCTGCTTGGTGCGATGATGATGCAGTCGATCACTCCGGGCACATTGCTGTTCGTCAACAATCCCGAGCTGGTTGCCGGCATGATGGGCTCTTACCTGATCGCGGTGCTGCTGATGTTCGTGATCATGGTCGTCCTGTCGCGCTACATCGCCAAGCTGGGCATGGTGCCAAGGTCTCGCCTGATGCCGATCATCATCGTTTTCTGCGTTGCCGGCACCTATGCCAACAGCAACATCATGTTCGACGTCTGGGTGATGCTGGCATTCGGCGTACTTGGATTTACCCTGGAGAAATGCCGCCTGCCGCTGGCACCGTTCGTCATCGGGTTCATCCTTGCACCTTTGGCCGAAACCAACCTTCGGGCGGGGCTGATGATATCGGGCGGCTCGCCGATCCCCATCCTCTCCCGCCCGATCTCGCTGTGTTTCGTGCTTGTCACCCTCGGGCTCCTCGCGTGGCAGGTGCGGCGGGAGTTCCTCGCGCGAAAGACGGTGAAGGGGGTTGCTGTGCCGACGTGAACGTCGCGGCCTCCGGGAGTATGGTCTTCCGTGATGCAGAGTCGGTCCCCATCGGCCATCGCGTCTAGGGCGGGGTGGTGCTGGCGAGCCAGCCTATGGGGCCGTGCATGAGCCGGGCGACGAGGTCGGTCTGGCCGTGAACGCCGAGCTTCTCGCCGGCTTGCGGCCGGCGATGAACCGGAGGCCGCATGCGCGGCGCTCGGCATTTCGCGTCGTGCGGCAGATCGCCATCTGGCGACCGCCCGCGCGGTCTATGGCGCTGAGGGCAATCTTGCCGCGCTCGCACGCTTTATGGCGGATCGGTCGTTTCCGCGCCTGCCGTTCTGAGCAGGTCCGTGCCGGCCGCGAGGAGTGAGCGGCCCTCCGCAGGCGCGGAGATCGGATGGACGATGACGGATTATTCGCGCTCAAGGGGTGCCGGTCGGCCGCGGGCGGTGAGGCCCGCGGCCGGATTGGCTAGACGCGGATTTCGCGGTTGCCGCCGATGCGCATGAGCAGGGCGAGCGAGAGCATGGTGAGGACCAGCAGGATGGTCGAGAGAGCGGCCGCAGTGCCCTGCTGACCCCGGATCACCTGGGCGTAGATGCCGAGCGAAAGGGTCTGGGTCGATGTGTTGTAGAGAAAGAGCGTCGTGCTCAATTCGGTGATGATGGTCACCCAGCTCAGCACTGCGCCGGCGAGGATCCCTGGCGCGAGGGCCGGCACGATCACCTGCATCAGGGTGCGGAACTTGGACGCCCCGAGGCTCACCGCCGCTTCCTCGATGCTGGGGCTGAACTGATACATCAGCGCCGTCGTCGAGCGGACGGTATAGGGCAGCCTGCGGATGGCGAGCGCCAGCACCATGATCGCGAACGTGCCGGTCAGGACCAGCGGGGGCTGGCTGAAGGCGGTAATGAGCGCGATGCCGATGATCAGGCCCGGCACCACGTATGGCACCATGGTCATCGTATCGAGCGCGCCGGTGAGGGCGTTCTTGCGCCTCACGGTGAGGTACGAGACCAGCACCGCGATCACCACCAAGACGACCAGCGCCGTGATGCCGATGCTGAAGGTGTTGGTGACGTAGCGGGTGATGTCGCGCTGGGCGTTGATGTAGTTGTTGAACGAGAACCCGGCGACGAACTGGCCGTAAAGCGTGTTGCGGAACGAGCTGACGACGACGACCAGAAGGGGTGCGAGTGCCAGGGTGAGGAAGCTGTAGATGTAGAGATAGACCAGCCAGCCGCGCCAGCCGGTGAGACGGGTCGGCTCGATGGCACGCATCGCGGTCATCGAGAAGGTGCGACGATCGACGATGAATTTCTGGATGAGGAACACCGCCAGCGTGACCGCGATGACGATGACGGCGACGGCGGCCGCAAAGCTGCTGTCGATGCTGACCTCGCCCACGAACGAGCTGTAGATAAGCACCGGGATGGTGCGGAAGCCCTGTCCGATCAGCATGGGCGTGCCGAAATCGGCGAATGCCCGTACGAAGACCAGAAGGCTGCCCCCGAGCACCGTGGGCAGGAGCAGCGGGGTGATGACCTTGGCCGCGCGGCGCCAGCCGGTGACCCCCATGCTTTCGGCCGCCTCGAGCAGCGAGACGTCGATCGTGCGCCAGGCGCCCATCAGATAGGTGAAGATCAGCGGCACCAGCTGCAGGGTGAGCACCAGCAGGATGCCGGCAAAGCCGTAAATGCTGGGCGCACTGATGCCGAACGTGCCCTGCAGCCAGCGGGTGATGAGCCCGTTGTTTCCAAGGAGCAGGATCCAGGAATAGGCGCCGATGAAGGGCGGCGACATCATGGAGGCGAGGATCAGCACCTGGATCGTGCGACTTCCCGGAATGCGGAACATCGTCATGAAATAGGCGAGCGGGAAGGCGATGACGAAGGCGAGGATCGTCACGCAGACCGTCACCATCAGGCTGTTGATGAGGGTGCCGTAATAGAGACGCGACGAGAAGAAGGTCGCGAACCCGTCGAGCGTAAAGCTGCCGCCGCTCGAGACGCTGCTGATCAGCACCGTGATCAGCGGCCAGACGACGAGGAAGAGATAGCCCGCCGTCAGCAGCAGCGCGACCGAGGTCCAGCCATCGAAACTCTTGCCGGCGACCTTCACGCTGAGGTCCCCTGCATGATGGATGCGCCGGTCTCGAGATCAAAGAAGGTCAGCATGTCCCGATCGACCTCGAGGAAGACCTCCGCGCCCTCTTCCCAGAGGGAGGAGCGACGGGAGAATTCGAGGAATTCGATGATCTCGCCGGTTTCGAGCCGGGCACGAACCTGGGAATGGGAGCCGAGGAAGGTCTCATCGACGATCGTCGCCCGGAGGCCCGAGCTGGCGGCCCGGACCGCCTCCGGACGTACCGAAACCTGGATCCGGCCCGAAGCGGTCGGCGTCACGAGACCGGTTACGTCGAGCTCGGTGCCCGTGCCGAGTGCCACCATGGCCTTCTCGTCCTGCCGGAGCAGGTCGCGGGCGAGCAGATTGGTCTTGCCGATGAACTCGGCAACGAAGCGGTTGGCCGGCCGGCGATAGATTTCGGCAGGCGCACCGACCTGCTGGACGACGCCCAGATTCATCACCGCGATCCGGTCCGAGACGGCCATGGCCTCTTCCTGATCGTGGGTCACGTAGACCGTGGTGATGCCCGCCTTGCGCTGGGCCTCGCGGATCGTGTCGCGCATCTCGACGCGCAGCTTGGCGTCGAGATTGGAAAGGGGCTCGTCCATGAGCAGCAGGGCCGGCTCGATCACCAGCGCCCGCGCCAGCGCCACGCGCTGCTGCTGGCCGCCCGACATCTGTCCGGGCAGGCGATCCTTGAGGTGGGCCATGCGGACGGAGTCGAGCGCCTGCTCGATCCGGCGCTCAGCATCGGCGCGCGGGACCTTGCGGGTCTGCAGGCCAAAGCCGACATTCTTGGCCGCCGACATCTGCGGGAAGAGCGCATAGTTCTGGAAGACCATACCGATATTGCGCTCGGAGGCGGGGCGGTCGTTGATGACCGTGCCGTCAAACGAGATGGTCCCGGCCTCGATGGAGTTGAACCCGGCGATCATCCGCAGGAGCGTGGTCTTGCCGCAGCCCGAGGGGCCGAGCAGGGTGAAGAACTCGCCGTCTTCGATCTCAAGGTTGAGATCGGGGATGGCGACCTGCCCGGCATATTCCTTGCGGAGCGATTGAAGCGCTATGCGGGTCATAGCGCTTCACCCTTCTTGAACGTCGAGCCGATCAAGAGCGCGCCTCGAGGATGGCGCGGTACTTGGCAACGATGGCTTCGCGGTTGGCCGCGACGTATTCGCCGTCTTCCTGCACGGTCGGGATCTCGGAGAGGGGCGGCAGGCCGGGCTTGGTGATGCCATCGCGCAGCGGGCGACCGGCGGTCTGCTCGGCGATGATGGTCTGGCCTTCCTCGGAGATGATGAAGTCGATGAACGCTTCGGCCGCCGCGGGATTGGGTGCGCCCGCGATGATCTGGACGGTTGCGGGCAGGAAGGCCGCGCCTTCGGCGGGATAGACGATCTCGACCGGCGCGCCGCTGCGCACGAAGTTGAGCGAGAGCGGCTCGTAGGTGAGGGCCACCACATATTCGCCATTGGCGACGTCCTGGGCGACCTGGGTCGAGGAGCCGATGGAGATGCCGTCGAGCTGGTCGACGAGCGATTCCACGAACGTCCAGCCGGCATCCGATTCATAATCGCCGCCGACGGCCTTCAGCATGTTGGTCAGCTGGGCGAAGGCGGAGGAGGAGCCGGTGGGATCCCCGAAGGCGATGCGGCCCTTGAGTTCGGGCTGCAGCAGATCGGCATAGCTCGTGATCTCGACGCCGGCCTGGGCCGCCGCTTCGGTGTTGACCAGGAGGTTCGAGCCGTCGGCCTGGTAGGGGGTGAAGGCGCCGGTGGTGTTCTTGCCGGCTTCGACCATCGCCGCATCCTCGGGCGAGGTGTATTCCTGCCAGAGCGTGATGTTGGCCGCTGCCTGCGCGGCACCGCCGCCGAACATCACGTCGCCCTGCGGGTTGCCCGCCTCGCTGCGGATGCGCGAGTAGAGTTCGCCCGTGCCGGCGGTGATGAGCTGAACTTCGACGCCGGTATTGCCTTCGAACACCGGGATCAGGCTCTGCAACATGCCTTCTTCATTGGGGGTGTAGACGACGAGCGTCGACCCCGAAATGTCCTGGGCATGCGCGCTTGCAAGCGCCATGAGGGAAATCGTCGTGGCAAAGAACGCCGTGGCAGTCATCCGGGTCAGGCTTGGCATGGTGGGATCCTCTGATCGCGATGGCGCGGCCGAGATCCGGGTTTTCACGCAGCCGTCCCGTCGATCGCGCGGGGCGCGACGCGGAGGGCGCCGTTGACCGGACACCCTTGCTGACCCTGCGTAAGGCCCGAGCCTCGCTGACGCGCCACCGTCATGAAACTGTCACATATGAGGCTGAGCCCTTCTGCGAATGCAACAATTTTCTTTCAGCAGAACGATCTTCCACAGCTTGCTCACCGCCGCCGGAAGCGGCTTCATCCGAAGGATATGCCCGTCATGGTTTCCGAGAGCTGCCAGAGCCGGGAGCCAAGCGCCGGGTCGGCGGCATTGGCGGGCACCTGGGCGAGGGTCGGATAGCCGCGGGTCTCGCTCAGCCGGTGCGGGCCGTAATAGGCGCCCGATACGGCGTCCGGCGAGGTCGCGGCGAAGAGCGTCGGAAGCGCACCCTGGGCAGCGGGCTGGAAGAGAAACCAGAGCCAGGTGCGGGCAAGCCCCTGCGGGCTGTTTCGCCCCGGGGCGTTGTGGAGGAGGTCGGTTCGCGAGACGCCCGGATGGGCGGCCATGCTGGCAATGCCCCAGCCTGCCGCAGCGCTGCGCCGGTGCAGCTCGAACGCAAAGACGAGGCAGGCGATCTTGGATTGGGCATAGGCGCGCATGGGAACATAGGCGCGCTCGGAATTGAGATCGTCGAAATCGATGCTGCCCGAGCGGGCGGCCACGCTGCCGAGGCTGACGACGCGCGGACGATCAGCCTTGCGCAAGAGCGGCAGGAGCGCGGCGGTGAGCGCGAAATGGCCCAGATAATTGGTGCCGAGCTGGAGCTCGATGCCGTCGCGCGTCACCTGGCGGGTGGGCGGCACCATGACGCCGGCATTGTTGATGAGGAGTTCGATCGCATCATGGCTTCCGCGGAGCCGCTCGCCAAAGGCCGCGACCGAAGCAAGATCGGCGAGGTCGAGTTGCTCGAAGCGGGCCGCTACGCCCGGAACGGCCGCGCGGATCCCTTCGATTGCCGCGCGCCCCCTGGCCGGGTTGCGCCCGGCAAGGATGATGCCGCCCCCAGCCCGTGCGAGGGCGAGCGCATCCTCATAGCCGAGCCCGCCCGTTCCGGTGATGACGGCAGTCCGGCCGCTCTGGTGGGGAATGTCTTTTTCCGTCCATCTTGCCAATTGAATTGTCCTTCGTGTTGGCGGCTGGCCTTCAGGCCTGGGTAGCAAGCAGGGTGCGCACGCGGCGGACCCCCGTGGTTTCGGTCGTTGCGAGCGGCAGAGTGCGGAGCCGCCGGCCCGTCGCGGCGTGGATGGCATTGGCGATGGCGGCCGCGACCGGCACGATGCCGGGTTCGCCGGCCCCGCCGGGGGGAAGATCGCTCTGCATGATCGCGACCTCGATCGCGGGCGCATTGGCCATGCGCTGCATGGGATAATCGTGGAAGTTCGATTGCCGCACCGCGCCGTCTTGGATCGTGATGGTGCTCATGAGCGCACTCGTCACCCCGAAGATGATGCCGCCCTCCATCTGGGCGACGACCGCGTCTGGGTTGATCACAGTGCCCACATCGATGGCGCAGAAGACGCGATCGACGGTGAGCTCCCCATCCTCGGCGACGCTCACCTCCGCCACCTGCGCGACGATGCTGCGATAGCATTCCTCGATCGCGATGCCGCGCCCCCGGCCCGGCGCCAGCGGGCGGCCCCAGCCGGCCATTTCGGCCACCCGCTCGAGCACGGCGAGGTGCCGGGGGCTGTCGACGAGCAGGCGCCGGCGATATTCGAGCGGATCGGCCCCGGCGGCGAGGGCGCATTCGTCGATGAAGCTTTCCGAAAAGAAGGTGTTGAAGGAAAAGCCGTTCGAGCGCCAGAAATGGATCGGCACATGGGTGGGCACGTGCTGGCTGCGCATGCGTCGGTTGGGGATGGAGTAGTGAAGTTTGTCGAGCCCCTCGACGGTGAGGTAATCCCCATCCGGCCCGGGGGTGAACGGCATGTTGCGGCTGCCCATGGCGTTGAGGATGGACTGGGCGGCGACGCGCGCATCATAGGCGAGCGGCAGCCCGTCGGTTCCGAGCGCGGCGCGCAGCCGCCCCGCGGCCTGGCTGCGATAGAGGCCGCGGCCAATGTCTTCCTCGCGCGACCACATGACCTTGACCGCACGGCCCCGGTGCCGGGCGGCGAGATAGGCCGCTTCGGCGATGACGTCCTGATCGCTGCGCCGCCCGAAGGCCCCGCCGTTCATCGTCACATGGAGCGTCACCTCGCCCGGGCGTGCGTCGGCCCAGCCCATGCCGCGCCCGACGCCGGCCTGCATGGTCACGCGGTTCTGAGTGGGTGCCCAGATTTCGGCGGACCCATCTTCGTTCAGGATGGCGGTGGCGTTCATCGGCTCCATGCAGGCATGGGTGACGAAGGGCACGCCGTAATCGGCCTCGACAAGCCTTGCGCCCGGAGCGGCCAGGGCCGCTTCGACATCGCCATCATCGATGTGGCCGTGCGGCGCCTCGGAGCCGAGCGCCGCCTCAAGGCGGGCAGCGAGGGCGGCGCTATTTTCCCCATCAGCCTCGGTCGGGGTCCATTCGACATCGAGGCGCCACGCGGCCCGCTCGGCCTGCCACCAGGACTGGGCAAGGATCGCGACGTGCCGGCCATCGATGATGGCGACGTCGACGACGCCCGGTTCGGCGCGCAGTGCCGCCTCGTTCCGGATTGCCGCAACGCCGGCGCCGAAGACCGGTGCGTGCCGTATCGTGGCATGGAGCATGTCGGGCAGGACGACGTCCATGCCGAAAACGGGTTCGCCCCTGACCTTGGCCGGCAGGTCCACGCGCCGTTGCGAGCGGCCGATCAGGCCCCAGGCGCTGCGCGGCTTCAGCGTCGGCGCGTCGGGGGGCGGCAGCAGGGCGGCGGCTGCCGCGAGTTCGGCATAGGCGATGCGCCGGCCGGTCGGCTCGTGATGGACCAGACCCTCGGCCGTCGTGAGTTCGGAGGCTGGTACGCCGAGGCGCGCGGCGGCGGCCGCCACCAGCATCTGCCGGGCGGCGGCGCCGGCGACGCGCATCGGGTGCCAGAGGCCCATGGTCGAGCCCGACGCTCCGGTGGCGATGAAGCCCATCTGGCCCAGCACCCGCCGCCCGATCCAGGCGACCGGGCCGCTCGCCTCTTCAGGGCGCACCTGCAGCACGTTGGACCAGGTGGAGTAAGATGGGTGCGCCTCGGTCGGGAAGACGACCTCGATGCGCTCGTCAAAGGGAATGTCGAGCTCTTCGGCCACGAGCATGGCAAGGCCGGTATGGATGCCCTGTCCCATTTCGGTGCGGGGCACGTTGATCACGACGTGGCCGTCATTGCGGAGCATGACGAAGGCGTTGAGCTTTGCGTCCTCGCCATCGACGGCGCCCCCGTGAAGGCCCTCGACGTCGACGGTGGCGAGAAAGCCGACGCCGCCAATGGCCGCGACGAGCGCGGTGCCGGCAAGGGCGGAGCCGGTGATCAGAAAGCCTCGGCGGGTGATGAGCGGCATGGCTGGCTCCTCAGGCGACGGGGCGCGCGGCAGCGGCGCGGTGGATGGCGCGCCGGATGCGCGGATAGGTGCCGCAGCGGCAGATATTGGTGATCGCCTCGTCGATCTCGTCATCGGTGGGGCTGGGATTTCGGGAAAGGAGATCCGTTGCGGCGATCAGGAAGCCGGGCTGGCAGAAGCCGCATTGCGGCACCTGTTCGTCGAGCCAGGCCTGCTGCAGGTAGGAAAGGCGGCCCTCCGGGTCGGCGAGACCCTCGACGGTGACGATCTCGGCCCCTTGAAGCGACCCGGCGAGCGTGACGCAGGACGGCGTCGATTGCCCGTCGATCAGCACCCGGCAGGCGCCGCACTGGGCGACGCCGCACCCGTATTTGGGCCCGAGCGTGCCCAGATCTTCCCGCAGGACCCAGAGGAGCGGCTTGTCGTCCAGCCCGTCGAGACTGACCGGACGGCCATTGAGTGTGAAATCCACCATGCTGCGTTCCTCTGCAAATGCCATGAGGCAAGATGGTCCGGGACGCTCAGGGCTTCCTGCCGGAACCGGCAAAAAACTTGCCTGATCCTCCAGAGGTCTGGCGCGGGCGGATGGCGGGCAGTATCGTCGGGCGAATGAGGATGGGAGCTGGACGATGCACTCCGAACTGAAGCGGGCCGTTGCGCGCTATGTCGAAAACCATGGGGGGCTCGATGCGCCGTCCCCGACGCCGGTCGCGGACGTGCTCGTCATCTGCAGTACCCAGCCCCGCAACCCGTTCCGCAAGCTCTACAAGCCATCGCTCTGCGTGGTCGCGCAGGGCGCCAAGCGGATCGCGCTCGAGGGCCAGACCATCGACTATGCCGCCGGATCAGCGCTCGCGGTGAGCCTCGAGGTGCCGGGGCATGGCAGCATTACCGAGGCCAGCCGGGCCGAGCCCTTTTTAGGGCTGACCATCGGGTTCGATGTGGGGCTGCTGCGCGAGGTGCTCGAGCAGATGGCCAATCCGCCAAAGCCCTCCGGCGAACGGCTCGGCGCGTTTGTCGAGACGCTGAGCGAACCGGTGCAGAACTGCATCATCCGCCTGCTCGAAATCTTCGAGACGCCCGAGGCGGTGCCGGTGCTCTACCCTGCTGTGACGCGGGAGCTCTACTATCGGCTGCTCTCGGGGCCGAACGGCCGAGAAATCTGCAAGATCGCGCATGTGGACAGCCACACCCAGCGGATCGCCGAGGCGATCCACATGATGCGCGCCGACATATCGCGGCCGTTGAAGGTCGAGGACATGGCGAGGGCGGCGCGCATGGGCGTCTCGTCATTCCACCAGCACTTCCGGACGCTGACGTCGATGTCGCCGCTGCAATACCACAAGCAGCTGCGCCTGCTCGAAGCGCGCCGCCTGATGGTGGCCGAGGCGGCCAATGTGACGAATGCTGCGTTCCGCGTGGGCTATGAAAGCCCTTCGCAGTTCAGTCGGGACTATGCGCGCATGTTCGGCCGGGCGCCCAAGCGCGACGCGATGGCGCTCAAGGGCCTGCCCGTCGCGGTCTAGTCAGACGCCGAGCTTGCGGCCGGCGGTGCGCGCCATGGCGGCAGGATCGGGCGCGTCGATCTGGCGGTAGCGCGCCTGGATGAGGCTGTAGAGGCCGAAGGCGAAGAGCCCCAGCGCCACGAGGCCATATAGGATGCCGCCGAACGGCAGCTGGCGGACCCAGGCGAGCGCCTCGGTCACCGAACCCACCTGCTCGGGATCGGCTGCGATGGCAGCAAAGACGATGAAGCCCCCGGTGATGAGGAGAACCGCGCCGCGTGCGCCGAGCCCGAGCGCGCAGACCGGCGTGATCCAGGCGTGCTCGCGCGAGGCGGCCTCGAGATATTTGCGGTAGCCGCCCGTTGCGCCCTTCCAGATCTGGGCGATGCCGGCGCCGATGACGGCGATGCCCGCGAGCCCGAGAAGGAAGGCGCCGAAGGGCAGGCCCAGAACGGTGGCGGCGAGCCCGCTGCCACCGTCTTCACCGCCCCCCGAGCCGCCCATGCCGGTTGCCGCGCCGAGCGCGAAGAGGGCAAGGCTCGTATGGGTGATGCCGCTGACGACCATGCCGGCCCTGACCGCGATGCCCTTGGCGTCATTGTCCTGGTCATCGGCATTGGCGATGCCCTGCACCAGCCGCCATGCGGCATGTCCGGCAAGCCCGATGCCGACGAGCCCGAGCAGGATGCGCCCGAAGGGCTGGCCGAGCAGCCAGCCCAGCGCGCCCTCGGGCCCGACATCCGCCCCGCCGCCACCGATGGCGCCGAACAGGGCAAGGCCGCCCACGATCAGATAAACGACCCCGCGGGCAGCATAGCCGCTGCGCGCGAGGGTCTCGAACTTGCTGTCACGGGCCAAGCCAGCCTCCTTATTGGTGTGCTGGCAACGCTTCGGAAAGATGACGGTTCCCCTGTTCAGTAGAAGACGTCGGGTGCCACCCGCCAGTCGGGGCGGCCATGGGGTTCGGGCCAGAAGAAGGTTTCGGGCGCGTTGAAGTAGACGATGGCGACGAGCCGGTCGAGCACGCCGATGCCCGCGGCCATTTCGTTGACCTCCTCGAGCCAGTCGTGCTCCTGGCGCTTGCCGCCCGCGACCCCGAACTCCGCGATGATGAGAGGCTTGTGGATCGCCTCGATCCAGTGGGCCTGCTCGGCGATGCGCCTGCGCACGCTGAGCGGCTTGCCGCGATGGGCCCGGTCCCAGCCCTCGAGCGCGAAGACCGACAGGCTCGCATAGTCCACATAGTCATCGCCCGGATAGTAGAGCGCCGCCCCTTCGTGCCCCGCGGGGGACCAGACGAAGGCCGCCTCCGGGGCGAGGCGCGCGCACTGCTCGACGAAATGGCGATAGGCCGCGACGTATTCGGAGGGGGCGCGGTTGGACCAGGGGAAGATGTTCCGACCCATCTCCATTTCATGGGCGAAGCGGATGAGAACCGGCGTACCGGGCGCGCCGAGCGTGCCGCAGATGGCGGCGATCTCGGCGTCGAAGGCGCCGCCCACGATGTCGGGGAGGAGGGTTTCGCCGCCTCCGATGCGGTCGGGCGCGCGGGTCCAGGGCTCGACGGTGACGAGGAACTGGCGGCCTTTCTCGGCAGCGTTCTGCTGCGCCCAGGCAAGCAGGTCCCGGTCCCAGTCCTGCCATTGCACGAAGACATGGTCGAGCCCGATGGCAGGGCTTTCGTAAAAGGCGTAGTCGGGATCATAGGCGCCGATGACGATGCCGCCGGCCCCGAGGGCGGTTGCGGGGCTGGACGCGGCGACGAGACCGGCAAGGGCGAGGGCGGAAAGTTTCCTGTCGATTGGCATGGTGACCTCCTCGGGTCATGAGATGGCGGATCAGGCGGGGAGCGGCGCTTCCTGTGCGCGGTGGCGGCGGTCGCCGGTGCGGCGCTCAGTGCCGTCGGGACGGGTGCGCAAGAGGGCGGCGCGACGATCCGGGCCCCGCCGGGTCCAGGGCGTTGCGGTGGGCGGATGGCCGATGCCGGCATGGGCGAAGCCGTGCCGTTCGAGCAGGGCCGGTGCGTAGACATTGCGCAGATCGATGAAGACCGGCCGGCGCATGCGTGAGCCGAGCCGGTCGAGGTCGAGCCGCGTCAGTTCCGCCCACTCGGTCATCAGCACGACGGCGTCGGCGTCCTTTACGCAGGTATAGGGATCGTTGAGGAAGGCGACGTCGTCGAGCATGCGGGCGGCGTTCTCCATGCCGGCCGGGTCGTAGGCGCGGATCGTGGCGCCCTGGCGCTGCAGGGTCTCGATCAGCGCGACCGACGGCGCCTCGCGCATGTCGTCTGTATCGGGCTTGAAGGTGAGCCCGAGCACGGCGATGGTCCGGCCGGCGACCGTGCCGCCCGCTGCCGAGACGACACGGCGGGCCATGGCGCGCTTTCGCGCATCGTTGACCGCGATGGTGTCCTCGACGAGCCGCAGGGTGACGCCATGGTCCTGTGCGGTGCGCAGGAGCGCGACGGTGTCCTTGGGAAAGCAGGAGCCGCCATAGCCCGGCCCGGCATTGAGAAAGCTGCGGCCGATGCGGTGATCGAGCCCCATGCCGATCGCCACCGAGCCGATATCGGCGCCGACCCCTTCGCACAGATTGGCCATCTCGTTGATGAAGGTGATCTTGGTGGCAAGAAACGCGTTGGCCGCGTATTTGATGAGCTCGGCCGTCCGCCGCCCGGTCATCAGCACCGGACAGATGTCCTCGAACGGACGATAGATCTCTGCCATCACCGCGCGGGCGCGGGCGTCCTCGGTGCCGACGACGATGCGGTCGGGCTTGAGGAAATCCGCGATCGCCGTGCCTTCGCGCAGGAATTCTGGATTGGAGACGACGACGAGGTCGGCATCGGGGCGCGCCGTGGCGATGATGCGCTCGATGGTGTCGCCGGTGCCGACCGGCACGGTCGATTTGGTCACGACGAGCGCGAAGCCGGTGGCGTTGGCCGCAATCTGCCGGGCCGCGGCATGGACGAAGCCGAGGTCGGCCTGCCCGTCGCTTGCCCTTGCGGGCGTGCCCACGGCAATGAAGATGGCGCCGGACCCGGCCATGGCCTGACCGAGTTCGGTGGTGAAGGCGAGCCGGCCGGCCGCCGCATTGGCCGCGACGAGTTCGGCGAGGCCCGGCTCGTAGATCGGCATCACGCCCTGCTTCAGCCCCAGGATCTTTGCCGCGTCGGTATCGACGCAGGTCACCTCATGGCCGAGTTCGGCGAGGCAGGTGCCGGTGACGAGCCCGACATAGCCGGTTCCGACGATTGCGATACGCATCGGGTGCTCCTTTCTCTGAAGCGCTTTGGGGGCGTCAGCGCCGGGCGAGCTCGGCCCGGAGCGCGTTGAGGCGCTGCGAGATCTCGTCGCCGCGCACGAGCGGGGGATACTGGCTGGGGCGGCCATCCATCATCACGCTCCAATTGCCGCCCGGCTCGGCGAGCTGGAACACCGCGCGGCCGCCGCTGCGGTGCTGGAAGCAGGTGACGGCGGGGCTTGCGCCGCCCTTGAAGCGCCAAGTGGCCTCGAGGCACATGCGGCCGGTGTCGGTGATGCGCCAGCGGCCCTCGGCAATGCTCGGGGTGCCGTCTTCGGTGGCGATGGCGGTGAAGGTGCGGTCGGCGGCGAAATAGGCTCCGCCATCGCCCCAGCGCCAGGTCTTGCCGGCATAGAGCTCATAAAGCTCGCCGGCGTTCATCGGCTTGGCCTTGGCGACGGCCTCGGCAAGGGTCGCCGACTGGGCGGGAAGGGCGGAGATCGCGAGCGCGAGCCCGGTGGCGAGGCCGGCGGCGATGCGCCTGAGGGTCGTATTGGTCATCTGGTCCTCCTGGATGCTAGAAGCTGAGGGAAAGGGAAGTGAGCGGGACAAGGCCGGCAGCGAGCGGCTGGATCAGCGATCCCGAGCCCTCGACCACCTTGCAGAGCCCCTGTTCGGCCCGAAGCACGATACCGAGCAGGGGCAGCTCGACCATGAGCGCATTGAAGAAGCCGAGCCGCAGGCAGGCGGCGCTGCTGAGCGGCGCCAGAAGGCGCGCGCCCCGATTTTCGCGCAGATGGCAAACGATGATCGCGATGGTCGCGACCCCGTAGAGCACCGCGTTGAGCGCGGTGAAGACGTAAAAGCCGGCGGCGATTTCCGCATTGGGGAAGGCGAAGAGCGGCAGAGCGCAGATCAGCGAGACTGTGAGGGTCGGCGCGATCACGCTGAGCGGCAGGGTCGCCTCGGCCGCCTCGCCCTTGGGCGTGACGCGGAACGGCGCCACGGTGCCGGTCAGGCGGTCGCGGATCGCCGCCAGCACGCCGAGCAGCGACCAGGGCCAGCGGGCGACGAGGAAGAGGTTGGATTCCCAGCTCACGAAGCGCGCATCGACCGGCCGCAGCCAGCCATTGGCCCGCCAGCGCATGGGAATGGCGAGGACGAGCAGCGCCAGCGGCAGGAAGTGGACGAGGAACGCGACGAACCCCGCGTTGATCATGGTGACGTTGAAGGCGATGGCGAGGATCGGCAGGACGATGGCGAGCGGCAGCATCAGCGAAAAGAGCGGATAGAAGAGCTGGCTGAAGAGGAAGCGCCCGCGCAGATGGCCCGGCAGGCCGCCGAGGAAGGCGGGCGTGTGGGCGAGAAGCAGCGTCATCATCGAGCGCGACCACTGGAATTCCTGGGTCGCGAGATCGGCAAAGGTCGCCGGGCCGTCTCCATGGGCGATGGCGTCGATCGCGTGGACGCCGCGCCAGCCATGGGCATTCATCATGAGGGTGGTCGAATGATCCTCGGCGAGCTCCGGGCCGAGCCCGCCTATGGCCCTCAGGGCCTCGGTCCGCACCGCATAGTGCGAGCCGAAGCAGAGCGGGGCCATGGAGAGGCTGTGCCCGGCCTGCTGAGGGCCGTGGAGGACCCCCTCGGCATAGAGCCGGCTGCGTGCCGACCAGCTGGTTGCAGCATTGCGGTCGCAGATCGAGGGCGCCGACACGTAGCCGACCCGGGGATCGGCGAAGGGCCGCAGGATTTCGACGAGATAGTCGGGATCGGGGACGTGGTCGGCATCGAGCTGGGCGACGAAGTCGTAGCGCTCATAGCCATGATGGTCGTAAAAATAGGCAAGGTTGCCCTCCTTGCAGCGCGTCCGGCGCGGCCAGGTCGCGCGGTGATAGTCCGCAACGCCCCGACGGGTGGAAACGAAGACGCCATTGGCCGCGCACCAGGCGAGCGTTTCGGGCGAGGGGTCCTCGTCGGCGAGCCAGGTGTCGTGCGGATAGGTCTGGGCGAGCATCGCCAGGAGCGTTTCGCGCAGGACGGGGAAGGGCTCCGACGGCGCCTTGGTCACTACCATCGCAACGCGCAGGCCCTGCGGCACGGGGATGGTGCGGTTGGGCACTTTCGCCCGCCCCACGATCAGCAAATAGTAGAAGGGCACGATCGTGACCCAGACGAGCACGATGGTGTTGGCGGTATAGCGCCAGGGATCGGTGAAATGCTCCGGCTGCAGCCACCACGACCACGCCCAGGCGAGGGCGGCGAGGGCAAGCGCCATCGAGACAAGATATTCGCCCCTCTGCCCGGGCGTCATCAGCGGGACGAGATAGTCCGGCCCACCCCAGTGCTGCCGCGTGCCTGCGGAAAGGGCGAGCTCGCTCATGCAGCCCTCCTCAGCCCGAAGCTCCGGGCTGCCGTCGCAAGGATGGTGCCGAGATCCGAATGGCGGGGCGAAAATCCCAGGATCTCGCGGGCACGGCGTGGATCTGCGACCAGCATGGGCGGGTCACCGGCGCGCCTCGGATGCAGGATGCTCGGTACCGCGCGGCCGGTGAGGGCCTCGATGCCGGAGAGGATGTCGCGCACCGAATGGCCGGTGCCGGTGCCGATGTTGAGCGCCGTGCTGGAGCCGCCCGCGAGCAGATAATCGAGGGCGGCGACATGGGCGTCGGCAAGGTCGCTCACATGGATGTAGTCGCGAATGCAGGTGCCGTCGGGGGTCGGATAGTCGCCCCCGAAGATCTCGAGGGCGGGGATGGCCCCGGCGGCGGCCATGAGGGCGCGGGGGATGAGATGGGTCTCGGGATCGTGCCGCTCGGCGAGCGCGCCCTCGGGATCGGCGCCGGCGGCGTTGAAATAGCGGAGCGCCACGTGGCGCATCGCACCGCTCGAGCAGAAATCGCGCAGCATCACCTCGCCGATGAGCTTGGTGCGGCCATAGGGGTTGATCGGGCGTTGCGGCGTCGTTTCGAGGATCGGCATCGCGTCGGGCACGCCATAGGTCGCGCAGCTCGAGGAGAAGACGATGTGCTCGACGCCATGGCTCGCGGCGGTTTCGAGAAGGGCGAGCGTGCCCCCGACATTGTTGCGATAATAGCGGGCAGGCTCGCGCACGGACTCTCCGACATAGGCATAGGCCGCAAAGTGCATGATGGCGACTGGGCGGTGGGTGGCGATGGCGGCGCCGAGCAGCGCGCGGTCCGCTATGTCGCCGACGACCAGCGGTCCCCAGAGCACCGCGTCGCGATGGCCGGTCTCGAGGCTGTCATAGGCGATGGGACGATAGCCGGCGCGCGACAGTGCCTTGCAGGCATGGCTGCCGATGAAGCCCGCGCCGCCGGTGACGAGGACGCTGGTCATCAGAGCGCCCCTACCGTCAACGGTGCAGGCGCAGCGCCGGTCGCCTCGAGCCCGAGGACAGCCTCGAAATGCGCGATGGTGCGGGTAAGGCCTTCGCGCAGTGCAATGCGCGGGCTCCAGTCGAGCAGGGCGCGGGCGCGCCCGATATCGGGCCGGCGCTGGCGCGGATCGTCGGTCGGCAGCGGACGGTGGACGAGCCGCGAGCGCGACCCGGTGAGGGCGATGATTTCGGCGGCAAGCTCGGCGATGGTGAATTCGCCCGGATTGCCGAGGTTCACGGGTCCTTCGACTGCCGGCTCGGCGGCCATCAGGCGGACGAAGCCTTCGATCAGGTCGTCGACATAGCAGAACGAGCGGGTCTGGCTGCCGTCGCCATAAAGCGTGATGTCTTCGCCGCGCAGGGCCTGCACGATGAAGTTCGAGACCACGCGCCCGTCCCGCGGGTCCATGCGTGGACCGTAAGTGTTGAAGATGCGCGCCACGCGGATATCGGTGCCGAAGCTCCGGCGATAGTCGAAGAAGAGCGTTTCGGCGGCCCGCTTGCCTTCGTCATAGCAGGCGCGGGGGCCTGTCGCGTTGACGTGGCCCCAATAGCTTTCGGCCTGCGGATGCTGTTGGGGATCCCCGTAGATCTCGGAGGTGGAGGCCTGGAAGATCCGCGCACCCGTGCGCCGGGCGAGCTCGAGCATGGTGATGGCGCCCAGCACGCTGGTCTTCATCGTGCGGACCGGGTCGGCCTGATAATGCGGGGGCGAGGCGGGGCAGGCGAGGTTGAAGATGGCATCGACGCTGCAGAAGACCGGCTCGGCGACATCATGGGCGAGAACGGTGAACCGGGCGGTGCCTTCGAGATGGGCGATGTTCTGGCGCCGTCCTGTACTGAAGTCGTCGAGGCAGATGACTTCATTGCGCTCGGCCAGCAGGCGCTCACAAAGATGAGAGCCCAGAAAACCGGCGCCCCCGGTTACGAGCACGCGCCTGGGGGTCTTTCGCCGTTCTATGGTTGGAAAGACTTCACCCAGAAGCATCCGTATTTCTTCGGAGTTCTGTTCGCCTCTCGGCGATCGCGCGGACTTGCCGCACGTGGTTCCAGAAATAGTCTCTGTCGAATTCATCGACTTTGTCTCCGCAGTATTTGCAGATAACTATTTCAACGACCAAAGACGTTTATCAACGTTATCCAAAAATTAACCCTAATGGACTTGGCATTTGATTTAAATTGGAGAGAGAGCAGGCTGGCCGGAGGCGCTTGCAGGCGGGCTGTCAAAATGGTCCAAGGGGTGGAACTGGCGAGGGGATTCGCGCTCGCCGGGAACTCTGGGAGCGTGCAGCCATCGCATGGCGTGATGACAGTTCGGGATCCGGCGGGGCCATGCGCGATCCGGCCGAAGTCCTGCGCTCGGTATTCGGCCATGCCGGATTTCGCGGCCAGCAGGAAGCCGTGGTCAGGCATGTCACGGCGGGCGGCGACGCCGTCGTGCTCTTTCCCACCGGTGCGGGCAAGTCGGCCTGCTACCAGATCCCCGCGCTCTGCAGGCCCGGCGTCGGAATCGTCGTCTCCCCGCTGATCGCCTTGATGCGCGACCAGGTCGAGGCGCTGAAACAGGCCGGCGTGCGGGCGGCGGCGCTCAATTCGTCGCTCTCGGCCGATGAAGCGTCCGACGTCCGGACCAGCCTCCGTCGGGGTGAACTCGACCTGCTCTATGTCGCGCCGGAGCGGCTCGTGACGCAGGGCTTCCAGAACCTCATCGCCGGAACGCCGATCGCGCTCTTTGCCATCGATGAGGCCCATTGCGTCAGCCAGTGGGGGCATGATTTCCGGCCCGAATACCGGGACCTGGCAGCGCTTGCAGAACTCTATCCCGACGTGCCGCGGATCGCGCTCACCGCAACGGCCGACAAGCTGACGCGGGCCGACATCATCGAGCGGCTGGGGCTGGAGAAGGCGGAGGTCTTCGAGACCAGCTTCGACCGCCCCAACATCAGCTATGCCATCGTCGAGCGCGACAATGCGCGCCGGCAATTGCTGAGCTTCCTCTCGCGGCACAAGGACGAGAGCGGCATCGTCTACTGCCTGTCGCGGGCCAAGGTGGACGATACCGCGGACTGGCTGCGCGGCCAGGGCGTGCCGGCGCTGCCCTATCACGCGGGCATGGACGCGGAACGCCGTCGCGCCAATCAGGACGCCTTCCTCAAGGAGGAGGGGCTCTGCCTCGTCGCTACGGTGGCCTTCGGCATGGGGATCGACAAGCCCGATGTCCGCTATGTCGCCCATCTCGACCTGCCGGCCTCGGTCGAGGCCTATTACCAGGAAACGGGGCGCGCGGGCCGCGACGGGCAGCCTGCCGAGGCCTGGATGAGCTATGGCATGGCCGATGTGGTGCAGCGCCGCCGGATGATCGAGGAGGGCAACGCCCCCGACCAGATCAAGCGGGTCGAGCAGGGCAAGCTCAACGCGCTGCTGGGTGTCTGCGAGACGGCCGGCTGCCGGCGGCAGGCGATCCTCGCCCATTTCGGGGAGCCGCATCCGGGCAAGTGCGGCAATTGCGACACCTGCCTCTCGCCCGTCGAGACCTGGGACGGGACCGAAGCGGCGATCAAGGCGCTGGCAGCCGTTTACCGTACCGGCCAGCGCTTCGGGGCAGGGCACATCGTCGATGTGCTGCTCGGACGGCAGACGGACAAGACCGAACGGTTCGGGCACGACCGGCAACAGGTGTTCGGCGCGGGCAAGGAGCACGACCAGCGGACCTGGCAGTCGGTGATCCGGCAATTGACCGCGTCGGGCTATATCATCGTCGATCACGCCGCCCATGGGGCGCTGATGCTGAGCGAGGCGGCGCGCGGGGTGTTCAGGCGCGAGACGCCGATCGTCTTCCGGCGGGACCGGCCGCGCAAGGCAGCCGAGGTGCGCCGGCAACTGGGTGCTGTAACGGCCCTGCCAGAAGCGGCGCAACCGGTCTTCGAGGCGCTGAAGGCCGAGCGGCTGAAGATCGCCCGGGCGCAGGGCGTGCCGCCCTATGTGGTCTTCCACGATGCGACCCTGAGGGCGCTGGCGCTCGCTCGGCCAAGAACGCCCGAGGATCTGGCCGAGGTCGCCGGGATCGGTCAGGCCAAGCTCGCCCGCTATGGCGAGGCGTTCCTCGCGGTGATTGCGCGGTTCTAGAGGCCGCGACCGATCCCGTAATAGGCCCAGCCCTGCTCGGCGAGCCGCTGCGGGGCATAGAGGTTCCGTCCATCGAAGATGACCGGCCGGGTGAGCCGCCGCGCCATTTCCTCGAAATCGGGTGCCCGGAACTGCTGCCATTCGGTGCAGATGCAGAGCGCGTCGGCGCCATCGAGGGCAGAGTAGCGGTCGGTGACGAGGCGGTAGTCGTCACGGCCCGAATAGCGGGCGGCAAAGGCCCCGCCTGCAGCCGGGTCGAAGGCCTGGACCTTGGCGCCGGCCGCCCAGAGGGCTTCGATCAGATCGAGGCTCGGGGCTTCGCGCAGATCATCGGTATTGGGCTTGAAGGCGAGCCCCCAGACCGCGAAGGTGCGACCGGCGAGCGCCGCGGCGGAGCCGTAATGGCGGAGGATCTTGCCGAAGAGGTGCGATCGCTGCCGGGCGTTGACGTCGGCTACAGCCCCCAGCAGCGGGGTGGGCACATCATTGGCGGCCGCGGTCGCGATCAGCGCGCGCACGTCCTTGGGAAAGCACGAGCCGCCATAGCCCATGCCGGCATAGATGAAGTGATGCCCGATGCGCGGGTCGGCGCCGATGCCGCGGCGGACCTGATCGATGTCGGCGCCCAGCCGTTCGGCAATCCCCGCGATTTCGTTCATGAAGCTGATCTTGGTCGCGAGCATGGCGTTGGCGGCGTATTTGGTGAGTTCGGCCGAACGCGGCTCCATCACGAGCAGCCGGTCGTGATTGCGGTTGAAGGGCTCGTAGATCTCGCGCATCACCGCTTCGGCTTCGCCCGATACCGTGCCGATGATGGTGCGGTCGGGGCGCATGAAATCGGCGACGGCGCTGCCTTCCTTCAAAAATTCGGGGTTCGAGACGATCTCGAGGCCATGGGCAAGGCCGCGCTCGGAGAGCACGGTGCGGGCAAGCGCGGCGACGGCATCGGCGGTGCCGACCGGGACGGTCGACTTCATGACGAGGATGCGATCGGCGTCCATGGCGCCCGCGATGGTGCGGGCAACGCCGAGTACGTGGCCGAGATCGGCCGAACCGTCTTCGCCCGGCGGCGTGCCGACGGCAATGAAGATTACCGGGGCATGGGCGACCCCACGCGCCGCATCGGTGGAAAAGGCGAGTGTGCCGGCCGCCAGATTGCGCGTCACGAGCGGCTGCAGGCCCGGCTCGTAGAGCGGCACGATACCGGCCTTGAGGGCGGCAATCTTGTCCTCGTCGATATCGATGCAGAGGACGTCGTGGCCGATCTCGGCGAGGCAGGCTCCGGTGACAAGCCCGACATAGCCGGTTCCGAAAATGGTGAGTTTCATGAGAGGAAGGCCCCGCTGACGCTGGCTCTGGCGGTAGCGTCAAAGCTTCGGGCTGGCAATGGGGCTATTGTGCCCGGAGGCGCGCGGGCGCGGTGATGGCGGGGGCGGTGGTGCCGCGTACCATGAGTTCGACGGGCAGCTCGATCCGGCCGGGCGCGGCAGGACGATCCTCGAGAATGCCGATCAGCATGCGCATCGCGGAGCGGCCGATCTCATGCTGGGGCTGGCGTATGGTGGTGAGCCCCGGATCGACGGCGCTCGCAAAGACGGTGTCGTCGAACCCGACGACCGAAACGTCTTCGGGAACGCGGCGGCCGGACGCATGCAGTTCGGTGATGGCGCCGACGGCCATCTCGTCGCTATTGGAGAAGATGGCCGAGAAGGGGATGCCCGAAGCCAGCAGATCGCGCATGGCGGCCTGGCCGGAGGCGAGGCGGAAATTGCCGGCGATCTCGAGCGCCGGATCGAAGGGGAGCCCGGCCGCTTCGAGCGCTTCGCGATAGCCTCGATTGCGCTCGAGGTCGATCATTTCGTGCATCGGTCCGGTGAGATTGACGATGCGCGTGTGCCCGAGCCCGATAAGGTGCTCGACCGCGAGCCGGGCGGCGGCGGCATTGTCGATATGGACCATGGGCAGGTCGAGATCGGCGATCATCTGGAGCGCAATGACGATTGGGGGCAGGCTCTGGCGCAGCGCCTCGGGGATCCAGCCGGTCATGACGATGAGCCCGTCGGCCTGTTTGTTGCGCACCATGTCGACATAATGGGCGATCCGCGCATCGTCATAGCGCGCATCGCCCATCAGCACCTTGTAGCCGGCCTCGAAGGCGAACTCCTCAACGCCCTTGTAGATGTCGAGATAGAAGGGGTTGGTGATGTCGCGGACGAGCAGGATCACGGTCTTGGTCGCCTGACGGCGGAAATCGACCGCCTGCCGGTTGGGCACGAAGCCGAGCCGCTCCACCGCCTCGAGCACGCGGCGGCGCGTGTCGGGGCGCAGTTTCTCGGGGTGGGTGAGGGCGCGCGAGACCGTGGCCGTGGACACCCCCGCCAGCTCGGCAACGCTGCGAATGGTGGGGGTGGCCATGGCTCAGACGCGCAATTGCCGCGTGCGCCCGTAGAGCAGCATCAGCGCCAGCAGCACCGCCCCGAAGATGAGCTGGCGGCCCCAGAACTCGAGCTGCAGCGTGGTCAGCACACTTTGCAGGATGGTCAGCGCGATGGCTCCGAGCACGACGCCGAAATAGTTGCCCGTGCCGCCGGCCAGCGAGATGCCGCCGATGACGACGGCGATGATCGAGGGCAGCACGTATTGATCGCCCACCGAGATGAAGCTGTTGCCGGTATAGCCGATGACGCAGACGCCGGCGATGCCGGCAAACATGCCCGAAAGCCCGTAGAGCAGGGTCCGGAGGCGCCGGGTGGGCAGGCCCGTGAACTCGGCGGCGCGTTCGTTGGAGCCCATGGCGTAGATGGCGTAGCCCAGCGTCGTCCGGCGCAAGAGGAACCACATGGCGAGCGCGATCAGCGCCCAGACGAAAAGGATGCCCGGCAGCCCGAAGACCAGCGGCCGGTTGACGAAGGCCATGAGCGTGGGGGCAGCATTGCCTGAGGGGGTGCCGCGCGACATGGCGATGAGCGCGCCCTGGACGACCCCGGCCATGCCGAGTGTCATGACGAGGGGTGGGATGCGCAGCACCGTCACCCCGAGACCGCTGACGATGCCGATGGCAAAGGTGACCCCGCCCGCCACGAGGATCGCCGGGAGGATGTTGCCGTCCTGCCCGCTCATCACGTTGCCGGCGAGAAGGGCCCCGAGCGAGATGAGTGCGCCGACCGAAAGGTCGATCCCTTCCCGTCCGCCGATGACGACGAGGCTCTGGCCCGCCGCGACGATGCCGAGGATGGCCGAAACGGTGAGGAGCCGGACGATCTGGTCGCCCCGGGCAAAACCGGGCGAAACCGCCTCGCCCAGCCCCAGCAGCACGAGAATGGAAAGAGCCGCCAGAACCAGCGGATCGGTGAGAATGGTGCGGGCGCGGTGCATGCCGGGTCCTCCTCAGCGCCGGGAGACGAGCACGCCGCCGGCAAGGGCCAGGAGCGTGATCAGCCCGGTCGTCAGGGTCTGGTATTCGAACGGGATGGCGGCAAAGAAGATGACGTTCGAGATCATGCCGATGACGAGCGCCCCGAGAAGCGAGCCGAAGGCGCTGCCCCGCCCGCCGGCGAGCGCCGTGCCCCCGAGGACGACCGCCGAGATCGAGGAAAGGGCGAGGAGCCGCCCCATCAGCGGATCCCCGCTCGCCGTCTCGCCGGTGAGACAGAGCGCGGCGAAGGCCGAAAAGAGCCCCGAGAGCATGTAGGCGCCGATCCGGATCGGCCCTACGCGCAGCCCCGTCTGGAAGGCGGCGGTGCGCAGGCCACCCGTTGCCATCAGATGGGTGAGGAAGGGACGTCGCGCGATGAAGGCGATGGCGAGAAGCGCGAAGACGAAAATCCAGAGGACCGTCGGAATGCCGAGCACATTGCCCGCATAGGTACGCCAATAGCCCGCCGGGACCGGCAGGCCCGCCGTCGGCAGGACGCGGAGCGCGAGCCCGCCGAAGATGATGCCGGTGGCGAAGGTGGTGACGATGGGCTGGAAGCGCAGGATGGCGATGAGAACGCCATTGAAGAGCCCGCAGGCGAGCCCGGTCAGGATGCCCGCGGCAATGCCGAGCAGGATGCCCCCGGTCTCCCCGCCCGTCATGGCGATGACCGAGACGGTGACGACGTTGACGAGCGCCACGATCGAGCCGACCGACAGGTCGATATCGCCCCCGAGGATCACATAGGTCTGCCCGATGGCGACGAGCACCAGCGGCAGGAAGACCGTGAGGTTTGACTTCAGCACGTTGGGCGTCAGCAGATTGGGCTGCAGCGCCAGATTGACGAGAAAGAGCGTGACGAGGGCGGCGAGGGTGACGAGCCAGACCCGGCCGCGCAGACTGTCCCTGAGCGCACTCATGCGGTTTCCCCATAGGCTGCGCGGGTGAGGTGGAAGGCGTCGCGCGTATCGCCCGAAAGCTCGGCGGTGACGGCGCCCGAATTGAAGACGAGAATGCGGTCGCAAAGCCCGAGGAGCTCGGCATCCTCGGAGGCATAGAAGACGATCGAGGTGCCCTTGGCGGCAAGGTCGCGCGCGAGCTCGAAGAAATCGCCCTTGGCGCCGAGGTCGATCCCCTTGGTGGGATCGTCGAGCAGGAGGATCGAGGCGTCGGTCGCAAGCCAGCGCGCGATGAAGATTTTCTGCTGGTTGCCGCCCGAAAGCGAGCCGATCGGCGCCTCCATGCCGGCATATTTGGTGTTGAGGCCGGCCGCGGCCTTTTCAAAGCGCGGCTTCAGCGCCGAGGGCCAGACGAAGCGGCGCCGCTCCGAGACGAGGGTGGCGGCCGCAATGTTCTCGAAGATCGAGCGGCCATGGAGCGCTGCATCGCGTCCCCGGTCGCCCGACACATAGGCGAGCCCGGCCCGGATGGCATCGGCGGGGCGGCGGAGGCGGACGGGGCGGCCATCGACGCTGACCTCGCCCCGGGCGAAAGGTTCGGCGCCGAAGAGGCCCTGGAGAATGGCGGACTGGCCCTGGCCCTGGAGGCCGCCGAGCCCGAGGATTTCGCCCGGCGCGACCGAGAAGGAGACATCTCTGAGCCGCCCGCCAGAGACCGACGAGACGACGAGGCGGGGCGTTTCACCCGCAGGCCGTGGCGGACGCGCCTCCCGCTGGTGGTCGGCCAGCTTGCCGACCATGTCGTGAACGACCGTGTCGCGATCGACCTCGCCGGCGCCATACTCGGCGACGGTCTCGCCATTGCGCATGACGGTGATGCGGTCGGCGATCTCGAAGACCTCGTCCATGCGGTGGGAAATGAAGATGATGGCGACGCCTTCGGCCTTCAGCGTACGGAGAATGGAGAAGAAAAGGTCGACCTGGCGCTTGTCGAGCGCGGCGGTCGCTTCATCGAAGATGATGATGGAGGGGTTCCGCGCGAGGACCTTTAGGATTTCGACGATCTGGCGCTGGTCGGGGCTGAGGCGCGAGACATTGGTGCCGGCGGCAAACCCCGAGCCCGCGACAGCGGAGAAGCGGGCGATCAGCACCTCGGTATCGGCGATGAGGCGCCGCCGGTCAACGAACCCGGCAGCATTGCGCGGCTCGTGCCCCAGGAAGATGTTGTCGGCGACGCTGAGCTGGGGGACGAGGGAAAGTTCCTGGTAAAAGAGCGCGACGCCCAGCGCCTCGGCCTCGCGCGGGCTCTTGAGGTCGGCGGGGCGACCGTCGATCTCGAGCGTGCCGCCATCGCGCGAAACGGTGCCGGCGATGATCTTGCAGAGCGTGCTCTTGCCGCAGCCATTGGCGCCGAGGAGCGCATGGATCTCGCCCTTGCCGACGCTGATGCGGCCGGATGAAAGCGCGGTGATGGCGCCGAAGCGCTTGGTCACGCCCTGGGCGTGCAGCGCGCGAGCGGGGCTCGGTTCGGCGGATGGGGTCTGCGTCATGACAGCCTCGCGGGGCCACGCGCCGGGCCCTGAAATGCCCGCGCGAATGCATGTCTCAAAGCGTCGGGCGCGCGTTTGATCGGGCGCGCCCCTGGCCGGGATGCGCGGCCCGCCGGAGCGGACCGCGCGAAGGCGTCGATTACTGGAAGAACTCTTCGGCTTCCTCGACAGTGAGCGAGGTGCTGACCGAGTAATAGCCCGGCTGGCCTTCGGCTCCGGCGCGGGTTTCCTCGAGGTTGTCGGCGGTCACCAGCGGAATGGGCAGGTAGATGGCATTGCCATAGACGCCGCCGAAGACGTCGTCCTTGAACTCGCGGCCCTCGAGACGGAGTACGGCGACGTTGAGGGCGCTCGCCATCACGCCCGGAGGATTGACCGATGCGCCCGAGGTCAGCCCATCGGAGGCCCAGACATCGAGGAAGTCCTTGCGGATTTCACCGGTCGCGGCGATGTCGGCGGTCTTGCCGGCCGCCTCGATGGCCCGGAATGCACCGGCGGCCATGCCGTCCTGCACCCAGACGCCGTCGATGTCGGGATAGGTGGCGAGCAGGTTCTGCATGGCCTGCTGGCCCTGCGCCTGATCCCAGTTGGCGTTGGTTTCGGTCAGGAGCGTGATGCCCGGATTGGCCTCGAAGACCTCGCGGTAGCCGGCGACGCGCATTTCGTTGGCGGGGTTGCCGGCGACGCCGTTGATGGCGACGACATTGCCTTCACCGCCCATCTCGTCGACGAGCCACTGGGCGGATTTGCGGGCCCAGTCGGTCTGGTCGATGCCGACATAGATGGCGTCGGGCGAGGAGACTTCGGCATCGGTGGCGATGACGAGGATGCCCGCTTCGGCCGCCTGGGCGAAGACCGGATCGAAGGCGGTGGGGCTGTTGGGGTTGATGATGATGGCATCGACCCCCTGGTTGATGAAGTTGCGGATGTGGCCGATCTGGCCCTGCACGTCGGTATCGGCGCTCTGAATGACCAGTTCGACCTCAATGCCGCGCTCGGCCCACGCGTCGGCGGCGGCCTGGGCCTCGTCGATCATCTGGGTGCGCCATTCGCTGCCAACGAAGCCGTTGGACAGGCCGATGGTGTAGCTCTGGGCCATGGCGGTACCGCTCATGAGCACGGCAAAGCTCGCTGCAAGAACTGCAAGTTTCATTGTCGATCCTCCTC
Organism: Arsenicitalea aurantiaca; assembly: GCF_003994485.1. Lineage (GTDB taxonomy): Bacteria > Pseudomonadota > Alphaproteobacteria > Rhizobiales > Devosiaceae > Arsenicitalea > Arsenicitalea aurantiaca. Next base: position 489,328 of record NZ_RZNJ01000001.1, read on the forward strand.
ACTGGACGACGGCAGGACGATCCTCCGCGCCCCTGTCACCGAACCCACTCTCTCTTGGGTGGCTGAGGCGATCATGTAACCGGTTACATAGCCTGTCAAGTGGACCAGTTCCGCTTTGTCGCACCGGTCGGGAAGGGGTTGTCGGCATGCGCGAATTGGGCGAGCATCGAGCAGAAAGAGGCGGGGAGAAGCGGATGAACCAGCATGGCGTGACGACGTTCGCGGGGGTCGCGCACCCCTTCATGTGCGACGTCACCGGGCACATGAGCGCCCGGCATTACATGGCGATGTTCGACGATGCGACCCTCGCCATCCTCGGCATGATCGGCGATCGCGAGAGCGCGCTCGCGGCCCGGACGGGGTGGGCTGACGTGCGCTGCGAGATCGATTATCGCCAGGAGGTGGAGCCGGGCAGCCTCATCACCATCCAGTCGCGCGTGGTCCGGCTCGGGCGCTCCTCGGTAACACTCGGGCACGAGATGATCGGCTCGATCGACCGGCTGGCGCGCGCTCAGGCGCTGGTCGTCACGGTGCATTTCGATCTCGTCGCGCGCCAGGCAATCCCGATGCCCGAGGACTTGCGACGGCGCGCTGAGGCGCTCGTCATCGGCTGAGCGGCCCTGCTACCCCAAATGGGGTATGGGCATCTGCGCTGGCTGTTCTAGCCTTCGCTCGTGATCGAGCGATGGGGTTGCTCATGGCAGATAGCGGGCATGGCCATGTTCGGCGGTCGGGGGGCCGCCCGGGCGGATCTTTCGTCATGCCCGCTCTTGCGAGGGGGCCGGGCCGGGGGGCGGTTCCGGCTCCCTCGCATCGATCCGTCCAAAGCGGTTCATGGGCGCACCCGGGGGCAGGGGCATGAGCGTCCTCTATCTTGTCGTTCAGGGCGCGGTGTTCCTCGTCTGGATCGTGTTGATGGCGCAGCTCCTGCTCGCCCTGCGCGCCGAGGCGGTGTCGGCAAGCGGCAGCACCATGCCGGGGCTCCGCGCGAGCGTCGATGCCTTCCGGCTGGGGCTGGTTTCGCCGCGCTATGGGCGGGACCGCAGGCGGATCGGGATCGTGACGGTCGTGCTGCTGGTGCTGGCCGTGCTGGCGCCGGTGGCGATATCAAACGGATGAGGAGGCGTGACGATGGCGGCGCGATTTCTGGCGGCCCTGATCGGGTTATGGGTCTTTGCCTCGGGCAGTGCGATTGCCGAGCTTAGCGCGGCCAGCGCATGCCCCTCGGAGCGGGCGGTCTACACTCATGAGTTCGAGGACGGGACGCTCGAAATGGGGTTCTGGCCGGCCCGCAATTTCGCGTCCATGGCGTCCGATCTCTATCTCTACCTCACGACCCCGGCGCGCACCTACTGGTTCACCTTTTCGGTCTCGCAGGGCTATAGCGGCATGACGCTGTTACCGGTCAGCGATCCGCGCGCCGAGGAGGCTCGTGAGAGCGGACCGCGGGATCTCCTTGCCCGCTATGCCGACGAGGATCCCGAGCTGCAGGATGTTCTGGTCTCGCTGCGCTTTTATGCGCTCGATGAGGATTTTACCTTCCTCTTCGAGCCGCCGGTAATTGGCGAGCTGGCCCCTCCCTACATCATGGCGCCCGAAATCGGCCTGACGCTCTGGTATTCGCCCGGGGCGCTGACCGAGGAGGAGGGCGCCGAGCGCGACTCGATCCCCCGCGCGCTCCTGCAACTCACCGATTGCCTCCCCGAGGATCGGGCTCCCGCCTATCCCTGAGCTCAGCTGAGCCCGAGCCGGCTCGCATGCCGGCTGGCCTCTGCGCGCGATGATATGCCGAGCTTGCGATAGATCGCCTTGATGTGGGTCGCGATCGTGGTTTCGGCGAGCCCGAGCGCAATCGCGACATCGGCATTGCGCAGCCCGCGGGCGATGAGAGCGAGCACTTCGGTCTCGCGCGGCGTCAGCTCGCCCGACGGCTCGGCGACGGGACCGGTGCGCTGGAAATGCTCCATGATGCGGCGCGCAATGGTGGGGGAGAGCGCGGGAATGCCATGCCGGAGCTGGACGAGCTGGCGATGGATCTGCTCGCGGGGCTGCCCCTTCAGCAGATAGCCCTGCGCCCCCGCCGAGAGCGCCGCCACGATATGCGCATCGTCGCCCAGAACGGTGGTGATGACGCAGAGCGCCTGCGGGGCGGTGCGGGCGAGGCGCCGGATGACGTCGAGCCCGGAGCCGTCGGGCAGGCCGAGATCGACGAGCGCCATGTCCCAATTGCCCTCATCGGCGGCTGCGAGCGCTTCGGCGAGCGTCGGCGCGGTGGCGATGACGGCCTCGGGAAAGGCACAGCCGGCGATCTCGGCGAGCCAGGCGCGCGCCTCAGGCAGGTCTTCGACGATCAGAAGTCTTGAAATCACGAGGCGGTCTCCGCGTTCGGAAAGCGGATTTCGATCCGCGTACCCGCATTAGACGCCAGAAGGAGGGTTCCGGCATGGTCATTGACGCGGGCCCGCATGTTGCCGAGCCCGCTGCCGGGTGCGGTGGCCGCGCTATCGAAGCCGCGTCCGTCATCGGCGATGGTGAGGGAGAGGCCATTTTCGTCCTGGTCGACCAGCACGCTGAGGCGCGAGCCTTCCGAATGGCGAATGGCATTGCTCGCTGCTTCGCGCACGAGCGAGCGCAGGGTGTGCGCGAAACGCGCGCTGATCGTCGCGGTGCTATCGCAGGTGGCGTGCCAGTCGAGGGTCAGCCCGGCGGCCACGAGCCGCTCGTCGGTTTCGTAGCGCAGTTCGGCAAGCACCTCCTCGAGCGCCATGCCGAGGCCCCTGGCATTGCTGATGATGTCGCGCAGGTCGGTCAGCGTTTCGCCAAGCAACGCGTCCTTGCGGGCGGGGTCGGCGGTCTGGATGCTGCGCATCAGCTGGGCGCCGATATTGTCGTGCAGGTCGCGCGCGATGCGGCGGCGTTCCTGGCGGACGCCCTGCTCGTGCGCATCGCGGCTTTCGAGCGCATGGACGAGCAATTCATGGAGGTCCCTCGCGCGTTCGACGTCGCGCATCGAAAAGAGCCGGCGGCCCGCCGCGGCGTGGCGCAGGAGGAGGGCGGGCACCGGTCCATGCCCCGGCACGAAAAGCCCGAGCCCTTCCTCGACGAGGCTGGCCGGCCCTTCGCCCGTCGCAGTCTCGATGGCCAGCGGTCGGAACGCGGCCTCGATCAGCGCGCGCCAGCGGCGGGACTGTTCTGCCCGGCTGCGCGCGAGCGCGATGTCGACGATTTCCCGAAAGCGCCCGTGGGTGACTGTCTCGGCCGGCCAGAGCCGGTGCCCCAGCATGTTGCGCAGCGGCAGGTAGATGATCGCGACGAGGAGGAGCGCAATGCCGAAGGCGGGGACGCGCTCGATGGCGACACCATAGACGAGGATGGCGTCGAGCCCGATAAGGATCAACGCACCGAGCAGGTAAGAGCCGAGCCGGAAGGCCCAGGTGCCCAGATCGAAGAGCCGGTAGCGGGCGATGCCGAGGGCGAGCCCGGCATAGATGAGCAGCAGGATGCCGAAACCCTGCGCCTGGGAGAGCTGCGGCTCGAGCCCAAGCAGGACCGGCGCTGCAATCGCAAAGACGAAGACGCCGGTGCCGCAGAGGATCGAGAGCCCGAACCAGCCGAGCGCCGCGCGGGCCAGCGGATCGGCGCGGGCAAGGAAGGTCTGTAGCCCGACGAGGCCGGCGATCAGGAAGAACATGACGAGCATCGGCCCATAGGCGCCGAGGCTCTGGCTGGGGAAGAACTGGCCGATATGGCCGATGCAGAGGGCGACGAGCAGCGCCCAGAGGCCCCATAGCGCCCCGTGCGGCACGAGGCGCCTAGGATAGACGAGGAAGAGGCAGATGAGTGCGACGCCGAAGGCGTTGGTGCCGATATAGTTGCCGGCCGAGAGCAGGCGGAAGAGCTCGGCGGGAATGGCGAGCTCGCGCACGCTGTAGACGGACGCCGAAAGCGCCGAAATCATGAGGCCGAGGCCGGTGAGGAAGAGGAAGGCCGCGCTCGGATCGCTGCGGCGGAGCGCCCAGACCCAAGCGCCGATCAGCAGGCCGCCAATGCCGACGAAGAGCTGAAGCCAGTATTCGACCGGCAGGGTCGCAAGGGGGCGGCCGGGCGCTGGCACGATGTCGGCAACCAGCGCTTCGCCGGTGGCGGTGGTGCCGGTCAGCGTGACCGAAGCCATTGCCGTGATCGCTGCGAGGGCCGACTGGCGGGCGCGGAAGACGTTGACCTCGTCGTAGGACGCGAGGGTGTCGGGTTCCTCGAGGATGTCGTCTGCCCGCAGGGCGACCGGGTCCCGGCCTGATGCCGCCAGGGTTTCGAGCCGCGTCCCGGCGGGCACTGATTCCTGCGTGCTCGCGACGATCTGCACCCGCCCGTCATCGGTCGGGCCGAGAGTGAGGCCGAGATGAGGCTCCCGCGTCACGAGATAGAGCGAAAGGACGGCAAAGAGCACCGCGAGGCCGAGCGTCGCCGCAAGGATGGCGCCGGGCGACGGCGCAAGCCCCAGCCGATCCCGTTGCGCTGCCCCTGAGCTGCCTTCCATGCGCATCCCCCGATCCTCAGAACGGGGGATGCCACATCTTTCGGGGTCTGCCTAGTTTTTGGTTCGAATTTTGACGATGTGGGTGGATCAATTGATGAAATCAGGTGCGTGCGTGGCCAGGTGCGGTCCCTTGGCAGTCCTCGTCTGGGGGTTGCTTGGCGCGGGCGGGGCGCTGGCCGAGTTCCCGCGCGAGGGCGTGCCCGAGGTGCCCAATGGCGTGCCCGCGCCATTCGTCGGGGCCTGGCAGATCGGCTTTCCGGAAGGCGAGGGCATGATCAATGGGGAGCCGATCGTCGTGTGCGGTGATCCGGTGCGGCTGCGCGCAGACGGGGACACACACATTATCTACGCCTCGCCCACCGGGCAGGAGACGCGCTTCGAACTGATGGCCTTTTCGGGGCGAACGAGCTGGTTGCCGGAGGGCGGTGAAAGCACGCTCGCGGTCTTTACCGGCCCCGACAGCTTTTTCACTTACACCGTCGACCTCATGACCGGCCGCGCCCGCTGGGACGATCCGCGCGTCTTTACCCGCTGCCCCGGCTAGACGCCATCAGCCGCGGCGCTGGGCGCGGGCCGGGCTGAAGCCCCAGGCGAGCGCGACGGTGCCGAGCGCCAGCAGTGCGGGCAGGGCGGCGGTCACCATGAGCGGCGATCGGACCAGCAACAGCGCCGCCATGCCGGCCCAGAGTATGGATGCGAGGGCTTCGGTCAGCGTCGCGATGCGCGAGGCGACCTGCCGGCGGCGGAACATGGCGCGGCGCATGGGCATGCGGAACCAGAGCTGGATCGCGGTCGCTGATCCGGCCGCAAACGCCGCGCCGATGGCGGTGATGAGCGCGGCCCGAGGCTCGGCGATAAGGATGGCCAGAAGGAAGGGCGCCAACAGCATCCCGACGACCGCAAGGACCGCCTCGACCTTTGCGCGCAGGATCGCGCCGGGGGGCAGGGGCGCTGTGCGCACGAGGTCATGCGCGTCCTCGCCGGAGACGGCAAGCCAGGCGAGCCCGCCCGCGAGCTGGCCCGAGGCCATGACGAGCACGGGCACGACCACGATCCAGATGCCCGCAGCGTCGCCATAATTGAGCCAGAGCAGCAGCGCCGGCGGCAAGAGGTAGAGCACCTGCATCAGGCTTTGCGAGACAAGCCATGGATCGCGCGCGAGGAGGCGCCATTCCTTACGCCGCATCGCATCGGCCGGGGATTTCGCCACGAAGGGCCGGGCGGGGCGGCCGGTGCGGGGCCGCTCGCCGACGCCGATGGCGGCTACTGCCTGTCGCGCAAAACGGGGCGCGCCCAGAACGAACACCGCCCCGAGCACGAGGCTCGCGGCCAGAAGGACGGCCAGCAGCGCGACCGGATCGCCCATCGCGGCGCGAGCGGGGAAAAAGAGCAGGCTCTCGGCGCCGGGCGCGCCGGCGGCGAAGGCCGGATCGGTCAGGAGGGCGAGGCGGGAGAACGTGCCGCTCCCCGCGATCGCCGCAGCCTGGACGCCGATGGCAAAGCCCGCCCCGACGATGGCGGCGACGATCTGCGCGACGAGCCGGGTGCGCCGGGCGCCGACCGTGGCAAAGAGCACGAGGGTGACGAGGATCGAAATGGCGACCGAGACCATGGCGAGCCCGACCAGCACCGGATAGGCTGCGAGCCAGTGGAGACCGTCGCGGAGCACGAGGACGTTGACGACCGGGCTCGCGAGGAGACACGAGAGCGCCGCGCTCTGGAGCGCCACCGCGCCGGTGCGCACGATGAAGAGCGTGGCGGGCGAGGCCGGCGAGGAGAGATAGAGGTCGAGATCGGCCCGGCCGTAATAGACCCGTGTCACCGCCTCGAGCGACTGGGCGAGGGTGACGGTGAAAAAAAGCAGCCCGCCAAAGCTCATCAGCGTCAGCGTCTCGCGGTCGGGCGCGACACCTGTCCTGATCCAGGGGGCGAGGATGATGTCGGCGGCCACATGCAGCAGTGCAGCGACGCCGATAAAGGCGAGGATGGCAAACCAGAGCCGTTGCGGCTTGCCGGCGGTGGCCATAGCGGCGAAATCCCGGAGGGCGAGGCGAGCCTCGTGCCGTGCCATCAGCGCGAAGGCGGAGCCCGGCATCAGAGGCTCGGGCCGTCGGCCTGAGGCGCGACGAGTTCGAGGAAGATGTCCTCGAGCGTCTGCTCCGTCCGCCCGGCGCGGGCGCGCAGTTCGGCGAGCGTGCCCTCGGCGACGAGCCTGCCTCCCGACAGGACGCCAATGCGGCCGGCCATGCGCTCGGCGACCTCGAGGATATGGGTCGTCATGATGATGGTGACGCCCGACCGGGTCTTTTCGGCCAGCACGTCCTTGACCTGGCGGGCCGATCCCGCGTCGAGCCCGGTCAAGGGTTCGTCGAGGATGATGAGGCGCGGATCGTGAACGAGCGCGCCCGCCAGCGCGACCTTCTGCAGCATGCCCTTGGAGAAGCCGCCGCAGCGTTCGTCGGCGAAGGGGGCGAGGGCGAGCCAGTCGAGGAGTTCTGTGGCGCGCCGGGCGGCGAGTTCGGTCGGCACGCGCCAGAGCCCGGCGACGAAATGGAGATATTCGCGTGGCGTCAGCCGGTCATAGACCATGGGCTCGTCCGAAACCCAGGCGGTCACGGCCTTGGCGCCCATCGGGTCTGTCGCCGTGTCATGTCCGCAGATCGCGATACGACCGGCATCGGGGGCAACGAGGCCGGCGACCATCCGGAGGATCGTCGTCTTTCCTGCGCCATTGGGGCCGAGGAGCGCGTAGAATTCGCCAGGCATGAGGCAGATCGAGACGTCTTTGACCACCGGGCGGCCATAGGCCTTGGCAAGGCCGGTGATCTCGAGGCTGGGCTGGGGCATGGGCACGTCCTTGGATGAGGAAATCTAGCCGATACCCGTTGAAGGGGGGTGAACGGAGGGGATCAAAGCCCCTCGGTCTAGCGGCGCCCCGTGATGCGGCGGGCGATCTGCCCGATCTGGTGCCTGAGGCTCACCGGGCGTTCGGGATCGACGAGATCGGTCTCGGCGAGGGTCTTTTCGAGCGCGGTGAGGGGGCGGGTCTCGAGCGGAACGAGGCGGCGGCTTCCGGGGCGGTCGAGCGCCGCGATGGTTGCCCGGATCGAGCCGGTGCGGGCTAGGGTATCGGCTATGGTTCCGGTATCGGTGCCCAGATGCTCGGCGAGCAGATCGTTGCGCACAGCGAGGATGCGGGCGCGCGTGTCGTCGGGATCGGGGGCAAGACGCGCGTCGAGCACGAGGTCGCACTCGCTGTCATAGCCCATCGAGCGATTGTTGAGATTGGCCGATCCGATCCGCAGGATCCGGTCATCCGCGATCATGATCTTGGCATGGACGTAGATCGGCGTGCCGGCGGCATTGAGCGGGTGCCAGATGGAGAAGCGCTTGTGCCGGTCGGCGGCGGCGATGAGGTGGAGGAGCCGGATGCGGGCAGAATCCATCGCCTCTGCTTCGAGCCAGCCATCGGCCGAAAGCGGGTTGAGCACGAAGATTTCGGGCCCATCCGGTTCGGCGAGGCGCGCCGCGAGCGCCCTGGCGATCGGCCTTGAGGCGAGGTACTGGCTTTCGATGTAGAGCGTTCGTTCGGCCGCAGCGATGATCGCGAAACTGGCCTTCTCGATCTCGGAGACCTGCGGGTTGCCGTTATGCTCGGCAAAGGTGCGGGCGATGCCGAGGGGGACCGAGGCGAAATCCTGCGCGATGTCTTCGGGCCATTGGGCCGTGATGGGCGGCGGCGCGGGGAGCGTTTCGCTCGTGGCGCGGCGCCAGCGGTCGCGCGCAAGTTCGCCGAGCGCGCGGGCGGCTGGCCCGGTCACGCAGGTGGTGGCGTCGTGCCAGGGGTCGAGCGCGCGGCCGAAGGGCGAACGGCGGGCCGGGTTGTTCTCGAGGTGGTCACGGGTGTCCCAGCGGCCGGTGGTCATGTCGATGCCCCCGCAAAAGGCGATCGCATCGTCGACGACGAGGATCTTCATGTGATGGGCGGCGGTCTTGGGATGGGCGCCGTCGAGCTTCATGGTGATGTTGCCATGGGCCATCCAACGGAGCATGTAGAGCGGGGTTTCCCCGCGCCCCAGCGAGCGCAGCATGCCCAGATCCCATTTGAGGAGGTAGATGTTGAGCTCGGGGCGGCGCTTCGCGATCCAGGTGAGGAAGCGCCCGATCTTGTTCGGCCCCTCCAGGGTCTTGCCATCGGGCTCGAAGCTGTTCCGTGCGTCAAAATCCCAGCCGATCAGGAGGACCGAGTGCCGGGCCGCGAGGATGGCGCGCTTGGCGGCCCGGAAATAGGCGGCAGCGTCGACGATGACGGCAAACTGCTCGGCCTCGGCCACGCGCCAGCAGGTTTCTCCCTCACGCAGCAAGCCGGCTTTCCGCTCGTCGTCGTTTCCGGCCAAGGCCTGCTCCTCCAATCGGCTCATCGCGTTCGCTGTGGCATGCTCGTGCGAGGGGCGCAAGCGCGAGGGACCTTCCCGGTGGCCACATGGCCGGCATGCACGGTCAAGGTCGTACGAAGCGGCCGGTCTATGGCATTATCTCCGAACCAGTGTGGCGCTCTAGCATTGTGTCACGACCAAGGCACGCGCGACGGAGCGGGTTCGTCGCGCCAGCAAGGGGCAGGACATGAGTGACATAGCAAGCATGGACGCGCCGGCGAAAGCTGGGCGCGCGAGCGAACGGCACGCCTTCGAGACGATGTGGGGCGCGATGATGGTTGGGCCCGAAAGGGTCCGCTTCAGGCTCTGGGCGCCCGGGGAAAACGCCCTCAAGGTCCGGATCGAGGACGTTGAGCATCCGATGACCCGCAAGGCCGATGGATGGTTCGAGGCGATCGTGGACGGCGTGCCGACGGGGGCGCGCTATCTCTACGTTCTCGATGATGGGTCGAGCGTGCCCGATCCGGCGGCCCGCGCGCAGGCCGGGGACGTTCACGGTCCTTCCATCGTCGTTGACCCGCACGCCTATCGCTGGCGGGCGACCGGCTGGACGGCACGGCCGTGGGAAGAGACTGTCCACTACGAATTGCATATCGGCACCTTCACGCCCGAAGGCACGTTCGAGGCGGCCATCGAAAAACTCGATCACCTGGCCGATCTGGGGATCACCACCATCGAAATCATGCCGGTGGGCCAGTTCGAGGGCCGGCATGGCTGGGGCTATGACGGGGTGCTGATCTATGCTCCGCATCGACCCTATGGCACGCCCGAGGCGATGAAGGCGCTGATCGATGCCGCCCATGAGCGCGGCATGAACGTGGTGCTCGACGTGATCTACAATCACTTCGGTCCGGAGGGGAATTATCTCTCCGCCTATGCGCCCGACTTCTTCCACCCTGAGCGGCACACGCCCTGGGGCAATGCGATTGCCTATGAGAAGCGCCCGGTGCGCGAGTTCTTCATCGAGAATGCGCTCTACTGGCTCGAGGAATTCCGGCTCGACGGGCTGCGGCTCGATGCGGTCGACCACATTCATGACGAGGCCTCCGATCCCGAACTCCTGGTCGAGATCGGCCAGCGCATCCGGGCGGCCTATCCCGATCGCGCCATTCACCTCACCACCGAGGACAACCGTAACGTCACCCACTACCACGAGCGTGGCGAGCGGGGTGAAGTCGTTCTGTTCAGCGGCGAGTGGAACGACGACTTCCACAACGTTGCACACGCCATCGCAACGGGCGAGACCGAGGGCTATTACGTCGACTTCGTGGAGAACCACTGGTGGCAGATTGCCCGCTCCCTTGCCGAAGGCTTCGCTTATCAGGGTGAACCCTCGCGGCTTCGGGATGGCGAGCCGCGCGGATTTCCGAGCGGTCATCTGCCTCCGACGGCGTTCGTCGACTTCATCCAGAACCATGACCAGGTGGGCAACCGCGCCTTCGGGGAGCGGCTGATCGACCTTGCGGACCGCAACATGGTCGAGACGCTGCTCGCCATGCTGCTGCTATCCCCGCATATTCCGCTGCTCTTCATGGGCGAGGAATGGGGCGAGACCCGGCCCTTCGCTTTCTTCACCGATTTCAAGGGCGAACTTGCCGATGCGGTGCGCGAAGGGCGGCGCCGGGAATTTGCGAGCTTCGCGGCGTTCCACGGCGATGCCGAAAATCTCGAGCATGTGCCCGATCCCAATGCGCAGGGCACGTTCGAGGCCTCCCGGCTCAACTGGGATTGCCTCGATACCGAAGCGGGACAGCGCTGGATGGCGCTGACCAAGCGCCTCATAAAGCTGAGGCACGAGCGGATCGTGCCCCACCTCTATGCGGTCGGGCCCAATAGCGGCACGGTGGAACAAGCCGAGGACGGGCTCGTTTCGGTCAGCTGGCGATTGACGGGAGCCGTACTGCACATGGTGGCCAATCTCGACGACGAACCACGCCGCGCCAAGACGGTGTTGGCGGGAGAAGTGGTCTATGCGACCTCCGACGAGGTGCTGAAGGGCCTTCAGGAGCGTGGCGATCTGCCCGCGCGCACCATCGTCGTTACCATTGGTGGTGAACATCAGGATCTGGTGACCCTATGAACGATACGCTCGACGCGCTCGCCTCCCGCTATCACGTGATGGGCCGGTACTGGGGGATAGACGGCACTGCCCATGACGTGCCGGAGGCGACGCGCGAGCGAATCCTTGCCGCCATGGGCATGGACGTCTCCTCGCCTGAAGCGCTCGCTCGGGCGCTGGCGGAGGCTCCCGATGACCAGCCGGTCGTGATGCAACTGAGGCCGGGCACGCGATGCTTCGTCCCGGACTGGCTCGAGGAGGGCAAATGCTGGGGTATCGCCATCCAGCTCTATGCGGTGCGCTCGGAGCGCAACTGGGGCATCGGCGACTACGCCGATCTCGCCCGTCTCGGCGCCATCGGTGCGCGGGCAGGAGCGGATTTTCTCGGTACCAACCCGTTGCACGCGCCCTTCATGGCCGATCCGAATCGGCGGAGCCCGTTCTTCCCCTCCACCAGGCGTTTCCTCAATCCGCTCTATATCGCCGTCGATGACGTGCCGGGCTTTGATCCTGCAATGGTCGATGGGGACGAGATCGCGCGGCTTCGTGCGCTCCCTGCGGTCGATTATGTGGGCGTCGCCGCCCTCAAGCGCAGCGCGCTGCGGCAGGCCTTCGATCGGTGGCGAACCCTCGACGGCTTGCCCGAGCCCTATCGCCACGCCGATTTCGAGGCCTTCCGGACGCGAGAAGGCGTGTTGCTCGAGCGCCATGGCCTTTTCGAAGCGCTCTCGGAAGCCAAGACCGCGGAGGGTCTGGGCAGTGGCTGGGAAGGGTGGCCCGAGCCGCTGCACGATCCCGAAAGCGCCGAGGTCGCTACGTTCGCAGTCGAGCATGCGGCGGAAGTGCGCTTCCATGTGTGGCTGCAGTTCCTCGCCAGCGTGCAGCTCGAAGCGGCACAGGCGGCAGCCATCGCGGCAGGCATGCGGGTCGGCCTCTATCTCGATTTCGCGGTCGGAGAGGCGCCCGACGGATCGGGCACCTGGAGCAATCCGAGCCTCTGCATGCGTGGGGTCTCGATCGGTGCGCCGCCCGATTATTTCGCGACCGACGGACAAGATTGGGGGCTCGCCCCGCTGTCGCCGGCTGCGCTCGACCGGCATCAACGGGCGCCCTTCCGCGACATGATGGCAAGCTCCATGCGCTATGCCGGCGCGCTCCGGATCGATCACGCGATGGCGCTCTGGCAGCTCTTCCTCGTCCCCCATGGCGAGCCGCCCTCGCGCGGCACCTATGTGCGCTACCCCATCGAGGAGATGGTGGGGGTGGTGGCGCAGGCATCGCACGCCCATCGCACGGTGGTGATCGGGGAGGATCTGGGCAACGTGCCCGAAGGCTTCCGCGACCTCATGGAGATCGCGGCCATCCTCTCCTACCGCATCCTCTATTTCGAGCGGAATCCGGACGGCTTCATCGCGCCCTGGGACTATCCGCGCGAAGCTCTGGCCTGTCTTTCAACCCATGATCTGCCCACTATCGTCGGATGGTGGCGGGGCGACGACATGCCCTTGCGGGAAACCCATGGACTGATGTCGGCTGAAAGCGCCGCACGGCATCTGGCCGAACGCGCCACCGAGCGGGAGCAGCTGCTCGCCGGGCTCGTTCATTACGGCATCATGACCGATGCCGATGCGGACGCAGCGCGCCGGGCGGTAACCGACCGCGATGCAGATCTCCCCGAGGCGCTCGTGCTTGGCGTGCACGTCATGCTGGCGCGGACGCCGTCCCGCATGCTCGCCGTGCGGCTCGAGGACCTGGTGGGTCAGCGCGACCCGGTCAATCTGCCCGGCACCGTGGACGCCTATCCCAACTGGCAGATCAAGCTGCCCGTAGCGCTCGAAGACCTCGAAGGCCACGGGCTCTTTCTCGCGCTCACCGGTGCCATGGCCCGCGAGCGTCCGCGCTGACACGGCGCCATTGCAGCATCAAATCTGCGCCCGGTTGCGGTTCTGCTGGAGAATCCGCTTCCGGGCGCAAGTGCCTGATCGAAGACTCAATTGTCGGGGACGAAGACCAGCGTACCCAGCGGGGGCAGGGTGACGCTCAGCGATGACGGTCGGCCGTGCCAGCTTTCATCGAGCGCATTGAGATGGCCGGCATTGCCGACATTGGAGCCGCCATAGCGTTCGGCATCCGAATTCAGCACCTCGCGCCAGCGTCCGCCGAACGGCACGCCGATCCGATACTCGCTGCGCACCACCGGCGTCATGTTGCAGACGATGATGGCCGGCGGGCTCCCCTCGAAACCCTTGCGCATGAAGATGAAGACGGAATTCTCAGCGTCGCTCGCATCGATCCACTCGAACCCCTCCGGATCGCAATCGCGCTCATGCAATGCAGGGGTTGCGCGATAAAGCCGATTGAGGTCGGCAACAAGCGCCTGCACGCCCTGGTGCAGCGGATCGTCGAGCAGGTGCCAGTCGAGGGACTGGTCGTGGTTCCATTCGCGGGCCTGGCCGAACTCCCCGCCCATGAACAGGAGCTTCTTGCCCGGATGGGTCCACATGAAAGCGAAATAGGCTCGCAGGTTCGCGAATTTCTGCCAGCGGTCGCCAGGCATCTTGCCGAGCAGCGAGCCCTTGCCGTGGACCACCTCGTCATGGCTCAGCGGCAGGACGAAGTTTTCGGTGAAGGCGTAGTGGATGCCGAAGGTCAGCTGGCCCTGGTGATGACGCCGATGGATGGGATCGCGGCTCATATAGTCGAGCGTGTCGTGCATCCAGCCCATGTTCCACTTGTAGCCGAAGCCGAGCCCACCCTGGTCGACGGGGCGTGACACGCCCGGCCAGGCCGTGGATTCCTCGGCGATCGTCTGGATCCCCGGGTGACGGGCATAGGCCTGGGCATTCATCTCGCGCAGGAAAGACACGGCCTCGAGGTTCTCATTGCCCCCGAAACGGTTGGGGATCCATTCGCCGGGCTGGCGGGAATAATCGAGATAGATCATCGAGGCGACCGCATCGACGCGCAGCGCATCGATATGGAACCGATCGAGCCAGAAGAGCGCGTTGGCGAGGAGGAAGTTGAAGACCTCGTTGCGCCCGAAATTGTAGATGAGCGTGTTCCAGTCCTTGTGGAAACCGAGGCGCGGGTCGTCGTGCTCGTAAAGCGCGGTGCCGTCGAAGCGGACGAGCCCGTGCGCGTCCGACGGGAAATGCGCGGGCACCCAGTCGACGATGACGCCGATCCCCGCTTCGTGCAGCCGGTCGACGAAGCGGGCGAACGCTTCGGGCGTTCCGAAGCGGCTCGTCGGGGCGAAGAGCCCGATGGGCTGATATCCCCAGGACCCCGCGAAGGGATGCTCGCTGATCGGCATGAGCTCGATATGGGTGAAGCCCATTTCGGTCACATAGGGAACGAGCTCGGCCGCAAGCGCATCGTAGTCGAGCATTTCGTTGTTGGCGCCGCGGCGCCAGGACCCCAGATGCACCTCATAGATCGAGACGGGCGCGGAGAGCGCCTGCGCCTCTGCCCGCGTCTCCATCCAGTGGCCATCGCGCCAGTGATGATCGGGCAGGCCGTGGACGATCGAAGCGGTTTCGGGCGCATGCTGCTGGGCAAAGGAGACCGGATCGGCCTTCAGCGGCAGGCGCTCGCCATGGGCGCCGATGATCTCGTATTTATAGACCTCGCCGCGGCCGAGGCCGGGGATGAAGAGCTCCCACACCCCGACGCCGATCCGCTTGCGCATGGGATGACGGCGACCGTCCCAGGCGTTGAAATCACCCACAACGCTCACGCGCTGGGCGTTGGGCGCCCAGACCGCAAAGGCGATCCCGTCCGTCCCCTCGAGCGTGCAGGGGTGAGCGCCCAGCTTCCGGTATTGCTCGAGATGGCGGCCTTCGCCCAGCAGGTAGTCGTCGAGCTCGCCGAGAATGGGCGGGTAGCGATAGGGGTCCTCGACCTCCCATTCGAACGCTCCGGCGCGCATCCGCAGCCGGTAGGGGAACCTGACCTCGCGCCCGTCTATGAAGCGCGAGAAGAAGCCCTCTGGGTGAATGCGCTCGAGAAGCGCGACGCACTCTCCGCTTTCGGCATCGATCACCTCCACTTCGCCCGCCTGCGGGGCGAAGACGTTGACGGCGATCGGCCGACCATTGCCGCCCTGCATGCCGAGGACGACGAAGGGATTGCCGTGGCGGCCGCGCACGACCGCCTCGACGTCCGAGGGATAGGCGGACGGACGTGTCGTGGGGTCGGATTGCATCAGTTCAGGCCTTTTCGGATCAGCAGGTCGCGAACGCCCGAAAGCGGAATGTCGACCCAGTCGGGACGATTGCCGAGCTCGTAACCGATCTCGTAGATCGCCTTCTGGAGGGTGAAGAGATCAAGCAGCGCAAGGGCAAATGCAGGGTCGGTCGGATAGGACGCCGCGCCCTCGACATGGTGGCGATAGGCCTCGAGGAAATCGGCCGTCACCTGCCCCTGCCACGCGTCGGCGCGCGCCCGGCCCTCCTCGGAGATCGTGCCGGTGGCGAAGCGGCGTCGTGCGAGAGCGGTGGACCCCGCATAGTGGAACGAGCGCAGCATCCCCGCGACGTCGCGGAGCGGCGAGGATTTGGCACGGCGCTCGGCGAGGCTGCGTTTGGGCTCGCCCTCGAAGTCGATGATCATCACGTCATCCTGGGCGACCAGCACCTGGCCGAGGTGGAAGTCGCCATGAATGCGCGACTGCGCACCCGACGGCGTCATCTTGACCGGTGCCTTCAGCCGCTCGATGAGCGTCGCCTTGAGGCCGAGGATGTCTTCGGCAAGCGCTGCCGCCTCGTCCGAAAGATTGGCACGCTCGGCCTTCAGCCGATCGAGCATGGTTTCGGCTTCGCGCACGGCATCGTCCGACCAGGCCTTTACCGTCGCCTTTTCGAGCGGTTCGAGGGCGAAGTCGGCATCTTCGGTGTCGATCGAAAGCGCCTTGTGCAGTTCGGCCGTACGCTGGCCGAGCAGGCGCCCCATGAGGAGCGTCATCGAGAAATCGGCACCCTCCTCGTCGGGTGCGCGAACGGCCTCGCCGCTGTCGGAGCGTAGCGCATGCTCTTCGAGATCGCGGTGGAGCGCATCGGTGACGACGCTCCAGGCATCGCCCTGGTTGGGGACGAAGGCAAAGGCGGCCGCAAGCGTCGTCGGCTCGCCGGCTTCGGGGCGGTGCTCGATGGCGCCGAGGAAGGCTGGCGTATTGGGGTAGCCGGCCTCTTCGGTGAGGAAGCGCGCGATTTCGACATCGGGCTGCTCGCCGGCGCGCAGGCGCCGATAGAGTTTCAGGATCAGCTTGTCGCCATAGGCGATCGAAACGTTGGATTGCTCGACGCCGAGCGGCCGCGGCTCGCCCAGTTCCTCTATCGCAGAGAGCGCCTCGGTATTTTCGAAGACGATCTCGCCATCCGAAGCGTCGAGCGTCCGGCCCTCGCGCATGGCAGTCAGCAGGGTCTCAGCCAGAGCTTCGTCATGGACGCCATCGACCAGCGCGCCGGTGCGCGGGCCCTTGCGCAGCTTGGCGAGCGTATAGGAGAGCTTGGGCGCCCCCATCTGCAGGTTCTCCTCGCCCCAGCGCGCCGTCATGGGCAGGAAATAGCGCTGAGTTTCGCCATCAATCTCGACGTCGATGACGACCAGGGCGTGCTCGCTGTCCTTGAGTTCGACGAGCGGGGTCAGGGTGACCGCTCTGATCGCCTCGTCCTTGGAGCCGAACCAGCGCTGCAGCGGCAGGAATTGCGGCAGCGTGTCGGCTTCGAGCTGTCGCTTCTCGCGTCCGGTCAGCGCCGTCAGCAGGCGTCCGTCCCGGGTGGTGAGGGTGATGAATTCGGGCAGCACTTCAGGGAGCTGCTCGTGCCAACGCGGTGCCTCGGCTTCCTCGGCGAGGAGGAACCAGAAGAACCCGTAGGCGGGCAGGGTCACGAGATAGGGCAGATCGCCAACGGGCGGGAAGGCCGAGTGGCCCATGAGCTCGATCGGCACCGCGCCCTTGAAGCGGGACAGGTCCAGCTCCACCGCTTGCGCGGCGCGCGACAGGTTCGCGACGCAGAGGATGCGCTCGCCCTCATGCTCGCGGACATAGGCGAGCACCTTGCGGTTGCGCGGGTAGAGGAGCGTCATCGTGCCCCGGCCGAAGGCGTTGTGCTGACGGCGGACGGCGATGATGCGGCGCATCCAGTTCAGCAGCGAAGAGGGGTCGCCCTGCTGGCTCTCGACGTTGACGGCCTGATAGCCATAGACCGGATCGAGGATCGCCGGCAGGTAGAGCTGCTGGGGATTGACCCGCGAGAAATCGGCGTTGCGGTCGGCCGACCATTGCATGGGGGTGCGCACGCCGTCGCGGTCGCCGAGGTAGTAATTGTCGCCCATGCCGATCTCGTCGCCGTAGTAGACGATGGGGGTGCCGGGCATGGACATGAGCAGCGAATTCATCAATTCGATCTTGCGCCGGTCGTTCTGCATGAGCGGCGCCAGGCGCCGGCGAATGCCGAGATTGATGCGCGCGCGCCGGTCCTCGGCATAGGTGCGCCAGAGATAGTCGCGCTCCTGGTCGGTCACCATTTCGAGCGTCAGCTCGTCATGGTTCCGCAAGAAGATGCCCCATTGGCAGGGCTCGGGAATTTCGGGCGTCTGCCGGATGATGTCGGTGATGGGGTGGCGGTCTTCCTGCGCCACGGCCATGTACATGCGCGGCATCAGCGGGAAGTGAAAGCCCATGTGGCACTCGTCGCCCTCGCCGAAATAGGGGCGGGTGTCCTCGGGCCATTGATTGGCCTCGGCGAGCAGCATGCGGTCGGAATAGTTGCGGTCGAGCTCGGCGCGGATTTTCTTCAGAACGTCGTGGGTCTCGGGCAGGTTCTCGTTATTGGTGCCCTCGCGCTCGATGAGATAGGGGATGGCGTCGAGCCGGAGCCCGTCGACGCCCATGTCGAGCCACATGCGCATGACCTTGAGGACTTCCTCGAGGACGCGCGGATTGTCGAAGTTCAGATCGGGCTGGTGCGAATAGAAGCGGTGCCAGAAGAAGGCGCCCGCGACGGGGTCCCAGGTCCAGTTCGAGGTCTCGGTATCGGTGAAGATGATCCGGGTCTCGGGGAATTTGGTGTCGGTATCGCTCCACACATAGAAGTCGCGGGCGGCCGAGCCGGGCTTTGCCGCACGCGCTTTCTGGAACCAGGGATGCTGGTCGGAGGTGTGGTTGATGACAAGCTCGGTGATGACGCGCAGGCCCCGGCGGTGCGCTTCGGCGACGAACGCCTTGAAGTCCCGCATCGTGCCATAGGACGGGTTGATCGCGCGGTAGTCCGAGATGTCGTAGCCGTCGTCACGGAGCGGCGAGGGGTAGAAGGGCAGGAGCCAGATGGCGGTGACGCCCAGTTCCTGCACGTGGTCGAGCCGGCGCATCAGTCCGGCGAAATCCCCAATCCCGTCATTATTGGCGTCCTGGAACGCCTTGACGTGCAATTGGTAGATCACCGCATCCTTGTACCACTCGGTATCGGAGCGATCGATGATGCCGTCGACGCGGCTCGTGCCGGCGCGGGCGGTGTTCGGTTCGTTCAGGGGCTTGTCCATCAGCGATGTGCTCCGGGGGCAGTGAGGCGCCAGATGGCGTAGGGCTTGTGGTGCGGGTCGAGCCGCAGCTGGTGGACCTTGCCGGTCCAGGTGAAGCGGTTGCCGCTCACCATGTCCTCGACGTCCACGGTGCCATCGTCGGGCAGGCCGAACTCCCAGAGCGGCACTTCGAAATGAGTGTCCTGGGCGTTGTGCGGATCGAGGCACACATGGAAGAGGAAAAGCTCGGTGCCTTCCGTGCTCGCCTTGCCGTAGTAGATGACGTTCTCGTTCCAGGCCGTGTAGAATTTGAGATTGGTGAAATGCTGCAGCGCCTCGTGCTCGCGCCGCAGGCGATTGATGAGCCTGATGTCCCAGCCGATATTGTCGGGCTGGTCGAAATCCCAGACGCGGATCTCGTATTTTTCGGAGTTGAGGTATTCCTCCTTGCCGGGGACGGCAGCGGCTTCGGAAATCTCGAAGCCGTTATAGATGCCGTAATTGCCCGCAAGGGTCGCCGCGAGGATCAGCCGGGCCTGAAAGCCCGGACGCCCAGAATGCTGCAGGTAGACCGGGTTGATGTCCGGCGTGTTGGCAAAGAAGTTCGGCCGCATGTAATGCCGGCAGTCTTCGGTCGTGAGCTCGGTCAGGTACTGCTCGAGCTCCCATTTGAGATTGCGCCAGGTGAAATAGGAATAGCTCTGGGAGAAACCGACCTTGGCGAGCCGCTTCATCACCTTTGGCCGGGTGAACGCTTCGGCGAGGAAGATCGCTTCGGGATGGCGGGCGCGCACGTCCGCGATCATCCATTCCCAGAACGGGAAGGGCTTGGTGTGCGGATTGTCGACGCGGAAGATGGTGACGCCGCGCTCGATCCAGAACAGCACGATGTCGCGCAGGGCATACCAGAGGTCGGGGATCGCCTTCCTGTAGAAATGGACGTTGACGATGTCCTCGTATTTCTTGGGCGGATTCTCGGCGAATTTGATGGTGCCGTCGGGGCGCCAGTCGAACCAGTCCGGATGCTCCTTGATCCAGGGATGGTCGGGGGAGCACTGAATGGCGAAGTCGAGCGCGATCTCCAGCCCGTGCGCGCGCGCCGCGGCAACGAGGCGCGCAAAATCCTCGAAACTGCCGAGTTCGGGGTGGATGGCGTCGTGCCCGCCATCTTCCGAGCCGATCGCGTAGGGGCTGCCCGGATCGTCGGGACCGGGGGTCAGGGTATTGTTCCGGCCCTTGCGATTGGTGCGTCCGATGGGGTGGATGGGCGGGAAATAGAGGACGTCGAATCCCAGGTCGCGGACATAGGGGAGCCGTTTGATGACGTCGTCGAACGTGCCGTGCACTTCAGTATCGCCAGATTGCGAACGCGGCATCAGCTCGTACCAGGCGCTGAAGGCGGCTGCGCGCCGATCGACGAATATCTCGAGGATCCGCTCATAAACGGTCAGATCGGTGCGCAGGCCGGCCCGCTTCATGACCTCGATAATCGTCCGGTCGGTGAGAAGCGACAGGCAATCCTCGTTCTCCGTCACGCCCTCGAAGGCGGTCAGGAGCGCGTCGAGCGCGGCGCGATCGGTCTCGCTCGCATGAGCGGATTGGGTCGCCGCACTCTCGATGATCTGCCGGCCTTCCTCGAGCTCGAGGGTGATGTCGAGCCCGGCAGCATGCTTTTTCATCACCTCCTTGCGCCATGTCGCGTAGAGGTCGCGCCAGGCGATGATGGTGAACTCGTACATCCGGTTTTCGGGGAAGGTGAATTCGGCGCGCCAGCGGTCGTTGACCAGGATGGCGAAAGGGGTCTCCGTCCAGCTTTCTGTGCCCTTGGGGCGGGTAAGGAGCGCGGCGTCGATGACCTCGTGGCCATCGGGGAAGATGTCCGCCTCGATCGTTGCAGGCTGGCCGACCACGGCCTTGGCCGGGAAGCGACCGCCGTCGATTTCGGGATCGATGCCTTCAATTGCGATGCGGCGGGCGGCGAGCGCGGAAAGCGCCTCAAGCTCGGCCACCCGGTCGAGTGGCGCGCTGACGGGCGCCTGCTCGGTTTTGCTACGCCGCGGACGCGCCGTCTTTGCCCGCGTGATCGGTTGGTTGGTCCGTTCCGCCATGAAGTGCCCCCGGTCTGTGCATGCAGAAGGCTAATGTGCAAGGTCGGGATTGGTTTCGACCTACGGCGCCCGCTGTCGAAGCCGGGAAGCAAGAAATGACTTCTGAATGTCAATTCGATAGCATTGCATGCTCAAAATGATAGCTTGATTAGCACGTGGTACCTCATTATGCTCTGAAACAGGCATCGTTTGGCGTTTGGGGTGGTTTCATGGGATTGACCGGAGACGCGCTGGTTTCGTGGTTGCGCGAGGATTATCGACAGGCGCAGCGCGTCGTGCCGGGCCCGCTCGGTCCGCGGCCCATGGTCTATGCCGACTTCACCGCCTCGGGGCGGGTTTTGCCGGCGCTCGAGCGACGGTTGGCGCGGCATGTCGCGCCCTATTACGCTAACACCCACTCCGAAACGGCCTATACCGGCATGCAGACGACGCGCCTGCGCGAGGCTGCGCGTGCAGAAATCCGCGCGGCCGTCGGTGCCGGTGAGGAGCACGCGGTCATCTTCGCCGGCGCAGGCGCAACTGCCGGTATCGGCAAGCTCGTCGGCGCATTGAAGCCCGGCCCGGGTACGGTGATCTTCCTCGGACCCTTCGAGCACCATTCCAACGATCTGCCGTGGCGCGAATGCGGCGCGTTGATCGAGCGGATCCCGCTCGATCCGCATGGACAGGTCTGCCTCGGCACGCTCGAAGAGGCGCTTGGGCGTCACAAGGGCGCCACGCTGCGGCTCGGCGCTTTTTCAGCGGCCTCGAACGTCACCGGCATCAAGACGGATCTGCGTGCGATCGCGAAGCTCATGCATGCCCATGGCGGATGGCTCTTTGCCGATTTCGCCGCTGGCGCGCCCTATATTCCCATTGCGATGGGTGAGAGTGCGCCCGAGGCAGGGGACGGCATCGACGCCATTGCGTTCTCGCCTCACAAATTCCTCGGTGGCCCGGGCGCGTCCGGTATCCTCGTCGCTGACCGCAGGCTCTTTGCAAGCGCCGTTCCGACACAGCCCGGCGGCGGTACCGTCTCCTATGTCACGGCAGGACGGCATCGCTATGTCGCCGATATCGAGCGGCGCGAGGAGGCCGGGACGCCCAACGTGCTCGGCGACATCCGGGCAGGTCTCGTCATGGCACTGAAGGGCGCCATCGGTACGGACACGATCCACAGCGCCGAGGCCCAGGCCATCGACCGTGCTGTCGCGCGCTGGGGCGCGACTGGAGAGATCGAAATCCTCGGAGGTACCGAGGCGGAGCGGCTCGCCATTTTCGCGCTCGTCATCAGATGCGGCGAAAGCGTGCTGCATCCGGGGCTCGTCGTTGCCGTCCTCAACGATTTCTTCGGCATTCAGGCCCGGGCCGGCTGCTCCTGCGCCGGACCCTATGGCCACAGCCTCCTTGGCATCGACGAGGCTGGCGCAGCGCGCTACGAGGCCCGGGTGGCTGAAGGCTTCCCCATGTTCCGGCCCGGATGGACGCGGCTCGGCTTCCATGTCCTCCACGACGATGCCGAGATCGACTACATCATCGATGCCGTCGCCTTCATTGCGCGTCACGCCAAGGCCCTGCTCGGCCTTTACGCGCCCGATCTCCGCACCGGTCGCTGGACGTGCCGCATCGGTGCGTGCGCCGAGGCAACGGAGTTTTCTGCCCTCTGCGCCTGGGGCGAAGGTGAAGGAGAGGAGGCCGTCCCCGTACCGCCCTCTCGCGACGTGATCTTTGCTGTAGCGGACGCCGCCATCGCCGCCGGGGCCGGCATTCCGCACAGCCAGACCGAACTGCCCGAGGCGCTCGAGGTCGACCGCTGGTTTGCGGTTGGCGCCGCTGCGGCCTGAACCGATGGACTGAGAATGCCCCTTGCATTCACAATTTTACCATAGCCGGTTGATCGGGGAACCATAGGCCGTCCCAATCCTTCCATTGCCATTGGAAGAATTCGACGGGACCAAGGCCATGAGAATGAGATTTGGACGCGGAACGATTTCCGCACTCGTCCTTGGCGGGGTCGTTGCTCTGGTAATGATCCCCGGCGAGGGCACGGTGGACAGCGCAGTGGCGGAGAGCCTTGCCAGTCCGCCTGCGGAAGCCGAAATGATCGCCACCCTGCGCGAGTGGGCTAAGCCCACGACGCCGGTGGAATTTGTGCAGGTGCGTGCGGAGCCCGAACCTGCACCGCAAACCCTGCTGGTCGCTGAGGCTACACCTGAACCGGTTGCAGAACCCGAGCCCGAACGGCTCGTCGTGGCAGCAGACGTGCTCAATATGCGCGACGGGGCGTCCTCGGGCAGCGCGGTGGTCGACCGGCTTGCCGGTGGGACTGCGGTCGAGCTTGTGGGCACCGAAGGCGAATGGCGGCAGGTCCGCACCGCAGCCGGCACGACCGGATGGGTGCATGCCAATTTCGTCAGCAGCCAGTCGCTGTAGACAGCTTTCACCACGGAATGACAGCGCCCGCAGGTCCCCGACCTGCGGGTTTTTTTCATGTGCATTAAGCGCCGGTTCAGAAACATGTCGGATCATTCAGTCTTGACTGAACGATCCGAAGAGCCTAGTCGTCCGCCCATGACACAGCACACGCCAATCGACCCGGTCGTCAATTTCATCGAGCTCATGGGATTGCAGTTCCAGGGCGATGGCGCGCCACGGATCGCAGGGCGTATCTATGGCCTCCTCCTCATGGAAGGGCGTCCCCTGGGGCTGCAGGACATGGCGACGCGCCTTCAGGTCAGCCGCGCCAGCATCAGCACCAATGCCCGGCTGCTCGCGACAAAGGGTCTGGTGGAGCTCGTCTCCCAGCCTGGCGATCGGCAGGATTACTATCAGCTGATCCCCGTGCCCCATGTCAGCATTCTCGAGACGGTGAGCGCGCGCATGGCGAGCGCCGCCGAACGTATGACACAGGCCGAGGCTATGCTGCCCGAGGAGATGGGCGAGGCCAAGACCCGGGTGAGGGCGCTCGTCTCCTTTTACCGGCAGTCCGCAGATTTCATGCAGCGCTGGGTCCGGGAAGTCTCGTCCTAAAAGCGCCGCATCGCCATCCCCAATTCGACACACTGTACCGCGTCAGGTTTCCGCCCAGATGAACGAAATGACCCCGAGCAAGCCCGAATGGGCTCTTACGCGCCGTGATCGCAAGCGCCTGGAGCGGGCCGCAGCCGGCAAGCGGCCGCGCCGGAAATGGCCGTTCGTCCTCGCGGCGCTCGTCGCGCTCGGGGCAGGGGGCTATTTCGTGCTCGCCGGCAGCACGCCGCCCGAAGCGCCGGCGGAGGCCGAAATCGCCGAGCCGGTCATGCAGATCAGCCCGTCCGAAGTCACCGTTATCGCCCCGCGCCGCCTCGAACGCACGGTGCGCGTCACCGGCTCGCTCGTTCCCATGCGTCAGGCGCAGGTTGCCGCGCAGGTCAACGGGCCGGTCGACAGCGTCAATTTCCGGCCCGGCGACACCGTCTCGGCCGGCGATGTGCTGGTGCAGGTCGACATCCGCAATTTCCAGGTGCAGCTGAGCCAGCAGCGCAGCACCGCCCAGGCGACCCGGACCCAACTCGAGCTCGCCGAAACCCAGCTCGAACGCACCCGGACGCTGGTCGATCGGGGTCTCTCGCCTGCCAACACGCTCGAGCAGTCCCAGTCCAATGTCGATGGGCTGCGCGCCAATCTTGCTGCGCTTGAGGCGCAGGTCGAGACCGCCGAAATCTCGATCGAGAACGCCACCGTGCGGGCACCGTTCGATGGGGTGGTTTCCGAACGTCTCGTCGAGCCGGGCCAGACGATCAGTGCCGGAACCCCGCTGATGGGGCTCGTCGATCTCTCCAGCATGGAGGTGCGCGCCACCGCCTCGCTGACCGCCAGCGCACAGATCGCCGAAGGGCAGGATGCGACGCTCAGCATCGAGGGCCTGCCCAACCGGAGTTTCGAGGCCGAAGTGCGCCGCATCAACCCGGTTGCGGTCGAAGGCACGCGCACGATCCCCGTCTACCTGACGCTCGACAATCCCGACGGCGTCCTGCGCGGCGGCATGTTCGCGACGGGCAATGTCGTGGTTGCCGCCAAGGATGGCGCCATCGCCGTGCCGACCGCCGCGATCCGCGAAGACGCCGAGGGCGAGTACGTCCTCAAGATCGATGCCGACCGGACCCATCGCCAGGTCATTGCGCGCGGCGAAAGCTGGGGGGGCGGGCTCGTCGAGATCACGAGCGGGGTCGCCGAGGGCGACATGCTGGTAACAGCGCCCCTCGCACAGGTCGAGCCCGATATGGCGATCCGCATGGTGGAGCTCTAGGCGATGTTCCTTACCCGCATCAGCGTGCGTCACCCGGTCTTTGCCACCATGGTCATGGTGGCGATCCTGGTGTTCGGCATCTACTCCTACCAGCGTCTGCCCATCGAGCAGTTCCCCGATATCGACCTGCCTGTCGTCGCGGTGGTGACGAGCTATCCCGGCGCCTCGCCCGAGGCGGTGGAAAACGACATCGTCCGGCCCATCGAGGATGCGGTCAACACCATCAACGGCATCGACACCATCCAGTCGACGGCCCGTTCGGGCCAGGCCATGGTGATCATCCTGTTCGACATGGATGTCGCCTCCGCGACTGCCGCCCAAGACGTGCGCGACAGGCTCGCGACCATCGAGGGCAGTCTGCCCTCCAATGCCGATTCCCCACAGGTGCTGCGCTTCGACCCCGGCGCGCTGCCGGTCATGTCGCTCGCGATCAGTTCGGACCGCCTGTCTCCGCGCGAACTGACAGCGCTGACCGACACGGTCGTCGTCAACCAGCTCTCGATCATCCCCGGCGTCGGCAGCGCGACGGTGATCGGCGGGGTGCCCCGCCAGCTCAACGTGCTGATCGACCCAGATCGCCTCGCCGCGTTCAACGTCGGCATCGGGGAGGTGCTGAACGCGCTGCAGCAGGAAAATCAGAACCTGCCCGCCGGGTCGGTGCGGCAAGGCTCGCTCGTCCAGTCGATCCAGGTCGAGGGGCGCCTCGCCAATACGGAGGATTTCCTCGACATCATCGTGTCGCGCCAGGGCGGTCAGCCGGTGCGGCTCAGCGATGTCGCGACCATCGAGGACGGTGCGGCCGAAGAGGAAAGCCTTGCCATCATCAATGGCGAGCGGGCGCTTGCGGTCGATATCCTCAAGGTCCAGGGCGCCAACACCGTCGCGGTCGCCGAAGGCATCCGGCACGCCATCGCCCGCATGCAGGACGGTCAGCTCGGTGACGACGTCCATATCGAGATCGTGCGCGACAATGCGGTGCCGGTCGAGGACTCCTTCCATGCGGTGCAGAACATGCTCGTGGAAGGGGCGATCCTCGCGGTCGTGATCGTCTTCATCTTCCTCAATTCCTGGCGCTCGACGATCATCACGGGCATGACGCTGCCGATCTCGATCATCGGCACCATGATCGTGCTGCACTTCCTCGGCTTCACCCTCAACATGATGTCGCTGATGGCACTCTCGCTGTCGGTCGGCATCCTGATCGACGATGCGATCGTGGTGCGCGAGAACATCATGCGGCACCTGCACATGGGCAAGAACCACGTGCAGGCGGCGCTCGATGGCACCAACGAGATCGGGCTTGCGGTTCTTGCCACCACGCTCTCGATCGTCGCGGTGTTCCTGCCCGTCGCCTTCATGGACGGCATCATGGGGCGGTTCTTCCTGCAGTTCGGGGTCACCGTCTCGGTCGCTGTGCTGATCTCGCTGTTCGTGGCGTTCACGCTCGATCCGATGATGTCGAGCGTCTGGTACGACCCCGCGGCGGAGCCCGATGCCAAGCGCGGCCCGATCGGCCGGGTGGTGCAGCGGTTCGACACCTTCTTTACCAGGCTCACCGGGACCTATCGCGGCGTGCTGCGCTGGTGCCTGCGGCACCGGCTGACGACCCTCGGCATGGCCTTCCTCATGTTCGTGGGGAGCTTCTTTCTCGTGCCCATGGTGGGCGTGGAATTCGTGCCGGCGACGGATACGGGCGAATATCAGGTGGATATCCAGACCCCGGTCGGCTCATCGCTTGCCTACACCACCGAAAAAGTGCGGCAGGTCGAGCGCACGCTGCACGAGTTCCCCGAGGTGACGCGCACCTACGCCACCATCAATGCCGGCCAGTCCATGGGCGAGAACGCGGCCTCCATCCTCGTTTCGATGGTGCCGCAGTCAGAGCGTGAGCGCAGCCCGCAGGATATGACCGCGCCGACCCGTGCCGCCCTCGCGACGATCCCGGGGATCGATTATGCCGTGGGCGCGGCCGGGGGGCTCGGCGGCGTTGCCGCGCCCATCCAGATCAACATCTTCGGGGACAATTTCGACACGCTCGAGCGGCTCGCCGACACGCTGATCGCCGATCTGCGCCAGATCGAGGGCCTCGCCGATATCGAGAACAGCCTCGATGACGCACAGCCGGTGCTTGGCATCAGGGTCGACCGCGATGCGGCAAGCGACCTCGGGGTCAGCCTCGCCCAGATCGGGGCGACGCTCCGCCCGATGCTCGGGGGCGAACAGGTGGCCGACTGGACCGCGCCGAACGGCGACACCTATGACGTCGTCGTCCGCCTGCCCGAAGCGCTGCGCGACCAGCCTGAAGTTCTCGGCTCGCTGCCCATCGCCCAGAGCGGCGCGACGGGTTCGAGCGCGCTCATCCGGCTCGATCAGGTCGCCGAGATCGTCCAGTCGGAGGGGCCGGGCGAGATCGCGCGGCAGGACCTGTCGCGGCGGGTCAGCGTCACCGCCAACATTTCGGGAGCAGCGCTCGGGGACATCACCGGGCAGATCCAGGCCGCCATCGATGCTCTCCAGCTTCCCGCAGGCTATCGGGCGACCCAGGGCGGCGACGCCGAGCAGCTCGCCGAGACGGGCGCGGCGGCAGGCTCTGCATTGCTGCTCGCGGTCATCTTCATCTATCTGGTGCTCGCCAGCCAGTTCGGCAGCTTCCTGCAGCCGATCGCCATCATGATCTCGCTGCCGCTTTCGCTGATCGGGGTCATGGGCGGGCTCCTGGTCGGGGGCAGCACCCTCAACATGATGTCGATGATCGGTTTCATCATGCTCATGGGCCTGGTTGTCAAAAACGCAATCCTTCTTGTGGACAATGCCAATCAGCGCACCCGCGAGGGCACGAACCTTTACGATGCGCTGGTGCAGGCGGGGGTGACCCGCTTCCGCCCCATCGTGATGACGAGCCTCGCGATGATCTTCGGCATGATGCCGCTCGCCCTCAGCCTGCATGAAGGCAGCGGGCAGAATGCGCCGATGGCCCATGCGGTGATCGGCGGGCTCATCAGCTCCACCCTGCTCACGCTCGTGGTGGTGCCGGTGATGCTGACCTATGTGGACGGGCTGGGGCGTTTCGTCAGCCGGTTCACGCCAAAGGCGCCCGACGATCATGGGCACCAGATCGCGGCTCCGGCGCCGCGTACGCTGGAGGGGCCGGCCGAGTAGCGGCCGGTGCCGATGAGTGGTGTGGAGTAAGGACAGGTCCTATGCGTAGCCTATTGGGAACGACGGCGCTTCTCGCCACGATGCTGGCCGGTGCGATGGGGGTGCGGGCGGAAACGCTGCCCGAGGCGCTGGCCTACGCCTATGCCAACAACCCCAACATCGCCTCGGCCCGGCTCAGCGTCGAATCCTCAGGCGAGGACATCGCGATCGCCAAGTCCGACGCCCTGCCCAATATCAGCCTCGGGGCCAACTACACCGCCTCGTTCAGCGCCACCGACGACCTCTTCTCGACGAGCCAGAATTTCACGCTCGGGCTCAACTACTCCCAGACCATCTTCGACAATCATCGGACCGACGGGCAGGTCGAGCAGTCGCGCGCCTTTTCCGAACTCGCCACCCATGCGCTCGCCAATGCCGAGCAGAACGTGCTGCTTTCGGCAGTCGATGCCTATATGAGCGTCGTGCGCGACACACAGCTCGTCGCGATCCGACAGGAGAACATCGCCTTCTTCCGCGCGCAGGTGGGTTCGGCCAATGACCGGCTGCGGCTCGGGGAGGGGACGCGCACCGATGTCTCGCAGGCCGAGGCGCGCCTTGCTCAGGCCGTCGCCGCGCACCAGGCGGCGATCGCGAGCCTGCAGACGAGCCAGGCGAGCTATCAGCGCTGGGTCGGGCGGCCCCCGCAGAACCTCTCGGCGAGCTTCACCTATCAGGGCCTCCTGCCCCAATCGATCGACGAGGCCATCGAAACCGCGCAGGCCGACCATCCCGCCCTCAAGAGCGCCCGTGCGGCGATCCGGGCGTCCCAAGCCGGGGCCGACATCGCGCGCTCCGCGTTCGGGCCGACCCTGCAGCTCATCGGCTCGGTCTGCGCTGTCGGCTGCTTCGGGGCGGACGGGCCGGGCGGCATGAGCGGCCAGATCGGTCTCACGCTTTCGATCCCCATCTATGAGGGCGGCTCGCTCGGTGCGGGCCAGCGCAAGGCCAATCTCGAGCTCATCAAGAGCGAGGTGGACGCGCTCTCTTCCTATGACGAAGTCCGCGAGGCGATCGTTACCGCCTGGGCGACGGTGATCAACTCCGAGGCGCAGATCAGCTCCGCCCAGTCGGCTGTCGCCTCGGGCCAGGAATTCGTCTCCGGCCTCGTCGAGGAGCGCGATCTGGGGCTCCGCACGACGCTCGACGTCCTCGACGCGCAGTCCGATCTCGTCACCTCGCGCGAGGCGCTGGTGCAGGCCAATGCGAGCCGCGTCATCGCCCAGTACACCCTCCTTGCCTCGGTCGGCCGCTTGAGCGCGACCAATCTCGGCTTGCCGGTGACCGTCGAGGATGGGCAGGCCTATGTGCAGGTCGTCGAGGACGTCTGGCAGGAATTGCGCGCCGTTCCGGCGCCCTGAGCGGCGGCAGACGGAACCAATCCCGCCCCTTGCGCCTTGGCCCCCGGGGCATGCCTTGGCGCATGCGGATCTCGACGGGGGCAATATGACGGGCGCAATCATTGCAGGCGTCGCGGCAGGGGCCGCGCTTTTCGTGTTCTGGCAGGTTTCGGGCACGCTGTTGCTGATCTTTGCGGGCATCCTGCTCGCCGCCGTGCTCGATGCGGCGGTGCTGGGGCTCGGGCGCATCCTGCCGATCGCGCGACCTTGGCGGCTCGCCATCGTCGTCCTCGCCATCATCCTCGGCATGGCAGCCGCACTCCTTGCGGGCGGGCTGTCGCTCTGGGACAGGCTCGCCGATTTCATCTCCGGTCTCGGCGAACAGGTGGACGAGCTGATCGAGATGCTCGAGGGCTGGGGCGTGCCGGTTTCGGACATGGCTGAGAACGGCGAGCGCTGGCGCGAAATGCTGCCCGATCCCGGCGCGGTCTTCGGCCAGCTCGGCGCAATGTTCGGCACGACGTTCGGGGTCGTCGGCGACGTGGTGATCGCGCTCTTTCTGGGTCTCTTCTTTGCGGTCGATCCGGCCGGCTATCGCGACGGGGTGCTGAAGCTGATCCCCGTCTCGCGTCGCGCGCGTCTGCGCGAGGTGCTGGACGAAACGGGCGGCTCGCTCCGGCGCTGGCTCCTTGGCCAGCTCGCCATGATGGCGCTCGTCGCCGTTTCGGTCTGGGCGCTGCTTTTTGTCATGGGCATCGAAAACGCGCTGCTGCTGGGGCTCATCGCGGGGCTCCTCAATTTCATCCCATTCCTCGGGCCCCTGCTCGCCACCATTCCCGTCGTCCTCTCGGCGGTGGGGGAGGGTGGCACGACCTTTGTCATCGTGATCGTCGCCTTCCTCATCATCCAGAATGTCGAGGGCTATCTGATCAGCCCCTTCATCCAGCAGAAGGTGGTGCACCTGCCGGCCGCCTGGTCGCTCGCCTTCATGGCCGTGATGGGCGCGCTCTTCGGCGGGCTCGGGGTCGCGCTCGCCGCGCCGCTCTATGCGGTGCTCCGGATCCTGACCCTCAGGCTTTATGTCGAGGACCAGCTCGAAAAAGGCGGGCGCGTCGTTACCGAACAGCGCTGACGAGAGCCCGCACTTCGGGCAGCACCGCCGCAACGATCCGCGCCACGCCCTCTGCATTGGGGTGGATGCCATCGGGCTGGTTGAGCGTGCGCTCGAAGGCGACCCCGTCAAGGAAGAACGGCACGAGCCTCGCCCCGTACTCCTCCGCCAGCCGGGGGTAGATCGCGTCGAACGCCGCAACATAGTCGGGGCCGAGGCCGCGATTGGCCATCATCCCGAAAAGCAGCACCGGGATATTCTCTTCGGCCAGCCGGTCGAGAATGGCGGTGAGATTTCGTTCGGTGATCGCAGGGTCGATGCCGCGCAGCATGTCGTTGGCACCGAGCCCGAGCATGACCGCATCGGGGCGGTCGGCCAGCGTCCAGTCGAGCCGCGCAAGCCCGTCCTGGCTCGTGTCCCCCGACACCCCGGCATTGACGAGGTTGACGTCGAGCCCTTCGGCGTCGAGTGCGCGCTGCAATTGCGGCACGAAGCCATCGGCAGCTGAGAGGCCGTATCCGGCCACGAGGGAGTCGCCATAGACGACGATGGTCTGGGCACGCACGATACCGGTCCACGCGAAGTTGATGAGGCAGAGAAGGGCGATGAGGTATAGGGCTTTGATGGCGGGCCGGTGCCGCGCGCCGGTCGCCGAAACGCCATGATGGCGGGTATGCACTATCATTGAAGATCCTCTCCTGCCGGACGATTTGCCCATGGATTTCAAGCCGCCACGCCCCCCTGCCATTGCGACCGAGGGGCTCAATCTGCGCCTTGCGAGCGGGCAAAGCGAGCTTCACATCCTGCGCGACGTGACCTTCAGGATCGAAGCGGGCGAGGTTGTGGCGGTGGTCGGGCCATCGGGCAGCGGCAAGACGTCGCTCCTAATGGTGCTCGCTGGGCTCGAACGCGCGACGAGCGGCTCGGTCGAAGTCGCCGGCACGCCGATCACCGGGCTCGACGAGGACCGGCTGGCGCTCTTCCGCCGCGATACGCTCGGCATCCTTTTCCAGAATTTCCATCTGATCGGGTCGATGACGGCACTCGAAAACGTGATGCTCGCCCTCGAGATCGCAGAAGATCCGCGCCCGCTTGCCGAACTCGAAAAGGCCTCGAAAACCGCGCTCGAGGCCGTCGGGCTCGGGGACCGGCTCGGGCACCTGCCGAGCGCGTTGTCGGGCGGGGAGCAGCAGCGCGTCGGGCTTGCGCGCGCCATCGTCAACCGGCCTCGCCTGCTGCTTGCCGACGAACCCACGGGCAATCTCGACCAGGCGACGGGCGGCCGGATCATCGATCTCATTTTCAGCCTTGCGCGGGAAAACGACATGGCGGTGATGCTCATCACCCATGATCCGCGCCTCGCCGCCAAGGCCGACCGGCAGCTCGAAATGGCCTGTGGCCGGCTCGGGGAACGGGCGGACGCCTGATGGGCCTTTCGCGACTGCAGGGCTGGGTGCGCGTGGCGCTCCGCGATCTTCGCGGGGACCTGCGGCGCTTCGGGGTCCTCCTCGCCTGCATCGCGCTCGGGGTGGGCACGCTCGCCGCCGTCGGCTCGACCGGCGCAGCGCTGCAGGCCGCGATCGACCGTGATGCGGTGGCGTTTCTGGGCGGCGACATCGAGGCGCGGCTCTCCTATCGCGCGGCAAGCGAGGAGGAGCGCGCGTTTCTCGAAACGCTCGGCACCGTCAGCGCGGTCACCGAGCTGAGTTCACGGGCCGGTGCGGAAGGCGCGGGCGCGCTGATCGAGTTGCGCGCCGTGGAGCCCGACTATCCACTCGTCGGCGCCGTCGAAACCCGGAACGGGGTCGTCGATGCGCTCGAACCGCTGCTTGCCCAGCGCGACGGCGCCCATGGCGCGCTCGTCGACCAGCTGCTGCTCGAGCGGCTCGGGATCGGCGAAGGCGGCCGCTTCCGCATCGGCACCGCCGATTTCGTCGTCACGGGCGTTCTCGCGGCTCTGCCCGACCAGGCGGTCAGCGGGTTCCGCCTCGGCATTCCGGTGCTGATCTCCGAAACCGCGCTCGAGCAAAGCGGGCTCATCGGCCCCGGCGTGCTTGCCCGATGGCGCTACAAGATCCTGCTCGGCGAGGGGCAGGACTATGACGGGGCCGCCGCAGCGTTGGCTGCGCGGTTCCCCGGGCAGGGCTGGGAGACGCGCTCGCCGGCCGATGCTGCCGAAAACCTCTCGGAATTCCTCGATCTCTTCGCGCGCTTCCTGATGCTTGTGGGTCTCTCTTCGCTCCTCGTGGGTGGAGTGGGGGTCTCCAATGCGGTATCGGCCTATGTCGCCGAGCGGCAGGGCGCGATCGCGACGCTGCGCAGCCTCGGGGCCACCGGGGCGCGGGTAATGGTGCATCTGCTGGTCCAGATCCTCGTCCTCACCGCGGCCGGCATAGCAATCGGCGCCCTCCTGGGGGCGCTCGCCACCCTCGTGGCGCTGCCCATGCTCGGGGGGCTGCTGTCGCTCGAGCTTTCGGCCTCCATCCATTGGCCCTCCCTCGTGACGGCGGGGTTTTTCGGGCTTCTCGTCGGTTTCGCCTTCGCCTATTTGCCGCTGCGACAGGCCGAGGCCCTGCGCCCCGCACTGCTCTTTCGCACCGCGAGCGGTGGGGTGACGGCGGGGCTCGGCTGGCGCGCGCTGCTCCGTCCGCGCAACGGGCTGCCGCTCGCAATCGCGCTCGGGCTCGTCATTCTCCTTGCCATGTGGACGACCGGTGAATGGGCGCTGGTGCTCTGGTATGCCTTCGGTGCCCTTATCGCCTTTGGGGTGCTGCGAACCGTTGCCGCCCTGCTGCAGTCGGTGCTCCGGGCCATGCCGAGGCCGCGCAACGGGCTCCTGCGCAATGCGCTCAAGAGCATCTATCGCCCGGGCGCCGCCGCGCCTGCGGTCATGCTGTCGCTCGGGCTTGGCCTGTCGCTCCTCCTCATGATCGCGCTCATCGATTCAAGCCTGCGCACGCAACTGCGCAACGAACTTTCGGGCGACACGCCCTCTTTCGTCTTCCTCAACATGTCGCCGGCCGACGATCGTGGGCTATCGGCCCTCGCCCAGAGCGATCCCCGGATCGCCGCCTATGCCAGCACCGCCATGATGCGCGGCATCATCACGGCGGTAAACGACGTGCCGGTCGCCGAAATGGGCGAGATTCCGCGGCCGGTGCGCTGGATGTTCGAGGGCGACACCTCGCTCACCTGGTCGCGCGCCTTGCCCGAGGGCTCGGCGCTGGTGGCGGGGGAGTGGTGGCCTGCAGACTATGCCGGCCCGCCGCTCGTTTCGCTGAGCCGCACCATGGCCGAGCCGCTTGGGCTCTCGGTGGGCGACGCATTCGAGGTGACGATCCAGGGTCGCCCGATCCGCGCGACCATTGCGAGCTTCCGCGAGATCGAATGGCGCAATCGCGGCTTCAACTTCATGATCGTCTTCTCGCCGGGGCTGATCGAGGGCGCGCCCGCGACCTATCTGGGCACGATGACGGCCGGGGATGGCGCGGTCGATGAAATCCAGGCGCTCCTCGTCCGGGACTTTCCCGAACTCTCCTTTGCGCCCGTCGGCGAGGCGCTGGCGCGGGTCGCCGACATCCTCTCGAGCCTCACCAATGCGGTGGCGCTGGTGGGCGGGCTCGCGGTCGTCAGCGGCGTCTTCGTGCTCGCCGGTGCGATGAGTGCCGGCCGTCGCCAGCGCGAGGCCGATGCGATGGTGATGAAGGTGCTAGGCGCGACTCGCGCCAAGGTCGTTCTCGCCTATCTCGTCGAATACGGGCTTCTCGGCTTCATCTCCGCTTTGTTCGCAAGCGTACTGGGGACGCTCGGCGCATGGGCGATCGTGACCCATGTTCTCGAGCTGCAATTTGCCGCGGATCCCGGGCTCATCGCCTTGGTGATCGGGGGGTCGGTGGTGCTCACCATGCTGGTGGGGGTCGGGGTCACCTGGTCGGCGCTCTCGGTCCGGCCGGCGCGATACCTCCGGGCGCTCGGGTGAATCGGTGTGGGCGGGCTTGCCCACCGTCCGCAATTGAGCCATGAAGGCGACGGGGGACGTCAGAGGCCAAGAATGCCGATTTCCAGTAACTTTTTTGTGCGCTCCACCGCGGCTCTCCTTGTGGTGGGGCTGTTGGCGCTGCTGGGCATTCTGGGCACCACGCTGTGGCTCGTCGAGCAGACCCAGCATTATTTCGACGAAGTGGTGGAGGCGCGCGAAGCGCGGACCGCGACGGTCGATCTGCGCGCGGCGCTGCAGGATGCCGAGACCGGCCAGCGCGGCTTCATCCTCACTCTCGACGAGCGGTATCTCGAACCCTACAACGCCGCGCGCGAGCGCGTGCTGCCGCTTTACGAGGTCCTTTCCCGGGTCCTCGCGCCCTATCCGCAGGCCGCCGAACCCATGCAGAGACTCGAGCAGGCGATTACGCTCAAGCTCGAGGAAATCGACGAGACCATTGCGCTGGCGCGCGGTGGGCAGGTGGCCGACGCCGTGGCCGTCATCCACACCGACGAGGGCAAAGCGCTGATGGACGAAGCGCGCGTCTTCTTCGACGCGCTGATCCGTGCGGCCGACCAGCGGCTGATCGAAGGCGTCGAGGACCAGCGCGGCAGCGCCATCGCACTGCGCTGGATCACCATAATCGGGGCCATCATCATCGTTCTGGTCGTTGGCGGTTCGGCGCTGACGGTCGTCCAGTATACCCGCGATCTCATGGCGGCACGTCGGGAGGTCGAGGCGGCCAATTCAGGACTTGAGGCCCGCGTTGCCGAGCGCACCGCCGATCTGGGGCGTGCCAATGAGGAAATCCAGCGCTTCGCCTATATCGTGACGCATGATCTGCGTGCGCCGCTGGTCAACATCATGGGCTTTACCAGCGAACTCGAGCAGAGCGTCGTCCCGATCCAGCGCTATATGGAGACGCGCCCCGAGGACGACGAAGATCCCGCGCTTGCCGAAGCACGGCTCGCTGCGCGCGAGGATCTGCCCGAGGCGATCGGGTTCATCCGCTCCTCGACCCGCAAGATGGACGGGCTCATCAACGCCATCCTCAAGATCTCGCGCGAAGGCCGGCGCCCGCTGCGCCCCGAGCGCCTCGACATCGCCGCGCTCCTCGAGGGCACCGCGTCGGCCATCCACCATCAGGTGAGCGAGAATGGCGGGGATATCGAGATCGATATCGCCAACCCCAAGCTGACGTCGGACCGGATGTCGCTCGAGCAGGTTTTCGGCAATCTGCTTGACAATGCCGTCAAGTATCGCGACAAGTCGCGCCCGCTCAAGATCCGCGTCGTCGGGCGGGACGCGCCGGGCAACCGCATCTTCATAGACGTCGAGGACAATGGTCGCGGCATCGCCCCGCAGGACCATGAACGCGTCTTCGAGCTTTTCCGCCGCTCGGGCGAGCAGAGCCAGGCGGGCGAGGGGATCGGCCTTGCCCATGTGCGCACGCTCGTGCGCAACCTGGGCGGGGACATCACCCTCACTTCGGAACTGGGCGTAGGCACGACCTTCCGTGTCAGCCTGCCCCGTGATCTTCGCGCAATAGTCGGGAGTAGCGCCAAATGAACGAAGCCAGAGCCGTCACCATCATCATGGTCGAGGACGATGAGGGCCATGCGCGCCTCATCGAAAAGAACATCCGCCGCGCAGGCGTCAACAACGAGATCATTCCGTTCACCAACGGCACCGAAGCACTGACCTATCTCTTCGGCGCCGACGGTTCGGGCGAGGCGAGCGCGGGCCGGCACCTGCTGATCCTGCTCGATCTCAACCTGCCCGACATGACGGGCGTCGACATCCTCGAAAAGGTCAAGAGCAACGTCCACACCAAGCGTTCGCCCGTGGTGGTGCTGACCACGACGGACGATACGCGCGAGATCCAGCGCTGCTACGATCTGGGCGCGAACGTCTACATCACCAAGCCCGTCAATTATGAGGGCTTCGCCAACGCGATCCGTCAGCTCGGGCTGTTCTTCTCGGTGATGCAGGTCCCGGAAACCGCCTGACCCATGTCCACCCAGCCCGTCCGCGTGCTCTATATCGATGACGACCCCGGCCTGGGGCGGCTGGTGCAGAAGGCACTGGTCCGCCGCGGCTATGAGGTCGAACACGTCACCGATGCGGAGACGGGCCTCGCCCGGGTCGCCGAAGGCGGGATCGACGTGATCGGGCTCGATCACTATCTGCCCACCGGCACCGGAATGGACGTCCTCGCGGCGCTTTCGGGGCAGGCGGGGGCTCCGCCGGTGGTCTACGTCACGGGCTCGGCCGAAACCGCCGTCGCGGTCGATGCGCTCAAGGCCGGCGCGGTCGACTATGTCACCAAGACCGTGGGCGCCGATTTCCTCGAGCTCCTCGGCAGCGCCATCGATCAGGCGATGACGAGCGCCCGGCTGACGCGCGAGAAGCTCAAGGCCGAGCGCGAGATGCGCGAAGCCCGCGAGCGTGCGGAAATGCTGCTGGGTGAGGTCAACCACCGGGTCGCCAACTCGCTGGCGCTGGTCGCGGCGCTGGTGCGCATGCAGGCCAATGCGGTCACCGAACCGGCCGCCCGCGACGCCCTCAACGAGACGCAGGCGCGGATTTCCGCCATCGCGGGCGTGCACCGCCGGCTCTACACCTCCGAGGACGTGCGGTTCGTGGACCTGCGCGACTATCTCCAGAGCCTCGTCGATGAGTTGGCGATCTCGATCAACCTCGCCGAAAACACCACCGTCAGCCTCGATGTCGAGCCGGTGAAGGTGCCGACCGACAAGGCGGTTTCGCTCGGTGTCATCGTCACCGAACTCGTGACCAATGCTTTCAAATACGCTTATCCGGACGGACAGGCAGGCGAGATCCGCGTGCGGTTCTCGACCGAGGGCGAAGCGGGCCGGCTCTCCGTCGAGGATGACGGCATCGGCTGGAGCGGTGCCGGCGAGGTCAAGGGGACCGGGCTCGGCAGCCGCATCGTGCGCGCCATGGCGGGCAATCTCGCGTCCCAGGTCGCTTATGATGCGGGCGGCACCGGCACCCGCGTCAGGATCGATTTCGCGCTCTGATCAGCCTGCCATCAGGCGGCCAAGGCTCGCGATCAGCGACTGGCAGAGCACCATTGCAGGCACCTGCGAGCGGAAATGCCCCAGCCGTGCTTCCTTCACGAAAAGCGCGTGGGTGGCGAGCGGCACGAAGGGGCTCAGCGCATTGTCGGTGATGACGAGCACCGTGCGCCCGCGCCGGGCGGCGTCGCGCGCCGCTTCGAGCGTTTCGGGCGTATAGTCGTCGAAGCTGATCGCGAGCAGCGCGTCGCGCTCGCCGATCGCCAGCATCTGCTGCTCGCGCATGGCGCCCAGATTGTCGAGCAGGAACGCCCGCTTGCCCGCACGGCCGAGCCCGTAATAGCAATAGCTGCCGACCCCGAACGCGCCTCGCGCCGCGGCCACATGCACTGCCTCCGCCCCATGGAGCGCGTCGATGAAAGGGCCGAGCGGGGCCGTCCGCACGTCTTCGCGCAAGCGCAGCAGCGCATCCATCGCCGCCTGGGTGAGGCTGTCGAACACGACGAGCGGATCGTCGAGCGCCAGATCGCCTGCGTTGGCGGGGCGGGCGGCGAGCGCGGCCATGCGCTCCTCATAGCTCATGCGCGGGCCGACCAGCCGCTGCCGGAACACCCCCTGCAGTTCTGCAAAGCCCTCGAAGCCAAGCTCCTTGGCGAAGCGGGTGATGGTGGAGGGCTGAACCTCCGCCTTACGCGCCAGCTCGACGATCGAATGGATCGCGACATCCTCGGGATTGTCGACGACGAACCGCGCAACCTGGCGCAGGCGCTTGCTGAGGCCGGGGCGGCGCTCGGCGAGCAGGGCGACGAGCGCGCCATAATCCTCGACGGGCTGGGGCAAGCCGGCCTCCTTGACAGTTCTGGAAATCCATTTCTAAACTGAAGAATATGGAAATCAACCGGCAGGACGGAAAATGGACGTCACACTTTCTGGCAAGATCCTGCTCGTCACCGGCAGCACGCAGGGCGTTGGTGAAAAGGTGGCGCGGCTTGCCATCGCCTCGGGCGCGGCCGGGGTCCTGATCACCGGGCGCAGTGCGGAGCGCGGTGAGGCGCTTGCCTCCGAACTCGGGACCGATGCCTGCCCCGTCGAATTCATCGCCGCCGACCTTGCCGATCCCGCCGCACCCGAACTGATCGCGGCCAGCGCGGTGAGCGCATTCGGGCGGATTGACTGCCTCGTCAATTCGGCGGGCCTCACCGACCGCGCCTCGCTGCTCGATGGCACGCCCGCGCTCTGGGAGCGGCTGTTTGCGGTCAATGCGCGCGCACCTTTCTTTCTCATGCAGCACGCGGTTGCCGACATGATCTCGCGCCGCGCGCCGGGATCGATCGTCAACATTCTCTCGGTCAACGCGCATTGCGGTGCGCCCGACCTTTCGATCTATTCGGCGAGCAAGGGGGCCCTCTCAACGCTGACGCGCAACGTCGCGCACGCGCACCTGCCCGACAGGATCCGCTGCAACGGCATCAACATGGGCTGGGCGACGACGCCGGGCGAGCACAAGATGCAGGGCGAGACCCTCGGCAAGGGCGCAGGCTGGGTCGAGGAGGCTGCCGCCGGCATGCCGCTCAAGCGCCTCCTGACCGATGACGAGGTGGCGCAGCTGACGATCTTCCTTCTCTCGGACCAGTCGGGGCTGATGACCGGCACGCTCATCGACATGGAGCAGGCCGTGCTGGGCGCACCGCCGCGCCGGGTGGCCAATTGAGCGTTCGTCTGGGGCCGTACACGCTTTCAGCGCTGCCGGCGGACGTTCGGCGCCCCGGCTATGATCGCGCCCGGCTCAAGCGGGGCATTCTCCATATCGGTGTCGGCGCTTTCCATCGCTGCCATCAGGGCGAGTTCACCGACGACGCGCTCGAAGCGGCGTTCGGGGATTGGGGGATCGTCGGGGTCAATCTGAGGGCCCCCGACCTCGACGAAACGCTCGGCGCTCAAGGCGGTCTCTACTGCCGGGAATTGCGCGACCACAACACTGTGGAGCGGCGCCTGATCGGCGCGCTGATCGAGACGATTTCGGTCGGCGACGCAGCAAGCCTCGAGCGAGCGCTCGCATTGGCTGCCGATCCCGCGATCCGGGTCGTGACGCTCACCATCACCGAGAAGGGCTATTGCCATGTGCCGGCGACGGGCCTGCTCGATACCGGCCACCCCGATATTGCGCACGATCTCGCCCATCCGCGCGCGCCGCGCTCGGTGCCCGGCTTCATCCTCGAAATGCTGCGCAGGCGGTTTGCCGCGGGCGCAGAGGCGCCGACGATCATCTCGTGCGATAACGTCCCCGACAATGGCGCGACCCTCCGGCGCTGCGTCACAGGGCTCGCCGAAGCGGGCCGAGATCCGCTTGCCGGGCGGATCGCGGAAACGGTCAACTTCCTCAACACCATGGTCGATCGCATCGTGCCGGCGACGGCGGAGGCCGATATCGAGCGGTTCGCGGCCGAGACCGGCATCCTCGACCTGGGCCTCGTCATCGGCGAACCCTTCCGGCACTGGATGATCGAAGGGGCCCAGGGGCGCGACCTGCCCGCCTGGGACCGGGTAGGCGCACTCTATGTGCCCGATGTCGCGCCCTATGAAATTCTCAAGATGCGCGTGGTCAACGGCATTCAGACCGGGCTCTGCCAGCTCGGCCTGCTTTCGGGCATCGACTACATGGCCGACGTCATGGCCGACCCGGTGTTCGCCCGTTTCGCCCGCGAGATGATCGAGGCCGAAGTGCTGCCCCATCTCCCGGCCGTGCCGGGGATCGATGTCCCCGCCTATCTCGAAACCACGCTCTCGCGCCTCACAAACCCTGCCTTGCGTCACCGGACGGCGCAGATTTCGACCGACGGCTCGCAGAAGATCCGCCAGCGGCTCCTCGAGCCGCTTCGCGCGGCGCTTGCGGCAGATACGCCCTGCGACAGGCTCCTCTGGGGCATTGCCGGCTGGATGGTCTATGCGGGCGGGCGCGATCATGCGGGCCGAACGTTCCCGGTAAACGATCCGCTGGCCGGGCGCACGCTCGCCCTCAGCGCCGAGACTGGCGAAGATGCGGGCGCCTATGTCCGCGGCCTCCTCAGCCTCGAGACAGTGTTCGGGACCGATCTCGGCACCCGGCCCGAAATCGTTGCGGCACTGACCGACCGGGTCGCCCGGTTGCGGCAGCGCCCGGCACGCGCAATCATGGCCGACATTATCGGCGGCGGCGCCTGACGCCGATCGCACACAAGACCAAAAAGGGAGACGAGCATGCGCACCATCAAGGGCCCGGGCCTGTTCCTCGCACAGTTCGCGCAGGATACGGCACCCCATAACAGCCTCGAGGGGATCGCGCGCTGGGCGCGGGATTACGGCTATGAGGGCATCCAGATCCCAAGCTGGGATGCGCGCTTCTTCGATCTCGACAAGGCCTATGAGAGCGAGACCTATTGCGACGAGATCAAGGGCAAGCTCAGCGACATCGGCATCGCGATCACCGAGCTCTCGACCCATTTCCAGGGCCAGATGGTGTCGGTGCACCCGGCCTATGACGCGATGTTCGACGGGCAGTGCCCGCCGCATCTCCGCGGCAATCCCGAAAAGCGCCGCCTCTGGGCGGCCGAGCAGGTCACCAAGGCAGCCAAGGTCTCGGCGCGGCTGGGGCTGACCGAGCATGTGAGCTTCACCGGCTCGCTCGCCTGGCCCTATTTCTACCCCTATCCGCAGCGCCCGACCGGGCTGATCGAGGAGTGCTTTGCCGAGCAGGGCCGGCGCTGGACGCCGATCCTCAACGCCTATGAGGACGCTGGCGTCGACCTCTGCTTCGAAATCCACCCGACCGAGGACGTCTTCGACGGCGACACCTTCGAGATGTTCCTCGATGCGGTGGGCGGGCACAGCCGCTGCAACATCAATTACGATGCGAGCCATTTCATCAAGCAGGGCATGGATTATCTGGGGTTCATCGACGTCTTCCACGAGCGCATCAAGATGTTCCACGTCAAGGACGCCGAGTTCAATCCGACCGCGAAGCAGGGCTATCTCGGCGGCTACAAGGGCTGGCTCGAGCGCGCCGCGCGCGACCGTTCGCTCGGGCACGGAC
This sequence comes from Arsenicitalea aurantiaca, assembly GCF_003994485.1. GTDB lineage: Bacteria > Pseudomonadota > Alphaproteobacteria > Rhizobiales > Devosiaceae > Arsenicitalea > Arsenicitalea aurantiaca. The sequence continues at coordinate 530,991 of NZ_RZNJ01000001.1, forward strand.
AGGTCGACTTCAAGGGCGTCTTCTCCAAGATGGCGCAATATGATTTCGCCGGCTGGGCGGTCTATGAATGGGAGTGCTGCCTCGAGCACCCCGAGGTCGCGGCGCGCGAGGGCGCGAAGTTCATTTCGAGCCACATCATCGAAGTAACCGACCGGGTGTTCGACGATTTCGCGGCGACGGGGGCGGATGCGAACGTCAACCGCCAGCTGCTCGGGCTGAAGGGCTGACCATGGTCTACGCGACAGGAGACGGGATCGGGCCGCGCCGGCTGCGCGTCGGCATGGTGGGCGGAGGGCGCGAGGCGTTCATCGGGGCGGTGCACCGCATGGCCGCCCGGCTCGATGATCGGCTGGTGCTGGTTGCCGGGGCGCTGTCGTCGGACCCCGAGCGGGCCCGGGCATCGGCTGCCGACATCGGCATCGCGCCCGCGCGCGCCTATGCCGATTATGCCGAAATGGCCAAGGCCGAGGCGGCGCGGGAAGATGGCATCGAGGCGGTGATCATCGTCACGCCCAATCATCTCCATGCGCCCGTGGCGCGGGCCTTCCTCGCCTCTGGCATAGACGTCATCTGCGACAAGCCGCTGTCGGCGACCCTTGACGAGGCAGAGGAGCTGGCGGTTCTCGCGCGCCGGTCCGGCCTCGTCTTTGCGGTCACGCTCAACAATACCGGCTACGCCATGGTGCGCGAGGCGCGGGCCATGGTGGCCTCGGGTGCGCTCGGGACGCTCCGGATCATCCGGGCCGAATACATCCAGGATTGGCTGACCCTGCCCATCGAGGGCGAAGGCAACAAGCAGGCCGAATGGCGGACCGACCCGGCGCGGGCGGGGCGGTCGGCATGCCTTGCCGATATCGGGGTGCATGCCTATAGCCTCGCCCAGTTCGTCAGCGGGCTCGAGCCCGATGCCGTCGCCGCCGATCTTTCCACCTTCGTGCCCGGCCGCCGGCTCGACGACAACGCTCACGTGCTCATGCGCTACGGCACCGGCGCCCGGGGCGTGCTGATTGCGAGCCAGGTGAGCCCGGGCAATCTCAACCGGCTCTCGCTCAAGCTCTATGGCGACAGGGCCGGGCTCGAATGGGAGGGGGCCGAGCCCGAAGTGCTGAAATTCACCCCGTTCGGCGAGCCGACGCGCACGCTGGTGCGGGGCGGGCCGGGCGTGGGCGCGGCGGCGGGCCGGGTCTCGCGCATGCCCGCCGAGCATCCCGAGGGCTATGTCGAGGGGTTCGCCAACCTCTATCGCGACGCCGCGGCCCTCATCCTCGCCCGCCGCGCCGGCCAAACGCCCGATCCCGAACTGGTCGCTGCCGTTCCGAACATCGAAGACGGCCTCGCCGGCATGCGCTTCATCGAGGCGTGCGTCGATTCAAGCGAAGCGGGCAGCGCCTGGACAAGGCTGGTGCGCTGAGGCGCCCCTCCCGCGCTCAGAAGAACTCGGGCAGCATGTTCCGCGCCGCTTTGCCTGCGGCGGTGACGGCATCTTCGGGGGCGCTGGCATAGGGCCAGAGCAGGCGCGGACCGATCGGGCCCCAGCCGCCGGCGGCAGCCATCAGCTTGTCGAGTGCGCCATTGGAAAGCCCGTGGCTCCTGACGAGCGGCAGGACGTGGCTCGCCATGAAGGCCATGATGCGCGCCTCGAGCTCTGCGGCCGCGACCGGATCGGAGCCCGCGAGGTCCCAGTGGAGGCAGGCGCCTTTGGGGCTCAGACAGGCGACGTTGGAGTAGGCACCATCGGCACCGAGCGGGCGCCCGAACGCGACGGTATGGCCGGCAACGAAGACCGAAAGGCCCGGCAGCGTTTCGCGGCGTTCGGCATACCAGTCCGCATCGCCGCCGGGGAGTTTCGCGCCGACGAGATTGGGCGCCAGCGCGCGGAGCGGGGCGATCTGGGCGGGGCGGAGCCGGCTTTTGGCGTGGGGCGGGTTGTAGAGGACGAGCGGGGTGTCCCAGGCCGCCTCCTGCATGCCGACGATGAAGGCTTCGATCTCGGTTGGCGAGGGCGGCCACCAGTCGGGCAGGGTGATCTGCGCTGCGGCCGGTCGGATGGCGTGGAGCCGGGCGAGGCGCTCGCGGGCGATGCGCGGATTGGTGTGGCTGACCCCGATCTGGAAGGGGAGGCCGGCGGCACCGGCGCGTTCGGCGACGAGCGTGGTGATGCGCTCGTATTCGGCCTCGGTCTGGTTGTGGAATTCGCCTGCCGTGCCATTGCTGTAAATCCCGGCGACGCCGCTTTCGCAAAGAATGTCGAGCGCGTCGGAAAGCGCCGGCCAGTCGATCTCGCCGTCCTCACCCACCGGCAGCAGCACCGTGCCCCAGATGCCGCGGGGTGCGTGGGCGGGGAGGGTGTCGGGCACCGTCATTTCCACACCGAAAAGCCGCCATCGACCACCAGATTGTGCCCGTGCACGTAGTCGGAGGCTGGCGAGCAGAGAAAGAGGATGGGGCCCTTGAGATCCACCCCGTCGCGGCCCATGCGCCCGAGCGGAGTGCGGTCGGCATAGCCGGCGACGAACCGCTTATGCTGGCCGCGCTCGAAGCCGCCGGGCGAGAGCGCGTTGACGTTGACGCCCCTGGGGCCGAGATAACCCGCGAGATCGAGCGTCAGCGCGATCACTCCGCCCTTGGCGGCGGCATAGTCGACGGGCTGGCCCTTCATGTCGGTCCCCGCATAGACGCGCCGGTCGCGCCCGACGAGGCCGGCGATCGAGGCGAAATTGACGATCTTGCCCTTTCCCCGCGCTGCCATCGCGCGCCCGAAGCCGCGGCAGCAGAGGAGCGTGCCGAAGAGGTTCGAGGCGAGCATTTCCCTCATGTCCTCGGGATCGCGCTCAAAGAGTTCGGCGACCGACGCGCCCGAACCGCCCCCGGCATTGTTGACGAGAATGTCGGCGGCGCCGCGCCAGGCCTCGATTTCGGCGACGGCCTTGTCCACCGAGGCAGGATCGGCATGGTTGAGCGCCAGCGGACGGGCTTCGATGCCGTGGAGCGCTTCGAGTTCACTGCAGGCGGCGCGTGCCTTCTCGAAGTCGCGCGAGGTAATGGCGAGATCGGCGCCCGCCGCCGCGAGGATGTCGGCGGCGTCGCGCCCCAGATTGGCGCTGCCACCGGTGACGATGGCGAGCTTGCCCCGGAGCGAGAAGAGGGCGTCGATCTCTTCGTGCATCAGGGTCAGCGGGCCTTGCGCCAGTCGAGGATGGGGCCGACGGCCTTTTCGAGCAGCGCCCGGTCCTCGGTGGTCAGCTGCCGGAAGGGACGGCGCGAATGGCCCATCGGCACGCCCATGATGTCGAGCACGCCTTTGGAGCCGGGCATGACGCCGACCGCGATCAGCACCTCGATCAGGACGTTGGCGAGGCCTTGGAGGCGCCGCGCGTCATCGAGCCGGCCCTCGGCGACGTCCCTGCGCAGCTGCACATAGAGATCGCCCATATAATTGTAGGTGGTGCCGATCGCGCCCTGCGCGCCCATGGCAAAGCCCGAAAGCGCCATCTCATCATACCCGTTGTAGACATAGGCGTCGGGATAGAGGCGGCGGATGCGCTCGAGCAGGAACATGTCGCTCGAGGTGTGCCTGATGCCGATGATCTTCTCATGGGCGAAGAGCTCGCCCAGTTCGGCGATGGTGAAGCCGGCGGTGCGGGCGGGGAAGTTGTAGACGATCAGCGGCAGGGCCGAGGCGTCCGCGATGGCGCGGTAATGGGCGAGGATTTCGACGCGCGAGAAATCATAATAGAAGGGCGGGATGGCCGAAATCGCGTCATAGCCCGCCGGTGCCACGGCCTCCGAGAGCGCCAGCACGTCGGCGGTGGCGACGGCGCCCACATGGGCGATGAGCTTCATCCGCCCGGCCGCCGCTTCGGCAACGTCGGCGAGATAGGCGGCGCGTTCCTCGCGCGACTGCAGGATCGCTTCGCCCGATGAGCCACCGACATAGATGCCGTCGATCCCCTGGCGGGCCTGAAGGTCGACGAGACGGCGGGTCAAGTTGGGGTGTGGGCGAGGTAGAATGGCGGGAAGACGGGGTGGGGTGATGTGGGAAAACGGAGGGCGCAGAAGTGCTTGGCCTGACCCCCACCCGGCCTCCCCCTGATAGGGAGAGGAGAAGAGCGGTGGCTGGAGTGGCCTGATTGGGAGAAGGGCGGTGGGTGGCTCAGTCGTCCTGCTTAGGCCCGATGGGGCGCCGGCGGCGGGATGAGAGGCTATCCGTCCCTCCCCCTCTCAGGGGGAGGTTAGGTGGGGGTAGGGCCGATCAGCCGCGGAACGGCTCGAGCAGCGATCGGTCGGCTAGGGTCATGCCGAAGCCGGGGGCGGGGCTGGGTTTGAGGCGGCCGTTTTGGGGCAGGTCCTCGCCATCGAACAGCTTGCCGAAGACGGGGCGGATGGCGCGCCCGTCGGGGCTGGCGGCGACGTATTCGCAAAAGGGCGATTGCGGCTGGCTGGCGATGAAATGATAGGAATAAGGCCCGCTGCCATGGGGGATGACGGGGACGTCATAGGCCGAGGCGTGGGCGGCGATGCGCAGGAGTTCGGTCAGCCCGCCGACCCACATGACGTCGGGCTGGAGGATGTCGATGGTGCGCTCCTCCACAAGCCGGCGGAACCCATAGCGGGAATATTCGTGCTCGCCCGTCGTCCATTTGAGGGTCGGGTGGGCCTGCTTCAGCAGCCTGTAGCCCTCGATGTCGTCGGGAGGCAGCACCTCTTCCCACCAGTAGATGTCGAGCGGCTTGCAGGCTTCGGCGAGGCGGATGGCATAGGGCACGGTCAGCGCCATGTAGCAATCGACCATCAGCGGGAAATCGGGCCCGACGGCCTCGCGGTGGGCGGCGAGGAATTCGACGTTTCTTCTCAGCCCCTCCTCGCCGTCGAAATGGCCGTGCGGCAGGGGGACCTTGCCGCCCCAGAAGCCGAGTGCCTTGACCGCTTCGGGGCGCGGGCCGGTGCAGTAGAACGAAATCTCGTCGCGGCTGAGCCCGCCGATGAGGTTGTAGACGGGCTCGTCGCGCAGCTTGCCCAACAGGTCCCAGAGGGCGAGGTCGACGACGCTGATGGTCGCGACCGCGAGGCCCTTGCGGCCATAGGGCAGCGAGGCGCGAAAAAGCTGGTCCCAGATCTTGTTGACGTTGCGCGCATCCTCGCCCCGGAGAAACCGGGCGAAATGATGGGTGACGAGCCAGGCGGCGGGCACGCCGCCGAAGCCGGTCGCGACGCCGACCGTGCCGTCGGTCGCCTCGATCTCGACCACCAGCGACCCGAGCACGCCCACGCCCCAGCTGGCGCGCGAGGCCTTCCACTGGGGGTAGCCCGACATGGGGTTGGCGATCAGCGTGTCGATCAGCCAGTGGCCCTGCGCCTGCTGAAAATAATCGCCGCCATCGCCTTCGCTTCTGACCAGCGAGACGCGGATGTCGGCGATTTCGAATCTGGAGGGCATGTGGGCCTCTGTGGGTCCGGCGCGCTGCCGGATCGATTCCGGTAAATGCGCCAAGGCATTGGAATAGTGATATAAATCAGTCGAGCTGAAAGAGTTTTACCAGATCGACCGCAACGGGCTCGTTCTTCTCGTCATAGTCCATGATGTCGGCCATGAAATCCCACCAGCGCCTGTTGATCTCGGTTCTGGGCAGATCGGCCATGGTGTGATCGTCGCTGCGCACCAGGGTGGCGAAGAGGTGATTGGTCTCGGGATCGAGCCAGATCGAATAGTCCGAAACGCCCGCATCCTTCAGCGCCTTGGAAAGCTCGGGCCAGATCTCGTCATGACGCTTTTTATATTCGGCGACCTGGCCGGGATGCAGGTTCATGCGAAAGGCGATGCGCTCGGGCATGGGGATCTCCTATTGCAGGTTGACGTAGAGCCCGCCATCGACAAGCAGGGCGGCGCCCGTGACGTAGCCCGCCATGTCGGAAGCGAGGAAGGCGACCACTTTCGCCACGTCCTCGGGCTGGCCGAACCGGCCGAGCGGGATACGCCCGTCGAGATAGGCGCGCTTTTGCGGGTCGGACCAGTCGTCGCGGTTGATGTCGGTGGCGATGGCGCCGGGCATCACCGAATTGCAGCGTATGCCATAGGGGCCGAGCGCGATCGCGGCCGATTGCATGAGCGAATGCACGCCCGCCTTGGTCGGGGTGTAGTGGGTCTGCATGGCGCCCCCGACCAGCGCCGAGATCGAGCTCGTCGCGACGATAGCGCCGCCCGTGCCTTGATCCTTCATGGCGTTGGCCGCGGCCTGGCAGATGTAGAAGGCGCCGGTGAGGTTGACCCCGATGGTGGTCTCGAGCGCCTCGGCGGGCATGTCGAGGAAGCTGTGGAAGGGGCAGATGCCGGCATTGGAGGCGAGGATGTCGACGCCGCCGAGTTCGGCCCGGGCCAGCTCCACCAGTTCGAGCGCGGTGCGCTTGAGCGCTATGTCGCCCTCGAGCGGGATGGCGCGGCGACCGAGCGCGGTGATCTCGGCGATCGTCTCGGAGATGGCGGTGTCGCGCGTCTGGGCCTCGTCGGCGCGCGAATGATAGTTGATGACGACATCGCATCCCTGGCGGGCGAGTTCGACCGAGATGGCGCGGCCGATGCCGCGCGAGCCGCCGGTCACAATGGCGCGCTTGCCGGTCAGAAGCATCTCAGTCCTCCCTGCTGGTGTGGGCCATGGCCTCGAGCGTGGTTTCGTGCACGCTCGTCAGATGTGCGGCCATGGCGGAAACCGTCGCGTCTGGATCGCGGGCGGCGAGCGCTGCGACGATCGCGCGGTGCTCGACGAGCGATCGCTGCAGAACGCCCGGCGAGAGGGCGGCGACGCGGCGATATTCCATGCCGAGCACGTAGAGCGAGTGCGAGATGGTGACGAGGAAGGGATTTCCCGTGGCCGCGGCGATGGTCTCGTGGAACTCGGTATCGGCAATGCGGAAGGCGAGGGGGTCGTTGAGGAGGTCTTTCTGGGCCTCGACCAGCACCTTGAGGCTGGCAATCTGGGCGGGCTGGATGCGCTCGGCGGCCATGCGGGCGATCGAGCCGTCGATCATCTGCCGGCTCTCGTGGAGCGAGCCGAGGTTCTCGCTGTCGAGCGTGATGAGAAATTGCAGCGGGCCAAGCAGGTCCGTGGCCTCGAGCCCGGACACGTAGATGCCGCCGCCCTGGCGCATTTTCAGCACGCCCAGGATCTGAAGGCCCCGCAGCGCTTCGCGCAGGCTCGGGCGCGACACCTGGAGGTAGGTCGCGAGCTCGCGCTCGGGCGGCAGCTGGTCGCCGGGCTTCAGGCTCTTGTTCCGGACCATTTCGAGGAGGCGCTTGGCCACCTGCTCGGCGACCGAGTTGCGCTCGACCGGGGCATAGGCTTCGAGGCTCGCCATCATTCGCCCAGCGCCCGGCTGCGCACCTGATCGAGGCTGACCGCCAGCATGAGCACGACGCCGCGGGTGACGTCCTGCCAGAAGCTCGAGACGTTGAGGAGCGTCAGGCCGTTGTTGAGGGTCCCGAGGATCAGCACGGCGAGCAGCGTGCCCCAGACCGAGCCGCGACCGCCATTGAGGCTGGTGCCCCCGAGGATGATGGCGGCGATGACGGTCAGGAGCTGGGAGCCGGCCGCATTCGGAGCGGCGGCACCCAGCATGGCGCCCAATATCGTCCCGGCCAGCGCGCCGGCGACTGCCGAGATCACGTAAAGGACGATGATGGTACGCCCGACCGGAATGCCGATCAGCCGCGCGGCTTCAGGGTTGCCGCCCGAAGCATAGATGTAGCGGCCGAACTTGGTGCGCGTCATCATCACCCAGAGGACGAGGAAGGTCACCACCATGATGATGAGCGGGATGGGGATGCCGACGAAGCGCTCGGCACCGATCCAGTTGAAGCCGTCGATCATCATCGGGCGGGTGAGGCCGCCCGTCATGACGAGCGCGATGCCCGAGACGATGCTCATCATGCCGAGCGTGACGATCAGCGGGTTGAGCCGGAGCTTGGTGGTGAAGAGCCCGTTCGCGACCCCGATCATGGCCGCAACCACGAGGGCGAGAGCCACCGCGATCCAGACGGGAATGCCGGCGGTGACCATCAGCGAGATCAGCACGCCCGTGAGCCCGGCGATGGCGGCGACCGAGAGATCGAGGCCGCCCGCCACGATGAGCGGGGTGCCGGCGGCCGCCATCAGCCCGATATAGGCGACGTTGGTGCCGATCTGGAGCATGTTGCGGACGGTTAGGAAAAAGGGCGAGAGGATCGCAAAGACCGCCAGCAGCAGGAGGTAGAAGACCAGCAGCATGGCGACGCCCGACCAGGGCTTGGCCAGCAGGTTCATGGCGCGCTGCTTGAGGGTGGGGGCGGTGTCGGCGGTCGTGGTGGTCATGGCTCGTCCTCAGGCGGCTGGGGTGACGGTCTCGGCGGTGGCCGCCATCAATTGCGCGGGGGTCGCGCCTTTCTCGAAATGCTGCACGATGCGGCCGCGATCGAGCACCAGCGAGCGATCGGAAATGCCGGCCACCTCCTCGACGTCAGAGGAGAGGATGATGACCGCAAAGCCGTTGCCGGTAAGCTCGCGCAGCTTGCCGTAGATCTCGCGCCGGGCCCCGATATCGACGCCGCGCGTGGGTTCCTCGAGGATCAGCAGGTGGACGCCATCGACCAGCCAGCGGGCGAGGCAGACCTTCTGCTGGTTGCCGCCAGAAAGGGTGCGCAGCTTCTGCTCGGGCCCGCGGGTGCGGATGGAGAGGTCGCGGATCCAGTTGCCGGCATGGCCGGTCTCGAGGTCGCGCGCGACGAAGAGGCCGCGGGTGAAGCGGGACTGGAAGGGGAGCGCGATGTTCTCGCGCACGGTGAGGTCGGCGATGATGCCTTCCTTCTTGCGCTCGGCGGCAACGAACCCGATTCCCGCCCGCTTGCCGGCCTGCGGATTGCTGGGGCGATAGGGTTTGCCATCGAGCGTGACGGTGCCGGCGCGCACAGAGCCGACAGCGCCGTAGAGCGCGCGGCCGAGCACTTCGACGCCCGAGCCGACAAGCCCGAAAATCCCGAGGATCTCGCCGGCGCGCACCGAGAAGCTGACGCCGGCGATCTCGTCGCGCACGACGAGGTTATCGACGGTGAGGATTTCGGCGCCCGCCGGCGGGGGCGGGGTGTCGGGGTAGAGATCGCCGGCCGTCTCGCCGAGCATGGCGGCCAGCACCTGGGTCTTGTCGGTGGCGGCGGTGGCGAAATTGCCCGAATTGCGCCCGTCGCGGAGGACCACGATGCGATCGGAGATCTCGAAGACCTCGCTCATATAGTGTGAGATGTAGACGACCGAGACCTGCTGCGCCTTCAGCCGCCGGATGATGGCGAAGAGCAGGTGCGCCTCCTGCTCGGTGAGGGCTGCGGTGGGCTCGTCCATGATGAGGATGCGGGCCTGCCCGGCGATGGCGCGCGCGATCTCGACGATGCGCTGCTCGGCCACCGACAGGCGCTTGACGGGCTGGGTGACGTCGAGGTCGCGGAAGCCGAGCTGGGCGAGGAGTTCGCTGGCGCGCCGGCGCATGGCCTCGTCGTCGACCTGGCGGAAGCCGAAGATGGTTTTTGTCGGCAGTTCGCCCAGCAGGATGTTTTCAGCCACGGTCATGTCGGGCATGACCGAGATTTCCTGGGGCAGCAGCTTGACGCCGGCGGCGATGGCGTCGGCCGGTCGCGAGAACACGACCGGACTGCCATCGACTTCGACGACGCCGCCATCGCGCGTGTAGAGGCCGGTGAGGATCTTGACGAGCGTGGATTTTCCCGCGCCGTTCGAGCCGAGCAATGCGACGACCTCGCCGGGTTCAAGCGTCAGCTCGACGTCGCTGAGCACCGGCACGCCGCCAAAGGCCTTGCCGATATTGCGCATGGACAGGCGCTGGGCCATGGCTTGATCTCCCTCGGGCAGAAGGGGCGGACGGCCGAGGCCGCCCGCCGGTCGGGTTGTCAGTTCGCCGGGATGAGGTTCAGCGAATCCTGGAGTTCGGGCAGCTCGCGGATTTCGGCGAGATGGGCCTCGAACGCTTCCTGGGGGAATTCGAACGTGATGGCGTCGGGCTCGGCCGCACACGCAAACTCCTCATAGTACTCGCAGACATTACCATCCGAGACCATGTAGTGGGTGACGAGCACGGTATCGGGCACCTCCTCGCCGGCAAGTTCCATCAGGGCCAGCGGGATTAGATAGTTGCCGTAGCGCTCGGGGAAGTATCCGACCGACGCAACGAAGGTCGGCTCGTCGAGCATGTTCTGGATTTCGTCGGCGCCCATGCCGACCACGATCAGATCTGCCTCGCGGCCCGCCTGCTTGGCGGCGCGCAGCATGCCGGTGGCAGCCTGGTCGTTGATCGCCGTCACCATGATCGGCACGCCCTCGGGGATGCGCCCGATGACGTTGTTCATCTGGGTGAAGCTCTCTTCGAGCGTGTTCTTGGTGTCGATGAAGATGACGTTGTCGTCGGGAAAGTTTTCGACCACGGCGCGGAAGCCGGCGACCTGGCCATTGGTGCGCATGGCGGGCACCGCGCCGGACTGAGGCAGTTCGCCGACGACGAAATAACCCTCTGCCACCGCTTCGGCACCGAACTTGTCGATCGCGGCCTGCCCAAGATAGGCGCCGCCCATGAAGCCCGAGCGCGGGTTGTTGGCGCCGAAGAAGGTGGCATCGCCCATGGGGATGTCGATGGCGACCACGCGGGTGTCGGCCTGGTCCATCTGCTGCATGATGGTGGCGCCGAAATTGGCGTCGGTCTGGAACTCGATGACGTAGTCGACGCCGCGTTGGATGAAGCTCTGCGCGTTGGCGAGGGCGGTGGCGCCGTCGAGCCGGTTGTCGGCGACCTGGACGTCGACGCCCGCGGCCTCGGCATTGGCGAGGATGCCTTCTTCGACCTTGAGGGTGAAGGAGACGTCGCGCGTGAGATTGGCGAAGCCGATCAAATAGGTGTCGCCATTGCGCGGCGGCTGGTTGGCCTTGGCCGCCTCGACCATGGCGGCGTACTGCTCGGCACTGACCATGCTGCCGTCGAAATTAGACGGATCAAAGCCGTGGAAATCCTGTGCGAGGCTGGTGCCGGCCATCAGCATGGCCGCGAGCCCGGCTGCGCCGACGAGGCGCAAACGATCAAGTCGCATATCTCTCTCCCTTTGCAATCGGACAATTGGTCTGTCCAATTAACTCAACAGTGGCACGCCGGTTTTGCTTGCGCAAGTGGCCTGACCGGCAATTTGGTCAGGCCAATTCTCCATTGACCGGGGCGTGGCGCCGGCCGTACGGATAAGAAAAACAGATGAGGAGGACCGGCCATGCCGGACAGATCGCGCCCCTTTGCCGTGCTCGCCTACGGCGATTCCAACACCTGGGGCGCGGTGCCCCAGCCCTATCGCGGCGCGGGCGGACGGTTTTGCGCCGAGCGATGGACGCGCGTGACGGCGGACAGGCTGGGGTCGGATTTCGAGGTGATCGAAGCGGGGCTCAACGGGCGCACGACCTGCGTCGATGATCCCGTCGAAGGGATCGAGCGCAATGGCGTGCGCCATCTGCAGGTGGCGGTCCAGACGCACATGCCGGTGGACCTCGTGATCATCATGCTGGGCACCAATGATCTCAAGGCGCGGCTCTCGATGACTGCCGGCGACATCGCCGACGGGGCAGGCCGGCTCTGCGACATGGTGCGGCGCTCGAACTGGGGCCCGGAAGGCAGGGCGCCCCGGGTGCTGCTCGTGTCGCCCGCGCCGCTCGGCAGGCTCACCTGGCTCGCCGAAATGTTCGCGGGCGGCACCGAAAAGTCGCGCCGGCTGGCCGAGGAATATCGGCGGGTGGCCAAGGCCATGAGCGCGGAGTTCTTCGAAGGTGGATCGGTGATGGCCTCGAGCGATGATGACGGCATCCACCTTGGCGCGGAGGCGCATCTGGCGCTGGGCGAGGCGCTGGCGGCCGAGGTGCGCCGGATTGCCGGTGCCGCTAGGCAAGGGTGAGCCTTCTTGCGACGGCTTCGTCGACCGTGATGCCGAGGCCAGGGGCGGTCGGCGCGCGGACGGAGCCGCCCTCGTGCCAGATCGGATGATCGATCAGATCGCGCGTGGCGGGATTGGGGAAGGGCTTCAATTCAAAGAGCCGCGTATTGGGCGAGGCGAGCGAGAGATGGAGGCTCGCCGCCGAGAGGATTGCCGTGCTCCAGGCGTGTGCGTTGATGGTAAGCCCATGCGCCGTGCAGAGTGTATCGACCTTGCGAAAGCCCGTGACGCCTTCTGCGCGCGCCGGATCGATGCCGACGACGTCCACAGTGCCGGTTTCGATGAGGCGCTGATAGCCGGTGACCGTCCATTCGCGCTCGCCGGTGCCGATCGGCACGCCGGTCGCGGCTTTGAGGGCGCGGTGATCCTCGATCCGGCTCGGGTAGAAGGGCTCCTCGATCCAGCCGATATCGTATTTGGCCATGGCGTTGACCGTCGCGATCGCCGTCTCGCGGTCCCAGACGACGCCATTGCCGGCATCGACGATGATCTCGAAATCGGGGCCGACCGCGGCGCGCAGATCGCGGATGAAGGCGATGTCGGTCGCGGGATTGCGGCCGATGTCGGACAGGCCCTTCTTGGCAAAGCCGAGCTTTACGCCCTTGAACCCCTCGTCGCGGAAGCGCACGACTTCGGCGACATTTTCGGCGCGCGTCGCCTTGTTGACGTGGTTGGCGGCGTAGGCGGGGAGGCTCTCGCGCTGGCGCCCGAAGAGCTCGACCAGCGGCTTGCCGGCGATCTTGCCCTCGATGTCCCAGAGCGCCATGTCGAGCGCGGAATAGGCAAAGCAGGCAATGCCGCCCTCTCCATACCACCAGGCGTGCGCGCGCATCTTGTCCCAGGCTTCCGAGATGGTGATGTCGCCGGCATCGCGGAGGAGGGGCGCGAAGCCCTCCTCGATCAGGAGCTTGGTCGCCTTGCATGCTTCGGGCCACATGGCGATGCCTTCGCCCCAGCCGACGATACCGTCGGTCGTCTCGACCCGCACCAGCGTCGTCATGCGGCGCGTGGAGAAGTCATTGGGATCGTCATAGCCGATGACGATGGCCGAGACTGCGGCGATGCGCATGCCTGCTCCTCCCCTTGCCCACGACCCTCCCGCCGCCGGCTCCTCACCCAATTGACTAGCATTGAGGTCGCTGCTAGGTCAATGAGTGGTCTGGCCACTTGGCCATTCTCGGATTGTTCGTTGGGAGGCGGCGTGGCAGAAGCGGCGACAGGCCCGGTATTCCTGCCCATGCGCAAGGCGGGGTTGACCGACCGGCTGGTGACCCAGCTGCTCGGGCTGGTGACGACCGGCAATCTGGGCGCGGGCGATCAATTGCCCTCCGAGCGCAAGCTCGCGGAGACTTTCGGGGTCAGCCGCCCGACATTGCGAGAGGCCATCCGGGCGCTCTCGGTGCTGGGCGTTCTCGAAATCCGGCATGGTGGCGGGGTGTTCGTCTCCCAGCTCAGCGCCGCCGACCTCCTGCAGCCGCTGACGTTCTTCCTGACGCTGCGCTCGACGGAGGTCGAAAAGCTCTACGAGGCGCGCGAACTGATCGAGGGCGACATCGCGGCGCGCGCGGCCGGCCGGGCCGGGCCCGAGGATGTCGCGGCGCTCACCGACCTGATCGTGCGCCAGGAGGCGGCGATGGCCGACCCGCTCGCCTATCGTGCGGTCGACACCGAATTTCATGAGCGACTGGCAGTGCTTGCCGATAACGGGTTTCTTGCCAGGGCAGCGCAAAGCCTCAACATATTGGGGCTCGAATTCCGCAAGACAGCGTCAGAAACGCCCGAGGTGATCGCGCGCTCGATCACCGACCACCGGGCGATCGTTTCGGCGCTCGCGGCCGGCGATGCAGAGGCGGCGCGGGCCGCAATGGGGCTCCACATGCGCAACGTGCTGGGCACGACGCGCGCGCAGATGAAGGCGACACAGCCATGACCGAACGCCGCTGGGGGCTCAACCGGCCGACCGAGGCCGATATCGTTGCGGGCGGGTTCTCGACGCCCTGGGACGCCCCTTTCATCCCGCCCTTTCCGTTCCAGTTCCGCAATGCGCAGATCCTGACCGCGTTCTATCGGACCGATCCCGCGGCTATGGCGTTCCTCGCGCCGCCGCCGGTGGAAGCAGTTGGGGATGTTGTCGCCATCCACATCTACAAGATGAACGATACCGACTGGATCGGGCCATATCACGAGGCGAACGTGATGTTCGGGGCGTCCATTGCGGGGCGGGAGGGAGCGTACTCGCCCTATCTGTTCCTCCATTCCGATGGCGGGGTGGCCCATGGCCGCGAGGTGCACGGCCAGCCCAAGAAATATGCCAATCCGAGTCTCGAATTCCGCGGCGATCTGATCGTCGGCGGGGTGGAGCGGAACGGGATCGAGGTCGTGACGATCACGACGCCCTACAAGCAGGAGCGGGCTGATCCGGCCGCGATGCGGGCCCATTTCGAGTTCGGCACCAACCTCAATCTCAAGTCCGTCAACCACATCGACGGACGCCCGGCGATCCGCCAGATCACCTCGCGCAAGCTGACCGACATGGTGGTGCACGAATGCTGGCGCGGGCCCTGCACGGTGGAGTTGCGGCCCAACGCGCAGGCGCCGGTGTTCCGCCTGCCGGTGATCGAACCCCTGGAAGCGTTCTTCTGGCGGGCCGATTTCACGCTGGTCGCGGGCGAGATCGTGCACGACTATCTCTAGAACCAAACCAGACCGAAGGGAGGAGCGGCAATGGCGGACAAGGTCAATATCGGGGTGATCGGGGCGGGCTGGTGGGCGAGCCTGTCGCACATCCCCGCGCTCATCGCGAACCCCCATGTCGATATCGTCGCGGTCAACCGTCCGGACCGGGAGGGGCTGGACCGGGTGGCGGCGGAATTCGCGCTGAGCCATGCCTATACCGATGCCGCCGAGATGCTGGCGAAGGAAGATCTCGCCGGCGTGGTGATCGCTTCGCCGCATATCCTGCATGCCGAGCACGCCCGGTTGGCGCTCGAAAAGGGCCTCCACGTCCTCATCGAAAAGCCGATGGCGACCCGAGCCGAGGACGCGCAGCAATTGGTGGCGCTGGCCGGAAAAAAGGGCGTCCAGATCATCATGCCCTATGGCTGGAACTACAAGCCGATCCTGGACACCGCGCACCGGCTGGTTGCCGAAGGTTGGGTGGGCGAAGTCCGCCATGTCGTGGCGCAGATGGCCTCTGCGCTGGCCGATCTCTTCGGCGGCGAGCCGATGGTCGAGACGAAGGATCATCTCTTCCGCCCGCCGGTCTCGACCTGGGCCGACCCCGAGAAATCGGGCGGCTATGGCTGGGGACAGCTGACGCACGGGCTGGGGGCGCTGTTCCGCATCGTCGACCTCGAGCCCACGGGCGTCTTCGCGCGCACCGGTCTTTCGCCGGCTGGGGTCGATTACTACGATGCAGCGGTGGTCGAGTTCGCCAATGGGGCGACCATGGCGCTGTCGGGCGCGGCGACGGTGCCCAAATCGCGTGGCTACCAGATCGACATCCGCATTTTCGGGACCGAGGGCATGCTGCTGTTCGACATCGAGCGGGCGCGGGTGGAGGCGATCCGGCATGACGGCCAGACCCATGTCGAGCAGCTGCCAGCCGATGCCGGTGATTACGAGCAGGTGGCGCCGATCACACGGTTCGTCGACATCTGCCGGGGCGTGCCGACCGTCAATCCGGCCGATGGGACGATCGGCATGCGCGCCACACTCGTGCTTGACGCAATGTACCGCTCGGCAAGGAGCGGGCGGATGGAGGAGGTCCTGCAATGAAGCTTTCGGTGACCAGCTGGTCGTTTCCGCAACTGACGCTGGCTGAAGTGGCCGGCGTCGCGCGCGCAATCGGGATCGGTGCCATCGATCTGGGGTATTTCTATCGCTCCAGTCTCGACAAGGCACGGCTGCTGTCGGAGCCCGAGGCCTATGGGCAGGAGGTGCGTCAAACCCTCGGCGTAAATATCGCCAATCTCTACCATCTCTTCGGCAGCGACATCGCCGAACGCAACCTCGCGAGCGGTGGAGATGGCGCGGCGAACCGGGCCGATTTCGAGCGGGCGCTCGCCTTCTGCAAGGCAGCCGGCGCGCCCAGCGTCTTCATCCTGCCCGGCATAATCAATCCGGGGCAGGGGCGATCCGAGGCGCTCGCCAACACCATCGAGGCGCTGAAGCCGTTGGTGGCGGCGGGGCAGGCGGCAGGCATCGCGGTGTGCGTCGAGCCGCATGTTCACTCCTATCTCGAGAGCCCGGCGCTTGCGGCGGCGCTCTGCGAGGGGGTGCCGGGGGTAAAGCTCGCGCTCGACTATGCCCATTTCGCCGTCGCGGGATATCGGCAGGACGAGATCGACGCGCTGGCGCCCCATGCTGGACACATCCATCTGCGCCAGGCGCGGCCGGGGGCGCTCCAAACCAAGATGGAGGAGGGGACGCTCAATTTCCCCGCGCTCTTCGCCACGCTGCGCGATGCCGGCTATCAGGGCTATCTCGCCTCAGAATACGTGAACCAGGCCTATTTCGACACGCTGCATGACGACGTGCTCTCCGAGACCATAAAGATGCGCGACGCCTTTCTCGCCTGGAGCGCAAAGTGAGCCGGGGCGCGGCGATCGTCACGGGCGGGGCGGGCGGCATCGGGCTCGCGATATCGTCCCGCCTCGTGCGGGAGGGATTTTCGGTGGTGGTCGCGGACCGTGACGCCGACGCCGCGCGAGCGGCGGCCGAGGGGCTCGGCTGCGCCTGGCGCGCGCTCGACATCGGGCAGGAAAGCTCGGTGATCGAGACCGTGCGCGGCGTGGCAGCCGAGATGGGCGGGCTCGCCGCGGTGATCAACAATGCGGGCATCCACACCCAAAGCCTCGTCGTCGAGACGAGCGCGGAGGACTGGGACCGCATCCACGCCGTCAACGGGCGCGGCACTTTCCTCATGTGCCGTGAGGCGGCACGGATTATGGCGGGGCAGGGTCAGGGGCAGATCGTCAACATCGTGACGCGGCTAGGCTTCGGCAATCCGTTCTCCTCCGTCTACATGGCCTCCAAGAGTGCGGTCGCGGCGCTCACCCAATGCCTTGCCGTCGAGATGGCGGCGACGGGTGTGCGCGTCAACGCAGTGGCTCCGGGCCATGTGGGCCCGGGAACGGGCATGGAGGCGGCGTTCCGCAGGAAGGCCGAAAAGCTCGGCAAGACCTGGGACGAATTCGAGAGCCAGGTGGTGGGCTCGATCCCGCTCGGACGTTGGTGCCGCCCCGAAGACGTGGCCGGAGCCGTCGCATGGCTGCTGGGTCCGGACGCCGAATTCGTCACCGGCGAGACGATCTCTGTGACGGGGGGATTCCAGGCCTATGGCGTGGCTCCGGATGGAGATGCTGTCCGCGCTGCAGCAAGCACGGCATTGAACTGACGCAAGCGTCATTAGACGGCAGCATCGGATAAGCGCCGGGAAACGTTCGGATTTCATGGATCACGCCGGCGCGCCGCCATGTCGTCGCCCCGCCGATGACACCGCTTTGCCCTTATCCCTTGATGGATAGCATATTTTTCCGCCATACTGGTTGTGGTGCTGCCTGCATGCGCAGGCTGGCGCCCAAAGCAGAACAGTTCAGGCCGCCACAGGGCAGGCATTTGACAGAGACGGAAGGAAAAACCCGCATGAGACGCATCGTCTGTTCGACACTCGCCGCCACCATGCTGCTCGGTGCTGGCGCCGCCTCGGCCCAGCAGCAGTTCGTCGTCATCGGCACCGGTGGTGTCACCGGCGTCTATTATGCCGCCGGCGGCGCGATCTGCCGCCTGATGAACCAGACCCGCGAAGAGCACGGCTTCCGCTGCTCGGTGGAATCCACCGCCGCCTCGGTCTACAACATCAACGCCATCCGCCAGGGCGAACTCGATTTTGGCATGGCGCAGTCCGACACCATGTTCAACGCGGTCAACGGCCAGGCCGAATTCGCCGATTCGGGCGAAGACAGCGAGCTGCGTGCCGTGTTCTCGCTCCATCCGGAGCCCTTCACCCTCGTCGCTCGCGCGGATTCGGGCATCGAATCCTTTGCCGATCTCGCGGGCAAGCGCGTCAACATCGGTGCGCCCGGCTCGGGCACGCAGGCCTCGATGGACATCATCCTCGAAGCCATGGGCATGTCGCGCGGTGATTTCTCGCTCGCGTCCGAGCTCCGTCCCGACGAGCACGGCCCGGCGCTCTGCGACAACCAGATCGACGCCTTCTTCTATGGCGTGGGCCACCCCTCGGCCAACATCGCCGATCCCACCACCACCTGCGGCGCGCAGCTCGTGCCGATCGAGGGCGAGGCGATCGACGGGCTGATCGAGGAGTTCCCCTTCTACGCCGCAGCCGAGATCCCCGGCGGCATCTATGCCAATAACGAGGATGCCACGCAGACCTTCGGCGTGCTCGCAACCCTCGTCAGCTCCACCGCCGTGCCCGATGATGCGGTCTATGCGCTCGTGAAGTCGGTCTTCGAGAATTTCGATGCCTTCAAGGCCCTGCACCCGGCCCTCGGCATTCTCTCGGAAGACAACATGGTGGTGGATGGTCTCTCCGCCCCGCTTCACCCGGGCGCCGAGCGCTATTATCAGGAAATGGGCTGGCTCTAATCGAGTCCGGTTCGGGCGGCCCTTCGGGGCCGCCCTTCGCTTTTACGGTCAGCGGGAGCGGCGATGAGCAACGCCAATGGTAACGGTGTGTCCGATAAAGGGCGCATGGACGAAGCGGCGGCCGCAGACGAGCAGGAGCTCGCGCGCCTCGTGGCCGAAGCCGATACAGGGGGGCGCCAGCCCGTCGATCGGTTCACCAAGATCATTCTCTTCGTCGTGCCGCTGGCCTGGGCGCTGTTCCAGCTCTGGTACGCCTCGCCCTTTCCGTTCCAGTTCCGCTTCGGCGTCTTTAACGCCACCGAAGCGCGCGCCATCCATCTGGCCTTCGCGGTCTTTCTCGTCTTCCTCGCCTATCCCGCCTGGAAGGGGTCGCCGCGCCATCGTGTGCCGTGGGTCGACTGGCTTCTCGCGTTCCTCGCCGCGGCCTCGGCCGCCTATCTCTACATCTTCCAGGCCGAGCTTTCCCGCCGGCCCGGCCTGCCCACGACCACCGATGTGGTCGTCGCGGTCGCAGGCGTCCTGTTCCTCCTCGAAGCCGCCCGCCGCTCGCTCGGGGTGGCGCTGCCCATCGTCGGCATCGTCTTCATCACCTATGCCTTTGTCGGGCCCTATCTGCCGGGGCTGATGGCGCATCCGGGCGCCTCGCTCAACCGGGCGGCGACCCAGTACTGGCTGACGACCGAAGGCGTGTTCGGCGTGGCGCTCGGGGTCTCGACCGCCTTCGTCTTCCTTTTCGTGCTCTTCGGCTCGCTCCTCGAAAAGGCGGGCGCGGGCAATTACTTCATCAAGGTGGCCTTCGCGCTTCTCGGGCATTTCCGCGGCGGACCCGCTAAGGCGGCGGTGCTCGGGTCGGGCGCCACGGGCCTCATTTCGGGCTCGTCGGTCGCCAACGTCGTCACCACCGGCACCTTCACCATCCCGCTGATGAAGCGGGTGGGCTACTCGCCGGTCAAGGCTGGCGCCATCGAGGTTTCGGCTTCGGTCAACGGCCAGATCATGCCGCCCGTCATGGGCGCGGCGGCCTTCCTCATCGCCGAATATGTCGGCATTTCCTATGCCGAGGTCGTGCGCCACGCCATCATCCCGGCGCTCCTGACCTACATCTCGCTCTTTTACGTCGTCGACATCGAGGCGCGTAAAGCCGGGCTCAAGGGCCTGCCGCGCGAAAAGCACCGTTCCGCGCTCATGAGCATCGCGCTCTTCGGCATGACGGTTGCGGGCATCATCATCTTCTCGGCGGCGGTCTATTGGGGGCTGGGCTGGACGCGCACGCTCTTTGGCAGCGCGGCGAGCTGGGGCGTGATCATCGGCTCCTTCCTCATCTATCTGGTGCTGATCGCATTCCGTTCGCGCTTCCCCGATCTCGAGGCGGACGATCCGGCGCGCATGGCCGAGAAGCTGCCCGATACGCTCGAGGTCGCGCCCGGGGGCATCCACTATCTGCTGCCCGTCTTCATCCTCGTCTGGTGCCTCATGGTCGAGGAACTCTCGCCCGGGCTCTCGGCCTTCTACGGCACCTGCGCGCTCATGTTCCTCGTGCTCACCCAGCGTCCGCTGATTGCGCTCTTCCGGCGCCAGGGGCGGCTGCTGGGCGAGCTCCAGACCGGCTTTGCCGACCTTCTCGACGGGCTCGTCACCGGTTCGCGCAACATGATCGGCATCGCGATCGCCACCGCTGCCGCCGGCATCGTCGTGGGCACCGTGTCGCTCACCGGCATCGGGCTCGTGCTCACCGAAATCGTCATCGCGGTCTCGGCGGGCAATCTGCTCATCATGCTCCTCATGGCGGCGCTGATCTGCATGGTGCTCGGGCTCGGCATGCCGACCACGGCGAACTATGTCGTCGTCGCCACGCTGATCGCGCCCGTCATCGTCGAGGTCGCCACCCTCAACGGGCTCGCCGTCGCGCTCGTCTCGGTGCACCTATTCGTCTTCTATTTCGGGCTCATGGCCGACGTCACGCCACCCGTCGGGCTCGCCTCCTTCGCGGCCTCGGCGATCTCGCGCGCCGATCCGGTGAAGACGGGCGTGCAGGCCTTCCGCTACGAGATGCGCACCGCCATCCTGCCGTTCATCTTCATCTACAATCAGCAATTGCTGCTGATCGGGGTGGAGAACCCGATACAGCTGATTGCCGTGCTCGTTGCCTCGCTCGTGGGCATGCTGACCTTCGTTTCGGTCACCCAGCAGATCTTCATCACCCGCAGCCGCATCTGGGAGACGGCGATCCTGCTCGTGGCCTGCGTCATGCTCTTCGTGCCCGGCATCTTCATGGACCGGATTTCGCCGGCCTATGTCGATGTGCCGGTGGAAGAGCTCAACGAACGTGTGGCCGCCGCGCCGGTCGATGGGTTCATCCGCATCGAGGTCGCGGGCATGGATCTGGGGGGCAATGACTATACCCGGCTCGTGCAATTGCCGCTCGGGGCGCCCGGCGACGGGCCGGCGCGTCTCAGTGCGGCGGGCGTGCAGATCACCGAGTTCGCCGGGCAGGCGCAGATCCTCAACGTGCGCTTCCGCACCCAGGCCGAGCAGCTCGGCCTCGCGGCGGGCCAGACCGTCTCGCGCGTGCTGGTCCCCAATACGGCGCGCCCGCCCAAGGAGCTGATCTACCTGCCGGGCTTCCTGCTCATCGGCATCGTCGCGGCGCTGCAATGGCGCCGCCGCAGCTGGGATCAGCCCGGCCGCGACAAGCGGGCGCCGGCTGCCGCGTGAGCGTGGGCCGGCGCGGGAACCGGCGCGTTGGTCGGAGAATTGAGGGGGTCGGTGCATGCGCCGGCCCCGTCCGGCCGGCCGGGGGGATCTGATGGCCGAGGCCGAACGCAGCGAGACTGAAGCCGAGCCGGGGCGTTTCGAGGCCCTGCGCAACAGGCTGCGGCTCCTTTATCACGGGCGCACCCCGGGGGCGATCCGCTTCCAGTTCGCCGTGCTCGTCGTCGATCTGGCGATCATCGCCTTCTTCATCGCGAGCCCGATCCTGCAGGATCAGCGCCTCTTCCTCTGGCTCGACTATTCGGTCGCGCTGCTTCTGGTTCTCGACATCACCGCGCGCGGCCTCGCCTCCACCGACATCCGCCGGTGGCTCAAGCAGCCCACGGTGCTCGTGGATCTCTTCATCCTCGTGACGCTCCTTGCCCCGCTCTGGCTTGTCAATCTGGGGTTCCTGCGCATCCTCAGGCTCTGGACCATCGCGCGCAGCGGCTTCCTCTGGCGCCCGCTCCGCAAGAAGGGCCTGCACGAATGGGAGGATGTCGGGCACGCCGTGGTCAATCTCGTGACCTTCCTCTTCGTGGTCACGGGCTTCATCTACACCTTCTTCGTGCGCGACGGCACGGGCATAGATGGCTATGTCGACGCGCTCTATTTCACCGTGACCTCGGTGACGACCACCGGTTATGGCGACATCATCCTGCCCGGGGTCTGGGGCCGGCTGACCTCGATCGCCATCATGATCGTGGGGATCACGCTGTTCTTCCGGCTCGCCCAGGCGATCGTCCGGCCCTACAAGGTGAGCTTCCCCTGTCCCCAATGCGCGCTGCAGCGCCATGATCCCGACGCCGTGCACTGCAAGGCCTGCGGGCATCTGCTGAAGATCCCCGACGATGGGGAATAGGGCTCTAAGGGGAGGGGTGGGCGGCCTGCCGTCCTTGCGTCAGCTGGCGCGGCTATAAAGCAGCACGGTCACCGGCTGGTAATCGCGGCCGAGGTGAAAAACCTTGGCGCGCAGCTTGTCGGGCTGGCCGGTCACGGTCAGCGGCTCGGCCAGGGCCTTCTGGGCAGCTTCGAGCGCGCTGCAGGCGTCGACGTGGATGCACCGGTCGCGCTGGAACGCGTCGTCCTGGCCCGCCAGGGGCTGGACGGTAAATCGGTTGGTCTCGATCATATAGGGGGCTTCTCGTCGGATTCCGTGAACGAAGTCTTCCGCGCCGACGGTTAACGGGAGGTTAAGGGTCGGCGCCTGCGAGAGCGGTCTTCTAGCACGTCGGAGGCGTCCCGCCCACTCCCGCCGCGCGGCCCGGAGATGCGCTGGGCGCATGGCTCGGGACGGAACCTTTCAGACCGCGAGCCGGTAGAAGCGCGCCGCGTTCTCCCCGAAGGCCTTGCCCATCCCGTCCGCATCGAGCCGCGCGCCAAGCAGGGCCCGCGCCGTGCCGATCACCCGCTCATAGGGCGCCGCGAGCAGCGCCACCGGCCAGTCGCTGCCATAGATCAGCCGGTCCGGCCCGAAGCACTCGACCACATGATCGACATAGGGGGCGAGGTCGTCCGGCATCCAGCGCGCGTGGTCGGCTTCGGTCACCATGCCCGAGACCTTGCAGTGCACCCCTTCGTGAGCGGCGATTTCGGCCATCAGGCTGCGCCAGGGGTCGAGCGTGCCCGCCGCGATCGCGGGCTTTGAGACATGGTCGATCACCGCCCGCAGCTCCGGTACCTCCTCGAGCGCCTTCAGCACATGGGGCAGGTGGCGCGGAAAGGTCAGGAAATCGAAGGCGAGGCCCGTTTCCGCCAGATGCTTCAGATTGGCAAGCACGGTGGGGCGCAGGATATAGGCGTCGTCCTCGAGATCCTGCAGCATGGGCCGGATCCCCTTGAACTTGGCGTGCTCGGCGAGCGCGGCCAGCCGGTCGGGAAAATCGCTGCGCTCCATGTCGACCCAGCCCACGACGCCGGCGATGAAATCGGTCTCCTCGGCGAGCGAGAGCATGAACCGCGTCTCGTCCTCGGTGTCCGCCGCCTGCACGGTCACGGTGTAGTCGACGCCGGCCGCCTTCAGCTCCGGAGCGAGATCGGCCGGCAGGTAGTCGCGATAGAGCACCGCATCGTCCGGGCTCATCCAGCCATAATCTCCCCGCGCGGGCTTCCAGAAATGCTGATGGGCGTCGATCACGGGCATGGGTCTACTCCTCGGTTTTCTCCGGTCTAGCGCAGGCCGGGCCGGCCTGCCTAGGGTGGGGCGAAACTTATCGGGTTGGTTTGGGAACCGGTTTGCTCCCGGTGGCGTTGCGCCCCGCAAAGGGGATCAAATTCATGCCACAATCGACCACCGCCGCGCGGCGCGGATTTTCATTCTGGGCGCTGCTGGCCCTGGCCATCATCGTGATCGGCTTCGGGCTGCCGATCGCGGCAGGCGGCGTCTGGCTGATCACGCTGGGCGGCTCGTGGTACTATGCGATTGCCGGGCTCGGGCTCATCGTCTCTGGCGTCCTGATCTTCCGCCGCGACATTATCGGGGTCTGGCTCTATCTCGCGGTCTATGTCGGAACGCTCGCCTGGGCGCTCTGGGAAGTCGGGGTCGATGGCTGGGCCCTCGTGCCACGCGTGGTCGCGCCCACCGTGATCCTGCTGCTCGTGCTCATCGCCATCCCCGCGATGCGCCGCCGTAGTGATCAGGGCCTGCCGCGCGGCGCGGTGACGGCCGGGCTTGCGGGCATCGCCGCCATCGGCGCGGCCGGCTTCCTCTATCTCTCCGTCGAGGAAGGGCCGGTCCAGGCCCAGCAGGTGACGCCCGAAACCCCGACCGAAACCAATATCGTTCCGCCCGCGGCGCCGCCCGCCGATGAAACGGTGCCGAGCGGTGTCGAGCCGTTCGACGCTCCGCAGGCGCCGCTGCCCAATCTCGAGCCGGGCGATCCCATCCCCGATGGGCCGACGCTCGGCGCCGATCCCGCGCCCGGTGGTCCGGTCGAACCGGAAATCGTCACGCCCGAAACCACCTACGCGCTCTTTGAGACGGGGGTCGACTGGCCCGCTTATGGCGGCACCAATCACGCCACCCGTTATTCCCCGCTCAACCAGATCACGCGCGACAACGTCGATCAGCTCGAAGTCATCTGGGAGTTCCGCACCGGCGACCTCCCCGAGGGCGACGAGGCTTTCGGCAATCAGAACACCCCGATCAAGATCGGCGATCGCGTCCTCTTCTGCTCGGCGCTCAACAAGGTCTTCGCGGTGGATGCAGCGACCGGGCTCGAGTTCTGGCGCTATGATCCGGGCGTTTCGACCGATGCCATCGGCTACAATGCGAGCTGCCGGGGCCTCGCCTATTACGAGGCGCCCAACCTCACCGTCGGCGATCTCTGCGCCACCCGCGTGCTGATGCAGACGCTCGATGCGCGCCTCATCGCGCTCGATGTCGAAACCGGCCAGCTCTGCGCCGATTTCGGCAATGGCGGCATCGTCAACCTGCTCGAAGGCATCGGGGACAGCGCGCCGGGCTTTTATTCCCCCACCTCCCCGCCGACCGTCGTGCGCAACATCGCCGTCGTCGGCAGCCAGGTCAGCGACGGGCAGACCCGCGAGGCCCCCTCGGGCGTCATCCGTGGCTACAATGCTGAAACCGGCGTCCTTGAGTGGGCCTGGGATTTGGGGCAGCCCGATCTCGAGCTGCCGCTCGCCGAGGGCCAGGTCTTCACCCCCGGCACGCCCAACATGTGGACCATCGCCTCGGGCGATGATGCGCTGGGGCTCGTTTACCTCCCCATGGGCAATTCGGCCGTAGACTATTGGGGCGGCGATCGCAGCGAGGAGGAGAACACCTATTCCTCCGCGCTCGTGGCCATCGACGTCACCTCGGGCGAGGTCGAGTGGTTCTACCAGACTGTCCACTACGACATCTGGGACTACGACCTCGGATCCCAGGGCACGCTCGTCGACTTCCCGACCGAAAACGGTCCGGTCCCCGCGGTCATCCTCCCCACCAAGCAGGCGCAGTTCTTCATCTTCGATCGCGCCACCGGCGAGCCACTGGTCGAGATCGAGGAGCGCCCGGTGCCCCAGGGCGGCGTCGAACCCGAACGGCTTTCGCCCACGCAGCCCTTCGTCGTCGATTTCCCCGATGTGCTTAAGCCCGATATCGAAGAGCGGCACATGTGGGGCACGACGCCGCTCGACCAGCTCTGGTGCCGCATCCAGTACCGGCAGGCGAGCTATCAGGGCCGCTACACGCCTCCGACCTCCGAAACCCACTGGATCCAGTATCCGGGCTATAATGGCGGCTCGGACTGGGGCGGGGTCGCCGTCGACACCCAGCGCAACATCATGGTGACCAACTACAACGACACGCCCAATTACAACCGCCTCGTCCCGCGCGAAGAGGTGGACGAGATCGGGGTCGTGCCCATGGGCGATCCGGCCTATCAGAGCAATCCGGACACCAGCGTCTCCCCGCAGGTCGGCGCACCCTATGGCATCGACGTCAATGCCGGCTGGCGCGTGCCCTTCACCGGGCTTCTCTGCAAGCAGCCTCCCTATGGCGGCATCGCGGCGATCGATCTCAACACCCGCGAAGTACTCTGGGATCGTCCCTTCGGCACCGCGCGCAAGAACGGGCCCTTCGGCATCCCCTCCATGCTGCCTCTCGATATCGGCACCCCCAATAATGGCGGCGCGGTCGTGACGGCAACCGGGCTCATCTTCATCGGCGCGGCCACCGACGATCTGATCCACGCGATCGACATCGAGACCGGAGAAACGCTCTGGCAGGATGCCCTGCCGGCGGGCGGTCAGGCGGGCCCGATGATGTACGAGGCTCAGGGCCGGCAGTTCCTCGTCATCAATGCGGGCGGGCACGATTTCATGGAAACGCCCATCGGCGATTACTTCATCGCCTATGCACTGCCCGAATAAGCCCTTTGCAGGGCCGGCTCGCCGCGCGCTCCATTTGGGCGTTGCGGTGGGCCGGCCAAACCGACACACTCGGGGTGGACTGCCCCGACCCGCCCGTCCCGAGGAGAGATCGTGCAGCCTATGACCGGGCCCTTCGATGCCTATTGCGGTCCGCCGCCCGCGCCCGATGCGCTCTGGACGAGCTGGAACCTCGATCCGGTCCTCCTGTTCGCGTTTGCGCTCGTCACAGCGCTCTTCCTCACGCTCCGGCGAAACGCGTCGCTTTTTGAACTGCGCGCCTTCGCGGGCGGCATGGCGCTCCTCGTCATCGCCTTCGTCTCCCCGCTCTGCGCGCTGACCACGGCGCTCTTTTCGGCGCGCATCGTCCATCACCTCCTGCTCGTCGCCTTCGCTGCGCCGCTCCTCGCGCTCGCGCTGCCCTGGCGCGCCATGCATCGCCTCACGACGCCGGTCTTCATTTTCCACACCGCGGTCTTCTGGGCCTGGCACATTCCCGATGCTTACGCCTTCGCGCTCAGCGACACGCTGGGCTATTGGCTGATGCAGGCGAGCCTTCTGGGCTCGGCGCTGCTGCTCTGGCAGGCAGTACTGGGGCAGGGGGCGCTCGCAACGCGGCTTTCGGTGCTGCTCGGCTCGATCATCCAGATGGGGCTGCTCGGCGCGCTCCTCACCTTCGCCCCGGTGGCGCTCTATGCCCCGCATTTCGACACGACCGCGCTCTACGGCATGACCCCGCTCACCGACCAGCAACTCGGCGGACTTCTCATGTGGGTTCCGGCCGCGCTGCCCTATCTCGGCGTGGCGTTGATGCTCGTCCTGCCGCTCTTTTCGGGCCGGGACGGGCGCGCGGGAGAGCCCAATTGACGAGTGCGCTCCTGCCCTATCTGACCACGGTTTTCAAATTCGTCCATGTTTCGGCCATCGCCCTCTGGGCGGCCGGGCTCCTCGCGCTGCCGGTCCTTTACCTGCAGCGCCCGCACACCGCGAGCGGCCCCGATCTCCACCGGCTCCACCGCTTCGTGCGCTATTTCTATACCGTGCTCTTTTCGCCCTCGGCCTTCGTCGCCATCGGCTCGGGCATCGCGCTCATCTTCCTGCGCCAGACCTTCGATCCATGGTTCACCGCCAAGCTCTTCTTCGTGGCGATGATGGTGCTGCTGCACGTCCTTTCGGGGCTGATGATCCTGCGGCTCTTCGAGCCCGAAGGCGAGTATCACTTCTCGCGCTTCATCATCGTCACGGTGCTCAACATCCTCGTCGTCACGGCAATCCTCGCGCTCGTCCTCGGCAAGCCCGAGCTACGCTTCGAGTTTCCGTTCGCGGAGGCCTTCGTCCCCGGGGCGCTCGGCAGCTTCGTCTTCGATCACTTGTTGGGCGATATCATGAGGCCGACGCCATGATCGAAGACCAGCTTGCCGCCATGCCATCCGGCAAATCCGGTCACGATGCCGGTCAGCGTGGAAAGCACGAGCCCGTGCGGCAGCACCGCTTCGGGATAGACGAGCCGCAGCCCCCAATTGGCGCCGGCCAGCGCCAGCAGCGTCATGGCGGCGACGGCGTGGTTCCAGCTCGCCACGCGCACGCGTATGCCGGTGACGAACAGCAGTTCGGCCGTTCCGACCAGCGCCGCCGCCACCCCGAAGCCGAAGGCGAACCCGGCCGACCAGACGCCGGCGCGCAGCCAGAACGGATCGGCGGTAAACCAGTAGAAAATGTCGGCGCCCAGCGTCGCGAACACCAGCGCGATCGGAAAATGCACGCTCATGGCATGGATCGGATGGCCCGCGACAGCGATGGCCGAGTTGATGTCCTTTTCGGCGACGGCCTGGATCACGGGGCTCGGATGGTCCGCGCTCGCCTCGGGCTTGTGCTCGTGAGCGCGCGCCACCTCGTCGGCCTTCTCGTCGCCTTCTTTGGACATGCGCGGTCTCCTTGGGTCGGGGGAAGTTTCGGGCCTCGGCGCCCGGCTGTCCAGAGGGCGGTGCGGGCGGTTTTGACAAGCGCAACGATATTGCCGCTCGCCGGTTGCACCGGGCTCCTTTCCACTCTCGATCCCGCCGGTCCTGCCGCCGCGTCCATCGCCACCCTCTGGTGGGTGATGTTCTATGGCGCGACGGTGCTCTTTGCCCTCGTCGCGGTGCTGCTCGCCATGAGCTACTGGCGTTCCGGCCTTATCCGCCGCTTAACCCCGCTCCAATGGATCCTCGGGCTCGGCGTGGGCATGCCGGTCGTCGTCCTCACCGCGCTCGTCACCACCGCCTTCGTGCAGGGGGAGGGGCTGCTGCCCCATCGCGATGGCGTGCGGCCCGTCACCATTTCGGTGCTCGCGCGCCAGTGGCGCTGGGAGTTCGCCTATCCCGAAAGCCCCGGCGTCGGGCCCACCATCGGCGTTCTTCACATGCCCGCCGGCGTGCCGGTCGATCTGACGCTCGAAAGCGCCGACGTCATCCACGGCTTCTGGATCCCGCGGCTCGGGGGCAAGCTCGACGCCATCCCCGGCCACGTCAACGTCGTGCGGCTCCTTGCGGACCAGCCCGGCCGCTATCACGGGGTCTGCGCCGAATTCTGCGGAGACGGCCACACACAGATGCGCTTCGAGGTCATCGCCCACGCGCCCGAAGACTACCAGGCAGCGCTGGAGGCGAGCCGATGAGCGAGACGATGGAACAGGGCCCATCGCCCATCGCCCGGCACAAGGCGCTCGAGGGCATCTGGGGCACCGGCCCCGGCCTAGAGCGGCTCGCCGCGGTCAACCACAATATTCTCGGCAAGCGCTTCATGGTGGCGGCGCTCGTCTTCTTTGCGATCGGCGGCATCCTCTCCATGCTGATCCGCGCCCAGCTCGCCACCCCCAACAGCGCTTTCATCGGGCCCGAGATCTATAACCAGATCTTCACCATGCACGGCACGGTGATGATGTTCCTCTTTGCCATCCCGATGTTCGAGGGGCTGGCCATGTATCTCCTGCCCAAGATGATCGGGGCGCGCGATCTCGCCTTCCCGCGCCTCACCGCCTACGGGTTCTGGTGCTACATCTTCGGGGGCACGATCCTCGTCGTGTCGATGCTTTTCGGGGTCGCCCCCGACAGCGGCTGGTTCATGTATACCCCGCTCTCGTCCCAGCCCTATACGCCCGGCATCAATGCCGATGTCTGGCTCCTCGGGGTCACCTTCGTCGAGATCTCGGCCATGGCCGCCGCCGTCGAGATCATCGCGACCATCCTCAAGATGCGCGCGCCGGGCATGTCGCTCGACAGGATGCCCATCTATGGCTGGTACATCCTCGTCACCGCCGGCATGATGCTGATCGGCTTTCCTCCGCTGATCCTGGGGTCCATCCTGCTCGAGATGGAGCGGGCCTTCGACCTGCCCTTCTTCGATCCCACCCGCGGGGGCGATCCGCTCCTCTGGCAGCATCTGTTCTGGCTCTTCGGGCATCCCGAGGTCTACATCATCTTCCTGCCTGCGGCGGGTGCGCTCTCCACCATCATTCCGGTCTTTGCCCGCCATCCGCTGATCGGCTACCGGGCGATCGTCGTGGCGATCATCGCCATGGCCTTCCTCTCCTTCGGGCTCTGGGTGCACCACATGTTCACGGTGGGCATTCCGCATCTGGCGCTGGCGTTCTTCTCGGCGGCGAGCGCGCTCGTTGCCATCCCCACCGCCGTGCAGATCTTCGCCTGGATCGCCACCATCGCCCATGGCCGGCCGCGCTTTTCGGTGCCCATGCTCTACGTCATGGGCTTCTTCTTCGTCTTCGTCATCGGTGGGCTCACCGGGGTGATGCTGGCCATGGTGCCGTTCAACTGGCAGGCGCACGACACCCATTTCGTCGTCGCGCACCTCCATTACGTCTTGGTCGGCGGCTTCGTCTTCCCCATGCTCGCCGCCGGCTATTACTGGCTGCCCCACATCACGGGGCGGCTGCCGCTCGCCCGGCTCTCGGTGCCGGCCTTCTGGCTCATCTTCATCGGGTTCAACGCCACCTTCTTTCTCATGCACATCACCGGGCTCATGGGCATGCCGAGGCGCATCGCGACCTATCCCTCCAATTTCGGCTGGGACTGGCTCAACCTCCTCTCCTCGGTCGGCGGGTTCATCCTCACCATGGGGTTCGCGCTCGTGCTGCTCGACATCATCATGATGTTCAAGTTCGGCAAGGGGTTCAGGCGCGATCCCTGGCAGGCCGGCACGCTCGAATGGGCGACGCCCACCCCGCCGCCTTCCTATAATTTTGCCGCCATTCCGCGGGTGACCGAGCGGGCAGACGGGCTCTCCCCGCGGCTTCTCGGTCCGCAGCTGGCGCGCGGCGAAGGCTATCTCGCCCATACCCGCAATGGCTGGCAGGAGACGCTTGGGGTCGACATGACCACGGGCGAGCCCGACCAGATCATCATCCTGCCCCGGCGCACCTATCTGCCGCTCGTCAGTGGGCTCGTCACGGCCGCGGTTGTCCTCTGCATGCTCTTCAAGCTCTACTGGTTCGCGCTCGGCGCGCTCGGGCTTCTTGTCGTCACCTTCCTCTTCTGGGCCGCCGCCGTCGGCAACAAATCCGATATCGGGCCGCTGCCGGCGGGGCAGGGGATCTCCCTGCCGCTCGATGGCGAGGTCAAGGGTTCCCCCACCTTCTGGGGGGTCGTGCTGCTCCTCGCCGCCGATGCGACGCTCTTCGCCTCGCTGCTCTTCGGCGCCCTCTTTCTCGTCGTCGTCGCGCCGGGCTGGCCGCCTCCGGCCCTGCTCGAGGGCGGGTTCGTCCCGGGCATGGTGGTGGTGCTCGCCGCAGCCGCCGGCGCCGGGCTCGCACGGCTCGGTCGCCGGGCCAATGCCGCCAACGCCTCGCCCATCGCCATGCAGCTGGGCGCAGGGCTTGTGCAAGCCATTGCGCTCGGGGCCATCTTCTGGCTGATCGCGGCGCTTCCCGATCCCACGGCCCACGCCTATTCGGCGACCAGCCTCGCACTCCTCGTCTATCTGCTCGTCCACAACGGCATCGCCTTCATCGTCGCCGTTCACGCCGCCTGGCGCTATCACGCCGGCTTCGTCTCGGCGCGCCGGGCGACCGATCCGCGCCTCGCCGTGCTCTGGGGCGATTATGCGGGCTTTGCCGCGCTCGTGGGCATCCTCATGCTGCTGGGCCTGCCCTTCCTCGCCACGCTCGGGGGCGGGCTATGAGCACGAGCCCGGTTCCCGCCATCCGCTTCTGGCTCCTGCTCCTCGGCTTCATCGCCTGGAGCGGTGCGTTCGTCCTGCTCTACGGTATGCTTTCGGTCGGGTGTGCCGCCGGCTGGCATCTTCAGATGGTCGGCCCCATGAGCCTGCAGCGCCTGATGCTGGTCGGTCTCTTCATCCTCAGCCTCGCCGGCATCGGGCTTCTGACCTTCGTGCAATATCGCGGCTGGAAGGCGCGCCGGCGGGAGCGGCCGGCGCCAAACGACTTCCTCATCGCCGGGGGCTTCTTCGCAAGCCTTGCGGCGCTGGGGGCCACGGCCTTCACCTTCGCCCCGGTCGTCGCGCTCAGCCCCTGCCTCTGAACGAAAAAGGGGGACGGAAGCGCCTCGGCTTCCGTCCCCCTTCAAGGTCTTGCTATCGGGATCAGTGGTTGTCGCGCGGCACGCCGAAGGTCTGGGCGATCTTCTGGTACGCCACGGCCGGCTTCAGCACCGCGCCATTGCCCATCTGGTCGACCAGCCCGCGCTGGATTTCCTGCCACGGGGTCTGGTGGGGCGGGTATTTGTAGCCGCCTTCCGCATCCAGCGCCGCGCGCCGGGTCGCGATTTCCTCGTCCGAGATCAGGATGTTGGCCTCGCCCCTGTTGAGGTCGATGCGCACCCGGTCCCCGGTCTTGAGGATGGCGAGATTGCCGCCGGCCGCCGCTTCGGGCGATGCGTTGAGGATCGAGGGCGAACCCGACGTGCCCGACTGCCGTCCGTCACCGATGCAGGCAAGCGAGGTGATGCCCTTTTTGATGAGGTAGGCGGGGGGCCGCATGTTCACGACTTCAGCCGCGCCCGGATAGCCGATGGGGCCGGCGCCGCGCATGAACAGCAGCGTGTTCTCGTCGATCCCGAGCGCCGGATCGTCGATCCGGTCGTGATAGTCCTCGGGGCCGTCGAACACCACCGCCTTGCCCTCGAAGGCGTTCGGGCTGTCGGGGTTGGAGAGGTAGCGGTCACGGAACTCGGGCGAGATCACGCTCGTCTTCATGATCGCGTTGTCGAAGAGGTTGCCGCGCAGCACCACGAACCCGGCCTCGGCCTTCAGCGGCTGGTCGTAGGGGCGGATCACCCGCTCGTCCTGGATCGGGGTCGTGCGGCAGTTCTCGCCGATGGTCTTGCCGTTCACCGTCAGCGCGTTCTCGCGGATCAGGCCCTGGCCCATCAGTTCGTTGACCACCGCCGGCACGCCGCCGGCATGGTAATAGTCTTCGCCCAGATATTCGCCCGCCGGCTGCAGGTTCACCAGCAGCGGCACGTCGTGGCCCTCGGTCTGCCAGTCGTCGATCGACAGCGGCACGCCCATGTGGCGGGCAATGGCGTTGATGTGGATCGGCGCATTGGTCGAGCCGCCAATGGCCGAATTGACCACGATGGCGTTGTGGAACGCGTCGCGCGTCATGATGTCGGAGGGCTTGAGGTCCTCATGCACCATGTCGACGATCCGCTTGCCCGTGCGCCAGGCCATCTCTTGCCGGTCGCGATAGGGCGCTGGGATGGCCGCCGAGCCGGGCAGTTGCATGCCAAGCGCCTCGGCAAGCGAATTCATCGTCGTCGCCGTGCCCATGGTGTTGCAATAGCCGGTCGAGGGTGCCGAGGAAGCGACGAGCTCGATGAACTGCTCATAGCCGATCTCGCCGGCCGCCATCATCTCGCGGGCCTTCCACACGATGGTGCCCGAGCCGGTGCGCTCGCCCTTGTGCCAGCCATTGAGCATCGGGCCGACCGACATCGCGATCGCCGGGATGTTGACGGTCGCCGCGCCCATAAGCATTGCAGGGGTGGTCTTGTCGCAGCCGATGGTCAGCACCACGCCGTCGAGCGGGTACCCATAGAGCACTTCGACGAGCCCGAGATAGGCGAGGTTGCGGTCGAGCCCGGCCGTCGGGCGCTTGCCCGTCTCCTGGATCGGATGGACCGGAAACTCGAGCACGATGCCGCCCGCCTCGCGAATGCCTTCGCGCACGCGCTGGGCCAGCACCATGTGGTGGCGGTTGCAGGGGGAAAGGTCGGACCCGGTCTGCGCGATGCCGATGATGGGCTTGCCCGACTGCAGCTCTTCGCGCGACACGCCGAAATTCATGTAGCGCTCGAGATAGAGCGCAGTCATGTCCGGGTTGTGGGGATTGTCGAACCAGGCGCGCGAGCGCAGCTTGCGGGTGCCGTTGGCGTCCTGCGCATGTCCGTTGTGGGAATGGCCATTGGGCCGGCCATCATTGTCCGCTGTCATAATGTCTTCCTGAACTGTGCGTGCCGCGTGCAGGCCCGGGGGCCGCGGCGGCGTCTCCTCGTGACGCGCCCGAGGCGCGACTAATCATACTATTTATCGTTCCCTGCGCCATTTGGCGATGGGACAAACGCAGCACGGGCGTCGAAATCTCGCGCAAAGCGGGCGGCCGTGCCCTTGCGGCCCGCGCGCCCGCGGCTATTGTGCGCGCCGAAGAACAAGGAGACTTCCCTCATGCACATTCTGATCATCGGCGCCGCCGGCATGGTCGGGCGTAAGCTGACCAATGCGCTCGTTGCAAGCGGCACGCTGCGCGGCAAGTCGATCGGCGCGCTCACCCTCGCGGATGTGGTCGAGCCTGCGGCGCCCGAATTTTCCGGCGACGTCAAGCGGATCGCGATCGACATGTCCGCCCCCGGCGCGGCCAAAACGCTCGTTGCCGGCCGTCCTGACGTCATCTTCCACCTTGCCGCTATCGTCTCGGGCGAGGCGGAGATGGATTTCGACAAGGGCTACCGCATCAACATGGACGGCACCCGTGCGCTGCTCGAGGCCATCCGGCATGAAGGTCAGCGCGAGCCCTGGACCCCGCGGCTCGTCTTCACCTCCTCGATCGCGGTCTTCGGCGCGCCGTTCCCAGACGCCATTCCGGACGAATTCTTCTCCACCCCGCTCACCAGCTACGGCACCCAGAAGGCGATCTGCGAGCTCCTGCTCAATGATTATTCGCGCCGCGGGTTCGTCGATGGCATCGGCATCCGCCTGCCCACCATTACCATCCGCCCGGGCAAGCCGAACCTCGCCGCTTCGGGCTTCTTCTCCAACATCCTGCGCGAGCCGCTCGCGGGGCAGGAGGCGATCCTGCCCGTCAGCCGCGACGTGCGACACTGGTTCGCCAGCCCCCGTGCTGCGGTCGGCTTCCTGCTGCACGCCGCCGAACTCGATACCGCCCCCATGGGCTGGCGCCGCACGGTCAGCCTGCCGGGTCTCTCGGCCACGGTCGGCGAGGAGATCGAAGCCCTGCGCCGCGTCGCGGGCGAGAAGGCCGTCGCGCTGATCCGCGAAGAGCCCGATCCCGCAATCATCCGGATGGTCGATGGCTGGGCGAAGAATTTCGACACCAAGCGCGCCGAAGCGCTCGGCTTCAAGGCCGAAAAGACCTTCGACGAGATCATCACGGCCCATATCGAGGACGAGCTCGGCGGCCGGGTCGGCTAGGCGCGCGCCTCGATCGCGGCGAGCATGGCGGCATAGGCGCCGTCATGCCGGCCGGCATGATTGTCCATGCCGGGGCGTGTCAGTATGCCCCGGCGTGGCGGAATGAAGCTCGAGATCGTCTCGCGCCGCGCCTCCCGCCAGTTGATGTTGAAGGCGGCGTAGCGGGGAAAGAACTCGAGGTCGTCATAGGGCAGGTGGTCGTGCACCCACCAGGCCATCGCCTCCCAATCCCCCGTCGCCTCGTAATAGGGAATGAACCGCGTCAGCACGATGCAGGCCGTCGCGCCCATATGCCCGTCCGCATCGCGCCGGTCCCAGATGTGGCCGGCGAAATTGGCCGCATTGGCGGCGCAATTGTAGCCCTTCTCATTGCCGAACGCGTTGACTTCCGCGCTCCTGAACGCGGACCGGATGGCGATGCGCCCGAAGCGCGCCTGCAGGGGCTCGAGCAGTTCGGTGCAGAGCCGCGTGCCCGCCGCGATGGCGAGCTCGGGATCGTCAGGCACATTGGCGAGCCCGTGGATCGCCGCGATCTCGGAATAAAGGAAGTCGCGCATGAAGAAATGCTCGGAAAGCCGCACCCGCCCGAGCTCCTCGAGCATCCTGACGCTTCTTGGTCGCCGCATCCCCGTCTCCCTTCCATGGTGCGTCCGATGAACGCCGGCGGCCCCGTCCGGCTCCGGCTCTCCCGGCAGAAAGGGTTCTCCCTTGCCGCGCTCTCGGAGGCGGTCAATGGCCGCGAGGCAGTGATCGTCGCGCGCCCGGGGCGGTGGGGCAACCCGTTCGCGATCGCCGCAATCGCCGCCGAGACCGGCCTCCCGTCAGCCCAGGTACAGGCCGAAGCCGTCTCGCGCTATGGGCGCTGGCTCGCCGGGCAGCTCGATCCCGCTCTCTCCCCCGGCCCGGCGCCGACCGAGGAGAGCGTTCGCGCCGCGCTCAGAGGTCGCAACCTCGCCTGCTGGTGCGCGCCCGGCACCCCGTGCCACGCCGACATCCTGCTCGCGCTTGCCAATCGCGCCCTTTGACTTCCCCGACGCCTGTGGCAATGTCGCGCCCGCAAAAGAGGAGAGCTGCACGTGAGACAGACCTGGCGCTGGTTCGGACCCCATGATTTGGCAAGCGTGGACGACATGGTCCAGGCGGGCGTCGAAGGCGTCGTGAGCGCGCTCCACCACGTGCCCAACGGTGTCGTCTGGACGCCCGAGGAGATCGCCAAACGCCAGAACGAGATCGCGCACTTCAAGAGCGGCGCGCCCTCTGGCATCGCCTGGGAGGTGATCGAAAGCCTGCCGGTCTCCGAGGACATCAAGAAGCAGAAGAACGACTGGCGCGCCCATATCGAGAACTACAAGACCTCGATCCGCAACGTGTCCGCCGCCGGGCTCAAGGTCATCTGCTACAATTTCATGCCCGTGCTCGACTGGACGCGGACCGATCTTCGCTGGCAAGTGCCGAGCGGGGCGACCTGCATGCGCTTCGACATCAATGATTTCGCGGTCTTCGACATCCACATCCTCGCCCGCGAGGGTGCCCGCGCCGATTATGGCGACGCCATCGCCGAGGAGGCCGCGCGGCGCTTTGCCGATATGGACGAGCCGACCCGCGCCGCGCTCGGGCGCACCATCACCACCGCGCTGCCCGGCTCCACCGAAACCATGACGCTCGATCGGGTGCGCGAGCATCTGGCCGAATATGGCGAGATTTCCCCCGACCAGCTCCGGCAGCATTTCATCGATTTCCTTGAAGAGGTCGTGCCCGTCGCCGAAGAAGAGGGCGTCCGGCTCTGCTGCCATCCCGATGATCCCCCGTTCTCGCTCCTCGGCCTGCCGCGCATCATGTCGACGGCCGAGGATTACGCACGGATCCTCGAAGCGGTCGACAGTCCCTCGAACGGCATGACGCTCTGCTCGGGCTCGCTCGGCGCGCGCCCCGACAACGACCTGCCCGCCATCATGAAGCGCTTCGGGCCCAAGGTGCATTTCCTGCATCTGCGCAACGTCACGCGTGACACTGCCGATCCGGTGAGTTCCTTCTTCGAGGACGAGCATCTCGAAGGCGGCACCGACATGGTGGCGCTCATCGCCGAGATCGTCCGCGAGGAGCGCCGGCGCAAGGCCGAGGGCCGTGCCGATCACCAGATCCCGATGCGGCCCGACCACGGGCAGGACATCCTCGATGACCTGCAGCGCCGCTCGCAGCCCGGCTACCCCACCATCGGCCGGCTGAAGGGCCTCGCCGAACTGCGCGGCGTCATGCACGCCCTCGAGCACCCCGCCTACGGCCTCAGGGACTGAGATCAGCGCGGCGGCAGGGCGGCCTCGGCCAGCTCTGCCGCCGCCGCCTATTTCTCGAACTGGCCCGCCGGCACGACGAGCCGGTAGCCGATGCGGCCGGGGGCGACGCGATAATCGGCGTGGCCCCCTACCGAAAGCGGCACGATCCGTTCGAGCACGAGCGTGCCGAAGCGGGGCAGGGGCTGCTCCTCGCGTCCGGGCCGCGTCTCCTCGTCCCATTCCATGATCATCACGGTCTTGCCCTCTTCCTCTCCGAAGAGCGCCCGGACGATCACGCGGCCAGCGCCCTCGCGCGAGAGCGCGCCATGAAGGCTGGCATTGGTCACGAGCTCATGGATGGCGAGCCCCACATGGAGCGCTGCATTGGGCCCGAGCATCGGGTCCTCGCCCTCGATCCGCAGCGCGTCGGCAGGGGGCTGGCCCACCCGCGCAACCTGCGAATGAACGAGTGCCCGGAAGAGCGTGCCGCGCCAGTCGGATTCGGTCACGAGGTCCTGCGTGCTCGAAAGCGCGTGCAGCCGGCCGCGGAATTTGTCGAGGAAGTTCTCGATCGATCCGCTCGAATGGCGCGCCGTCTGCATCGCGACGCTCTGCACGATCGCGAGCAGGTTCTTTGAGCGATGACTCACCTCGCGCATCAGGCTCGTCATCGCCCGCTCGCGCTCACGCCATTCGGTGATGTCCTTGAGGGTGGTCAATATCCCCATCGGCGCGCCGTCGGCATCGGTGTCGGGGCAGATGATGACTTCGAAGAGCCGGCTCGAGAGGCCCTGCCGGATCTCGACCTCGAGCGTGCGCTGGTGGCCATTGGTGAGCACGGCCGCCTGCGCGTCCAGAAGCCCCTGGGCATGCGCCTCGCTCAGTCCGCGTGCAACGCTCTCGCCCAGAAGTGCGCGCGCCGGCCAGTCGTCGGGCAGGTTCTCGACCAGATCGTAGACGAGGTCCCGATCCTGGTGCAGCACGCAGGTATTGCTTTGCCTGAGCCCCGATTCTAGCGCGCGCAGGCGCATCGTATCGTGCTCGGAGAGACCCTCGTGCGGCATCGCGGTGTCCTGAGTTCGTGCCGTTGCCGTCTGCCGCTGGGCGGGCCGGGCGGGCGTTGCTCGAAATCCCGGCAGGGCCGGGGGCGCAGGGTCGAGGGTCGTTCCGGTGCTGGGCGTTCCTCTGGAGTTCGGTCAGGGCCCGTTCGCCTGTCACAACGGGGCGGGCATCTTTATGTTCCTGCGCCAAAATGCAAAAGCCGGGGAAATCCCCGGCTTTCGATCACTCTTTCGTCTTCTGGTTCACGCTGCCGCGCGCGAACCCTCGTCGAAGAACAGCGCCTGGCTGATCAGCGCCTTCACCATGTCCGGATTGAACGGTTTGGTGACGAGGAAAGTCGGCTCGGGCCGCTCGCCGGTCAAGAGCCGCTCGGGGAAGGCGGTGATGAAGATGACCGGGATCGCCTGGCTTGCGAGGATGTCGTTGACCGCGTCGATCCCGGAGCTGCCGTCGGCAAGCTGGATGTCGGCGAGGATCATCTTGGGGCTGGTCTTCTGGAACAGCGCCACCGCTTCCTTGTGGGTGCGGGCGATCGAGACCACCTTGTGACCGAGGCTCTCGACGAGCTGCTCGATGTCCATGGCGATCAGGGGTTCGTCCTCGATGATCATGATCTCGGTCGCCACCTGGCGGGAGATCTCTACCGAGGCTTCCTCGAGAAGCTTGGTGAACTCTTCGTCGCTGACCGACAGCACTTCGGCCGCCTGCGCATTGGTGAAGCCTTCCACCGCAACCAGGAGGAAAGCCTGCCGGGCGCGGGGCGTCAGGTTCGCCAGATTGGTGCGGGCCCGCTGCTCCCAGGGAAAGGTCGAGTTGGGCTCTGGAATTTCGACCGAAGAGGACGAGAAGATCGCCGAAAAGAGCTTGTAGACCGCAATGCGGTCGCTCGAAGCTTCGGGAAAGATCGAGACGTCGGCGATCAGGGCTTCCAGCGTCGCCGCCACATAGGCGTCGCCCGATGTCTGGGAACCGGTGGTCGCGCGCGAAAAGCGCCGCAGATAAGGCAGATGCGGTGCAATCCGCATGGAAAGGCTCATAGAATTACTCCCTGGACGCTTTGGTAGGTGAGTCACCAGCATTCAGAACGGGCGCGTCATAATATCGTTCCCGGGCCCGGAACTTTTTTTGCTGCGGGGCATTTGGCTCCCCAGCAGTCTGCAATCCAGCGTCGTTGCATCTCCCAGGGAAGCTTATGAAAGACAAGCCGACGATGAACGAATTGAGTTCGCTTCGCCCAAGACGGCCCGAGGACGGGCTGGGCCCAAATTCTGATATCGGCGTCAAGCTGCGCGCGCTCTATGGCGCTGTGCAGGATGAAGGCATACCCTCTCATCTTCTCGATCTGCTTGAGAAGCTCGACGAGAGTGAAGCACGCGCCCGCGGCGCGAGCGAAGGCCATTCCGCAAAGGGGCAAAAGTGAGTAGCGAACTCAACGCTGACAGCACCGGCTTCAAGCGCGAGCTTCTGGCGACGCTGCCAAGCCTGCGCGCCTTTGCGGTCTCGCTTTCTGGCAAGCATGACAAGGCCGACGATCTCGTGCAGGACACGATGATGAAGGCCTGGGCCAAGCAGACCAGCTTCGAAATGGGCACCAATATCAAGGCCTGGCTCTTCACCATCCTGCGAAACGAATTCTATAGCCAGATGCGCAAGCGCGGCCGCGAAATCCAGGACAGTGACGGGGCCTTCACCGAGCGGCTTTCGGTCCACCCCTCCCAGTATGGCGTCATGGATCTCGCCGACTTCAAGAAGGCGCTCGACGCGCTGCCGGACGACCAGCGCGAAGCGGTCATCTTGATCGGGGCATCGGGCTTTTCCTATGAAGAAGCCGCCGAGATCTGCGATTGCGCCGTCGGCACCATGAAGAGCCGCGTCAGCCGTGCCCGGACGCGCCTGGCCGACCTCCTGAAGGTGTCGGGCGAGGCTGATTACGGCCCGGATGCGGTTTCGACCCAGGTGACGACGCAGCAGCACCTGACCTGAAGACAGTTCGGGCCGCCCATCCGGCGGCCCTTTTTCACGCCGGCTCGGATGCGCCCTTGAGCGCTCTTGCACAGGCTCCGAGGAGGTCGGCTTCGTTGAACGGCTTCACGACCACCGGAACCTCCGGCGAAAGCCGCCGGCGCAGCGCCAGATCCCCCGTGCTCACGACGACGCCGACCCCGCGGCTGCGCAACGCGTCTGCCATGGCGTGGGCGTCCATATCGTCATGGGGCGTGTCGATGATGGCGATGTCGAAGGCGCTCCACTCGCCTTCGAGGCGCGCCGCCTCCTCGAGCGAGCGCGCGAACACCGTCCGCCCGGTTTCGGCCTGTTCGAGAATGCGCTGGATGTCGAGGGCGATCAGGAATTCCTGCTCGATGATGAGGACGCTTCTGCCGTTGAGCATGAGGTGCTTTGCTTGCCCTTCTCGTTGAAGCGCGCACACTCGCGGAAATCCCTCCTCCATGTCATTTAACTTTGACATGCGGATAAGCGCGCCCAGATCGCCAGCCCGCTGGCGTTTTCCGCGCCCCTCGGCGATAATGGGGCCAATTCGAGCCGAGAGCGTCACCCTGCCGACACCGACCCGCCGTATTCCCTGTGAGCGTTGCCCGCTGCGGCTGCTGCCGCATTTCCGGCCATTCACCAAGACCGAGCTCGACTTCGTCTCGCAGTTCAAGCGGGGCGAGCTCGTGGCCGAGGCCGGCTCGATCATTCTCTCCGAGGGCGCGCACAGCGCGCATCTTTACACCGTGCTCTCGGGCTGGGCGTTCCGCTACAAGACGCTCGAGGACGGGCGCCGTCAGATCCTCAACTACCTGCTTCCGGGCGACCTCATGGGCCTGCAGGGCTCGGTGATCGGGGAGATGCAGCATTCGATCGAGGCGCTGTCGCCGGTCGTGCTCTGCGTCTTCGAACGCGACCGGCTCGACGAACTCTTCGCCTCCCATCCCGGGCTCGGCTTCGACATCACCTGGCTCGCCGCGCGCGAGGAGCGGATGCTCGATGAGAACCTTCTGAGCGTTGGGCGTCGCACCGCCTTCGAGCGCGCAGCCTATCTCGTCGCCTTCATCCACCAGCGCGCTTCGGTGCTGGGGCTCAGCGGCAATTCCCGGCTCGTCATCCCCATCACCCAGCAGCACGTCGCCGACACGCTCGGGCTTTCGATCGTGCACACCAACAAGACCTTGAAGAAACTCTCCGATCGCGGTCTAATCCGTTGGCATGACAGGGCGTGCGAGGTTCTCGACATCGAGGGGCTTCGCGCGGCCGCAGGGTGGACCGAGCCCCCCGAAGGGGTGCGCCCACTCATCTGAGAGGCCAAACTCTTGCCATGGGCGCGGCTTAGAGCCGTGTGAAGGCCCGGTGCGTCAGGGGCGTGCCGGTATTATGAGCGGGGCAAGTATGACACAGGCTGCGACCGAGGCGGCACCGGCTGCGCGAGCGCGCACGCGGGGGCGCCGGAAACTCGCCTTCATCGGCGCGCTGTTGCTGCTCGTCGGCGCGGCCGTCGCCGTCATCGTGCTTGCGCGCGGGATCGATGGCGAGGGCGACGCGGCCGGCCACGCCCATGTCCAGCGCGAGCGCGCCCGTGAAGTGCTGCTCGATCTCGCCTCCGCTGAAGCGGCGCAGCGCGCCTTCCTCCTCCACCGCGATCCCGCTTTCCTCTCCTCCTGGTCGGCATCCGCCGAGCGCGTAGGGGCGAGTTTTGACGCGCTCGTTGCCGGGCTTCCCGGGCAGTCCGAATTCCGTCAGCCGCTCGTTGATCTCGCCGCGCCCGTCGCCGATACGCAGCAGGCGATGTCCGAGACCATCCGGCTCGCCGAAGCGGGGCGCTGGGCCGAAGCCATCGCCCGGGCCGGCAATCAGGGCCTCCGTGCCGAAGCCGACGCGATCCGCGCCGCGCTCTTTTCCTTCATCAACGCCCAGGATGCCGCCTTCGCCGCGCGTGGGGAGGCCGAGACGCGCAACCGCATGCTGCTGCTCGTCGGCATACTCGGCGCCCTCGCGGCGGCAGGGCTGCTCGCCTGGGTCATCTTCGCGCGCAGCCAGCGCCAGCTCGCCGAACTCATCGGCCTGCGCAATCGCCTCCGCAGCGAAAACGAGACGCTCGAGGACCGGGTGCGGCGTCGCACCGCCGAGGCCGAGGAGGCGCGCGCCCATGCCGAGCGCGAGCGGTCGCGGGTCGAGACGCTGCTACAGGACACCAATCACCGCATCGGCAATTCGCTCGCCACCGTATCCTCGCTTCTTGCGCTGCAGGTGGGGCGCAGCCAGTCCGATGACGTCCGCGCCGCGCTCGAAGCCGCCCAGGGCCGCATCCACGCCATCGCCTCGGCCCATCGCCGGCTGCGGCTCAGTGACGACATGGAAACCACGAGCGCGGGCGAGTTCCTCCATGCCGTGGTCGAGGACCTCCACTCCACCCAGTCCAATTCGAGCCGCGTGCGCTTCGTCACCGAATTCGTACCGCTCGTGATCAGCGCCCGCGACGCCACCACCCTCGGCATCCTCGTCGGCGAGCTCGTCACCAACGCGCTCAAGCATGCCTTTGCCGGCCGCGAGGGGGGCACGCTCTGGGTCTGCCTGCGCCGCGACGAGAACGGCATCGAGCTCTGCGTCGATGACGACGGCAATGGCTATACCGGCGATCGTCCGCGCTCGGATACCGGGCTCGGCGCGATGATCGTCAAGCAGCTGGCGCGCCAGTTCGGCGGCGAGCCGCGCTATGCCATCCGCGAGGATGGCGGCACGAGCGTCTGCGTTTCGCTGCCCGAGCTCGGCATCGGTCCCTGATCGGCGGAACCGCCATCATCCCGATGCGTTCTGAGCGCACCGGCCGGGGCTAAGTGCCGGCTCAACCCCCTTCGGGAGACGGCCAGTATGCACTTCATCGGCGTGCTCAACCGCAATGGCGGCACCCTGCGCACCATGGACATCGACGCCTTTTGCGCAGAAGCCACCGACATCTTCTCGCGCCATGGCCACACCCTCGATTGCCGCGCCGTCGAGGGTGACGACCTCATCGAAGCGCTCGAAAAGGCCGCGGCCGAAGAAGGCGCCGACGCGATCCTTGCCGGGGGCGGGGATGGCACCATTTCAGCCGCCGCCGATATCGCCTTTCGCACCGGCACTCCGCTCGCCGTGCTGCCGGCGGGCACGATGAACCTCTTTGCCCGCGCCCTCCACATGCCGCTCGACCTCACCGAAGCCCTCGAGGCCATCGCCGGCGGCGAGCTCTTTTCGGTCGATATCGCGACGGCCAATGACAGGCCCTTCGTGCACCAGTTCTCCGTGGGCATCCACACGCGGCTCGTGCGCATCCGCGAGGGCCTTGTCTACAAGAGCCGCATCGGCAAGATCGCCGCGAGCCTGCGTGCGGTGAGCGCCGCGATCGTCAATCCCCCGCGCTTTTCGGTCGAAATCGTCACCCCGCGCGGCACCGAGCGGCGCGAGGCTTCTGGCATCTCCATCTCCAACAATCTCTTTGCCGAAGGCCATATTCCCCATGCCGACGTGCTCGATCGCGGCGTCCTCGGGGTCTATCTCGCGCGTCCGATGACAACGGGCGAGCTCTTGCGCCTCTGTCTCGGCGTCTTCA
Organism: Arsenicitalea aurantiaca; assembly: GCF_003994485.1. Taxonomy (GTDB): domain Bacteria; phylum Pseudomonadota; class Alphaproteobacteria; order Rhizobiales; family Devosiaceae; genus Arsenicitalea; species Arsenicitalea aurantiaca. The sequence goes on from NZ_RZNJ01000001.1 coordinate 574,798, forward strand.
GCGGGCGCTGGAAGGACAATCCTTTCGTCACCGAGCGTGAGGTCACCGGCATCACCCTCAATTTTCCCCGCCGCCGCCGCTCCGACCAGGCCGTCGTCGATGGAGAACTCATCCGGCTCGAGCGCACGGTGCGCCTCCAGATCCATCCCGGTGCGCTGCGCGTCGTCGCGCCGAAACCCGAAAGGGAAGAGGCCGCGGCCGCATGAATCGAGGCCCGGGCTGTTGACATCGGAGGGCCGAGCCTGTCCGTTGTCAGCCATGCGTTAGGGGGCATGCCAGCTATGTGGGAACGAACAGGTACGGTGGCCGTTTGGCCTCCAGCGCGCGATCGGCTGTGTCCGAGACGCGTCGGTACATGCGTTTTCCGGACGGTCCAGTGATCTCTAAACCAGCTTCGCTTCCCGACGATGTCTGGGAGGCCGTCATCTCAAGCCAGCGCCTCGACGTGCTAGAAGCCCTCGGCGTGATGGATGCCGACGAGGACGCTGATTTCGATCGGCTGACGCGGCTCGCGGCCGCCATTTTCGGCGCGCCGGTCTCGCTCGTGACCGTTATCGATGCGCGCCGGCAGTGGTTCACTTCCCATCACGGCACGACGCTCACTGAAAACGCCACGGAAAACACCTTCTGCGCCCATGCGCTCACCAGCGACGAGCCGTTCACCGTGCTCGATGCGACGCAGGACCCGCGTTTCGCCAATAACCCGATCGTCACCGGCCCAACCCATGTGCGCTTTTATGCCGGCGTGCCCGTGTCCGTTCACGGGCAGAAAGTGGGGTCGATCTGCGTCATCGGCATGGAGCCGCGTGATGCGGTGAGCGCGGATCAGCTCGCCCAGCTCTCCGATCTCGCAGCGGTCGCGGGCTCGCTCTTTGCATTGAAGGACGAGGCCCGCGTGCGCGCGCGCACCGCCGCCGAACTCATCAAGGAGGAGTGGCGCCACGCCCTCACCCTGGAGGCGGGCAAGGTCGGCAGCTGGGTCTGGGACATCCGCACCGGCGAGATCGTCGCCAACGACATCCTGCGGCGCATGTTCGGCATCGAATCGAGCGCCCCGGTGACGTTTGAGAGCATTATCGCAGCGATCCATCCCGACGATCGCGAACGGGTCAAGACCGCCCTCATCGAGGGCTCTGCGGATGGTCAGGATTATTTCGCCGAGTTCCGCCTCCTCGGCGGTGGCTGGCTCATCGGGCGCGGGCGGGTCTATCAGCGCGATGCCGGCGCCGAGCCGCTCATCATGATGGGCGTCAATATCGACGTCACCGATGCGCGCGAAGCGGCCGAGCAGACCCGTATCCTGCTGCGCGAGCTCAATCACCGGGTCAAGAACACGCTTGCGATGATCCAGTCGCTCGCCCGGCAGACCTTGCGTCGTACGCCTGATCCGCAGCGTTTCATCGATGCGTTCTCAGGGCGGCTGCGTACGCTTTCGGAAGCGCACAGCCTGCTCGCGGACCGTGACTGGACCGGCATCGGCATTCTCGAGCTGATCGAAACCCAGGTCGGCCCCTATCTTTTGTCCTCCACCGACCAGCTGGTGATCGATGGAGACGACCTGCAATTGCCACCCGATCATGCGCTCGGGCTCGGGCTGATCCTCCATGAACTTGCGTCCAATGCGGTAAAGTTCGGCGCGCTGTCGACCCCGCGCGGGCGCATCGCCATCTCCTGGACCGGTCCGGTGGGTGCAGAGCGGCGCGTGGATTTCCAGTGGCGGGAGGAGGGTGGGCCGCAGATCTCCGCTCCGGTCGAGCCGGGCTTCGGCACGCGGCTCATTGAGCGCAGTCTCGACAAGGTCCTCGACAGCAAGGTCACGCTCGACTACGCGCCCGAAGGTGTGCGCGCCGCGCTCAGCTTCCCCATGATCGTGCCGGAGGCGCGCCCGCATTACTGAGCGCGCCTCCCGCAGAAATTCCGGATTTACTCGTCTTCGTAGGGGTCGTAGCCGTCGCGGTGGGCCGAGCCCGAATTCCGCGTCAGCAGCAGATAGGCTGCGATCGCGCCTCCGAGCGGAATGCCGAGCTTGCGCACCATCGGGTTGCGCAGCAGCATCGGCCCCGCCGTGAGCGCGGCTGTGGTGACGAGCGCGGTCGTATCCGCAGACCGCCTGCGCCGGATCTCCCGCCGCTTGCGATTATGGGCGGCGGTCTTGACCGTGCCGTAGATCAGAAGCGCGATGAGAAGCGCGGTTCCGGCTGCCGCGAGCGGGCCCCAGATGGGCCCCAGCCACGCCGTCATCGCGTTGTTGGCGGCAATGATCAGGAAGGTGAGGGCGATCAACGAAAAGATCGCCACCGCCCCGAGGGCGACGGCGTTCTTCTTGATGCGCTCCACCAGGCTCTCGACCTCGACGCCGAGCAGCGAGGCCAGCGGCAGCAGCATCTTCATGCCGGCTACCGCGAGATGAGGGCGAGCAGGTACCCGATGCCGAGGGCGCTGACGACGGCGGTGATCGGCTTGCGGCGGATCGTATCCTTGATCTGGCGCTCGACTTCGCCGAATTCGTCGCCCACTTCCTCGATCACATGCTGGCCCTGGCGGACGAGCGAGCGATATTCCTGCTTGGCGGTACCGCGTGCCTCGCTGACCTTCTCATTGGTCAGCTTGCCCAGCGTCTGCGTGATGGCCTTCAGATCATCCTGCAGCGCCTTGACCTGCGCTTCGAGATCCTCGGTGGTTTCCGAGCCGCGGCCGCGGCGTGCATTGGGGGCTGTGTCGGTCGATGCCATAGAGACGCTCCTTTGGATTTGTCGGGACAACGCAGGCGAGGTCCGACGGGTTCCCTTCCAATAACATGGGATTGTACGGATTTTCGGCGCGAGCCTGCTCAACGCATGGGCCAAAAAGGATCACTCCGGTCCGCGGGGGAAGCGGACCGGAGTGACGGGGTGGGCCGAAAGGGGGGCGACCTTGCGGCCCGGGGAAGCTCGCTTCGTCAGATTCGTCCCATCAGGACGAGTATGATGACGATGACGAGCACGACGCCCAGAATACCGGAGGGGAAGGGACCCCATGCCCGGGAATAACCCCAGGAGGGCAGAGCGCCGATGAGCAAAAGGATGAGAAGGATGATCAGAATAGTGCCGAGAGTCATCTATGAACTCCTGCGATGACGCTGTTGAAGAAATGCCGCCTCAGAAGACGACGAAAAGCAGAAGCGCTGCGACTGCGACGATCGCCAGGGCAGGAAGACCTGCCTTCAGCACGTAGTCGTAACGGGTGCGCCCGTCATACCCTTCCGGCGACCACGCCATCGCAGTGCGGCTGGCGTTTTCCAGAGCGGTCATTTCCATATGGGTCATCGCAACTATCCTTTGAAAACTATTGCCCGGCCGGGGGAAGAACCGGGAGGTTTGTTTGGATGCGTCGCGCTTGATGGGCGCTTGGCCAAATAACGGCGCGCCCGGGACTTTGGTTCCGGGCGTTCGGGCGTCGACTAAAAATTCGGCTATTCGACCCGGATCACGTCCACGGACTGCTTGGCCTTGTGCGCGCCGCTGGTCTTGAGCACGCCCACGATGGGGGAGATGTCGCCATAGTCGCGGCCATAGCCGATGACGATGTGGTCGCTCCCGGCCGGCATGGCGTTGGTGGGGTCGAACTCGCGCCACCCCATGTGCTGCCCGCACCAGACCCTGACCCAGGCATGCATGGCGTCCGCGCCTTCGAGCCGCGGCTTGCCCTCGGGCGCAATGGTGCGCAGGAACCCGCTCACATAGCCCGCCGGAATGCCGAGCCCGCGCAGCCCGGCGATCATCACATGGGCGAAATCCTGGCAGACCCCGCGCCGCAGGGCAAAGGCCTCGGCCGGCCGCGTGTCGACCTTGGTCGCCTTGGGGTCGTAGGTGAAGTCGCGGTGGATCGAAAGGCAGAGCGCGAGCGCGCCCGCAGCCACCGAGCCCGCGCGCTCGAGCGTGCTGCGCGCATAGGCTGTGATGGCGGGGTCGAGCGCGACCCTCGGCGAGGGCCCGAGGAAATGGTGGGGCGAGGCCGCGTCGAGCGACCAGAGGGCGGCGATCTCACCCTCGAGCGCGGCAGGATCGGGCGACAGGTCGGCCGCCGCCTCGGGCTCCTCCACCTGCACGCGCGCGGTCAGCCGCACGTCCAGATGGTCGTGATAGTCCCCATAGGCGATCGAGGTCACCTGGTTGCCGAAGAAGTCGACGAAGCTCGTCTCGCGCTCGGGGCGCGGATCGAAGGAGAGCGCCGAGGCGATCACGCGTTGCGTGCCGGGCAGCGACAGCGGAGCAACCCGCACATGGTGCCGGTCATTGTGGACCATGGCTTCGTATTCATAGTGCAGTTCGAGCCGGACGTCGTAAAGCATGGCCATCAGACGAAATAGGCCGAAGCCACGAGCCCGGCCAGCCGGCCGATCTCGTCCTGCAGCGCGATGAGGCGGTCGGGGGTTATGTCGTCCGGGTCGGCGATGGTCAGCTCGGTCTGCAGTTGCAGCACCGCCCGCGCCGCCGTCGAAAGCTGCCCGTCGAGCACGCCCCCGGGCAGTTTCTCGATCTGCTCGCGCAGATCGTTGATCTGGAACAGCACCGAGCGCGGGTTCAGCGGATCGAGCACCAGCAGGTCGATATAGCTCAGCCGTCCCGCGCTCACCGCATAGCGGCGGCGATGGGTCATCACGCTGTCGGCGATCTCGAGCAGCATGTCGAGCGCGCCGTCGGGCGCGTCGGGCCCGGTGAGCCGCGCGGTGATCCCGCACAGCTGCATGCCGCGCTCGAGCCGCCGCCCGATTTCGAGGAAGCGCCAGCCGGCAAAGCGGTACATGTTCTCGTGCACGAGCCCGGAAAACCCGCCGAGCTTGCGCAGGAGCACCGTCAGCGAGCGGGTGGCGTCGTCGCCCGCCGTTACCTTGTTGGAGAACCGCCGCGCGGTCTTCGAAAGATCGGCGAGCGCCAGCCAGCCATCGGGGGAGAAGCGGTCGCGCACCTGGCCGGCGCTGCGCACCGCACTGTCGATCGCACCCAGCAGGCCCGCGGGCAGCGCCTCGGTGGCATCGACCCCGAGATCCTCGAGATAGTCGCGGGTGTCGGCCAGAAGCGGCAGGTCGGGGCGGGAGGCTTCGGCGAGCCGCGCATTATAGGCCCGCAAAATCCGGATCGTCGCCTCGCAGCGTTCGGCATACCGCCCGAGCCAGAGCAGATTGTCCGCCGCCCGGCTCGGCAGGCTGCCGCCGCGATTGCGCATCAGCGCCTCGCCGGCCTGGGGCAGCAGCGTCACCTTCTCGACCGGCTCGGCGCTCAGCACCCACACATCGGCAGCCTGGCCGCCGCGCTGCATGGCGATCGCGGTGGTGTCGAGCGAAGAGCCCACCCGCGCAAAGCCGCCGGGCATGATCGTCCAGCCCTCGCGCGTGCGCGCCGCATAGACGCGCAGGCTCACCGGGCGCGGCTCGAGCCGGTTGTTGACGTGCACCGGCGCCGTCGACAGCCGCACCGGTTCCTGCCCGACGAAATCGGCGCCGTTCTCGCGCAGTCGCGCAACCAGCCGATCGCGGTCGGCAGCCGCCAGCGTCGCCCCCAGCAGCGTCGTCTGGTCGTCGTCCACGGCGAGCGTCGTGGCGAAGGCCGAGCCCACCATCATCGCCTCGATGTTCTCGATCACATGCCGGCGCTCGGCGGCCTGCCCGCACCACCATGTGGCGATGCTCGGCAGCTTGAGCGGCGCGCCCGTCACCGCCTTGCTCAGCGCCGGCAAAAAGGCCGAGAGCGCGCGCGTCTCGAGGATGCCAGAGCCCAGCGCGTTCACCATCGAGATCGTGCCGCGCCGCAGCGCCTCGGTCATGCCGGGCGTGCCGATGCGGCTGTCATAGCGGAGTTCCAGCGGGTCGACGAAGGCGGCGTCCATGCGCCGCCAGAGCACGTCCACCGGCTTCAGCCCCTCGACCGTGCGCACCATCACGCGCTCGTTCTGCACCACGAGGTCCTCGCCCTCGAGCAGCATGAACCCCAGATAGCGCGCGATATAGGCGTGCTCGAAATAGGTCTCGTTGTGCTGGCCGGGGGTCAATATCCCCACCCGGCCATAGCTCCGTCCGCCATCGGCAAAGAGCGCATCGCGGAAATCACGGAAGAAGCCGGCAAGCCTGTGCACATGCATGCGCCCGTAGATTTCCGAGAGCGCGCGCGTTGTCGCCACCCGGTTCTCGAGGGCGAAGCCGGCGCCCGAAGGCGCCTGCGTGCGGTCCCCGAGCACCCACCATTTGCCGTCCGGCCCGCGCCCGAGCTCGAAGGCGCAGAAATGGAGGAAGTGCCCGCTCGCCGGCTTGATGCCGACCATGGGCCGCAGGAACTCGCCATTGCGCGCGATGAGCTCAGGGGGCAACAGCCCGCGCTCGACCAGGGTATTGGCGCCATAGATGTCCGCAACGATGGCTTCGAGCAGGTCCGCGCGCTGGGTCAGCCCCTCGCTGATCTGCTGCCACTCGTTTTCGGCGATGATGAGCGGCACATGCGCCAGCGGCCAGGCGCGCTCCTTGCCCTCGGCCCCGTCATATTTGCGGTAGAAGACGCCTGCATCACGCAGATACTGGTCGGCGCGTTCGAAGCGGGCGGAAAGCTCCTTGGGCCCGAGCTCGTCAAAGCCCGCCAGCAATTGGGACCAGTGCGGGCGGACGTGGCCGGCAGTATCGAGCATCTCGTCCGGAATGCCCGGAACGCGCTTGTAGCCGCCGATAATGCTCGGGCGCCGTGCCCTCGTGGCCGGCGCCCGCTGATTCCGCTTTTCCATGGCGCTATCAGATGCCCGCCGGCCGCCTCAGGTCAAGCGTCAAGGGGAAGTCCGCAGAGGGCTTTTCGCGCGCCGGCTCGAAGTCGCCCGGCGTGTGCCCCGAACCGATGAAACGGGCGAGCCGGCGGGCCTCCGCCTCGTTGCCGTTGACGGGGAAGCTGTGATAGTTCCGCCCGCCCGGATGGGCCACGTGATAGGTGCACCCCCCGATCGCCCGGCCCGTCCAGTTGTCGTAGATGTCAAAGACGAGCGGCGCGTTGACGGGCAGGCGCGGATGCATGCCCGAGGCCGGCTGCCAGGCCTTGTACCGCACCCCCGCCACCGCCTTGCCGGCCGTCTCGGTGCGCCGCAGGGGCACGAAGCGGCGGTTGCAGCAGACCGAGTAGCGGTCGGGGTCGGCGCCTTCGAGGCTCACCTGCACCCGCTCGACCGAAGAATCGACGAACCGCACCGTGCCCCCGATCGCGCCCTGCTCGCCCATCACGTGCCAGGGCTCGAGTGCCTGGCGGATTTCGAGCCGCATCCCGGCATATTCGACCTCCCCACAGAAGGGGAAGCGGAACTCGAGCTGCGCCTCGAACCATTCGGGCTCGAGCGGGAAGCCGTGCGCCCCCAGATCTGCGAGCACCTCCATGAAGTCCGCCCAGACATAGTGGGGCAGCATGAACCGGTCGTGCAGGCTCGTCCCCCAGCGGGTAAAGCCGCCGCTGAGCGGTGCGTCCCAGAGCCGTGCGATCAGCGCCCGAACCAGCAATTGCTGGGCGAGGTTCATGCGCGGGTCGGGCGGCATCTCGAAGCCGCGGAACTCGACGAGCCCGAGCCTTCCGGTCGGTCCGTCGGGAGAAAAGAGCTTGTCGATGCAGATTTCCGAGCGGTGCGTGTTGCCCGTCACATCGACCAGGAGATTGCGGAACAGCCGGTCGACGAGCCAGGGGGCAGGGGCCTCGCCCGCGCCGGGCAGCGGCACCTGTGAAAGGGCGATCTCGAGCTCGTAGAGGCTGTCGTGCCGGGCCTCGTCGATGCGCGGCGCCTGGCTCGTGGGGCCGATGAAGCGCCCCGAGAAGAGGTAGGAGAGCGAAGGCCGCCGCTGCCATTGCAGCACGAGGCTCTTCAGAAGGTCCGGGCGCCTGAGGAACGGGCTGTCCTCCGGGGTGGCGCCGCCCACCACCACATGGTTGCCGCCGCCGGTGCCGGTATGGCGCCCGTCGATCATGAACTTGTCGGCCCCGAGCCGGCTCTGGCGCGCCTCCTCGTAGATCGCCTCGGTCGTCGCGACGCATTCGGGCCAGCTGCGCGCGGGATGGATGTTGACCTCGATCACCCCGGGGTCGGGGGCGACGCGGATGACGTTGAGGCGCGGATCGTGCGGGGGCGCATAGCCCTCGATATGGACCGGCAGCCCGACCTTGCGCGCAGCGGCCTCGGCGGCTGCAACGAGTTCGAGATAGTCCTCGAGCGCCGCCACGGGCGGGAAGAACACGCAGAGCCGGCCGTCGCGCACCTCGGCGCTGATGGCCGTGCGCACCTCGCCCTCGATCTCGCTGATCTCCTGCTCGGTGCGATCCTGCACCTCGCCAGAAGGGGTGAAGCCCACCGACGCCTGTACATGCGAGGGATCGTTGTCGCGACGATGGGGCAGGGTACCCGGCTCGGGCAGGTCGCCGCGCGGCGCAAAGGGGTCCGCCGGCACCACATGGGGGTATTCTGTCGGCTTGATGTGCTTGAGCGAACTCAGCGGCAGCCGATAGCCGACCGGGGAGTCGCCGGGGGCGAGGAAGAGCTTGCCGCGGCGGGTCTTCCACTTCTCGGTCTGCCAGCGTCCGCCCTTGGCGCTCGCGTTCCAGCGCTGCACCGGCAGCACATAGCCCGAGGGGTTGTTGAGCCCGCGGTCGAACACCCGCGCCATGCGCGCCCGCGCTTCGGGATCGGCGAGTTCGGGATTGGCCGGATCGACGTTCTCGGGCAGCCGGGCTTCCTTGACCAGCCAGTCGCCCGTGTCCTCATAGGCGGCGTCCACCGTCTCGGTGGTGAGCCCCAGATTGAGCGCGATCTCGGACACCAGCGCCTTGGCGTCCTCGGTTCCGGCGCCCGTCTCCTCGCCTTCGGCTGCAATCAATTCGGGGTCCTGCCACAGCGGCTTGCCGTCCACCCGCCAGTAAAGCGAGAACGTCCAGCGCGGCAGCGTCTCGCCGGGATACCATTTGCCCTGGCCGTAATGCAGCAGGCCCCCCGGCGCGAACCGGTCGCGCAGCCGCTTGATCAGCACGTCCGCACGTTCGCGCTTGGTGGGGCCCACCGCATCGGTGTTCCATTCTCCGCTCTCGAAATCATCGATCGAGACGAAGGTCGGCTCGCCGCCCATGGTGAGCCGCACGTCGTTCTTTCCGAGCGCATCGTCCACTTGCCGTCCGAGCGCGTCGAGCCGGTCCCAGCTCGCCTCGGAGAAAGGCTTGGTGATCCGGGGATGCTCGGCGATCCGCGTCACCTTCATGTCGAAGGCGAAATCGACCTCCGCGTAGCTCGCAAACCCGGAAATCGGCGCGGCGTTGCGATAATGGGGCGTTGCGGCCAGCGGCACGTGGCTCTCGCCGGTCAGCAGGCCCGAGGTCGGGTCGAGCCCGATCCAGCCGGCGCCGGGCAGGTAGACTTCGCACCAGGCGTGCAGGTCGGTGAAATCGACGCTCGTGCCCGCGGGGCCGTCGAGCGCCACCAGATCGGGTTTGAGCTGGATGAGGTAGCCCGAGACGAACCGGGCGGCAAAGCCAAGGTGCCGCAGGGTCTGCACCAGAAGCCAGCTCGAATCCCGGCACGACCCGGTTGCGCGTTCCAGCGTTTCCTCGGGCGTCTGCACGCCCGCTTCCATGCGGATCACATAGCCGGTCTGCTGCTGGATGCGCGTGTTGAGCCCGGTGACGAACGTCACCGTGTTGACGCTCTCGCGCGGGATCGAGGCGAGGAATGCGCTCAGATGCGGCCCGGCCGGCTCGGGCGTCATGTAGATCGAGAGGTCTTCGCGCAGATCCTCGGGATAGGCGAAGGGCCAGGTCTCCGCCTCCTCCTCTACGAAGAAATCGAACGGGTTGTAGACGCTCATGTCGGCGACGAGGTCGACTTCGATCTTGAGCTCCATCACCGGCTCGGGAAAGACGAAGCGCGCCAGGTGATTGCCGTAGGGGTCCTGCTGGAAATTGACGAAGTGCTTGTCGGGGGAGACCCGCAGGGAATGGCTCAGCACCTTGGTCTTGGAGTGCGGCGCGGGCTGCAGGCGGATGATCTGCGGTTGCAGTATCACCGGGCGATCGTAGCGATAATGGGTCAGGTGGTAGACGGCGGCTTTGATCGACATGAGGTGGGCGTCGCTCGCTTTGTTGGGGCCGGGTCTTGAAAGGCCAATGTGCCATGCGACCTTAGCGGCTCGCTCGGGCGAGGGCTAGGCTCGCGCCCCTGCGGGCGCGACAGGTAAGCCATGTCCCTCGCGCTACAGGTCCCCGGCCCCGTAGGCGAGGAGCGTTGCCCGCGTGCCGCGGGTCGAAAGGGACCCGAGTGCCTTTGCGAAAGCGTCCGCGAAGGCCGGCACGCCGCCGAGCTCGCCGAAAATGGCGGTCTGCCCGATGAAGGCGCCGGGCTCGGTTTCGGCCTTTCGCGCCGCGACCCTCAGGGTTTCCCCTGCCAGATCATCGAGCGGCAGCGCCGCTCCGCCGTCGCTCGTGCCCGCGCAGTAGCGGCACCAGGCCGCCGAGACCAGCGCCAGCCCCGTCACCCCCGCGCCTGCGGCCAGCCGGTCGCGCGTGCTCGGCAGGATGAATTTTGGCTGCCGGTTCGAACCGTCCTGGCAGAGCCGGGCGACAGTATCGGCCACCTTGGGATTGGCGAAGCGCTCGGCGACGCTTTCGTAATAGTCGTCGAGATTGACCCCCGGCACCTCGGGCACCATTGGGATGATCTCCTCGCGCTCGAGCCTTTCGAGAAACGCAGTGATCGCCGGCTCCGCCATCGCCTCGTGCACATGCACGATGTCCATCAGCGCCGCCGGATAAGCGATCGCGGCGTGCCCGCCATTGAGGATGCGGATCTTCATCAGTTCGTAGGGGGCGACATCGGGCACGAAGGTGACGCCCACCGTCTCGAGCCGCGGCCGCCCGGCGGGGAACCGATCCTCCAGCACCCATTGCCTGAAGGTCTCGCAGAAGACCGGCCAGCCATCCGTGACCCCGAATTCGGCTTCGAGCACCGCGCGCTCCCGGTCGGTCGTCACCGGGGTGATGCGGTCGACCATGGAATTGGGAAACGCCACCTCCGCCGCGATCCAGTCCGCAAGCGCCGGGTCCGAGAGGCGTGCGAGGCCGACGACCGCATTCCGCGCCACCGCGCCATTATGGGGGATGTTGTCGCAGCTCATCACGGTGAAGGGCGGCACGCCCTTGTCCCGCCGTGCGCGGAGCCCGCCGACGATGAGCCCGAAGACCGTCCCCGGCGCCGCCGGCCTTTCGGCGTCCGCGCGGATTTCGGGGTGGTCGGGGTCGAACCGTCCCGTCGCCGGATCGATGAAATATCCGCCCTCGGTGATCGTCATGGAGACGATCCGGATTGCGGGGTCCGCGAGCGCCGCGGTCACCGCCTCGGGGTCGCCGACCGGCAGATGCCCGATCATCGCACCGGTGATCCGGGCCGAGCGCCCGCCCGCATCCTGCGAGACGACGGTCGTCAGCCAGTCCTGCGCGCCCAGCGTCTCGGCCATTTTCCGGTCCGCCGCCCTGACGCCGGCCCCGAGGATCGCCCAGTCCTGATCGCGCCCGCTGGCGAAAAGATCATCGAGATAGACCGCCTGATGCGCCCGATGGAAATTGCCGATCCCGAAATGGACGATCCCGGCGCTGAGCCCCGCGCGCTCATAGCCCGGCACGCCGACGCGCTCGGAAAGCCGGCCGAGATTGGCCTCACAAACCCCGATCCCCATCATCTCCTCCAGAATTTAGGGTGCGCGCAGAATCGCTTGGCGCGATCTCCTGCAGTTGCGAATCCGCTTAAACTCAGCGCTCGACCGGCGCATCCTCGCGCGCGCCCCATTCGGCCCAGGAGCCGTCATAGAGCGTCACGTCGCGCGCGCCCGCCGTTTCGAGCGCGAGCGCGAGCGTTGCCGCCGTCACCCCCGATCCGCAGGTGGTGACGATGGGCTTGTCGAGATCGATCCGGGCCTCGGCAAAGAAGGCCTTGAGCTCCTCGGGGCTCCTGAGCCTTCCCTCGACGCTCAGCACCGAAGCGGGAATGTTGAGGCTGCCCGGAATATGCCCCGCCCGTAGCCCCGGACGCGGCTCGGGCACTTCGCCCCGAAAGCGCGGGCCCGGCCGGGCATCGATGATCGTTATGTCCCCGCTTCCGGCGAGCGCCCGCATCGCCTCGAAATCGCGGACGCGCGAAGGATCGAAATCGGGCTCGAACTGCGCCGGGGCGGGATTGCGAATGCCCGTCTCCAGCGGCCGGCCCTCGGCCCGCCAGGCCGGTCCCCCGCCATCGAGAAGCCGCACGTCCTTTGCCCCCATCACCTTGAACGTCCAGTAGACGCGCGGCGCCGAAAAGAGCCCCGCCTCGTCATAGACGATGATCGTCTGCGCGCTGCCGATCCCGAGCGCGCCCACCGCCTCGGCAAACGCCTCGGGCTGCGCCAGCATGTGGGGCAGCCCCGTCGAGAGGTCCGCGATCGCGTCCAGATCGAAGAATACTGCGCCGGGGATATGTCCTGCTTCATGCTCGGCCCTGGGGTCCCGGTTCTGGTCGGGCAGGTACCAGCTCGCATCGACGATGGCGATGTCGGGCGCGCCGAGCCGTTGTGCGAGCCAGTCTGTGGAAACGAATGGGTCCATGGACGCTTCTCCTCTGGCGCCAGCAAACCATTTGCGCGCCCCGAAGGAAAGTCCGGGCGCCCGCTTTCTGCCAAATCGTCACCCCCGATCCTCACTCCTGCCACAGTGCGGGGCGAGCCCCTTGGGGGCTGCGAACGCCTCTTGCGTTCCGCCTCGGGCCGGTGCAGTGAATCGGTCCAGCAACCACCAGCGGCCGGCAGGAAACCGGGCCGCCAATCCAATGCGGGGAGCCTTCATCGTGACCATCAGGACGCTCGTCTGGGGCGAGAACGTGCATGAACAGACCAGCAAGGTCGTCGCCGATCTCTATCCGGAGGGCATGCACACCCAGATCGCCAGGCTCATTTCGGCCGACCAAAACGTTTCGGTTACGACCACGACCCTCCAGGCGCCCGAGCACGGGCTGACCGAGGCCGTGCTCGCTGAGACCGACGTCCTCGTCTGGTGGGGCCACAAGGCTCATGCCGAGGTGGACGACCGCGTCGTCGAGCGCGTCATGCAGCATGTCTGGCAGGGCATGGGGCTGATCGTGCTCCATTCGGGCCATTACGCCAAGATCTTCAAACGCCTCATGGGCACGCCCTGCGGGCTCACCTGGCGCGAGGCGGGCGAGCGCGAGCGGCTCTGGGTGGTCAATCCGCGCCATCCGATCGCGGCGGGCCTGCCGCAATATTTCGAGCTCGAGAACGAGGAGATGTATGGCGAGCCCTTCGCCGTGCCCGAGCCGCTCGAAACGGTGTTCATCTCCTGGTTCCAGGGCGGGGAAGTGTTCCGCTCGGGCGTCACCTATCGGCGTGGCGCGGGCAACATCTTCTATTTCCGCCCCGGCCACGAGACCTATCCGACCTATCATGACGAGACGGTGGGCAAGGTGCTGCGCAATGCGGTGAACTGGGCGCACAACCCCCAGGGGCGCAATCTCGCCGCCGACGACGCGCCCAACCGCCCGGTGGGCGAGGCGATCGAGCCGATCGAGGAACGCGGCCCGAAGCTCCATCAGGACGGCGAGGCGGGCTACCGCTAAGGGGCCCGGCCGCCACCGCCTTTGCCGGCCCGCCGCCAGTGGCGGGCCGGTCCAGCGTCAAAGGAAAGCGAAGATGCGACTGCTCATTCTGGGCACGGGTGGCATGGCCAACCAGCATGCCCGCCATTTCGGCGCCATCCCCGGCGTCACCCTCGCCGGCGCGGTCGATGTCGATCCGCTGAAGCTCGAGGATTTCTGCAAGACCCATGGCGTGGAGCGCGCCTTCGGCTCGCTCGAGGCGGCGCTGCAATGGGGCGAGTTCGACGCCATCGCCAACGTCACTCCCGATGCCATCCACCATCCGACCACCATGGCCGGGCTCGCGGCGGGCAAGCACGTCTTCTGCGAAAAGCCGCTCGCGACCGATTATGCCCGCGCCCTCGAAATGACCGAGGCCGCCGAGGCCGCCGGGCTCGTGGGCATGGTCAATCTCACCTATCGCAACGTCGCTGAACTCCAGAAGGCCCGCGAGATCGTCACGAGCGGGGAGATCGGGGCGGTCAAGCACGTCGAGGCCTCGTATCTCCAGAGCTGGCTCGTCTCGCGCGCCTGGGGCGACTGGCGCACCGAAAGCAAATGGCTCTGGCGCCTCTCCAAGAAGCACGGCTCGAACGGCACGCTGGGCGATATCGGCATCCACATCGTCGATTTCGCCGTCTACGGCTCCAACAGCGACATCGAGCGGCTCTTCTGCCGGCTCAAGACCTTCGACAAGGCCGAGGGCAACAGGATCGGCGAATACGATCTCGACGCCAATGACAGCTTCACCATGTCGGTCGATTTCGACAATGGCGCGTTGGGCGTCATCCACGCCAGCCGCTGGGCGACCGGCCATTTCAACGAATTGCGCCTGCGCGTCTACGGCGCCAAGGGTGGGGTCGAGGTCCAGCACCGCCATGACGGCTCCCGCCTCCGGGTGTGCCTGGGCGATGACGCCGAAACCGGGGACTGGAAGGAGATGTCCGTCGATCCGGTGCCGACCAATTACCAGCGCTTCGTGGAGGCGGTGCGCTCGGGACAGACGCTCGAGCCCTCGTTCCGGCACGCCACCAATCTGCAGCGCGTGCTCGACCTTGCCACGATCACCGATCTCGAGCGGCACGAGCACGCCGTCTGAGCTGTCGATATCCTTCACCGGACCGATTGCGAAGCGGGCGGTGCTGGGCCACATAATCGCCCCGAAGGGGGAGGCCGGTGCCGCCCCATCGCACCCAGACCAGTCAGGAGCGACGCATGGGTATCATCGGGTCCATCATCATCGGCTTTTTCGCCGGGCTCATCGCCAAGTTTCTCACCCCGGGGGACAACAAGCCTTCGGGCTTCATCCTCACCACCGTGCTCGGCATCATCGGGGCGGTGCTCGCGACCGTGCTGGGCCAGGCCATCGGCTGGTATGGTCCCAATGACGGGGCGGGCTTCATCGGCGCCATTGTCGGGGCCATCATCATCCTGCTGATCTGGCGGCAGCTGGCCGGCAGGCGCTGATCGATCAGGCAGCGCGGCATGAAAAAAGGCCGCCCCTCGGGGCGCCCTTTCGCGTTTGATGCGTGTCCGGCCTCAGGGCGCCGGTGCCGCCTCGGGGGCAGGGGTCATCATGTTGGCCGGGGCCAGTTCGTTGGCCGGCGCTTCTGCCGGTGCCTCTTCGGCCTCGGCCCCGGGCTCTTCAGCCGGTGCGTCCGCCGCAGGGGCTTCGGCAGCAGGGGCTTCGGCAGCCGGTGCGGCTTCTGCCGGTGCCTCGGGCTCGGCGGCAGAATCGGGCTCGGCCGCCGGGGTCAGCACGGTGATGCGCCCATCGGTGTAGGGGGTGTAGGTGCCGCCCTGCGCCGCGATGTACTCGGCCAGAACCTGCTCGAGCGGCGGGCCGAAATCATAGGGATCGATGGCGTCGGTCGCGAAGATCTCGTAGCCGTCGCCGCCATTGCGCATGTAGTTGTTGGTCACGAGGCCATAGGTCGCCTCGGGATCGAGCGGGGTCCAGGTCCCGTCCATGTCCACCTCGACGGCGCTGACCCGCGAGCCGGCCGGCTGGCTGGCATCGAAGCTGTAGCGCAGCCCGGCAACCTGCGGGAAGCGGCCCGCGCCGTTCTCGATGTCCGAGACGCCGTTCTCGAGCGCTTCGAGCACGCCTGCGCCCGAAAGCTGGAAGGTCGCCAGCGTGTTGGAGAAGGGGAACACGGTCAGCGCGTCGCCCATGGTGATCTCGCCCTGGGCGATCGAGGCACGGATGCCGCCGCCGTTCTGGAAGGCGATCTGGATGCCCTGGTCGGCCACGCGGTCGAGCAGTGCGTCCGCGGCGAGATTGCCCAGTTCGCACTCGACGGCGCGGCAGGTTTCGCGGCTGCCGTCGATGTCGGCGGCTGCGGTGCCGATCACTTCGGCCATGATCTCCTCGAGCGGGCCCGAAAGCTCCTCGATCCGCGCGACGATGGTCTCGTCGGGGGTGAAGGAGGCATCGAGCAGGATCGGCTCGCCGACTGCCGAGGTCACATTGCCCTCGTCATCCCAGATGATCTCGATCTCGCCGAGATATTTCGTATAGGCATAGGCCTGCACGATCGGGACCTCGACCCCGTCGGGGTTGGCGACCATGGTCGGATAGGCGCCCTGCGCGTTCTCGGCGGTGTTCGAGAGCAGCGTATGGGAATGCCCGCCCACGATCACGTCGATGCCGGGGACAGCGGCGGCGATCTCCTGGTCGCGGGTGAAGCCGACATGGGTCAGCGCGATGATCTTGTTGATGCCGTTGGCCTCGAGGGCCTCGACGGCGCCCTGCAGGTATTCGATGGCATCGAGGAAGATGACGTTCTCGCCGGGCGAGGCGGTTTCGTCGGTGTCTTCAGCCAGCACCGAAACCACGGCCACCTGCTCGCCGCCGATCTCGAAGATCGCGACGCCGGCCAGCTTGTCGGCCAGGGACGGCTCGGCGCTGACATCGGCATTGCCCAGCAGCACCGGGAATTCGGCGCGGTCGATGAAACCGCTCAGCACTTCCGGGCCATCGTCGAATTCGTGGTTGCCCACCGCCATGGCGTCGAACCCGATCAGGTTCATGAACTCGGAGACCTCTTCACCCTTGTAGGTGGTGTAAAAGAGCGAGCCCTGGAACTGGTCGCCGGCATCCAGCGTCAGCACGTTCTTTTCTTCGCCTGCAAGCGCGTCGCGCCGCTGGTCGATGGCGGTCTTGAGCCGCGCAATGCCGCCAAAGCACTCGCCGGCCGCTTCGGCCTCGTCCGAGCAGATCGAATCGGATCCGGTGATCGACTGGATGCGCGAATGGGCATCGTTGATGTGCAGGATCGTCAGCGCAAAGTCGGCATAGGCCGGCGCGGCGAACCCGGCGCCCAAGGCCAGCGTGCTGACGCCCAGTAGCAGTTTCTTCATGTCCCTGTCCTTTTTCTGGAATCGGAGGTTCCGGCTCCTTTTTGCACCACTCTGCTACGGCTGTGTGACCGTCCCCGCGCGATGCGGTGCAAAGATAAACACGGAAACCCGAGGCGCGCAAAGGGGCAGGGCAGGGGATGTGCCCGGTAAGTGTGCATCAACCATGATTGCATCTGCGGCCGATTTCCCACAGCCGCCTGAACAAATCCGAAAGTCCTGCGGTTTACACTTGAGTTCGTGCGGACCGGGGCGATAGCTCACGCCGCCAGTCCCGAGGCAGATATGCGCGCCCAGACCGAAACCCGATCGAGCCCGATCCGCCTCCTGCTCGCCCGCGAGCAGGTGCTGCGCGAACTTGCGAGCTTCATCGGCATCGGCGGTGCGGCGGCGCTCGGCTTCGTGCTGCTGTCCGCCCAGGCGCTTTCCTGGCCCACCGGCCTGCCGCCCGCCATCGTCAGCGCGCTCTGCTACGGGGTCTTCATCGTCCCGGTCTACATGATGCACCGGCGCTTCTCCTTCCGGTCCGATGCCGCCCATGCCCGCGCCCTGCCGCGCTATCTTGCCGTGCAGGGCACCGGGCTCGTCCTGGCGGCGGGCTTTTCCAGCCTCGCCCATGGCACGCTGGCGCTCGGGCCCACACCCGGTGCGCTGCTGGTCATCGCGTTGACGTCGGGGGTCAATTTTGTGATCCTGAGGCTCTGGGCGTTCGCAGGAGCCCGCTGATGAGCGCGGAGGCAGGATCGCTCGTGCGCATCGATCCCAAGGCGGTCCTCAACCTCTTGCACGACCGGGCCGTGTTCGGCCGCCGCGTCCGCGTCCTTGCCGAACGCCTCGCCGAAGCGCTTCCCACCCGCGGCACCGTGCTCGATCTGGGCTGCGGGGACGGGTCGGTCGCCGCCGCCCTGATGGCGCTCCGCCGCGATCTGCGCATCGAGGGCGTCGATGTCCTCCTGCGCCCGCGCACGCACATTCCGGTCACCCTCTATGACGGCCGCCATCTGCCGCTCGCCGACGCCAGCGTCGATTACGTCACCATCATCGATGTGCTCCACCACACCGAGGATCCGGTCGCGGTCCTGCGCGAGGCGGCCCGCGTCGCCCGGCGCGGCGTCGTGATCAAGGATCACCTCCTCGAAGGTCCCGCCGCCCGCCGCATCCTGAGGTTCATGGACTGGGTGGGCAATCGCGGCCATGGGGTGGTGCTCCCCTATTCCTACCTTACCGAGCGGCAGTGGCAGTGGGTCTATGCCGAAGCGGAGCTCGTCGAGGCCTTCCACACCCACCGGCTGGGGCTCTATCCCTTTCCCTTCTCGCTCGTTTTCGAGCGCCGCCTGCACTTCATCGCCCGGCTCGTCCACGCCCGCTGAGCGGACCGCCCGGGCGGGGCTGGCAAGCGGAGCCCTATCGGGTAAGCTCGCGCGCCGACGAGTCGAGGGAGCAAGGGCATGCAGAGGGCACTCATCGTTCATGGGGGCTGGGAAGGTCACGACCCGGCCGAATGCGCCGCCATCTACCGGCGCTGGCTGCACGAGGCCGGCTTCACCGTCCGCGTCGAAACCGGCACCGAAGTCTTCGCCGATCCGGCCATCCACGAGCTCTCGCTCATTGTGCCGATCATCTCGCACGCCACCATCGGCAAGGAGGAGGCGCTCAATCTCTGCCGCGCCGTCGAGGGGGGCGTGGGCCTAGCGGGCCATCATGGCGGCATGACGGACGCCTTCCGCGATTGCATCGAATACCAGTTCATGACCGGCGGCCAGTTCGTCGCCCATCCGGGCAACATCATCGACTACACCGTCGATATCCTCGCCACCGACGATCCGATCATGGCGGGGCTCAAGTCCTTCGCCTATCGCTCCGAGCAATATTACATGCATGTCGACCCCTCCAACGAGGTGCTGGCGACCACGACCTTCTCGGGCGACCATGGCGCGCCCTGGATCGAGGGCGTCGTCATGCCCGTGGTCTGGAAGCGCCGCCACGGGCTCGGCCGGGTCTTTCACTCCACGCTCGGCCATTCGGTCAAGGAGTTCGAAATCCCCGAAATGGCGACCATCATGCAGCGGGGCCTGCTCTGGGCGGCCCGCGAAGACGTCTGATCCCGGTGCCGGCGTCAGCCCCTGTCGAACTCGTGACTTGAAACTGCACGCAAAAACGTGCCGTTTCTCTTGTGAGGACGCGCCCGCGAGGGCGCCGGGCGGGAGGCAAGGGACATGACGACGACCGATGCGGGCGCTGGCGAAGCCATACCCGAAACCACGCCCGCCCCGGCCGGCAAGGGGCCGCTCGTCTATCGCCAGTCGATCTTCACCCGTCTCACCCATTGGGTCTGGGCGATCAGCCTCTTCTTCCTGCTGCTCACGGGCCTGCAGATCTTCAACGCCCATCCCGCCCTCTATATCGGGCAGGAATCGGGGTTCGAATACGACAATTCCATCCTCAGGATCATGCCCGAGCTGGTCGATGGCCAGCCCCGCGGCATCACGACGATCTTCGGGCACCGGTTCGACACCAGCGGGTTCCTTGGCATGAGCGGCACCGAGGCGCAGCCGCAATACCGCGCCTTCCCCGCCTGGATGACCATCCCCTCCTATCAGGATCTTGCGACCGGGCGGATCGTCCACTTCTTCTTTGGCTGGGTGCTCGTCGCCACCCTCGCCATCTGGCTCGTCTCGAGCCTCCTCAACCGCCATTTCGTGCGCGACATCCTCCCGCGCGGGCAGGATCTGCGCGGGCTGCCCGCCGATATCGGCAAGCATGCGCGCTTCAGCTTCCGGCATGGGCGCAGCTACAGCCCGCTCCAGAAGCTGAGCTATTTCATCGTCCTCGTCATACTCTTCCCGCTCATCATCCTTACCGGCCTCACCATGAGCCCCGGCATCAACGCTTCGGCGCCCTGGATGCTCGACCTCTTCGGGGGCAGGCAGACCGCCCGCACGCTCCACTTCATCGCCATGGTCGGGCTCGTCCTCTTCTTTGTCGTCCACATCCTCATGGTGCTGCTGGCCGGCCCCATCAACGAACTGCGCTCCATGGTCACCGGCTGGTACCGCACCAGCCCGGGCACGCCGCGCGAAAAGGGAGACCGCTGATGTCCGGCCTCAAGCTCGACCGCCGCCGCTTTCTCGGCCTCACCGGGGCCGGTGCCTCCTCGCTCGCGCTTGCCGGCTGCGACGTCTTCGATCCCCTGCTGCGCCCCGGCGCTGAAGTCCGCTCGGTGCTCGAAAAGGCCAATGATCTGACCTACCGCGTGCAGCGCGCCCTCATCGGGGACGAGACGCTGGCGCGCGAATTCTCCGAAAGCGAAATCCGGCAGGGCCAGCGGCCGAACGGCTCCACCGATCCGACCTCGATGGAATACATGTTCCTCAGCCGCAGCGATTTCGTGCTCTACAAGCTCCGGGTCACCGGCCTCGTCGAGCAGCCGCTCGAGCTCTCGCTCGAGGAGCTGCGCAACATGCCCGCGCGCACCCAGATCACCCGGCACGACTGCGTCGAGGGCTGGAGCTGCATCGCCAAATGGACCGGCGTGCCGCTCGCCTTCCTCCTCGATCAGGCCCGCGTGCGCCCCGAGGCGCGCTATGCGGTTTTCCGCTGCTATGACGAGATGCCGGGCGGGCTCGCCGGGCCGCAGCCCTATTATGGCAGCATCGACCTCATCGATGCCCGCCACCCCCAGACCATCCTCGCCTACGGGCTCAACGACCAGACCCTGCCCATTGCCAATGGCGCGCCGCTGCGGCTGCGCGTCGAGCGCCAGCTCGGCTACAAGATGAACAAATACGTCCACACCATCGAGCTCGTGGAGAGCTTCGCCGATATCGGGCGCGGCAAGGGCGGTTATTGGGAAGATCACGGCTATGACTGGTATGCGGGGATCTGAACCGGCCCCGTCCCTTTGCCCGTCGGCACGCCCCGCGCATGGCCCCCATGCATCAAAGCGCTTGCCTTCGGGCGCCAACTCCCCCATATGAAGCCCACGCCACGGGCAATGCCGCGCACGAAACGCGATCGGCGCCTTGAAGATGTGGCGGACTTCTCTTCTTATCGACCAATGCGGTGAGCGGCGAAGTGGCCCGGATGCTTATCCCCGGGCAGAACGCAACCGCGCGATAATCCCTATCGCCGATGCATTTTTGTGATCGCGCCACCTCATCGGGTCGGGCGCCTCGCGCGCTGCTTTGGTTGGCGCGCCCAAACAAGAGACGATTTAGTTTTGACAAACCTGTTTTCCGAACTCGGCCTTCCCGAAACCCTCGTGAAGGGTCTGGAACGTGCCGGCTTCACCACGCCTACCCCCATCCAGCAAAAGGCCATCAAGCCCCAGCTCGAGGGTCGCGACATCCTGGGCATCGCCCAGACCGGCTCGGGCAAGACGGCAGCGTTCTCGCTGCCGATCGTTGCCGGGCTCGCCGCGCTTGGCAATGAGCGGCCCGCGCCGCGCACCGCCCGCGCGCTGATCCTTGCGCCCACCCGCGAACTCGCCGTCCAGATCGAGGAGGCCATCCGGTCCTTCTCGGCGGGCATGCGCGTCTCCACCGTGCTCGTGCTCGGCGGCGTCTCGCGCTACCACCAGGTCCAGAAGATCGCCAAGGGCGTCGATGTCTGCATCGCCACCCCGGGCCGCCTCAAGGATCTGATGGATGACGGCAAGATCCGGCTCGACCAGACCCGCTGGCTCGTCCTCGACGAGGCCGACCGGATGCTCGACATGGGCTTCATCAAGCCTGTGACCGAGATCGCGGCCGCCATTGGCAAGCGTCGCCAGACCGCGCTCTTTTCGGCCACCATGGCCCCCGAGGTCGCCAAGCTCGCAGCCGGGCTCCTCGACAATCCGGTGCGCGTCGAAGCGGCGCCCCCGGCCACGACCGTGGTCGCGATCGAGCAGAGCGTCATCTTCACCCAGATGGCGGCCAAGCGCGCCAAGCTCAACGAGCTCTTGCGTGACGAGGCGCTGGCGAAGGTGATCGTGTTCGCCCGCACCAAGCATGGCGCGGACCGGGTCGCCAAGAATCTCGATCTCGACGGTCATGCCGTCGCGGCCATCCACGGCAACAAGTCGCAGAATGCCCGTCAGGCGGCCCTCAAGGGCTTTGCTTCGGGCAAGGTCCGCGTCCTCGTGGCCACCGATATCGCCGCGCGCGGCATCGACGTTCCGGGCATTACCCACGTCATCAATTTCGAGCTGCCCGATGATGCCGAGAACTACGTCCACCGCATCGGCCGCACCGGCCGGAACGGCGCGACGGGCATCGCCATCACGCTTTGCGATGGCGCCGAGCGCGGCAAGCTCCGTGACGTCGAGCGGCTGATCCGCCGTACTCTGCCGACCATCGGCGAGGCCGGCCCCGAGCCGCGCCAGGCGTCGACCCCGGCACCGCGCCGCAACGAGAACAAGCATTTCTCGGGCAAGCGCAAGGCCGCGATGGGTGAGGGCCGTCCGGCCCGTGGCGGTTCGTCCGCTCCGGCCGCCCGCTCTGCCGCTCCGGGCGACGCCCCAGCCGCATGGTGGGAAAAGCCGGCGGGCAATGCCGCTGCCGGCAAGCCCAAGCAGCGCTGGAACAAATCTCAGAAGGACGCCGGCCGGGCCCGTCGCGCCAAGGCCGACGCCCGTCCCCCCCGCGAAGCCCGCGCCAGCTAAGCTTCGCCCTCCCAAAATACGAAAGGCGGCCCCCAGGGGCCGCCTTTTTTGTTGCGTCGGCGCCTCGCGGAGATGCTGCAAACGACCTCACCCCTGAGGCACGGCAAAGCCGTCTCGAAGGGGGAGGACGCTCTTCAAAACGCTCTTGAAATCAGGGCAAAGGGACTGCGCCGGGCCGACGGTTGGAGGTCCCCGCCGCAAAGCCGCCCGGCGCCTCTTTGATCCTCCAACCCAAGCCGGGCGCAAATGAGGCGAGGGCGGTTGATCGTGCCGATTGGTTAAGCAGGTGCTGACGGTTGCTCGGTCCCTGAGCCCAGATGCAGCACGTCGCGGGCGATCGTAGGCATGCCGCCCTTGCTCGCATTGCGCTGCCGGGCCCGGCCCGCCATCGCGCCCAGGCGGTCAAGGAAGCGCGCGGCCCAGTTGTCGACGCTATGGGTCCGCGCCGCGCGCATCAGCCCTTCCCAGCGCGCCCTGCGCTCCTCGAGCGGCATCGACAGTCCCATCCGCATCGCCTCGGCCGTCTCGTCGGTGTCGAACGGGTTGACCTGCAGCGCATCCTCGAAGATCTCTGCGGCGCCGGCGAAGCGGGAGAGCACGAGCACCCCGGGATCCTCGGGGTTCTGCGAGCCCACATATTCATGGGCGACGAGGTTCATCCCGTCCCGGAGCGGAGTGACGAGCCCGATCCGAGCCATGCGGTAGAGCCCCGCAAGGCTCGGCTGGCCGTAGGCCCGCTTCACATAGGTCAGGGGCTGCCAGTCGGGCTCGGCGAAACGCCCCATCACATGCCCGCACATCGCGTCGAGCTGGTCGGAATGGTGCTGGTATTCCTTGATCGTGTCGCGCGAGGGCGGCGCGATCTGGAGCAGATGCACCCCGCGCCGCAGCTGGGGATTGTTGGCGAGGAGCTTTTCATAGGCTTCGACCCGCTGGGGCAGGCCCTTGGAATAATCGAGCCGGTCGACACCGAGGATCAGCCGCTGCTCGTCCATGGCCCGTTGCATGCGCCGGACCATCTTGTTGGCCGCCGGGCTCACCGCGAGCCGCGCGAAGGCATCGGGATCCGACCCGATCGGGAAGGCCTCGACGATCGTCTTGGAAAAATCCACCGCCTTCAGCGGGTCGCCCGACAGCGAGAGCGGAGCCTGATGGTCGGCAAATTCGTTGAACGCCACGATGTCGCGCTGCGCCTGCATGCCGACGAGATCGTAATGGGACAGGTCCCGCATCAGTTCGAGATGATGGGGAATTGCGAAAAGCGTGTCGGCGACCGGGAAGGGGATATGCAGATAAAACCCGATTCGATTGCGCGCCCCGAGCCGCCGCAGCTCCGCCGCCAGCGGGATCAGGTGATAGTCGTGCACCCAGATGACGTCGTCCGGCTTGAGATGCGGCCGCAGCGCTTCGGCAAACCGCGTGTTGACCCGCCGGTATCCCTCATACCACTGGCCATCGAACGTCGTCAGGTCGAGCCTCAGGTGGAAGGCTGGCCAGAGGATGGAATTGGAGAAGCCGGCGTAATACGCATGGTGGTCCTGCCGGGTCAGGTCGATCTTGCCGACCGTCAGGCCGTCGACCTCTTCGAAGCGCGCTTCACGCGGCGGCTGCTCGGAGAGCTTGCCCGACCAGCCGAACCAGAACCCGTCGCGCTCCGCCAGCGTCTTGCGCAGGGCCACCGCCAGGCCTCCCGCTGCCGGACCGGTGCTGGGGGTGCGATTGGAGACGATGACGAGTCTGCTCATGAGGTTCGAGGGTCCAATTTCTGTAATTTGTGTAATTTGGGTGAAATTTGATGCTCGTTTTGCGTCCTATGCAGCGTCCGCGAGCCCTCTGAGGAGGGCGTGGACGGAGGCGATATCGGCGATCCGCATGCGGGCGCTGGTGTCGCCTTCCCCGAGCTTGATCCCGACCCCGCCCAGTTCCTGAACGGCGCGGAAGCCGTCCTCATCGGTCGTATCATCGCCAAGAAAGACCGGAATCCGGCCGGCGAACGGCTCTTCAAGCATGAACGCCCGCACCGCCGCACCCTTGTCGACACCTGTTGCCCGGGCTTCGAACACCATCTTGCCGGGCACGATGGTAAAGCCCTCGACCGCCGCCACCGCCTCTTCCATGGCGCGCCGGCAATCCTCTGCCAATTGCGGCGCCTGCCGATAATGGAGCGCCACGGCCCCGGCCTTCGGCTCGAGGATCAGGTCCGGGTTTGCCATTGCAAGTGGTTCAAGGAATTGAGCAATTTCGCTTGCGATGCGGATGCCGGCCGCGCCCGCATCCTCGAAACTGCCATCCGCGCGCCGACGCTGTGCGCCATGGCTTCCCGCCACCGGCAGGCGGATCGGGTCGAGATAGCGGTCGATATCCTCCACCGGCCGGCCAGTGACGATGGCGAGCGCGCTTTCGAGCTTCTCGGCCGTGCGCACCAGCTGGTCAGCAAGTTGCCGCGGCATTTCAACGGCATCGGGGGTTTCGGCGAGCTCGACGAGCGTGCCGTCGAAATCGGTGAAAATGGCGAGCCGCACCGCGGGAGCGGACGGGTCGATCATGTCTGGTTCTGGCATGTGCCTGCTTCGATCTTGCATCGGGGCCTGAAAGGCCAACGCCCGGAGCGGCGAATGGTTTCACCGCGCAATGCGCGGCACGCGGATCCGAAGATGAACGCCATCTTAACAGCCCGTTACGCCCGCATTCAACCCCGTGGCGCAATATCGTCAACACCGGGGCGGAAATCATGCTCCCCGTCTAATGATCCGGAGCAAGTTATCGGAGCCGGGTGCCGTGTTGATCCGAGGGTTACGCAAGCCGATGACTGTCGGAGGGATCAGGAAGATTCTATGCTGGAGGAAATGATGGGACAAGCTGTTGTAATACGCTCTTCGCTGATTGGGCTTTTTGCGCTCTGTCTCGTGACGCTCGCTTTCGCAGCGTCGAGCATGCCGATCCCGGCGGCGCCGCAAAGCATTTACATGCCGATCGGCTGACCTAGTCGAGCGGGATGCCAACCGATCCCTTGTTGCGCTGGTAAGCCTCGGAGAGGTCAGCATAAAGCGCGCCGATGTCGTCGAGGCGCGCCACGAGAGCCTCGCGGCTTCCGCGGTCGAGGCTCGCCACCATTCGCGCAATGTCATGGCTCGTCCAATAGGCATTGACGCTCTGGTAGCCGCCGGGCTCGAGCGTGAAGACTTCCTTCAGAATGCGCAGATCGTGCGGGATGTTGAAGGCGTCGCGGCTCTCCTCATGGCTGAAGAGATAGTAGAAATTGTCGTATCCGGCCCAGGTGATTGCCGAAAGGCAGAGCGAGCAGGGCTCGTGGGTCGCGAGGAAGATGCAGTCCGCGGGCGCCGGCACCTGGTCGCGCCCGCGCTCGTAAAGCCTTTTGATCGCGTGCATTTCCCCGTGCCACAGCGGGTTCTCGACCTCATTGTTGGTCTCGGCGATGACGAGCGACAGGTCCGATTTCAGCAGAATCGCAGCCCCGAAGATCTTGTTGCCACGCGCCACGCCGGCGCGGGTCAGCGGCGCGATGTCGTTCTCGATCACATCGAGCAGGCGGTCGATCAGTTGCGGGGTGTGAACCATGGTGCGTCCTAGCGGGCGAGGCGGGTGAACGTCGCGATCTCGGCATTGGCGCCATCGAGAAAGATGAGCGTCGCCCCGTCGCGCCGAAAGCGGCGGGTCTCGGCAAGCACCCCGAAAAATGCCGCTTCCTGCTCGGCAACCGCTCCGGCGCAGGCCATTCGGGTCGCCGCGACCGCGCTGAAGGCGAGCATGTCACCAGCCATCTGGGCCTGCGCGAAATAGCTGTTGCAGCCGCCCCGTCCGCCGGCCCGCAGGTCTCCGGCGATCGAAAGCGTGCTCGCCGGGCTCGTCGGCAATGGCTCGCCGCGAAGGGTCGTCGCGCGCCAGGTGATGTCGGTGATGGGCGTCTCGTCAACCGGCTCTGCCAGACGTGCCGCCGGCGGGGCGGCGAGCGCCACGCGCTGCAGCAGAAAGCCCAGATCCGCCGGAGGGGCGAGCGGGTCGAGCCGGAATGGCTCGGTATTCGTGAAGATCACCCCATCGGGCGTGAAAATCTCCGCAACGAGGCCATAGGCCCTGCCGGGCATGACGATGCGGTCTTCGAAGGCCAGCGAGAAGCGAAGCGGCACCTGGCCGGGGCTGGCGATGGCGCCTTCGGCCTGCACCCGGGTGAGCGGGGTGGCAAGGGAGAGATCGACGAGCTTTACCCTCAGCCGTGCATCGGCCGGCAGCGCGATGCGCTCGCGATAGGTGACTTCGCCGGTGACCGTGACCCGCTCGGCGAGCACGGGTGCGGCTCCAAGCCCGACCAGAAGCAAAAGGCTCGCACAAAGGGCTCGGATAAAGGTCATTTCAGGCTCCCCACATAGGCTCGAGCCCACAGTATGGCCCATTTGCGACGGTGCAGCGACCGGCGCCCGACCACTAGGGTAAAGGCTTTCGTCCTCAGGGGGATATCACGACTTCGAAGGGCGTCGCAAAATCATGTTCTTCAAGGTTCCTGCCGTCGCCGCCGCGGTCGACGACGAGGAATTCCGCAGCGTTATCAAGGGGGGTGAGCACCCCATGCCAGACATTGCGTCCGATGTTCACCCCTTGCCCTGCGCTTGTCAGAAATGCGCGCGGCCGGCCCGGCTCACCACCCTCATCGGGTGCGACGATGACGAGAAACGGATCGGGGCCCAGGGGACAAAAGGCCTGGCTCCCCAGCGGATGGCGCTCCATCATGGTGAGCGTCAGGGGAAGCCTGTAGGGCTGGCCGACGAAGATCGAGATCAGCGGCCGCGGATTTTCCCCGCCCAGTTCTACGGTTGCGAGGTCGTGGTAGCGCTCGGTCATGCCCTTGTTGATGGTGTAGTGATGTGCGCCCGCCTTCTCGATCACCTGCCCGAACGGGGCAAAATCCGTCGCAGTCAGCGTCTCGACGAGGATCTGCCGTTCGCCCGTCACGGCGTCGGCTCCGTAACGGTGTTGGCCGCGTCGCCCCCGCCCATGTAGACGGCGATGAGGCGCATGGGGATATCTCCCGTATTGGTGCCGTTATGCGTCCAGCCGACCGCCTCGAGCACGCTGTCGCCGGCCCGAAAGGTGCGCGTCCCTTTCTCCCCGTAATCGACGGTCAGTTCCCCTTCCAGGATGTGTGCGAAGAGCGGTACCTCATGGCTGTGCCACCCGGTCTCGCCACCGGGCGGAATGGTGACGATTGCGGCGGTCACCTTGGCTTCGCCTTCGGGGTAGGCGAGGGGCGTGCCCAGCACGTCGACGTTTTGCGAAAGGAGCGGCGTCAGCAGGTTGGAGTAGCTCGCCGCCTCTTCGGCAACCGCGCCCACGGGAACGGCGAGCAGTGCCGCCCCGAGCATCCATGCGTTCAGCGTCCTCATGGCCGACCTCCCCGGGGCGTCAGCCCGCCAGCGTTCCGAAAAGCCTCAGGCGCGAAATGCCGCCATCGGGGTGAATGTTGACCCGAACATGGGTAACCGGTCCCGTCGGCTCGGCGAGATCGTAATTGTGGATCGCGTCGGGCCCGAGCTTCTGGGGCGCCAGCACTTCCTGCCAGAACATTGAGGAGGTGACGATGGGCGTGTCGAGGCCATCGAAACCGGCGCCGAGATCGGCGGCCTGGATCGAGACCTGATCGGGGTAATTGCCCTTGTAATGGGCCGTATCCACCTCGATCGCGGAGATCGACCCGCGTGCGCCCAATGCCAGGATGATCCAGTCATTGCCAGGCACGCGCCGCCGGCGGGTTTCCCAGCCATCGCCCATATTCAGCCCCCGGCCCGGTGACAGCATGCGCTGGAAATTGCCGTAATGGGCGTCCGAATAGGCGACGACGCGACCGCCATTGAGCGCGGAAGCCAGATCGAGCCGCTCCCCCGAGCGCGACGCGGCATCGATCTCGGGGCGACCATAGACCCGGAGCCGCGCCACTCCGCCATCGGGGTAGATGTTGAGCCGCACATGGGTCCAGGCGGCCTCCGACGTGCAGGCGAAGAAATGGTGCGCGCTAGCGCCGAGCGCGCTCACGGGCAGAAGCGGCACCCACTCGGTGTCGGAGTCCGGCGCGCCCTCGACGCGACAGGCATCGATCGAGCACGCGGGCGGAAAATTGCCCGTAAACCAGGCCGTATTGACGTCGAAACCGGAAATCACGCCCGGCACGGCGAGTTTGACGACCGCATGATCGTGTCCCGGCCCGCGCTTGCGGATGCTCTCCCATCCATCCATGTACTTGCCGTGATCGTCATAGAGATCGGGGTCGAAGGCCGGCACGGTGTCGGCCAGCATTCTGCTGCCCTCGGCAAAGAAATCGTCGCTGACCGACAGCACTTCGGCGCCGAGGCCGGCTGAAGCGAGGTTCACCCCATTGCGGACGAAGGCAGGAATGGCATCGGAGGGCAGTTCGGGCTGGTGGAGGATCGGCATCGGGCTCGTTTCGGAAGGCGGATGAGGATTTCAGTTAGCCCCAGCCGAGCAGGCCAGACAAGGGCCAATCAGTGTTCTGCAGGCGTCTCGAGGTCGGTCCGGAGCCGCGACAGCATTGCGCTCGCATAGGCGGCATAGGGGCCGATCCAGCGCTCGTGGATGGCATGGATCGGCAAGGCATCGAGATGGTTGTAGCGCTCGCGCCCCCGTCGTTCGGCGACGACAAGCCCCGCATCCTCGAGCACGCGCAGATGCTGCATGACGGTGCAGCGGTCGAGCGCCGGAAACCGTGCGCAGAGCG
The DNA here is from genome assembly GCF_003994485.1 of Arsenicitalea aurantiaca. Classification (GTDB taxonomy): domain Bacteria; phylum Pseudomonadota; class Alphaproteobacteria; order Rhizobiales; family Devosiaceae; genus Arsenicitalea; species Arsenicitalea aurantiaca. Next base: position 604,197 of record NZ_RZNJ01000001.1, read on the forward strand.
CGCCCGTCGTCATCGGAGCAGGCTTCAAGGCATCCAGCATGGCGCGGCGAACGCGGTGCGAAAGCGCCTTGAAGATCAGGTCATCGGCGTCGTCACTTGACATGTTATAAATCTATAACATAATTTCCCACCCCACAAGCAGGAGGTTGGGATGGAGCTCAGATTTTCCGTATCCGGGCGCATTGCGCGGCCGGTTTCCGAAGTCTTCGAGGCAGTGGTCGATCCGGCGCAGTTGTCATCCTTTTTCACGACCGGCGGGGCTGAGGGCCGTCTCGAACCGGGCGCGACGGTCACCTGGGATTTCGCGGATTTCCCCGGTGCCTTTCCCGTCGAAGTGGTGAGCGTCGAGAAAGACCGGCAGATCGTGCTGCGCTGGGACGCCGCCGAGGACGGGGAAGGGCCCTACAAAACCCTCGTGACGCTGGATTTCGCGCCGCTCGAAGACGGGCGGACATTGGTGACGATCTCGGAGTCCGGCTGGCGCGAGAACGCAACCGGGCTCCAGAGCTGCATCGGCAATTGCGGGGGATGGATGAATGCCCTCAGTTGCATGAAGGCTTGGCTCGAGCACGGCATCCGCCTGCGCGACGGCTTCTTTGCCTGAACGCTAAATGGCGGTGGCGTCGCATGACCGCCACAAACGCCGTCAAGGTTGCGCCCATCTGCGAACGAAATCGGAAGAGGGGCCGATGCTACGGTTCGTCCTGACCTTGACTGGAGTTTTTTTGATGAGTTTTGCCGCCCTGGCGCAGTCGCCGGCCCCTTCCATCCTGCCCGATTCAGAGATTTCGTCTTTGATCGCAACGCGCATCGACGACGAGAATCGGGGGGTCGGGATCGTCGTCGGCGTCCTCGAGCCCGAGGGCACGCGCATCGTGACCTACGGCAAGCTTTCCAAAGACGATCCGAGCCCCCTGACCGGCGATACACTCTTTGAAATCGGATCGATCTCGAAGGTTTTCACTGCGTTGCTGCTCGCCGATGCTGTCGAGCGCGGCGAAGTGCGGCTCGACCAGCCCGTGGCCGATTTCCTCCCCGAAGGCGTCTCGATGCCCGAGCGGGACGGGGTGAAGATCACTCTGCTGGATCTGGCGACCCATATGTCAGGCCTGCCGCGACTGCCCGACAATTTCAAGCCGCAGAATCCGGCCAACCCTTATCTCGGCTATGACGAGGGCGACCTGCATGCCTTTCTGAACGCTTATGAATTGCCGCGCGGAGTGGGCGAGGCCTTCGAATATTCCAATCTCGGCTATGGGCTTCTCGGCCATGTCCTCGCGACCCGCGCGGGCACCGATTATGCGAGCCTCCTGCGCGAGCGCATTCTCGCGCCGCTCGGGATGAACCGTACGGCGAGCGCGCTCGACCCCGATTTCCGCGAAGGCCTGGCAAGCGGGCACGCCGCTTCGCTCGATCCGGTGCCGAACTGGGATCTCGGGCTCTTTGCCGGTGCGGGCGCCGTGCGTTCGACGGCCAATGACATGCTGCTTTTCCTCGGGGCCGCAACCGGACAGGTGGAGACGCCGCTTGCGCCTGCGTTCGCCCTCATGCTCGAGACGCGGCGCAGCACCGGGGCCGAAGGCACCGACATTGCGCTGGGCTGGTTCGTCGTTGCGCGCGATCCCGGCGAGATCGTCTGGCACAATGGCGCGACGGGTGGCTACACCGCGTCCACCGGCTTCCGCCGCGCGGATGGCGCAGGGGTAGTGGTCTTGACCAATACGGCCCACGAGGCCGGGGGCGAGGACATCGGGCTTCACCTGCTCGACCCCAGCCTGCCGCTTTCGCAGCCTCCGGTCGAACGGACGGCGATCGACCTCGCGCCCGGGGTGCTCGACCGCTATGTCGGGCGCTACCAGCTTTCGCCCGACTTCTTCATCGAGGTCACCCGCGAGGGGGATGGGCTCTTCGCGCAGGCGACGGGCCAGGATCGATTCGAGATCTTCCCAGAGAGCGACACGGCCTTCTTTTATACCGTCGTCGACGCGCAGATCCGCTTCGAGACGGATGCCGAGGGTCGAGGGACGGGGCTCGTCCTCACCCAGCACGGGCAGAACCTGCCCGGTCAGAGGCTCGAATAGGCTTCCCGCCTTCAGTCCGGCAGGACGGCGGCCAGCCTCAGATAGGCGATCCGCTCGACCTGCCGGCATGCGGTCTCGAATTCGGTTTCCCGGTCGTTTCCGAGCCGCTGCCTGAACGCCGCGATGATCGACTGCTTGGTGTTGTCGCGCACGGCGATGATCGGCGGAAAGCCGAATTTCTCCTGATAGGCGGCGTTGAGGCCGGTGAGTTCCGCGTGTTCCTCATCGGTCAGCGCATCTAGGCCCGCCGAGGCCTGTTCGGCAGCCGATGCTGCCGTCAGCCGCTTGGCCTGCGCCAGCTTGCCGGCAAGATCGGGGTGGGCGCGCAGCACGGCAAGGCGTTCCTCCGCGCCAGCGCTGCGGAAGACCGCGACCATCGCGGCGTGTAGGCCCGTCGCCGTATCGTTCGCCGGGCCCAGTTCCCGCTTCCACGTCCGCTCGGCGACCCATTCGGAGTGCTCGAAAATTCCGCCGAAAAGCGCCGTGAAATCGTCATAGGGCAGCTCGGACGGCCGGTTCTGCTGCGGCTCGTATGGGTGGTGGGCGATCCAGTGCCGGGCGATGTCGATCCGCCGGGCGATCCAGACCTTTTCGTGGCTCCGGACATAGTCGACGAAGCGGGCGAGCGCAGAGCTACGACCAGGCCGGCCGACGAGTCGGCAGTGAAGCCCGATGCTCATCATTTTGGGGTGTCCTGCCGCGCCTTCGGCATAGAGCGTGTCGAAGCTGTCTTTCAAATACTGGTAGAACTGCTCGCCCGAATTGAAGCCCTGCGGGGTTGCGAACCGCATGTCGTTGGCATCGAGCGTATAGGGGATGATGAGCTGGGGCGTTCCCAGATGTTCGCGCCAATAGGGCAGGTCGTCGTCATAGGCATCCGAAACGTAGAGGAAGCCGCCTTCTTCGCTCGCCAGGTCGACCGTGTTGATCGAAGTTCGCCCGCAATACCAACCGAGCGGGCGTTCGCCCGTCACCTCGGTATGAATGCGGATCGCATCGTGGAGATGGTTGCGCTCCGTTTCGATCGAAACGTCTCTGTAGTCGATCCATTTGAGCCCGTGGCTGGCGATCTCCCAGCCTGCCTCCTGCATGGCGCGAACCTGCGCCGGCCCGCGCTGCAGGGCGGTTGCGACACCATAGACGGTCACCGGAATTTCGCGCTCTGTGAACAGACGGTGGAGCCGCCAGAAGCCGGCGCGAGCGCCGTATTCATAGATCGACTCCATGTTCCAGTGGCGCTGGCCCGGCCAGGGCTGGGCCCCGACGATCTCGGAGAGGAAGGCTTCCGAAGCGGCATCGCCATGCAGGATATTGTTTTCTCCGCCCTCCTCATAGTTGAGGACGAACTGGACCGCGATATTGGCGCTACCCGGCCACTCGACCTTCGGGGTCCTCGGGCCATAGCCATGCATGTTTCTGGGGTAGCGCATTCCGGCCTCCGTTTGTCACGCTCGCTTTATGGCCTCTGGACCCCCATGCCCACAAGAGCGGCGAAAGTGGACCATCTGGTAAAATTTTCAGCATACCCCCTTTCAAGTGCGACGAAATTTTCAGATAGTCGCGCCAAGGGGCCCATTTGAGCAGGAAAGAACAATGGCGGATTCGGCGCGCCTGACGACGCACGTCCTCGATACCATGCACGGCCGTCCGGCCCGCGGCATGCGGCTCGATCTGGTGCTGGTGCATGGCGACCACACCCACCATCTGCTCGAAAGCTACACCAATGCCGATGGGCGCGTGGATCGCCCGCTGCTCGAAGGCGAGGATCTCCATCTCGCCGCCTACGAAATCCATTTTCACGTCGGCCAGTATTTCGAGCGGCTCGGCGTCGAGCTCGAGACGCCCTTCCTGGACGTCGTGCCCGTGCGCTTCACGCTTTCCGAACGCAGTCACTACCACGTGCCGCTGCTCGTCTCGCCCTTCGCCTATTCGACCTATAGGGGGAGCTGAGCTATGGCATCCACCGCCCTTGGACGTCTTTCGGGGATCCGCTCATGACGGAGATCCGCGGGACGCTGCGCTTCATCCTCAACGACAGCCTCGTTGAACTGACCGACATTTCGGCCACGCGGACGCTCCTCGATTTCCTGAGGCTCGACCGGCATCTGCGGGGCACCAAGGAGGGCTGCGCAGAGGGCGATTGCGGGGCCTGCACCGTGCTGGTCGGCCGGGTTTCGGGCGAGGGGATCGCCTATGAGAGCGTGAACGCCTGCATCGCCTTCGTGGGTGCCTTGGATGGCGCGCATGTGGTGACCATCGAGCATCTCTCGTCTCCCACGGGTCCGCTCCACCCGGTGCAGCAGGCCATGGTCGAGCACCACGGGTCCCAGTGCGGGTTCTGCACGCCTGGCATCGTCATGTCGCTCTATGCCCTCTGGATGAGGATGCCCGAGCCCGGGAGGCAGGATGTCGAGAAGGCGCTGCAGGGCAATCTCTGCCGCTGCACCGGCTATGCCCCGATCATCCGGGCAGCAGAAGCGGCTGCCGGCTTCGGACGGCCCGAGGAAGATCCGCTGGTGCTCGAGCGGTCAGGAATGGTCGCAAAACTGCGTGCACTTCAGGACGGCTCGCGCATCGAAATCGGGGAGGGGCGGGCGCGTCTCATCGTGCCCTCGGATGTCGAGGACCTCGCCCGGGTCTATGCCGCAGAGCCCGAGGCCACGCTCGTCGCCGGTTCCACCGATGTGGGGCTATGGGTCACCAAGTTCATGCGCGATATCGGTCCGTTGATCTTCATCGGCAATCTCGAGCAATTGCAGGGGATCGAGGACACGACAACCGGCGTGACGCTGGGGGCCGGGGTTTCCTATACGCGTGCCGCGCAAGTACTGGCCCGCCGCTTCCCCCAGATGGCCGAACTCTGGCACCGCATCGGTGGCGAGCAGGTGCGCAACATGGGGACGATCGGGGGCAATATCGCCAATGGCTCACCGATCGGGGACACACCGCCTCCGCTCATTGCGCTCGGTGCGAAGGTGACCCTGCGCAAGGGCTCCGAACGGCGGACGCTGAAGCTCGAAGAGTTCTTCATTGCTTATGGCAAGCAGGATCGCGCGCCGGGCGAATTCGTCGAGAGCGTCATGATCCCGGCGCTGCCGGCCGGCGAGCAGTTCGCAGTCTACAAGATCTCCAAGCGCCGGGAGGAAGACATCTCCACGCTCTGCGGCGCATTCCGCATCTTCGTCAACGATGCCGGCACGGTCGGCATGGTCCGGATCGCCTTCGGCGGCATGGCCGCGACGCCCAAGCGGGCGAGGGCGGTCGAAGCGGCGCTGGTTGGTCGGCCCTGGTCCGCCGAGACCATCGAGGCGGCCCTGCCGGCCTTTTCTGAGGATTTCCAGCCCATTTCCGACATGCGGGCCTCGGCAGACTACCGCATGCTGACGGCGCGCAACCTGTTGCGCCGCTTCCATCTCGAGACAACAGGCGCGGGCCAGCGCCTCGAGCGGGGTGCGGCATGAACAGGCAGCAAACCGATATCGCCCTTGCCGGCGGGCGGATGCACCAGAGCCTCGCCCATGACAGTGGCCGCAAGCACGTTTCGGGGCGGGCCGAATATATCGACGATATCGCCGAGCCGGCCGGGACGCTTCACGCCTATCTCGGGCTCTCCGCGATCGCCCATGGCGAGATCGTCTCGGTCGATCTCGATGCGGTCCGCGCGGCGCCGGGCGTGGTTGGCGTCCTGACGGCGGCCGATATTCCGGGCGAGAATGATGTGAGCCCGCCCCATAAGCACGACGATCCGGTCTTCGCCGAGGGTCGGGTGGAGTTTCTGGGTCAGCCCGTCTTTGCGGTGATCGGGGAAACCCGGGACGCCGCCCGTCGCGCCAGCCGGCTTGCGAAGATCACTTATGCCCCGCTGGCGGCCGCGCTCGATGTCGATGCGGCGCGGCGTGCCGGCGGCACGCTCGTCACCGAACCGCTGACGCTTGTCCGCGGCGACGTGGATGCGGGCCTCAGCCGAGCAAAGAACCGTGTCTCGGGTCGGATGACGATCGGCGGACAGGACCATTTCTATCTCGAAGGGCAGATCGCCTTTGCGCTGCCCGGTGAGGACGAGGACGTGATCGTCCATTCCTCGACCCAGCATCCGAGCGAAGTGCAGTTGATGGTCGCCCATGTGCTGGGCATCTCCCAGCACGCGGTGACGGTCAACGTCCGCCGGATGGGTGGCGGCTTTGGCGGCAAGGAAACGCAGGGCAATCTTTTTGCCGCCGTCGCGGCGCTCGCGGCCAAGCGCTTCAACCGCCCGGTCAAGATCCGTCCCGATCGCGACGATGACATGATCGCCACCGGCAAGCGGCACGATTTCGTTGTCGACTACGATGTCGGCTACGATGATGACGGGCGGATCGAGGCGGTCGACGCCGTCTATGCGGCTCGTTGCGGATTTTCAGCCGATCTGTCCGGACCGGTGACCGATCGGGCGCTGTTCCACGCCGACAACGCTTATTTTTACCCGGACGTGAGGGTGAGATCCGAGCCGCTGAAGACCAACACGGTCTCCAATACCGCCTTTCGCGGCTTCGGCGGACCACAGGGCATGCTTGCCGCGGAACGCTGGATCGAAGATATCGCCTATGCGCTGGGGCGCGATCCGCTCGAGATCCGGAAGGCCAATTTCTATGGCCAGGGTGATCGCAACATCACCCCCTACCACCAGACGGTGGAAGACAACATTATCGACCGGCTGGTCGGCGAACTCGAGGCCAGTGCCGACTATCGCGCTCGTCGCGAGGCGATCCTCGCTTTCAACCGGACGAGCCCGGTGCTCCGCAAGGGCATCGCGCTGACGCCGGTCAAGTTCGGCATCTCCTTTACCGCCACCTGGTACAATCAGGCCGGTGCGCTCGTGCACATCTACCGGGATGGCTCGATCCATCTCTCCCATGGCGGCACCGAGATGGGGCAGGGGCTCTATACCAAGGTCGCCCAGGTTCTCGCCGATGCCTTCGGCGTCGGCATCGATCGCATCAAGATCATGGGAACGACCACCGGCAAGGTGCCGAATACGTCGGCCACGGCGGCCTCCTCGGGGTCCGATCTCAACGGCATGGCCGCAGCCGATGCCGCCCGACAGATCAAGGCGCGGCTCGAAGCCCATGCGGCTCGGCTCTACGAAGTGCCGGCGGATGAAATTCTCTGGGTACCCAATGGTATAGAGGCCGGCGGACGGTTCGTTCCCTTCACCGAACTCGTGGCGTCGGCCTATCTCAACCGCGTGCAGCTCTCGGCGGCAGGCTTTTACAAGACCCCCAAGATTCATTGGGATCGTGGCAGCGGGCGCGGACGGCCTTTCCTCTATTACGCCTATGGCGCTTCGGTTTCCGAGGTCACGATCGACACCCTTACGGGGGAATACCAGGTCGATCGGGTGGATATCCTCCACGATGTAGGACGCTCGCTGAACCCGGCGATCGATCTGGGGCAGATCGAGGGCGGGTTCATCCAGGGCATGGGCTGGCTTACGACCGAGGAGCTCTGGTGGGACGAAAAGGGCGAATTGCGCACGCACGCGCCCTCTACCTACAAGATCCCGCTCGCTTCCGACGTACCGCCGATCTTCAACGTCAACCTCTGCGACTGGTCGGCCAATCGCGAGGAGACGATCGGACGCTCAAAAGCGGTGGGCGAGCCGCCGCTGATGCTTGCCATGTCGGTGGTCGAGGCGCTTTCCATGGCCGTTGCGTCGGTCGCAGACTACAAGGTGGCGCCGCGCCTCGATACGCCGGTGACGCCCGAGCGCGTCCTCATGGGGGTCGAGCGCATGCGGGCAGGGGGCTGATGATGGACGAGACGCCCGCCCGGCTCCGGACTTTTCTTGCTGCGGGCGCGCCGGTCATCATCGCCGAACTCATTGCCGTGCGGGGCTCCAGCCCCAGGCGCGCAGGCACCTGGATGTTGATCACCGAAAGTGCGGTGCATGAAACCATCGGCGGCGGTGCCCTCGAATACATGGTGATTGCGCGTGCCCGGCAGGCGCTGCGTGACGGGCTTCCTGCCACGACGCTCGACGTGCCGCTCGGTCCCGAGATCGGCCAGTGCTGCGGGGGGCGTGTGGAGGTATCGCTCAAGGTCCTGTCGTCTGCCCGCGCATCGGCCCTGCTGGTCGAGGCGGAGACCGAACATGCGAACCGGCCACAGGTGCTGGTTTTCGGCGCGGGCCATGTCGGGCGGGCACTCGCGCAGTGCCTCGCGCTCCTCCCGGTCGCCGTGGAGATGGTCGATACGCGGCCGGACGTGCTGCAGGATCTGCCGGCAGGCGTCGTGGCGCGCGCGGTGGCCATGCCCGAAGCGCTGGTGCGTGCCGCGCGACCGGGCGCGGCCCATGTGATCGTCACGCATGACCACGCGCTCGACTTTCTGATCGCCGCCGAGGCGCTGGGCCGCGGCGATGCCGCCTATGTCGGAATGGTGGGTTCGAGAACGAAGCGGGCGCGTTTCGCCAGCTGGTACCTGTCCCAGGGCGGCAGCGAAGAGGCACTTTCGCGGCTGGTTCTGCCCATCGGCGCGCAAGGGCTCGGGGATAAACGTCCCGAGGTGATTGCAGCACTGGCGGCGGCCGAAATAATGGTCCACATTGGCCAGCGGGAAGCACGAGACGAGCGGGCCGTCACCACGAGCAGGGGGCGTGCCGTACATGAAAGCTGATATTGCACCGAGGCTGCAGCTTCGCGGCATAACCAAGCGTTTCCCCGGCGTTCTTGCCAATGACGATGTGAGCTTTGCGGTCCGCCCCGGCGAGATCCACGCGCTTCTGGGTGAGAACGGGGCCGGCAAATCCACCCTCGTCAAGATGATCTACGGGATCATGCAGCCCGATGCGGGGGAGATTTCCTGGAACGGGCACCCCGTCACCATCCCCAATCCCAAGGCCGCCCGGAAACTCGGCATCGGCATGGTCTTCCAGCACTTCTCGCTCTTTGAGGCGATGAGCGTGCTCGAGAACATCGCCCTCGGCATGGACGAAAGGCTTGGCCCGCGCGAGCTGTCGCGCCGGATTGCCGAGGTGATGGAGACCTACGGGCTGAAGCTCGATCCGCAGCGCATCGTTTCCACCCTGTCGGTTGGCGAGCGACAGCGGATCGAGATCGTGCGCGCGCTGCTTCTCGAGCCGCAATTGCTAATCATGGATGAGCCGACCTCGGTGCTGACGCCACAGGAGGTCGAGGGCCTTTTCGCCACGCTGCGCCAGCTGGCAAAGCGGGGCTGCTCCATCCTCTACATTTCCCACAAGCTCCATGAGATCAAGGCGCTCTGCGATACGGCGACCATTCTGCGCGGCGGTCGGCTGGTCGACACCTGTGATCCCAAGGCCGAAACCTCCCGGTCCATGGCCGAAAAGATGATCGGCGGCAGCCTCAAGGACATTCGCAAGGGAGAGGGGCGCAGCTTCGGGGCGCCCCGTTTCGTGCTCCGCGACCTCTCCACCCGCAGCGAAGACGAGTTCGGTGTCGCGATTGACCGTGCGAGCCTGACCGTTCGCGCAGGCGAGATCTTCGGGATCGCCGGGGTTGCCGGCAATGGCCAGAACGCGCTTCTCGATGCGCTTTCGGGCGAGGTGCTGGGCGAACGCGCCGACGCGATCACGCTCGATGGCACGGCCATCGGGCGGCTCTCCCCCAGCGAACGGCGGCGCAAGGGGCTCTGCGCGGTGCCCGAAGAGCGAAACGGGCATGCGGCGGTGGGCGACTTCACCCTTGCCGACAATGCGGTGCTCACCGCGCGAGACAGGCTCGGCATGGTCGGCGCCGGGCTCGTCGACAGGCGCAAGGCCCGCAGCTACACGGACAAGGTGATTGGCGCCTTTTCCGTGAAGGCGCTTGGCGCGCATTCGCTTGCCGGGTCGCTTTCGGGCGGCAATCTCCAGAAATTCATCATGGGGCGCGAAATCCTGCAGCGGCCCTCGGTCCTCGTCGTCAGCCAGCCCACCTGGGGTGTCGATGCGGGTGCGGCGGCTGCCATTCACCAGGCGATCGTCGATCTCGCTGCCGAAGGCTCGGCCGTTGTCGTGATCAGCCAGGATCTCGACGAGTTGCTCTCGCTCTGCGACACGCTCGCCGTGATCAACGAAGGCCGCCTCAGCAGCCCATTGAAGGTCGGGGAAGCCTCCATCGAGGAGATCGGGCTGCTCATGGGCGGGGTTCACGGCACCGAAGCCGAAGTGCATATCAACCCCGGAGGCGGCGTTGCAGTGGAAGCTTGAAAAGCGGCCCGAGCCGAGCCGGACCATGGTCTATGCAGCGCCCGTGCTTGCGGTGCTGCTGACGGCGATCGTCGGGGCGGCCATCTTCACCGCCATTGGTTATAACGGGGTAGGCGCGGTCCGGGAGATCTTCGTCACTCCCATCCTGAACCCGCTCAAATGGCAGGATCTTGGCATCAAGGCTGCGCCGCTGGTGCTGATCGCGGTCGGCCTCGCGATCGGATACCGGGCTAATGTCTGGAACATCGGCGCGGAGGGCCAGTACATTCTCGGCGGGCTGGCGGCGACGGCGGTTGCGCTTTCGACCCGAGACCTAGCAGGGCCCTGGATCCTGCCACTGATGGCGATTGCAGGGGTTGCAGGCGGAATGGCCTGGGCCGTCGTGCCTGCTGCGCTCAAGACACGTCTCAAAGTCAGCGAGATTCTGACGAGCCTGATGCTGACCTATGTGGCGATCCAGCTCCTCAACTATCTGGTGCTCGGCCCGTGGCGCGACCCGATGGGGTTCGGCTTCCCACAGACGCCACTTTTTACCGCCGACCAGGTACTACCCATCGTCGTGCCCCGGACGATCGTTCACCTCGGCGTTCCGATCGCGCTCGTGGTCGCGCTTATCGCCTGGTTCGTCATGGCGCGTTCGCTTTTCGGGTTTCAGATCCGGGTCGTGGGCGCCGCGCCGCAGGCCGCGCGCTATGGCGGGTTTTCGGCCAACAAGACAATCTGGCTCGCCCTCATGGTCAGCGGCGGGCTCGCAGGGCTTGCGGGCATGCTCGAGGTCGCGGGCACCTTCCAGCGCATGGTGCCGGGCTTTCCGACCAATTACGGGTTTACCGCCATCATCGTTGCCTTTCTGGGCCGGCTGAACCCGCTCGGCATCATCTTTGCCGGGTTCGCAATGTCGGTTGCGGTGGTGGGCGGCGAGGTGGCGCAGACGACGATCGGGCTGCCCAATGCGGCCGTCGGCATCTTCCAGTCGATGATGCTCTTTTTCCTTCTCGCCAGCGACGTCCTCGTCCGTTACCGGTTCCGCCGGGTCGGCGCCCAGCCAGCGGGGAGCGCAGCATGACCACGGAAATGCTGATCGCGATCATCATTACCGTCATCGGGGCCTCGACGCCGATCCTGATCGCGGCGCTCGGCGAACTGGTCGTCGAAAAGAGCGGTGTGCTCAATCTGGGCGTCGAAGGCATGATGTTGATCGGGGCGGTCACCGGGTTTGCCGTGACCTTCACCACGGGCAATCCTTGGCTCGGCATTGCATGTGCCGCCTTTGCCGGCATGGCGTCCTCGATGATCTTTGCGTTCCTGACGCTATCGCTCTCGGCCAATCAGGTGGCCACGGGCCTCGCGCTCACCATTTTCGGCACGGGCTATTCATCCCTGTTCGGGCAGGCCTTCACCGGCAGACCGATTACCCCGTTCCGGTCGATCTTTCCGCCCGAACTCGCGACCGATCCTGTTCTGCGCCTCATCTTCGGGCACAGTCCTCTTGTCTATTTCTCCCTCATCATGGTCGTTGCGGTCTGGTGGTTCCTCACCCGCAGCCGGGCCGGGCTCATCCTGCGCGCCGTGGGCGAGAACGATCTTTCCGCTCATTCGATCGGATATTCGGTGATCGGGGTGCGCTATGCGGCCGTCGCCTTCGGCGGGGCCATGGCCGGTATCGCCGGCAGCTGCTTTCCGCTGCTGCTTACCCCGCAATGGGCCGAACGGATGACCGCAGGGCGCGGATGGATTGCGCTGGCGCTCGTCGTTTTCGCCGCCTGGCGTCCGTTCCGCCTCCTCGCCGGCGCTTATCTCTTCGGGCTCGTCATGACGCTCGAGCTCTATGCGAAGGCGTCGGGCGGCGCCTTCTCCTTCCTTCCCGCCGAGCTCTGGGCCTCGCTGCCCTATCTCGCAACGATCTTGGTGCTGGTCCTCATCTCGCTCCGGCGAGCGGGCCATTCCAATGCCCCGGCCTGCCTCGGCAAGCCATTCATGCCTGCCAGCTAACACTGATGTCATCCAGGGAGACGACCATGACAATCATCACCCGCCGCACGGCCCTCAAGATCGGCGGTGCCGGCCTCGCGCTGCCGCTGCTGGGCAGCCGCGCCTTTGCCCAGGACGAGCCGCTCAAGATCGGCTTCGTCAATGTCGGTCCGCGCGACGACAATGGCTGGACCTATGGCCACTATGTCGGAATGCAGGCGCTCGAAGAGGAATTCGGCGACCGGATCGAGACGACCTTCGTCGAGAACGTTGCCGAGGGTCCCGATTGCGAGCGCGTGCTGCGCGAACTGGCCCAGCAGGGCCACAAGCTGATCTTTGCGACCAGCTTCGGGTTCGGCGACTATGTCATCCGCGTCGCGCGCGAGTTCCCGGACGTGATCTTCGAGCACGCAACCGGTTACCAGCGTTCGGAGAACGTCGGTACCTACAATGCCCGCTTCCACGAAGGCCGCGCCGTGATCGGCACCATCGCCGGGCATATGACCGAGACCAACCTCATCGGGTATATCGGCTCGTTCCCGATCCCCGAAGTGAACATGGGCATCAACGCTTTCACGCTCGCGGCCCAGAAGGTCAATCCGGACATCGAAGTCCGCGTCGTCTGGCTCTCCACCTGGAACGATCCCGCTCGCGAAGCCGACGCGGCGCGTGCGCTGATCGATCAGGGCTGCGACATTCTCGTGCAGCATACCGACGGCCCGGCGGCCCTGCAGGTCGCTGAGGAGCGTGGCATCATTGGCGGCTTCGGCCAGGGTGCCGATATGAGCGCCTTCGCGCCCAATGCGCACCTGTCCGCCATCATCGATATCTGGGGCCCGCACTACATCGCGGCCACCCAGAAGGTGCTCGACGGTACCTGGGAGTCGGGTGACAGCTGGCCTGGATTGGCTGAAGGCGAAGTGGTCATCGGCGACTACAACGAGAAGATCCCCGCCGATGTCGTTGAAGCGGCAGAAGCCGTGCGTCTCGGCATCATCGACGGCTCGATCGATCCCTTCACCGGCCCGATCGTTGACAACACCGGCACCGAGCGCGTCGCCGAGGGCGAGACGATCGATGATGCGGGCCTCTGGGCGATGGACTGGTACGTGCAGGGCGTCCAGTCGTAGGACTGAAAGTACGATGAGGGGGGCGCCCCCCTCATCCGACCCCGCGGGCCACCTTCTCCCACAAGGGGAGAGGGAAGACGCGCGGGGCGCTCCCGGTCGACAACCCTCTCCCCTTGTGGGAGAGGGTGGATCGCGCGCAACGCGAGAGGGGTGAGAGGGGCGCCACATGCGTCCACGCACCCGACCCCACCGCCAGAAGCGGCACTAGAGTACAAGCATGACTGATTTCGCGATCTTCTGGGAATGGCTCAGCTTCGCCGCACGGTGGCTGCACGTGATCACGGCCATCGCCTGGATAGGCTCGTCCTTTTATTTCATCGCGCTCGACCTCGGCCTGCGTAAGACGCCGAGCCTGCCGCCGCTTGCCCATGGCGAGGAGTGGCAGGTGCATGGCGGGGGCTTTTATCACATCAACAAATATCTGGTTGCGCCCGATTTCCTGCCCGAACACCTGACCTGGTTCAAATGGGAAAGCTACGCGACCTGGCTTTCCGGGTTCACGCTGCTCGTCATCGTCTACTATGTCGGTGCCGACCTCTATCTCATCGACCGAAACGTTCTCGACGTGCCGCAGTGGGGTGCGATCCTGATCTCGATCGGTTCGATCGCCCTGGGCTGGGTACTTTACGACGCGCTCTGCAAGTCCCCGCTCGGCAACAGCCAGAACGGGTTGATGCTGATCCTGTTCGCCATCCTCACTGCCATGGCCTGGGCCTATACGCAGGTGTTCACCGGCCGTGCGGCAATGCTGCATATGGGGGCATTTACCGCCACGATCATGAGCGCCAACGTGTTCATGATCATCATCCCGAACCAGAAAAAGGTCGTGGCGACGCTGAAAGCCGGCGGCGTGCCGGACGCGATCTACGGGAAAATTGCCAAGCAGCGCTCGCTCCACAACAACTACCTGACGCTCCCCGTCATTTTCTTCATGCTCTCGAGCCACTATCCGCTGGCTTTCGCAACGCAGTACAACTGGCTGATCGCGAGCCTGATCTTCCTCGTGGGCGTCGTCATCCGGCACTATTTCAATACCCGCCATGCCCGTAAGGGCAACCCGCACTGGACCTGGGCAGTGGCTGTGGTGCTCTTTCTCGTCATCGCATGGCTCTCGACGGCGCCCAAATTTGACGCGGGCGCAAACAGTGTCGCTTCGGCCAGTGCGGAGCGGTTCATGCAGGCCAGCCATTTCGAGGCGGCGCGCGACACGGTCCTCACGCGCTGTTCGATGTGCCATACGGCCGAGCCCGTCTGGGACGGCGTCCATCAGGCGCCCAAGAACGTTCACCTCGATACCGAAGCGGCCATCGCCAATCATGCCCATGAGATCGTGATGCAGTCGGGCTGGTCGCACGCGATGCCGCCGGGCAATCTGACCGGCATGACCGATGCCGAGCGGGCGTTGCTGGTCGCCTGGTTCCGCGAAGGGCAGGGACGATGACCCGCACGCTACTGCGCGGGCGGGTGCTCGAATTTGTTGCGGAGCCGCAGGGGCCTGATGATCAGGCGAGCTATCGCCTGATCGAGGATGGCGCGATCCTGATCGAAAATGGCCGGATCGTGCAGACCGGGCCGTTCTCGACCGCGCTGGCCGAGAGCGCCGAGGTGATCGATCATCGGCCGCACCTCCTGCTGCCCGGCTTCATCGACGCCCATATCCATTTCCCGCAGATGCAGGTGATCGGTTCCTACGCCGCGGCACTGCTCGAATGGCTCGAAAAATACACCTTCATCGCCGAGCAGCGCTTTGCCGATCCCGAGCACGCGGAGCGGATCGCCTCCCGCTTTTTCGATGAGCTGATCCGGCACGGAACGACCACCGCGGCGGCCTATTGCTCGGTCCATCCGCAATCGGTCGATGCGTTCTTTTCAGAGGCCGGCAAGCGCAACATGGCCATGATCGGCGGCAAGGTCATGATGGACCGCAATGCCCCCGAGGCACTGCGTGACACGCCGCAGACAGGCTTCGATGACACCGTTCGCCTGATCGAGGCCTGGCATGGACGGGGCCGGGCGCATTACGCGATAACGCCCCGCTTTGCGATCACGTCGAGCCCGGAGCAGATGGAAATGGCCCAGGCGCTGGCCCAGTCCTATCCCGATTGCCACATCCAGACTCATCTCTCGGAGAATCTCGACGAGATCGCTTTTGCCAGGAGCCTCTACCCGAACCTGAGGGACTATACGGGCATCTATGAGCATTACGGCCTGCTCGGGCCGAAGACGCTGCTCGGTCATGCGATCCACCTCTCAGAGCGGGAGGTGAGCCTGCTCGCCGAAACCCGGTCGGTCGCGGTCTTCTGTCCGACCTCCAACCTCTTCATCGGTTCTGGCCTCTTCGATCTCGATCGCTTGCGGCGGGCTGACGTTCGGATCGCCGTTGCGACCGATGTCGGCGGGGGCACCAGCTACTCGATGTTGCGAACGCTCGACGAGGGTTACAAGGTCCTGCAGCTGCGCGGGCAGCGGCTGGATCCGCTCCGTTCGATCTATATGGCGACACTGGGAAATGCCCGTGCGCTGGGGCTCGAGGACGAAATCGGGACGTTGAGGGCTGGCTCGGCGGCGGACATCGTCGTTTTGGACGCGCGGGCGACCCCGCAGATGGACCTGCGGATGGAAACGGTCGAAACGCTGGCCGAAGAGCTGTTTCTGCTCCAGACCTGCGGCGACGACCGGGCAGTGCGGGAAACCTATGTGGCCGGCCGGCCGCTGAAGGGCATGCTCGCGCCCTGAGCCTTGCAGATCATGCAAATGACGCATTCCGGGCAGCGAAGGGCTTGAGCCGGGCGCGTCACTGTGTCACGACCCTGTTGCCGTACCGGCGGGGACGCCGGCGGGGTCATGCGCATCCAAGGAGTTTCGTGCCAATGCCCAACTATCTCGACAAGCGCGGCCTGAAGGTCGATGCGGCGCTCGCCGCTTTCGTGGAGACAGAAGCGCTGGCTGGCACGGGCGTCTCTGCCGAAGACTTCTGGTCCGGCCTCGAGAGCCTCGTTTCGCGCTTCTCACAACGCAATCGCGAACTGCTGAAGATCCGGGACCGCCTGCAGAGCGAGATCGACGACTGGCACCGATCGCACGGTCCCGCGACCGCGGACCTTGCGGGCTACGAGCAGTTCCTGCGCGACATCGGGTACCTCGTCGAGGAGCCCGGAGAGTTCACGATCGAAACTGAGGGTCTGGATCCCGAAATTTCCAGCCTCTGCGGTCCGCAGCTCGTCGTGCCCGTTTCCAATGCGCGTTACGCCCTCAACGCTGCCAATGCCCGGTGGGGCAGCCTCTACGATGCGCTCTACGGCACGGATGCCGTATCCCGCGATGGCGATCTCGCCCCCGGCCGCGGCTTCAACGCCGCGCGGGGAGCGGCGGTCGTTGCCCGCGCAGCGGAGTTCCTCGACGATAGCTTTCCTCTGGCCAAGGGCAGCCACCGGGACGTGACCGCTTATACCGTCCTCGATACGGCCGGTGTTGCGGCGCTCGTGCTCGATACGACGGCCGGTCCGACGACGCTCGCCGACAAGACCCAGTTCGCCGGTTATCGCGAGGACGGCGGGCGCGCAGGGATCCTGCTGGTGCATAACGGGCTCCACGCCGAACTCGTACTCGATCGGGAGAACCCGATCGGTGCGCACCACCCGGCAGGGCTTGCCGACATCGTGCTCGAAAGCGCGCTGACGACCATCCAGGATTGCGAGGATTCGGTTGCCGCCGTCGATGCGGAAGACAAGATCGGCGTTTACCGCAACTGGCTCGGGCTGATGACCGGCTCGCTCGTCGAGCGCTTCGAGAAGGGCGGCAAGACTGTCGAGCGGCGGCTGAACCCCGATCTCACCTTCACTGCGCCGGACGGAAAGCCGCTCGTTCTTAAAGGGCGCGCCCTGTTGCTCGTGCGGAATGTCGGGCATCTGATGACCACGCGAGCCGTGCTCGACGCCGAGGATCGCCCGATAGGCGAGGGCCTGCTCGACGCCGCGATCACCGTACTCTGCGCCAAGAGCGATCGCACCAATTCCCGCACCGGCGCGATCTATGTGGTCAAGCCCAAGATGCATGGGCCCGACGAAGTGGCGTTCGCCTGCGAGATCTTCGGTGCTGTCGAAGAGATGCTGGGGCTCAAGCCCAACACCGTCAAGATCGGGATCATGGACGAGGAGCGGCGCACCTCCGCCAATCTCAAGGCCGCAATCCATGCTGCGCGAGAGCGCGTCTTCTTCATCAATACCGGCTTCCTCGACCGGACCGGTGATGAAATTCACACCGCGATGGAAGCCGGCCCCGTGCTGCGCAAGGACGACATCAAGTCCGAGCGCTGGATTTCGGCCTATGAGGACCGCAACGTGCTGATCGGGCTCGCCTGCGGCTTTTCGGGCCGGGCGCAGATCGGCAAAGGCATGTGGGCGCGGCCTGATGACATGGCCGAGATGCTGAAGCAGAAGATCGGTCATCCGCGTTCGGGCGCCAATTGTGCGTGGGTCCCGAGCCCGACCGCCGCGACGCTCCATGCCCTTCACTATCATGCCGTCAATGTGTTCGAGGCGCAGAAGCGGCGGCATAACGAGCCGACCCCCGGTCTGGAGACGCTCTTTTCCATGCCGGTTCTCGATGCCACGACACTGGCCCACGACCAGATCGTGCGTGAACTCGAGAATAACGCGCAGGGCATTCTGGGTTATGTGGTGCGCTGGGTGCAACAGGGCGTAGGCTGCTCGAAGGTGCCCGACCTCAACAATGTCGCCCTCATGGAAGACCGTGCGACCTGCCGCATATCGAGCCAGGCGGTGGCGAACTGGCTGCGCCATGGGCTCGTCTCCAAGGAAGAGGTCACCGACACGTTCGAGAGGATGGCGAGCGTCGTCGACCAGCAGAACGCGGGCGATCCGCTTTACCGCCCGATGGCCGGCAACTT
The DNA here is from genome assembly GCF_003994485.1 of Arsenicitalea aurantiaca. Classification (GTDB taxonomy): domain Bacteria; phylum Pseudomonadota; class Alphaproteobacteria; order Rhizobiales; family Devosiaceae; genus Arsenicitalea; species Arsenicitalea aurantiaca. The sequence continues at coordinate 622,497 of NZ_RZNJ01000001.1, forward strand.
CCAGTCCGTCGCGTTTCAGGCGGCGCTCGATCTGGCGCTGCATGGAGCCGACCAGCCCTCGGGCTATACCGAGCCGATCCTCCATGCCCGGCGTGAAAAGGTGAAGGCCCGGGACGCCGTCTGACCGATTGCCCCTCCTCGCTCCGGGGAGGGGTCACTCCCTCAGATCATAAACCGGCAGGCTGATTGCGGTCGGCCGGGTGGGGTCGTGAAAGATTTCCATGAACGAAGGGACGAGGGTGGTCGTCGTGCCCGCAGGCTCGTCGGTGCCTGTGTTCCGGGCATAGCGCGGATGCGCTCCCGAAGAGATCTGCAAGCGCAGGGAATGGTCACGCTTGAAGCAATGGGCGGTGGCATGGAGCTTGAACTGCAGTCGCCAGATGTCGTCCGGCACGGCCGGCGCGGCCGACGTCATGCGTATGAAGCCGTCGCAGATGTTGGTCGATATGCCGTCCGGTGAGACGTCGCAGAGCTTCACGAAGAAATCGGCATTCGGGATGGATGCCCTCGCGTAAAGGGTCACCCGCACGTTTCCGATGACCGTCAGCGGCACGTTCAGCGGCTCGGAGGTATAGACCAGCACGTCCGCACGGGCTTCGAGCGTTTTCTGGTCAACTGGTCCTGCGCCGGTGAAGGCAAAGATCGCGCCGCCGAGATTGGGGGTCGGCCTGCGCGGATCATATCGGTAGCGATCGGGCTCCGACGCACGCACCGGGCGCCGCGACAGGACCTTGTCGGGATGGATGTGCCAGATCTGGTCGTCGGCGGGCCCCGGCGGGTAGGCGTCGAAGTCCCGCCATTCGTTCATGCCGGAAATCTCGAGCCGCACCGGCCTTTCGCGCAGGCCTTCCCGCTCACCCAGAAGGTGGGCCCGCATCCAGGTCAGCGTTTCCCGGATCGAGGCGCCCTGAAGCGCATTCGAGACGTGGTACCAGTTGCCGATCGTCAGGTAGGGCGTGTGCCCGCTATAGGTCAGCGTCTCGTAGTCACGCAGCAACTGGTCGACCATGAAATCGTACCAGCCCGAGATGAAATGGTTGGGCGGCGTGCGCGGCCCCAGCCGATGGGTGTGGTCCAGATCCTCCCAGAACGCGTCATTGCCGATGGCCTCCGTCATCCAGCGGCGCCAGAAGCCTACTTCTCGGCCCACCACGCGCTTGTCCGCATCGATGAGGGGAAGGGTCATGGAGGCTTTCTGTGTCCGCCGTTCGATGCCGCCCGAGAACATGCGCCGGGCGATGGTGGCGGGGTTTTTCCTCAGGCCCTCGACAGTCTGCAGCCAGCCCAGCCACAGCCCCAGATGGAAGGCCCCACCGGGAAAGACCACACTTCGAAACTCGGAGCTCGAAACCTTGGTCGCCATGGCGGCGCCCTTGGGGAGGGCATCGCAGATCGCCCATTGCGCATAGCCCAGATAGGATGGGCCGGTGGTGCCGAGCCGCCCATCGTAGAAGGGCTGGGCCTTGAGCCAGGCGAGGGTTGCAAGGCCATCGGCGCGTTCATTGGTCAGCGGATCAAACTCGCCCTCCGAGCTGCCCGTGCCCCTGCAGGCCTGCAGGACGACATTGAACCCGCGCTCGGCATAAGCCTCGGCGACGGTTGCAAAGCCCTTGGTGCCGTAGGGAACGCGCATGAGGAGGGTTGGATAATCGCCGGACTTTCGCGGACGATGGATTTCGGTGGAAAGCGAGATGCCGTCGGGCATCTTGACCATCTCCGTTTCGGGACGACGCGCCCGACCGGTCCGCTTGGGCAGATCGTAGAGCCGGGCTAGAAAATGGCTGGCAATGCTCATCGGGGCTCAGACGAAGTCGAAGGCGTCGACGTCGAACAGGCCCCTGTCCGTCATCTTCAGATGCGGGATGACCGGCAGCGCGAGGAAGGCGACCTGCAGGAAAGGCTCGGGGAGGGGGCAACCCAGATCACGGGCCGCGCTGCGAAGTGCCTCCAGGCCGTGGGCGACCGTTTCGAAAGGCTCGGTGCTCATGAGCCCGGCTATTGGCAAGGCCAGCTCAGCCGTGACCACTCCGTCATCGGCGACCGCGAAGCCGCCCCCCATCTCGATCAGCCTGTTCACCGCGACCGCCATGTCTTCATCACTGGCGCCAACGACGGTGATGTTGTGGCTGTCATGGCCGACCGAGGATGCAATCGCACCGCGGGTCAGCCCGAAGCCCGTAACGAAACCCCGGCCGACATTGCCGTTTCGCCCGTGGCGCTCGACCACGGCGACCTTGATGACGTCGGAGGCGAGATCCGGCATGAGGCCGGTCTCTCCCACTTCGAGCGTCGCGCTCTCGCGAAAGGTGAGGATGAGGCCGGGGCGGACCCCGATCACCGGGATCTCGTTGCGGCCGGGCCGGGGCGGCGTATCGAATGTGCGCGGTGTGACGGGTTTCGCCTTCATCGAGGACAGGCCGATAGGGGCAATGGAGCGGCGGGCATTGAACCGCTCCTGTGTCACCAGCCGCCCGCCCGCGACAACGTCCGAGACGGTGCAATCCTCCAGGCTGTCCAGCAGCACGATATCGGCTCGCCATCCGGGTGCGATGAGGCCACGATCCCGAAGTCCGAAGATGCGCGCTGCTGAGTGGCTTGCGGCGCGATAGACATGATGGAGCGGACAGCCCTTGGCGATGAGGCGCCTGATCGAGTTGTCGAGATGGCCTTCCTCGGCGATGTCGAGCGGATTGCGATCATCGGTGCAGAGCGCGACAAAGCTCGAACTATCGGCATCGAGGATTTCGGAGAGCGCGTCGAGGTCTTTGGAGACGGACCCTTCCCGGATCAGGATGGCCATGCCCTTGGCGAGCTTTTCGCGCGCTTCGGCGGCGCTCGTCGCTTCATGGTCGGTACGGATGCCGGCTGCGAGGTAGCCGTTGAGTGCGGTGCCCGAAAGCAGTGGGGCATGCCCATCGATGTGCCCGTCCTGGAAGGCTGCGAGCTTTGCGAGGATCCCCGGATCTCCAGCCAGCACGCCCGGAAAATTCATCATTTCGGCGAGCCCGAGCGCTTTGGGATGCTCGAGAAAGGGCAGGAGGTCGGCGATTTCGAGCGCTGCGCCGGAGGTTTCGAATCCCGTAGCCGGCACGCAGGACGAGAGATTGACCCTGATGTCCATCAGCGTGCGTTCGGCGCAGGCGAGAAACCAGGCAATGCCCTCCGCGCCGAGCACGTTGGCGATCTCGTGCGGGTCGCAGAGTGCGGTGGTGACCCCATGCGGCAGCACGCAGCGATCGAACTCCAGCGGCGTGATGAGCGAGGACTCGATGTGCAGATGCGTGTCGATGAAACCCGGAACCGCAAAGCGCCCCTTGCCCTCGATCACTTCGAGCCCTTCATAGCGCGCATGGGTGCCGACGATCCGATCGCCCACGATTGCGATATCCGTGCTTGTTATCGAACCCGTGACGACGTCGAGCAAGCGGACGTCGCGGACAACGCGCTCGGCCGGCTCACTGCCGGTTCCCGCCCTGATCATGCCGGCGAGGTCTTGGGGAGAAATCATCGTAAAATCCAGAGGCGACGCTATGCCCCCAGCGTCCGCCCTCACGTGCTCGTGGTCAAGCCCTGCTGGAACCCTACACAGGATTGTGGAGTTGAGCGGATGACACAAAAAGGGGCGTCACCATGGAAACTTACGATCCGAAAAAGAACACAACCGAGGTCCGGCAGGGCAACGCGCGACGGATGAACCTGCCGCCGCTGCTGATCGGGCTCGCAGCCGTGATCATCCTGTTTGCCATCATATTCTTCGTCTTCACGGCGAACACCCCGCCGACTGCCAACTGACGGTGCACCGAAAATGCCGAGGCTGAAGAAGGTCACGCGAGCTGAGCTCACGGTCGAGCGCAGACGGCGGGGCAAGGGCTACAGCTATCATGACTGTGATGGAAACCGGGTCGACGACCCGGCTTTTCTCGCCCGGGCGCGCGCGCTCGGCATTCCGCCGGCATGGAAATCGGTTCGCATTGCCCTTGCTCAGAATGCGCATATCCAATGCTGCGGCATCGATGATGCAGGACGGGTGCAATACATCTACCACGCCGACTGGGAAAAGAAGCGCAGCCTCAAAAAACATACGCGGCTTACCTTACTCACCCTCGCATTGCCTCGGGTGCGTCGGCGCATTGCCCGGGACCTGAGTGCGGAGGAGGGCAGCCAGGCTCTGGCGCTCGCGATCGGCGTGGCCCTCATCGACAGGACGGCAATGCGGGTGGGTCGCGAACGCTATCTCGAAGCGTCGGGGACCCGCGGTGCCGGTACGCTTTATGCGCGCGATGTCACAGTGGATGGATCTGAAATCTGCACGAGTTTTACGGCGAAGGGCGGCAAGGCAGCTCGATATTGCTTCGAAGACGCAAGGCTCGCCGCCGCCATTTCGCGCATCAAGACGCTGCCGGGCAAGCGGCTCCTGGTCTATCGCGATGACGCAGGGAAAGTGCGGCCCATCAAGACGGAATCCCTCAACGCCTATCTTCGCCAGATCGCGGGGGTGGACGTCTCTGCAAAGGATTTCCGCACGCTGCACGCGAGCGCCATGGCGGCGGAGGCTCTCGCGGCTCTCGAGCCCGGCGGATCGGAATCGGCTCGCAAACGGCAGATCGCGAGCGTCGCGCGGCAGGTGTCCGAATTCCTGCAAAACACGCCGATGATCTGCCGCAAAAGCTATATCGCGCCGTGCCTCTTCACGCTCTTCGATAAGGGGCGCCTTGCCGACCTCTGGAGTGCAGACGCTTCGGGACCTTCGGGATTGAAGCAGCGCGAGCGCAGGCTCGGCGCCGTGCTGGCAGCAATCGCCTAGCGGCCGCGTGCGGCGCGAGCGTCCCGCACCTGGGTCGCGTTCTTGAACACGGCTTCGATAACGTCCGCTGCAAGCGGGGGCGACAGTAGGTAGCCCTGGAAGATGTTGCACTGCATGCGGGTGAGAGCCGCAAGCTGCACATGGGTCTCGACGCCCTCGGCCGTCACGGCAATATCCATTGCGTGCGCGAGGCTGATGATGGCCTGGACGATCGCATTCGACACCCCGTCGGCAGAAAGCTGCGAGACGAAGGACCGGTCGATCTTGATCCGGTCGACCGGATAGCGCTTCAGATAGTTCAGCGAGGAATACCCCGTACCGAAATCGTCGAGGGCGATCTGGATGCCTGCGCTGCGGAACCGGCCGAGCGCTGCGGTGGTCGCCGGATCGTCCTCGATAAGTATGGATTCGGTGATTTCCAGCTCCAGGTCCGCTGGTGCCATCCCGGTTTCGGCGAGAAGCGACAGAACACGATCCGGGAAGTCAGGCCGCCGCAGCTGGGTCGGCGAAATGTTCACGGCGATCGTCATGCCCGGCCACTGGGCTCCCATTTCGCACGCGGCACGAAGGACGACCTCTCCGAGCTCATCGATCAGCCCTGCGCTTTCGGCAACCGGAATGAACCGCGCTGGAGAGACGGTGCCAAGCCGGGGATTGCTCCAGCGGGCGAGGGCCTCGGCCCCGCAGACAACGCCGCCGACCCGGTTGAAGAGAGGCTGGAACTCCACGCGCAACTGGTCGGTGTCGCGCAAGGCTTCACGCAACTCCGCTTCGATCGTCTGCCGGTCCTGCAGCACGTCGTTCATCGCCTCGGCGTAGATCACCGCCTGTCCGCGACCGGCTCCTTTGGCTTCATAGAGGGCAATATCCGCGCGTCGGGTGAGTTCGCGCCTGTCGATTCCCGGCTCGTCCGCGGCTGCAATGCCGATGCTCACACCCACGAAGGCTTCGCTGCCCAACACTTCGAAGGGTCGGCCGACAGCAGCGATCACCGCGTCGGCCAGCGACAGCGCGCCTTCGACGCCGCCCACGCTGCGGTGGATGATCGCGAATTCATCGCCCCCGAGCCGTGCGATCATGTCCTCGGAAGCGACCAGCTCGGCGAGGCGCTGCCCGACTGCGCGGATCAGATCGTCGCCGGCCTGGTGCCCGAGCGTGTCGTTCACCTGCTTAAAGCGATCAAGGTCGAGCAGCAGCACGACAAGCGTCTCGCCCTCCGGCGGCTCGGCCAAGAGCGACCGGCTCAGTACGCGATCGAAATATGCGCGGTTGGGCAGGCCGGTCAGCGGATCATGGCTGGCTTCATGATGCGCCTGACGCCGACCGCGTTCCAGGGCCTGCGAGGTGCGGCGCAGCCGGTCGATCAGGAGGAAAACGATGGCCGTGGCGACGAGAAATGCGATCGCCAGGACTGGGCCGGTCTGCTGCAGCATGATCGTGCCGGGCCGGTAGAGCGTCCAGTTGAGGAACGTTACGAACCGGCCGGAAGCGTTGCGGACCGGATATGCGGCGCGGTCGGCGCCTGCTTCCTCGGCCTGGGAGAAGCGCGGTGCATCGAGCATGTATTGTGCCGAGAGCCGGCCGGCGAACGCCGCGTCGAAGCTGACGAAACTGACGAGAAAATACTCGCTGCCCGAAACCTGCGGGATGGTGCGGGTGTCGGAGCGGATCGGCATGACGGACAGGACGCCGGGTTGGCCGGCAAGGTCAACGATGTCAACGATATGCGGGAGGACGGTATCTTCATTGCTGCGGGGTCTCTCCTGGGCCCCATTCAGGAGCATCCGGCGCAGCAGTTGCGCATGCTGGCGCACTATTAAGAGCTCGTCAGCGATTTCTTCGGGCGCGATCTCGACACCGCGCGCGCTGGCATAGATAGCAATGTCGTTGTCGTCGAGAACCAGAATGCGGTCATGGCCCAGATAGCCATGCATCCAGACGCCGAGATTGGCGTGCACCCACTCCCGGTCGAACCCGAGCCGCGTGTAGCCGACTGCCTGGTCCCAGAGGGCGAAGCTTTCCTGTCCGTGGGGGATCGAGCGCAGGTTCTCGGATATGGCGTTGGCGACCACCCGCGTCTGGCGGCTTGCCGAACGCGCATCGACCTCATCGGCTGACCAGAGGGCAAAGCCGATCACGACAATAGCCGTGGCAAGCAGCGTCGCCACGAGCGGGGCGAGTAACCCTGCCGTCAGCTGCCATTGCTTGATCTCGTTTGTCTTGGCCTGCATTGGCCTCCCTCAACGCAGCCAAAGAACAGCACTGTAGGGGGTGGGGACTTGCCGAGTGGTTACCGCAGACGATCGTGGGAACCGAGAGGGGCGCAGGCGGCTTAATTGCCAAGCGTCAGTAAGGATCTAACACTATGGACACGGGCAACGCCTACGGGTTCGTCGAAACCTATCTCCCACAGCACATCATCCTGATCCGGCTTGCGATTGCCGCGGTCCTCGGCGGCATTATCGGTTTCGAGCGGGAGCGCGTCCGCGGCGCTGCGGGCCTCAGGACACACATTCTCATTTCTGTCGGGGCGGCCCTGTTCACCATCCTAACCTTCGAAATCTTCCATACGATCGGCACGGATGCGCAGGCGGACCCGATCCGTGCCGTCGAGGCTGTAACGGCCGGGATCGCCTTTCTCGGCGCCGGCGCCATATTTCAGGCGCGAGGGTCGGTTCACGGCATTACCACCGGGGCTGGCATGTGGCTCGCCGGCGCCGTCGGCGTCGCGACCGCGCTGGGGCACTATACGATCAGCGCTGCGGTGGCGATCTTCGCCGTGCTGGTCCTGGCTGCCCTCCGCGCCTTTGCCCATCACGTCATTCGCGCGGATCCCCGCAATCCTGAGAAGGCCCCGACGGACCTTTGAGACCCTCCGGGAACCTGCGACCGACCTCGGATGTTTTTCGGGACAGGAGGATCTCAGCCATGCCAGCACAATCGAAAGCCCAGCAGAAGGCGGCCGGCGCTGCCCTGTCCGCCAAGCGCGGGGATACCAAGGTCAAGGATCTGCAGGGCGCTTCAAAGCAGATGTACAAATCCATGAGCGAAAAGGAGCTCGACGACCTCGCGAGCACCAAGCGCAAATCGCTTCCCGACAAAAAGGGCTAGTACGACCTCCACTGGGCCCTTTCTCCGCCCGCGCACCCAAATGCGCGGGCGGCTCTTCATTGTCGCCACGAAATCGTCCCTATCGGCTCTATCGTCACTGCGTCCGCGGACCTGAGCTAGACCCTAGCGGGTCTTGCCGTGGCGATGTATCAACGGGTTGGCACATGGGGGAAATTGTCGGGCATGGTCTTTCGCGCGCTGGTGACGGATCGGGACGAGGAGGGGCTCACCCGCAGCACGGTGCAGTGGGTCCCCGACGAGAAGATGCCGGCCGGCGACGTGCTCGTCGCCATCGAGTGGTCAGGTCTCAACTACAAGGATGCACTCTGCCTCGCTGGTCAGGGGCGGCTCGTGCGGGAGTATCCGCACATCGCGGGCATCGACTTTGCCGGGCGGGTCGTCGACAGCTCAGATGATCGCTATCGGCCTGGTCAGGCGGTGGCGCTGACCGGCTGGCACGTCGGGGAGCGCCGCTGGGGTGGTTTTGCAACCCGCGCGCGCGTCGCGGGGGACTGGCTCGTGCCGTTGCCCAAGCGGCTCGCCCCGCGCGAGGCGATGGTTCTGGGCACGGCAGGGTTCTCGGCGATGCTGGCGATCAACCGGCTCAAGGACGCTGGCATCACCATGCATTCGGGCGATGTGGTCGTCACCGGGGCAGGCGGTGGGGTCGGATCCATGGCCGTGATGCTGCTCGCCCGGCTTGGCTACAATGTCGTTGCCGTCTCGGGCCGGCCAGAACTCTACGACGAGATCAAGCGGCTTGGCGCGCACCGGATCATCGGGCGGGAGGAAATGCTGGTCGAGAGCGGCAAGCCGCTCGACAGCAGCCAGTGGTCCGCCGCCATCGACAGCGTGGGCGGACCGCTCCTCGGACAGGTTCTCAAGAAAATCAAACCCGGCGGTGTGGTCGCTGCAGTCGGCAATGCGGGGGGAATGGACTGGCAGGGGTCGGTTGCGCCCTTCATCCTGCGCGGCCTCTCTCTTTTCGGGATCAATTCCGTCGACCAGCCCTATGATGTCCGTGTCGAGGCCTGGGAGCGTCTTGCGAGCCTCTACCTGCCGACAGTCTATGGTCCGCTGGTGAGGGAGGCGGTGCTGGGCGAGCTCGAAGATCTGGCCGCCCTGACGCTTTCTGGAGGCGTCGGCGGTCGCGTGGTCGTCAATCCGCGCGATGACACACGATAGGGGGTGTTGATGATCGGCCGGCTCAACCATGTTGCGATCGCCGTTCCGGACCTTTCGGCTGCCATGAGACGATATCGCGATCTGCTCGGTGCGGATGTGGGCGAAGCGACCACGCTCCTGGAGCACGGCGTCAGGATCGCCTTTGTGACACTCGAAAATTCGGTAGTCGAGCTTATGGAGCCCCTCGATGGCGCCTCGCCGATCGCCCGGTTTCTCGAAAGGCGCCCACAGGGCGGGCTGCACCATATCTGTTACGAAGTGCCCGACATCGCCTCGTCGCTGGAGGCGATGAAGGATGCCGGAGTGCGCGTACTCGGCCCGGTGCGCGTCGGGGCACATGGACGGCCGGTGGTTTTTCTCGATCCGGCCGATTTCGACGGGGCCCTTATCGAACTCGAGGAAGTTCGGCCAGAGCTGCAGCCCGCCTGACTATCCGAAGATCTGCGAGGCAAGGGCGACGAAGCGCGTCCCGCGTTCCTCGAAATTCTTGAACTGGTTGTAGCTCGGTGCGCCCGGCGACAGGATCACCGCGTCAAAACGGTTCTTGAGCGTCCCGAGCGTCAACATGCCCTCTTCGAGGTCTGCAGCGGCGATGACCTCGATATGGGGCGCAGCAGAGCGGGTCGCCTCTGCGAGCCGGGCGCCGGTAACGGGAAGGCAGACGAGCGTCGTCACCCCGTGCGGCGCGAGGAGCGTGGCCAGCTCCGCATAATCCTGCTGGCGTTCGTGGCCGCCCCCGATCAGCGCGATGCGATAGCCGCGATAGGCGGCAAGCGCCGCTTTGGTCGCTTCCGGCGTCGTCGCTATGGAATCGTTGACGAAGACCAGCCCGCCGATCCGGTGCTCCTCGAGGCGGTGGGGGAGGGGCGCGAACGCACCGACACCCGCGACGATGCCATCGAGCGTCGCGCCCGCGGCGATGGCAAGCCGGGCGGCAAGTCGTGCATTGCCCAGGTTGTGCGCTCCACGCAGCCGCGATCCGGCGACGGTATCAACGATCACCTCGTCAACGGCAGGCGCCAGCGGGCGCAGGGCGCGGACGGGGCCGAGATCGGCGGCAATCCGGGCCAGAAGCCCGTCCTGTTCTCCAAGAGCGAGCTCCACTGGGCCGCGCGTGAAGAGGTTGAGCTTGTCGGCGTAGTAGCGCTCGACGCTGCCATGCCAGTCCACATGTTCGGGGTAGAGATTGGTGAGCCCCGCAAGGTCGGGCGAGAAAGCGATGTCGGCAGTCTGATACGAGGAGAGCTCGAAGACGATGGTGGGATGCTTGTCGGCGATCTCGAGCGGCGCCAAGCCCACATTGCCGGCAAGGCCCGTATCGACACCGGAATGATGGAGCATCAGCTGGGTCAACGTTGCCGTGGTGGATTTGCCCTTGGTGCCGGTGATCGCGATCACCTGCCGACCGGCCCGGTAGCGCTCGCCCCAAAGATTGAGGTTGGACGTGACCGGGATGCCGGCCTCGCGTGCTGCAGCAAAGAACGGCTTGTAGAGCGGCACGCCGGGGCTTTTGACGATCAGCGCGAGGGCGCCTCGTGCAACGAGCCGGTCAGCTTCATCGGGCGCGATCTGGGTAGCATCATCGATGTCGGCTGCGCCGCTGTCGACGGTGACGAACACCTGGGCGGCGGGCGCCTGGCGGGACAGGTACGCACGGGTCGACCGCGCTTCCCGGCCCGCTCCATAAAGCAGGACGGGTCCGTTAAGCTGCATCGAGACCCATCCGGGATGCGAGAGATGAAGGCACGAGGTGGTCCGGACTGTCCGCCATCAGCTCCTCATAGGCGCGCTCGAGCGCCGGCCTGCCGTAGTGAGTCAAGAGATCGCCCTTAAGTCTTGAAACAATGACGTCATCTGCCCATTCCGCTTGCTCGGAAAGCCGATATAGGCAGGCTGCAGCCTCGAGGATTTCTCCCACGCACTCCCATGGCTTCTGCCCGGCTAGGCCGGTCAGCTCGCGATAGGCCGCTTCCTTATCCGCGTCATCGAGGAGATTTCGCCCGAAAATGCCGAGAAGGCGCGGTTTTTCCATGGCGGGCGCAAGAATGAGGAAGACGAAGTGGCATTTCGGGCAATTGCCGCACCAAAGGGGGCCATCATGTCCCGACAGGCGGAAATTGCGGTTGCAGCTGGAAAATACGCGGTCGAACCGCGTCTCTCTGGCAAAGATCGCGGCGATGCGCGCCTCGGAAAAAGGCCGGAGGAGAGAAAAATAGCCCAGACCTCCTCCCGTCGCATCCGACAGCACACCAGCGATCAGCCGCTCGAAATCGAGCGATTTCGAGTGCTGATGATTGGCCTCGCGACCATCGAACACGACATTTCCCTCGCTCGCGGACCGCTCGTTGGAGAGGATGATGCGATCATAGGAATAGAGAAGTGCGACGAGGCTCGCGATCATCGAGTTGATCGCGGTCGAGGGCACGTGACCGTTGTAAAAGCCGGGGGTGCCGGAGAGACGGATCATCTCCGGATCGAGGGTTCGGGTGACGTAAAGCGGGGGCAGGCCGATCTTTTCGATGGACGTCAGGATTGGCCCCTTGGGATTGACCGCGAAGGGCGTGAAGGGAATTTCGGCACTTTCGAGCAGCTGCACGCTGACCAGAGAATCCTTGCCGCCCCCGATCGGAAGCAGTGTGCGCGCTGCAAGTTTTGGCGCGGGGACGGGCGCCGCCGCCGCATCGGGGGTCTCGAGCGCGATCTGGCCGAACCGCTTCAACCCGTTGCGGGCATAGAATTCGCCGAGACCGTTCTCGTAGATATCGAGGATGAAGGCGCGCTCGGAGGGCGTCAGCCCGATGGTGGGGGCGGATATGGTGAAGGGGGCCAGAAGCTTGAAATAGCTCACCCCGAGGACGAGCGCCGTGAGGTTGAGAATCCGGCCGAACGCCTCAGTGTGCGCGTTTTCGGCGTTCCAGCCCGGAGGGAAAGCGAGGCGCTCTTCGAAATGAAGGTCCCCCAGCGCATAGCCAAAGCGTGCAATCCCGAGCTCTGCATCGAAATGCGGCGCAAAGACCGTAAACACGGTCGGAACGGGCGCGTTCATCTAATAAATCCTCAGCTGCAGTCGCAGCACGATATCGGTGCTGAGGCGCTGAAAACCAAACTCCCGCATGGTGCATGACCAGGCCGAGCCATGCCGCTCGACCTTGAAAAGGTTGTAACGCGCTGGATCGTCACCGGCCTGGACGCTCTGCGCCGCCGCCGCGGCGGCAACCCCGACCACCGGCACGTCGCCGGTCTTGCCCGGTACCGCATAGATCGAGGATTTGTGGGTGTGCCCGTGCAGGATGAGCTCGGCGCCCTGCTGGGCGATCACCTGGCGGAAGGTGCGCGCGCCCCATAGCCCAAGCCGGGGGTGGCGCAGCTCTAGATTGGGCGGGTGATGGATGAGGACGACGCGGAAATAGCCCGCTTCGCCAAGCAGCGAGAGACAACGCGAAAGGCGCTCGGCCTGGGCATCGTCGAACTCGCCCCGTGCCATCAGCGGCGCCGTGGGCACCGCGCTCGAGCAGACGATGACCGCAAGCTCGCCATGCCGACGCACGAAGGGGAAGGGCGACTTGTCCACGGTCTCGCCGCGGGTATAGGGGCCCCAGCGATCGAGCGCCTTCTCCAGCGCCCCGCGCACATAGGCGTCGTGATTTCCCGGCGATACACAAACCGATCGCGGGTCGCCCACGGTCTGGAGCCAGTTGTAGGCCGTATTGATCTCGGCATCGAGGGCGAGATTGGTGAGGTCGCCCGTGACTGCGGTCACGTCCGGGCGGTGCTCGCGCATGTGCCGGACGAGATTGGTCAGCCCTTCGCCGCTCATCGCCTTTTCGCGATTCATCCGCCAGTTGAGGTAACCGGTGACACGCTTTGAAAAGAGTGCCCGGAGCGGGACAGGCGGAAGGGGCGCCAGATGGATATCGGAAATATGGGCGAGCGTGGTCATCACTGGCGTAATGCCATGCGTCGGGGACGGAGATAAAGGGCAATCGGCAGTGGTGGCGATTTTGTCCCCGTGCCGCAGCGTCGTGCTAGCGTATGGGCCCAAGGAGACTCCACCCATGCAGATGACCCGCTGGCAACGCTTGCGCACCAAGGCCTTCCTCACCGCCATCGGCATCAAGCGGCGCATGACGCTGGGCACGCGCGTCATGCTGGTGGATGGCGAGCGCATCTACCTCATTCGCCACACCTACATTCCGGGTTGGCAGTTCCCAGGGGGCGGAGTCGAGCCCGGCGAAACCGTGGAAGAGAGCGCGCGTCGCGAAGTGCTCGAAGAAACGGGGCATCGCCCGACCGGTACGCTCGATCTCTTCGGGCTCTATCACAACACCAGCGCGATCACCAATCGCGACCACGTGGCCTTCTTCGTCTGCCGAGACTTCGAGGAGGCCTTCCCGTTCAAGGCTAACGCAGAAATCGCACAGTTCGGATGGTTCGACCGGCGCGCCCTGCCCGAGGGGCTGACGCCAGCGACGTCGCAGCGGATCGACGAGGTGTTCGACGGGGCGCCAAGACGCGACGTCTGGGGGTATTGAGGCGCCCCGGCGCTGTGCCGGGACGCCTGAAGATCAGTCGAGGAAGGGCAGTTCGGGCCCGATCGGAATGATCCGATGAGGATTGATGGTGGTGTGGCTCCAGTAGTAATGGGTGCGGATATGGTCGAGATCGACCGTTTCCTTGACCCCAGGCACTTCGTAAAGCGCCTTCAGATAGTGCGAAATGTGCTCGTAATCGGCGATCCGACGGCGATTGCACTTGAAATGCCCGACATAGACGGCGTCGAACCGCACCAGCGTCGTGAAGAGCCGCCAGTCCGCCTCGGTGATGGTGTCGCCGGTGAGATAGGGCGTCTCGCCGAGCAGGCCTTCCACCCAGTCGAGCGCATCGAAGAGCGCAGTGACGGCCTCGTCATAGGCCTCCTGGCTCGTCGCAAAACCAGCCTTGTAGACGCCGTTGTTGATGTCGTCATAGACCCGAGCGTTGATCTCGTCGATGCGGGCCCTCAGCGGTTCTGGGTAGTAATCATCCTCATTGCCGGTCAGGCCATCAAAGGCCGAGTTGAACATGCGGATGATCTCGGCGCTTTCGTTCGAGACGATGGTCTTGCGCTTCTTGTCCCAGAGGACCGGGACGGTGACCCGGCCGGTATAATCGGGATCGGCCTCGGTATAGACCTGCCAGAGATAGTCTTTGCCGTTGACGGCGTCGCCCGTCGAGCTCTCGCCGGTAAAGGTCCAGCCCGTCTCGTCGGGCATCTTGGCATCGACGATGGACACATCGATGAACTTTTCGAGGCCCTTGAGCTTACGGAAGATGAGCGTCCTGTGTGCCCATGGGCAGGCGAGGGACACATAGAGATGGTAGCGCCCAGCCTCGGCCTCGAAGCCCCCTTCGCCCGAGGGGCCGGGGGCGCCATCGGGGGTCACCCAGTTGCGAAATCCCGAAACGCTGCGCTTGAAACGGCCGCCGGTCTTTTCGGTATCATACCACTGGTCGGACCATTTCCCGTCGATCAACTGTCCCACTGCCTGTCCTTTTATGCTGCTCTGACTTGTCGTTATGCAGCCCTATTTAAGGGGTGGGATGGCAAATCCAACCGGGGCTTTGTGGCGGTCTCGAAAACAGAGTGTTGCCGATGATTTTCCCTTGGACGAGTCGGGACGCCGATGCTATTGCGAAAAAAGGCGTGGAGGCGCCCAGGATGAACAAGGTTTCCATGACGAGCCGACGACCCTAGCAGGTCCTCTTTTTCCGGCACCCTTTCGGGCCGCCGGACGTTTGTCACTGCGCCATGTTCAGGATCTCCCGATGCTTACCCCCTCCCTTCAGGCGGCGAATGCAGCCGCTGCGCTCCCGCCGCTCGGCTTGCCCACCGTTCGCCTCGCGACCAGCGATGACGATGCGTTCGTTGACGATCTGCAGGCGATTGCCTTTGGTCCCGGACGCTTTGCGCGTACGGCATTCCGCGTCCGTGAACGGTTCCCGATCGATCCGGGGCTGAGCCTCATCGCCGAAGTCAACGGCGTGCCCTGCGGTTCGGTCTGGATGACGCCGATCAGCGTCGGCGGCGTCGACGGCTATCTGCTCGGGCCACTCGCAACCCATCCCAATTTCCGCAAGCGCGGCGCAGGCAAGCTGCTTGCGCGCGAGGTTGTGCGGCTGGCCATGAGCCGGGGCGATGGTCGCTTCGTGCTGCTCGTCGGTGATTTCGATTACTACGGGCCTCTGGGCTTCGTCCGTGTGCCCGAGGGGCGGGTGATTTTCCCCGGGCCCGTTGATCCTACGCGCGTTCTTCTGCACTCTGACGATCCGAGCCTGGTGGACAGGCTCGAGGGGCCCATCGCCGCCTTCGGGGCCGGATCACGGAGCTGAACGGGTGCGTCTCGACGACTCCGGTATCACGCGGCTCTCGCGCCGCCTGCTGAGCAGGCCCGAGATGATCGGGCCCGATACCGCGCTCATGCCCGACTGGATGCCGGATAGTGCCTTCGACCGCCCCCCGGTCGAGGCTGCCGTGCTGATCGGGCTCGTCAGGCGCGAAGCCGGATTCACCGTGCTCTATACCGAGCGGTCGAGCACGCTGAGGGCGCATTCGGGGCAGGTGGCGTTTCCGGGCGGGAAGATCGACCCAGAGGACGAGGACGCCGCGGCGGCCGCCTTGCGCGAGGCCCATGAGGAGGTGGCGCTCGCGCCGGAAGAAGCCCGGATTCTGGGCTTTCTGCCACATTATTTCACCGGGACGAATTATCTGATCACGCCCGTCGTTGCGCTCGTGGAGCCATCAGCGCCCTTCGTGCCCAATCCGCGGGAGGTGAGCGACGTTTTCGAGGTTCCGCTGGCGCGGCTGGCGCGGCTCGAGACCTATGGCACCTTTCGTATCATGCGTGGCGGGCAGGAGCGGACGAGCTATCAGATCGACCATGACGGCCACAGGATCTGGGGGATCACGGCCAATCTCACCCGGCGCTTCCGTGATCTGGCGCTTGCTGCGGAGCTCGTGCCGTGAGGGAGCCCGACCCCCGACTTGCAGGGGCTTCCTGGCTGACTGCGCCGGAGGCGCGGGCGGTCTTCACCTTGCTCGATGGAGAAGAGGGCCGCACGCGGGCGGTGGGCGGGGTGGTTCGGGACACGCTGATCGGACGGGCGCGGACGCAGCCGGACGTCGATCTGGCGACCGAACTCCTGCCCGACGAGGTCGTGGGGCGCGCAGAAGCTGCTGGAATTGCTGCATTTCCGACAGGAATTGCACATGGGACGGTGACACTGAAGTCGGGGAACTTCCTCGCAGAAGTCACGACGCTCCGCGAGGATGTCGAGACCGATGGGCGGCATGCGGTCGTGCGGTTCGGGACCGATTGGGTGCGGGATGCCGAGCGGCGGGATTTCACGATGAACGCGCTTTATGCCGACGCGGCGGGACGGCTCTACGATCCGCTCGGGGGGCTCGAGGATCTGGCGGCGGGGCGGGTGCGGTTCGTAGGGGATGCGGACCGGCGGATCGCGGAGGATAGGCTCCGAGTCTATCGCTTCTTCAGGTTCGCGGCGGGGTATGGGACGCCCTTCGGCGTTGAAAACGAAGGGTTTTCTGCCGTGGCGCGGGCGGCGGGGACGCTCGGGGGGCTTTCGGCCGAACGCGTTGGCGCGGAGATGAAGCGGCTCCTGACGCTGCCGCGGATCGGGTGGGTTCTGCGGCTGATGGAGAGCATCGGCATCATCGCTCTCGGGGCAGAAAGGCTAGCGTGCGCAGAGGCTTACGAGGAGGGTAACCCGGCTCCAACACTGGCGGGGCGGCTGGCGATTTTCCTCGATGCGATGGGGGAAGGGGGGCTGCGGCGAGCGTGGCGGCTCTCCAATGCGGAGCTGCTCGAAGCAGGTCAAGTTCTTGAAACCATTGATCTTCTGGCTCGCGGCGCGGTCGATGAGGCGCGGTATCGGTTTCCGCAGGCGATCGGTGATGCGGTGCGGCTGCTCTGCCTGCGCCCGGGCGCGGATGCGGGCGCAATAAACCAGCAAGTCTTTGAGAGAAAAGGGATTTCCGTCCCGAGATTTCCGGTATCGGGGGGCGATATGGTCCGGATCGGCGTGTCGCCGGGCCCTGAAATGGGGCGGATCCTGCGAAAACTCGAGCAGAAATGGATAGAGAGCGGCTTCACGCTTGAGCGCGAAACGCTCATCAAATTTGCAGTGAAATTACACGAAATTTGAAAACTTGCACCGCCGGCACGCTGGCCGGCGGCACAGCCCGTTTCTTCCGGCCGGTCAGTGCCGGTTATCCCCGGCCTCGTGCGTGCGTTCCTTGATCCGCTCGACCATCTCGGGGCGAATCACGGTCTCGCCATGGGCGACGCGCAAATGTTCGGCGGCGCGCTTGACGACCTCGGCACTCTCTTCCGCTTCGGTGTGCCAGCTGCAGCCGGGCACGAGCGACCCGCATTCGAACTGCTTCATGGAAACCTCCTATGCGTTGGTGTGCCGAATGACCCGGCACACTGGATCAAGCCCCGGCGGGCCGGATCGTTCCGCCCGCGGGACGAGGAGACATGAAGGCAGGCCAGTGGGGCAGGGGCGACTATTCCCACCTGACCTCGGGCGGCATGGAGGAGAGAATCGAATTGACGTTGCCGCCGGTCTTCAGCCCGAACATGGTGCCCCGATCATAGAGCAGGTTGAACTCGACATAGCGGCCGCGCCGGACGAGCTGCTCGTGCCGGTCCGCCTCGGTCCATGGCGATTCGAAATTGGCGCGCACGAGGCGGGGATAGATATCGGCGAAGCTCCGCCCGACCGACTGGGTGAAGGCGAAGTCGGCATCCCAGTCGCCCGAATTGTGGTGATCGTAGAAAATGCCGCCAATGCCGCGCGGCTCCTTGCGGTGGGGGAGGTAGAAGTACTCGTCGCACCAGGCCTTGTACTTCTCGTAGCTGACCCCGGCATGGCCCGTGCAGGCGGCCTCCATCGCCTCGTGGAAGGCGATGGTGTCGGGATCGTCCTGGGTGCGGCGCCGCTCGAGCACGGGGGTGAGGTCGGCCCCGCCGCCGAACCATTGCCTGCCGGTGACGACCATGCGGGTGTTCATGTGCACCGCCGGCACGTTGGGGTTCCAGGGGTGCACGATGAGCGAGATGCCCGAAGCCCAGAAGCTCGCGCCTTCCTCCGTGCCCGGCATCTGGCGGGCGAATTCGGGCGAGAACTGGCCGTGGACGGTCGAGATGTGGACGCCCGCCTTTTCGAAGACGCGTCCGTGGAGCATGGACATTTCGCCCCCGCCGCCCGGCGCGCCGGTGTGATCGGTGCGGCTCCAGGGTTCGCGCACGAAGCGGCCGGGCTCGCGATCGGCATGGGGGCCCGCGACGGCATCCTCGAGCTCTTCGAGGCGTGCGCAGATGGTGTCGCGCAGCGCCCTGAACCATGTGGCGGCACTGGCTTTCTTGTCTTCGATATCCTGGGGGAGGGTCATGACAATCCTTGAAACAAATCGGTCTGGCGTCCGGCTTCGCCCACTACCATCGCTGCGGCGAGGGCAACATTGATCGAGCGCAAGTCGGACCGCATCGGGATGCGGATGCGGGCATCGGCGCGGGCCGCGACATCATCGGGCACGCCGGCGCTTTCGCGGCCCACCATGAGGACATCGGCGGGCGCATAGGAAAAGGCATAGGCGGACGTCTCTGCCCGCGTGGTGAGAAGGACGAGTCGGCGCCCTTCGGCCTCGCACCAATCCGAGAACCGGGCGAAGCTCACATGCTCGACGAGTGCGACGTGGTCGAGATAGTCGAGCCCGCTGCGCCGGAGGGCCTGGCGGGAGAAGGGAAAGCCGGTCGGGTGGATGACGTGCACCTCGATCCCCATACACGCGCCAAGGCGCAGCAGGGTGCCGGTGTTCTGGGCGATATCGGGCTGATAGAGGGCGAGAGCCAGGGGCATCGTCTTCTCGGGAGAGCCGGTGGAGGAGGGGGCCGCCCCTTGCACCGCATGCGGGCCGCCCGAGGGAGTGGGTATAGTGTCGCAGATAAGGCAAGTCACCCTTTGGCAGGCTGGACAAGTCATAAGGAGAGTGCAAAAAGAACGCCAAATCGCGCGGCGCCTGGGGCGAGCGCTGGCCTATGGCTGCCTTTCGGCCCGGCCGGATGCGAGCCGAAACGCCGATCACTCATCGTTCGGGGATATACTAGAGTGGCAACGCAATCTGATACTGCCAATACCCATACACCCAAGGCGTCGCGGCGCGACTTCCTCTACGTCGCCACGGGCGCCGTCGGGGCAGTGGGCGTGGCCGGAGCCGTCTGGCCGCTGATCAACCAGATGAACCCGGACGCCTCGGTGCTGGCGCTCGCGCAGGTCGATTTCGACGTGTCCTCGATCGCCGAGGGTTCGTCGGTGACCATCATCTGGCGCGGCCTGCCGGTCTTCGTGCGGCACCGTACCGCCGCCGAGATCGAAGAGGCACGCGCGGTGCCCCTGAGCGAACTCAAGGACCCCGAGAGCGACGACCAGCGCGTCAAGGAAGGCCATGAGCAGTGGCTGATCATGATCGCCAACTGCACCCATCTGGGCTGCGTGCCGGTCGGGGAATCGGGCAATTACGATGGCTGGTTCTGCCCCTGCCACGGGTCGCACTACGACACCGCCGGGCGCATCCGCCAGGGCCCCGCGCCGACCAATCTCGTGGTTCCGGAATACGAATTCTTGTCCGACACCATGGTTCGGATCGGCTAAGGGGGCAAACTCAGATGTCATCGCACGAATCCAACTACAGCCCCACCGGTCCCGTCGAAAGATGGGTGGATGAGCGGCTGCCGCTGGTCAGGTTCGCCAAAGAGCACCTGATGGACTTCCCCACCCCGAAGAACCTCAACTACTGGTGGACCTTCGGGGCGATCCTCGCGATCATGCTGGTGGTGCAGATTGTCACCGGCATCGTGCTCGCGATGCACTACACCCCGCATATCGATCTCGCCTTCGACTCGGTCGAGCACATCCGCCGCGACGTCAATGGCGGGCGCATCATCCAGGCCACCCACGCGGTGGGCGCCTCGATGTTCTTCGTTGCGCTCTACATCCACATCTTCCGCGGGCTTTATTTCGGCTCCTACAAGGCGCCCCGCGAGATCCTCTGGATGCTCGGCGTCATCATCTTCATCCTCGTGATGGCCATCGCCTTCATGGGCTACGTGCTGCCCTGGGGCCAGATGAGCTTCTGGGGTGCGACGGTGATCACCAACATCTTCTCGGCAGTGCCGGTTGCCGGTGAGCCCCTGCTGCAGCTGCTGCGTGGCGGCTTTGCGGTGGACAACCCGACGCTCAACCGCTTCTTCTCGCTGCACTACCTGCTGCCCTTCGTCGTGGCCGCAGTGGTCGTGCTGCACATCTGGGCGCTGCACGTGCCGGGCAACAACAACCCGATCGGGGTGGACGTGAAGTCCAGCCGCGACACGGTGCCCTTCCATCCGTACTACACGATGAAGGACCTGTTCGCGATCGTGGTGTTCTTCATCCCCTTCGCATGGTTCGTGTTCTTTGCGCCGGACATCCTCGGGCACCCGGACAACTACATCCAGGCCAATGCCCAGATCACGCCGGCGCACATCGTGCCCGAATGGTACCTGCTGCCCTTCTACACGATCCTGCGTGCCATCGACTTCAACGTGCTGTTCATCGACAGCCGCCTCGGTGGCGTGATCGCCATGGCCGGTTCACTCGTGATCCTGTTCTTCCTGCCCTGGCTCGACCGGTCGCGGGTGCGCTCGGGCACGTTCCGGCCGATGTTCAAGATCTTCTACTGGCTGTTCGTGGTGAACTTCCTCGTGCTCACCTATCTGGGTGCGCAGCCGGCCGAGGGCATCTACGTGCTGCTCGCCAAGATCTCGACGGCCTACTACTTCGCCTACTTCCTGATCATCCTGCCGCTCCTGTCGCGCATCGAGACGCCCCGGCCCCTGCCGGCCAGCATCTCCGAGAGCGTGCTCGGCAAGGCCCATTAAGCGACGACGAGGCAAACGGAATGTTCAAGTTCAAAACCATTCTGGCAGCTCTTGTCGGCGCGATGGCGCTGGTGGCTCCGGCCACCGCCGCCGAGCCCGGCGGGCCGCTGGTGCCCAAGCAGAGCTGGACCTTCGCCGGTCCGTTCGGCACCTATGACGAGAACCAGCTGCAGCGCGGCTTCCAGGTCTATCGGGAAGTTTGCGCGAGCTGCCACGGCATGCGGCTGATCGCCTTCCGCAACCTCTCCGAGCCGGGTGGCCCCCGCTTCTCGGAGGCGCAGGTGCGAGCGCTGGCGGCCGAGTATCAGATCGTCGATCCGGCAGCCGAAGGCGGCGTGCGCCCCGGCGTCCCTGCCGACCGCTTCCCGACCCCGTTCGCCAACGAGCAGGAAGCCCGTGACGCCAATGGCGGGGCCTATCCCCCCGACTTCTCGGTGATCGCCAAGGCACGCGGCATCTACGAGCCGTTCCCCAACTGGGCGTTCAACTACTTCACCGGCTATTCCGAAGGCGGCCCAGACTATATCCACGCGCTGCTGATGGGCTATCGTGAGCCGCCCGAGGGCATCGAGCTGCAGCCGGGCCAGTACTACAACGACTATTTCCCGGGGCACCTGATCTCCATGGCGCCGCCGCTGCAGGACGGTCTCGTCACCTATGAGGGCGAGGGCGTTCCGGAAACGCTCGACCAGTATGCCACGGACCTCTCGGCCTTCCTGATGTGGACAGCCGAGCCCCATCTGGTGGCACGCAAGGAAGCCGGCTTCCGGGTGATCACCTTCCTCATCCTGTTTGCGGGCCTGCTCTACTTCGTCAAGAACAAGCTCTGGGCCAATGTGAAGCACCGCAATCCCTCGCCCGACGACGTCGAGCGCGACGCACGGGCCTGAGGACCGGACCAGAAGAGTGCGAGAAGGGGCCCTGTGGGGCCCCTTTTCAATTCGTGAAGGCTCCGAGGGCCGGGGCCTCTTGCAGGCGCGGCGGGAGGCGGGCACACTTCTGCCCGATCCGCGTGCTCAAAGCGGGGCCAACGGGGAATCGGAAAGGGATATCGATGTCGGTTGCCAGAGTTGCCTTCACCGCTATCGGGCTCGCCATGACGGTGGCGCGCAACCCGGTGCTGCGGGCCGGGATCCGGGCCGCGGCAACCAATCCGCGCACCCGAGCCATGGTGACCGAGGCGGCGCTCGGCGCGGCCTACACCGCCGGAGTGGTCGCGCGCCGCATCGTTCCGCGCAAGCGGATCGACTGAGGGGACGGGCAAAACCGGCATCCGCGAGCGGCTCGGCCCTTGCGTGTGGGCCCATCATGAGGTCAATTCGCTCCGGATCTTCAACCGACCGGACCGACCCATGCCGCTTGATCTCAAGGCCCTCGTGCGCTCCATTCCCGACTATCCGAAAGCCGGAATCCTCTTTCGCGACATCACGACGCTGATCGAGCATCCCGAGGGGTTCCGGGAGGCGGTCGAGCGGCTGGCCGAGACCCATCGCGGCGCGGGGATCACCCATGTCGCGGGGATCGAGGCGCGGGGCTTCATCTTCGGGGCGGGCGTCGCCATCGCGCTCGGGGTGGGGTTCGTGCCGGTGCGCAAATCGGGCAAGCTGCCCGGAGAGACCATCGGGCAGAACTATGCGCTCGAATATGGGGTCGACACCATCGAGATCCATGCCGACGTGCTGGGGGCGGGCGACAATGTGCTGCTCATCGACGATCTGATCGCGACGGGCGGAACGGCGGTCGCGGCAGCGGGCCTGTTGCGCCGGACGGGCGCAAGGGTGGCGCATGCGGGGTTCGTGATCGACCTCTTCGATCTCGGCGGGGCCGAGAAGCTGCGCGCGATGGATGTCGCCGTCGAGGCGTTAATCCCTTTCGAGGGGCACTGAGCGGAGAGAGCGTGCCCGCGGTTCAGCGCGGCGTGCAGGTGAGGATTTCGCGATCGGGCGAGGTCAGCGAGAGCAGCGGGCCGCCATTGGCGTCGGTGGTGAGGCGCGCCGCCTCGATGCCGGCATTGGCAAGCAAATTGCCGCTCGTGAACATGACGCCGTCGGCATAGAGCTCGGCGGTGCCGGTGCCTGAGGCGGTGGAGCCAAAATTTGCCGAGGCATAGGCGTAATTGCCCGCGATGATGCTGAGGAGCCCGGCCTTCGCGCCATCGACATTGGCCCGGCAGCCCCAATTGCCGCGGTATTCCTGGGCGTGTGCCAGGCCGGGGGCGACGGAGAGGGCGATGAGGGCGATCAGCAGGCTCGTGCGGCGCATGGCACTTCCGAATCGGTTAGCGACGCAGCAACTTTCCCACGAACGGCAGGCGGGTCAACGCCAGATATGCCCGCTCGCCGAGGCCGGGCCGGTAATCGCGCAGCTTTGAAAAGCCGACGAGCTCGGCGTGATAGACCTGCAGCCCGTCCTGATTGACAGCATCGAGGCGGTTGAAGAGCAGCCCCCAGCCCGGAATGGAATTCGAGGGGCGCTTGTCGGTGACGGTGAGGGTGTAGCGAACGGTGTCGCCGGGGCGGACGGGGGCCGTGAAATCCATGCGGTTGACGCCGGGGGATGGGCCAGAGACGCCGGGCTCGAGGCCCTCCGCGCGCAGGCGCTCCTCCTCTGCAAAGAGCGCGTCGACCATCTTGCGGTGCCCGATGCTGACGGTGTGCCAGCCGGAGGCGACGAGGCCGCCAAAGGGGCCATGGCGGGCGAGCTCGGGATCGGCGTGCAGATATTGCGGATCGTAGGCTTTTGCGAAGGCGAGGATCTCGGCTTCGGTGAAGGTGTGGGTGCCCAGATCGTGCGGCTCGTCGATGACGATGTCCTCGAACCAGCGGGTCATCGGGGCGCCCCCATATGGCCCGAGGGGAGATCATAGGGCTGCTGCGGGGTGGGGCGGGGCTCGCCATCGCCGGACGGGCGGGTCGCGACCATGCTCGAGAGCGTCATGGTCATCACCGGTTCGCCCTTCTGGTTGGATACGGCGATGGCGAGGGTCATGATGCCCCAGTCCGGATGGCTCGCCGAGCGGCGGAGCCCGGTGATCGTCGCGGTGCCGCCGATGGTGTCGCCCACCATGACGGGGCGGCGCCATTTGAGGTCGGTGAAGCCGAGCCCGCCCATGGCGGCGATCTGGCCGAGGAAGGTATCCACCAGCATGCGCAGGGTGAGCGCGCCCGTCTGCCAGCCGCTGGCGGCGAGCCCGCCGAGGAGGGAGGCCTTCGCGGCCTTCTCGTCGAGGTGGAAGGGCAGGGGATCGAATTCGCGCGCGAAGGCGATGATCATCTCACGGCTGACAGCCGTCTCGCCGAGCGTGATCACCTCGCCCTCGGCAAGATCCTCGAAATGGCGCCGGCCTGCGGTGACGGGGTTCATGGCTCAGGTGTTGAACTTGAACAGCATGACGTCGCCGTCGCGCACGACATAGTCCTTGCCTTCGTCGCGGGCCTTTCCGGCCTCCTTGGCCGGGACCTCGCCGCCGAGCGCGACGTAATCGTCATAGGCGATGGTCTGGGCGCGAATGAAACCGCGCTCGAAATCGGAATGGATGACGCCTGCTGCCTGCGGGGCGCGGGTGCCGGAAGTGATCGTCCAGGCGCGGGCTTCCTTGGGTCCGGCGGTGAAATAGGTCTGAAGCCCGAGCAGCGCGTAGCCGGCGCGGATGAGCTTGTTGAGGCCGGGTTCCTCGAGCCCGATCGAGGAGAGGAACTCGGCCTGCTCCTCGTCCGAGAGCTGGGCGAGCTGGCTCTCGATCTCGGCAGAGATGACGACGGCGCCCGCGCCATTGGCCTCGGCATAGGCCCGGACCTTCTCGGTCATCGCATTGCCGTCGGCCGCGGAGCCTTCGTCGACATTGCAGACATAGAGCACGGGCTTGGCGGTGAGGAGCTGCAGTTCGCGGAAGGGCTTCTCCTCCTCCTCGGACCGCTCGACGTGACGGGCGGGGCGGCCGTCGCGAAGGACGGCGAGGCTGCGCGCGATGAGATCGAGGGCGACCTTGGCGTCCTTGTCGTTCTGCTTGGCCTTCTTCTCGAGGCCCGACACACGCTTTTCGAGGCTTTCGAGATCGGCGAGCATCAGCTCGGTCTCGACGATCTCGGCATCGGCGAGCGGATCGACCCGGCCCGAGACGTGGATGATGTTGGGATCCTCAAAGCACCGCAGCACGTAGATGACCGCGTCGCACTCGCGGATATTGGCGAGGAACTGATTGCCGAGGCCTTCGCCCTGGCTTGCGCCTTTGACGAGCCCGGCAATGTCCACAAAGCTCATGCGGGCGGGGATGACGGAGGCGGATTTGGCGACCCTGGCGAGCGTGTCGAGGCGCGCATCGGGCACCGAGACCTCACCCACGTTCGGCTCGATGGTGCAGAAGGGGAAATTGGCGGCCTGGGCGGCGGCAGTGCGGGTGAGGGCGTTGAACAGGGTCGACTTGCCGACATTGGGCAGGCCGACGATGCCGCATTTGAAACCCATGGGGTGTCTCCAAACCTTTGTTGCCGCTGCACGTCGTGCGGAGGGGCGGCGATGTCAATGTGGCGGCCGGGATCAGCCGGACTTGTCGCCGAGAAGCTTCTTGAGCATGGCGGCCATCGGGCCGGACTGGGGCGGCTCGACCTGGGCAGGCCGGGGCCGGGCGGCCCGGACGTGGCTCTGGGCAGGCCGCGCGGGTTTTGCCGGGGATTCTTCGCCGCCGGCAAGGGCGAGCTTGTTCATGAAGCCCGATTCATTGCCCTCGAGCAGGAGGCCGATATTGTCGGCGAGTGCCTCGAGGAGGGGATCGAGCCAGTCCGCATCGGCCTTGGCGAAATCGCCCAGCACGTGGCGGTTGACCAGCTCCTTGTGGCCCGGATGCCCGATGCCGAGCCGGACCCGCCGGTAGCCGACGCCGATCTGCGGATCGATCGAGCGCAGACCATTGTGCCCGCCATTGCCACCGCCGGTCTTGACGCGGACCTTGCCGGGGGCGAGGTCGAGCTCGTCATAGATGACGGTGACCGCGGACAGTTCGAGCTTGTAGAACTTGACCGCGGAGGCGACGCTGTCGCCCGAGCGGTTCATGAAAGTCTGCGGCTTCAGCAGCAGGACACGCCGACCCTCGACCTCGCCTTCGGCGAGGAGGCCGGAGAATTTCTGGCGGAAGGGAGAAAAGGTGTGCTGGCGGGCAATGGCATCGATCGCCATGAAGCCGATATTGTGCCGGTTGGCGCGATACTGGTCCCCCGGATTGCCGAGGCCAACGAGCAGATGCATCGGGCGTCTCCGGTATACAGGGGCGGCCCGGAGGCCGCCCCCGCAAAAGGCTTACTCTTCGTCCCCGCCCTCTTCGCCTTCGGCGCCGCTCTCGGACGACTTCAGGGCAGAGGGTGCAACGATGGTCGCGACGGTGAAATCGCGGTCCTTGATGGTCGGCTCCACATTGCGCGGCAGCTTGACCGCGGAGATGTGGATCGAATCGCCGATCTCGGTGCCGGTGAGATCGACGCGGATCTCTTCGGGGATCGCATCGGCCGGGCAGGAGAGCTCGACGGTGTGGCGCACGATGTTGAGCGTGCCGCCGCGCTTGAGGCCGGGGCTCTGCTCTTCATTGTCGAAATGCACGGGCACTTCGACGTCGATCCGCGAGCCGGCGGTGACGCGCAGGAAGTCGACATGCATGGCAAAATCACGCACGGGGTCGAGCTGGTAATCGCGCGGGATCACCTGGTGCTTCTCGCCGTCCACGTCGACGGTGATGACGTGGGAGAGGAAGCCGCCTGCATAGATGCGCTTCATGGCATCCTTGTAGGCGATCGAGATGGTCAGCGGGGGCTTCTTGTCGCCGTAGATCACGGCGGGGATCAGACCTTCGCGACGCAGTGCCCGAGCGGCCCCCTTGCCCACTCCGCTCCGCGCCTTTGCATTCAATTCGGCAGCCATTGGATATCCATTCCGGTTGGTGCGACCCATGCTCTCATAGATCGCGCGCCCGTCCTCCAGGGGTGACGAGCGCTTCATGGGCGGGGTGTATAGAGCAAGGGGACCTGTTAGGGAATAGTCAAAGCGAAAGGCGCCGCAGCACGGGACATTAACCATCCCTGCGGCGATGGACCGCCCGGGCTTGCCAAAGCAAGACGGCGGTAACATGTGGGGCCCATCGTGACGTCAAACGGGTCGCGTCAGGGCTCACCAACATGACTATCTCGCCTCTCAACGCCAGGGCTCCATCCTTGCTGCGCCGCGTCTCGGGGCGGCTCGTCGTGCTCATCATGCTGGGGCTGGTGCTGGCCAACAGCGCGCTCTTTCTCTTCAGCCTGTCGCGGCTCGCAGAAGCCACGGACTGGGTGACCCATAGCCTCAAGGCGCAGCGGCTGACGAGCGAGACGCTGACCGAGCTCGTGAACGCCGAGACCGGCCAGC
Organism: Arsenicitalea aurantiaca; assembly: GCF_003994485.1. GTDB lineage: Bacteria > Pseudomonadota > Alphaproteobacteria > Rhizobiales > Devosiaceae > Arsenicitalea > Arsenicitalea aurantiaca. Next base: position 649,962 of record NZ_RZNJ01000001.1, read on the forward strand.
GCGGCTACATCATTACCGCCGACAACCGCTATCTCGAGCCTTATCACCAGGCGCTGCTGCGGCTCGATGCGACGCTCGAAGCACTGAGGCAGACCGTTTCGGACAATCCCGACCAGACCGCCCGCATGCAGCGGGTCGAGGCGCTGGTGGCCGAAAAGCTCGCCGACCTCGATGGCATCCTTACCGCCTTTGCCGGGCGCGACCGCGCCGCCGCGACCGCGCTGATCGCCGAGGACAATGGGCGCATGGTGATGAACGCGCTGCGCACCGCGCTCAGCGAAATGGAAGCGGAAGAAGCGCGGCTTCTGGCCGAACGCCAGGACGTCTATCGGCTCGCCGAATACTCGACCTACGCCACCGGCGGCACCTTCGTGCTCGCGGCGCTGGTGCTGCTCGGGGTGATCTACTTCTTCATGCGGCGCGAACTGGCGCGGCGCAACGCGGCGGCGACCGAGATCGCGAGCTATGCGGATTCGCTCGATGCGAACATGCGGATGCTGGAGCGGGAGCGGAAGCTCATCGGCATGGTCAACGAGGCGAGCAATTTCCTGCAGAGCTGCAATTCGCTCGATGAGGTCGGCAAGCTCAGTGGCGTCTTCCTCAAGACGCTCTTCCCCAATCACAGCGGGACGCTCTCGCTCTATGCGGCCTCGCGCAACCAGCTGGTGGTGCTGGGCCGCTGGGGTGATGTGAGCGACGTGGAAGTGTTCCTGCCCGACGATTGCTGGGCGCTCCGGCGCGGGCAGACCCATGAGCATGAGGAAGGTGGGCATGCGCCGCTCTGCGAGCATTTCGGCAGCACGGCCCATGACGACACCATCTGCGTGCCACTGGTGGCGCAGGGGGAGACGCTGGGGCTTTTGAGCCTGACGCGCCGCGCGGCGGGCGAAGGCCAGGACATCGGGCATGTGGAGATGGTGGCGCGCCAGCTGGGGCTGACGCTGGCCAACATGCGCCTGCGCGAGACGCTGAACGAGCAATCGATCCGCGATCCGCTGACCAATGCGTTCAACCGCCGCTATCTCGAAGTGGTGGCCAACAAGGAACTGGCGCTCGCCGCGCGGTTCAACCGCTCGATGGCCGTGGTGATGCTCGACATCGACCATCTCAAGCGGTTCAACGATCTGCACGGGCATGCGGCGGGCGACGTGGCGCTGGTGGCTGTGGCCGACTATCTGCAGAACCACATCAGGCAGGGCGACTGGATGTTCCGCTATGGCGGGGAGGAGTTCGTGCTGCTGCTGCGCGAGGCGGACCGGGAGGATGCCGAGGCCAAGATCGCCGAACTGATCGCGGGCATCGCGGCGCTGCCGCTCTCGCATGGCAACCAGATCCTGCCGCGGGTGACCGTCTCGATGGGCGTGGCCCTGCACCAGGGCGCGGGCGCGGATCTCGAGGACCTGATCGAGACGGCCGATGCGGCGCTCTATGCCTCCAAGACCGCCGGGCGCAATCGCGCGACGTTCGCCGAGGACATCAAGCGGGCCGAAGTGGCCTGAGAGCCTAGTCGAAAAGGCTGGAGACGGATTGCTCGCTTGCGGTGCGGGCGATGGCCTCGCCGATCAGCGGGGCGATCGAGACGCGCCGGATGTTGGGCGCGGAGCGCACGCCATCGGTCTCGGCGATGGAATCGGTGATCACCAGTTCCTTGAGCTTGGAGCCGGCGACCCGCTCATGGGCGGAGTTGGAGAGCACGCCATGGGTGATGTAGGCGGAAACCTCGCGCGCACCCGCCTTCAACAGCGCCTCGGCGGCGTTGACCAGCGTGCCGCCCGAATCGACGATGTCGTCGATGAGGATGCAGGCCTGGCCCGAGACGTCGCCGATGATGTTCATGACTTCCGAGACGCCGGCGCGGGGGCGGCGCTTGTCGACGATGGCGAGATCGGCCCCGATGCGCTGCGCGATGGCGCGGGCGCGGGCGACGCCGCCGACGTCCGGGGAGACGATCATCAGCTTGTCGGTATCGTAGTGCTGGCGGATGTCGCGCACCATGACCGGGGCCGAATAGAGATTGTCGGTGGGGATATCGAAGAAGCCCTGGATCTGGGCGGCGTGCAGGTCGAGCGTCACCACGCGGTTGACGCCGGCCTCGGTGATGAGGTTGGCGACCAGCTTGGCCGAGATCGGCGTGCGGGGCGTGGATTTGCGATCCTGCCGGGCATAGCCGTAATAGGGGATGACGGCGGTGATCCGGCGGGCCGAGGAGCGGCGGAGCGCGTCGCTGAGAATCAGCAGCTCCATCAGGTTGTCATTGGCCGGATAGGAGGTGGACTGCAGGATGAAGACGTCCTCGCCGCGGACGTTCTCGTGGATCTCCACGAAGATTTCCTTGTCGGCGAAGCGCTTGACGGTGCAGTCGGTCAGCGGCAGCTCGAGATAGTCCGCGACGGCTTCGGCCAGGGCGCGGTTGGAGTTGCCGGTGACCAGTTTCATCGTGCGAACCTCGCTCGTCGTGCCGGCAAGCTGCCCGCATCCCGTTGTCGCGGCCTTGTTATATCGGGGCGTGCCGGGGTGCAACGAGGCATTTGCAGGATCGTCACAATTGCCTAGTCGGGCGGTCAGCGGCGCAGGATGACGGCGATCTGGCGGCCGGTGGTCGTGCCTTCATGGGTGGCGCGGCGATGGGAGAAGAAGCGCGGGTCGGCATAGGTGCAGAGCGCAAGGTCGGTGACCTGCGTGACGCCGGCCATGGCGAGGCAGTCGCCGACGAAGCCCGGCAGATCGAAGTGCGGCCGGCCGCCTGGGGGGGTAAAGACGCGGGCGAGCGCCGCGGGATTGCGGGTGCGGAGGGCGGCGACGAAATCGTCTCCCACCTCGTAGCTCGGCCCCGAGATGGTAGGGCCGATGGCGGCGGTGATGCGGGCCGGGTCGGCGCCGAGCGCAGCCATGGCCTCGACCGTGTTCCCGACGATGCCGTCGACCGCGCCCTGCCAGCCGGCATGGGCGGCACCGATGATGCCGGCCTCGGGGTCGGCGAGGAGGATGGGCGTGCAGTCGGCGGTGAGGATGCCGAGCGCGATGCCGGGGCGGTCGGTGACCATGGCGTCGCCCTCGGGACGCGCGCCGGGGGCGGGGACTTCGACGAGCGTGACGACGCGGGCCGAATGGACCTGGCGCTGGCCGGCGAGGCGATCGGGGGCGAGCCCGAAGGCGAGGGCGACGCGGCGGCGGTTCTCGGCGACGAGGGCCGGATCGTCGGCGCTGTTCTCGGTGACGTTGAGGCTCTCGTAGACGCCCCCGGAGACACCGCCCTCACGGGTGAAGAAGCCATGGGCGATGCCGGGGAGCGCCGAGAGCGCCGGGGCGGCGATGAAGGGAGCGGCGCTCATCTGAAGCCGATCGGGTCGAGCCCGGCGCTGGTCGCGCAGAAGGCCTTGAAGAGCGTGCCCATGTCGTCGGGCCCGATGAGGCGGCGGAGCGCGGCGGCAATGGGCTCCTGCTGGTCGGGATTGGCCTTGGAAAGCGCTACGGCGCGCTCGACGACGCCGAGCCGCTGGAGGAACGCGCTCTGGGTGACGAGCGGGTGGACGGTAAGCCCGACCGCAGCGGCGGAGCGGGCGAGCACCTCGAAATCGACATGGGCGGACAGATCGGCTTCGCCCGGGCGCTCGAGCGGATCGGCGAAGCGGTGGCGGTGGAGGGCCTGGAGCGTTTCGCCGGGTTGGGTGCGCTCATAGCCGTAATCGATGGCGAGAAGGGCGCCGCCCTGTGCCGCGATGCGCTGGCCGAGGCGGGTGACGACATCGATGCCGGCGAGGTTGATCTCGTAGACCGCGCCGACCGGCGCGTCGCGCAGTGCCTGGGGGAGGGCATTGTCGGGCGTGAGGGCGGGGGCAAGGCCGAAGGCGCGGCGGCCATCGCGCAGGCCGACGAGGCGCTCGTGCCAGCCATCTTCGGCGCGCACGAACTGGCGGATGGGGAGGGCATCGAAGAATTCGTTGGCGATGACGAGAAGCGGATCCTCGCTCACCGCCTCGATGCTGTCGGCCCAATAGGGATGGTACTGGCCGAGCCGGCGCTGCTGCTGGGCGCGCAGGGCGGGATTGGCCTCGTAGAGCTGCAGGTGCAGCGCATCGGCAAAGCCGGGAGCGCGTGTGGCGACGCGCAGCGCATCTTCCATCAGCGTGCCGCGGCCGGGACCGAGCTCGAGGAGGGTAAAGCTGCGCGGCTCGCTCATCTGCTGCCAGAGATTGACGAGGTAAAAGCCGATCACCTCGCCGAACATCTGGCTGATCTCGGGGGCGGTGACGAAGTCGCCCGCGGCTCCGAGCGGGTCGCCGTCGCTGTAGTAGCCGGCACGCGGATGGGTGAGGCAGAGCCCCATATAAGTGGCGACCGAAATCGGGCCGTTGGCGGCGATCTGGGCGTCGATCAGCCGGCCGAGATCGGCGGTGGCGGTGGGCTCAGACAATGACGCGCTTCCTCGACATGGCGATGAGGACGAGCCCGCCGATGACGAGCGGCAGGCTCAGCACCATGCCCATGGTCAGCCAGCCGCCATAGAGGTAGCCGATCTGCGCATCGGGCAGGCGGACGGTTTCGATAAGAATGCGCGAGACGCCGTAGCCGATGCCGAAGATGCCGGCAACGAAGCCCGGACGGCGCAGGGCGTAGCGGACGTGAGTGAAATAGCGGATGACGAGGAAGAGGAGGAGCCCCTCGAGGATCGCCTCGTAGAGCTGGCTGGGATGGCGCGGCACATCGCCCCCCATGGGGAAGATGACGCCCCAGGGCAGGGTGGTTGGCGCTCCGAAGAGTTCGCCATTGATGAAGTTGGAGACCCGCCCGAGAAAGATGCCGATGGTCGCGACGGCGGCCAGGAGGTCGAAGGCCGAAAGGATGTTGCCCTTGTGGCTGCGGGTGAAGAAGGCCACCGCGACCATGAGCCCGACCATGCCGCCATGGAAGGCCATGCCGCCTTCCCAGAGCGCGAGCGCCTCGAGCGGGTTCTGGGCATAATAGGCGGGATTGTAGAAGAGGACGTAGGCGAGCCGGCCCCCGATGATGATGCCGATCACCGCCCAGAAGGCGAAATCATAGATGGCGGGCGCAGGAAAGGGCGGGCGATTGTCGGCCCAGAGCGTGGTGCGTCGCAGGAGCGACCAGCCGTACAGGGCACCGAGGCCGATGCCGGCGAGATAGGCCAGGGCATACCAGCGGATGACGATGGGCCCGATGGCAAAGGCGACCGGATCGATGTCGGGGAAGGGCAAGAGGCGGTCTCCGGGAGATTTTGCGGACCATGCCCCTGAGGTCCGGGTCTGGTCAAGCGGGGCGGCAATCCTTACATAGGGCGCCAATGGCCGGCGTCCAGCCGGCGCGAGGACAGGAAGGGCGCGCCATGAACCAGGGCAGCAGGATTTTCGACGATTTGGGCCGGCTGATGAACGACGCGGCCGGAATGGCCGACGGCGTGCGCCGCGAGGTGGAGACCGCCGTGCGCTCTCAGGCCGAGCGGTTCGTAATGGACATGGATCTGGTCAAGCGCGAGGATTTCGACGCGCTGCGCGAGCTGGTGCTGGCGCAGGGCGAGGAGATCGCCCAGCTGCGCGCCGAGCTGACCGCGCTCAAAGGCAAATCGGGCACAGAAGCGGTCGGCTGAGACGGTTCACCACTATTAGGCGGGCGCCGCAGGGGCCCGCCACGGCGTCGTGCGGGCTGAGGCTCCGGCGCAGCGGCGGGCCCATGGCGTCGCGCCGCAAAACGTGAAAGGGCGCAGCCGGCGCCCGGCCCGAAATGGGGCAACAGGGGCTGTGCAAAGCCGGCGTCCTTAAGGACTTGTTAACGATACCGGCCGGATCATCCACAAGAGAAATCGGTGCTTCGCGGCATGCGCGGTGCCCTGAATCAGCGGCCCGGTGTAGGGTCCCCCGACATCACGATTCGGCGCGCTACTGAAAAGGCGGGCCGAGGCACAGTAAAAGCGTCTCGTTTTTCGGATCCCGAGGGACCGGAACCTGCAAACCCACTGCGCAAGCCAGGACGATTATATGTCACTTCTGCTCCTCGAGCCCGATCGCACGGTTCATCCGGTCGACATCATCGAGCACATCGCCGCGATCAACGACTGGAACTTCGAGCGGCAGGACGCCGACGAGATTTCTATTTCGGTGCGGGGCGCGTGGAGCGACTATCATGTGTCGTTCAACTGGATGGAAGATCTGGAGTCCCTGCACATCGCGTCGGCCTTTGATCTCAAGGTGCCCGAGCGGCGGCGCGCCGAGATCAAGCAGCTGATCGCGATGATCAACGAGCAGCTCTGGATCGGGCATTTCGACATGTGGAACAATGAGGGCGTGGTGCTGTTCCGCAACTCGCACCTGCTGACCGGAGGGGCCGAGGTTTCGCCCCAGCAATGCGAGGCGCTGCTGCGCTCGGCGACCGATGCGTGCGACCTCTATTACCAGGCCTTCCAGTTCGTGGTCTGGGCCGGCAAGAGCGCGGCCGATGCGCTCAGCCACGTCATGTTCGAAACGGTAGGCGAAGCTTGACACTCTCGGAGATCGGGCCGGTCGTCCTTCTGGGCGCCGGGAAGATGGGCCTCGCCATGGCGCGGGGCTGGATCGTGGGCGGACTGCCGCCGAGCCAGCTGGTGCTGGTGGATCCGCAACCTTCGGCGGACGCCGAGGCGTTGGCGCAAAGTCATGGCATCCGCCTGCAGGACACTGCCGAAGGCGTCCTCATCCACGTGCTGGTGCTGGCGGTGAAGCCGCAGATCATCAGCCAGGTGATGGCAGAGGTTCGCGATGCGGTGGGGCCGCACACGCTCGTCATTTCGATCGCGGCGGGGATTTCGCTCAAGCAATTGGGGCAGGGGCTGGGGACCGAGCGGGTGATCCGCGCCATGCCCAACACGCCTGCCCAGATCGGCAAGGGCATTACCGGCGCGGTGGGGGGCGACCGGCTGATGCCGAGCGATATCGGCACGGCGGGCGCGCTGCTCGGCGCCGCGGGGCAGGTGTTGTGGTTCGAGCGCGAGCAGAAGCTTGACGCGGTGACCTCGGTATCGGGGTCCGGGCCGGCCTATGTGTTCCACCTCGTCGAAGCGCTGGCGGCAGCAGGTGTGCGCCAGGGGCTCGAGGCCGGCGAGGCGATGCTGCTGGCGCGCCAGACGGTCATCGGGTCGGCAGCCCTGATGGAGGCCGATCCGGCGCCGGCCCAGCAATTGCGCGAGAACGTGACCTCGCCCAAGGGCACGACGGCGGCGGCGCTGGCGGTGCTGATGGGACCCGAAGGGCTCGAAGCGCTGATGGACCGGGCGGTGACCGCCGCATGCCGGCGCAGCGAGGAACTGGGACGCAGCTGATGGCCGACACCATAAGCTATGCCGAGTTCGAGGCGGTCGACATTCGCACCGGAACGGTGGTGGAGGCGCGGCCCTTTCCCGAGGCGCGCAAGCCGGCGATCATCCTGATGATCGATTTCGGACCGGAAATCGGGATCAAGAAATCCTCGGCGCAGATCACGGTGCACTATACCCCCGAGGCGCTGGTCGGCCGGCAGGTGATGGCGGTGGTCAACTTTCCGCCGCGCCAGATCGGGCCGCTGAAATCGGAAGTGCTGACGCTCGGGTTCAGCGACGAGAACGGGGCGATCGTGCTCGCGGGCGTCGAGCGGCCGGTGCCGAACGGGCAGAAGCTGCTCTAAGGGTTCGGCTGGCGGGCGACGACGCCCGCACGCTCAGAGATTTTCGGTCAGCTTCAGCCGTTCCAGCATGCCGCGATCGGCAGGATCGACCATGCCGACGAAGAATTTGAGGATCATCCGGCGCGCTTCGGGCGGCAGCCCCGCAATGGCGGGCTCGATGCGGCGCGTCTGGGTTGCCGAGAGCACTTCGAAGAATTCGCGGCCTTTCGGGGTGGCGTAGAGGAGGCGCTGCCGGCGATCGGTGGGGCCGGTGCGCTGCTCGATATAGCCATTGTCGATGAGCTGGCGCAGGACGCGCGCGAGGCTCTGCTTGGTGATCTTGAGGATGTCGAGGAGGTCCGCGACGGGCATGCCGGGCCGCAAGTTGACGAAGTAGAGCACGCGGTGATGGGCGCGGCCGAAGCCCTGCCGCTCGAGCAGCGCATCGGCATCGCCAACGAAGTCGCGATAGGCAAAGAAAAAGAGGCCCATGACGTCGAGCGGCATGTCGGCGGGGGCAGTCTCCGGGATCGCCGCAGACGTGGAATTTATGTCAGCCTTGTTGACATTTATTTTTGGCAATGCCATGGTGATCCAATCAAGACGCGTCGAAAGCCTTATCCCAAAGCCGTTCCGGTTTGCCAAGGGCGGGTGGCTGGGGCACACTCGGCGCAAGCAATTCACGGCGGGCCAAAGGCCCGCACCTAGACCCACGGGAGAGGAATATGGCAGGCGTGCCCATGGACCAGCGCGATGGCTGGATCTGGTTCGACGGTGAGCTCAAACCCTGGAAGGACGCCAAGGTGCATGTGCTGACCCATGGTCTGCACTATGCGAGCTGCGTGTTCGAGGGCCAGCGGGCCTATGGCGGCGAGGTGTTCAAGCTGCGCGAGCATACCGACCGGCTGATCGCCTCGGCGCGCGACCTCGATTTCACCATCCCCTACAGCGCCGACCAGATCGACGAGGCGTGCCGGCAGGTGTTGGCGGCCAATGAGCTGACCGACGCCTATATGCGCCCGGTGGCGTGGCGCGGCTCGGAGACCATCTCGGTGCCGGCGCGCGAGAACACGGTGCACCTCGCCATCGCGACCTGGGTGTGGCCGAGCTATTTCTCGACCGAGGAGAAGCTCAAGGGCATTCGCCTCATGTGGGCGAAGTGGAAGCGCCCGAGCCCAGAGACCATTCCCTGCAAGGCCAAGGCGGCCGGGCTCTACATGATCTGCACGCTCTCCAAGCACGCAGCGATGGATGCGGGCTATGCCGATGCGCTGATGCTGGACTATCGCGGGCTCGTGGCCGAGGCGACGGGGGCGAACGTGTTCTTCGTCAAGGGCAATGAGATCCATACCCCGACGCCGGACTGCTTCCTCGACGGGATCACGCGCCGCACGCTGATCGGGCTCGCCAAGGCCAATGGCTACACGGTGATCGAGCGGCACATCAAGCCGGACGAGCTGGGGCAGTTCGAGGAGTGCTTCCTCACCGGCACTGCGGCGGAAGTGACGCCGGTCTCGGAGATCGGGGATTACCGGTTCACGCCCGCCAAGGCCTGCCGGACGCTGATCGACGCCTATGCCGAGGCCGTGCAGCCCAAGCGCGCCGCCGCCGAATAGCGGGTGAATCTTCGCATGTGATGGCCCTCTCCCGGGATCGGGGGAGGGCTTTTTGTCGTCTGGTCAGTCCCAGCGGGCGCGGCGGGCGTCGTCCTCGCCTTTGGCTTCGACCCAGCGGGCGCCGTCGCCGGTCTCTTCCTTCTTCCAGAAGGGGGCGTCGGTCTTGAGGGTATCCATGATGAACTCGGCGCCGGCGAAGGCATCGCCGCGATGGGGCGCGAGGGTCATCACCTGGACGATCGGCTCGCCCGGCAGCATGCGGCCATGGCGGTGGAGGATCTCGGCGGCAATGAGCGAGAAGCGCGCGATGGCGGCGTCGCGGAGCCGTTCGAGTTGCGCCTGGGCGAGGGCCTCGTAGCATTCGAGGGTGAGGGCGGTGACCGGATCGTCACTCGTGCGGCGGACGAGGCCGGTGAAGGTGACCGCGGCGCCGGCGCCCTCGGAGGCGGCGAGGAAACGATTGGTCTCGGCGCCCGGATCGAAGGGGGAGACGAGGAGGCGGACGGTCATCTCAGCCCCCGGTCATGGGCGGGAAGAGGGCGAGAGTGCGCGCCGAGCCGAGCGGGGCATCATGCTCGACGAGCTCGGTATCGAGGGCGGCGCGGATGAGGTGCGGGCGCTCGAAGGCGGCATCGGTCACCTCGTCACGGGTGCGCAGATGGGCGATGAGCTCGCCGACCGTGGTGACGCCGGGGGGTAGCTCGATCTCCTCCTCGGCGCGGTCGAGGCGTTCGCGCAGCCAGGCGAAATAGAGGATCTTCATGGCCGCTCCTCCTCGAAATGGCGCCAGGCGCCGGCGAAATACTGCGCGCCGGTGACGACGGTGAGGAGCGCCGCGATCCAGAGGATGAGCGCGCTGACGAGATCGAGGCCAGCCATGAGGGGCTCGAGCAGCACGACGACGATGGCAACGAGCTGGGCGGTGGTCTTCCACTTGGCGAGCGCGGTGACGTGGACGGTCACGTTGCGGGCGCCGAGGAACTCGCGGAGGCCAGAGATGAAGATCTCGCGGGCCAGGATGAGATTGGCGGCGACGAGATCCCAGGCCGAAAAGCTGCCATCCCAGCAGAGGGTCAGGAGCAGCGCGCCGACGAGGAGCTTGTCGGCGATGGGGTCGAGCATGCGCCCGAGCGCGGACGTCTGGTTGAGCCGGCGCGCGAGATAACCATCCACCCAGTCGCTGGCGGCGGCGATGATGAAGAGCACCATGGCGGCGGCGCGCAGGCCGGGATCGCCGGTGACCAGCATCCAGACGATCACCGGAATGGTGAGGATGCGGGCGACGGTTATGACATTGGGCAGGGTGAGCTGGGATGATCTGGCCATGGGGGGAAGAAGCCCGTTTTGCCCTTCCGGGTCAAGGCTTGGTCTGCTTGCCGGAGGTGAGGAGCGGGGCCGCCCCAGGATGCGGCCCCGCCTTCGGCGTCAGCTTGCGGCCTTGCGCCCCTGCGCGACGCGGCGGGCGGCGACGGCCTCGGCGAGGTGACCCACGGTCGCGACGGTCGTCTCCCAGTCGATGCAGCCATCGGTGATCGACTGGCCGTAGACCAGCGGGCGGCCCGGAACCAGATCCTGCCGGCCGGCAACGAGATTGCTCTCGATCATCATGCCGATGATGCGGCCGTCGCCGCTTGCGACCTGGCCGGCGACGTCAGCGACGACGGCGGGCTGATTGGCCGGATCCTTGCGGCTGTTGGCGTGGCTCGCATCGATCATGACGGTGGGGTTGATGCCGGCGGCGGCCATCTCGGCGCAGGCGGCTTCGACGCTTGCGGCATCGAAATTGGTGGTCTTCCCGCCGCGCAGCAGGATGTGGCAATCCTCGTTCCCGGCCGTCGAGGCGATGGCGGAGCGGCCGGTCTTGGTGACGGCGAGGAAATGGTGGGGCTGGCTCGCCGAGCGCACGGCATCGATCGCGATGCGCACATTGCCATCGGTGCCGTTCTTGAAGCCGACCGGGCAGGAGAGGCCCGAAGCGAGCTCGCGATGGATCTGGCTTTCGGTCGTGCGCGCGCCGATCGCGCCCCAGGAGACGAGGTCGGCGAAATATTGCGGGGTCGCCATGTCGAGGAATTCGCAGCCGGCGGGCAGGCCCATGTCGTTGATCTCGAGCAGGAGGCTCCGCGCGAGGCGCAGGCCATTGTCGATGGCGAAGCTGCCATTGAGCTCGGGATCGTTGATCAGCCCCTTCCAGCCGACGGTCGTGCGGGGCTTCTCGAAATAGACGCGCATGACGATCTCGAGGGTATCGGCGTGCCGGCGGCGGAGGTCGACGAGCCGGCGGGCATAGTCGATGGCGGCGGCGGGATCGTGGATCGAGCAGGGGCCCACGACCAGCATCATGCGGTCGTCACGGCCCTGCAGGATGTTGTGCAGGGCATGCCGGGAACTGATGACGGTGCGGGTGGCCGCATCGGTACGCGGGAACTCCTCCATCACTTCCTGGGGGGTGCGCAGTTCGCGGATCGAATTGATCCGGAGATCGTCGGTGGATTTCAACATGGCTTTCGGCTCCTGGGGTGGGCCTACCGGCGGCATGAAAAAAGCCGCCAGGTGGGCTGGCGGCTGGTCGGGTGCTTTGGTCTTTTGTCGTCAGATCAAGCGTGTCCCTCCGTCCGCCGGCGGCTCGGATAACCAAAATACCAGAACGAATAGGTGGCGGATGCAAAGGACATGGACGAGGTTGTAGCGGAAGGATCACCGGATGGGAAGCGCGAATATTGCGCGCTCAATGGCAACGCACGGTTCTTAATGCCGGGATCACTCCACTCGGTTGAAATGATCGTAGACGATCTGCGCCATCTGGTCGGAAATGCCCGGAATTCCGGCGAGATCGGCGAGCGAGGCGCGCGAGACCGCCTTGGCCGAGCCGAAATGGTTAAGGAGGGCGCGCTTGCGCGTAGGCCCGATCCCCTCGATCTCGTCGAGCGGATTGCGGCTGATCTCCTTCTTGCGCTTGGCGCGATGGGTGCCGATGGCGAAGCGGTGCGCCTCGTCGCGCAGGCGCTGCACGTAATAAAGCACCGGATCGCGATGGGGCAGCATGAAGGGCTCGCGGCCTTCCATGTGGAATTTCTCGCGACCGGCATCGCGCTCCTCGCCCTTGGCGATGCCGACGAAGAGGACTTCGCGCGGCAAGTTGAGCTCGGCAATGACCTCGCGAACAGCGTTGAGCTGGCCGGCGCCGCCATCGATGAGGACGAGGTCCGGCCAGTCCGGCATGCCCGTGCCGGCATCCTCGGCATCGGCGTCGCTTTCGGCGGCAAGGCGCGAGAAGCGGCGGGTCAGGACTTCGCGCATCATGCCGAAATCGTCGCCCGGCGTGATCGAGGTGTCCTTGATGTTGAAGGTTCGGTAGTGCTTCTTGGAGAGCCCTTCGACACCGGCGACCACCATGGCGCCGACGGCATTGGTGCCCGAGATGTGCGAGTTGTCGTAGACCTCGATGCGGCGGGGCGGGGCGTCGAGCCCAAAGGCTTCCGCAACGCCCTCGAGTAGGCTGCGCTGGCTCGCGCCTTCGGCAAGCTGACGCCCCAGCGCCTCGCGGGCATTGTTGAGGGCGTGGTTGACGAGATCGCGCTTTTCGCCGCGACGGGGCATCTGCACGGTGACCTTGCCGCCGGCGCGGCTCGTCAGCGCTTCCTCGAGCAGGGTCTGCTCCGACATCTCGTGCGAGACGAGGATGAGCCGGGGCGGGGTGCGGTTCTCGTAGAACTGGCCGATGAAGGCCTCGAGGACTTCCGCATCGGTCAGTTCGGCATCGGCGCGCGGCCGGAAGGCATGATTGCCCCAGTTCTGGAAGGCGCGGAAGAAGAAGACCTGCACGCAGAACTGGCCGCCTTCGTGATGGATGGCGAAGATATCGGCTTCCTCGACGCTGCGCGCGCTGACATCGCCCTGGCTCTGGATGAGGGCGAGGGCGCTGAGGCGGTCGCGCAGGAGCGCGGCGCGTTCGAAATCGAGGGCTTCGGCCGCCGCATTCATGTCGCGCGCCAGATGATCCTGCACCGATTTCGACTTGCCCGAGAGGAAGTCGCGCGCCTCGGTGACGAGCTCGGCATAGTCCGCGTGGCTGATCTCGCCGGTGCAGGGGCCCGAGCAGCGCTTGATCTGGTGGAGGAGGCAGGGGCGGGTGCGTGCCGCGTAGAAACTGTCGGAGCAATTGCGGAGGAGGAAGGCCTTCTGCAGCGCGGTGATGGTGCGCTTGACGGCGGTGGCGGAGGCGAAGGGGCCGAAATAATGGCCCGGGCGCCGGCGCGAGCCGCGGTGCTTGAGAAGTTCGGGGGCCTCGTGGTCGGTGGCGATGAGGATGTAGGGGAAGCTCTTGTCGTCGCGCAGCAGGACGTTGAAGCGGGGCTTCAGCCGCTTGATGAGGTTGGCCTCGAGCAGCAGCGCCTCGCTCTCGGTCTCGGTGCGCGTGAACTCCATGGCATGGGTCGCCACGATCATGCGCTGAATGCGGACCGGGAGGCCTTCGGGGCGGGTATAGTTGGTGACGCGCGATCTGAGGCTGCGGGCCTTGCCCACATAGATGACGTCGCCTGCCGCATCGAGCATGCGATAGACGCCCGGCGCGCTCGGCAGGGTGCGGACGAATTCGCGGATCAGATCTGGCCCGGAGCGGGCGGGGGCGTCGGTCATTTTCGTGGCGTTGGTCCGTTGCGCTCGGCCCATTCGAGATGCTCGCCGCCATCGAGGGCGAGCATCTGGCCGGTCATGGCGCGGGCGGCGAGGATATAGAGCACGCCTTCGGCGATGTCATTGGGGGTCGCGCCCTGGCGCAGGGGCAGGCGGGCGACGGAGCGCTCGAAATCGGCCTGGCTCTGATGGGTGTTCTTGAGGGTGGGACCCGGGCCTATGGCATTGACGCGGATCTGCGGCGCGAGGGTCTGGGCGAGCGTGCGCGTCGCGGCCCAGAGGGTGGATTTGGAGAGCGTGTAGCTGAAGAAATCGGGCGACAGGTGCAGCACGCGTTCATCGATCATGTTGATGATGTTGCCCGAAACGCCCTTAGGCAGCTGCGCCGCGAAATCGCGGGCAAGGAAGACGGGCGCCTCGGCATGGATCGCAAAATGGGTATCCCAGAGCGCCGGATCAAGATCGGCGACGGTGTCGGGCTCGAAGACCGAGGCATTGTTTACGAGCACGGTGAGGGGGCCGACTCGGGTGGCGGCTTCGGCGACGAGGTGGCCGCGTTCGGCACGGCTCTCAAGATCGGCGCGCACGATGGCGGCGCGACCGCCCGCCGCCTCGATCTCGGCGACCAGCGCGCGGGCTGGCTCGGCGGAGGCGCGATAATGGATGGCAACGCCGTAGCCCGCTTCGGCGAGGCGGCGCGCAATGGTCGCTCCGATGCGATTGGCCGCGCCGGTGACGAGCGCGTTGCGGGGCGGCGGGGCGGTATCCTTGCTCATCGGGTCGGGCAGATCCTGGTCTCTGGGCGTGGTGGGAGCGGTGCGCTCTGGGGCTTGTCGGGGGCGGCGGAGCGGGCGGTGATTCACGGCGCGGACGCCTTGCGTACTCTAGCGCCTCGCGCGAGGCTTGACAGCATCCACACAGCTCCTCCAGAAGCGGATCGATCACATGGATGTGCCCCGGGGCACGCGGACCGACGGGGCGGGAGCCGGCGGCGCCGACCGCTGGCTTTCCCGGTTTTCGGGACGCAGTCATGACCAAATCGGGCGGATCGGGCAGCGCTACGGGCGGAGCGGGACCGCGCGTGGACAATGTGGGACGCGGCATTGCGCTCACCGTGATCGCGATCCTGATCTTCGGCACGCAGGATGCGGTGGCCAAGATCCTCGTGCAGGACTATTCGCCCTTCCAGATCACCATGATGCGCTATTGGGCGTTCGGGCTCTTCGCGCTGTTCCTCGTCAGCCGGCAGGCGCCGCTGCGGCGGGCGTTCGCCTCCAAGGCGCCGGGCATACAGGTGGCGCGGGCGCTGCTGCTGGTGGGGGACCTCTGGCTTTTCGCGATCGCCAACCAGGTGGTGCCGCTGGCCGAGTTGCAGGCGATCTCGCTCGTCTATCCGCTGGTGGTGACGATCTGCGCGATCCCGATCCTCGGGGAGAAGGTGGGGCTCTTCCGGTTCGTCGCGGTGGGGGTGGGGTTTCTCGGTGCGATGATCATCGTGCGGCCGGGCGGGCTGCCGCTCGACTGGGGGACGCTGAGCGCGATCGCCTCGGCGACCTTCTATGCGCTCTATATCTGCTTTACCCGCAAGGTCGCGCACCGGGACAGCACGGCGACCTCGATGGCCTATGTGGGGGTGATCGGGCTCGTGCTGACGAGCGCGGTGGGCGTGTTCTTCTGGCAGGACATGGATCTGCAGGGGTGGCTGCTGACGGGCTATGTGATGATCACCTCGTGCGTGGCGCACTGGCTGATCGTGGTGGCGCTCGGGCATGCCCCGGCAAGCGCGGTGCAGCCCTTTAACTATACGGCGCTGCCCTGGGGGATCGTGCTCAGCTATCTGGTGTTCGGGCATCTGATCGACGCGATCTCGCTCATCGGGGCGGTGATCATCGTGGGGGCGGGGCTGGTGGTGATGGCGCGGGAGCGGGCGCGGATCAGGACCGACCGCGCCGCTCGACCCAGCCGAGCAGAAGAAGAAGCGCCCCCACACTGAAAAAGATCACGCCGAGCGGTGCGGCGGAAAGCGTGAGCAGCACCGCGAGCGCGCCCAGAAACCCCTCGCCCAGCGCGGGGAGGAGGAAGAGGAGCGTGGCGGGCAGCGTGCCGAGGGCGAAGAGGCCGAGCCCGAGGATGAGGAGGCCCCGGCCCCAATGGATCTTGTCGAACATCGCCTGATGCTAGCGCGCGGGCCCGGCCGGGGCCAGAGCCTCAGGTGAAGCGGCTGGCGAGCCAGACCCCGCCGCCCGCCGTGATCGCCGTCAGGAACGTGCCCCACGCCATGTCCACGATGGCGACGGTGGGGGTAAAGCCGCGCATGGTGGAGAGGTTGGTGAGGTCATAGGTGCCGTAGGCGACGAAGCCGAGCACCGCCCCCAGCATCAGCGCGCGCACCCAGTCGCCATCGGCGGGCGCGGCGACGAGGATGACGACGCCCAGCACATAGGCGAGGTAGAAGGCCGCGGCGATGACGAAATTGGGCTGCGCCAGCATCAGATCGCCCAGTTCCCGCCGATAGAAGCGGTTGCCCATGCTGGAGAGCCAGACATAGTCGATGGGAAAGAAGATGAGTGCGCAGCAGGCGTAAAGGATCAGGTATTTGGTCACGAGGCGGCCTCTGGGTGGAGGGCGCGCCGGGTGGGGCCCTTCGTCGCATCTCTACGCGCCGAGGGCCGCCGAGGATCACCGCCGCGTGGTGAAGCGTCCGAAGACGTACACGAGCCCGCCCATGCCGATGAGCGCCAGGGGCGCGATGGCGAGGGCGGAGATGAGATTGGGATCGAGGTGCTGGCCGGGCGTGGCGAGCTGGGCGAGCCCAAAGCGCTCGAGCGCTATGAGGCCGAGGCCGGCGAGCATGAGGGTATAGGCGAGGCGGATATGGGGTTTCATGGCGGGGGTCCGAAAGCGTGACCGACATGAAATGGCGTCGCCCCGCGCCCGCTTCAAGCCGGCGGAAAGCGAAAAACGCCGCCCCGGAGGGCGGCGCGAAGGCCTCAGCGATTGACGCAGAAGGAGGCGTTGGAGCTGCCGACGCAGAAGCCGGGCGCCGGACGATAGGGCCGGTGCGGGCGGTAATGCGGACGGCGCGGATAGTAATCGCGATAGACCGGGTGCCGGTCGCGATAGACGGGCGCGGGCCGATAGACCGGCGGACGCACGACGACCGGAGGCCGGACGACGGCGGGCGGGCGCTGATAGCCGCCACCGCTGCGCGAGAGATAGCTCGAGGACACCCAGCCATCGGGGCCGGACTTGTTCACATAGCACCAGGAGCCCTGGCAGTAATCGATATTGACGCGCTCGCCGCGGCGCAGGACGTCGACGACGCCATAGCCGGTGCCCGGACCAGTCCTCACATTGACATTGCCGGTGGCGGTGGCAGGAACGGCGAAGGCGGCCGAGGCGGTGCCGAGAATTGCGGCAGTCGCAATGCCGAATACGGCAAGCTTCTTTCTCAAAGACATCTTGGGACACTCCCTGAATGATTATTGGCGTTCAACGACCCCCATGGGCATAGGGTTGCCGAACCCGCCTGAACGCAGGATGAACCGGGATGATCTTTGCGTGAGGAGCGCGCAGAATGGGGGCCGCGCGGGCCCCCAAAAAAGCGATCAGAGTTTTGTGGCGGCGTTGTCGCCGAAATCGGGCGCCTTGCCGGTGACGGCGGCGAAGGCCATCTTGGCGGCCGCGACGACGCGGTTGGGGCTGTCCCAGAGCTCGCCATTCTTGGGCGTAACGGTGAGGAGGCGGATCGAGGGATCGTTCTCGTCCTCCCACCAGGCCTTGTCGAAATCGGACCAGAGATCCTTGATCTTGGCGCGATCGTTGGAGAGCTTCGCCTCGCCCGAGATCACCACGTATTTGTGCCCGCCGCTATCGACCCAGGCGCAAGAGACGGTGGGGAAGCGCTCGATCTCGCCATTCTTGTGGCCCTCGACATCGACGAGGAAATGAATGGCATGCTCCTCGCGCCGCACGCGGGCCGAAAGCGGCCGGCTCTGCTGCTGGGTGCCATCCCAGGTGGTGAACATGCAGATGTCGATCTTCTTGGCGAGCTCCCAGATCCGGTTTTCGGTCTCGGCCGGGGTGGGCTGGTCGTCGTCGTGATGGTCCTTGGCCATGTGATGGCTCCTTTCCGTGTGGAGGAGCCGAACGGGCGAGGGGGGTGGTGGGTTGCGTGCTACTGATCAGCCGCCAATACTTGAACAATTTCATCAAGCTGACCCTGTGCCAAAGATATATGTGAGTTCGAATACTTTGGCTTGAGTAACTTCACCCGAGTAGTCATATCTGGGTGAGTTATAGGAATGTTTTCCTCATCATGCACGAACAAAATCGTGGACAACAGTTCCAGTTCGCTGGCGGTCTTGCCAGAAAACTTGTTCCAAACCCGGTCTGCTTCACTTCGAATGTCATGACGCAAATTTTCAATAAGTGCAGCGCTATTATCAGTAGATTTGATAGAATAAGAATTATCATAGGCGTTGTATTTTACATCGATGACGTCGGAGTTGCTCAATATATCAATTGTTGAGGCCAATTCTCGTGAGAACGCGCCATAAGTGTAAAACGAAAACTCGAAACCGGTGTCGATTTTTCCAATGCTAGTGAGAATATGCATTAACTTCTGAGCAGCTTTTTTTCCTAGTCCGCCTTTCATGCCATGCTGAAGAGCAAGATATGCCACCAATCCCTGACCGCGCTGCTGTTCCACGATAGACCCCCGGTTAGACCGACTCGATTTCCGATCTCATCGAATCGGAGTGCGAGTCTGACACGTAAAGCCGCTTCTGCTTAAGGGGCCGTAAAGATTTTACCACCCCTGAAAGCTCAAGAAGTGGCTTAATGTGTGCACGACCGCTATCTCTCACCAAAACCTGGACGTCAGCGGCGAAAGACTTATCCTCGCGCCAAACGTAATGAGGTACCTTGGCGCATATCGATGCCGCCGCCTCAAATTTTTCGAAAGCAAGTTTATTGCTATCGGAATTTTCGTGCGACTCACTTGTTTGATATACTAGCTTGTAGTGATTTCGATTTGCCAGTATATCCCCATGATCTCCGGCCTTTTTTGCAGCAATCATCCCTAGAACTTTCCAATCATCCCAATTCATATATTTTCTAAGATTGGAAGAAGTCGTTGGCTTGGGGAAAGTCCCCCCGATCATTTTTCTTAACGCATGCTGATAATGATAGTCGTATACAACTCGCGTTTTATGCAAGTATACATTATGGAACATCATATATCTAGCAATCAATAGGCCTTCAGCTGCATGCAAACCATCTTCCGTAACACCTATGGACAAAGTTCCATCATCGTCGTCCTCCAGTACGCATATAGTATTAATTAATCGGTCAATTTCATAGTGTCCGTAACGAACTCCGCAATAATAAGAGTCTCGCAAAAGATAGTCCATTCGGTCCGCGTCGATACGACCACTTATTATATCTTTGCATAATGCGCCCAAAGCATTTACTGGAGTTCCTTCTATAAGTCCGGTAACCTCCGCTGTAGTTATTTGATTTGAAGATATTTCTCCATTGTCTTTTATTAGCGGATAAATTTCTTTTTTAAATATCTCTACAGAATAATTCTCGTGGGAATACAACTTGCTCTTGCCCGGCAATCCGGATGCTTTCTCTGGCATCAAAGTCTCAGCGGCGTGAGAGAAAGGCGCGTGGCCCAAGTCGTGCACTAGGGCGGCTAAACGAATTATGATCCGCTGCCTCTCTATGACACTTTCGGTAACATGAAGTTGGGTCTTTAATAGCTCTCTGCTGCGTTTGTCTGATACGAGCGCGTCGAACATTCGCGATGCTGTATGCATCACTCCCAAGGTGTGCTGAAATCGGGTATGCATCGCGCCTGGGTATACGTAGTCTGTCCAAGATAGCTGCCTGATACGTCTCAGCCGTTGAAACGGTGGGGTGTTTATGAACGTACGCTCCAACGATGAGAACGGGATCATCCCATGGATGGGATCTCGTATTTCGAACTCATGTTCTTTCATGCTGCCTGATATCGCGTTGTAGGGTTAGAAAGTAACTCTTCTAACTTGTGCTCGATTTGGTGCCAAACATTTATCAACAGATATTTTGCAAGCTAGCATTGGGCATCACTTGGAGAAGGGCGGGGCCGCCGTGGAACGGTAGCTTTACCGTGCCTAGGCTCCCTTGAGAGGGCAAGGCGAACCGGCGAATGGGCGACATTTAGGGTAGTCGCTCGAACCTTTCTCCCCTGTTTCAGGGGAGAAAGGTGGGCGGCGGCGAGTGCTGGATGGGTGAGATACATTTTGTGGGAACGAGCTAATTTAAGGCTGCGCCGCGGTTTGCCGAGAAGGTTTTGCGGTATCGGAGCTTGCGGCTTCACCCCCACCTAGCCTCCCCCTGACAGGGGGAGGGACGGATCGGGGTGGGCGGTGTTTGAGGACGAGCACCGGGCTGCTCCTCCCCCTTCTTCAGGGGGAGGATGGGTGGGGGTGCTTACTCGGTTCGGTGGTGGGCCGAGGACAGGTTCGGTGCGATAGCTCGGTGCTCGGGAATTTACCCCCACCTGGCCTCCCCCTGATAGGGGGAGGGACGCGGGGGGGTGGGGGCGGAGGTCGGTCCCGAGGGTTCTGCTTGGGGCTGTGCAGCGCTTCGAGAGCTCTTGTGCTGAGCGCCTTGCCATAGGGCGAGGGCTGGTTACCCCACTTCGCCTTCCAGCGTATCGAGCTCCATCTCGCGCAGCCGCTTGATCTCGTCCCTCAGCTTCGCGGCCTTTTCGAACTCCAGATTGGTGGCGGCTTCGCGCATGCGGGCTTCCATGTCCTTGATGACGGCGGCGAGGTTGGCGCCCGCTTCGACGATCTCCTTGCCGTCCTTGCCCTTGCCGATCGAGACGGTGACGTGGTCGCGCTCGTAGACGCTGTCGACGATGTCGTGGATGTTGGAGCGCACCGACTGGGGGGTGATGCCGTTGGCCTCGTTGTAGGCGATCTGCTTTTCGCGCCGGCGACTGGTTTCGGCGAGCGCGCGCTCCATGGAGCCGGTGGTGCGATCGGCATAGAGGATGACGCGGCCATCGACATTGCGCGCGGCGCGGCCGATGGTCTGGATGAGGCTGGTCTCGGAGCGGAGGAACCCCTCCTTGTCGGCATCGAGAATGGCGACGAGCCCGCATTCGGGAATGTCGAGGCCCTCGCGCAGCAGGTTGATGCCGACAAGGACGTCGAAGGCGCCGAGCCGCAGATCACGGATGATCTCGATGCGCTCGATGGTGTCGATATCCGAATGCATGTAGCGCACGCGCAGGCCCTGCTCGTGCATGTATTCGGTGAGGTCCTCGGCCATCTTCTTGGTGAGCACGGTGCAGAGCGTGCGATAGCCGGCCTCGGCGGTCTTGCGGATCTCGTCGACCACGTCGTCCACCTGCGTGCCGGCGGGACGGATCTCGACGGGGGGATCGATGAGCCCGGTGGGGCGGATGACCTGCTCGGCGAAGACGCCGCCCGACTGCTCCATCTCCCAGGAGCCGGGGGTGGCCGATACATAGACCGATTGCGGGCGCATCGCGTTCCACTCCTCGAAGCGGAGGGGGCGATTGTCCATGCAGGAGGGGAGGCGGAAGCCGTATTCGGCGAGCGTCGCCTTGCGCCGCAGATCGCCGCGATACATGGCGCCGAGCTGGCCGATGGTGACGTGGGATTCATCGACGAAGACGAGCGCGTCATCGGGCAGGTATTCGAACAGGGTCGGGGGCGGCTCGCCGGGCTTGCGGCCCGAGAAATAGCGCGAGTAATTCTCGATGCCGGCGCAGGAGCCCGTCGCCTCCATCATCTCGAGGTCGAACATGGTGCGCTGCTCGAGGCGCTGGGCTTCGAGGAAGCGGCCGGCGCCGTTGAGCTCCTGCAGGCGCGCGGCGAGCTCGGCACGGATCTGCTTGGTCGCCTGATTGAGGGTGGCGCGGGGCGTGACGTGGTGGGAATTGGCGAAGATGCGCACCGAGAGGAGCTCGGCGGTCTTCTTGCCGGTCAGCGGATCGATCTCGGCGATGGCCTCGATCTCGTTGCCGAAGAGGGTGACGCGCCAGGCGGCATCCTCATAGTGGGCGGGGAAGATCTCGACGGTGTCCCCGCGCACGCGGAAGGTGCCGCGGGTGAAGCCGGCGTCGCCGCGCTTGTATTGCAGCTGCGAGAGGGCGCGCAGCAGCTCGCGCTGGTCGACCTGCTGGCCTTTCCTCAAGTCGATGGTCATGGCGGTGTAGTCTTCCACCGACCCGATGCCGTAGATGCACGAGACCGAGGCGACGATGATGACGTCATCGCGCTCGAGGATCGCCCGGGTGGCGGCATGGCGCATCCGGTCGATCTGCTCGTTGATGGTCGATTCCTTCTCGATATAGGTGTCGGTGCGCGGGACATAGGCCTCGGGCTGGTAGTAGTCGTAATAGGAGACGAAATATTCGACCGCGTTGTCGGGGAAGAAGGCCTTGAACTCGCCATAGAGCTGGGCGGCGAGGGTCTTGTTGTGGGCGAGGATCAGCGCGGGCCGGCCGGTGCGAGCGATGACCTGCGCCATGGTGTAGGTCTTGCCCGAGCCGGTGACGCCGAGCAGCACCTGGTCGGTCTCGCCATTCTCGACGCCTTCGACGAGCTCGGCAATGGCGGTGGGCTGGTCACCGGCGGGCGCGTATTCGGTGGCGAGGCGGAAGGGGATGCCGCCCTCGGTCTTGGCGGGACGGAGCGGGCGGTGGGGTTTCCACTCGGCATTGCCCTCGACCTCCTTGCGGCCGTGCAGGATGATCTGCTCGAGCGCCTTGACGGTGGCGGAGATGCCGACATTGCCGACTTCGGTGCCGATCCTGGCGGGCTGCTGCGTGGTGCGGAGCGCCGAGGAGGGGACGTGGCCGAAGCCGGCCTGCGGGGCTTCGCCCATGCCGTCGAAATCAGGGCGGTCGACCGAATTGGCGCGCGATTTCGGCGCCTTGAGCTGCATGCCGGTGGCGGCGCTGCGGCGCGACTTGGCGGGTTTCTTGGGCTCGAGCGCCGCATCGGCGGCCTCGGCGGCGGCCCGGTCCGCGCGGTCGAGCGCGCGCTTGTTGCGCAGGCGCTCCTGGGGGAGGGGTTTTGAGATCTCGGCGGCCTCGGCCTTCTCGATCTCGCCGATGAAATCGTCGATGGAGAATTCGGCCTTGCCCGGGCGAGCGGACGGCGTGGATTTCTTCTCGGGCATGCGGACACCGCGGGCGTTGGGGAGCCATGGAGATGGGCCGTCGCCGACCCGCTTTCAAGCCTTCGGAGCCTAGCACGGCCGGAACAATATGGGAACGGCGGACAAGCGAAAGGCGCCGCCCGGGGGCAGCGCCTTTGCAGTTATCAGCGCTCGGATCAGCGGGTGCGGATCGAGGAGATGATGTCGTTGCCCTGGCGGCCGAGATTGCGGACGTCACGGTCGACGATCACGCAGCGGCCGTTGAAGCCGTCATGCTCGCAGACCTGGGCCTCGATATTGCCGCGCACGGTGATCGAGGAGATGCGATCGTTCCAGTTGCCGAGCGAGGCACGGCGCTCGTCGGGCCGCATGCAGAAGCTGGCGCCGCCAAAATTGATGTCCTCGTAGAAGCAGACCTCGGCGCGTTCCGGACGGCCGGGGCGACCCGGACGATCCGGGCGGCCGGGACGATCGGGGCGCACGTTCCAGCGGCCATCGCCGATGGAGAAGGAGAAGCCGGGGATCTGGAAGCTCAGATTGACGTCGGGACGGCTCGGCTGGCTGGGTGCGGGGCCGGGACGGCTCGGGCCGCTGGCGCGGGAGAGATAGGTGGCCGAAACCCAGCCATTGCTGGCCGCGCGGCGGTCGACGAAACACCAATTGCTCTGGCACTCGCGGATATCCACGGTCTCGCCGGCACGCAGGCTGCCCACGACGCCAAAGTTGGTACCCGGACCCGAACGCACGTTGACGTTGGCAGTTGCCTGGGCGGTCTGGGCCATGGCGGTGCCGGCCATGGCAAGGGTCATTGCTGCGGCAAAGGCGGCGAGTTTGATGCGTGACATGAATTTTTCCTCGATCGTTTCTTCTGGCTTGCCCCGTGGCGGTGAAACCGCACGAGGCCGCCCATGGTTCCCGACGGCCAAGCCCAGCGCTTCCGTCTTGAGCCGATATGAGCCGATGGCGCGTGAACCGGGGCTGAACGGGCTCTTCAACTCAATCGCGGAACGCAAGATGCGGTTGCCGCGTCTCTGATCGGAGCAGGCAAAAGGAGAACGCCATGGCCGATTTCATCCATCTGACGGGGGCGGCAAGCCCCGGCGCGATCGTCGTCACCGTCACCGCGAGCCATGACGGGCCGCGGGCCTTCATCCGCAAGGTGGAGGATCCGACCGATACTGCCGAGGAGAGCATCATGCCCAGCGAGCAGGTGCCGGTCGAGGAAGCGCTGGCCTTGGCGCGCAACAAGGCGGCCGGCATGGAGGGCGGAGCCGTGGTCTTTGTCGAACTGGCCGGGGACGCCGAATGGGACCCGCGCTGGGGGGTGTTGCGGCGCTGAGGGGGTGCGCGGCGGCCCGGGTGAGGGCCGCGGCGCTCAGTAGACGCGGTAGGAGGAGACGTTGTTTTCGAGATAGCCGGTGAGGCGGGGGGTGCTGTCGTTGATGCGCTGGCAATAGTTCACGAAATTGCGGTCGCGGCAGACCATCACCGAGACATTGCCCGCGATCGAGATCGAGGCGACGCGGTTGTCGCGATTGTAGAGGAGCAGGTCCGGGACGACGGTGCCCGAGCGTGCGCAATGGGTCTCGCCCGTGAAATTGCGGCCGGAATGGAAGCAGACTTCGCCGGGGCCGCCAGCCTTGAGGTTGAGTTTCGGGCCCGAGAAGGGGCCGCCGGGGGCCTGGCCGAAGCTCAGCGCATCGAGCGCCACCCAGCCCCGCGCGTGGTCGGCGCGGATGCGGCACCAGGCATTGCTGCACCGCTCGACCCGTACGCGGACCTCGCCGGGGACTTCCCCCATGATGCGATAGCGAAGCCCCGGGCCCTCGTAGACGATCTGCGCGCTATTGGTCCATGCGGCGGTGCCGGTCGTGTGCTGGGCTGCAGCCGGCAGGGCGAGAAGGCTTGCAAGGGCAGCGAGGACAAGGGCGCGAAGCAGGGGCATGGATCGGGGCTTTCCGGGGGATGACCCGTGAAGGGTACTTCTATCGGGGGATGCTGGGAAGGGTTTTGCGGGGGTTGGGTAAAGGAGGTGAGGCCGAGGGAATCGTGCGTGGGGCTTTTACCCCCACCTGGCCTCCCCCTGATAGGGGGAGGGACGCGGGGGGAGGGGCTGGGGGATGCCACGGGCGCAGGGGTGTTCTTCCCCTTCTTCTGGGGGAAGTGGGATGGGGGTCAGGCAGGCGTGAAAAAACCCGCCGTGGGTACGGCGGGTTTCGGGATTTGGTGCGGGCTTAAAAGCGGACGCGGATCGAGGAGATGTCGTCTTCGAAGGCGCCGAGATTGCTGGCGCTGCTGGTATAGGTGCGGCAATCGCGGAAGCCGGCGCGGGTGCAGACCTGGACCTGGAGGCCATCGGGATTGTCGATCGAGCGGATCACGTCGTCCCAGTCGCGGGGCAGGCGGGCGAGGCTTTCGCCCTCCTCGACGCAGAACTCAGAACCACGGAAGCGGCGCTCATCATAAAAGCAGACTTCGCCGACATAACGCGGGGGTTCGACGACGACCGGCGGACGACCGGGGCCGGGGCGACCCGTGCCGATACCGATAGAGACGCCGCCCGGGCCGACCGAAATGCCGACACCCGCATCGGGGCCGGCGACGGGGCCGAGCAACTGGCCGGGGCTGCCCGAACGGCTCAGATAGTCGGCGGAGACCCAGCCGGACGGACCATCCTGATAGATATAGCACCAGGAGCCCTGGCAACGGTCGATGTCGACGCGTTCGCCGCGGCGAAGGCTGTCGACGATGCCGAACCCGGTGCCGGGGCCGGAGCGGACGTTGACGGGGGCCGTTGCCGTGGCGCCACCGCTCTGGGCGCTGGCGCTTGCCGGGGTGAAGACGACGGCGGCAGTCGCCGCGATGGCGACGCCCGTCGCGATATTGAGGACGAGCTTGCGGGTACGACGATTCATTTCGACGCTCCAGGGAAACTGTTCTTGCTTGGTGTAGAAACGGGCAGATCGAATAAAGAGTTCCGCGCCGCGAGAAGCTTCAAAGCCCCGTATCGCGGGCGACACGGGGACTTGATCATCTTGCGCGTGAATGGGTGATGAACGCGCTGTCGTGCATCGTTCAGCATGGTTTAGGGGCGGTGAAACCGGTGGCGCTCAGGCCTCGATGCGGCGCTTCTTGCCGTCATCGCCTAGCGCCACATAGACGAAGCGCCCATCGGTGACCTTGACGCGCTGATCGATGCGGTTGCGGCGTGCCCAGGCTTCGACAAGGACCGTGACCGACGTGTTACCGACCCGCTCGATCTCGGTATAGACGCAGAGCACGTCCCCGACCTTGACCGGCGCGATGAAGGTCATCGCCTCGACCGCTACGGTGACCACCCGGCCCTGCACGCGCTCGACCGCAGCGATGGCGCCGGCGATATCCATCTGGCTCATGACCCAGCCCCCGAAGATGTCTCCGGAGGGGTTGGTGTCGGCAGGCATGGCGAGGGTGCGGATGGTGAGGGTGCCGAGAGGCTCGGGGGAGGGCGTCGTCATGATCGGATCTCCGTGAGGGGCCAGCGGCCGACCGTCTCCTCCCAGTGGCGGCGGCACAGCGAAACATAGCGCTCATTGCCGCCAATGGCGACCTGATCGCCCTCGGTAAGCGGGATGCCGTCCGGCGCGAGGCGGACCACCATGGTGGCCTTGGCGCCGCAATGGCAGATGGTGCGGATCTCGCGCAGGCTGTCGGCGATGGCAAGGAGTTCGGCCGAGCCGGGAAAGAGCTTGCCCTGGAAATCAGTACGCAGCCCGTAGCACATGACCGGAATGCCGAGCCGGTCCGCAACATGGGCGAGCTGCCAGACCTGGCCCTGGGTGAGGAACTGGGCTTCGTCCACGAAGACGCAATGGACGTGGGCCTCGGCATGGGCGGCGGCAATGGCGCCGAAGAGATCGTCCTCGGGCGCGAAGAAATCTGCATCCGCCTCGAGCCCGATGCGCGAGGCGATGGTGCCGATGCCGGCCCGGTCATCGAGGGCGGCGATGAACATCAGCGTGCGCATGCCGCGCTCGCGATAATTGTACGAGGCCTGCAGCAGCAGTGTCGACTTGCCCGCATTCATCGCGGCGTAGG
The DNA here is from genome assembly GCF_003994485.1 of Arsenicitalea aurantiaca. Classification (GTDB taxonomy): domain Bacteria; phylum Pseudomonadota; class Alphaproteobacteria; order Rhizobiales; family Devosiaceae; genus Arsenicitalea; species Arsenicitalea aurantiaca. The sequence continues at coordinate 677,111 of NZ_RZNJ01000001.1, forward strand.
AGAAGTAGAGCTTTGCCATGGGGCGGTTGTGCCGCCGCCCGGTGGCGCTGACAAGCGGGTGCGCACCGGTGCGCACAGGATTGGCGCGGCTCCATCTTGCCGCCATGATCGTGCGTCCATTTCGCCCCTGGGGCGCTGGACCGGAGTGTGCGGCATGAAGAGAGTGGCAGTGGCGATGCTGGCGGTGCTCGCCATGGCAGGCGGGGCGATGGCGGAGACGCTCGACCCGCGCGGAACATGGGAATCGGCGAGCGGGGAATCCCGCTATGAGGTCAGCCTATGCGGGGACGGCACCGCGCTCTGCGCGCGGCTCGTCTGGCTGCGCGAGAACGAGATGACGCCCAAGAACATCCCTTATCTCGGCAGTTATCTCGTGGAGGCGGCGCGGCGCGTCGGGCCGTCGGAGTGGCGCGGGGAGGTGCAGGTGTTCGGCGAAACGCTGGGCGGCACGCTGCGGCAGATCTCGACCGACCGCATGGAGCTGCGCGGCTGCAAGTTCATCTTCTGCAAGAGCTTCATGCTGAACCGGATGTGAGGGCGGGACGCGCCCGCCCTCGACACGCGTCAGTTGGGCAGTTCGGCGTCGAGCGCGGCGATCAGCTGGGTGATCTCGGCGGGGCTCGTATAGTGCACGAAGGAGAGCCGGAGGACGCCCTTGTCAGCGGCGACCCCGACCGCCTCGAGCAGGCGCAGGCTGTAGAAATGGCCGCCGCCGGCCATCACGCCATGGCGCGCAAGACGTTCGGCAATGGCGAAGCCCGGTTCCTCGAGCGCGATGGCGACGGTGGGCGCGCGGCGCGCCGGATCGTCGGGGCCGATGAGGCGGATCGAATTGCGACCGCGCAGGAAATCGAGTAGCGGGGTGAGGAGCGCAATCTCCTGGGCGCGCATGGCGGCATGGGCGCGGCGGTAGGGATTGGCGCCCTCTACGGCATCACCGGCGATGGCGGCTACGGTCTCGAGATAATCGACGACACCGGCCGAGGCCGCGATCTGCGCATGATCGGGGCCGGCGGGATTGAGCCGGTAGCGCGGCTTGCCCTCGTTGAAGAAATGCCCCTGGTTGGGAAGTTCGGCGGCAATCGAGGGCCGGACGGCCATGACGCCCTGATGGGGGCCATAGGTCTTGTAGGTGGAAAAGAGATAGATGTCGGCGCCGATCGCCAGCACGTCCGGCAGGCCGTGCGGGGCGTAGGAGACGCCGTCCACCACGGTGATCGCGCCATAGGAGCGGGCCATGGTGGCGATTTCGGCGACCGGGTTGATCTCGGCGGCGATGTTGGAGCAATGCGGCACGGTGACGAGCCGGACCTTGGAGTCAAGGAGAGGCTCGAGGGTTGAGAGATCGAGCCGCCCGGTCTGCGGATCGACTTTCCACTCGCGGATCTCGACGCCCGATTTTTCGAGCCGCCGCCACGCGCCGGTATTGGCCTCGTGATCCTGATTGGTGACGATGATGGCGTCGCCCGGCTTCAGCCAGCCCGAGAAGGCGTGGGCGAGCACATAGGTGTTGGCCGAGGTCGAGGGGCCGAAATGGATCCAGTCCGGGCTGACGTTGAGGGCCTGCGCCATACGGCGATAGGCGAGGTCCATGCCTTCGCCGGCCTCGCGGGAGGCGGGATAGGCGCCATAGGGCTGCAGCTTGGTCTGCCGGTAGTAGCGCTCGAGCCTCTCGAGGACGGCGCGGGCCGTGAACGAGCCGCCGGCATTTTCGAAGAAGGCCTGTCCGGCAAGGCTTTCTTCGGCAAAGGCGGGGAATTCGGCGCGGATCAGCGCCGGGTCGAGCGGAAGAGGCTGGGACATCGGGGAGGGCTTCGCTTGCAGGGACGGAAAGGTGGAGCGATTGGTATCGCCTCGATCCGGATCCGGCAAGGGCGGGGGAGAGGCTTGGCCGCTCCCCCGGAGGATCAGACCGCGGGCTCGTCCCCGGGCGCGGCAGGCGCCTCGGGCGCCGGCGGGGTGCGGTCGCGGCTGGCGCGACGGGGCTCGAGACGGGCCTGCTGCTCGGGCTCGAGGCCCTGGTAGAAGGTGTCGAGGGCGGGCAGCACCGCTTCGAGCGCTGCGACGCGGGCGCTGTCGATGGCGAGGCGTCCCTCGAGGCGCGATACGGGGTCCGTTGCCTCGGCGGCGCGGGCGGTAGTGCAGGCGGCAGCGAAATCGGCCTGGGCGGAAAGCGCCGCATCGCGCAGGGCATCGAAATCGCCGCGCTGAGCATCGGTGAGGTCGAGCCGGTAGGAGAGGCGCACGAGGCCGATCTCGAGCCTTTCGGCGGCGCGATCCGAACAGACGAAATCGAGGAGGGCGCCGCCCTGGCGCATGGCGCCGCGTCCGGGCATGCCCGAGGGATGGCGCTCCTGCATGCGGGCGGCGAAGCGCTCGCGCATCTTGCGGTGCATTTCGTGGCCGCCCGAGCGATCGGGACGGGCACGCTCGGCGTGGTGGCGACGTTCGCCGGGCATGGCGCGCTGGGCATCGCCCCGCTCCATGCGCATGCGGAAACGTTCGCCGGGCTGGCGCTCGGCAGGCGCCATCCGGGCGGACGGCTCGGCGCCGGGGAGAGGGGCCGCAGGCGCGTCCTGCGCGAGTGCGGGGAAGGCGCCGACGCAGAGGCTGGCCAGCATGATGGAGAGAACGGCCTTGCTCGATTTCATGGGATCGCTCCGTGGGAGGTGGGTGCACAAGAAGGTGCGAACAGACCCACGGTAGACCGGGCGATCCTGCCCCGTCCTTGCCGGGGCATGAATTTTCGGCAAGGCTCGTAAGGGGTTAAGAGAAGGTTAAGCGGCTCGGCGGCTCAGGAGGTGATGTATTCCTTGAGCGCCTCGGCCTCCTTGGTGACCATCTCGATCTTGATCTTCACGAGGTCGCCGATCGAGACGATGCCGATAAGCCGCCGATCCTCGCAGACGGGCATATGGCGGATGCGCCGCTCGGTCATGAGTTCGAGCACGTGATCGACGGTATCGTCGCGGGTGCAGTGGACGACGTCGCGCGTCATGGTCTCGCTGACCGGGGTCTGGAGAAAGGCGGTGGGGTCGGCGCCCATGCGCCTGACGATGTCGCGCTCGGACAGGATGCCGGCGACGCTGCCATCTTCGCCCGTGACGACGACCGCACCGATGCGGTTGGCATTGAGCGCATTGACCGCATCGGCGATGCGGACGGAAACCGGGATGGTGTGTACGCCCGGCCCCTTGGTGTTCAGGATCGTTTCGATTCTCATCTGCGTGGTCCTCCCTCTCAGCCAAACATAGTGGCCGATGGCCGGACGCGCCTCAAGACTTTGGGATCATGAGGAGAGGGTCGCGGACATAAAAAAAGGCCGGCGCGAGGCCGGCCAGTCGTCATGGAGTTCTGATGGAGGTCATTGGTCCGGGCGTTGCCCGCGCCAGTGGCGGATCGATTGCACCTGCAGGGGCATGGCGCCGATCGGGCCGCGCAGGGCGATGCGGGCGACCTCGAACATGATTGCGAACACCAGGGCACAAAGCGGCACCACCAGCAGGAGCACTTCGGCATCCACGCCCTCGACCGCAGGCGCTGCATGGGCGGGCACGACACCGACAAGGGTGGCGATGCTCGCGGCGACCAGGGTCAGCGAGAAGGAAATGATGGTGGCGGTAACCGTCGGCTTGCGCCGGGACTTGAGGCTAAGGTGCATGGGGGTCTTTCGTCCGTGACCGGGAGTTCACAACGCGGTGAGTGAACCAACCCAATGCGGAGTTTGTTCGTAGCTGATGAGGTCAAGCGCGTACCATTTGACGGCATAAGTGTGGCGACCAGCCGGCGCCACCACGGCTTGGCAGGCAATGGAGGCAGACCATGAATGCTTCAGTGCACAGGGCCGGGGTAACGGTCGCCAGTCTTCTCGTGGCGTTGATGGCAACGCCGGCGCTGGCCGAGGAGGCGCGGGCGACCGCCTGGCAGGCGGCGATCACCGGCCAGATCCAGGCGTTCCGCGAAGGCGATGCCCCCGCCGCATTCAGCTATGCAGCAGCGGGTTTCCAGCAGGGCTTTTCGAGCCCGACGCTTTTTTACAGCTCCATCATCGGCTCGGGCTATGCGCCGATCCGCGAGTCGCGCTCGCACAGCTTCGGCCCCTATCAGGAGGTGAGCGAGGATCGCGTGCTGCAGGCGGTGCGGCTCGTAGGAACCAACCAGCAGCTTTACGAGGCCGTGTACCAGCTCGGCCAGGAAGAGGATGGCTGGAAGGTGATGGGGGTGCAGTTGCGCCCGCAGCCGGGCATCGGCATTTAGTCCAAACGGCCCGCACCCGGCTTGCCGGGCGGCGCGGCAGCCCCTAACACTGCCTCCGCCAAGCTGCAGCGGAGGATTTTTCATGGCTTTCTTGTCTCAAGCGCTGGGGCGGGTTGCGCCCTCGGCGACGGTTGCGATCACCCAGAAGGCGCGCGAGATGGCGCGGGCCGGCAAGGACGTCATCGCGCTTTCGGCCGGAGAGCCCGATTTCGACACCCCGCAGAACGTCAAGGACGCGGCGGTGCGGGCGATCGCCGAAGGCAAGACCAAGTACACCAATGTCGACGGCATCCCCGAGCTCAAGGCGGCGGTGGCCGAAAAATTCAAGCGCGACAACGGGCTGGTCGTGACCGCGGATGAGTGTTTCGTCGCCTCGGGCGGCAAGCAGATCATCTTCAACGCCCTGATGGCGACGCTCGATCCGGGCGACGAAGTGGTGGTGCCCGTACCCTATTGGGTGAGCTATCCCGAGATCGTGCGGCTCTGCGGAGCCGAGCCGGTCTATGCGGTGGCGGATGCCTCGACCGGCTTCAAGCTCGATCCGGAAACGCTCGAGCAGGCGATCAGCCCACGGACGAAATGGCTGATCCTCAACACCCCCTCCAATCCGAGCGGCGCGGCCTATGGGCGCGAGGAATTGCTGGGGCTCGCCGAAGTGCTGCGGCGACATGAGCATGTGCACGTCCTCACCGACGATATCTACGAGCCGCTGACCTATGACGGACGGCGGTTCAGCACCATCGCCGAAGTCGCGCCCGATCTGATGGCCCGCACGCTGACGATGAACGGGGTCTCCAAGAGCCATGCGATGACCGGCTGGCGGATCGGCTATTGCACCGGCCCCAGAATGCTGCTCGGCGCGATGACCAAGCTGCAGAGCCAGTCGACGACGAACGCATGCTCGATCGCCCAGTGGGCGGCGGTGGAGGCGCTGAACGGGCCGCAGGACTTCCTCAAGGACTGGCGGCAGGTGTTCGAGGCGCGGCGCAACAAGGTGGTGGCCGGGCTCAACGGGGCAACAGGCCTCTCATGCCTGACGCCCGAGGGCGCGTTCTATGTCTTTCCCTCCTGCGCGGAGGTTCTGGGGCGCAAGAGCGGGGGCGGGCGCCTGCTCGAAACGGATGCGGATTTCGTGATGGCGCTGCTCGAGGAGACAGGCGTTGCGCTGGTGCAGGGGAGCGCTTTCGGGCTCGCCGGGCATTTCCGCCTGAGCTATGCGGCATCAGATCGTGAGCTCGATGCGGCACTCTCGCGCATTGGCGAGTTCTGCGCAGCCATCCGGTAGCGCAAAAGAAGAAGGCCCCGCTCGAGGGGAAGAGCGGGGCCTGCCGACCGAACGCCGAAACGTTCGGCCAGAGGGATGCGGCGGGAAGGGAGACGCCGCAATGCCTGTGCGCGCCTTATGAGCGCCGACGCCGACGGGCGCAATCGACAAGAGTTCAACCCTGCCATGCATTGCCTGCATTTGCGGCAGCGCGCCCAAAAACACGGCGCCGGTCCGGCTGCATTCTGATGTCGACGGACAAGAAAAAAGGCTCCACTCGTGAGAGTGGAGCCTGAATGATCAGGGCCGAAGCCCAAATCCAAGTAATGGCAGATGACGAGGGAGGAGGAAACGTCATCTACCGGTTGGGCCACTGCCGAGGGAGGAGGAAACGGCAGCTACCCGGGTGTCGCGAGAGCTGGGCCGAGGGAGGAGGAAACGGCCGTGTCGTCAGCGACAGGTTGAATATGGATGCACCCCCCGGATTCAGCAAGGCGAGGGGTAGCATATGAGCTATGCGATGAAAGCAGGGTTCGGCCCGTATCGCCCGGCTGATGGGGCTTTGCGGGCCCGTTGCGACGTTTTGGCACGTTGGTGGTTTCATGCGCCTGCCTGCGGCTATGGCGCGAAAAAAAGGCCCCACCGAAGTGGGGCCTGTGACTGGGCCGAAGCCAAATCGAAAGTGTTGGCAGAGGCGAGGGAGGAGGATACGCCATCTGCCGGGTGGACCTGCGCCGAGGGAGGAGGAAACGGCGCTGATCCGGGTGTCGAAAAATCCGGGCCGAGGGAGGAGGAAACGGGCCAGATCGTCATCGACCAGACGAATATGCTGTTTCCCCGGCCGTTCAGCAATGTGGGGCAGGGCATGTCAGCTATGCGCTGGGCGCAGGCAAGGTCAGGAATGCTGCCAGATTTATGACATGTCGGTGACGCTTGCGTGCCCCCGGTAAGCCAGGGGGCAGCGGTGCGGCGGACGAGGGGAACGGAACAGTCCTAGAAGGACCACTCCCGGGCCTTGGTGACGATGAAGTCGCGGAAGACGCCGACGCGTTTGGAGCTCTTGAGGGCCGGGGGATAGACGAAATAGGCCTCGTAGGCGGGGATCTCGACCTCGGCGAGAACCTTGACGAGGTTCTCTTCCTCTTCGGTCACATAGTCGGGCAGCATGGCGATGCCGATGCCCGCGCGCGCGGCCTGCATCATGCCGTAGATGGCGTTGACCTTGAGCGATGGCCGGCGCGGGCTGGAATCGGGGCGACCGAGCCGCTCGAGATAGTTGATGTCGCCCAGATAGGACGGCACCGGCTCGCCAAACGTGATGATGCGGTGCTGGTCGAGATCGTCGACGCTCTGGGGCGTACCGTGCTCCTCGAGATAGTCGCGCGAAGCGTAGAAATGGTTGTGCACCATGAAGAGCTTGCGCTGGATCATCTCGGACTGGTTGGGCCGGTGCAGGCGGATCGCCACGTCGGCCTCGCGCATGGCGAGGTCGAGCTCGGAATCGTTGAGCTTTATCTCGATCTGGATATCCGGATAGAGCAGCAGGAATTCGTTGATGCGCGAGGCGAGCCAGGTCGAGCCGATGCCGACCGTGGTCGTCACGATGAGGGGCCCGGTGGGCACCTCCTGGCTCTCGGACATCTGGGTCTCGACCTGCTGGAGCTCCCAGTGCATGCGGTGGGCGGTGCGGAAGAGCTGCTCGCCGACCTCCGTGAGGACGAGCCCGCGCGCATGGCGGATGAAGAGCTTCAGCCCCAGATCATCCTCGAGCGCGGAAATCTGGCGCGACACCGCGGACTGGCTCATGCCGAGCTTTTCGGCGGCATGGGTGAAGCTGCCCGCTTCGGCGGCGGTGTGGAAGATGCGGAGCTTGTCCCAATCGAGCATGCGCCTACTCCGCCGCTTCGGCGAGCTGGTGCTCGGCCAGGAAGCGCTCGGCTTCGAGCGCGGCCATGCAGCCCATGCCGGCGGCGGTGACGGCCTGTCGGAAAACGTCGTCGGTGACATCGCCGGCGGCAAAGACGCCCGGGACGTTGGTGGCGGTGCTGCCCGGGACGGTCTTGAGATAGCCGCCGGGCTTCATGTCGAGCTTGCCCGAGAAGATTGCCGTGGAGGGAGAGTGGCCGATGGCGACGAAGACGCCGTCGACGGCGAGTTCGGAAAGCTCGCCGGTGCGGGTGTTGCGCAGCACGACGCCCTGCACCGAGGGCGGCATGGCAGCGCCCGTGATGTCGGCGAGCTCGGTGTTCCAGCGCACCTCGATCTTGGGGTTGCGGAAGAGCCGGTCCTGCAGGATGCGCTCGGCGCGGAACTCGTCGCGCCTGTGGATGACGATGACCTTGGATGCAAAATTGGTGAGAAAGAGCGCTTCCTCGACCGCGGTGTTGCCGCCTCCGACGACGAGCACCTGGCGGTCCCGGTAAAAGAAGCCATCGCAGGTGGCGCAGGCGGAGACGCCGAAGCCCTGGAACTTCTCCTCGGCGGGCAGGCCGAGCCAGCGGGCCTGGGCGCCGGTCGCGATGATGAGGCTGTCGCAGGTGTAGATCGCGCCGGTATCACCGGTGAGGGTGAAGGGGCGCTTGTCGAGATCCACCGAGACGATGAGGTCGCTCACCATGCGGGTGCCGACATGCTCGGCCTGCGCCTTCATCTGCTCCATGAGCCATGGGCCCTGGATGACGTCGGCAAAGCCGGGATAGTTCTCCACATCGGTGGTGATGGTGAGTTGTCCGCCGGGCTGCATGCCCGAAATCATGACGGGTTCCAGCATGGCGCGGGCCGCATAGATGGCCGCAGTGTAGCCGGCCGGACCCGACCCGATGATCATTACCTTGGCGTGCATGCGACGCTCCCGCACTTGTCGGCGCAAAGTTGGAGCGTTGGCGCCGATCTTTCAAGGCCGATGGTCCGGGAACGGACGCTGGCGTCCCCGCAACTCACCGAAAAGACACACTCCGAGAGGAAACGCCTAGATTTTGGGCGTGACGAACCGCACTTCGAGCACCTCATAGGCACGCGAGCCGCCCGGCGCCGCGACCTCGAACGAATCGCCGACCTCCTTGCCGATCATCGCCCGTGCGATGGGGGAGGAGACGGAGATGCGGCCATTGCCGGCATCGGCCTCGGGATCGCCCACGATGGTGTAGGTCTTTTCTTCCTCGGTATCCTCATCGAGAAGGGTGACCGTGGCGCCGAACTTGATGGTCGAGCCGGACAGCTTGCCGACATCGATGATGTCGGCGAGCGCGAGAATGGATTCGAGCTCCTGGATGCGGCCTTCGTTCAGGCTCTGCTGTTCCTTTGCGGCATGGTACTCGGCGTTCTCGGAGAGATCGCCATGGGCGCGTGCTTCGGAAATGGCCGCGATGATGGCCGGGCGATCCTCGGACGTGCGGCGCCGGTACTCCTCGGTGAGTGCGACGTGACCTGCAGTCGTCATCGGAATCTTGTCCATACCTGGCCTCCACCAGAACCGTCGAAATCAAGGCTAGCCCGCCAAGAACCGCTTGGCACTCCAAATCAGCGTCTTTCGGGGATCACACAAAGTGCCTTCCGGAAGCCCTCGGGTCAAGCCGGCCGGGCAAAATAGCGCTTGGGACCCAGCCAGCAGATGGGCATCGGACGGGCCTGTTCAAGAGGCCGGCGAGCCTGACGGCGGAGTGCTGGGGCCGGGACGGCTGAGCGGGCGTTGCCCGTACAGGTGAGGCGCGGCCGGGCGGGCCGCGCCTTGAATGCCGGAGATGACGCGTGGCGGATGCCGCAGCGCGGATCAGGAGGCGACGAGATTGTCCGCTGCGGACTTGCCCGTGCGCTTGTCCTTCACGATTTCGTAGCTGACCTTCTGGCCCTCATCGAGGCCGTTGAGGCCGGACCGCTGCACCGCGGAGATGTGCACGAAAACGTCTGCCCCGCCTTCATCGGGCTGGATGAAGCCATAGCCCTTCTGACCATTGAACCATTTGACAGTGCCGGTAGCCATAATCCCTAGTCCCTCTGCAGTCTGCTGTGGCGGCCATGTCCGAGCCTGGCATGACCTTAGCCAATCGAATTGTCCGGTAGTCACGTCAGCAGGCGCATAGATGGATCGCCAGGCACGAACGATGGGCCGCAATATTCGACGGCACTTTTCTAGCGTGAAAACGGGCGCTCTACAATATGTCTTGCTCAACGACAGACGGCCCGCAAACCGGAGGCTTGCAGGCGGGGCGGTCGAGACGGCATCTGGCAGCACATGGGCCGGAAATCCGGCCATGCGCCGGCCCGGATGAAGCGGATGATCCGCCATCGGGGCACGAGACTCGCCGTATTGGATACGGCAACGACGCCTAACTAGACCAAGCAGAGGGCAGGCGCGAGCCGACATTCGGCCGCAGCGCGGTTTTCCACCGCAACGGGGCTCTTGCGTTTTCCGGGGCGCTGGTGCACATCCGCGCGCCGGCGCCTCGCCGGTTTCTCCCGGACCCCATCCCAAGTGACCAATACGCTTCTTTCCTCAGGCGATCTGATCGCCGACCGGCGCGTGGCCTATGCGCGCATGCTCGCCGAGACCGGCGACTTCACGGCGGCGGCCGAACTCGTCGAACAGGCGCTCGAAATCGTGCCGGACTGGGCGCCGGGCTGGGACCTCCTCGGGCGGTATCTCGAGCGTGCCGGCGAGATCCAGAAGGCCATCCTCGCCTGGCGCAGGCTCGACGCGCTCGATGCGGACGGCGTGTTCGGGGCGCCGCTGAAGCTGGCGGCGCATGGGGCGGGGCTCGCAATGGCCGAAACCGCGACGGCCTATGTCGAGGCGCTGTTCGACCAGTACGCCCCGGGCTTCGAGGCGGCGCTCCTGCAGAAGCTCGACTACAAGGTGCCCGAAATGCTGGCGCGGCTCGTGCTCGAGGAGGCGCGCCGCCGGAGCGCCGGGCAGTTCGCCGAGGCGCTGGATCTTGGTTGCGGCACGGGGCTGATGGGGGAATGGCTCCGCCGGCACGTCTCGCACCTCTCGGGCGTCGATCTGTCCGCGGGCATGGTCGCAGAGGCTGGGCGGAAGGGGATCTACGACCGGCTGACGGCGGGCGAAATGGGTGCGTTTCTGGCGGGGATCGCGCCGGCGAGCGCCGATCTCGTCACCGCAGCCGACGTCTTCGTCTATTCAGGCGCGCTCGAGCCGGTCTTTGCCGGGGTGGCGCGGGTGTTGGCGCCGGGCGGCCTCTTTGCCTTTTCGATCGAGGCCCATGACGGGCCGGAGGCGCTCGTCCTGCGACCGTCGCTGCGCTATGCGCATAATGGCGAGACGGCACGCGCAGCGCTCGCAGCGGCCGGGTTCGAGGTGATCGGCTTCGAGCGCCAGGTGCTTAGGCGCGATGGCGGCGTTTCGATCGAGGGCTTCGTGGTTCTGGCGCGGCGCGTGCAAGCCGTCGCTGGTCTGCCGGTGGCGGAGCGCGAGGGCGAAGCGGTCGAATTGGTGGTGAATTAGGCCGGTGGGTGTGGCCTGACCCCCACCCGGCCTCCCCCTGAAGGAGGGGGAGGGGAAGGGGAGCCAGCCGGAAGGTTGGAGAAGGACGCTTTTTCACTAGCCCCTGTCTCACCCCAGTCCGTTCCTCCCCCTATCAGGGAGAGGTTAGGCGGGGGTAGGGGCGCCACTCACTCATGGCTCGGTCGTTTCTGACCAAGGTGTCAGATGCGACAAAGGAAGGACCCCCACCCGGCCTCCCCCTCAAGGAGGGGGAGGAGAAGGGTGGCTGCCCCTAGAGAGGGGCAGGGTTCAGGCTGCGAAATAGGCTTGCAGGGGGCGGACGGTGAGGTTGCCCTCGCGATAGGCGATGATGCCGGCGATGGCGGCGATGGCTCCGGGGATCGTCGTGTAGTACGGGATCTTGGAGAGCAGCGCCGTCCGCCGGATGTCGCGGCTGTCGGAGATCGACTTGGCCCCGTCGGTCGTGTTGATGACGAGCTGGATGCCGCCATTCTTCATCGCATCGACGATGTGCGGCCGGCCTTCGAGGACCTTGTTGATCTTGGTTGCGGCAAGGCCGTTCTCGCTCAGATAGCGCTGGGTGCCGCTGGTGGCGACGATCTTGAACCCGGCCTGCTCCAGATGCCGCATGGCATCGAGGATGAGCGGCTTGTCCTCGTCGCGTACCGAGATGAACACGGTGCCTTCACGCGGGACCTTGTTGCCGGCGCCGAGCTGGCTCTTGGCGAAGGCGAGCGCGTAATCGGTGTCGAGGCCGATGACTTCGCCGGTCGATTTCATCTCCGGCCCGAGCACTGTGTCGACACCGGGGAAGCGGTTGAAGGGGAAGACCGCTTCCTTGATCGCGACGTGGTCGAGCTTCTTTTCGACGAGGTTGAAGCTGGCGAGGGTCTCACCGGCCATGATGCGGCTGGCGATCTTGGCGATGGGCTCGCCGATCACCTTGGCCACGAACGGCACGGTGCGGCTGGCGCGCGGATTGACCTCGAGCAGGTAGATGACGCCGTCCTTAAGCGCATACTGCACGTTCATCAGCCCGCCGACCTTGAGCGCGAAGGCGAGTTCGCGGGTCTGGCGCTTGAGCTCGGCGATGATCTCCTCGGAGAGATGCTGGGGCGGCAGCGAGCAGGCGCTGTCGCCCGAATGGATGCCGGCCTCCTCGATGTGCTCCATGATGCCGCAGACGAAGACGTCCTTGCCGTCGCAGAGCGCGTCGACGTCGATCTCGATAGCGCGGCTCAGATAGCCGTCGAACAACAGCGGGTTGTCCGAGAGGACCGAGTTGATCTGGCCGGTCTTGTCGTTGGGGTATTTCTGCAGGATGTCGGGCGGCACGAGGCTGGTCAGCGTGCCCTGCACATAGGCCTCGAACTCCGATGGCGAATGCACGATCTGCATGGCGCGCCCGCCCAGGACGTAAGAGGGGCGGATGACTAGCGGATAGCCCAGGCGCTCGGCGACAATGCGTGCCTGCTCAAGGGAATAGGCGATTCCGTTCTTGGGCTGAGTCAGGTCGAGCCGGTTGAGGAGCTTGGAGAAGAGGTCGCGGTCTTCGGCGAGATCAATGGCCTCGGGCTGGGTGCCGAGGATCGGAACGCCCGCCTTCTCGACGGCTTCGGCGAGGTTGAGCGGGGTCTGCCCGCCGAACTGCACGATGACGCCGTGAAGCGTGCCATTGGTCTTCTCGCGCTCGAGGATCTCGATGACGTCTTCTTCCGTCAGAGGTTCGAAATAGAGCCGGTCGGAGGTGTCGTAGTCGGTCGAGACGGTCTCGGGATTGCAGTTGACCATGATGGTCTCGTAGCCCGCCTCGGACAGTGCGAAGGCCGCATGGCAGCAGCAATAGTCGAACTCGATGCCCTGGCCGATCCGGTTCGGGCCGCCGCCGAGAATGACGACCTTCTTCCGGTCGCTCGGATGGGCCTCGTCGGAGGGTTCGCCCGAATAGGGCGCCTCATAGGTCGAGTACATGTAGGCGGTGGGGGAGGCGAACTCGGCCGCGCTCGTATCGATGCGCTTGTAGACCGGATGCACGCCGAGGCTCTTGCGGAGCGCGCGGACGTCCTTGGCCTGCTTGCCGGAGAGCTCGGCGAGCCGGATGTCCGAAAAGCCCATCGACTTGACGCGCCGAAGCATGGGCGCGCTGTCGGGCAGGCCGAACTCGCGCACCTTGTCCTCGATGGCGACGATCCCCTGCATCTGCTCGAGGAACCATTTGTCGATACGGCACGCATCGTAGATGGCGTCGATCGACATGCCGAGGCGCATCGCCTCGGCGACGTAGAGCAGGCGCCGCGGGGTGGGCACGGAAATGGCGGCCCGGATGGCATTGGTGTTGTCGTTGGCGTCGCCGCCGATGACGTAGTCGGGAATGCCGATCTCGTTGAGGCCGGTGAGGCCGGTCTCGAGGCTGCGCAGCGCCTTCTGCAGCGATTCCTGGAAGGTGCGGCCGATGGCCATGGCCTCGCCGACCGACTTCATCGAGGTGGTCAGCCGCTCGTCGGCGCCGGGGAATTTCTCGAAGGCGAAGCGCGGGATTTTCGTCACGACGTAGTCGATCGAGGGCTCGAACGAGGCGGGCGTGGCGCCGCCGGTGATGTCGTTCTCGAGCTCGTCGAGCGTGTAGCCGACGGCGAGCCGGGCTGCAACCTTGGCGATCGGGAAGCCGGTGGCCTTCGACGCCAGCGCCGAGGAGCGCGAGACGCGCGGGTTCATCTCGATGACGATCATGCGCCCGTCGGCCGGGTTGATCGCGAACTGCACGTTCGAGCCGCCGGTCTCGACGCCGATCTCGCGGAGGACCGCGATCGAGGCGTCGCGCATGACCTGGTATTCCTTGTCGGTCAGCGTCAGGGCGGGCGCGACGGTGATGGAATCGCCGGTGTGCACGCCCATCGGGTCGATGTTCTCGATCGAGCAGATGATGATGCAGTTGTCGTTCCTGTCGCGGACGACCTCCATCTCGTATTCTTTCCAGCCGAGCACGCTTTCCTCGACGAGGACCTCGTTGGTGGGCGATGCGTCGATGCCGCTTTCGCAGATGGCGAGGTATTCCTCGCGATTATAGGCAATGCCGCCGCCGGTGCCGCCGAGGGTGAAGGAGGGGCGGATAATGGCAGGCAGGCCGATCACCTCGAGCGCCTGCAGCGCCTCGATGGTGTTGTGCGCGAGCATGGAGCGCGGGGTTTCGAGCCCGATCTTCTTCATGGCGTCGCGGAAGAGCTCGCGATCCTCGGCCTTGTCGATGGCCTCGGCGGTTGCGCCGATCATCTCGACACCGAATTTCTCGAGCACGCCCATCTTCCGGAGCGAGAGTGCGCAGTTGAGCGCGGTCTGGCCGCCCATGGTGGGCAGAAGCGCATCGGGGCGCTCCTTTTCGATGATCTTGGCGACCACTTCGGGGGTGATCGGCTCCATATAGGTGGCATGCGCCAGATCCGGATCGGTCATGATGGTCGCGGGATTGGAGTTCACCAGGATGATCCGGTAGCCCTCCTCCTTCAGCGCCTTGCAGGCCTGGGTGCCCGAATAGTCGAATTCGCAGGCCTGGCCGATGATGATCGGCCCCGCACCGATGATGAGGATGGATTTGATATCGGTACGCTTTGGCATGGGCTCGCTCTGATCTCTAATGTGACGCGCACGGGGACGCAGCGGGGCGGCATAGTGCCGCCCGTGGCCGGACGCGCAGCATCGAGGGCGGTGCAGCGCGCGGCAGGCATGGACGTGGCGGTTAAGCCGGTGCTGTAACCGATGGAGACGGCGAAGGGAAGCCTTGGAGGCAGATTCTTCCCCGTCCGGATGCCGCAGGGGGGTTACTCTTCGGGCTCGGTGGTGAACAGAAGCGGGAATCCTTCGGCGCGAGCGGTCTCGGTTGCGCGGGTCGCCTTGGATTCGGCGATCTCGCGGGTAAAGACGGCAACCACGCAGGAGCCCTTCATGTGCGCGGTGATCATGATGCGCTGGGCCTCGTCCCCGGTCGTGCGGAACTCTGCCTTGAGCAGGCGGACGACGAATTCGCGCGGGGTGAAATCGTCGTTGACGAGGATGACCTTGTGCAGCGGCGGGCGCGCGGTGCGGGTCAGGGTTTTGGTGCGGGGGGTGGTCGTGGCGTCCGGCATGGTTCGAGGCCCTTGCGAAGAGCCCGACATTAGCACGGGAGGACGGTAGCCCCAAGCGCAGGGCTTGCCGGGACAGCCTTGGCCTGCTTGCATGGGTGAACCTTTGCCGCCGGGGCGGATTGCCCTCTGGCATCACGCGTCGGTGCCGCAGCGCCCGTCCATCACGAGATTTGATCAAAGGAGCCGGAAATGGCCCAGCACAAGAACGTCACCCTCAATGACGGGGTGGTCATCCCGCAGATCGGGTTCGGGGTCTGGCAGGTGCCGGACAGCGAGGTCGAGGACGCGGTGAGCCTTGCGCTCGAGAGCGGGTATCGCTCGATCGATACCGCGCAGGGCTATCAGAACGAGGCCGGGGTGGGGCGCGCGATCGGCAAGGCCGAGCTCGGGCGCGAGGAGATCTTCGTCACCTCCAAGCTGCGCAATCGCGAGCAGGGATTCGATTCGGCGCTCCGGGCTTTCGAGGGGACGATGGAGAAGCTGGGGCTCGAGACGCTCGACCTCTTCCTCATCCACTGGCCGGTGCCGTCGCTCGGCAAATATGTCGAGAGCTGGAAGGCGCTGGTGCGGCTCAAGGAAGAGGGGCGCGTGCGCTCGATCGGTGTGTCGAACTTCCTGCCCGAGCATCTCGAGCGGATCATCGGGGAGACGGGCGTGACGCCTTCGGTCAACCAGATCGAGGTGCACCCCTATTACCAGCAGCGCGCGGTGCGCGACCTGCACAAGGATCTCGCCATCGCGATCGAGAGCTACAGCCCCCTCGGAAGCGGCGCGGTGATCGGGGACGAAACCGTCGACGCAATCGCCCGAAAGCACGACAAGACGCCGGCCCAGGTGATCATCCGCTGGCACCTGCAGGAGGGGCTGATCGTCATCCCCAAATCGGTGACGCCCTCGCGCATCAGGGAAAATATCGGCGTCTTCGACTTCTCGCTCGAGGATGACGACATGTCGGCGATCCGCACGCTGGACGATCCGGCGGAGGGCAAGACGGGATCGGACCCCGCCAAGATGGCGGTGATGTTCTAGAGACGGATCCGGGGAGGATTTCAGAATGGACTATGTGAAGCTCGGCCGCACCGGCCTTGAAGTGTCGCGGCTCTGCCTTGGGTGCATGAGCTATGGCGAGCCGGGGCGCGGGCAGCACCCCTGGACGCTGGACGAGGAGACGAGCCGCCCGTTCTTCCGGCAGGCGCTGGATGCGGGGATCAATTTCTTCGACACGGCCAACGCCTATTCGGACGGGACGAGCGAAGAATTCCTCGGCCGTGCGCTCAAGGACATTCCGCGCGACGAGGTGGTGGTGGCCACCAAGGTGCACAACCGCATGCGGCCGGGGCCGAACGGGGCCGGACTGTCGCGCAAGGTGATCCTGCACGAGATCGACCAGAGCCTCAGACGCCTCGGCATGGACCATGTGGACCTCTACCAGATCCACCGGCTCGACCGCACGACGCCCATGGAGGAGATCCTCGAGACGCTGAACGACGTCGTGAAGGCGGGCAAGGCGCGTTATGTCGGGGCATCCTCGATGTATGCCTGGCAGTTCGCCAAGGCGCTCGGCATGCAGAAGGCCAATGGCTGGGCGCGGTTCGTCTCGATGCAGGACCACCTCAACCTCATCTATCGCGAGGAGGAGCGCGAAATGCTGCCGCTCTGCGCAGAGGAGGGGATCGGGGTCATCCCCTGGAGCCCGATGGCGCGGGGCAAGCTGACGCGCGACTGGGACGAAGGCACCAATCGCACCGGCAGCGACGAGGTGATCACGCGCCTCTATACCGAAACGGCCGAATCGGACCGCATGGTCGTCGAAGCGGTGAAGCGCGTCGCCGAGCGGCGCGGGCTGAAGCGGGCCCAAGTGGCGCTCGCCTGGGTGCTGGCCAAGCCCGAGGTGACGGCCCCCATCATCGGCGCGACGAAGCCCCATCATCTCGAGGATGCGCTCGCCGCGCTGACCGTGCGGCTCAGCCCCGACGACATCGCCGAACTCGAGGCGCCCTACGTACCGCACCGGGTGGTGGGCCATAGCTGAGGGCGGTCAGGACGAACCGGACGTCGCGGCCTGCCGCGACGCCATTCTCGCCCTCCGGCCGGAGCTGGCGTCGGGGCGCTTCAGCGCGCTGACCATGGGCTGGGACAGCCTTGCAATCGACGTCGACGATCGCTTCATCTTCAAGTTTCCGCGGCATGAACAGGCAAAGAGGGCGCTGCGCATGGAGGCGGCACTGCTCGCGCTGATCGGCGATCGGGTGAGCATGAGTGTGCCGCGCCCGGGGCTCGAGCCGGGGCCGCCCCTCTTTTCGTTTCATGAGAAAATCCCCGGAGAGCACCTTTTGGCCCGCGACTATGCGCGGCTTGAAGAGGGCGCAAAGGAAAGCCTCGCGCGGGCGATGGGGCGCTTTTATGCCGAGCTTCACGACTTGCCTGTCGAATTGATGGAGGGTGCAGGAGCCGGCCCTATCGAGGCGTGGATGGAGGCCGATGCGATCCTCGACGGGGCCATGCCGCTGCTGCCCGCTTCTCAGCGTGAGAAGGTGCAGCAGGCGATGGCCCGGTGGGCGGGTCTCGGAGAGGATCCCCATGGCGACATCTATGGATTTTTCGACGGCCACGGCTGGAACATGGCGTTCGATCATCGGCGCGGTCGGTTGAACGGGCTCTATGATTTCGCCGATTCCGGCATTGGCCCGCTACAGCAGGACTTCATCTATTCCAACTGGATCTCGCGCGATCTGACCGAGCGGATCATCCTCCATTATGAAGCTCTGACAGGACGGCGTATTGATCGGGAGCGGGTTGCGCTCCAGACCGCGGCGCTTAGGCTGACCGAGCTCGCCTGCAATGGCCGGGATCCAGTGCTCGGACCGCAGATGTTGAGCCATGTCGTTCAGTGGTTCGACGATCAGAGGTAGAGCTTGAACCCTTCGTGGCTGCGGACAAAGCCGAGGCGTTCGTAGAAGCGGTGGGCGTCGGTGCGGGCCTTGTTGGAGGTGAGCTGCACCATGGTGCAGCCCCTTTCGCGGCACCGCTGGACGGCAAATCCGATCATCTGCGTGCCGATGCCACTGCCGCGAGCCTCCGGGATGACATGGACCGCTTCGATGATGCCCCGCCATGCGCCGAGGCGGGCGAGCCCGGGCAGGTAAGAGAGCTGGAACGTGCCGACCCGTTTGGCCTCCGCCTCCGCGATGAAGAGGTCCTGATGCGGGTCCGCGGTAATGGCGGCGAGCGCGTCGCGATAGGGCGCGGCGAGCGGGTCGGCGCCACGGTCGGGCGTGTCGGCAACCGCATCATCGGCGAGAAGAGTGACGATGAAGGGCAGATCGGCTTCGGTCGCGGCGCGGTAGGCGAGGGTGGTCATGGCTGGGCCGGTGGGTGTGAGGGACCCCCACCCAGCCTCCCCCTGAAGAAGGGGGAGGGGCAGAGGGCTCGGTGGCGGTTGGAGGACCCCCACCCGACCTCCCCCTGAAGGAGGGGGAGGAGCAGGGGGCTCGGTGGCGGTGGGAGGGACCCCCACCTGGCCTCCCCCTGAAGAAGGGGGAGGAGCAGAAGGGCCCGCTGGCGGGGGCGGCGCGCTTAGAGCGTGATGCGGTAGGTGCCGAAGCCGCTTTCGGCTTCGCCCACATATTCGATCGGAACGGCCGTGACGTCCGCGAGGTGCTCCTGGGCACGCGGGCCGGTTTCGAAGAGCACGGTCGTGTCACCGATCGTTGCGAGCGACCAGTTGTTGTCGGCGGCCGGGTCGATCGTGCCGTTCTCGATGATGTAGCGCACGATGATGTCGCGGTTGGTATCGGGGCCGATGAAGACGATCTTTTCGGAATTGATGCCCGGGAAGGACCCGCCACCGCCCGCGCGGTAATTGTTGGTGGCGACGACGAAGCGCTGCTCGGGATCGATCGGCGCACCGTCATAGTGCAGATCGACGATACGGTTGGCCTCGGGATTGATCTCTTCGCCATCGGGGCCGTACTTCGCCGGCTGGGTGATGTCGATGCGGTAGGTGACCCCGTCGATGACGTCGAAATTGTACGAGGGGAAATCGGGGTTGATCAGGGGCTGATCGGTGCCGCCGGCTTCGACCTGGTTGAAGATGCCGGCCGAGCGCTCGAGCCAGTTTTTGACGTCGGCGCCGGTGATCACGACGGCCTGGATGGTGTTGGGGTAGAGGTAGAGATCGGCGACATTCTTGATGGCGACCGGGCCGACGGGGACATCGGTGTAATAGTCCGGTCCGCCACGGCCGCCGGCCTTGAAGGGCGCTGCTGCCGACAGGATCGGGAGCCCGTCCCATTCGGTGCCGGCCATCATCTGGGTGAGGTACCAGGACTGCGCGATGTTGACGATTTGCACGGACGGATCGTCGGCCACGAGCGCAAAGTAGGAGTGGAGCGGCGCCGCCGTTTCGCCCACGGCGCGGCGGATATAGGCAAGGGTTTCTTCGTGCTCCTCCTCGACCGAAGCAAGCACTTCGGGCACGCTTTCGACGGTGGGGACGACCGCGCCATCGACGCGGGTGTAGATCGGGCGTGCCTCGACGGTGTGGTCCACGACGGTCCAGGCGCCGGCGCTGTCACGCTCGAGCATGAGGTCGATCAGGCCCATATGCGAGCCCCAGAACCCGGCCATGACGGCGGGCGTGCCGTTGAGCGTTCCTGCCTCGATGTCGGCGCCTTCGATTTCGGCGTAGTCCGGGCCGGGGAAGACCCGGTGGTGATGGCCCGCGAGGACCGCGTCGATCCCTTCGACCGCGGCAAGCTGGAGCGAGGCGTTTTCCATGCCGGGCGTCGCTTCACCTGCCTCGATGCCCGAATGGGAGAGGGCAACGATGATGTCTGCGCCCTCGGCCTTCATCTGCGGGACATAGGCGCGGGCGGTCTCGACGATGTCGCGGACGACGACGTTGCCGGCGAGGTGGGTGGCATCCCAGGTGAGGATCTGCGGCGGGGTGAAGCCGATGACGCCGATGCGGATGGTGTGGCTTTCCCCCGCGCCATCGACGATTTCGCGCTCGAGCACGACATAGGGGGTGATGAGCGTATCGTCGGCCAGCGGATCCTCGCCCAGCGTATCGCCCTTCACGACGTTGGCGAGTACGAACGGGAAGTCGGCGCCCTGGAGGGCCGCATCGAGGTAGTCGAGGCCATAATTGAATTCGTGGTTGCCGAGCGTCCCGCCATCATAGCCGAGCGTATTCATGGCCTTGATCATGGGATGGCGATCGCCCTCGTCGAGCCCCTTCTCATAGGCGAGATAGTCGCCCATCGGGTTGCCCTGGATGAGGTCGCCATTGTCGAGCAGGATGGCGTTGCCGGCCTCGGCGCGGATCTCTTCGACCAGCGCGGCGGTGCGGGCGAGCCCGAAGGTGTCGTTCGGCACGTCGGCGTAATAATCATAGGGGAAGACCGCGACGTGCAGGTCTGTGGTTTCGATGATGCGCAGATGGGCCTGATTGGCCTGGGCCATGGCGGCGAAGGGGTGCAGCGCAACCGCCGCGCCGAGGCCGGCACTGCCCGCGAGGAAGGCGCGCCGGGAAATTTCAGTTCTGAACGACATTGATCGATACTCCTGTCTGAATGAACGGCGGGAACGCGCGGAACGAACGCGTTCGCGAACCGGTTATGTGGCGCAGGGCCGTATGCCTGGTCTTGCCGCGCGCGCGTGACGCCAAGATGACGCGGCGGCTTCCGGGACGAGAGCTTGCAACGATTTTGACCATTCGGTCAAACTTTGAACTGTGACGGTGTGAGGCCCCTCCTGCGAGAGGCCGGTGCGGTGGAGGGACCATCCGATGAAATGGCGTGGACGGCAGCGCAGCTCCAATATCGAAGATCGGCGCGGGCGTGGTGGCGGCGGGCTCGGTGGGCTCGGGCGCATGGGCGGGCTCGGTCGCGGCGGGGGCACGCGCATTCCCATCCCCATGGGGCGGGGCAGCGGCATTGGGGGGATCGGCGCGCTGTTGCTGATCGGGGTCGTGCTCTTTGCCCTCGGCATCAACCCGCTCAGCCTCATCGACGGCGCCTCGCCCTCGCTCGATAGCGTGCAAAGCACCCAATCGCGTCCGCTGCCCGCACCCGGCGAGGATGAACTGGCCGATTTCGTCGGCGTCGTCATCAAGGAGACCGAGGACCTCTGGGAAGGGGTATTTGCCGAAGCGGGCGCGAACTATACGCCGCCGCGGGTGGTGCTCTTTACCGATGCGGTGCAGTCGGGCTGCGGCGCCGCCGATGCGCGGACCGGGCCGTTCTACTGCCCGCTCGACGAACGGGTCTATATCGATCTCAGCTTCTATGACGAATTGCGCGACCGATTCGGCGCCCCGGGCGATTTCGCACAGGCCTATGTGCTCGCCCACGAGGTCGGCCACCACATCCAGCAGGTAACCGGCGTGCTGCCCGAATTCAACGCCGCACGCAGCGGGCTGAGCCAGGAGGAGGCCAATCGCTGGTCGGTCCGGATCGAGCTGCAGGCCGATTGCTATGCCGGCATCTGGGCGGCCTATGCCGGCCAGCAGGATCTGCTCGAGGATGGTGACATCGCCGAGGCGATCAACGCGGCCGACCAGATCGGCGACGACACGATGCAGGAGCGCATGCAGGGCTACGCCGTGCCCAAGACCTTCAGCCACGGCACGTCCGCCCAGCGCCGCGAATGGTTCGAACGCGGCTACCGCACCGGCGACGTGAACCAGTGCGATACGTTTTCGGGGGCGGTGTAGGGATGGGGGAGGGTGACCTCCGGGGCACCCTGAGTTAAAGCTCGGTTCTACCCTGCACCAGCCGAGCGCTATTGATGACGATTCCGAAGACGATACATTTCACTGCCAAGTCAAAGAAGCTGTCGCGCTTTGCTCAGCGGACGTGGAATGCCTGGGCAAAGTCGCATCCCGATTGGGAAATGAAGCTCTGGGATGACGCTGATATTCGCGGATTGGTGGCCGAACACTATCCCCAGCATCTGGCCGTTTTTGACGGCTATCCGAAGGGCATTTTTCGCGCAGATGCGTTCAGGTTCTTTGTTTTACATAAATTTGGTGGCGTATACGCCGACCTCGACGTGATGCCGCTCCAAAGAATCGATGCTCTATGCGCGCAGTCGGACTGCTTTGTCGGCGCCGAACCCGAACTCCATGTTCTGGAGAACGATGCCCGATATCGGGGTATGCCGTTTCTCCTCTGCAATGCGTTCATGGGATCTCGCCCTGGCCACGCCTTCTGGGAACTGTGCATGCGCGGCATGAAGCGCTGTTCGGTTACCGAAGACGTGGTGGATGCGACCGGTCCCCGCTTTGTGAATGGAATTGCGCTGTGTGCCGGCAAAGATCAGCGTCCAGACGTACTGCTTCCAAATGTCTGGAGCCCCATTACTGGGTGGGGAAGACCGTCGACGAGTTCGGAAGGATATGCGGAGCGGATCGCAGCACATTTCAGGATTTTGGGCCGTGGAGAGGACGCCTTGGTCTCACACCTCTGGCGAAATTCCTGGTTTATGCCTGTGTACTACAAAGGTCCTCAATTTTGGAGGATTCCCAATAAAATTCATTGGTGGTGGAGGGCGAAATCGAATCCTCGGCTGGCCAATACGCATTTCCAATCGCCCGCGGCAACCTACGATGACCAGTTGCTTGGTCCAATAGGCGAAGACCCGATATATATTGGGGTCAAGATAAATTCTGCCGATGAACGGATTGTTAGTCTTATATCGGAGTTGGCCAGACAATCGCGGCGTTTCTCTGTCGGCCTATTCGGAAAAGATGCGGACGCCATCGCAAAAATTTCAAATAATTCCGTAATTCAGAACTGTGATATTGAATTAGTGCACACTAATGAAACCGGTGGACGATTGCACAATGAGATTCTTGACCGAAGCCGCGGCCGCGGTCACTGTCTTATTGCAGATGATAGGATCACCATGTGGCCTGAGGATATTGTCGGCACCATGCTCAGCGCGCGCCGACCCATTGTTGTGACCGAAGTGATGTATGCGGATGATGAAAGTCTCAACAATGAGACGATGTTGTACGGTAAGGGGATTTTCAAAGCCCTTTACCGTGCCCGTGCCCACGAGAAAGCGGATGTAATTCGATTGAACTCGACCCGGGCAGCTATGCCCCTTCACGACCTCCGCTATCTCAACATCGCCCCAGTGACGACAATCGGGGCGGATCTGGTGCTGATCAGGGAAGAAGTGGTGGCGGCAGGCGTGCGCTTTCCAGAGACGCCCTACAAACTGCATCGAGATGCTCAGGGTTTTGCGATCCTGGCGAGAGACATGGGGTTCGAGGTGGCCGCGCTACCCAATCACACCGTGGTCACGAGGCGGGCTCCTCTTCCGTGATAGCGACAAGGAGGCCGGCGCGATGACGGGCAAGACTACGGACGTCATGGCAGAGGTGTTTGCGGATGACGGGACTTTTCCCAATAGCCGGCTGCCGGTGCTGATCTACCGCGAGGCGCTGGCGGGCGAGGCGGCGGATGCCGAGGCGATGGAGGCTTTGTTTGCGGCCGGCGGATGGAGCCCGCAATGGCGAGCAGGGGTCTATGACTACCACCACTATCATTCGACCGCCCATGAGGTGCTGGGGGTCGCGTCCGGCGAGGCCGAGATCATGCTCGGGGGACCTGATGGACGGGTTTTTGCGGTGGCTGCGGGCGACGTGATCGTCATTCCGGCCGGGGTGGCTCATCGGCGGATCTCGGCGAGCTCGGACTTTCTGGTCGTCGGGGGCTATCCGCCCGGACAGGACTGGAACCTCCTCCGGGGCGCCCCGGGCGATCGCCCCAAGGCAGACGCGGAGATCGCAGCGGTGCCCCTGCCCGCTACCGATCCTGTGAGCGGCGCTAAGGGCCCGTTGCTGCAGAAATGGCACGCTGGGGGCTGATTGGTCAGGCGGCAGGCAGCTTGCCGCCGTGTGGTCATACTCGCGCCGGTTCGGGGAGGCTTGCCCGGATCGGGTCGGGAAATGGTCGTTCAAACTCCCCGAGGTGGCCCGGATGGGGTCGGGTGTGGAACACATTCGGCTCACAGGGTGGTGATCACGGACGGCGCTGATGCGGTCCGTCGCCGGCGGGTCCGCCCCGCTGGCGCCTGAAACCCCACATGGAGGGACCATCCCATGAAAAAGCTTCTCGTCACCATCGCCGCCATCGGTTTTTCGACTGCGGCCATGGCGCAGGCCGGCACCGATTTTGCAGCGGTGGATACGGACATGAGCGGAGATGTGAGCTTTGAGGAAGCGCTCGTGGCCTGGCCTGAACTGACGCCGGAGGCGTTCACGGCTGCCGATCTCGATCAGAACGGCGTGTTGAGCCCCGAGGAATATGCGACGCTCGCCGGCGCCGCGGGCCTCTAGACCAAAAGCGGAGCCGCCCCAAGGGCCCGGGGCGGCTCCCGCGTCAGTTCGGTCGGCTATTCGGCCGAAGCATCGGCCGATACGATCGGCGGGGTCTCGGGCTTCAGCGGCATGCCCTTCTGGGTGCGCACCTGGTTGAGGAAGCGCGTGAAGAGGTAGTGGCTGTCGCGCGGACCGGGCGAGGCTTCGGGATGGTACTGCACCGAGAAGATCGGCTTGCCGTCGACCGAGAGGCCGGCATTGGAGCCGTCAAAAAGCGAGACGTGGGTCTGGGTTACGCCCGAGGGAAGGCTCTGCGCATCGACCGCGAAGCCATGGTTCATCGAGGTGATCTCGACCTTTCCGGTCGTGAGATCCTTGACCGGATGGTTGGCGCCGTGATGGCCCTGATGCATCTTCGAGGTCGTGCCCCCGAGAGCAAGCCCGAGCAGCTGGTGCCCGAGGCAGATGCCGAACATGGGCTTGCCGGCATCCATCAGCGCCTTGATCGTGGGCACGGCGTATTTGCCGGTCGCTGCCGGATCGCCGGGGCCATTGGAGAGGAAGATGCCGTCCGGATTGTGCGCCAGCACGTCCTTGGCGGATGCCGTCGCAGGCACGACGGTGACCTTCGCGCCCTGATCGGCAAGGCAGCGCAGGATGTTGCGCTTGGCGCCATAGTCGATGGCGACGATATGGAACTCGGGATTGGCGACGGTGGCGTAGCCTTCGCCCCATTTCCAGCCGGCCTGATCCCAGTGATAGGTCTGGGCAGTGGTGACTTCCTGAGCGAGATCCAGACCCTCGAGACCCGGGAAGGCGTTGAGCTCGGCCTTGATCGAGGGCTCGTCGAAATAGCCGTCGGGGGAGTGGGCGATGACGCCATTGGGCATGCCGCTCTCGCGGATGCGGGCCGTCAGCGCGCGGGTGTCGATGCCGGTGATGCCGATGATGTTGCGCGCCTTGAGCCACGCATCGAGCTTCTGGGCGGCACGATAATTGGACGGGTTGGTGATGTCGGCGCGCAGCACGCAGCCCCGCACGCCCGACAGCGCGGCCATGTTGACGGTCTCGATGTCCTCGTCATTGGCCCCGACATTACCGATATGGGGGAAGGTGAAGGTGACGATCTGGCCGGCATAGGACGGATCGGTCAGGATTTCCTGATAGCCCGTCATGGCAGTATTGAAGCACACTTCACCCGCGGCATGTCCGACCGCCCCGATGCCCTGGCCTTCAAGGCGCGTGCCATCGGCAAGAAGCAGGAGTGCGGTCGCGGGGGATTGCTGCCAGCCGGTCACGGTGGGTCTCCAAAATTGTGCGCGGTATGATTGAGGCCCTCTTCTAGGGGCGGGGGCCGTGCCGCGCAAGCCGTAAGAACGCGTCAGGACGCCATATGGTCGCATGGCGGGCATGCGACAAGGGGGCAGCGGGGGTCATCCCTTCTTGAGCAGCCCCCGGCGGTCCGGGCGGTCGTGAAACTCGAGCTGGGTGTTGAGCGCCGCGCCGAGCACGAAGATGAGTGCCGAATTGTACATCCAGAGGAGGAGAACGACGGCAGCGGTCATGGCGCCGAAGCTGGCTTCGAAATTGCCGAAATTCTCGACATAGAGCGAGAAGACGACGCCGGCGAGCATCCAGAGGATGGAGGCGATGAAGGCGCCCGGCCAGATGTAGCGGAATTTTCGCGGATGCCGATCCGGGCCCCAGCGGTAGAGCGCGGCGACGACGGCGATCGAGAGGCCGAGGAGAATCGGCCAGCGGATGGCAAGGACGATGAGTTCGGTGGCGGTGGGAAAGGGCAGGAGGCGCGTGATGGCTGGGAGGCCTGCAACCGTGACGAGCGCGACGATGAGAAAGATGGCCCCAGAAATGGTGAGGCCGACCGAGACGAGGAGCGCGACGAGGAAGTTGCGCCGGTCCGGTTCGCCCCGGACACGGCTCATGGCGTAGATCAGTGCATTGACCCCACGCGAGCCGCTCCAGAGCGCGATGGTTACGGAGATGAGGAGGCCGAGCCCGAGCGCGGAGGGCGGCTGGCTGATCAGCCGGTCAAGCTGGGTCGTGACGATGTCGAGCGCCAGATCGGGCAGGACGAACTGGAAGGTGCCGGCATGGTCTGCAAGGTTCTCCCGGTCTGCCGCGAGGCCATAGATCAGCACGACCGTGGCAATGCCGGGAAAGAGCGAAAGGAAGCCGAAGAACGCGACGCCGGCGCAGCGCAGCGAGGTGTCCATATCGACGATCGACCGGCCCGTTTCGAGAAGAATCGATTTCCAGCGCTTTCGAAAGCCTCCGCGCGCGGATGCCTGCGTCGCTCCGGTTGTCTCCTCGATCGTCATGCCTGCCCGCCCCCTTGCATAAGCGGGCAACGGGCGAGGCCGGGCAAGGTTGCGCGCCAAGGGGTGTGGCGCCCCACAACGGTCGGGCTATAAGGAAGGCATGCGCTTTTCGGACAGCTTTCTCGACGACATCAGGCAGCGCCTCTCCATCTCGCAGGTGGTGGGGGAGCACGTGCTTTGGGACAAGCGCAAGAGCCAGCCGGGCAAGGGCGACTATTGGGCGTGCTGCCCGTTCCATGGCGAGAAGACGCCGAGCTTCCATGCCGACGACCGGCGCGGCATCTATCATTGCTTCGGCTGCGGGGTGAGCGGGGACCATTTCCGCTTCCTGACCGAAAAGACCGGCATGAGCTTTCCCGAGGCGGTCGAGAAGCTCGCCGGCATGGCGGGCGTGCCGATGCCCGCCCGGGATGCGCAGGCCGAGCGGAGGGCCGAAGCGCGGCGCTCGCTCTACGACGTGATGGAGCTTGCGACGCGCTATTTCGAGGCGGCGCTGGCGCACAATATCGGGGCGCGGGCGCGGGGGTATCTGCATGAACGCGGGGTGACCCCGACCGCGCAGACGCGCTTCCGGATCGGGTTCGCGCCCGACAGCCGCAACGGGCTCAAGGAACATCTGGCGGCCAATGGCGTCTCGGCCGAGGAGATGATCGCCACCGGGCTCGTGGTGACGCGGGACGACATCGCCTTGCCGTACGACCGGTTCCGCAACCGGGTGATGTTCCCGATCCTCGACCTCCGGGGGCGCGTGATCGCTTTCGGGGGACGGGCGCTGTCGCCCGACGTGCCGGCCAAATACCTCAATTCGCCAGAGACCGAACTCTTCCACAAGCGTCAGACGCTCTATAACGGGCAGACCGCGCGGCAGGCGGCCCATGACGGCAAGCCGCTGATCGTGATGGAAGGCTATCTGGACGTGATCGCGGCGGTGATGGCGGGTTTCGAGGGGAGCGTCGCGCCGCTCGGCACGGCGCTGACCGAAGACCACATCAACCTGCTCTGGCGCATGAGCCCGGTGCCGGTGCTCTGTTTTGATGGCGACAGCGCGGGGCTGCGCGCCGCGGAGCGCACGGTCGATATCGTGCTGCCGTTGCTGCAGCCGGGGCAGACGGTGAAGATCGCGACGCTGCCCGCGGGGCAGGATCCGGACGATCTGATCCGCGCGCAGGGGCGGGATGCCTTCGGTGCGGTGATCGAGCGGGCGCAGACGCTTTCGGAAATGGTCTGGGCGATGGAGACGCGCGGCGTGATGCCGGAGACGCCCGAGGCGCGGGCGGCGCTCGAGGCGCGGTTGCGCGCGCGCGCCCAATCGATCGGCGAGCAATCGGTGAGACGCCATTACATGCAGGCCTTCGACGAGAAGCTGGCGAGCTTTTTTGCGCCTGTGCGCAGCGGGCGCTTCGAGGGGCGGGGGCGCGGCGATGGGCGCGGGAGCGCAGGGAGCGGTGGGCGGCGCTCGCCGAGGCTCGTCGTTTCGGACACGCTGCGCAATTCGCCGCTGCTGAAGCCGAGCCTTGCTCCGGAGGTGACGCCCCGGGAGGCGGTGATCCTGATGAGCCTCGTCAATCATCCCGACCTGGCCGAGGACCGCCTCGAGGATATCGCCGCGCTCGATTTCGCCTCGCCCATGGCGCGCCGCCTGCTCTCGGCGGTGCTCGAACTCGTCATGCGCGACCATGACATCGGCGCGGCCGATCTTGCCGCGGGCCTCGTCGCGCGGGGGTTCGGGGATGTGCTCGAGCGCATGCGGACGCTGCTGACGCGTCAGGGCGTGTGGCAGAGCGGGGCCGAGAGCGCGCGAGACGACGCCGAGACCGGGCTGCGGCACGCGCTGGCGCTCCACTACAAATCGGTGCAGCTCAACAAGGAGCTACGCGCCGCCGAGGTGACGCTGGGCGAGCATCCGACCGAAGCGGCCTTCGAGCATCTGCGCGACATCCAAGCACAGCTGGCCGGGGTGGACGGCACCGAGGCGCTGATCGAAGGGTTCGGGGCGATGTCGGGCCGCCCGACGCGCAGCTTTTGAGGGTGCGTGCCGTACACATTTGGCGCAATTGATTCGCCGGGCCTTGCAATGGGCCCATGATTCGCTAGATAAGGGCGCATGACAGCCGCAATAGCGTCCGGCAAGGCCGGTACGGAGCAAACTCACAGGGCTGCACACATCACGAACCGGACCACCGTTCATGGCATCAGGGCTTTGATGGGAAGGCGGCTCGTTATCGGCACGCGCGACACGCAGCTTCCCTCAGAGAGCGGCGCGTTCGCGCGATTTCGCGCATGGATTGCGCGCGATGACGGACAGTTGAGCGCCCGACGCGCTCGCCTTCTTTAACGATGTCTTGAGCCGACCCACTTATGAGCAACGGCGCCCGAGCGCAGACGGGCCCCGCGGAGCACCTAGATGGCCACTAAGGCAGCAAACCCGACCAAGAAGGAAAACGAGAAGCCCGAAGCCGGCGCGGAAACGCCCGACAGCCCGCTACTCGACCTTTCCGATGCCGCCGTCAAGAAACTCATAAAGACCGCCAAGAAGCGCGGCTACGTGACCTATGAAGAGCTGAACGCGGTGCTGCCTTCGGAGGAAGTGACCTCCGAGCAGATCGAGGACATCATGGCGATGTTCTCGGACATGGGCATCAACGTCGTCGACGAGGACGAGGTGGAGGAGGCCGAGGCCGATTCGGCCGAAGACGAGAGCACCGAGATCGCCGAAAAGACCGGCACGGCGGTCGCCAGCAAATCGAACACCCGCGAAGGCAGCGACCGCACCGACGATCCGGTGCGCATGTATCTGCGCGAAATGGGATCGGTGGAGCTTCTGAGCCGCGAGGGCGAAATCGCCATCGCCAAGCGCATCGAGGCGGGCCGCGAAACGATGATCGAGGGGCTCTGCGAGAGCCCGCTCACCTTCCAGGCCATCATCATCTGGCGCGACCAGCTGGCCGCGGCCGAAATCCTGCTGCGCGACATCATCGACCTCGAAGCGACCTATGCCGGCCCCGACGCCAAGCAGGCCTCGCCTTCGGACGATGACGATGAGGAGGGCGAGGACGCCCCCGCCGGCAAGGCCAAGGACGAGGACGAAGCGCCCGCCGCATCCGACGGGCAGGACGACGACGACGAGGATTTCGAAAACTCGCTGTCGCTCTCGGCCATGGAAGCGGAGCTGAAGCCGCAGGTCGTCGAGACCTTCGACCGCATCGCCGAAGCCTATGGCAAGATGCGCAAGATGCAGGACCGGCAGACCGAAGACCGGCTGGCCGAGAAGTCCGCCAATGCCGCCGACATCAAGAAGCTCGAGGCGTTCCGGGGCGAGGTGATCACCGACGTCAAGTCGCTGTCGCTCAACCAGAGCCGCATCGAGAGCCTCGTCGAGCAGCTCTATGACATCAACAAGCGGCTGGTGCGGCTCGAAGGGCGGCTCCTGCGGCTTGCCGAGAGCTATGGGGTGAAGCGCGACGCGTTTCTCGAGGCCTATTACGGCTCCGAGCTCGACCCCAACTGGCACGAAAGCGTCGCGACGCGCGACGGCAAGGGCTGGGCGGAATTCGCCAAGCGCGAGGCCGACACGATCCGCGAGATCCGCGGCGAGATCCAGACGCTGGCGCTCGAGACCGGCCTCGACATCACCGAATATCGCCGGATCGTGCACAAGGTGCAGAAGGGCGAACGCGAAGCGGCCATTGCCAAGAAGGAGATGGTGGAAGCCAATCTGCGGCTCGTGATCTCGATCGCCAAGAAGTACACCAATCGCGGCCTGCAGTTCCTGGATCTGATCCAGGAGGGCAATATCGGGCTGATGAAGGCGGTCGACAAGTTCGAGTACCGCCGCGGCTACAAGTTCTCGACCTATGCGACGTGGTGGATCCGGCAGGCGATTACCCGCTCGATTGCCGACCAGGCGCGCACCATCCGCATCCCGGTGCACATGATCGAGACGATCAACAAGATCGTGCGCACGAGCCGGCAGATGCTGCACGAGATCGGCCGCGAGCCGACGCCAGAGGAGCTTTCCGAGAAGCTCCAGATGCCGCTCGACAAGGTCCGCAAGGTGCTCAAGATCGCCAAGGAACCGATCAGCCTCGAGACCCCGATCGGGGACGAGGAGGATTCCAACCTCGGCGATTTCATCCCGGACGTGAACGCGATCCAGCCGATCGACGCGGCCATCCAGTCCAATCTGCGCGAAACGACCACGCGCGTGCTGGCCTCGCTCACCCCGCGCGAGGAGCGCGTGCTGCGGATGCGCTTCGGCATCGGGATGAACACCGACCATACGCTCGAGGAAGTTGGCCAGCAGTTCTCGGTGACGCGCGAGCGCATCCGGCAGATCGAAGCCAAGGCGCTGCGCAAGCTCAAGCACCCGAGCCGCAGCCGGAAGCTCAGGAGCTTCCTCGACAACTGATCGGACGGGCCGGAACCGGCTTCAGGCGCAATAGGGGAGAACGACGATGTCCTTCTGGAAGAAGCTGCTCGGCGGCGGGGACGATCCGCAGGTGGCGACGGGCCAGGGCCCCGAAGAGAGCTACAAGGGGTTCACCATCCGGGCGTCGCTACTGCCGGCCGGAAGCGAATTCCAGCTTGCAGGGACGATCGAGAAGGAAATCGACGGGGTGCTGAAGCGTCATGATTTCGTTCGCGCCGACCGGTTTTCCTCCAAGGAAGACGCCCAGCAGCTGACGCTGGTCAAGGGCCGGCAGATCATCGACGAGCAGGGCGAGCGCATCTTCTCGTAGACCATCCTCTCATCCTTTTTGCGCGGCGCGCTTGGGGTGACCCGGCGCGCCGCGCCTTTTCATTTGGAGACGATTATGGCCAGGAAGCCAACCCCGCGCACCGAAAGCGTGCTCTTTGACGTGATCTATGAGGATGGCAGCCAGCGCTCCAACCGGCGCGTCTCGGCCGACCTGCTCGGCGGGCTCGACGGGGACGAACCGGCGCGCGCGGAAATCGAGGCGCAGGACCGCGCGATCTCGGAGAAATCCGGCCTGCCGCCGCTCGCGATCAAATCGATCAGGCGTTCCGGAGGCAAGTGAGGGCGGTTCACTCGGTTGCGATCAGACCATCGATGATCCGCAGGAGCGCCGCCAGCATCAACTGAGGGTCGGCGCCAGCCGCGATGGCGATCGCTGCGCGATCAAACCCTGCAGAAGCGAGTTCCGCCAGCGCCGCCACTTCGCCTGACGGAGAGGCGGGCAAGGCAGCCGCCAACCCTTCGATGAGGGTGGCCCGGCTGGTGCCCGCATCGATGGTCTCGACGGCGGCGGATCCCAGCACCGCCGGTGCCTCGACAAGGAGCAGGTGGGTGCGCCCGCCCTCTGCCATCGCCTCGAGATAGGCGGCGGCACCAGCGGCGAGGGCATCCCGTGGGGAACCGTTTCCGCTCGACCCGGTGATGGCTGCGGAAACCCGTGCTGCCTCGGCTTCCACGACCCCCCTATAGAGCGCCAGCTTATCGACAAAATGGTGATAGAGCGCGCCGCGGGTGAGACCGGCGGCGGCGACGATTTCCGGCGTCGAAGTTGCCTCGTATCCCTTCTCGATGAAGAGCCTCCGCGCGGTTTCGAGCAGGGCTTCCCGTGTCTGGCTCGAGCGATCGGCATTCGAACGGCGTCGCGGCAGTTGCATACATGCAGCCTGTATGTTATTTACCTTCATACAGACTGTATGTTTGTTTGATGGGAATGGAAAGTGCGATGCAGCTGACAGGATATTATCCGGTGATCCAGACGAGCGACGTGGCGGGGGTGGCCGATTTCTACAGCCGCCATTTCGGCTTTGCGCCGAGCTTCGAGACGGACTGGTATGTTCACCTGAAGGCCATTTCGGATCCGCGGGTGGAACTGGCGATCCTGCGAACCGGCCATGTGACCGTGCCGGAGGCAGGACGGGGCGCGACAACCCATCTGATCCTCAATTTCGAGGTATCGGACGCGGCCGCGGAATATCGCAGGCTGACGGAGGCTGGGCTCGAAATGCTCCTGGCCCTGCGGGACGAAGCCTTCGGGCAGCGCCATTTCATCACGCGCGACCCTGCAGGGACGATGATCGACGTGATCGAGCCCATTCCGACGAGCGGAGAATTCGCCGGCCTCTAGGCCGACCTTCGGGGCGCGAGGGCTCGTGCCAGCTCCGCGGCCCTCTCTTGAAAGCTGCGGCCACGGGCGCTGGGGTGGGCGGTGGCTTCGGAGGCTGCTCGACCACCTGCACCCCTTCTGACCCCAGCGAGCTTATCAAGGAACGAAGCGGACCGTGTGCTTTTTAACGCCCCAGAAATAGTCTTGCATGAACTTGGACGGGCCAGAGATGAATTCTTCAGCTAATGCGCTTCGCAGCATGAGTACGCGATCCGCAAATCTTAGGTTTTTCAACAGCGACTTCTCGCGCGCCACAAGGTCCTGCTCCAAATTGCTCGCGGCTACGCTGCCCCGCGTCCAGTTGCTGAGCAGCGAGGGATCGACGCCGACTTGTGGTCTACCCGCCAGTTCAAGGCAAACCGCAATAGCGGGGGTGAGCTGATTGACCTGTATTCGCCCTTTCAAGGGTCCATAGGGATTGAAGACGACTAGGTCTACGGGAATGTGAAGAAATTCATATCGTACTAGCATTTCTTCAGCTGTGGGTCGATCCAGCGCATAGGCAGTCGCCCGCGATGTACAGGTGTACAGTCGCCGGACTGCGAAGTGCTGGCCGAGGGATCGATGAGCCTCTGCTAGGCGAAGCGGGTGGTCCATGGCATCGAGCTTGATGACTCCTCCTGTCAGTCCGTTCGCTAACTCGTCCAGTAGCGCTGGCATCTGGCTCGACAGCAAGGCATCGTCTTCCAGTATGACGCAGACCTCGCGACCAGAGGCGGCAAAGCGTCGCCAAGCCTCGATGTGGCTAAGCGAACACGCGACTTCGGCCGGCGCACGTCCGAGGCGGCGGTACGGCAAGCAGTTATCTCGGATCTGGGCCTCGGTAAGATCGGCTGGCGTTACGGCCTCGATCCGCTCCACGGTTAGGCCAAGTCTTTCGAACTGGGCTTCCATAAAGGTTCGGCGATCAGTTCGGTGTTTCAAATTAATATAATATAATCCAACATCTACACTCATCACGCATCCGCTACGAAATATCCCAAATAATATATGTAGAAAAATGTTTCATTATGAAATTTGAGGCGGTCGTGCTCTAAGAGCAGAATGGGACTTTGTATTTTTTAATCTTCCAGAAATAGTCTTGCATAAACTTAGATGGGCCTGCGATTAATTCTCCTTTTATGTTGAGAAATGCGACTTTGAGGTGGTTAGTCAGGCTCCGTGCCGACCACTCGGTGCCCTCCCGCCAATCCCGCTCTGCCAACAAGTCACTTTGGGCTTCCCCAGCTTCAGCCCAGGTCTCTACTAGGTACCTGTCGACTGAAATTTCAGGATGTCGGAGGAAAGCTAGGCTGACAACAACTGCC
Organism: Arsenicitalea aurantiaca; assembly: GCF_003994485.1. Classification (GTDB taxonomy): domain Bacteria; phylum Pseudomonadota; class Alphaproteobacteria; order Rhizobiales; family Devosiaceae; genus Arsenicitalea; species Arsenicitalea aurantiaca. Next base: position 711,334 of record NZ_RZNJ01000001.1, read on the forward strand.
GGTGTTATCTGACTGAATTCAACGCGCCTGCGGGCATGTCCGTATGGATTAAAAGTCACGATGTCGATTGGAATGTGCAAGTAGTCTATCGGTTGCAACATTGCATGTGCAGCCTCCACACCGAGGGCATAGCCGGTGGTATGGGTGCACCCGGAGTATAAGCGGCGAACCTCAAAATTCTGGCCGAATTCTGAAATGGGTTTAGACAGACGTAGCGGGGCGCCGACTGTTTCCAGCCGCATCATTTCGATCCCCCATCTACGTTCACTCATCGCGTTCAGCACTTCCGGTAACTGGCTAGACAACAATGCGTCGTCTTCCAGCACGACGCAGGCGCTGTGGCCCGACGTGAGGAAGCGTTTCCAGGCTTTGATGTGGCTGAGCGAGCAGGCAACCTCGCCAGGCGCCCGGCCGAGGGGACGGTGAGGCAGGCAATTCTCTTTGAACTGGGCTTCGGTCAGGTCGTCAGGCGTAACCGCCTCGACTCTTTCGGCGACCAGGCCCAGTTTTTCGAACTGGGCTTCCATGAAGGCGCGGCGATCGGGCCGGCTGGCCAAGTTGATATAGTATATGCCCACCGTATCCTGCATGCTGACCCCGCGGCGTTACTGCTTTTTCTGCAGGCGTAGTGTGTTCGCAAGGAAATGTCGAGCCGGCGAGACCCGAAAGTGCGTACAAATCGTCAGCGCAGGCTGACGGGATGAGGGCAGGTGGTGATCCCGTCTCTGCAGATGCAGCCCCCTAGCCCTGCGCCGATCCGCCAATCGCCTTGTCGACTGCCGGCTTCACGACGGTGCCGTAGAGTTCGATGGCTTTCATGACCTTGGCGTGGGGGAGGGTGCCGACGCTCAGCTGGAGGCCGAAGCGCTGGTGGCCGAACCATTCGTGCTGGGCGAGGATCTTGTCGATCACCTGTTGCGGGCTTCCCATGAAATAGGCGCCTTCGGGCGTGGCGCCGGCTTCGAACTGCGCGCGCGTGGTCGGGGGCCAGCCGCGCTCGCGACCGATGCGGCTCATTGCGGCGTGGTGGGCGGGGAAGGCGATGTCGAGCGCGTCCTGGGAGTTTTCGGCGATGAAGCCGTGGGAGGCGACGCCGACCGGCAGACCGGGCTTGCCCAGCTGGGCGAGGGAATCCCGATAGAACTGGATGAGGGGCGCGAACTGGCGCGGCATGCCCCCGATGATGGCGAGCATCAGCGGCAGCCCGTGATAGGCGGCGCGGGCCACCGAGTTCGGTGTGCCCCCGACCGCCACCCAGAGCGGGATCGGGCGCTGCACAGGCTCGGGGTAGACGGCGATGCCGGGAATGGGACGCGTGAACTTGCCGCCGGGCCAGGTTGCGGCCCCGGGCTCGCGCAGCTTGAGGAGCAGTTCGAGCTTCTCGTCGAAGAGCGCGTCATAGTCCTCGAGGTCGTAGCCGAAGAGCGGGAAGCTTTCGATGAACGAGCCGCGGCCGGCCATGATCTCGGCGCGACCGCCCGAGATCAGATCGAGCGTCGCGAACTGCTGATAGACGCGGATCGGATCTTCCGAAGAGAGCACCGTGACGGCGGTGGACAGCCGGATGCGCTTCGTGCGGGCTGCGGCGGCGGCGAGGATGGTGACGGGCGCGGAGGCAACGAAATCCGGCCGATGGTGCTCGCCCAAGCCATAGAAGTCGAGCCCGAGCTCGTCCGCGAGCTGAATCTCTTCGAGAAGGTCGGCGAGCCGCTGCTGCGGGCTCTGAAAAACGCCCGTTGCAGGGTCGGGCGTGTTCTCGGCGAAGGAATACAGTCCCAGTTCCATTTCGAACCCTCTCATGCTCCTGAGCGCAGAGATGGGCCGGCGGCGCACGGGACGCAAGACGGCACAGGCATGTAACCTGTGCCGTCCGGAGGATCAGGCTGCGCCAGGGGCGAGCGGGGTCATGCCGGCAGCCTTGTGGATTTCGGACACGAGGCCGGGCTCCAGCTTCAACCGGTGGGCGAGGGTCTCGAGATAGGCACGCTCTGCGGCCGTATCGGCGGTGATCGCAACGAGCGAGGCCGCATAGATCTCCGCGGCATGCTCCGGGGTATCGGCGCGTGCAACGACGGCGTTCATGTCGAGCGGGCTCGAGAGTTCGTCGAAGACGAAGGCTTTTTCCTCGGCGCTGAGCTGCATGGATTCGAGGCGGCCGAAAATGCGTTCCTTTTCCTCTGCGTCGATCCGTCCATCGGCCTTGGCCGCGGAGATCATCGCGCGGACGAGGGTTTTGCCGAGTTCTTCCTGATGCGCTTCGGCCTTGGGCATGAAGGCATCCTCGAGCGGGGTGGCGGTGCCGCCCTGGCTCTGCTGGTGCTTCTGCCAGGCATTATAGGCGAGCCCGCCAATGGCTGCGATGGCGCCCAATTTGGCGGTGTTGCCGACCATCTTGCCGAGGCCCCCTCCGCTCATCAGCATGCCGGCTGCAAGACCCGCCGCGCCGGTCATAGCAGTGCGCTTGGCATTGGGATCGGACTGGAGGGTCTTGAGGATCTGGTCGAAATTGAACATTGGCGTCTCCCGATTTGTCGTGGGGAAATGGGTATCGCGCGCTCCAGCAGCAAGATGAAAGAAGTCGCAGGTCGGCAAAAAAAGAGCCCCGATGCGAGGAGCATCGGGGCTTTTGGCTGCTTCAGAGGGAGGGGCTGAAGCGAAGCCGCGTTAGAGCGCCGGAGCGGTCTCCTCAGCCGGGGCCGCCGGAGCAGCATCGACCGGAGCGGCCGGGGCAGCAGGCGCATCAAGCGCCGGGGCCGGGGTCTCGAGCGGAGCCGCGGGAGCCTCGGTCATCGGAGCCGGAGCGATCGCGGGATCAGCCGGTGCCTCTACTGCCGGGGTGGTCGTGGTGTTGACCGCTGCGGTGTCGCCGCCGGTGTTCGCAGAGAACACGAGATAGGCGATGGCGAGGAGCGCGAGCGCCACGATGATGCCGACGAACCAGCCGGTCGAGGACGATTCGCGGGTATAGACGGACCGGTCGGTGCGGGTGGTGCCGTCATTGGTGTAGACAGTGTCACGTTCTGGGATAGCCATGGTACATCTCCTTTATTTTGTTTCCGTACCTGATGGCTAGAAAACGTGGCCCCCGAGACTTGGTTCCCGTTTTGTGAGCAAAGCGTGATGCATGGCTGCCAGGATAATCTGGCAAGGCAATTCTTGGGTCATCCACCAGAGCTTGTGGTTGCACCGGACGGGGCGGCGCGATCATCTGGTAGACGCGTTTGGTGGCGTTGGCGTGATTCCGCTGCGCCGAGTACAAGTTCGTGGTGAGTATCGTGAGTGCGCTTCAGCGGGAAAAGGTCTTCCATGCACTGGCCGATGGGTGCCGGCGGCAATTGCTGGACCGGTTGCGCCAGTCCAACGGCATGTCGCTCGTCGCGCTTTGCGAGGGGCTCTCGATCAGCCGGCAGGCGGTGACCAAGCATCTCTGCGTGCTCGAAGAGGCGGGGTTGGTCGTCTCTCGCAAGAGCGGCCGCACGCGGGTGCATTATCTGAACCCTGTCCCCATCCACGCGGTCGCTTTGCGCTGGCTGCGCGAATTCGATGCGCTGCCGCTCGGCATTCTGACCGCGGCGCAGTTCGAGAGCGCGGCCGAAGAGGAGCGGGGAGGGGCCGTCGAGGCCCGCTGACGGGAACGAAAAAAGGGCCGGGATGATCCCGGCCCTTCGGCTTTGGTGTCGTGAGGCTCAGCGACCGGCGACGGTGATGAGCGGGGTGATCCGCTTGATCGTCACGCGACGGTTGGCGCGCTCTGCAGCCTGGGTGTTCACCTTGAGGTACCGCTCGCCATAGCCCTGGGTCGTCAGGTTCTCCGGCGGAATGCCGTAGAAGTCCGAGAGGATGCTGGCGACGGTCGACGCGCGGGCGTCAGAGAGAGCCAGGTTGGAGAGGTCGGACCCGACCGCATCGGTGTGGCCTTCGATGAGGAAGGTCTCAGCCGGATTGTCCTCCAGAAGCGCCAGCATGGCGTCGGCGACTGCGCTCAGCGAGCCCACCTGGTCGCGCGATATGGTGGCGGCACCGGTATCGAAGGTCAGCCCGCCGATCTCGAGACGACGCACGCTGTCGCGAATACGCGCGGAGCGCTTCACCTCGTCGATGGTGTAGATGCGGCGCACCTGCTCCACCGGAGGCTGGCGGAAGAAGAGCTCGACCTGCTGCTCGTCTGCGGTCGACGCATCGAGGATGTACTCGCGCACCGGGATCTGCAGGCGAAGCGGGGGAAGGTTCGCACCGGGATCCTCCCAGACGAGATCGTCGCCATCGGCGCGCTCTTCATAATAGGCAGCGAGGATAATCTCGCGACCATCGGGCGTGAAGCGCGAGCGCTGCAGGATGTCGCCATAGCGCGAGCGCACGGTGACGAGGCGCGAACCATCCGGACGAATGATGGTCTCGCGGACGCGGCCATTGCGGAGGTTCTCGTAATAGATCTCGTCGCTGGCCTCGTCGTAGAGGCGACGACGCTCCTGCTCGGGATTGCGGATCACGAGCTGGTTGCCGACCTGCAGGATCACCTGGTTGTTGGTGACGTTGACGTTGTTCTGCTGGACGTTGGTCGTGACGTTGTTGTTGGTTACGTTGTTCGTCACGTTGTTGTTGACCGTCGTGTTGGTGACGTTGTTGACGACGTTGTTCTGGATGATGGTGACGTTCTGCGGCACCTCGGTGGGCTGGACCGCGGAAGCCTCGACACGTTCGCCCTGTTCGGCTTCGACCGATTCAATCCGCAATTGCTGCAGGGCTGACTGCGCCTCGGCATCGCTGGCCGGGGGCGGAGCGGCTGGTTCCTCGGCAACCGGCTGCGCCGGCTGAGCGGGCTGAGTTGGTGCGGCCTGGCCTTCGACGGGTGCCAGTTCCTGCTCCTTGGCGCTGTCGAGCAGCGGGGCCACGTCCTCTTCGAGAACACCCTCGGGGAGAGGCTCGGCGAGCGGGGTTTCGGTCTCGGCGTCGATGGTCACTTCACCCGGGGCAGGAGCCGGCGTGCCGGGCTGCTGCGGGGCGGGTGCCGTCGGGGCCGAGAGGCCGGGCACCTGCGGGAGCGCAAGGCCGAAATCGGCAAGGCAGGTTTCGATGTCGCCATAGCCGGCCTGACCGCAGAGCTGGGAGATCAGCTGGCCGGCCTGGTCGATCTGCTGGCGGCCATTCTGGACGTCGCCCGAAAGGATGGCGTCGACCCCGGCTTCGTACTGCGCGACGGCGGCAGCGAGATCGGCACCGATATCGATGGACGACGCGGGCTGCTGGGCCTGTGCGGGCTGCTCGGCGGGTGCAGGGGCCTGCTGGGCCTGCGGCTGCTCGGCGGGCACGGGGGCCTGCTGCTGCTCGACCGGCTGGGGCGCCTCGACGGGGGCCTGCTCGACCGGTGCCTGCTCGACGGGTGCCTGCTGGGCTTCGGGCTGGGGCGCGGGCGCCTCGGGCTCTTCCACCGCGGCCGGCTCTTCGGCCGGCATCTCCATGGTCTGGGCTGGCGCTTCGAGAGGCGCAGGCTCCTCGATGGGCTCCTCGACCGCCGGGGCGGGCTCGGGCTCGGGCTGCGGTTCATCGATCACCGGCTCGGGCTCGGGGGCCGGTTCGGGTTCCGGTGCGGGCGCCTCGATCACGGGCTCGGGTTCGGGTTCGGGCTCAGGCTCGGGTTGGGGTTCCGGCTCAGGCTCGGCTGCAGGGGCAGCGCCGCCGCCCGAAAGCGCCGCGATGCAGGCCTCGAGATTGGGGAAGCCGGCGACGATGCACTGCTCCGCCAGCGCCGACTGTGCGGCTGCGATAGCATCGGCGTCGCCCGAATTGTTCGCGGCGACATAGGACTGGTAGGCGGCAACGAGCTCCGCATCCTGCGCGTGTGCCGCGCTTATCGGCGCCAGGGCAAGCAACCCTAGGCTCGTGCCGGTCAGAAGCCAGTTTCTGAGGCGCATGATGTCGTGATCCTTGTTCTTGGTGACATTCGATATGAGCATCGTCGTTTCACGCTGAACGTGAACTGAACGGACCGCCACGGCCGATGCTGCGGAACCCCCCGCAGTGCGGGCAACGTGTCGGAATGCGAAGGGTTCCACACTGGCCAGCGGCCGCCCCGCGTGCTAGCCGGGCCGCCGCAGACCAATCACTCCACCGGATGCTGGCCCATGAAGCAGGCTTTGAAGACGCTGAGCGTGCCCACGCGCGGCAAGGGCCTTTACGAGCTTACCAAAGACGTGCTGGCGTTCCTCGTCGGGGCCGATCCACGGCAGGGCCTCCTCACGCTCTACTGCCGGCACACCTCCTGCTCGCTGCTCGTCCAGGAGAACGCCGACCCAGACGTGCGCCGGGATCTCGACGCCTATTTCGACCGGCTCGTGCCGGAGGGCATGGACTTCATCATCCACACCCTCGAAGGGCCCGACGACATGCCGGCCCATATCAGGGCCGCGCTGACCCAGACGAGCCTCTCCATTCCGGTCACCGACGGACGCGCCGTGCTCGGCACCTGGCAGGGCATCTACCTCTTCGAGCACAGGACCCGGCCGCATCGCCGCGAGATCGTGCTCCACTATATCGGGGACTGACATGGAAGCTGGCGCTCTTGCCGCCTATTGGCCGTTCATGGCGGGATTGGCCATCACGGGGATCGTCTCGGGCGTCTTCGCCGGCCTTCTCGGCATTGGCGGCGGCGCGATCATCGTGCCGGCCCTGGCCTGGGTGCTGCTGGTGCTCGGGTTCGATCCGGAAATCGTGCAGCATGTCGCCGTCGGCACGTCGCTCGCCATCATCATACCCACCGGACTTTCCAGCGCCCGGGCGCATTTTTCGCGGGGGGCGGTGGACATGCGCGTGCTCAAGCTCTGGGCAGCGCCGGTTTTCGCGGGGACGCTCGCGGGCGGGCTGATGGCCGGGCTCTTCTCCGGTGATGCGCTCAGGATCGTGTTCGGCGTGCTGGCGCTCTTTATCGCAGCCAACATTCTCCTGCCTTTCCAGCAGCGGCTGATCGGGCATCTGTCCGGATCATCGGCGACCCACAGAATTTTTGCGGGCGTGGTGGGATATCTGTCGGCGCTGATGGGGGTGGGCGGTGGATCGCTGAGCGTCCCGACCATCGGTGCGCTCGGGGCCAGCATGCACAATGCGGTCGGCACCGGCGCGGCGATCGGGGTCTTCATCGCAATCTCGGGGACGATCGGCTTTATCGTCTCGGGCTGGGGCGTCGCCGACCTGCCGCCGTTCAGCCTGGGGTTCGTGAACCTGCCGGCGCTCGTGCTGGTGGGCAGCCTTGCGGTGCTCTGTGCGCCGCTCGGCGCAGCGCTGGCGCACAGGCTCGACCAGACGGCGCTAAAGCGCATCTTCGCGCTCTTTCTTACCCTGGTCGGGCTCAACATGCTCTGGACCGCATTCGGCGGCTGATGCGGGACGCAGGAAGAAGAGTTCGCCCCCGACCCTCAGAGAGGACCGGGGGCGGATGGTGATCAGTCCTGGTCCATCGACCAGGTGACGGTCACGTCGATCGAGAAGGTCAGTTCGCCCGCTTCGACTGGTACCGGCGCGCCGGCGGCCATCTCGGCCATCGCCGACTGGCGCATCATCGGATAGGGCTGGGCAACGTCGCGGCGCTCGCTGATCGAGACGAGATCATCGAGGGTGACGCCCGCCACATCGGCATAGAGCTCGGCGCGCGAGCGCGCATCGGCGAAGGCGGCGCGGCGGGCTTCATCATAGAGCGCGGACGGATCGTCCACGGTGAAGCTGATGCCGTTGATGGTGTTGGCGCCAACCGAGACGCTCCGGTCGAGCAGCTGGCCGAGGCTCTCCAGATCGCGCACGCGGATGGTGACAGTGTTGGACACCTGGTAGCCATTGATGCGCGGGGGAAGCGAATAGCCGTTCTCGTCGCGCGCGTCGGTATAGACGTAGTTGGGATTGACCGAGAAATTCGAGGTCTGGATGTCGCGGCGCTCGATCCCGGCTTCGCGCAGGCTTTCGACAAGCTCGCTCATCGCGGCGGTGTTGGCGTCGAGCGCCTCACGGGCCGTCGCGCCCTGGGTGGTAACACCCGAGGTGATGAAGGCCGTGTCGGGGGCAGCAGACACTTCGCCATGGCCCTCGATGGTGATCGCGCCGGCCCGATCGAGGGACTGCGCGGCGGCGGGGAGGGCGATTCCGGCCATGAGCACGAAGGGGAGGGCGAAATAGGCAGCACGCATTTGGGGGTAACTCCTTTTGAGACTGCACCCGAGCGTTGAGGGGCAATGTGCCTTTAGTGCGACCGGGGTGAATGGGGGGTGAACCGGTCGCCGTCGGGGGCTTTCGAGGATTATGACGCCGGGCGGGGCGGGATCCTTGGGTGCGGCGCAAAGATTTTTCAACCGGCCGTACGGGGCGGGTTGGGGGGCTCCGCGCTGGACACGGGGCGACCCTAGAGGTTAGTGAGGGACCCGAGTTTTCCCAATCGACAAGAGGCACACGTGACAGAAACGATCGTCCCCAATGAGGGCGTGCTGCTGGGCCGGATCCGCATGCCGGGCATCTCCCATCCGCTGGTGGTGACGGTGAGGGACGGGCAGGTGCTCGACATCACCGCCAAGGCCGCGCCGACCGTGCGCGACATCTGCGAAATGGACGATCCTGCCGGTTACGTGCGGAACGCCGAGGGACGGTCCGTCGGGGCGCTCGACGAGATCATCGCCAACAGCTGGGCGGACGGACAGGACGAGGGCAAGCCTTCGCTGCTCGCCCCGATCGACCTGCAGGCCGTGAAGGCTTCGGGCGTGACCTTCGTGGTCTCGCTGCTCGAGCGCGTGATCGAGGAGCAGGCGCGTGGCGACAAGGCCAAGGCCGATGCGCTGCGCGGCGAAATTCTCGAACTGATCGGCACCGACCTGTCCGAGCTGGTGCCGGGCTCGGACACCGCGATGGACGTGAAGAAGGCGCTGATCGCGCGCGGTGTCTGGAGCCAGTATCTCGAGGTCGGCATCGGGCCTGACGCCGAGATCTTCACCAAGTGCCAGCCGATGGGATCGGTCGGGCACGGGGCCGATGTCGGGCTGCACCCGATTTCGGAATGGAACAATCCGGAGCCCGAAGTGGCGCTGGTCGTTTCGAGCACGGGCAAGATCGTTGGCGCGACGCTTGGCAATGACGTCAATCTTCGCGACGTCGAGGGTCGGTCGGCCCTGCTGCTCGGCAAGGCCAAGGACAACAATGCCTCAGCTTCGCTCGGGCCGCTGGTGCGGCTCTTCGATGCCGATTTCACCATCGAGACCATCAAGGCGGCCGAGATTGCACTGACCGTGAAGGGCGAGGACGGGTTCGAACTCGTCGGCGCGTCGTCGATGAGCCAGATCTCGCGGACGCCCGAATCGCTCGTCGCGGCCACCGTCGGCCGGCATCACCAATATCCGGACGGGTTCGTGCTTTATCTCGGCACCATGTTCGCGCCGGTGAAGGATCGCGGGGGCGCCGGCAAGGGCTTCACCCACAAGACCGGCGACATCGTCTCGATCTCGACGCCGAGCCTCGGCATGCTGTCCAACCGGGTCAATCTCTCCACCGAGTGCCCGCCCTGGACCTATGGCACGAGCCATCTGATGCGCGACCTTGCGCGCGCGGGGCTCATCTAGCCTCAGCGATTTCACCGCGCGCGGTCCCTCGCGCGCATCCTATACAAAGACACATTGGACCGACATATGAGCGAACTGCACAAGAACCTGATCGACGGCGAGTGGGTCGGCGGCGAGGCTGCCGAGAACATCAACCCCTCCAACACAAATGACGTGATCGGCACCTTCGCGCGGGCGACCGCCGAGGACACCAAGAACGCCATCGCGGCGGCGAAGGCCGCATTCCCCGCGTGGTCGCGCTCGGGCATCCTCGAGCGGCACGCAGTGCTGCGCAAGGCGGCCGACGAGATCCTCGCGCGCAAGGAAGAGCTCGGCAAGCTGCTCAGCCGCGAAGAGGGCAAGACCCTGCCCGAGGGCATCGGCGAGGTCACCCGCGCCGGTCAGATCTTCGACTTCTTCGCAGGCGAGGCGCTGCGCCTTGCCGGCGAGATCCTGCCGTCCGTCCGTCCGGGCGTCGGCGTCGAGATCACCCGCGAGGCTGTGGGCGTCGTCGGCATCATCACGCCGTGGAACTTCCCGATCGCAATCCCGGCCTGGAAGATCGCGCCGGCGCTCTGCTACGGCAACACGATCGTTTTCAAGCCGGCCGACCTCGTGCCGGCCTCGTCCTGGGCGATCGTCGATATCCTGCACCGTGCGGGCCTGCCCAAGGGCGTGCTGAACCTCGTGATGGGCCGTGGCTCGGTCGTCGGGCAGACCATGCTCGAGAGCAAGGACGTGAACGCGCTGACCTTCACCGGCTCGGTGGGCACGGGCAAGAAGGTTGCCCAGGCCTCGATCGACGTCGGGCGCAAGTTCCAGCTCGAGATGGGCGGCAAGAACCCCACCATCGTGCTCGATGACGCGGACCTCAAGGTCGCCGTCGAGAGCGTGGCGCAGAGCGCGTTCTTCTCGACCGGCCAGCGCTGCACCGCGTCCTCGCGCGTGATCGTGACCGAGGGGATTCACGACAAGTTCGTCGAAGCGCTGAGCGAGCGCGTGCGCAACCTCAAGGTCGGCGATGCGCTGGCCAAGGGCACCGAGATCGGCCCGGTGGTCGACCCGAGCCAGCTCAAGCAGGACACCGACTACATCGAGATCGGCAAGTCCGAGGGCGCCAAGCTCGTCGCTGGTGGCGACCTGCTCAAGCTCGACACGCCTGGCCACTATCTGCAGCCCGCGCTCTTCGTCGAAGCGACCAACCAGATGCGCATCTCGCGCGAAGAGATCTTCGGGCCCGTGGCGTCGGTCATCCGTGTCAAGGATTACGAGGAAGCGCTGGCGACGGCCAACGACACCGAGTTCGGCCTGTCGGCAGGCATCGTCACGACCTCGCTGAAATACGCGACCCACTTCAAGCGCAATTCCGAAGCGGGCATGGTGATGGTCAACGTGCCGACGGCGGGCGTCGACTTCCACGTGCCGTTCGGCGGGCGCAAGGGCTCGAGCTATGGTCCGCGCGAGCAGGGCAAGTACGCGTCCGAGTTCTTCACCGTGGTGAAGACCGCCTACACCGCGGCGGGCTGACATGGCTGAGGGGACCGTAAGCACCGGAGGCGAGCCGATCGAACGGCTCGTCCAGGACCTGCTCGATACCGGGGAGATGAACCCCGAAACGGTGGCCGACCTCGAGCGGATGCGCAATGATTTCCGCGAAGGCACGCTCGATGCGGACGACCGGGATTATCTGGTCGCGCTGCACGGGCGGCTGCTCGGGGAAGGTGCGGTCCCCGCAACGCCGTTCGACGATGCGCCCGGCGAGGCCGTTCATGTTGCGGAAGCAGCGGCGGTGGCCGAAGGCTGGCGCGAGCGGGCCGAGGCCGCCGAGACGAGGCTCGAGGGCGCGCGCGAGCGCATCGCGGCGCTGCTGGCGGAAGCCCGCCACCAGGACGGGATTGAAGCCGTCGCCCGGGTCGGCGCGCTCACCGAGGCACTCGCCGCGATCGAGGGCGTTGCAGCCCCCGTCGAAGCCGAGACGCCGAGGGAGTAACCCCGGATGCAGGCGGAGATGGACGGCCGGATCGTGTTACTCCATCTTCGCCAGGCCCTCGGACGGCCCGATGGCCTCTTCATGCTGGCAGCGAACATGCTGCCCGTCGTGGGCGTCTTCACCGCAGGGTGGGACGCCTTTTCCGTTGTCGTCTTCTACTGGTGCGAGACGCTGATCGTCGCATTCTGGTCGCTGGTGCGGCTCGGGGCGGCGACCAAGGGCAATATCCTCGACAAGCTTACCCAGCCCCTCCTCGTCACGCTCCATGCGGGTGCCTTCATGTATGTGCACCTGATCCTCATCCATTCGGCGTTCGGCGGGCATCCGGGTGCGTCCTTCGGCGCGGTGCCGGGGCTCGTCTTTGCTCGGGTGATGGAGCAGGGGCTCTGGGTGCCGCTGGCCGGCCTTTTTGCCGTGCGGGGCATCCTCACGCTGTTCGAGCTCAGGACCCCGCCCGAGAGCCACCCGGTGATGGGGCTCTACGTGCGGATCGTCGTGATGCAGCTGACCGTGATTTTCGGGGGATTCTTGGCCTTCATCATCGGCACGGTTGCCGGGGTCATCCTGCTGGCGGTGGTCAAGTCCGTCGCGGACCTGCTTGCCGAACCGATCATTGCGTGGCTCCGCAAGATGGAGCCGGGCAACGCGACGCCACCCGGACCGCGTTGAGGCGGCCTTAAAGGGTTTCGGGCATGGCTTGAGGCGGATCGTTCGCCTGGAGAGAATCATGCAGAAAGACGTCGCAGACATGGTCAAGGCGATTGCCAGCATGTTCGCCTTCTTTGCCGTTGCGACGTTCCTGAGCTTGCTCGGGCTCGATCTCCTGGTCCGGAATGGGGGCGGGCTGCCGGTGATCGGCGGCCTTTCGGCGCATGGCTATGCGGAGGCACTGGGGGTTCTGACCGGGACCGGGCTTTACCGGCTCGTCGGCCCCGTGTTCCTGATGGCAAGTGCCATCGCCCTGGCGCTGCGAAGCGCCTATCTCGACCACATGCTGCAATTGATCGGCAAGGCGGCAGCGTTGCTGATCGCGGCGTCGCTCGGGCTCGTGGCGGGGCATTGGGGCGTCCTGCGGCTCATGCAGGGGCGCGACATCGCGCTCGACCCTTTCGTGCCGATCGTCATTGCCTTTGCACTGGCAACGATTGCAGGGCTCTTCTTCCGGCCCGAAAACTATCGCGCCTCCACGCCGGTGCGCGTCGTGCTGGTCGGCGCGCTCGCGCTTGCCGCGCCGATCACGCTCGCCATGCTCTGAGGCTTCATCCGCAAGGGAAAGCGGCGATGAGGGCTCTTACGGTCAGCGCATGTGCGGGAAGCTCGACCTCGCCCGGATTGGCGTCGAGATAGGTCAGAAGAGGCTCGCGCAGGGCTTCGGGCGTGCTGTCTTCGGGCAGGCAGATGAGGGCGGTCTCCCCGAAATTGGCCCGGTACTGATCGTGTACGCCGGCAAGAAAGCCCATGCATTGGCCGAAGAGATAATAGAGTTCGCCATCGGCACAGGCCTCGGCGAGAACAGCGCCGGTCCAGAGCGAAGACGCCGCGCTGGCAGGCTGGGGGAGGGCGAGAAGGCCCGCAAGAGCGAGTGGAGCGAGGATGGTCTTCATCGAAACGTCCCGAGCCGAGATCGGCCGAGACTACGGAGCGCGCGCTGTGCCCGTCCAGCCCCTCAACGGGGGAGGCTTGCCCTCAGCTGGCGCGGCGACATGCCGTATTCGGCGCGGAAGGCGCGGCTGAACTGGGCCGGGTCGGTGAAGCCGCAGCGATAGGCAATTTCTGAGATCTGCGCGGCATTGCCCGGGTCGGCGAGGGCCCGGTGCGCGGCCTCGAGCCGCTGACGCCGGATATAGGTCGCGACGCCGCCCTCGGGCGCAAAGGCGCGATAAAGGGCCGAGCGCGAGATGCCGGTGAGCGCGACGAGCTGATTGACGTCGAGGTCGGGGTCGGCGAGGCGCTGGGCGATGATGCGGCTCGCCTGAAGTGCAGCCACGGCATCGCCGCGCTCGTCTCCGGCCAAGGCCTGTCCCGACATTGCGAGACCGGCCAGAACGGTATTGACGAGGGCTTCTGCCAGCATGGGCGCGACGACGTCCGGGACGTCCCGCAGATTGCGGCGGAGCATGAGGACGTGCTCGACGATGAGGGTTGCCGCAGCGCCGTCAAGGACGAGGCCGTGCACGCCCTCGAGTGCGGGCAGGGCGCGGCGCACGATGGCGCGCGGCAGAGCGAGGGTGACGGTCTCGGACCGCGTGGAGCGCTGCCGGAAGGGCTGGCCAAACTCCCCGATCAGGACGGTGCCGGCACCGCCGGCAAACGCGCTGGCCCGCGTCTCGCCGCTATATGTGCCTGCCACCATGATGGCGATGCCGACGTGATCGATGCCGTCGCGCCGGATCAGGCTCTGGGAGCGGACGTAGTCGAGCCCGTCAATCCGGGCGTAGGTGAGCGGAATGCCTGCGAGACTGAAGGTTTCGGTGCGGGCCGAGAAGGGTGCCTCCGGCGGCATCGAATCCATTACCGGGGCGAGGCTTGGCCAGTCGCGGTTGCGCCACGCCTCGTAGCGGTCGGCGGGGCGATGGGCGTCGGTGGAAAAGAGCGTGCTCTTCAAGGCCGGGCCTCGGCGTTTGGGCGAACAGGGCGACGCGCGATCACCCTAGCGGCGCGGGATCCGCCGGACAAGGCCGCTCCGCCCGCCCATGACCTACTTTGGCCAGAGCGAGAAGAGGTAGACCCCATAACACGCCAGAAGCAGCGCGCCCTCGCGCCGCCCGACGCGCATGCCGGTCCAGGCGAAGGCGACGAACAGCACGGTCGCCGCGATCATGTAAGGATTGTCAAAGGTACGGATCTGTTCGGGCACTTCGAGCGGCGAGACGATGGCGGTGATGCCGCCAATCCCGAGGATATTGTAGATGTTGGAGCCGATGATGTTGCCGAAGGCGACATCGGACTGGCCTCGGATGGCTGCAACGATCGAGGTCACGAGCTCGGGCATCGAGGTGCCAATGGCAACGATGGTGAGCCCGATCACGGCTTCGGAAATGCCGAAATCGCGGGCGAGCGCGGTGGCGCCGTCTACGAGGAAGCGCCCGCCGAAGACGACGAGGACGAGGCCCGCTATCGCGATGAGGATGGCGATCGGCAGGCTACCGCCGGGCGCCGGGGTGAGCCCGGGATCGACACTGCGCGCCGCTTCGCCCTTGTCATAGGCCGCGCCATGATCGGGCACTGCCTGCCGCTCCTGCATGAAGGAGAAGACCACATAGCCCGCAAGCGCGAGCACGAAGGCGCCGCCGACGAGCCGGTCGATGACGAAGAACCAGCAGAGGACGGCAAAGAGTACGGCGGTTCCCAGCATCACGCCGCCATCGCGCTTCAGCGCTGCCGAAGAGACGGCAATCGGTTTCAGCAGCGCAGCCGCGCCGATGATGAGCAGGATGTTGGCGATGTTGGAGCCCACGATATTGCCGACCGCGATGGCCGGGGCACCCGCGAGGCTCGCCTGGATGGAGGTGACGAGCTCTGGGGTCGAGGTGCCGAAGCCGACGAGGGTCAGTCCGATCACAAGCGGGGAGACGCGCAGGATCGTCGCCGCCTGCACGGCGCCGCGGACGAGCAGTTCGCCACCGGCGATGAGGAGGACGAGGCCGCCGAGGATGGAGAGGAAGACGGTCATAGTGAGAAGGCTCCGGGGCGCCACCTGGCGCTGGCCTAATCTAGGGTGCACTCTGCGCTTTGCAACGGGGGAAGGCGTTGATCAACAGCGCTTAAGCTGGCTTTAACCGGGGCGGCCATAGCGTCTTGCGTACCCGCGGTTACCCGAAGGATGGGCACGTGCAGGATCCGACCCGCGCCGAAGACGCTCGTGAGCACGCGCTGCTTTTGAACGCCGCGCTCGAGAGCATTCCCTACGGCTTCTGCGTCTGGGGCAGTGATTTTCGGCTCGTGATGTGGAACAGGCATTGGCGGGAACTCTACGGGTTTCCCGAAAAAGCCGTCAGCCGCGGGGTGAGCCTTGCCGAGGTCGTCGCGCTCAGCGCCCGGCTCGGAAACCACCCGGACGTGACGCCGGAGGCCTTTCTCCACGGATATACGTCCGAACTGCTCGCCAACCGGGGCGGGGCGCGCGCCAAGAGCCGCGAGCGGCTCCTGCATGGCCGGGTGATCGAGACGGCACACGTCTATGCACCCGGGCTGGGATGGGTCGTGACCCATGAAGACGTCACCGAGGAGATCGCGGCCGACGAGATCGTCCAGGAGCGCAAGCGACGGCTCGAGGTACAGAACCTCCGCTTCGACGCTGCGGTCAACAACATCTCCCAGGGCCTCAGCATGTTCGACCGGACGGGCCGGCTCGTCATCTGCAACGGCCCCTTCGCCGCGATTTACGGATTGCCGGCCGAAATGGTTCGCCCCGGCACAGAGCTCGAGGACATCCTCGGCCATCTCTTCGCGCGCGGCATGTATGCGGAGGCAGACCAGGCCGAATACATGGCGTGGCGCCGGCAGGTGATCGCGTCGGGCAGTTTCGCCAAGACCGTGCACGAGCTCGATGGGCGCATCATCCTGATGCAGCACCATCCGATGGCCGATGGTGGCTGGGTCTCGACCCATGAGGACGTAACCGAGCAGCGCGAGAACGAGGCGCGGATCCGCTATCTGGCCCGGCACGATGCGCTCACGGGCCTGCCGAACCGGGCGCAGTTCCTCGACGCCATGGGGGAGGCCGAAAAAAGCCTAGGGCGCGGACACGGCTTCGCCGTGCTCTGCATCGACCTCGACCATTTCAAAGCGGTCAACGACACGCTCGGCCATGCCGCGGGCGACAGGGTGCTGCGGGAGGTTGCCGGAAGGCTGAGCAGCGCGGTGCGCGAGGGGGATCTGCTCGCGCGGATCGGCGGCGACGAATTCTCCCTCCTGATGCACGAAGTCGACCAGCCGGGGGATGCCGCGACCGTCGCCGAGCGCATCATAGAGGCAATGACGCCGGCGCTGCTGATCGACGGGCACCAGGCGCTGGTCGGGGCCAGCGTCGGCATTGCCATGGCGCCCGCCGACGGGGCGACGACGGACGTGCTGCTCAAGAATGCGGATCTCGCGCTCTATCGCGCCAAGATGGAGGCGCGTTCGGCCTTCCGCTTCTTCGAGCCCGAAATGGATGCGGCCATGCAGAAGCGCCGCACCATCGAGGCAGGCCTGAGGCAGGCACTCGAGCGGGACGAAATGCGGCTCGTGTTCCAGCCGCTGGTGGGGCTCGCCGAGAACCGGGTGACCTGTTTCGAAGCGCTGCTGCGCTGGGAGCTCGATGGCCAGATCATTTCACCTGCCGATTTCGTGCCGATTGCCGAAGAGACCGGGCTGATCGTCAGCATCGGGGAGTGGGTGCTGCGGCGCGCCTGCGCGGTGGCGGCAGGCTGGCCGGAGGATGTGCGGGTGGCGGTCAACCTGTCGCCGGTGCAGTTCAAGAACCGCGGCCTTTTCGACATCGTGCAGTCGGCGCTGGCGGCGTCGGGCCTGTCGCCGAGGCGCCTAGAACTCGAGATCACGGAATCGCTTCTTCTGGCCGAGAACGACCAGACGCTCGAGACCCTCCACAGATTGCGCGCGGAGGGCGTCCGGATCTCCATGGACGATTTCGGGACCGGCTATTCTTCGCTCTCCTATCTGCGCAGCTTTCCGTTCGACAAGATCAAGATCGACCGCTCCTTCATGCGCGACCTGTCCAAGACCGGGGGCGACCTCGCCATCATCAAGGCGGTGATCGGTCTCGGGCAGAGCCTTGGCATGTCGACCACGGCCGAGGGCGTCGAGACCCAGGAGCAGCTCGATGCGGTGCGCGAGCAGGGGTGCAGCGAGGTGCAGGGCTTCCTCTTCAGTCCGCCCCTGCCTGAGGGCGCGGTCGCGGCATTCCTGAGCGGGCAGGCCGATGAGGAAACGCTGCGCGCCGCGAGCTGAGGTTCCTCACAGGGTGGCGACGAGCGCCTCGAGCTGGTCTGTGCACTGGCCCCAGCCTTCGTGAAAGCCCATCTTCTCGTGCGCGTCGCGATCCTCGGCGCTCCAGTGAAGGACGCGGGCGGTGTAGCGCGTCTTGCCAGCCTCCTCCTCGAAAGTGAGGATCAGCGTCATGAAGGGCTTTTCGGAGGGCTGCCAGGCGCTCACATAGGCGTCCGTGACGACGATGCGGCGATTGGGGACCACTTCGAGATAGACCCCGAGATTGGGGAATTCATTGCCGTCCGGATCGGCCATGGTGATCCGGTTGGAGCCGCCGGGGCGCACATCGAGCTCTGCGCGCGGGGTGGTCCAGGGCTGGGGCGCGAACCACTGCACGACGAGCTCGGGATCGGTCCATGCGCGAAAGAGCTTGTCGGGGCTGGCATCGATCAGGCGGGTCAGAACGAGTTCGCGATCGCCGGCGGGGGCGGATTGGGGTTGGGTCATGGGGGTTCTCCTTGGCGGGTTCAGGTTCGACCCAAAGGACGGCCGAAGGCAAGCGGTGCCGACATGGGCCCAGGATTTTTGCGGTGCGTCGCCATGCCTCGGGAACCGGGCCGGGCGCGGCGCCTTTTCCACCGACCGGATAAGCGGAGAAGGATGGGTGATGCTGATTGCGAGCGTGGTGCTGTTCGGGGCGTTCTGCCTTCTGGCCGTAGGCGTGCTGCAGGGAGCGCTGGACGGGATCGACTTGGCGATCATGAACCTGCTGCGCAATCCGGATGCGCCCGACGCTCTTCTCGGCCCGACCTGGCTGCACGAGATGGGGCGGGATGTCACCGCGCTCGGAAGCCTCTCGGTGCTGTTCCTCGTTACGGGCACGAGTTTCGCTTACCTGCTCGTCACCGGACGGACGCGGTTGGCGGCTTTCCTTGCCGGGGCATTCGGGGGTGCGTTTCTGCTCAGCTTCGCGCTCAAAGAACTCGTGGGGCGTCCGCGGCCCGAGTTCATCTCGATCGCCGAAGTGTTCACGCCGAGCTTTCCGAGCGCGCATGCGTCGCTTTCGGCTGCAACCTTCCTGTCGGTGGGACTACTGCTGACCCGCGCCGAGCCCGGCGAGACCAAGGACCGTTACGTCATCGGCGTCGCCATCGTACTGACGTTGCTCGTCGGCCTCAGCCGGCTCTATCTCGGGCTGCATTACCCATCGGACATCCTCGCCGGATGGATGCTGGGGGCGGGCTGGGTCTGCCTCTGCTGGTGGTATGCCGAGCGCCGGGAGCACCGCGCGGAGATCGCGCTGGCCGAAGCTCGGCGCTACTGAGGGGCACCGCCTCAGATCAGGTTCAGGCGGCCTCGTCCTCGGGCTGCGCTTCGGGGGCAGGATCGCCCGGCATGACGACGAGATCGCTCATCTGCACCGCGCCCTCGTCGCCCACGACGGCCACCGCTGCGCTGGTCCCCAGATCGAAGTTCTGCTTTTCGGCCTCGCTCAGGCCCTCGCGGCGCGCGAGGCGGGCCAGCACGAAGACGATGAGAACGAGCTGGATGACGCCGTTGACCGCAAAGAGCGCGGACTGGCCGAACCCTTCCACAGCAAGCGAGGCGATCAGAGGCCCGAGCGTGGAACCCAGCCCGTTTAGGAGCAGGAGGCCGGCGGAAATCTCGACATAATCGCCCCGCTCGGCGAAGTCGAAGACGTGGGCTGTGGCGATGGCGTAGGTCGGCAGCAGACCGGCCCCGAAGAGGAAGGCGATGCCGAGCCAGGGGCCATCGATCGCGGGAATGGCGATGATGACGACGCCGACGAGGGCGCAGAGGGTGGCGAGGGCGATCAGCACTTTCCGGCGGTCCATGCGGTCCGAGATCTTGCCGGCCGGCCATTGCGCAAGCGCACCACCGAGCACGGCCGTGCTCATGAAGAGCGCCGCCGTGGTGACGCTGCCGCTCTTGGCGCTCGCAAAGATCGGTGCCAGCGACCAGAATGCGCCGGTGGCGAGCCCGATGAGGAAGACCGACACCGTGCCGGTAGGCGAGAGCCGATACATGCGGAGGGGGCGGAAACGGACATAGGTGATCGGGGGCGGCTGGCTCGAGCGAGTGAGGGCGACCGGCACGGCGGCGACCGAAACGAGAATCGAGGCGATCGAGAACAGCACGAAGGACGTGGGCTGGAAGAGCGTCACGATCATCTGGCCAAGGGTGATGACGGTGAAATTGATCGCCACATAGGTCGAGATCAGCGCGCCGCGGGTTTCATTGGTGGCCCGATCGTTGAGCCAGCTTTCGACAACGAGGTAGAGCCCCGCAAGGCAGAAGCCCGTGATGAGCCGCAGCACGACCCAGATGCTCGCATCGACGGCGAGCGGGTAGCCGAGCGCGGCCGCCGAGGCGATGGCGACGAGCGCCGCGAAGGTGCGGATGTGCCCGACCCGCGCGATCAGCCGGGGCGTGAACGCGCAGCCGAGTACGAAGCCGAGGAAATAGCCCGATCCGAGCAGGCCGATGGCGAGCGGCGAGAAGCCTTCGATCTCACCGCGGATGGGGAGCAGCATGAGCTGCAGGCCGTTGCCGGTGATCAGCAGCGCGACGCTCATCAGGAGCGCGGCGACCGAAAGAAGGGGCGACGGATTTGATGTCGATGGCTGGGCCAAAACGCGGTCCGGGTCTGCTCTGTCGAGCGAGCGACACTCGCACAAGGGCCCGATGATGAACAGGGGCAGGTGGCCGCAGGGGCTGGCCCCGTCGGACGCCTGCCCCTATAAGCCTCGCCGACCGAAGGCAGGGACGAGAGGCGGGACGACATGGCTTCGGGAGAAAACGGCACGGGACGCCGTCCCGTGATCCCATCGAGCCTCAAGGCGCTTGCGCCGGGGCTGTTCCTCGCCCTGACGGTTGCGGCGGCAGCCAATTTCGTCGCTTCGGCCTATGGCGGGCCGGTCATGCTGATGGCGCTCCTGATCGGGATCGCGCTCAATTTCACCGCAACCAGCGAAAAGACGCGGCAGGGGCTCGCCTTTGCCTCGCGCACGGTGCTGCAGGTGGGGGTGGCGCTGCTGGGGCTGCGGATATCGGTCGAGCAGGTGGTGGGGCTCGGCGCCGAAACGCTGGCGCTGGTGATCGGCGGGGTGCTGGCGAGCATCGGAGCGGGCGTTGTGCTCGCCCGGTTCAACGGCCGATCGCGGGCGTTCGGAATTCTCGCGGGCGGGGCCACCGGGATTTGCGGGGCGTCGGCGGCACTCGCCATTTCCTCGGCACTGCCGCCATCTGAGCAGCGCGAGCGGGAGACGGCGTTCGTTATCGTCGCCGTCACGACCCTGTCGACGCTGGCGATGGTGCTCAATCCGGTGCTGGCGCACGGGCTCGGGTTCGACGACCGCATGACGGGCATCTTCCTTGGCGCTACCATCCACGACGTCGCCCAGGTGGTGGGCGCGGGCTACGCCGTGTCGGATGAGGCGGGCGACACGGCGACGGTGGTGAAGCTCTTCCGGGTCGCGCTGCTGCTGCCGACGATCCTCGTCATCTCGATGGTCGTTGCACGCAGGCGACCAGAGGGTGGGCGCGCGACCCTTCCGGTGCCTCTCTTCGTCATCGCCTTCGCCGTGCTCGTGGCGTTCAACTCGGCCGGATGGGTGCCGGCGGTGGCTCAGGCGCCGCTGGGTGAGATCGCGCGATGGTGCCTCGTCATCGCGGTGGCGGCGATCGGGATCAGGACTTCGATCCCCGACATGCTGGCGATGGGGCGCTCGGCGCTTGCGGTGCCGGTGGGGGCAACCCTGCTGCTGCTGGTGCTGGTGGTCGGTGTGCTTCTGCTGGGCTAGCTGCCGGTCAGCGCGGCCTGGCAGATTTCGGCCTCATCCTCGACCGCGCGGGCTTCGGCGAGCCCTGCCACCTTGACGAGCGCGGTATAGAACTGGTCGGCCTCCGATCGGCTCAACCGCGAAAGGATCTCGTGTTCGACCGCCCCCACCGCCTTGCTCAGCTGCGCGAGGGCATCGGTGCCTTCGGCAGTGAGGTTGATGTGGCGACTGCGCCGGTCCATGGGATCGGTGCTGCGCCGGATGAGGCCGCGCTTTTCGAGCCCGTCGAGAAGGTAGGTCAGCGTGGTCTTGTCCAGCCCGAGCCGCTCGGCGATGGCGATTTGGCTCTGGCAGGTTTCCCGCTCGACCAGCGACATGACGAGAAAGGCGCGCGAGCCACCGGGCAGGTCGGCCAGAACGGCTTCGACCTGCTTTTGGTAATCTCGCAGCACTGAGGCCAGCGCCCAGCCCAGATTGACTGGGAGGGCAGGCGATGTCGATGGCCGGTCCGAACTCTTCATGCAGCCATTTTAGCTTCCGGTGCGTGCCAAGTCGAGCATGGGGGCGGAGCCCACAAGCCGCTGGGCGAGCCGCCGGCCGTTTTCCTCTGCTGCAGCGTGGGCTCGGGCGAGATTTTCGGCCGCGAGGCCGCGCAGGGACTCCATGGCGGGCGTGACGTCGGCGAGGGTCAGTTCACATTCGATCAGCTCGACCTCGAGCATCCAGACGTCCTCGAGCATGCGCCGGTACCAGGCCGTGCCGTGGTCCCAGCCATGCCGGGGCGTGCCCGGACCATAGCCGCCGCCGCGGGCAACGATGAGCTCGGCGGGGCGCCCCTTGATCGCGCCGTGGCCGCCCGGGCCGACGCGGGGATCGGTGAGGGCGAGATCCACCCAGGCTTTGAAGTGCTGCGAGACCCCGAAATTGTAGAAGGGGACGGCGAAGACATAGGCGTCCGCCTCGACCAGTTCGTCGACGAGCGTGGTTGCGAGCGCCATAGCCTCGTCCTGCCGGGGCGAGCGCTGTTCGGCCGGAGTATGGGGGCCGAAGACGGCATCGGCCCACGCGGTGGCGGGCACCGGCGTCAGCCCGATCTCGCGCCGGACGATCTCGGCATTGCCGAGACCCGACAGGAGGCTCTTCTCGAGCGTATCGGCGATGGCGCGGGTGGCCGAGCCGGTCTGCCGGATGCTGGCATCGAGGCGGAGGATGGTGGTGGTCATGGGTCGCTCGTTCATTTGGTATCAGCTGCAGATGATCTATAACATAGACGATCTATAGTCAATATCGTCTGTTGCGTCGATCGTGTGTGGCGCGGATCGCGTTCAGCCGAAAGTACCGAGAGGCCCGGCACCGCGACCGGGCAGGCGGTGGCCCCGAGGTGGGAAGGCGCAGATTTCTGGGATCAGAAGGGGTTGGCGGGCGGAACGCCCCTACGCAGCCGCGGCAGGACGTGCGGCGCGCAGCAGCCAGTCGTGCAGCGCCATGACGGCGCGGCGGCGGGCTTCGGAGGCGCTAGGCTGGATGAAATAGTGCGCCTCGTCGTCGATGCCGACGTCGCTGATGGCAATGAGCCGGCCGGATCTCAGGTCCTCGGCGATCAGGTTCTCCCGGCAGATGGCGATCCCATAGCCCTTGAGCGCAGCGTCATGGAGCATGGCCGAGCCGGAGAGGAACAGAAGACCCCTGTCGCCCGGGGTGCGCGAGGGCAGGCCTACGGTGGCGAACCAGAGGTCCCACATGCGCGAATCCTCGTCGTGGAGGAGGCGGGCCCTGGCGATGTCGGCGGGTGAGCCGATCGGATGCGCCTCAAGATAGGTGGGGGCGCAGACCGGAATGGCCCGACCCGAGAGCAGCGGGCTCGCGCCTGCGGGGATATCGCCATTGAGCGAGAAGAGGATCGAGATGTCGGGTTGGGGCGACATGTTGCGATCGGACGGGATGTCGGCGACGTGGACCGAAATGTCGGGGTTCTGCGCCATGAAGGCTTCGACCTGGCCGATCAGCCATTGAGACGTGACCAGAGGCATGGACGCGATGGTGACCGGCATGCGCTCGCGCATGGTGAGCCGGTCCATCTCGTGGCGCATGGCATTGAAGCAGTCATGGGCGACCCGCGCGAGGCTGTCGCCGGCATCGGTGAGGATGGTGCGACGCCCGTCCCGCACCACGAGATGGACGCCCGACCATTCCTCGATCATGCGGATCTGGTGGGAGACGGCGGAGTGCGAGACGTTGAGCATGCGAGCGGCGCCGGTGACCGAACCGGTACGCTGAAGCGCTTCGAGCACGAGCATGGCCCGCAAAGGGGGCAGGCGGTCGATGTGCACCATTGGTGGATCCCGCGCAAAATCGTGCTCCAACATGTGAGAAATTTAGACCGCTGGCAAGTTTATTGCGCTTTTTCAAGACGGCTTACTGGCTTAGCCTTTGGTCACAGTGCTCGCGGGCACGAGACACGAGGCCGGAGACGAAGCGATGCAGCAGGATGGCACCGGGGCGGACGGACGGGAACGCGACACGCTGAAGCTCGCCATCGCACAGATGTGCTCGAGCAATACGCACGCCGCCAATGTCGCGACGCTCGAAGCTCTGGCCGCAGAGGCGCATGCGGCGGGCGCGGATCTCCTGGCGCTTCCCGAAGCGGCCGGGCTCGTCAACAAGGACTTCGTCGCGGCCAGCCAGATCGTGCGGCCGGAGGCCGATGATCCGTTCGTTGCCGCCTGCAGGGCGCTGGCGTCGCAATACGGCATGTGGATACACACGGGCTCCACTCCGATCCGGCTCGAGGGCGAGGAGCGGTTCCGCAATCGGGGCCATCTCATCGATCCGCAGGGCAAGATCCTCGCCCATTACGACAAGATCCACCTTTTCGACGTCGACCTGCCGGGCGAGACGCCCCGGCGGGAATCGGACCGCTACGTACCGGGCGAAGAGGCCGTGTCGGTGCCCACGCCCTGGGGCGTCTTCGGGCTCTCGGTCTGCTACGACATCCGCTTTCCGCATCTTTATCGCGACTATGCGCGGGCCGGCGCCAGCGTGCTCCTCGTGCCATCGGCCTTTGCGCTGCGCACGGGCGAGGACCATTGGGAGACACTGCTGCGGGCGCGCGCCATCGAGAACGGCGCCTATGTCATCGCCGCCGCGCAGGCGGGCCATCACGATGACGGGCGGCAGACCTGGGGGCATTCGCTCGTCATCGATCCCTGGGGCAAGGTTCTGCTCGACATGGAAAAGCGTATCGGGCTCGCCGTGCTCGAACTCGACATGACCGCCGTCAACCGTGCGCGCGCCTCGATCCCGTCGCTCGCCAACGAGCGCCCCTATCACATCCGGGCCTAACCGAACGGCGCCCCGCGCCGATGCCCGCTTTCACGTAAACCCAAACAGGACAAAGCCATGACAAACCGAATACAGCGCCTGCTGTTCGTTCTCGCTGCCAGCTTCCTGCTGGCCTTCGGGATATCGGGCGCGCAGGCCCAGGAGGACGCCCGTCCACCCTTCGTCTTTGCCGTGGACGGGCTCTGGCCCACGCTCGATCCGGTGATCGGCATTTCCACGACCGGCGGGCGTGTCCACACCAACATTTTCGACACGCTGGTGCGCCGCAATTACGACGAGGATCCCGAGGGCAACACGCTCGTTCCGGGCCTCGCCGAGAGCTGGGAACGGACGTCTCCGACCGTCTGGACGCTGACGCTGCGCGAGGGCGTGCTGTTTCACAATGGTGAGGAAATGACGTCCGAGGACGTCGCGTTCTCGCTTTCGGCCGAGCGCCTCTGGGGCGAAGAGCCGATGGCGCCGCGCGGCTCCAATTTCGCCCGCGGGCTCGTGCGCGTCGAGGCGACGGGTCCCTACACGGTCGAGCTCGAGACCGAGTTTCCCGATGCCACCTTCATTGCGCGGCTGACCACCGCCATCGGCTTCGTCTTGCCCAAGGCCTATTACGAGGAAGTCGGCACGGACGCCTTTGGACAGGCCCCGATCGGGACGGGTCCATACCAGCTGACCGAATTCGACCCCTCCGAACGCGCGGTTGCCGTGGCGTTCGACGAGTATTGGGGCGAGCCCGCGCCGTTCTCGCAGGTGACCTGGCTCGTGGTACCGGAGTTCTCCACCCGGCTCGCTGGCCTTGCGTCGGGCCAGTACGATCTCATCATCAACGTGCCGATCGACCAGCAGGACGTTGTCGCCTCGACGCCGGGAGTGAAGCTCCTGGTCAACCAGGTCGGGAATTACCCGATGTTCGCGTTCAATACGCTGACCGTGGACGGGATGGATGACAATCCGCTCCAGGATGCCAATCTGCGCAAGGCGATGGTGGCCGCCATCGACATGAACGAGATCACCGAGGCGCTCTGGGACGGGCAGACCTTCACGCCGACCCCGTTCAACTTCCCCGAATATGGCGACTATTACGATGCCGAGCGGGAAGCCGCGATCGGGTATGATCGTGCGCAGGCCGAGGCCTATCTCGACGCAAGCGACTACAATGGCGAGACGCTGATCTGGCACGTGGTGCGCGGGTTCTTCGACAATTACGAGACCGCCGCCGAGTTCATGATCGAGGAGTGGCGTGACCTCGGCATCAATGTCGAGATGCGCATCCTCGACAATTTCGCCCTTGCCTATGAGCGGCCGTTCCACCTGCTCAACATGTCGATGTCGTCAGAGTTCACCGGCGATCCCTACCGGCCGCTCTGGCTCGACTGGGGCCCGTCCTCGAGCCGCGTGACCGCGTCGCATCGCACCTGGGAGCCGAGCGAAGCCTTCCTCGAGGCCGGGGAGCGGTTCGAGCGGGCCGAGGAGTTCGAAGAGCGCAACGCTGCCTACCTCGACCTCGTCGCAGCCTGGGAAGACGTGACGCCGGGCATGTATCTGTGGCGGAACCTCCAGACCTTCGCCATGCGCGAAGACCTCGACTGGACGCCCGGCAACACGCAAGTGACGGTGTTCGACGCCCGTTTCGTCGATCCCCAGAGCTGAGGGTCAGTCCATCTTGGATCCAGCGATGACCAGCGTGCTGGACATATCAAACCTCACGGTCGCCCTCCCTGAAGGGGGCGACCGGCCTTTCGCCGTTTCGGACCTGTCGCTTTCGGTTGGCGCGGGCCAGTGCGTCTGCCTCGTGGGCGAGAGCGGCTCGGGCAAATCGGTGTCCGCCCAGGCGATCCTCGGCACGCTGCCACGTGCCCTCAAGCGGAGCGGCGGCCGGATCAGCTTCCTGGGCAAGGATTTGCCGCTCGAGGACAAGGCTGCAATGCAGACGCTTCGGGGCGGGCGGATCGGCATGATCTTCCAAGAACCGTCTGCGAGCCTCGATCCGGTGATGCGGGTCGGCGCGCAGCTCGACGAACTGCTCAGCGTCCACGGGGTCGCCTCGCGCCAGGAGCGGCGCCGGCGGATCCGCGAGCTCTTCGCGGCGGTGCGCCTTCCCGATCCCGAACGGATCTATGCGGCCTATCCGCACCAATTGTCCGGCGGGCAGGCGCAGCGCATCGTGATCGCCATGGCGCTGGCGCTGGAGCCGGCGCTCCTCATCGCCGACGAACCGACCACCGCGCTCGACGTGACGACGCAGGCCGAGATTCTGAAACTGATCAAGGATCTGCAGACGCGCTCGGGCGCCGGGCTCCTGTTCATTACGCACGATCTGGGGGTCGTCGCCGATATCGCGGACCAGGTGCTCGTGATGCAGGAGGGCAAAGTGGTCGAGGAGGGGACGCGCGATGCGGTGTTTTCGCGCCCGACCCATCCCTACACGATCAAGCTCCTGAAGGCCATTCCGCGCCGGCAGGCAAGGCCCGAGCGGGAGGCCGGGCCTCTGGTGCTCGAAGCGGAGGGCATCCATCTCACCTATCGGCCTTCTGCGGGCTTCCTGAAGCGGCGCGAGATCGTCGCGGTCGAAGACGTATCGATCACGCTGCGGCGCGGGCAGGTGCAC
This sequence comes from Arsenicitalea aurantiaca, assembly GCF_003994485.1. Lineage (GTDB taxonomy): Bacteria > Pseudomonadota > Alphaproteobacteria > Rhizobiales > Devosiaceae > Arsenicitalea > Arsenicitalea aurantiaca. The sequence goes on from NZ_RZNJ01000001.1 coordinate 738,568, forward strand.
GGCATCGTAGGCGAGAGCGGCTCGGGCAAATCCTCGCTCGTGCGTTGCATATTGAAGCTCGAGACCATGGATGCGGGCCGGCTGATGATCGGCGGCGAAGATGCCGGGCAATGGCGCAAGGGCATGCCCAAGCCGATGCGCAAGCGGCTCCAGATCGTGCTGCAGGATCCCTATAGCGCGCTCGATCCGCGCCAGAAGATCGGAGACGCGATCGCCGAGGCGGCCCGGGTGCATGGCGCAAGCGGCGCGGAGGCCGCCGCCAAGGCGCGCGAACTGCTCGGCATGGTCAACCTGCCGCCCCAGGCCTATGAGCGGTTTCCGCATGAATTCTCCGGCGGCCAGCGCCAGCGCATCTGTATCGCGCGAGCGCTCGCGACCGATCCCGAAATCCTCATTGCCGACGAAGCGATCTCCGCGCTCGACGTGTCGATCCAGGCGCAGATCCTCAAACTCTTCAGGGATTTGCAGGAGCGGCTGGGGTTCGCAATGCTGTTCGTCACCCATGATCTGCGCGTGGCCTCGGCCATCTGCGACGACATCACCGTGATGTGGAAGGGGCGCGTGGTCGAACAGGGCAGGGTGGACGACGTTTTCGACCGGCCGCGGCACGACTATACCCGACAATTGCTCGATGCCATTCCCGACAAGGGGAGCTTTGCGACCTCGGGGCTCTCGCATCTCGAGGCGACGCCATGACCGGTTTGGTGCTGGGCAAGATCGTGCGGGCCATGATCACGCTTCTGATCACGGTGACGCTCGTCTTCTTTTTCATCCGCCTCTCGGGCGACCCTGCCGCAGCGCTTGCCCCGCCAGATGCGCCGCCCCAGGTGATCGAGCAGTACCGGCGCGCCATGGGCCTCGATCAGCCCCTGCCGGTACAATATTTCAACTATGTGCTGGGGCTGGTGCAGGGGGATTTCGGCTATTCGATCCACACCGGTCGGCCGGTTGAGGAAATCTTCCTTGCGCGTGTGCCCGCGACGCTGCTGCTCGGGCTAACGGCGCTCGGCATCGCGCTGGTGCTCGGGGTGACGCTGGGCACGGTCGCTGCGCTCAGCCGGGCGAGCGTGCTGGACCGGTTCGTCATGGCCTTTTCGGTCTTTGCCTTTGCCATGCCGAACTTCTTCTTCGGCATTCTGGTCATCCTCACTGGCGCGTTGGTGTTCGGGGTCTTCTTCGGAGGCACCGGCGGCATCGCCAATTTCGGACAGGTGCTGGCACCAGCGGCGACGCTCGGGCTCGCTTCGATGGGCTCGTTCGCCCGGTTCACGCGATCCTCACTGCTCGAAACGCTGAACAAGCCCTTCATGGGGGCGCTCGAAGCGCGCGGGATCCCGCCCATGCGCCGGCTGCTGCGCCACGCTGCGCCCAATGCGGCGATCCCGATCGTCACAATGCTGGGGCTCAGCCTCGGTGGCCTCGTCGCGGGCGCGGTGGTGACCGAGCAGGTCTTCAGCTGGCCTGGCGTGGGCCAATTGCTGATCCGATCCGTTCAGACGCGGGATATCGCCGTCATCCAGTTCAGCGTGATCGCGGTCTCGTTCACCATGACGCTCGCCAATCTCGTCGTCGATCTCGTCTATTTCTGGCTCGATCCCCGCATCAGGAGGAGCGGCAATGTCTGAGCGGCGCGCACCAGCAGGCGGGAGCATGCCCTGGAGCGTTCGGCTCAGCATGGGCTTCGTGGCGCTCTTCGTGCTCTTTGCGCTGTTCGGGCAATGGCTGTCGCCCTTCGATTTTCGCGAAACCTCGCTTCTCAACCGGCTCGAGCCGCCGGCGCTTTTCACCGGTGAGGACAGCCCCTATCTGCTCGGCACCGATGCGCGCGGGCGCGACCTTCTGGTCCGGCTTGCCGTCGGCGCGCAGATTTCGCTCATCGTCGCGGTGGTCGGCACGCTGATCAGCGCCGTCTTCGGCTCGCTGCTCGGGCTGATCGCCGGAGCGCGGCGGGGCTTTGCCGAGACGGCCATCATGACGGCGGTCGACGTGCAGGCGTCCCTGCCGATCATCATCGTGGCGCTGTTCGTGCTCGCCATGTTCAACAACAGCTTCATTTTGCTGCTGATCATGATCGGGTTCACCGACTGGGAGGGCTATGCGCGGCTCGTCCGGGCGGCAACGCTTTCGGCCAAGGAGCAGGGCTATGTGACCGCTCAGCGCGTGCTGGGGTCCTCTGCGGCGCGGATCTATCTGCGGCACGTCCTGCCCAATATCTTCAACATCATCCTCGTGAAATTCACCGTCAGCCTGCCGCTGACGATCCTGCTGGAAACGGCACTCAGCTTCCTCGGGCTCGGGGTGCAGCCGCCGATGACGAGCCTTGGGCAGATCATGAGCGAGGGGCGCGACCGGCTGCTCAACGCCTGGTGGCTGACGCTCTTTCCGGGGGCGATGATCTTCCTTCTTGCCCTCAGCGTGTCGCTGATCGGGGACTGGCTGCGCGACCGGCTGGACCCCACGCTGATCGAGGGGCGCCGGGCCTGATGGCTCATTTTCAAATCGGTTCGAGGTAGACGATGTATCATATGGGTTCGATGCCGGCGCAGGTGGATGCCGAGGCGCTGGCGCTTCTGGCCGAGGCCGAGACGGCGACGATCGGGCATTTCCGGCACATGGGCTTCATGCACCGCGCGATCCAGGCGCTGCGTCCCGGCCGGGTGGTGGGCACGGCGGTGACGCTGGCGCTGCCGGGGCTCGATTCGACGCTGCTGCACCATGCGCTTTCGGACGTGCGGCCCGGCGACATCCTCGTGATCGACCGGCTCGGAGACGACCGGCACGCCTGCTGGGGCGGCGGGGTAACGCGGGCCGCCAAGGCGGCCGGCGTCGTCGCGGCGATCATCGACGGCCCGTGCACGGACCCATCGGAGATCATCGAAGAGGCGTTTCCGCTCTGGTCGCGCGGGCCGGCGCCGATCACCACGCGCGTGCTCGACCTCGGCGGCGGCATGAACGTTCCGGTCTCATGCGGGGGTGCGGTGGTGCTGCCGGGCGATGCGATCCTCGCCGACGAGAGCGGGGTCATCGTCCTGCGGCCCGAGGAGGTGCGCGCGACCGCCGAGGAGGCGATCCGCCGCCAGGAGCGCGGCAAGATCCGGCAGGCCGAGATCGCCTCGGGCCGGCTCAAAATCGGCGATGCTTCGGGCGCCCGCGCCAAGGTCGAGGCGGCGCTCGCTGCGGGGCGCTGAGGCGGGGATCAACGAAGGCGTCGGAGGGGCGAACCTGCATTCTCCTCCGGCATGGCTCTGATGCACGGGGCGCCTTGCTCGCCTCTTGCCCCCTCGCCAAGCGTGGGTATAGTGCGGGCCGAAAGCGAGGACGGCCTCCCCCGGTGCGGGCAAGTCAGTCGGGACGACCCGGCGCCATATGGGGTTTTCCATGCGCACCGTTCGCGATCGTATCCGCCACGCCCTCAGCTTCGAGATCATCGGCCTCATGCTGGTGACCCCGCTTGGGGCCATCGCCTTCCACATGCCCATGCATCACATCGGCGTCGTCAGCCTTGTCGGGGCGACGATCGCGACGGCGTGGAACTATGTCTACAACTGGCTTTTCGATCACGCCATGGTGCGGATCGCAGGCACCGTCCGCAAGACTGTTGCGGTGCGCGTCCTGCATGCGGTGCTGTTCGAGCTCGGCCTGCTTGCCGTGCTGCTGCCCTTCATCGCGTGGTATCTGGGGATCTCGCTGATCGATGCGCTGATCATGGATATCGCCTTCGCGCTTTTCTACATGGTCTACGCCTTCGTCTTCAACTGGGGCTATGACCGGGTATTTCCGCTGCCTGTCGAAGAGCCGGCTTCGGCATTGGGGATGGAAAGTGCGGTGCGGGCGGATTAGACTTCTCCCATGAGCGAACTCGTCCTCACCACGTTCGACTGGGTGCCGCCGCCACCGCGTGGCCTTGTCCGCGATTTGCGCATCCGCTGGGCGCTCGAGGAGGCAGGGCTCCCCTATCGTGTGGCGAGCGTGCCCTTTTCCGACCGCGGTGAGGGGCACCTTCGGCACCAGCCCTTCGGCCAAATTCCCTGGCTCGAAGATGGCGACCTCTCCATCTTCGAGAGCGGCGCCATCCTGCTGCACCTCGGCGAGCGCAGCGAAAAGCTCATGCCGCGCGATCCGCCAGGCCGGGCCAAGGCCATTGAATGGGTCTTTGCCGCACTCAACTCGGTCGAAATGGCGAGCCTCACCTGGGGGCTCTACAAGTTCAGCGGCGATGATGAAGACACGCCTGCCTTCGCCCGCATCGACCAGTTCCTCACTCTTCGTCTCACGCGCCTCGAGCCGGTGCTGGCAGAGGGGCAATGGCTTGCGGGGCCGTTCAGCGTTGCGGACATCCTGATGGCAGACGTCCTGCGGCTGGTCGACCGCTTCGACGGGCTGGCCCGCTATCCGGCCGTCTCGGCCTACCTCGCCCGCGCCACTGCCCGCCCAGCCTTCGGCAAGGCGCTGGCGGACCAGCTCGCCCATTTCGCGGCGGGGGATCGGGCAAGGAATTGAATGGTGGGCCCACCAGGACTCGAACCTGGAACCAGACCGTTATGAGCGGTCGGCTCTAACCATTGAGCTATAGGCCCTCGGGGCCTGCATTAGCCAATCGCGGCGGCGGCGTCATCGAAAAAGTGCGCGCGGGCCGGCCGGGAGGGTCCGACCGACCCGCGCATCCGTTTCCTCAATGGGCAACCAGCACCGGGACGGGCGCTTCGTTGAGCAGGGTGCGGGTGACGCCCCCAAGGACCCACTGGCGGAAGCGCGAATGGCCATAGGCGCCGCTGACGATGAGCTGTGCGCCTGAGCGGCCGGCTTCGTTGAGGAGCGCCGCGCCGGCGTCCGCCCATCCGTCGAGGTTGCGTACCTCCACATTGACGCCGTAGCGGGCGAGATGACGGGCGATATCCGCTGCCGGCTCGCGACGTTCCGCTTCGCTCGAATGTTCACTCGCGGTGCAAAGGACGACGTTTTCGGCGCGGGTGAGGAAGGGCATCGCTTCGGCGAGGGCGCGGGTCGATTCGCGGCTGTCGTTCCATCCCACGAGGATGGTCCGGTATTGCCCCTGCGGCGTCGTACGGGGGACGAAGAGACAGGCACGCCCGGCATTGAACAGAACGGTCTCGGCCAGCTCCGCTGCATCGGGCGCATCCGGATGATGGATGGGGGCGATGTAGAGGTCCGCCGCGCGGGCCTCGCTCGAGACGACGCGTCCGGCCGCGGGAGAGTAGAGTTCGATCAGCCGATGTTCGGCCGGGACGGACAGGCGATCGAGCCGGCGCTTCAGAGTGTCCCGGAGCGTCCGGGCCTCGGCGCGGGCCTCCTCCACGATATCCTGCACGAGCCCCGCACTGACCGGATAGCCCATGCCCTGCAGCTCGGGCAGGATATTGACCTGCAGCGCCAGGATGCTGGCGCCGAACTGGCTCGCAATGGGTTCGGCATGGGCGAGCAGCGTCTCGTCATCCTGCGAACCGTCGAGCCGCACTACGATATCCTTGGGCATTGATCCCTCCTCGATCGCGCGCCCTCTGCGCGCCATGTCCCGGTATCGGGCTTCCAGGGGCGCGATGCCTTGACCTGCATCAAGCCGCGCCGTGCGCTCGGAAACCAAATCGCCCGAGCGACTTGCGGGCCAAACCACAATCGCCCATGGTGGACCATTGTCAGAAAGGACCGACTTCGGCCGGGTCCGCAGATGCGGAGCATGCCATGTCCGAAAAACGCAGGGACGTGCACAATTCAGACGTGCCGATCCTCTGTCGCAGCTGCGAGGCGCGGCACAAGGGGATGTGCGGCGTGCTGGAGCCCGAGGAACTCGTCGCCCTCGCGCGGCGCACGCACAAGACGAGGCACGAGCCGGGCGCCGAGCTCATCGGTGAAAGCACCGAAATCCGCAGCTACGCCAACGTCATGCGGGGGGTGGTCAAGCTCACCAAGGGGCTGGAGGACGGCAGGCAGCAGGTCGTCGGGCTGCAATTCGCGCCGGACTTTCTCGGGCGCCTGTTCGGGGACGAAAGCCAGACCACGGCGCTAGCGGCGTCCGATGTCGATCTCTGCGTCGTCCCGCGCGGTGCGCTCGAGCAGCTCATCGCCGAGAACCCGGCGCTCGAGCACCGGCTGATGCAGCAGACGCTGCGCGAGCTCGACGAAGCGCGCGACTGGATGGTGACGCTCGGACGAAAGACCGCGCAGGAGAAGGTGGCGAGTTTCCTCCATCTGATTGCCCTGCATGCCGATCCCCACCGACCCGACGGCGCGCTCGGGGCAGTTTTCGACCTGCCACTGAGCCGGGCAGACATTGCCGATTTTCTTGGGCTCACCATCGAAACGGTGTCCCGGCAGATGACGAAGCTGCGCCAGGCAGGCGTGATCACCATCACCGCCAATCGCCATGTCGAGGTGCCCAATCTGCGGCGTCTGGCCGACATGTGCGGCTGATCAGGCCGAGCGCAGCACCCCACTCGCCGGCGCATGCCGCATCAGCGCGGCCAGGGGCAGGAGCGCCTGGCGCTCGAAGGCGACGTGGCGGCGGATGCCTTCGAAGAAGCCGCGCAGCATGAAGCCTGCCGCATCGGGGGCGGGGCTCGGCCGGCCCTCGCCATAGGCGCGCAGCATGTCCTGGATCTCCTCGGCATAGCAAAGATCGCTCTGGTGCTCGAAGCGCAGGCGCTCGAGGGTTTCGGCCATTTCAGGCTCGAGGCTCTGCCAGCCGGCAAGCACGGGAAAAGCGAGCGTCTCCTCCACCGTCTGGATGCGGTAGAGCGCAGGGCCGAGCGCACGGGCGAGGACGAGGCATTCCTGCCGGTCGATCCCGTCGGGCAACCGGTCTGCGATGCGCTCGAGCTGGTCACAAAGCGCGAGCAGGAGGCGGTGATTGTTCCTGATACGCGTCAGTTCGCTTTCAGCCATGGGCATGTCATGCCTCCGAGAAGGGATTATGGGGCGCTCGCGATGCGGTCGGAAGAAGTCGGCCGGCACGGAGGCGCAGCACGGCGTCGAACCCTTGCACGGGCAGGGCGGCGTGAGTGATGACGACGATGGTGCGACCATTGGCGAGGGCCGGCAGGTCGGCGAGGAAGGCGGCTTCAGCCTCGGCGTCGAGGCCGCTCGTGGGTTCATCCAGAACGAGGATGCGTGCTGGCGAAAGCAGGGTCCGCGCAAGCGCGAGGCGCCTCACCTGACCGGCCGACAGGGTCTGGCCGGCTTCCCCAACCAGCGTCGAAAGCCCGTCCGGCAAACCTGCGACGAAATCGGCGAGGCCTACGTCGGCGAGCACCCTCCAGAGCGCCGTATCGTCCGCGTCCGGCCTTCCGAGCCGCAGATTGTCGGCGATGGTGTCGAGGAAGACCGGAGCATCCTGCGTCATCAGTCCGATGGTCTCGCGGAGATCGGCGAGGCGTAGTGTCGCGATGTCAGTGCCGCCCAGGGTGATCGTGCCCGACTGGGGCTCGGCGAGCCGGACGAGCAGTTGCGCGATGCTCGACTTGCCCGCCCCGCTCGGGCCGGTGATTGCGGTGCAACTGCCCGGCGCCAGCGTGAAGCTCAGATCGTGCAGCACGGGCCGGCGCGGATCGTGCCCGAAGGCGACGGCATTGAAGGCGAGCGTCATGTCGCTCGGAAGAGGCGCGGGAACGGCCGGCTCGGCAATGGCGGGCTCGAGATCGGCGAGGGCCCGCAGTCGCTCGGCGGAGGCAGCGGCAGCCGCGAGGCGGGTGGCGCTTCGTACGAGCGGGGCATAGGCCTCGAAGCTCGCGATCACGGCGAGGAGGAGAGCGGCGAGCACCGGTCCATCGAGCAGTCCGTCTGCCAGTGCCGAGAGCCCTGCCAGCAGCGTGCCGAGCATGGCAAGTCCCGCAAGCGCCCCGAGCAGCGCCGAAGCGATCGCGCCGTGGAGGGAAAGACGCCGGCGCGCACGCGCGAGCGCCTCGGCTGCCCTCGTGGCACGGAGCCGGGCGCGGTCGAGGCCATCAAAGACCACGAGGTCCTGATGCCGGTCGAGCCCGTCGAGGACGGCGTTGCGCAGGAGAGCCGACGCGCGCGCGGCATCCCGTGCGGCGGCACGCGAGGCGCGGATGAGGCCGACCGGCACGAGGATCGCCGTTGCGAAGGCCGCCGCGCCATAGGGCAGAGCGGCGGATGGCAGCAGAGCGACAAGGCCGAGCGTCATCGCAAGGCCGACGAGCAGGGCGTTGGTGATCGGCCCGAGGGCGACGAGGAAGGCGGTATCGAGCGCATCGATGTCGGCGACGAGCCGGCTGACGAGATCGGCCCGGTCGTGCCCCTGCCGGCGCAGCGGGAGGAGGGGGAAGAGGCGCCCGAAAAGCCAGCGGCGGAGATCGGACAGGAGCCGCAGGGTCGCATCGTGGCCGGCGAGCTTTTCGCCATAGCGCGAGAGGATGCGGAGGAAGGAGAGGCCCCGTACGCCGGCCGATGGCGCAAAGAGATTGAAAAGGGCCCCTGCGGTGGTGAGCGCCGCCGCCGTCAGGAACCAGCCGGAGAGCCCGAGCAGCGCGATGCCTGCGGCGATGGTGACGAGGCCGAGGACAAGCGCGCGGGCAAGGCGACCCTTGTGCTGGGCAAGCAGCGGGGCGAAAGACAGGAGAGCGTTCATGCGCTGGCTCTCCAAACGCTCGAGGCGGGCAGGGTGGGGTGCGGGGTGGGCAGGAGCGAGCGGCCGGCGATGCGCAAGGCTAGGTCCATGCGCGCGGCGACCGCGAGGGAGTGGGTGGCCACGATCATGGTGCGGCCGGCTGCGAAAGCCTGGAGCCCATCGAGAACCGCCATTTCGGTTTCGGCATCGAGGTGCGCTGTCGGTTCGTCGAGGAGGATGAGGCCGGGATCGCGCAGATAGAGGCGGGCGAGCGCCACGCGCTGGATTTCGCCGCCCGAAAGGCCAAGCCCGTTCTCGCCGAGCAGCGTGCCGAGACCACGGGGCAGGGCGGCGCTGAAATCGGTGACGCAGGCGCGCTCGGCGGCCAGCCGGATCGCCGTGCCGCAGGCATCGGGGCGACCTATCGCTATGTTTTCGGCGATCGTGCCGGAGATGAGACGCGGGCGCTGGCCGAGAAAGCCGATCCGGCGGCGGAGGACGGCTTCGTCAAAACGGTCGAGCGGCCAGCCGTCGAGTACGATCTCTCCCCCATGCGGGCGCAGCCGGGCGATGGCTTCGAGGAGCGTGCTCTTGCCCGAGCCGCTGGGGCCGAGGATCGCAAGGTGCTGGCCTGGTCTGAGGGCAAGGCTGACATCCTCGAGCAGCGGGCGGCCTTCGGGATCAGAGATCGCGACGCGCTTCAGCGAGAGAAGGGCGGGCGCGAATGGTCGGTTGGGCGTTGCCGGAATAGCCGGTTCGACATCTGCCGCAGGCAGCGGCAGGGCGCCAAGCATAGACTCGATCTCGCGCGCCGCGGCCTTGGCGGTGGCCCGATCGTGGTAATGGGCGGCCAGCAAGCGGAGCGGATTATAGATTTCGGGCGCCATCAGGAGGCAGAAGAGCCCCGCCTGCAGCGTCAGCGGATCTGCTCTCAGCGCGATCAGGTCGAGGAAGGTCAGACCCACATAGAGCGCTACCCCGGCGACCCCAAGTGCGGCAAAGAACTCGAGGACTGCGGAGCTCAGAAACGCAATGCGCATGACCACCATGCTGCGACGCCGAAGAGCTTCGCTCGTCTCATGGATGGCGTCGGTCTCTGCCTGTTGCCGGCCGAGAAGTTTCAGCGTGACGAGGCCGCGCAGGCGATCGGCAAAGCGTCCCCCTAGCCGTAAGAGCGCGCGTGCCTGAGCGCGGCTTGCAGCCTCCGCGCCCCAGCCCGCCAGCATCATGAAGACCGGGATCAGCGGCGCCGTAACGAGAAAGAGCAGCCCGACGATCCAGTCGACCGGCATGATGATTGCGGCGAAGGCGATGGGCAGGACCGCCGCCTGCACCATGGCGGGCATGTAGCGGGCGAAATAGCCATCCAGCGCCTCGACCTGCTCGAGGACCAGCCCCGAGAGTGCGCCGGAAGGGCGGCTTGCCGTCCAGACCGTGCCGCGCGACAGGAGGCCCGCGAAAAGGGTTGTGCGCAGGCGCGCCTTGATCGCTTCGCTTGCGCGTGCACCGCTCACGTCCGACAGGAGACCGAGGGCGGCCCGGAAGACGACGAGCAGGGCGATGCCGGCGATGGGCAGGTGGAGGCTTTCGATTGGTGCGCCATCGGCAATGGCGCGTCCGAGGACCAGCGCCAGCAGCCATGCCTGGGGGATGAGCAGGAGGCCCGAGAGTAGAGGCACGCCGAGGGCCAGGGAGGCGGACATGCCGCCCCCCTTGAAGAGGCGCGCGAGCCAGCGCCCGGACGTGCGATCGTGTGCGGCATCAGATGTCATGGAGCGGCCTCGAAGCTGATCCCTCGCTCCTAGGCTCGTGCCGGCATCTGCACCTTGATCCAGGTCAAGGCGAGGGGTCGAAGGCGGGCCTACCTGACGCGGGACGCCGGCAGCAGCCGGATCGTGACAAGGGGCTCTCTGCCATGATCGATCAGACCATCGTCGATCTGTCGCGCCTGCAATTTGCGGCGACAGCGATGTACCATTTCATCTTCGTGCCGCTGACGCTCGGCCTCTCCTTCATGATGGCGATCATGGAAAGCGTCTATGTGATGACGGGCCGCCCGATCTGGCGGCAGATGACGCTGTTCTGGGGAACGCTGTTCGGCATCAACTTCGCCATGGGCGTCGCCACCGGCATCGTGATGGAGTTCCAGTTCGGCATGAACTGGGCCTATTACAGCCATTATGTCGGCGACGTTTTCGGCGCGCCGCTCGCCATCGAGGGGCTGATGGCGTTCTTCCTCGAAGCGACGTTCGTCGGGCTCTTCTTTTTCGGCTGGGACAGGCTTTCGAAGGTCGGGCACCTGACGGTAACCTGGCTCGTCGCGCTGGGTGCCAATTTCTCCGCGCTGTGGATCCTGATCGCCAATGGCTGGATGCAGAACCCGGTCGGGTCGCGTTTCAATCCCGACACCATGCGCATGGAAATCACCGATTTCATTGCGGTGATCTTCAATCCCGTCGCGCAGGCAAAATTCGTCCATACGGTCAGCGCGGGCTATGTGACGGGCGCAGTGTTCGTTCTGGGCATCAGCGCCCTCTTCCTGCTGCAGGGGCGGCACCGCGAACTCGCACGGCGCTCCATGGTGGTCGCGGCCAGCTTCGGTCTGGCTTCGGCGTTGTCGGTCGTCGTGCTCGGGGACGAGAGCGGCTATGTCGCGACCGAGCACCAGAAGATGAAGATCGCCGCAATGGAGGCGATGTACCATACCGAGCCCGCGCCGGCTGGGCTCACGCTCTTTGCCATCCCCAATGCCGATGGCGAGCCGAGCTTCGAGGTGCGCCTGCCCTGGGTGCTCGGACTGATCACCACGCGGTCGCTCGACATGGAGCTGCCCGGCATCACCGAGCTCGTCGAGCACGCAGCGACACGCATCCAGAACGGCCTCGTCGCCTATCAGGCCCTCGCCGACATCCGCGCCAATCCGGACGACCAGACCGCAAGGACGGTTTTCGAGGAGACCTCGCAGGACCTGGGCTATGCGCTGCTGCTCAAGCGCTATCGCGAGGACGTCGAGAACGCCACCGGCGAGGAGATCGCGCTCGCAGCCTTCGACACGGTTCCCGATGTCTGGCCGCTCTTCTGGAGCTTCCGCATCATGGTGGCGATCGGGCTCTTCTACATCGGCTTTTTCGCGCTCTGGTTCTGGAAAGCCAGCCGGCATCGGCTGGAGGACAACCGCGCCATGCTCTGGACCGCCGTCGCGACCCTGCCGCTGCCCTGGGTCGCGGTGGAAGTCGGCTGGATCGTTGCCGAATACGGCCGGCAACCCTGGGTGGTCGAGGGCGTGCTGCCGACCTTCTATGCGGCGTCCGACCTGCGGTTCTGGGATCTCGTCATCTCGCTCTCGTTCTTCATGATCGTCTACACGGTGCTTCTGGGCATCATGGCCTGGCTGATGGTGCGGGTCGTCCGGGCGGGTCCCTCGGACAAGCCCGTCTTCGCGATCGATGACGAGCCGGCCATCATCCCCGCGCCCGCGCCCCCGCCTGCCGCACCCCGCACTCCAACTCCGGAATTTGCCAAATGACCGCGCTTCCGCTCGACTACGAGATTCTTCGCCTCATCTGGTGGGCCCTGCTGGGCATCCTGCTGATCGGCTTCGCCATCATGGGCGGGATGGATCTGGGGGTGGGCACGCTGCTGCCCGCGGTGGCGCGAAACGACGAGGAGCGGCGCGTGCTGCTCAATCTCGTCGGCCCGACCTGGGAAGGCAATCAGGTGTGGCTGGTGCTGGGAGGCGGGGCGATCTTCGCTGCGTGGCCGCCGCTTTATGCGGTGTCCTTTTCGGGCTTCTACATCGCGATGATCGCGATCCTTCTCGCACTGATCCTGCGGCCGGTGGGCTTCAAGTTCCGCGGCAAGGTCGACGATCCCCGCTGGCGGAGCGCCTGGGACTGGGGCCTGTTCGTCGGCGGATTCGTGCCGGCGCTGGTGTTCGGGGTCGCCGTCGGAAATGTGCTCCTGGGGGCGCCCTTCGGGCTCGACCCCGTGCTGCGGCCATCCTATGCCGGAAACTTCTTCGGCCTTCTCACGCCTTTCGCCATCCTCACCGGGCTCGTCAGCGTCGCGATGCTGGTGATGCAGGGGGCGGTGGTGATCGCATCGCGAACCGAAGGTGCCCTTGCCAAGCGGGCAAGGATCTACGGCCGCTGGGCGGCACTCGCGACCATCGGGCTCTTCGCGCTAGCCGGCCTCGTCGTCGTCTTCTGGCTCGACGGCTACCGCGTGGTCAGCGTCCAGGATGCGCTCGGGCCATCCAATCCGCTGGGCAAGACCGTGATGATCGAGCGCGGAGCATGGGCCGCCAATTACGGGGCCCATCCCTGGATGATGATCGCCCCGGCACTGGGCCTTGCAGGGGCCTGGCTTGCCTATACCTTCCTCGGGCTCAAGGCGGGCGCGCGGGCGATCATCGCCTCGAGCACGGCGATCTTCGGGATCGTGGCGACGGCGGGGCTCTCGCTTTTCCCGTTCCTTCTGCCGTCTTCGCTCGATCCGTCGGCAAGCCTCACGGTCTGGGATGCGAGCTCGAGCCAGCTGACACTCTTCATCATGCTGGGCGCTACGATCGTCTTCCTGCCGATCATCCTGCTCTACACCGCCTGGGTGTTCCGCGTGATGCGGGGACCCGTCACCACGGCCAGCATCGGCCGCAATCCGAACGCCTATTGAGGACAATCAGATGTGGTATTTCGCCTGGATACTCGGTGTCGGCCTTGCCTGCAGCTTCGCCATTCTGAACGCCATGTGGTTCGAGATGCGGGAGGACAGGCAGCGCTAAGCGCGCCTTTGCGCAAACGGGAGAAAAGGGGCCGCCCATGGCCCCTTTTTTCTTTTGTCGTCAGGGGGTTGATCTGGATCAAGGGAGAGCAGGGCAGGGAGTGGTCTAGTGAGGCTGTCCAACACAGAGGAGTTGAAAATGCCTATCGAGGCCGCCATCGTCGTCTTCGCCGTGCTCTGCGCGTTCGGAACGTTCATCAGCGCGCTCAGCATCGCCCACTGGCGCGAAAGCCACGTCCGAAAGGCCGGCTGACGCATCGCCAACCTTAAGAGGAGACCGATCGTGCAGACCGACATCTTCATGCCCGTCCTGACCTATCCCGACCCCACCGCCCTTGCAGCGGTCGGGCAGATGATCGGGCTCGTCTCACCGCTCGCCAGTGCGATCAGCGTCTGCGCATTCGAGATCGACCTGCCGGCCCCGCCGGCACGGATGGTGAGCGGCCTCGTCGACGTCAAAGGCATGTCGGCGGCAGCCGAGGGCCGGAGCCGCGCGGTGGCGGCGGATCTGATCGCGGCAGCAAGGGCAGCCGGCGCGAGCGTGCCGGTAACGACCGGATCGGTCCGGTTGACGCAGGACCAGGTCGGCAATGGGGCGGCGCGCATGGCGCGCAGCCATGATCTCAGCGTCATCGCCATGGACCGGGGCAGCGCCGACAAGGCAGGCCTTGCCGAAACGGTGATCTTCGGCTCGGGCCGACCAGTGCTCCTCGTGCCAGAAGGTCCGGCCGGCTCCGCCGATTTGCGGTCGATCGCCATAGCCTGGGATGGCGGACGGGCTGCGTCCCGGGCGCTCCACGACGCCATGCCGCTGATCGTCCAGGCACGTGAGGTGACCCTGGTTACCGCGATGGAAGATAAGGACATCGGCGAGCGCGCAATCGCCGAGGTGCGCGCCTATCTGGGGCGGCATGGCATCAGCGCCGGGCACCATGATTTTTCGAGTGCCGGCAAGAGCATCGGGCTGGCGCTGCAGCAGGGCGCGATTGCGCAAAATGCGGGGCTACTGGTCATGGGCGCGTTCGGGCACAGCCGGCTGCGCGATTTCGTGCTTGGCGGCGCCACGCGCTCGACCCTCGACGATCTGCGTCTGCCGGTGCTGCTCTCGCACTGACGCCCTCATCGCAGCGCCCGGAGGGCGTTGAGGATGACCGCAACATCGATCGCCTCCTGCAGAAGCGCGCCCTGTACCGGCGGGAGATAACCGAGGGCCGCCACTCCCATCGCCGCGAGCGAGAGGCCCAATCCCACAACGACGCTCTGGAGGGCGATCCTGCGGCTGCGGCGTGCGATCTCCACCGCGCGGGCCAGCGGTTCGAGCGCATCGACCAGCAGCACCACACCTGCGGCCTCCGAGGAAGCCGCGGTGCCGCGTGCACCCATCGCGACCCCGACATCGGCTGCGGCCAGGGCGGGCGCATCGTTGACGCCATCTCCCACCATCATCACCGGCCCCGCTGCGCGCTCTTGGGCAATGATTGCAACCTTCCCCGCAGGGTCGAGCCCGCCTTCGACACGGTCGAGGGCAAGCGACCGGCCGATCGCGGTTGCGATCTCGGGACGATCGCCCGAGGCGAGGACGAGGCGGGCAATCCCGGCGGCGCGAAGCCTCCCGAGCATGGCGCCTGCATCGGGGCGCAGCTGGTCGCGCAGCACGATGAGCCCCGCGAACGTGCCGTCGATCGCCACCGCCACGGTCATCGCGTCGGCAGGCAACCCATCGCCCAGCGTGCGCGGATCTGAATTGCCGCTCCGGCGGGAGACATAGGTATTACCCCCCAGAGCGATCTTGCGGCCGCCAACCCATCCCTCGATACCGGTCCCCGCCTGTTCCTCAGTGTCTCTGGGCGGCGAGAGCGGCAGATCGCGGGCGGTCGCGGCATCGATGAGGGCGTTGGCCACGACATGGGCGGAGGCCTGATCGAGGCTGGCGGCAAGGCGCAGAATCTCGTCTTGCGGCACGTCGCCGGCGGATATGATGTCGGTGACGCGCGCGCGGCCATGGGTCAGCGTGCCCGTCTTGTCGAGAATGCCAATCTTCACCTGCGCAAGCGCTTCGAGCATGCCGCCGCTCTTGATGAGCGCCCCGCTGCGGGCTGCGCGCGAGAGGCCGGAAATGAGGGCGACCGGGACGGCGAGGATCAGCGGGCAGGGGGTCGCAACGACGAGCACCGAGAGTGCGCGCACCGGGTCGCCGCTCCATCCCCAGGCGCCGCCGGCGACGAGAAGCGTGAGGGCGAGAAACCAGATGGCGTAGCGGTCGGCGAGCCGCGCCATTGGCGCATGGCTCTGCTGCGCGGCCTCGACGAGCCGGACGATGCCGGCATAGGTGCTCGCCGCAGCCGGCCTCAGGCAGCGAAGCCGAAAGGCAGGCCCGACCGAAGTGGCGCCGCTGAGCGCTTCGCCACCGGCAAGGATGCGCTCGGGCACGGCTTCTCCGGTCAGCGCGGAGAGATCGAGCAGCGCCTCGCCCTCATCAACCCGGCCGTCGACCGGCAGGGTCTCGCCGTGACGAATGAGGATGACGTCGCCGGGAGCGAGGGTGTCGATGGGGATCTCTTCGAGCCGGTCGCCCGCATAGCGCATCGCGGTGCGCGCAACACGCCCGAGGAGCGCGCTCATCTCGTTCCGTGCCCGGCCCTGGGCGTAAGTCTCGAGGATCTGTCCGCCCGCATACATGAGCGCGACGACATTTCCGGCCAGGGGCTCGCCGAAGGCGAGTGCTGCCGACATCGACAGGGCAGCGACGATATCGAGCCCGACATCGCCGCGCCGAAGCGAGGTGACGATCTCGAAAAAGAGAGCGAGGAGCACGGGCGCGGTACCGCCGGCCCAGGCGAGGGCGGCAAGATCGCCGCGGCCGGTCAGCCAGAGGATGCCGCCCCCGGCAAGGCCGACACTGGCAATGATCCCGAGCAAAGTCTTGCGTTCGAAGACCACCTGGCTCGCGCGGCGCAACATCGAGGCCCCGATTGGCTATACGGAGGCATCCTAGCCGGGCCGTCTCGGTCGTGGAAGCGACTAGCGATCGCTCCGGTCTGCATTTGCGCTTCCGATGGCCACGCCAAGAGCGAGGCCGACGCCGATGCCCAAGCCTACATTGTCCATCGCAACGCCGATCCCGACGCCGAGCGCCAGCCCGATCCCGATCCACTTGCCCATTACTGCCTCCGCTTTGTCATCAGCATCTGCTCTGCTAATGCCCTCCGGGAACGGTGGTTGCGGGCGCCCGGGCGGGCTAGTGTGCGCACGGTCCAGCGGCATTGAACGGGGGGACGACATGGACGAGGCGCTGAAATTCGGCACGAGCGGGCTAAGGGGCCTTGCCGAGGCGCTCGATGGCCCGGCGGCCGTGCGCTATACGCGCGCCTTCATCGCCCATCTGCGTGCGACCGGCCGGATGGGAGACGCCGATGCGGTTCTCGTCGGGCGCGACCTGCGCGAAAGCAGCCCCTCGATCAAGACGAGGGTTTTTGCCGGCGTTGCCGAGGAGGGACTGCGCCCGCTCGACTGTGGCGCGCTGCCGACGCCAGCGCTCGCCCATTTCGCCATGGAGACGAGACGACCGGCAATCATGGTGACGGGCAGTCACGTGCCGGCCGACCGCAACGGGCTCAAATTCTACTGGCCCGGCGGTGAAATCGACAAGGACGACGAGGCCGGAATTCTCGCGGCGCTGGAGTCGGTTGGCGGCGAAATCGGAGAGACCGATTCAGCCGAGTCGACGCCGGAGGCGGGCACCCGCTTCATTGCGCGCTGCATGGCGATCCTGCCACGCGGCGCGCTGGCGGGGCTCAGGATCGGCGTCTTCCAGCACAGTTCGGTCGCGCGGGACGGGCTCGTCAACATCCTTACCGATTATGGCGCAGAGGTGCAGCAGCTGGGGCGCGCGACGAGTTTTCGCGCGCTCGATACCGAGGCCATCGACGCCGAGGACGAGACGCTCGCCCGGGCCTGGGTTTCCGGCATGGGGCTTGACGCGCTGGTTTCGACCGATGGGGATGCCGACCGGCCGATGATGGTCGACGAGACCGGTGCGATGCTGCGCGGCGACGTCATCGGCGTTCTCGTTGCCCGTGCCTTGCGGGCTGACCATGTCGTCACCCCAGTAACGTCCAATTCGGCCATCGAGGCAACGCGGTTCTTTCCCCGTGTCATCCGCACGCGGGTGGGTTCGCCCTATGTGATCGCGGGGATGGAGGAGGCGGCGCGCGCGGGTGGCCGGATCATCGTCGGGTTCGAGGCCAATGGCGGCGTGCTGCTGGGCAGCGACGTGCGTCCGGCAGGGAGCCTCGTCAAGGCGTTGCCGACGCGGGACGCCATGCTGCCGATCCTCGTGCTGCTGGGGGAGATCGCCTCCCGGCGCCAGACGCTCTCGGCGCTCGTCGCGGAGATGCCTTCGCGCCAGGCCCGCAGCGACCGGCTCGAGGACGTGCCGGCAGAGCGGAGCGCGGCGCTGCTTTCGGAGCTCGCCGGCCCCGAAGCCGCCGCCCGCTTCTTCACGGAGGTCGGCCGGATTGCCTCGGTATCCGACATCGACGGCATGCGGTTCGGTTTCGAGGGTGGCGAGATCATCCATTTTCGCGCCTCGGGCAATGCGCCCGAACTGCGCTGCTACACCGAAGCCGAAAACGGCGCCCGCGCCGGCGCGCTGCTCTATTGGGCGCTGGCAGCAGCGCGCCGGGCCGTCCGCGGCTAGCGCCAGACGACCGCCGCGGCGGCCGCAGTCATGATTGCAGCGGCGGTCTTGTTGAGCCGGCCGAGCGCCACCGGGCTGCGGAAGACGTCCCGCGCGGCCGCGGCAAGGAAGGCGTAACCGCATCCGATTGCGAGCAGCACGACGATGACGATGGCGGTCAGTTCGGCAAAGGCGAGGGCCGTCATCTGGTCGAGCGGGACCACGGTGGGCAGAAGCGCAAGATAGAAGACTATGGTTTTCGGATTGCCGAGCGTCAGCGCCACCCCGGCAAGGAGCGTGCGGCTCCAGTGCTCGCCGGCGCGGGCGCGGACGGTTTCGGCGTCGGGCCGCGCCGTCCAGAATTTGTAGGCGATGTAGAGCAGGTAGAGCGCCCCGGCCCATCGGACGACGATGAAGACGGCGCTGAAATGCATGGCGAGCGCAGCAAGCCCGAACACGGCGACGACGAGGTAGAGGAGATCCCCGATCAGGATGCCCAAAACCATCGGAAAGGCACTCGCGAACCCGCCGCCGAGCGCGCGTGCTACGACCGCGGCCACGCCCGGCCCAGGCACGAGGACGGCGATCGCATAGGCGATGGTGAAGGTGAAAAGGGTAACCAGGTCCATTGTCGGCATCCGCAGCGTGGGCGGCGCAATCTAGCCGAGCTCCGCCCCGTCGCCAATGGGCTCAGGGGAGCCGCGCTAGCCGTTGGAGGAGAAGCGCATAGAAGCCCTGGGCATTCCCGCTGCGCAGGAAATTCACGTTCTTTGGCCGGTCCGTCACGCCCCAATAATCGGCGACTGTGGCGCCGATCGTCAGTGGGCTCGCCGTTTCGATCTCGACATTGATCAGCCGACCTTCGAAGAGTTCGGGTGCGAGCAGATAGGCGATCACGCACGGGTCGTGCAGGGGTGCGCCCTCCCAGCCATATTTTCTGAGATCGAAGCGCTCGGAGAAACCCAGCATCTCAGCGATGGCAGACCCGGCGCGGTTGCCGAGGGCCTCGAAGCGGGAGAGGCGGTCGGGGGTGGTCAGCATGCCGTGTGTCACGTCGAGCGGGACCATCGTGACCGGCACGCCGGAGCCAAGCACGACAGCGGCGGCCTCCGGGTCCACATAGATGTTGAATTCGGCCGACGGGGTGATGTTGCCGCCTTCGAAATAGCCCCCGCCCATGAGGACGATGGCCTCAATGCGCTCGGCGATCTGCGGGGCCTTGACCAGCGCCATGGCGATATTGGTCAGCGGGCCGAGGGCGCAGAGGGTGACGGTCCCGGCGGGATGGGCGAGCAGCGCCTCGATGATGAAGTCGACCCCATGCTCGGCCTCGAGCCGGATCTTGGGCTCGGGCAGGACGGGGCCATCGAGACCGGTCTCGCCATGGACGTGCTCGGCCGTCACCAGCATGCGGTGCATCGGGCGTTCGCACCCGGCATAGACGGCGACGTCGCGCCGCCCGGAAAGTTCGACGACCTTGAGCGCGTTGCGCGCATTCTGCGCGAGCCGGACGTTGCCGGCGACCGCCACGATGCCGAGCACCTCGAGTTCGTCAGGCGACGCGAGCGCGAGGAGGATCGCCACGGCGTCGTCCTGCCCCGGGTCTGTGTCGATAATGATCTTCTTTCTCATGTGCCTGGCCCGGGGTCCGCAGAAATTGATTCCGCTCGATGATAGAGGGGCGGGCGAGGCAAGTCGACGCGGCCGGGAACCCCGGCCCGCGGGGCGGGTTTACGTGGCGGAGGGTCCGCCAGTGGCTATTAGAACATCGTCCGGGCGTGACAGAGCCCTGCCCAGGGAAATGAGCGAAACGCATTTCGAGCGCGTGCTGGGCAACGCGTCGCGGATCGCGCTCGTGCTCATCGGCGCGGTCGTGCTGCTCGCGACGCTCCAGATGGGGCAGATGTTCCTCGCACCCATCGCGCTCAGCATCGTCATCGGACTGATGTTCGGCCCTGTCGCCGACATGATCGAACGGCACGGGGTGCCTGCGGGTGTCTCGGCCGCGGTCCTCGTCCTCCTGTTCCTCGTCATGATCGCGACCTTTGTGATGGCGTTTGCCATGCCCCTTTCGGGGTGGATAGACAGCCTGCCGGTGATCTGGGAAAAGCTCCGCAGCGAGCTCATGAACTTGCGCGCTCCGCTCGAGGCGCTGTCCGGTATCGAGGAGCAGGTCAAGTCGATCTTCGGCAACAGCCAGGGGATGACTGTGTCGGTCGAGGACTCGAGCCCGATGCGCGATCTCGCCATGCTCGCTCCTACCTATCTGGCGCAGATCGGCATATTCCTCGTAAGCCTCTATTTCTTTCTTGCGACGCGCAATGCGATCCGGCTCTCGGTGCTTTCGCTCTGCTTTTCGCGGCGGCTGCGCTGGCGGGTGGCGCATGTGTTCCGCGATGTCGAGCAGCAGGTCAGCCGGTTCCTGATCACGGTCTCGCTGATCAATCTCGGGTTCGGCATCATCGTAACGATCGCGATGTACGCGGTCGGGATGCCCTCGCCGATCCTCTGGGGCGTGCTGGGCGCGATCCTGAACTTCATCCCCTATGTGGGACAGGTCATCATGCTGACCATCCTGTTTGCCGTCAGCATCGGCACTCAGGATGGCTGGTTCGCGATCCTGCTGCCGATCGTCGTCTACAGCTTGATCAACTTCACCGAGAGCCAATTCGTGACCCCCCATTTCATGGGGCGCGCGCTGACCCTCAATCCGTTCATCATCTTTCTCTCGCTCACATTCTGGATCTGGGCATGGGGGCCGGTGGGGGGACTCGTCGCCGTACCGTCGCTGCTCATCATGCAGGCGATCATCACCCATATCATCCCCGTCCGCCGTGAGATCAGCGCGGTGCACCAGCGCGTCAACGCAAAGACCGCGCAGGATGTCGTGGCCGCCGAATCCACCTCGCCCTGCGATACCGATCCGATCGTGCCGCCTGCAGAGTTCGATCGCGGCGCCACCAGAGAACCTGGGCCACGGGGCGCTGCGCCGGCGCGCTGAGGCTGCGTGCAGCTCATACCCCATGCGCAGTGTGGCAGCTTGACGCAGCAGGGCAGCGGCGCAACATGGGCCCATTCACGGCACTGGGCCGGGTCGAGGCACGGACATGGCAGGCGAAGCTGCGGCCCACGGGGTCGATCTCATCCAGGTGGTAGCGCTCCTGGGCGCCGGCGTCCTCGCGGTGCCGCTCTTCAGGCGGCTGGGGCTCGGCTCCGTCCTCGGATATCTCGCGGGCGGGCTCGTCGTCGGCCCCTATGGTCTCGGCCTCGTCAGTGAGCCCGAAACGATTTTGCATGCGGCCGAGCTCGGCGTCGTCATGTTCCTCTTCATCATCGGTCTCGAGATGGAGCCGGCCAAGCTCTGGAGCCTGCGCAAGCAGATCTTCGGGCTTGGCATCATCCAGGTGGCGGCCTGCGGAGCGCTGCTGACGGCGATGGGCGTGCTGCTCGGCTTTGCTCCCGTCGTCGCCTTCGTCTTCGGCCTCGGCTTCGTGCTGACCTCCACGGCCATCGTCATGCAGGTGCTTGGCGAGCGTGGGGAGCTCGCGCTCCCATCGGGGCAGAAGATGATCTCGATCCTCCTGCTCGAGGATCTCGCAATCGTGCCGCTGCTCGCCATCGTCGCGATCCTCGCGCCGCGCGGGGTGGAGGAAACGCTGGGCGAGCGGCTCTTCGGCATCGGGCTTGCGCTGGGTGCGATCATCCTCCTCATCTTCATCGGTCGGCGCATCCTCAACCCGTTTTTCAGCCTGTTGGCCAAATCCAAGGCGCGCGAAGTGATGACGGCCGCAGCGCTGCTTGTGGTCCTTGGCGCTGCGCTCCTCATGCAGGTCAGCGGCCTCTCCATGGCGATGGGCGCATTCCTTGCCGGGGTGCTGCTCTCGACCTCGACGTTCCGCCATCAGCTCGAGGCCGATGTCGAGCCGTTCCGCGGCATCCTGCTCGGGCTCTTCTTCCTTGCGGTCGGCATGTCGCTCGACCTCGCCACGGTCGCCTCGAACTGGCAGATCATCGCTGCAAGCGTCATGGCCTACATGATCGCGAAGGCGGGGATGATCTACGTGATCGCGCGGCTCCTCCGTTCGAGCCATGTCGAAGCGCTGGAGCGGGCGGTGCTGATGGCGCAGGGGGGAGAGTTCGCCTTCGTTCTCTTCACCCAGGCCGCAACGGTCGGGATCATCGATGCGCAGACCAATGCGGTCTTCACCGCGACCGTGATCATCTCGATGGTGCTGACGCCGCTCGCGATCATGGCTCTCGATCGGCTGATGCCGCGCCGCGCCCCTTCGATGGACGGGGTGGAGGCGCCGCATGATCTGAGCGGGCGCATCCTGATCATCGGGTTCGGCCGGTTCGGACAGATCGCGAGCCAGCCGCTGCTCGCCATGCGCCACCGTATCTCGATCATCGACAACGACACCGACATGATCCGCGCGGCAAGCCAGTTCGGCTTCAAGGTCTATTACGGCGACGGAACGCGCCTTGACGTGCTGCATGCCGCCGGCGCGGACTCGATCGATGCGGTGCTGATCTGCGTCAACGACAAGGAGGCCGGCACGCGGATCGCCGAGCTCTTCCGGGACGAGTTCCCGCTGGTCAAGGTCGTGGCGAGGGCATTCGACCGCGGGCATGCCATTGCTCTCGTGAAGGCAGATGTCGACTATCACATACGCGAAGTGTTCGAGTCGGCGCTGACCCTCGGGGCTGCGACCATCCGGATGCTCGGGGCGACCGATGAGGAGGCCGACGATGTGATCGCAGCCGTGCGCGATCGCGACACCCAGCGCTTCGAGGCGCAGGTGTTCGGCGGAATCACCGCCGGCGCGGGCCTCTTGCTGTCGAACGCAGTCGAGCAGGCCCGCGAGCAGGGCGTCCAGGCGCCCGATGCGCCGGCCGAGGAATCCCGTGCGGCTGCGGACGCCTGAACAATTGCCCCGGCCATTGCGCTGGGGCACTTCCCAGCCCCTTCAATGCGTGCCAAGGTACGTGCAAGAGGGGAACATCGTCATGAAACTTGGATTGCGATATGCCGCAAAAGCCCATCGTTTTCGACGCTCCTCAGCCCGAGCCTCGCGCACGCACAGTTGAGGCCCTGAAGGCCGAAATCCTCGAAAGGCTGACCTATTCGGTCGGCAAGGACCCCGCAGTCGCAAGGCCTCATGACTGGCTGACCGCCACGATTCTCGCAGTGCGCGAGCGCGTCATCGACGGCTGGATGGAATCCTCGCGCGAGACGTGGCGGACCGGCAACAAGCGGGTCTACTATCTCAGCCTCGAATTCCTCATCGGCCGCCTGATGCGGGACGCCTTCAGCAATATCGGGCTGATGGAACCGGTCCGCCAGGCGCTTGACGGGCTCAATGTCGACCTCAAGGAACTGATGGATCTCGAGCCGGATGCGGCACTGGGCAATGGGGGTCTCGGCCGGCTTGCGGCGTGCTTCCTTGAATCCATGTCGACGATCAAGATCCCGGCCTATGGCTACGGTATCCGCTATGCGCACGGGCTCTTCCGCCAGGAAATGAGCGAGGGCTGGCAGGTCGAGCTTCCAGAGGAATGGCTCGCCCATGGCAATCCTTGGGAATTCGAGCGGCGCGAGAGCAGCTACGAGATCGGGTTCGGCGGGCATGTCGAGCCGGTGCAGGAGCCCGACGGGTCGGTGCGGCACGAATGGCATCCATCCGAGCATCTCAACGCCGTCGCGTTCGATACCCCGATCGTCGGCTGGCGCGGGGCGCGGGTGAACACGCTGCGGCTCTGGAGCGCGCAGCCGATCGACCCGATCCTGCTCGACAAGTTCAACGAGGGCGACCACATCGGCGCGCTTGCCGAAAGCGCCAAGGCCGAGGCGATCACGCGCGTGCTCTATCCGGCCGACGCGACCCCGGCAGGGCAGGAGCTGCGCCTGCGCCAGGAGTTCTTCTTTTCCTCCGCCTCGCTTCAGGACATCGTGCGGCGGCACCTGCAGCAGTTCGGCGATCTCGGCTCTCTCCCCGACAAGGTCGCCATTCAGCTCAACGACACCCATCCCGCGATTTCCATCGCCGAGATGATGCGCATCCTGATGGACACGCACGGGCTGCGCTGGGCAGAAGCCTGGAAGCTGACCAAGGGTGTCTTCAGCTACACCAACCACACCCTCATGCCCGAAGCGCTCGAGAGCTGGCCGGTGGCCCTTCTCGAGCGGCTGCTGCCGCGCCACATGCAGATCATTTACGCGATCAATGCGGAGGTGCTGACCGAGGCGCGCACCGTCGCCGGCTTCAACGACGCGCAGATCGCCAACGTCTCGCTGATCGACGAGGGCGGGCAGCGGCGCGTCCGCATGGGGCAGCTGGCCTTCGTTGGCTCGCACGCCATCAACGGGGTTTCGGCGCTGCATACCGAGCTCATGAAGAAGACGGTCTTTGCGAACCTCAACACGCTTTACCCGGACCGGATCAGCAACAAGACCAATGGGGTGACGCCGCGTCGGTGGCTGCTGCAGTGCAATCCGGGGCTGACCCGGCTGATTACGGACCGGATCGGGCCTGCCTTCCAGGATGATATCGAGCGGCTCGCCGATCTCGAGGCGCATGCGGAGGATCCGAACTTCCAGGCGCAGTTCGCCAAGGTCAAGCATGCCAACAAGCAGGCGCTGGCGGCGCTGATCAAGGAGCGGCTGAACGTCACCGTTTCGCCCGACGCGCTCTTTGACGTGCAGATCAAGCGCATCCACGAGTACAAGCGGCAATTGCTCAACGTCATCGAAGCGGTCGCCCATTATTCGGCGATCCGCGCCCATCCGGAGCGCAACTGGGTGCCGCGGGTGAAGGTGTTCGCGGGCAAGGCGGCCCCGAGCTACTGGAATGCCAAGCTGATCATCAAACTGACCAACGACATTGCGCGGGTCATCAATAACGATCCGGCGGTCCGGGGACTCCTGAAGGTCGTGTTCCTGCCGAACTACAATGTGAGCCTCGCCGAGACGATCATCCCGGCCGCCGACCTCTCCGAGCAGATCTCGACGGCGGGCATGGAAGCCTCGGGCACCGGCAACATGAAGTTCGCGCTCAATGGCGCGCTCACCATCGGCACGCTCGACGGCGCCAATGTGGAGATGCGCGAAGCGGTCGGGCCGGAGAACATGTTCATCTTCGGGCTCACGGCCGAGGAAGTGGCCGAAAAGCGCAGCCGGAGCGAAGTGCCGCGTGGCGCGATCGACAATTCTCCGGCGCTCAAGGAAGCTCTCGAGATGATCTCCTCGGGCGTCTTCTCGCCTGACGATCCCAACCGGTATCGCGAACTGATCGGTGGGCTCTACGACCATGACTGGTTCATGGTGGCCCGCGACTTCGACACATATGCCGATGCGCAGCGCCAGGTCGACACGGTCTGGGCCGACCGTCGGCGGTGGAACGCCATGGCGATCCGAAATACCGCGCATATGGGCTGGTTCTCCTCGGATCGCACCATCGCGCAATATGCGGCCGAGATCTGGAACGTGCCGACGAGCAGGGGCGGGGCGTGACCACAGCGGGCTGGCAGGCGCCCCAGGGCGATGTCGAGGCGATCATTGCGGGGCGGCACGCCGATCCATTTTCCGTCCTCGGGCTCCATGAGAGTGCCGCGGGCTGGGTGGCGCGTGCCTTCATCCCCCACGCCGCGAGCGTCCATGCGTTCACGCGTGACGGCGAGGCACTGGGAGCGCTGACGCTCCGGGACGAGGCCGGGTTCTTCGAGGGTCTCGTCGCGGTTTCAGGGCGCCAGCCCATCCGCTATCGGGCCGAGAATGCGGGCGGTGCGTGGGACGTCTACGACCCATACAGCTTCGGTCCGGTGCTCGGCCCGCTCGACGATTATTATATCGGCGAAGGCAGCCATCTTCGGCTCTTCGATCGGCTGGGCGCACATGCCCGGACGTTTGAAGACGTTGAGGGCACAAGCTTTGCAGTCTGGGCGCCCAATGCGCGCCGGGTGAGCGTCGTCGGCCCGTTCAACGACTGGGACGGGCGCCGCAATCCGATGCGGCTGCGCCACGATACGGGCGTGTGGGAGGTCTTCGTGCCCGGCGTCGGGCCCGGGGCGCTCTATAAATTCGAACTCGTCGGCCCTGATGGGAGCCTCCTGCCGCTGAAGGCCGATCCGTTCGGCCGCCAGTCCGAGATGCGGCCGCGCACCGCCTCCGTCGTCGCCGATCCCACGCCCTTTGCCTGGAGCGACGGAGACTACATGGCTGCGCGGGCCGACCGGGATTGGCGACGGACGCCGATCAGCATTTATGAGGTGCATCTGGGCTCGTGGCGGCGGCGCGCGGATGGCAGCTTCATGAGCTACGACCAGCTCGCCGAACAGCTCGTCCCCTATGTGGCGGATCTGGGCTTCACCCACATCGAATTGCTGCCCATCACCGAGCATCCCTATGATCCGAGCTGGGGCTACCAGCCGGTGGGCCTCTACGCGCCGACGGCGCGCCATGGCGATCCGGCGGGGTTCAAGCGGTTCGTGGATGCCGCGCATGCCGCAGGGCTCGGGGTGATCCTCGACTGGGTGCCGGCGCATTTCCCGACGGACGCACACGGGCTTGCCCAGTTCGACGGCACGGCGCTCTACGAGCACCTGGACCCGCGCAAGGGCTATCACCCGGACTGGAATACGGCGATCTACAATTTCGGGCGCAAGGAGGTGGCGAGCTTCCTGCTCAACAACGCCCTCTACTGGCTAGAGGAATTCCACATCGACGGGCTGCGCGTGGATGCCGTGGCGTCCATGCTCTATCTCGACTATTCGCGTCAGCCCGGGCAGTGGGTGCCCAACCAGCATGGCGGCAACGAGAACCTCGAGGCGGTCGAGTTCCTGCGGCGCGTCAACACCGAAGTCTATCGGCTCCATCCGGGAGCGTTCACCATCGCCGAGGAATCCACCGCCTGGGGTGGGGTCAGCGCGCCGGTGCATGCGGGCGGTCTCGGCTTCGGGTTCAAGTGGAACATGGGCTTCATGAACGACACGCTGCGCTATATGGAGCGCGAGCCGGTTCATCGCCGCTATCACCACAACGACATGACCTTCGCTGCGCTCTATGCGTATTCGGAGAATTACGTGCTGCCGCTCAGCCATGACGAGGTGGTGCATGGCAAGGGTTCGCTGATCGCCAAGATGCGCGGCGACGACTGGCAGCAATTTGCCGGGCTTCGCGCCTATTACGGCTTCATGTGGGGCTGGCCGGGCAAGAAACTCCTGTTCATGGGCCAGGAATTCGCCCAGCGCGAGGAGTGGAGCGAGGCCAAGGGGCTCGATTGGTGGCTGCTCGACGCCGGCTGGCACGAGGGGATGCGCCGCCTCGTCGGCGACCTCAACGCGGCCTATCGCGACCTGCCGGCGCTTCACGCCCGCGACAACGAGCCCGAGGGCTTTGAATGGCTGATCGGCAACGACCAGGCCAATTCCGTCTTCGCCTGGGCGCGCCACGTGGAGGGGCATCCTCCCGTGGTGGTGATCTCCAACATGACCCCCGTCCCGCGGGAAGGGTACCGGGTGCCCATGCCGAAGGCGGGGCTCTGGAGTGAGCGGGTCAATACCGACGCCGAAGTCTATGGCGGCACCAATACGGGCAATCAGGGCAAGGTGGAGGCGCGGCCGGTTGCGGACGGGCACTGGCCCGCCGAAGCAAGCCTCTACATTCCACCGCTCGCAACGCTAATCTTGAAATACGATCCGGACTGAACGGATCGCCGGAGGAGGGCAGGACTATGGCCGACTATCGAAACCCATCGCCTCTGGCGCGCGATGCGATGGCGTATGTGCTCGCGGGAGGGCGCGGCACGCGCCTGATGGAGCTGACGGACCGCCGCGCAAAGCCGGCGGTCTATTTCGGAGGGAAGTCGCGCATCATCGACTTCGCGCTCTCCAATGCGCTGAACTCGGGCATCCGCCGCATATCGGTGGCGACGCAATATCAGGCGCACAGCCTGATCCGGCACCTGCAGCGGGGCTGGAACTTCCTTCGCACGGAGCGTAACGAAAGCTTCGACGTGCTTCCGGCAAGCCAGCGCGTCAAGGAAGACATGTGGTATGCCGGCACCGCCGATGCGGTCTACCAGAACATGGACATCATCGAGGATTACGGCCCGCGCTATCTCGTCATCCTCGCGGGCGACCACATCTACAAGATGGACTACGAAATCATGCTCCGCCAGCACGTGGATACGGGCGCGGACGTGACGGTGGGGTGCCTCGAGGTGCCGCGCATGGAAGCGACCGCTTTCGGCGTCATGCATGTCGACGGGCGCGACCGGATCATGGATTTCGTCGAAAAGCCGAAGGACCCGCCGGCCATCCCCGACAAGCCCGATACCGCGCTGGCGTCGATGGGTATCTATGTGTTCGAAACCAAGTTCCTCATGGAGCAGCTGCGCCGCGACGCAGCCACGGAGGGGTCCTCGCGCGATTTCGGCAAGGACATCATCCCCCATATCGTCAAGAACGGCACGGCATGGGCGCACCGGTTCACCCGCTCCTGCGTGCGCTCGGCCAATGAGGAGGTCTCCTACTGGCGCGACGTGGGCACGGTCGACGCCTACTGGAAAGCCAATATCGACCTCACCGACGTGACCCCCCAGCTCGATCTCTATGACCGGGACTGGCCGATCTGGACCTATGCCGAGATCACCCCGCCGGCAAAGTTCGTGCATGATATGGACGGGCGCAGGGGCTCGGCGGTTTCCTCCCTGGTGTCGGGCGACTGCATCGTCTCGGGCGGCATGCTGACGCGCACGCTCCTCTCGACGGGCTCGCGCGTCCATTCTTACTCCGAGCTCAGCGAAGCGGTGGTTCTGCCCTATTGCACGATCGGGCGGGGCGCGCGGCTGCGCAAGGTCGTCGTCGACCGCGGCGTCAACGTGCCGGACGGGCTGATCGTGGGCGAGGATCCCGAGTTCGACGCCAAATGGTTCCGCCGGACCGCGGACGGGGTCACGCTCGTGACCCAGTTGATGGTGGACAAGTACCTGTCCAGCCAATGACCGAAATCCTTTCGGTCGCGTCCGAGGTCTATCCGCTCGTCAAGACCGGCGGGCTAGCCGATGTCGTCGGGGCGTTACCGGGCGCCCTGTCGCCGCTCGGGCTTTCGGTGCGCACGCTGGTGCCGGGCTACCGGCCGGTCATGGGTGCGCTCGGGCGGACGCGGGAGGTGGCGCGGCTCGAAGACCTCTTCGGCGGTCCGGCCCGGATCCTCGCAGGCCATGCAGGCGGGCTCGACCTCATCGTCATCGATGCACCCCATCTCTACGATCGGCCGGGCAACCCCTATGTCGCGCCGGAGGGCGGGGACTGGCCGGACAACTGGCAGCGTTTCGCGGCGCTGAGCCGCGTCGGCGCTCTTCTGGGAGAGGGGCTGGTCGATGGTTACCAGCCGGACATTCTCCATGCCCATGACTGGCAGGCCGGCCTCGCCCCGGCCTTCGTGAAATACGGCGCCAATCCTCGCCTGCGCACGGTCATGACAGTTCACAACCTCGCTTTCCAGGGCCATTTCGGCGCGGACATCTTCGGGGCGCTCGGGCTGCCCGGGGAGGCCTGGGCCGAGAGCATCGAGTATTTCGGCGGTGTGGGGTTTCTCAAGGCCGGCCTTGCCACCGCTCACGCCGTCACCACCGTCAGCCCCACCTATGCCGCCGAAATCCGGACGCCGGCTTTCGGTATGTCGCTCGATGGCCTGCTGCAGGCACGGGCCCGCGACCTGCACGGTATCCTCAACGGCATCGACACCGATGAATGGGATCCCGCGACGGATCCTGCCCTTGTGCGCAGCTACGGACCGGCGACGCTGCATCGGCGCCGCACCAACAAGCGCGCGCTTGAAGAGCGGTTCGGGCTTGCCAATGACGAGGGTCCGCTGCTGGGCGTCGTGAGCCGGCTGACCTGGCAGAAGGGGATCGACCTGCTGCTCGCCGCGCTCGACGGGGTCGTTGCCCAGGGCGGGCGCCTCGGCGTCCTGGGGTCCGGGGATCCCGAGCTCGAGGAGGGTCTGCGCGCGGCCGCGGTGCGGCATCCGGGGCGGGTCGGCATCGTCACGGGTTATGACGAGACGCTCTCGCGGCTCGTGCAGGGTGGGGCCGACATGATGGTCGTGCCCTCCCGCTTCGAGCCCTGCGGGCTCACCCAGCTCTATGGGCTGCGCTATGGTTGCGTGCCGGTGGTGAGCCGCGTCGGCGGGCTCGCGGACACCATCATCGATGCGAACGAGGCGGCGCTCGACGCAGGTGTCGCAACGGGCATACAGTTTGCCCATTCGGATGCCGGGGCGCTGTCCGAGGGGCTGCGCCGGGCCATGGCGCTCCACGCCGAGCCGGCCGTGTGGACGAAGATCCAGCGGCGGGGGATGAAGTCGGACGTCTCCTGGGCCCGCAGTGCCCAAAAATATGCCGATCTCTACAAGAGCCTTCTGGGGCAGGACCAATGACCATCAAGACCATCGCCACCACGCCATTTGACGATCAGAAGCCGGGCACGTCCGGGCTGCGGAAGCGCGTGAGCGTGTTCGCCCAGCCCAATTATGTCGAGAACTTCGTGCAGGCGCTTTTCGACAGTCTCGAGGGCTTTGAGGGCAAGACGCTGGTGATCGGCGGCGACGGCCGGTATTTCAACGATGTCGCGATCCAGCGGGCGATCAAGATCGCCTCGGCCAATGGTTTCGGCCGCGTGCTGGTGGGCCGCGGCGGGATCTTGTCGACGCCCGGTGCGAGCCATGTGATCCGTCATCACGGCGCCTTCGGCGGGATCGTGCTGTCGGCAAGCCATAATCCGGGCGGGCCGGAGGGCGATTTCGGCATCAAGTACAATGTGGGCAATGGCGGCCCTGCGCCCGAGCGCATCACCGATGCCGTCTTCGCGCGCACCAAAGCGATCACCGCGTACCGCATCGCAGACGTGCCGGACGTGGATCTGGGCCAGGTTGGCATCCAGCAATCGGGCGACATGGTGGTCGAGATCATCGATCCGGTGGCCGACTATGCAGCGCTGATGGAGACGCTGTTCGATTTCGACGCGATCCGCGCGATGTTCGCGTCGGGCTTTTCCATGCGCTTCGATGCCATGCATGCGGTCACCGGCCCCTATGCCACCGAAATCATCGAGAAGCGGCTGGGTGCCCCGACGGGTACGGTCATCAATGGCACGCCGCTTCCGGATTTCGGGGGAGGGCATCCCGATCCGAACCTCGTCTACGCCAGGGATCTCTACGAGTTGATGATGGGCCCTGATGCGCCCGATTTCGGTGCGGCGTCCGATGGGGATGGAGATCGCAACCTCATCATCGGGCGCGGGCGGTTCGTCACCCCGTCCGACTCGCTCGCCATTCTCGCGGCCAACGCCCATCTGGCGCCTGGTTATGCCAGGGGGATCGCCGGCATAGCCCGCTCGATGCCGACGAGCGCCGCCGCCGACCGGGTGGCCGAAAAGCTCGGCATCGAGATGCACGAGACGCCGACGGGGTGGAAATTCTTCGGCAACCTGCTCGACGCCGGCCGGGTCACGATCTGCGGGGAGGAGAGCGCCGGCACCGGCTCCGACCATGTCCGCGAAAAGGACGGGCTCTGGGCCGTGCTCCTCTGGCTCAACATC
Organism: Arsenicitalea aurantiaca; assembly: GCF_003994485.1. GTDB lineage: Bacteria > Pseudomonadota > Alphaproteobacteria > Rhizobiales > Devosiaceae > Arsenicitalea > Arsenicitalea aurantiaca. The sequence goes on from NZ_RZNJ01000001.1 coordinate 770,205, forward strand.
CTCGCGGTCCGCAAGGAGGGTGTCGACGAAATCGTCAGGGGGCATTGGGCCGAGTACGGGCGGAACTACTACACCCGCCACGATTACGAGGAGGTCGATGCCGAGGCCGCCAATGCGCTCGTCGACGATCTGCGCGCGCGTCTGCCGGGGCTGGTCGGCCAGACGCTTGATGGTCGCGAAGTCGCTTATGCCGATGACTTCGCCTACACCGATCCTGTCGATGGGTCGACGAGCGCGAAACAGGGCATCCGCATCGGCTTTTCCGATGGTGCCCGGATCGTGCTGCGGCTCTCGGGCACCGGCACCGTGGGGGCGACGCTCAGGCTCTATCTCGAGCGCTACGAGCCGGCCGACGGCGATCACGAGCTCGAAACGCAGGCGGCGCTCGATGATCTGGTGCAGCTCGCCGACAGGCTCGTGGGGATCAGGCGCGGCACGGGTCGGGACGCGCCGAGCGTGATCACCTGACCGAGCGTGGCAGGATGACCCCGGTGCTGGTGCCCAGTGGTGGTTCGCCGGAGACGCTGGGCGCTACGGTGACCGCCGAGGGCGTGGTGTTTGCGGTCTATTCCGAGACCGCCGAGTGGATCGCCGTCTGCCTGTTCGACGCCGGGGACAGGGAGATCACGCGCTTCCGCCTCGACGGGCGCGAGGGCGCGGTCCATTTCGGGCTCGTAGGCGGGCTGGGCGCCGGCGCGCGCTACGGGCTCCGGGCAGACGGGCCATGGGCGCCCGAGCGCGGGCTCTGGTTCGATCCCGACAAGCTGCTCGTCGACCCCTATGCAAGGCGCGTGGACCGGGTGTTCCACCGGCAGGACAGCCTTGGCCGGCCGCGCGGATCGGGTGTCGATACCGCCCCTGACATGCCCAAGGCGATCGTGCCCGGCGAACCACGTGCAGCCGCAAATCCGATCATGTCTGCGCCAGGCCTCTTCTACGAGCTCAATGTCCGCGGCTACACGCTGCTGCACCCGGACGTGCCGCGTCCGCTACGGGGCACGATCGAAGGGTTGATGAGCGACGCGGTGGTCAAGCATCTGTCGCGCCTCGGTGTGACGACGGTGGAGCTCATGCCGGTTGCCGCCTGGATCGACGATGCGCATCTGCCGGCCCTGGGGCTCTCCAACGCGTGGGGCTATAATCCCGTCACCTATTTCGCCCCCGATCCGCGCCTCGCGCCGAGCGGCATGGCCGATGTCCGCGCGCTCACCGACCTCTACCGCGCCCATGGCATCGGGGTCATTCTCGACGTCGTCTACAACCATACCGGTGAGGGCGATGCCGAGACCGGGCTGACGCTCAGCCTGCGCGGGCTCGATGCGCCGACCTATTACCGGCACTTCGAGGCGGATGGGCGGCTGCGCCTCGTCAACGACACCGGCACGGGCAATACGCTGCGGTGTGACCATCCTGCGGTACAGAGGCTTGTCATCGAAAGCCTCAGATACTGGGTCGAGGAGGGTGGCGTTTCGGGCTTCCGCTTTGATCTGGCACCGATCCTGGGCCGCACGCCCGGTTTCGACCCCGAGGCGGAACTCCTGCGCATGTTGCGCGAGGATCCTGTGCTGAAGGCGGCCGTTCTCGTTGCCGAACCATGGGATCCGGGGCCGGGCGGCTACCAGCTCGGGCGGTTCGGGGAACCCTTCATGGAATGGAACGACCGGTATCGCGACGACGTCCGATCGTTCTGGCGCGGCGACGGGCGCATGCTCGGACGCTTCGCCACCCGGCTGGCGGGATCCGAGGATGTCTTTGGCGAGAGCGGGCGCGGTCCGGCTCACGGGGTCAATCTGATTGCGGTCCATGACGGGTTCACGTTGGCCGATCTCGTCAGCCATGCCAGCAAATGGAACATCCCCAATGGCGAGGACAACCGCGACGGGCACGACCACAATTTTTCCTGGAACGGCGGCGCGGAAGGCCGGACGGACGATCCCGACATTCTTGATCGACGTCGGGCGGACATGCGCGCTCTGCTCGCAACCTTGTTCGTCTCGCGTGGCACCCCGCTTCTCCAGCAGGGCGACGAGTTCGGGCGCACGCAGGCGGGGAACAACAATGCCTATGCCCAGGACAATGCCACGACCTGGGTGGACTGGGCCGGAGCAGACCATGGCCTGATCGGTTTCGTTGCCCGTCTCGTCGCCCTGCGCGCGGCCCATCCGGCGCTGCGGGCCGACCGTTTTCTTTCGCCCGAGGACGTGGACTGGCTGCGGCCCGGGGGCGGGCAGATGGCGGATGCCGATTGGAACGCCGGCGACGCCGACGTGCTGGGCATGTGTCTGCGCGAGGGCGCGGACGTCGTGCTCGTCTGGTTCAACCGCCGGCACATCGCGGTCGACGCCGAGCTCCCCCGAGGCGACTGGACGCTCGTCCTGTCATCGGCAGATGGCGGGGAGATCGCCCGGGGGCGTCTCATCCTCCCGCCGCGCTCGGTCAGCGTGCTGGTGCTGGCCGAAAGGGTTCAGGCGGCCGCGAAACCGATGTCGTCGTAAAGGTGCCGGGCCACTGCGTTTTCTTCTTCCACGCGCAGCGCCACCTGATCGACGCCGCGGGCCGAAAATGCCTGAAACGCCTCGGCGAGCAGCGCACTTGCAAGCCCCAGCCGCCGGTAGTCGGCATGCACGGCCAGTTCCCGGATGAAGCCCGAGCTCCGGCAGAGCGCGAACCCGACGATATGCCCCAGAGGGTCCTGCGCGATGAAGCAGAGCAGCGGGTCGAACTCCTCATCGCTGCGGATCGCGTCCCACCAGGCCAGAAAACCGGGCATGGACCGCCCCGCTTCCTCATAGCTCGCCGAAAGGAGGGCGTGGATCTCGCGCGGATCGGCATCGACGAGCGGCACGCGCACGATGCCTTCGGGCCAGACGGGTTCCGGCAACGCCCCGGAAACGTCGCGCCACATGAGAATTGAGCGCGTCATCTACTGCGCCGCCGCGGCAGGGGAGAGGCCGCCAGCCTTTTCGATGAAGGCGATGATCTCATCGAGGTTCTCCCGTCTCAGCATATCGGTGAAGACATAAGGGCGCCCTTCCCGCACCTTTTCGGTATCGGAACGCATGACATCGAGATTGGCCCCCACATAGGGGGCAAGATCGGTGTGGGTGACGACGAGCAGGTCGGATCGGGAAATCGCCGGACCGCCCTTGCGCGGGATCTTCTCGCCCTGCGCCACTGAGATCACGTAGATCGTCATGTCGGCGAGGTCCGGCGAAAAGGTCGCGGCGAGATTGTCGCCGCCCGATTCGATCAGCACGACGTCGAGGTCGGGGAAGGTGCGGTTAAGCTCGTCGATTGCAGCGAGGTTGAGCGAAGCATCCTCGCGGATCGCGGTATGCGGGCAGCCGCCGGTCTCGACCCCGACGATGCGATCTTCCGAGATCGCCTGCACGCGCGCGAGGATCAGCGCGTCTTCCTTGGTGTAGATGTCGTTGGTGACCACGGCCATCGAATAGCGCTCGCGTAGCGCTTTCAGCAGCATCTCGCAAAGCGTGGTCTTACCCGAGCCGACGGGCCCGCCAATGCCGATCCGCAGGGGACCATGAGCCGATTTCATAGGAGCCTCATCAATGCGAGAACGACAAAGCCGGTGCCGATGACGAGGCAGACCGGAGAATAGGTCTTGCGATCCAGCGTGCGGAACGGTTCGTTGGGCGTCCGCGCCTTCCACCCCTCCGTATAGCCCAGAACACCGCGTGCGAGAAAGACGATGCCGATGACCGCCCCGGTGAGGGTCAGCACCCAGCCGCCGCCATCATGGTCGGCGAGGGCCAGCGAGAGGACGCCGAGCGCAAGAGCAACGAGAAAGAGGAGGAAGCTCAGCGTTTTCGGCCACATCGCCGTCGCTCCGGGCGCTCCGCGCATAGTGGCGGCGAGCAGAGCGCGATCGCGGATCGGCCAGCTTGCACCGAACGACCATAGCAGTAGCGCCAGGGCCGCGGCGAGGAGGGGCACGAAGATCAGGGCGGCGACCAGCATGCTCATGAGCGGAACAGTCTCGTGGTTTCTGTCTCGTGGCGCATCTGCGCGATGTCGCTCGCGTAGGCGATCGTCCCGATATCGTCAAGGCGCGCGACTGCCGCAGCCTGGGCATGTTGGGCGATCGTCTGTTCCAGCCCAGCAAGGATGGCAAGGCCTTCGGTCTGCCCGAGCGGCACGAGCCGGAGCGCCACCGAAATCTGGCCATGGACGAGATTTGTGAGGAAGGCGAGGACGGTGTCTTCGATCCCGACGCCATGTGCCCCGGCAATCGCGCCGACGGCGACCGGGTAGGGACACGGGCGGGGTAGGGCCGACCCGTGCGGGCTCGGCCAGGCGGCGGCGGCGGCGATGAAGGCGTCGCCCATGGCGAGCATTTCGGCGCGGCGCTCAGCTGCAGGCGCGAATGCCAGGGCCAGATCGGCGATCTCGCGCAGGGCGTCGGCATCAGCGGATGACCGTGCCGCTTCGGCGAGGAGGATCGCATCAGTCCGCATGCCGCCATGGGCGAGATTGCCTTCGAGCCAGTTCCGCATGGAGCTGGAATCGCTTACGCGGCCTTCCGCAATCGCGGTCTCAAGGCCTGCCGACCAGGCAAAGCCGCCGATCGGGAAGGCAGGAGACAGCCAGACGAGCAGGCGCTGCAGCGCCGGGTGAGCGATCATCTGTTGAGCAGCGCGTGGCCGTGGTCGCCATGGCTGTGATAGGCGCCTTCCTCGGGCACGAAAGGACCGCTTATCTCGCTTACGGTCGCGCCGAGCCCGGCGAGCATGTCCCCGATAACCCGATCGCGCAGGATCAGGATGGCGGGGCCATCGGGGCCGTCAGCCTGGAGCTCGGCGCGCAGGTGCCGATTGCCCAGATGCCAGCAGAGCTGCATCACATGGCGCAGATCGCGTCCGGTGACGCGGTAGAGGGGTTCTTCTGCGGCAATGACTTCGATGAGCCGACCATCCTCGAGCACCAGCGCGCCTCCATGGGGCAGGGTGATGGTCGTCGGGAGGTCGACGAGTACTTCGCCGCCGCCCGCAAGCGTCAGCAGCTTGCGCCGCAGGCGCCGCTCGTCATGGGCGAGGCGGACATGATCGAAGGCCTTGGCCTCCGCAAGAGAGGGCCGGTGGGCAGTCGCGCGCAGCATCGGTATGGCTCCGTGCTCGAAAGGATCTCTGGGGTCAGGGCGTGCCGGAAAGTTCGAGGCAGCTCAGGGGCTCGGCCTCTTCCCCGGCGATTTCGTCATGCAGCGTCGCTTCGGCGCCCCGCGTCCACCACACATACTGGCCCGATGCATAGCGCGCGCCCGAAGCGGCGAGCACGTTGACGAAGACCAGCTTTTCCCCATCGACCGGCACGAAGGCGAGGAAGATCGGGTTGGCGTTGACGTATTCCACCGTGATCGGGTCGATGCCCTCGCACTCATAGGTCACGACGTTGCGCTCGGCGTCGCCCTGGAGCTCGAGCACGATCTGCATCGAGGTTTCGACCGCGAAGGCGGGGGGCGCGGCGAGCACAAGGCCGGCGGCGATGAGGGAGCGGATGGTCATCGGAAATCTCCTTGTCGGCGATGCGCAGAGGCTATCGGAAACGCCATGCGATCAGAACAGGAAATAACGCTGGGCCATCGGCAGTTCGGTCGCGGGCTCGCAGGTGAGCAATTCGCCATCGGCGCGCACCTCATAGGTTTCGGGGTCGACCTCGATCTCGGGCGTCGCCGAATTGTGGATCATCGAGGCCTTGCCGATGCCCCCCCGAGTATTTTCGACCGCCAGCATCTGCTTGGCGGTGCCCAGCCGGGCGGCGATGCCATCCTCGAGCGCAGCCTTCGAGACGAAGGTGACCGAGGAGTTGGTCAACAGTTTCCCATAGGCGCCGAACATGGGGCGGTAGTGCATGGGCTGCGGGGTGGGGATCGACGCGTTGGGGTCACCCATGGGCGCTGCAACAATCGAGCCACCGAGCAGAACCATTTCGGGCTTGACCCCGAAGAAGGCCGGGCTCCAGAGCACGAGATCGGCGCGCTTGCCCACTTCGATCGACCCGATATGGGCCGAAAGGCCGTGCGCGATTGCGGGGTTGATCGTGTATTTGGCGATGTAGCGGCGGACGCGGAAATTGTCGTTCTCGCCTTTCTCCTCGGCCAGACGCCCGCGCTGGCGCTTCATCTTGTCGGCGGTCTGCCAGGTGCGGATCAGCACCTCGCCGACGCGGCCCATGGCCTGGCTGTCTGAGGAAATGACGGAGAAGGCTCCGATATCGTGCAGGATGTCCTCGGCGGCGATGGTTTCCTTGCGGATGCGGCTTTCCGCAAAAGCCACGTCCTCCGGGATCGACTGGTCGAGATGGTGGCAGACCATGAGCATGTCGAGATGCTCGGCGATCGTGTTGCGCGTATAGGGGCGCGTCGGATTGGTCGAGGACGGGATGACGTTGGGCAGGCCCGCAACCTTGATGATGTCGGGCGCGTGCCCGCCACCGGCGCCCTCGGTGTGGAAGGCGTGGATGGTGCGGCCCGCGATCGCCGCGACGGTATCCTCGACGAAGCCGCTTTCGTTCAGCGTGTCGGTATGGATCATCACCTGCACGTCAAAGGCGTCGGCAACCGAAAGGCAGGTGTCTATGGCCGCGGGGGTCGTGCCCCAGTCCTCGTGAAGCTTGAGGCACGAGGCGCCGGCGCGCACCATTTCCTCGATCGGTGCGGCCCGGCTGGCATTGCCCTTGCCTGCCAGTGCCAGGTTCATCGGGAACGCGTCGAAGCTCTCGATCATCCGCCCGATATGCCATGCGCCGGTGCAGGTGGTGGCGAGCGTGCCGTGTGCCGGGCCGGAGCCGCCCCCGAGCATGGTCGTCACCCCGCTCATCAGCGCTTCTTCGATCTGCTGGGGGCAGATGAAATGAATATGCGCGTCCATGCCCCCGGCGGTGAGGATCTTGCCTTCCCCGGCGATCGCCTCGGTCGATGGGCCGATGATGATGGTGACGCCGGGCTGGGTATCCGGGTTTCCCGCCTTGCCGATGCCCGCAATGCGACCGTCCTTGAGCCCGATATCGGCCTTGTAGATGCCGGTGTGGTCGACGACGAGCGCGTTGGTGATGACGGTATCGACCGCGCCCTCGGCGCGCGTGCGCTGGGACTGGCCCATGCCGTCGCGGATCACCTTGCCGCCGCCGAACTTCACCTCTTCGCCATAGACGGTGAAATCCTTCTCCACCTCGATGAAGAGCTCGGTGTCGGCGAGCCGCACCCGGTCACCGGTGGTGGGGCCGTACATGTCGGCATAGGTGGCGCGGGATATGCGGGCGGGCATGGCTGGCTCCGGGTCAGTGGGTGGCAGGCTCGACGCTCTTGCCGTGCTTGCGATAGTTGAGGATGGTCGTTTCGATGATGCGGTCGAGCAGCTTCTCGCCCTCGCGCACATGCGGGTCGGTCTGGGTGCCGGCCACAATGGAGACCGCAATGGCCTGCAGCGCATAGGCTGGCTTGACCTGCCCGGCGGCGATGAACTCGTTGCCGCGCTTCTGCAGCGCCATGAGCACCGAATCATAGGCCTCGAGCGAAAGGTTCTGCTTCAGGGCCTTCCAGTCAGGTTGCTTGGCCTCTTCGAGCATTCGGTTCGCGATGCGGCCGAGCAGGTACATGGCCTCGCCATCCTCCTTGCCGCTCTTGAGATCGCGCATGACTTCGGCGAAGCGGGCCTTGAAGGCGAGTTCGGCGGGGGTCTGTTCGGGTTCGGTCATCGGGCGTCATTCCTCGTGATGGGCTTGGTCAGCCTATCAATACCAATCCCTCCGGCGAAGGAAGGGCGACTCCCCCCTTTGGCACAAGGCGAGGTCGGCTTGCCCGAGATTACGAGGCGCAACGCATCGGGTGAGCGTGCGTTGGCCATTCGGGCAATCACAGAAAAACAAGCCTCAAGAGGAGAACACCCATGAAGATCGCAACTGCACTCAGTCTCGCCACGCTGCTCGTCGCATCGACCGGAAGCATTGCGCTCGCGCAGGATGCGGGTGCGACGCCAGGCGCGGATGGCGCTGTCACGGCGGCGCCGGAAGCCGGCGCCACGATGGCTGCCGGGGCGAACGCCGAAGCCAGCTATGAAGGGCTGATCTCCGCTCTCGGCGGCGTGGCCAGCATCGATATCGGCATGATCACCTCGGAAACCGAAATCACCATCATCGGCATCTCGACCCTCGAAGGCGACGATAGCGGGCTCGATGCCGCCATGGCGGCCAATGCCGATGCCGGCACCGCGCTGCGCAGCGAGATCGAGGCGAATGCGGCGCTGATGAACGAGCTCGAAGCGGCCGGCCACACCGTGGACGAGGTGGTGGCCATCGCAACGCCCGACGGTGCTGCGATCGTCTATGTCGACGACCGCGCCTGACGGACGCTTATCCGGAAATAGACTATCGGGGCGAGGCGCAACTGCGTCTCGCCTTTCGTCATTGCCGGGCGTACGAGGCCTCACAGCTTCCCCATGATGCGCTGCTGGAAGCCGTAGACCATGCGATCGCCACCCAGTGGCACCAGCCGCACTTCGCGGGTTTGCCCGGGCTCGAACCGCACGGCGGTTCCCGCAGCGATATCGAGCCGCATCCCCCGGGCGCTTTCGCGCGTGAAGCGCAGGGCGTTGTTGGTCTCAAAGAAATGGTAGTGCGAGCCCACCTGGATCGGCCTGTCGCCGGTATTGGCAATTTCGATCGTTACGGCCTCGGCGCCCGCATTGATCTCGATTTCGCCTGACTGTGGAATCACTTCGCCGGGGATCATCGTCTATCTCCTCAATTGGACGGGCCTGCCGGTCGATCAGCGGATCGGCTGGTGGACGGTGACGAGCTTGGTGCCGTCGGGGAAGGTGGCTTCCACCTGCACATCGTGAATCATCTCGGCGATGCCCTCCATCACCTGTTGACGGGTGACGACATGGGCGCCCGCTTCCATGAGTTCGGCCACGGGCCGGCCATCGCGCGCGCCCTCGACGACGAAATCGGTGATCAGCGCGATCGCCTCGGGATGATTGAGCCGGACGCCGCGTTCGAGCCGCCGGCGCGCCACATTGGCGGCCATGGCGATGAGCAGCTTGTCCTTTTCACGGAGGGTGAGGTTCATCTGAACTCCTAGAGGTGCCAGAGGCGCGGAAGGCTTCCCGCGCCGGACATGATGGCGACAGTTGGCGCGATGATGCGGCGCAAGGCAAGCCCGGACGGGGCCAGCGCACGCAGGACGAGCTTTTCCCCGATAAGGCTTGCGGCCGCGCGTGCACCCGCGGGCAGTGCGGCACGCACGGGCTCGAGCCGTCGATCAGCGCCCGGCCCGATATAGACGAGGGTTGCAAAGGCGATGGCGCCATCCAGCAGCGAGAGCCCGTCCCGTTCGAGGGCGTCGGCAGACAGCAGCGTCGACTCCGCGTGCACGAGCCGCCCCTCACGCCGGATCCGCCAGCGATCGCGCAGATGGGCGTTGCGCGCGCCTTCGCCCATGGCCTCCCGCCCGAGCAGCACAGCCTCGAGCGCGCACACGCTCGCTCCGGGGGCCAGATCGATCTCGAGCGAGCGATCGAGCCGGGCATCCTCGAAGAGTATGGTCTCCTGCGGCAGCCAGTCGACATGTGCGTCCGCGCCGACGCTGATCCGGGTCCCGAGCGTCGCCACCGGGCCGGTGGAGCGATAGACACGCTCGCAGGCCTGCGTCGTCAGCACCATGCTTGCGCCGGCGTCAGCCTCCACACCCCACTGCACCGCGTCACCACCGCAGAGCCCGCCGGCCGTGTTGATCATCACCGCCTCGATGGCGCGGCCATGGGCATTGGGCAGGCGGATCTTGGCGCAGCCTTCCTGGTAGAGCGTGCGCAGCCGCGTCCGTCCGTCGCGCGGAGCAGCGGAGATGCGGCCTTCTCCACGGGCGCGCTGGTGGCGCGGGGGAAGAAGCGGTTCGCGGGGCAGGGCGACGGCCATGGTCAGACCATCAGATGGCGTCGCACCTCGGGCAGGTCGAGGTCGCTCGCCGGTCCGGAATGCTGAATTTCGCCGCGGTCCATCACGTAGATATCGTCGGCGATCTCGCGGCAGAAGTCGAGATATTGCTCCACCAGGAGGATGGTCATGCCCATGTCGTCGCGCAGGAACTGCAGCGCGCGGCCAATATCCTTGATGATCGAGGGCTGGATGCCTTCGGTCGGCTCGTCGAGCACCAGCACTTTTGGCCTCGTGACGAGCGCGCGGCCGATGGCGAGCTGCTGCTGCTGGCCGCCCGAGAGGTCGCCGCCGCGCCGTCCGAGCATGGATTTCAGCACCGGAAACAGCGTGAAGATGGTCTCCGGGATGTGCCGGTCGGCCCGCTTGAGCCCGGCATAGCCGGTTTCAAGGTTTTCCTTCACCGTCAATAGCGGGAAGATCTCGCGGCCCTGCGGCACATAACCGAGCCCCATCCGCGCGCGCTTGTAGGGCGGCGACTTCTTCAGCGCTTCGGCATCGAAGACGATGTCGCCCGCCGAGACCGAATTGATGCCGGTGATGGCGCGCAGCGTCGAGGACTTCCCAACGCCATTGCGCCCGAGCACGGCCGTAATACGGCCTGGGCGGCACTCGATGGTCACGTTGCGCAGCGCCTGGGCTGCGCCGTAATGCAGGTCGACGGCACGGATGGTGAGGGCGGTCATGATCGTACCGATGCAGGTTGGGCTACAGGTGAGGTGGACGTGAGGCGGGATCGCACTTTCATCGCCCCAGATAGCTCTCGATGACCTTCGGGTTGGCGCTCACCTGGTCGAGGCTGCCCTCGGCCAGCACCGAACCTTCGGCAAGGCACATCACGCGCGTGTCGAGATCGCGCACGAAGCTCATGTCGTGTTCGACCACGACGACGGAGCGGGTCCGGGCGATGTCCTTGAGGAGTTTTGCCGTCTCCACCGTCTCGCTGTCGGTCATGCCCGCGACCGGTTCGTCGACGAGGAGAAGCTTGGGGTCCTGCGCGAGCAGCATGCCGATCTCGAGCCATTGCTTCTGGCCATGGCTGAGATCTGCAGCCAGATCGTTCTTGCGCGCGGTCAAGCGGACGGTTTCGAGGATCTCATCGAGCCGGGCGCGGTCGGACGCATCCATGGCGTAAAAGAGCGTCGCCAGCACGTTGCGGGGCTTTTTGAGCGCCAGCTCGAGATTGTCCCATACGGTCTGGTTCTCGAACACGGTCGGCTTCTGGAATTTTCGCCCGATGCCCAGATTGGCGATGGCGGCCTCATCGAGCTGGGTGAGATCGGTGCGGCCGTCGAAAAGCACTTCGCCGTCATCGGGACGGGTCTTGCCGGTGATGATGTCCATCATCGTTGTCTTGCCCGCGCCATTGGGTCCGATGATGGCGAGCATTTCGGCCGGATAGACGATGATCGAGAGCCCGTTCAGCGCCCTGAAGCCGTCGAACGATACCGAGACGCCGTCGAGATAGAGCATGGTGTCGGTTTTGTCGGCCATGATCTACTCCGCGGGCTTGGGCTGGGGGTCGGCTGCGACGAGCGGCCGGTCGGCACTGGCGCCCGTGTCGCGCGGGGTCGTGTTGTCGCGACGCGGGCCGCGGGCCTGGCGCCACCATTGCGCGAAGGTGCCGACGATCCCCTTGGGCAGGAAGATGGTGACGAAGATGAAGAGTCCGCCCAGCGCAAAGAGCCAGAGATCGGGCAGGGCGCCGGTGAAATAGGACTTGCCCATATTGACCAGCACCGCCCCGATGATCGGGCCGACGATCGTGCCGCGTCCGCCGACGGCGGTCCAGATAACGACTTCGATGGAGTTGGCCGGCTCGAATTCGCCGGGATTGATGATGCCGACCTGCGGCACGTAGAGCGCCCCGGCAATCCCGGCCATGATCGCGGAAACGGTGAAGGCGAAAAGCTTCACATATTCGACGCGATAGCCGAGGAAGCGCGTGCGGCTCTCGGCATCGCGGATGGCGGCCATCACCTTGCCGAGCTTGGAATTGACGATCATCGAGCAGACGATGACCGAAAGGGCAAGCGTGACGGCGGTCGCCGCAAAGAGCGCCGAGCGCGTGCTCGCGGCCTGGATCGGGAAGCCGAGGATCTCCTTGAAGTCGGTGAGCCCGTTATTGCCGCCGAAGCCCATGTCGTTGCGGAAGAAGGCGAGCAGCAGTGCGAAGGTCATCGCCTGCGTCATGATCGAGAGATAGACCCCGGTGACGCGGCTGCGGAAGGCGAGGAAGCCGAAGACGAAGGCGAGGATGCCCGGCACCAGCACAACCATGATCATGGCGAACCAGAACTGGTCGAACCCCTGCCAGTACCAGGGCAGCTCCCGCCAGTTGAGGAAGACCATGAAGTCCGGCAGGGTCGGGTTGGCATAGACCCCCCGGTCCCCGATCTGGCGCATCAGGTACATGCCCATCGCGTAGCCGCCGAGCGCGAAGAAGGCGCCGTGGCCGAGCGAGAGAATGCCGCAATAGCCCCAGACCAGGTCGAGCGCGAGCGCCAGGATCGCGTAGCAGAGATATTTGCCGAAGAGCGTGACGATATAGGCCGGCACATGGAAGGGCTGCCCGGGCGGGATCAGGAGATTGCCCGCCGGGATGGCGATGGCGATGACCAGAAGGATGCCGACGAGCCAGATCGCCTTCTTGTCGAGCGCGCGGAGGATGGCCTGGGTGATCATTGTTCGACGGCCCTGCCCTTGAGCGCGAAGAGGCCGCGCGGCCTGCGCTGGATGAAGAGGATGATGAGGACGAGGATGAGGATCTTGGCCAGCACCGCGCCCGCATAGGGTTCGAGGAACTTGTTGGCGATGCCGAGCGTCATTGCGCCCACCAGCGTCCCCCAGAGGTTGCCGACCCCGCCGAACACCACCACCATGAAGCTGTCGATGATGTAGCCCTGTCCCAGGTTGGGCGAGACGTTGTCGATCTGGCTCAGTGCCACGCCGGCAAGTCCGGCAATGCCCGAGCCGAGCCCGAAGGTCATGGCATCGACGAAGGGCGTGCGGATGCCCATGGCCGAGGCCATGCGCCGGTTCTGCGTCACCGCCCGCATCTGCAGCCCCAGCGCGGTGCGTTTGAGCACCAGCAACAGCGCAACGAAGACGACGATCGCAAAGACCACGATCCAGAGCCGGCTCCAGGTGATGGTCAGGCCGCCGAGTTCGAAGGCGCCCGACATCCAGGAAGGGTTGGAGACCATCTTGTTGGTCGGCCCGAAGATCGAGCGCACGGCCTGCTGGAGGATCAGCGAGATGCCCCAGGTCGCGAGCAGGGTTTCGAGCGGGCGACCGTAGAGCAGCCGGATCACCCCGCGCTCGATGCAGATGCCGACGAGCGCCGTCACGAGAAACGCGAGCGGCAGCGCGATGGCGAGCGAATAGTCGAAGAGCCCGGGCGCAGACTGCCGGATCACCTCCTGCACGACGAAGGTCGTGTAGGCGCCCAGCATCACCATCTCGCCATGGGCCATGTTGATGACGCCCATGACACCAAAGGTGATGGCAAGCCCGATCGCGGCAAGGAGCAGGACAGAGCCGAGCGAGATGCCGAACCACACGTTCTGCGCGGCGCCCCAGACGGCGCGGTCGCGCTCGATGCCGGCAATCGAGGCTTCGATCGAGGGCCGAAGCTCCTCGGGGGCGGTTGAGAGGGCGGCGTTGAGGATGGTCGCGGCCTCGCGGCCGGCGGACTGTGCGACCACGGGGATGGCGGCGCGCTTCTCCTCGAGGCTCGCGTCGGGCATGCCCAGAATGGTGACGGCACGGGCCGCATTCATCATCCGGCGGACCGCATCGTCGGTTTCCTCGGCGATGGCTTCCTCGAGCAGCGGCAGATTGTCGGGGCTTCGCGCCGCAAGCATGGAGCGGGCGGCGCTCATGCGGGTCGCGGTATTGGGGCTCATCAGCGTCAAGCCGCCGAGCGCGGTGCCGATGTCGCGCCTCAGGCTGTTGTTGACGCGGATGCGGGAGAGGTCGGTGTCGCCGACCGGGGCGATTTCCTCTTCGGAGACAGGATCGTACATGCGGTTGCGCTGCATGATGACGACGGCGCCCGTCTCGTCATTGACGTAGAGATTGCCGGCGGCCAGCGCTTCGAGAGACGGCGTCACCGACGGATCGCCTGTCGCCGCGAGATCGGAAACGATCGCCTGCAGTTCGCGCAGGCTCGCTTCGCCCATGGCCCGGACGAGCGCGCCGATATCGGCCCCGCCATCCTGGGCGCGCGATGGCGCAGTGGCGAGCAGGCCGCAGGCGAGCGCCAGGGCGAGCATCAGCAGTTGGAGAGGGCGAAATCGCATCGGCGGCTGTTTCCCAGTGACGCTATTGGGGAAGGGCAGGGGCGGCGTGCCGCCCCTGCTGGCTCGGGAGGAGCTCTGTGATCAGGGCGTGACGGTCGAACCGCCGCAGGTCTGGGTCTGCGTGTTGTAGTTGCCGCAATTGATCGGGGCGGTCCAATCGGCCTCGAGAACGGCGGATTCGGGCAGGAAGTCGCTCCAGGCGTCGCCCGGAACGAGATCCTCGGTCTCCCACACGACGAAGAACTGGCCGTCGTCCTGGATTTCGCCGATCAGCACGGGCTTGGTGATGTGGTGGTTGGGGAGCATGGTCGCGACGCCGCCGGTGAGGTTCGGGACTTCCACGCCGACGATGGCGTCGATGACCGCATCGGGGTCGGTGGTGCCGGCCGCTTCGACTGCGGCGACCCACATGTTGAAGCCGATATAGTGGGCTTCCATCGGGTCATTGGTCACCCGGTCGGTCGAGCCGATGAAGCTCTGCCAGGCCTCGATGAACTCCGCATTCTCCGGAGTGTCGACGGACATGAAGTAGTTCCAGGCCGCCAGGTGCCCGACGAGCGGGGTGGTGTCGAAGCCCGAGAGCTCTTCCTCGCCCACCGAGAAGGCAACGACCGGGATGTCCTCGGCCGCGACGCCCTGGTTGGCGAGTTCGCGGTAGAAGGGCACGTTCGCGTCGCCATTGATGGTGGAAACGACGGCGGTCTTCTTGCCTTCCGAGCCGAAGGCAACGATGTCGGAGACGATGGTCTGCCAGTCGGAATGGCCGAACGGGGTGTAGTTGATCAGGATGTCTTCCTGCGCGATGCCGGCATCGAGCAGGTACTGCTCGAGGATCAGATTGGTCGTCTGGGGATAGACATAGTCGGTACCCGCGAGCACCCAGCGTTCCACGCCCTCTTCATCCATCAGATAGTCGACGGCGGGGATGGCCTGCTGGTTGGGCGAGGCGCCGGTGTAGAAGACATTGCGCTGGCTCTCCTCGCCCTCGTACTGGACGGGGTAGAAGAGCAGGGAATTCAGTTCCTCGAAGACCGGCAGCACGGACTTGCGGCAGACCGAGGTCCAGCAGCCGAAGACGGCATCGACTTCGTCGACCTCGATCAGGCGACGCGCCAGTTCAGCAGCCAGCGGCCAGTCCGAAGCGGTGTCGACCACCACCGGCTCGATCTGGCGCCCGAGAATGCCGCCCTTGGCGTTCTGCTGCTCGATGAGCATCAGCATCACGTCGCGCAGCGTGGTTTCCGAGATCGCCATCGTCCCCGACAGCGAATGCAGGATGCCGACCTTGATCGGCCCCTCGTCCTGCGCGAATGCGGGCACGGCAGAAAGCGCCCCCATCGTCATTGCCACCCCGAGGCCCAGGCGGGCCAGATTGCGGTGTACTCCTGTCATATTTACCTCCGACAGTTCGTTGTTTGCACCGCCGGGAGAATTGCAAAGCCCATGCCAGTGCTTGGGCGCCATCGTTAATCGCTTGATTCAAATGGGAAGTATGTGGGCGCGTACAGAAGGAGTGGGCCAGCTCGGTTGCAGCGTCAGCAGTCATTCTGATTACGTGATGAGCAGTTCGAACGAGCGCTGCCGAAAACTTAGGCGACGCGCCTGTCTCGCAGAAGCGGTTTCGCGACGCCTGTGCGCATGCTAGATCGAAATTCCGGATTTCGATCCGGCAGAGCGTGTTTGCACCAACACCTCGGCCCCGCGTCGCCAGTCGACGCGGGGTTTGTCGTTTCTGGCGATTGGAACGGCGCGATGCAGGCCCCGATCACAAATGGCGTTTGTGATCGGAACACCCGGAACCGTTCCGCGCAACCTCCCGTTAACCCCCCGAACCAGCACGGTTCACCATGAAAAAGCGTCGAATTACAAAGCGTCGAACAATAAGAAGTCTATACGGAGAAGAATAATGAAGACGACTAGTGGCATTTCGATCGCAGCACTTATGGTTGCACTCGTTGCAACGCCCGCTCTGGCCCAGAATAACTCGGGCGGACTTGGTGGGGTGCTCAACGATGTGACGGGTACGGTCAGCGACACCGTCAATGACGTGACAACCGGTGTGACGGGTGGCGACATCGGCACCACCGTGAGCGACACCGTCGGCGGCATCACCGGTAGTGGCAATGTGGACGGCGGCAATGTCGGTGGGGACACCGCGGTCGGAGATGTGGGCAATGTCGGCGGCGTGTCTGACATCGGCAGCTTCGGCGATTTCCTCAACAACCTCAACGCAGGCAATCTCGACAACAGCGTCGGCGACATCTCCGGCATCCGCGGCGTCCGCCTTGTCGACGTCGGGAGCGCCTTCAATGATTTTGATGCCAATGCGCTCAACGACTCCCTCAATGGGAACGCCAGCAACATTACGGCGCTTCAGGACAGCATTAACGGCAACGAGACGCTGAGCAATTTGCTCAACTCCAACAATGTCGACGTGTCGGACGTGATTGCCGTCCACAATTCGCAGGACGGAAACCTGACGATCTACACGAGCGACCGTTCGTAACCAATTCTCTGCCCTCGGGCAGATCAGGGTTCGGTAGAGGTCAAAAGGGCTGACGCTCCCTTTTGGTCGACACCGGGAGGCGCGGAACTTCGGTTCCGCGCCTTTTTTTGTGCCTGAAATGCTATGTACGAACACGTACAAAAACATGTTCGGACATATATGTAGCATTGCCGTCTAATGCTCTGAAAATTCAATTTCAATCTATCTCGAGTCCAACAATTTTCGTTACGTAACGGTTTGTACTGTGTAGAAGAGCAAGAACCCTTTCACGTCTGTCGTGCGTTGCTTTGCATGCAGCGTAATCATGCTGTGCAGTGACGCTAAGACAGGAGAGGCATAATGAAGCGCTCAAGAACGATGCTAGTGGCGATGCTGATGGCAGCGACGGCCTTTGCGGCCGGTCCGGCTTCGGCACAATTGATCAGTAATGGTGGCTCGGGAGGATTGGTGAACCTGGGCGGGGATGGTGGTGTCGTCAATCTCGGCGGTAGCGGCGGTGCCGTGAATGTCGGTGGTTCAGGCGGCGGAACGGTAGATGTGCTGCCCAATAGTGGCGGCGGCAGTGGTGGTGGGTCCAATCCGATCGCCAATGTCGATCTGAATGTAGGCGGTTCGGGCGGAGGTGGGTCCGGCGGTGGATCGTTGCTCAACGGCAATGTGCGCGTCGGCGGCGATGCGCTCGTCGATGGCGATGTGCGTGTTCTCAATCGCGGCAACAGAAGTGTAGGGCGCGTCGATCTCGGCGTCCTCCGCGGCGATCAGCTTTTGAACCTCGAGGTCAGTCTCGGCCTCGGCGGGCTGCGCGGCCCCGGTGGTCCTGGCGGCCCTGGTGGACCCGGCGGCCCGGGCGGCCCCGGTGGTCCTGGTGGTCCCGGCGTCGGTGGTGGCGGTGGCGGCGGTGGCGGCTTCATGCCCGGCGCGGTGGCGTGCCGCGGCGAGGATGGGCAGCGCCTCGTCAACATCATCGCGGCGTCCAGCCTCAGCCGCAATACGCTCAACGGATGGGCCCGGGCCCGCGATGTTCAGCTCGTCCCGGTTCGCGTCTGTCGCGACGTGAAGAACCGCGTGCAGGCCTCGGTTTCGGGCCAGCTCGGCCAGCTTCACGCCGCAGTGGCGTCCGACCCGCTGATCTCGGCCTATCTCAGCCGCAGCGGTCAGAATGCGAGCAATGTGTTCGCCGTGCAGCAGCAGGGCAATCAGCTGGTGGTCTACACCTACTGATCGGGCCGACAGACGAAAAAGGCGCGGGCTCTGTCCCGCGCCTTTTGCTTGGATACGTGTTGTGCAGAAAGGCGCCTTGTTCGTGAGCATGGCGCATACAGATTGTGCATATCTCCGTTCTGCCCTCATCGTGAGCAAAAACCGCTTGCCAGTCCATTGCGGCTGGGCTTTGGATGGAGCCCGAAACTGCAACAGGGAAGGCTCACATGCTCAATCGCAGACACCTAATGGCAGGCGCCGGCACGCTCGCGGCGCTTCTTGTGGCGACCGGACTGACATCGCCCGCACTCGCCCAGACGACGGATATCCGCTTCACGCTCGACTGGCGCTTCGAGGGGCCGGCCGCCGGTTTCCTGCTTGCCGAGGACAATGGCTATTTCGCCGAAGAGGGGCTCAACGTCACAATCGACACCGGCAACGGGTCGGTCGAGGCCATCCCGCGTGTCGCGACTGGCGCCTACAATATGGGTTTTGGCGACATCAACTCGCTGATCAAATTCCTTGATGAGGACCCGACCCAAAACGTCAAGGCCGTGATGATGGTCTACGAGCGGCCCACCTTCGCGGTCGTCGGCCGCAAGTCCCTCGGGGTCACCGAAGATCCGGCTTCGCTCGAAGGCAAAACGCTCGGCGCCCCGCCGCCGGACGGTGCATTCGCCCAATGGCCGGCCTTCGTCGAGGCCGCTGGCATCGATACCTCCGAGATCACCATTGAAAGCATCGGCTTTCCCGTGCGCGAGCCCATGCTCGCCCAGGGCGATGTCGATGCGGTGTTTGGTTTTGCCTTTTCGGTGATTCTGAACCTCAAGGCCAATGGCGTGCCCGACGAGGATATCGCCACGATCCTCATGGCCGAGAACGGGCTTAACCTCTATGGCAACGCCATCCTCGTGAACACCGATTTCGCCGCGGAGAACCCCGAGGCGGTGCAGGGCGTGCTGCGGGCGCTTGCCAAGGGCTTTGCCGACGCCGTCGCCGATCCTGCTGCGGGCGCGGCAGCCGTGCTGGCGCGCAACGAGACGCTCAACCTCGAGATCGAAACCGAGCGGCTCGAAATGGCGAATGCCATGAACATCAAGACCCCGTATGTCGTCGAGAACGGCTTCGGCGGCATCGATCCGGATCGCCTCGCTGCGTCCATCGAGACGCTCGGCATCTCGATGGGCCTGCAGGGCAATGTGACGGCAGAGGATGTCTTTGACGACAGCTTCCTGCCGCCCGCCGAAGAGCGCATGCTGCCCTGATGCAAACGGGCCGGGCGCCTGCGCGCGCCCGGCCCCTCACGGATGGAGGTGGGTATGGCTCTCGTCGAGATCGAGCGCGTCGACATGCGGTATGGCGGGGCAGGGGGGACGCTTGCGGTCTCCGGCCTCGACATGAAGGTGGAGCGTGGCGCCTTTGCCGCGGTCGTCGGGCCTTCGGGGTGCGGAAAATCCACGCTGATGAAGCTCGTCACCGGACTTCATATTCCCCAGGCAGGCAATGTCAGCGTCGCCGGGCGCCAGGTGACGGAGCCGGTTTCGATTGTCGGCATGGCCTTTCAGAACCCCACCATGCTCCCCTGGCGGACCACCCTCGACAACATTCTGCTGCCGCTCGAAATCGTCGAGAAGCACCGCCATCGGCTGCGCAAGCACAAGAAGGACTATGTCGCCAAGGCAGAGGCGCTGCTCGAGACGGTGGGGCTCAAGGGGTTCGGGGACAAATATCCTTGGCAGCTCTCGGGAGGCATGCAGCAGCGTGCCAATCTCTGCCGGGCGCTCATCCATGAACCCGAACTCCTGATGCTCGACGAGCCTTTCGGGGCGCTCGATGCCTTCACCCGAGAGGAACTCTGGTGCGTGATCCGCGACCTGCACGCAGCCAGCGACGTCACGATCATTCTCGTGACCCATGACCTGCGCGAGGCCGTCTTTCTCGCCGACCAGATCTTCGTGATGAGCGCGCGCCCGGGCCGTATACTTGCCGAGCATCACGTGCCTTTCGCGCGGCCGCGGGAACTCTCGGTTATGTACGAGCCCGCCTTCAACGAGATGGTGCAGGGCCTGCGTTCGGAAATTGCCGAGGCGAGGGTCGCAGCATGAGCGCCATGGTCGAAAATTCCGCGGTCGCCGGCACGCCGCCGCGCCCCGCCTTCCGCATGCCCTGGCTGAGGCTCGCGCCCTGGCTCTATACGCTCGGCCTTTTTGCCCTGTGGGAACTTGGGGTGCGCCTCTCGGGCATTTCGCACACCATCCTGCCCGCACCGACCGTGGTCTTCGGCGCAATCGTCCAGTACTGGTCGCCCATCTGGAAGAACTCGCTGCAGACGCTTTATACGACGACGCTCGGCTTCGGCATCGCGGTTGTCGCGGGGCTGGCTCTCGGCCTTTTCGTTGGATGGTCGCGCTCGATCTATGCCGGGCTCTATCCGCTGATGGTGGGGTTCAATGCGATCCCCAAGGTCGCGCTGGTGCCTATTCTCGTCATCTGGTTCGGTATCGGCACCGTTCCGGCGGTGCTGACCGCATTCCTGATCTCGTTCTTCCCCATCGTCGTGAACGTCGCGACCGGGCTCGCGACAATCGAGCCCGAAACCGAGGACGTGCTGCGGGCGCTCGGCGCCAAAAAGCTCGACATCATGCTGAAGGTGGGTATTCCGCGCTCGATGCCCTATTTCTTCGGGTCGCTGAAAGTGGCGATTACGCTCGCCTTTGTGGGCTCGGTCGTCTCCGAAACGGTGGCCTCCAACAATGGGCTCGGCAACATGATGGCGTCGGCGCAGAGCCAGTTCAACGTGCCGCTGGTGTTTGCCGGCCTTCTGATGCTCGCGATCGAGGGCATCGCTATGTATGCGCTGATGGCCTGGGTGGAAAAGCGGATGACGGGCTGGGCGCATCGCTCGACGATGTCGCAATAGCGAAATGGCGAAGGGCGTTGTCAGCCCTTCGCCATGGCCGTCCAATCACTCGGTCGGCGCAGCTTCGATGACCGCACAGGCAATGCGGTCGCCCGAAGCGCCCGCCGGCTGGCTGATATAGTCATCGGCGTCGGCGTGGAGCACGAGCGCAGAACCGTCTTCGTCAAAGACGCTCGTCTCGCCCTCGCCGAGGGTCACGCTATCCACGGTGACGTCAATCTCGATTGTGCCGTCGGCGCTGGCGATCTGGTTTTCGATATCCCCGGCGTGATGACCTTCGGCATGTTCGAAGCCATGCGCCTCTCCGCCTGGATTGAAGTGGTCTCCTGCGCTTTCGAAGTCGGTGGTTGGGTCGCAGTCGCCGGTTTCGTGAATGTGAAAGCCGTGCGTCCCGCCCCCCGGCAGGCCCGTCACATCCCCGAAAATGCGGACGCCGTTCTCGTCCTCGGTGAGTTCGACCGTTCCGATCGTTTGCCCCTCGATATTGAGGAAGGTGGCGACCGCCTGCGGGCTCTCCTGAGCGAGTGCCGGGGCGGTCAAAAGCGTGCAGAGCGCTGCAGTTGCGAGCAGTTTCTTGGTCATCTGGAAGCTCCTTATTCCGGTGCGTTCCATGCCAACGGGCCCGTGGACTGAGGGTTCCGGGACGTTGACAAGCCTGTGCGGACAACCATACAAGCCCGCTTTACGGCCCCATAAATCATATGTATGATTTTTGAATGGGGATGAGGACACGGCACGCGGCCGCCGTGGATGCGATTGCCGGATGGCTCCTTTCGGGGCGATACGCGGCGCATTCAGTTCTGCCGCGTGAGGACGAGATCGGGGAGGAGTTAGAGGTCAGTCGCACGGTGGTGCGCGAGGCTATGCGGACGCTCGTTGCCAAGGGAATGGTGGTGGTGCGCCGCCGCCATGGCACCGAAGTCCAGCCGATGGAGAACTGGAGCCTGTTCGACGAGCAGGTGCTGGACTGGCGGCTCGCGCTCGGTCCCGACCGCCGGTTCGTAGACGATCTGATGCGGTTCCGCATCGGCATCGAAACCATGGCCGGCCCGCTTGCTGCCGAAAATCCCGCCTTTCCCCTCGATGCCCTGTCCGGCGCCTATGTGCGCATGGCTGCGGCCGTTGACGGCGAGGGGGACTACAAGCAGGCCGACCTCGATTTTCACAAATGCATCATGCTCGGCACAAAGAACCAGTTCATCGCCCAGCTTGTCCCGATGATGGGCAACGCCCTGCGCGTGTCGTTCGATCTCTCGGTCTTGAGCATGGACACGGCACGGGGTTCGCTCCCCATGCATAAGGACGTTCTCGACGCCATTGCCGACCGCGCGCCGGCAAGAACCGAAGCGGCTCTTCGCAAGCTAATTGAGTCGGCAAGAGACGATATTCTGTCTATCCTGTCTGAAATGGGAGGCTGCCCCGAATGAAAAAGGGAATCGATTACCTCACACGAGGTATCGAGGTCATACTCGTCCTGCTGCTGGCCAGCATGGCGGTCATGGTCTTCGCCAATGTGGTCATGCGCTACGGATTCAATTCGGGTCTCGCGATCTCCGAGGAGATGTCGCGCTTCTTCTTTGTCTGGCTGACCTTCATCGGCGCGGTCGTGACCTTCAAGGAAAACGGCCATCTGGGCGTCGAGACGCTGGTGCGCATGTTCGGCCGGCGCGGGCGGATGATCTGCATGGCGCTCACCAACGCCCTCATCATCATGTGCGCGGTCATCCTGTTCTGGGGCACCTGGCTGCAGCAGCCGATCAATGCCAGCGTCATCGCGCCGGTCAGCCGCATGCCGATGATCTACGTCTTCGGCGTCACCTATTTCGCCGCAGTCGGCATCGGCATCATCGCCGCGGTGCGCCTCTTCCGGGTGCTCACCAATACCGTCAGCGAAGCCGAGCTGCGCCAGTTCGCCGGCGAATATGACGACGACAGCCAGCTTGTGGGGCGCTCCGAATGATCATTCTCGTCTTCCTCGCCTCGCTCCTGGGGTCGATGGCCATCGGGCTGCCCGTCGCCTTCGCGCTGATGTTCACGGGCATCGTCCTGATGTCCTTCATGGGCATCTTCAACCCGCAAATCCTCGCCCAGAACATGATCGAGGGCGCCAATACCTTCACGCTTCTGGCCATTCCGTTCTTCCTGCTCGCCGGCGAGCTGATGAACCAGGGCGGACTCTCCAAGCGCATCATCAATTTCGCGATCTCCTTCGTCGGCCATTTGCGTGGCGGCCTCGGCATCGTGGCGATTGTCGCCGCCATCATCATGGCGTCGCTTTCCGGTTCTGCCGCGGCCGATAGCGCGGCACTCGCGGCCATCCTCATTCCGATGATGCGCGACGCCGGCTACAACGTTCCGCGCTCGGCCGGCCTCATCGCTGCCGGCGGCATCATCGCCCCGGTCATCCCGCCCTCGATCGCCTTCATCATCTTCGGCGTCGCGGCCAATGTCTCGATCACCCAGCTCTTCCTCGCGGGTATCACCCCGGGCATCATCATGGGTCTCGGGCTGCTGGTCGTCTGGCAGTTCATCGCCCGTCGCGACAAGGTCGCCACCCTGCCGCGGCAGGACTGGCCGGCAAGGCTCAAGGCAACTGCCGATGCCGGCTGGGCGCTGCTCATGCCCGTCATCATCCTCGGCGGCATCCGGTTCGGTGTCTTCACCCCGACCGAGGCGGCCGTCGTTGCTGCGGCCTATGCGCTCTTCGTCGGCCTCTTTATCTACCGCGAACTCAAGATCGCGGACCTCTACTTCGTGCTGCTGCGCGCGGCCAAGACGACGTCTGTCGTCATGTTCCTCGTCGCCTCGGCGCTGGTCTCGGCCTGGCTCATCACCAGCGCCAACATTCCGGGCGAAGTGGGCAATCTGATCCGGCCGCTCATCGACAATCCGACGCTGCTGCTGTTCGCGATCATCGCGCTGGTCCTGGTCGTGGGCACCGCCCTCGACCTGGCGCCGACCATCCTGATCCTCTCGCCCGTGCTCATGCCGATCATCCGGCAGGCGGGCATCGATCCGGTCTATTTCGGCGTGCTGTTCGTCATGACCACCTGCATCGGGCTCATCACCCCGCCGGTGGGTATCGTTCTCAACGTGGTGAGCGGCGTCGCCCGCGTGCCGATGGGCAAGGTGATCGGCGGCGTGCTGCCGTTCCTGCTCGCCCATATCGCGGTGCTCGTGCTGCTCATCCTGTTCCCCGAGCTCGTGCTCACCCCGCTCCGCTGGCTGCGCGGCTAGCGGCGGGGTGTGCGAGAAACCCGACTGCCAAACCAAGAACTTCAAGGGAGAAGCTATATGAAACTCGGTACTCTGACCCTGCTGACCGCCGCCCTGGCCCTCAGCGTCACCCCGGTGATGGCCCAGTATCAGGACCGCACCTTCCGCGTGTCGAACGGCATCAACGAAGACCACCCGGTCGGCGACGGCGTGCGCGCCATGCAGGCCTGCCTCGACGAGCGCACCGGCGGCGCGCTGAAGCTCAACGCCTTCTGGGGCAACGCCCTCGGCGGTGACCTGCAGGCCACCCAGTCGCTGCGCTCGGGCACGCTCGAGATGGTCATCACCTCGTCCTCGCCGCTCGTTGGCATCGTGCCGGCGCTCGGTGTGTTCGACCTGCCCTTCCTATTTTCCAACGAGCAGGAAGCCGACGCGATCCTCGATGGCGAGTTCGGCGACTACATCGCCGGCCTGCTGCCTGAGTTCGGCCTCGTGAACCTCGCCTATTGGGAGAACGGCTTCCGCAACCTGACCAACTCGCGTGGTCCGGTCGAGAAGTGGGAAGATTTCGAGGGCCTCAAGGTCCGCGTGATGCAGAACAACATCTTCCTCGACACCTTTGCCAACATGGGCGCCAACGCGACCCCGATGGCCTTCGGCGAAGTGTTCTCTGCACTCGAGACCCGCGCGATCGACGCGCAGGAAAACCCGTTCGTGACCATCGACACCTCGCAGTTCTACGAAGTGCAGGACTACCTGTCGGTCACCAACCATGCCTACACCCCGTTCATGGTGCTCTTCTCCAAGCCGATCTGGGATACCCTGTCGGAAGACGAGCAGACCGCGATGAGCGATTGCGCCGTGGTCGGCCGTGACGCCCAGCGTGCAGCTGGTCGCGCGCTTGCAAGCGAGTCGCTCGCCCGCGTCCGCGAAGCTGGCATGCAGATCAACGAGATCTCGCCTGAAGAGCAGGCCCGCATGGTCGAGAAGGCCCAGGTCGTCTACGAGCGCCATGCCGAAGAGATCGGTGTGGAGGTCGTCGAGCGCATGCAGGCCGCACTGGCCGAGCTGCGCGCGCAGTAAGCTCCGGCTGAACGCACTGATGAAGGGCGGCGGGCTTCGGCTCGCCGCCCTTCGCATTTTTACTGTCCGAGGCGCTGACGCCGGCGCCGCGGGCGGCTATTCTGCCCAGGAGGAGGAATCTGCCCATGCCAGCCAGCACAGAAATGCCCCGGAACATCGTCGGCGGAGGGCCCAAGAAGGTGCTCTACACGCTCGATACCGTGCGGCGCATGGGGCTTGGAAAGGCTGCCAAGGCGCTGACCAGCAAGAACACCTGCAAGGCCTGCGCCTACGGCATGGGCGGCCAGAATGGCGGCATGACCAACGAGCTCGGCGAGTTTCCCTCGGTCTGCAACAAGTCGGTGCAGGCCCAATCGACCGACATCCAGCCGGCGATCCCGCTCGAAGTCTTCGAGCACACGCTTGGTGATTTACGCGAACTGACCGGCAGGGAGATGGAGCATCTGGGGCGCCTCGATACCCCGCTCTACCGAGCGCCCGGCTCGGATCGGCTGCGTCCGGTCGACTGGGATTTCGCGCTCGATCGTGCCGCCGAGCGCCTGCGCGCCGCCGGCCCCGCGAGGAGTTTCTTCTACGCGTCGGGACGATCCTCGAACGAGGCCGGCTTCATTTTCCAGCTGCTCGCACGGGCCTTCGGCACCAACAATGTCAACAACTGCTCCTATTACTGCCATCAGGCGACGAGCGAGGGCCTCGCCAGCACGATCGGCACCGGCACCGCGACGGTGGAGCTCGAGGATCTGACCGGCGCCGGCCTGATCTTCGTCATCGGCGCCAATCCCTCCTCGAACCACCCCCGCTTCATCCACATGCTGAAGGCCTGCCGTGATCGGGGCGGCGAGGTGATCGTCATCAATCCCGCCCGCGAGCCGGGGCTCGTCAAGTTCGCGGTGCCCAAGAGCCCGTCCTCCATGCTCAAGGGCGGCACCGACATTGCCTCGCTCTACGTGCAGCCCCGCATCGGCGGGGACATCGCGCTCTTCAAGGGCATCGCCAAGGCGCTCTTCGAAGCCGGTCTCGTCGATGAGGCATTCCTCACCAACCACGCCACCGGGGTCGGTGACTTCCGGGCCGATCTCGAGGCGCTCTCCTGGTCTGAGATCGTCGCTGCATCCGGCGTCCCCGAAGCGCGCATTCGCGAGGTCGCGGCCCGGTACGGGGCCCACGAAAACGTCGTCTTCGCCTGGGGCATGGGGATGACCCATCACCTGCACGGGGTGGAGAACGTCGAGGCGATCGCGAGCCTCGCGATCCTGCGCGGCATGATCGGCAAGCCCTTTGCCGGCCTCCTGCCGCTGCGCGGCCACTCAAACGTGCAGGGGATCGGCACCATCGGCGTCAAACCGGTGGTCTCGGCCGAGATCTTCGCGCGCATGGAAGAGGCCCTCGGCATTGCCCTGCCGCGCGAGAAGGGCTTCGACACCATGGCCGGCCTCGAGGCTGCAGCCGCCGGGCAGATCGATGCGGCGGTGATGATGGGTGGCAATCTCTGGGGTGCGACGCCCGACACCGCATTCGCGGACCGGGCAATGGGGGCCATCGGCTTCAAGCTTTTCCTGACCACGACGCTCAATCGCGGGCATGTCCACGGGCTGGGTGATGGCGAGGTGCTGATCCTGCCGGTGACCGCGCGCGACGAGGAATGGCAGCCCACCACGCAGGAATCGATGTTCAACTTCGTGCGCCTCTCCGATGGCGGCATCACCCGGCTCGCCAATGTGCGGCCCGAAAGCCATATCCTGTGTGACCTCGCTCAGCGCCTTTTGCCCGACAGCGCCATCCGCTTCGGCGCCTTCCGCGAGCACTCGACGGTCCGGGACGCCATTTCGCGGATCGTGCCGGGCATGGAGCAGCTGGCCTCCATCGATGTCGCCAAAAGGGAGTTCCATATCGCCAACCGTGTGATGCACGCGCCGCGCTTCAATACCGATGACGGCAAGGCGCATCTGAGCGTCGTTCCGATGCCGGTGCTGGACGTTCCCCGGAAGGCGCGCGCGCTTCACCTGGCGACCGTGCGTAGCGAGGGCCAGTTCAACACCATGATCTACGAGGAAAAGGACAGCTATCGCGGCAATGCCGGACGCGACGCGCTCTTTTTGAACCTCGAGGATATGGCGGCCTTCGGCCTGTCGCCGGGCCAGCGCGTGACGCTCGCCTCCGATACCGGGCGCATGCAGGCGACCGTTCACGGCTTTGATCTGCCCCGCGGCAGCGCCATGGCCTATTACCCCGAAGCGAACGTGCTCGCCGGCCGATCCGTGGATCCGCGCAGCCGGACGCCGGCCTTCAAATCGATCCCGGTCTGGATCGAGTGATCCGCCCCGTTCGAGGCATTCCGCACCCGGGCAATCTGGCGTAAGACTCCTTAATCGCGAGGGGGCTGGCGTGGCAGAAGACGGCATGACCGACGAGACGGGCAGGGCGGGCCGGTTCCGCTGGCTCGGCCATTTCTTCAGCCCGAGCTTCGGCATTCCGCTGCTCGTTTTTGTTCTGGGGCTCCTGACGGGGTTCCCGATCGCCATATTCGGGTTCGACATCCTCGTCCAGCACGCCGCTACCGCGTTCGCGCTGCTGATCGGGCTCCTCTTCCTTGTCGTCATCGTCAGCGTCCTGATCCTCGCCTTCCGCCGCCCGATATGGCAGCGCGTCTTCGGGCATGCCGAAGTCGAGCTCGAGCGGATGGCGCAGCCCATGGGCGAGGTCGTCCGCCTCGCTGCCGGCGGCGAGGTCGCCGAGGCAAGTCGGGTCGCCGGTGATCTCGCCCGGTTCGTCGCTGCCCGATATGCCTGGATCGCCACGCGCCGCTGGATCATCGCCGCAGTCACCGGGTTCGTCGCGGTGATCGCGGCGCTGGCGGGCTCGGCGCTACTTTTCCAGCAGAACCAGCTCCTGCGCATCCAGAGCGACCTGATGCGCGAGCAGACCATGCGACTCAACGAGCAGACCGTGCTGCTTGATGCGCAGATCCAGCTCGGCGAAGCGCAGCGCTCGACTTCGATCGTCCCGGAAATCCTCGCCATCGGCGCGGCCTTGGCCGAGCAGGTGGCCGCTGCCCGTCCGCCACAGATCGATGCCGACGACCCCGATGCCAGCGTCGCCGCGGTCGGAGCGCAGCTGGCGACGCCCTTCCGGTTTTCGTCCGCGGACCTCGGCGACGCCCTGCGCGGGCGGATCATCGCGGCGACGACCGCGGCGCGGCCCTATCGCTATCTCGGCAATCCGCTCGAAGGGCTGAGCGACGACGAAATCTCCGCGCTCGCCTTCGGGCGCCGGACCGATCTCACCGAGACCCGGCAGAGGTTCGACCTGATCATGTCCGAGCGCGCGGCCCAGTATGGCGGCATGCTGCCAAGCCAGCGCGACGATCCGCTGGTCGATCGTATCGTCAGCCCCGAGCGCGGCCAGATCCTTGCCATGCTCTACAATGCCGGGGTCGCCGATACCGAAGTGCTGAGCCATAGCGGCGCCGATTTTTCGTTTGCCGAAGTCCGCATCCCGGCCCTGCGGGACATGTCGCTGCGTCACGCAATGATGCGCTATTCCGATCTGTCGCGCCGCGAGATCGTGAACCTCGACCTGAGGGGCGCCTATCTCGACCATTCCCGCTGGCGCAGCGCACGGATCGCCGGCACCGATTTCTCCAGCATCGCCAATGAGGAGGTGGCGCTGCCCTTCGGCCCGCATCCGAGCCTGCCTTACTGGCCGGGCCGACTGATCGGCAGCGATTTTGCCGAGGCGCAGATCGAGCGCAGCGCGTTCATCGCTTCGGTAATGATTGCAGCCGATTTCGACCGGGCGCTCATAGCCGAAACAGACTTTTCCATCGCCACCCTTGCGACGGCGACCTTCCGCAACGCGATCCTGCATCGCAACGATTTCAGCGGGGCCGACCTCACCAATGTCGATTTCGACGGTGCGGTGGTGTTCGAGCCTGGTTTTCTCGATGGGCTCGCCGAACAGGCGGCCGAAGGGACCTTCCGGCGGGATCTCTTCGGGCTTGATCCCGTGGGCGACGAAATCCTCCCAACGCACCCCAATTTCTTCGGCATTTCGCGTCTGGCCGGGGTGCTCGTCGACACCCAGACCTACCGCGTGCGGCGGCTCGGGCCTTTCGAATAGACCCCGTGCGGGGCGGTCGGCGGCTGTTGCCCCGGGCGGCCTCTTGGCCTACATACCAGCCCAATCACACAGGACTTTCGAGGTTTCCGGCCAATGGCCCGTCAATTCATCTATCACATGCACGGCACGTCCAAGGCCTATGCGGGCGGCAAGAAGGTGCTCGACAACATCCATCTCAGCTTCTACCCGGATGCCAAGATCGGTGTGCTCGGGCCCAACGGCTCGGGCAAGTCGACCCTGCTGCGCATCATGGCGGGCATCGAGACCGAGTTCACCGGCGAGGCCTGGGTCGCCGACGGTGCGCGCGTCGGCTATCTGCCGCAGGAGCCCGAGCTCGATCCCGCCCTCGACGTCCTCGGCAACGTCATGACCGGCGTCAAGGAGAAGAAGGACATCGTCGACCGCTACAACGAGTTGATGATGAACTATTCGGACGAGACCGCCGACGAAGCCACCCAGCTTCAGGACGTGATCGACAGCCAGAACCTCTGGGATCTCGAATCCCAGGTCGAGGTGGCAATGGAAGCACTCGGTTGCCCGCCCGCAGATGCGGACGTCACCAAGCTTTCGGGCGGCGAGAAGCGCCGCGTCGCGCTCTGCGCGCTGCTGCTCTCCAAGCCCGACCTGCTGCTGCTCGACGAACCGACCAACCATCTGGACGCCGAGACCACGGCGTGGCTCGAAAAGCATCTGCGTGAGTTCCCCGGCGCCGTGCTGATCATCACCCACGACCGGTACTTCCTCGATAACGTCACCGGCTGGATTCTCGAACTCGATCGGGGTCGCGGCATTCCCTATGAGGGCAATTACTCCGCCTATCTCGAGGCGAAGTCGAAGCGCTTCGCCCAGGAGCAGCGCGAGGATGCGGCGCGCCAGAAGGTGCTCGAGCGCGAAAAGGAGTGGCTCGGCCAGTCCCCGCAGGCCCGCCAGTCCAAGTCGAAGGCGCGTATCCGTGCCTATGACGAGCTCGTTCAGCTCAACGAGGCGCGCACCCAGTCCTCGAACGCGCAGATCATCATTCCGCCCGGCGAGCGGCTCGGCCAGAACGTCATCGACGTCGAGGGGCTCACCAAATCCTATGGCGATCGGGTGCTGATCGAGGATCTGACCTTCAAGCTCCCGCCTGGCGGCATCGTCGGCATCATCGGCCCCAATGGCGCGGGCAAGACCACGCTTTTCCGCATGCTGACCGGGCAGGAAAAGCCCGATGCCGGCGGGATCACCGTCGGGGAGACGGTGCGACTCGGCTATGTCGACCAGAGCCGCGATACGCTCAGCCCCAACGCCACCGTCTGGGAGGAAATCTCGGGGGGCAACGACATTCTGATGCTGGGCAAGCGCGAGATGAACTCACGCGCCTACACCTCGGCCTTCAACTTCAAGGGCGGCGACCAGCAGCAGAAGGTCGGCAATCTCTCGGGCGGGCAGCGCAACCGCGTCCATCTCGCCAAGATGCTGAAATCTGGCGCGAACGTCCTGCTGCTCGACGAACCGACCAATGATCTGGATACCGAAACCCTCGCCGCGCTCGAAGAGGCACTCGAGGAGTTCGCCGGCTGCGCCGTGATCATCAGCCACGATCGCATGTTCCTCGATCGGCTCGCGACCCACATCCTCGCTTTCGAGGGCGACAGCCATGTCGAATGGTTCGAGGGCAATTTTGCCGAGTACGAGGCCGACAAGATCCGTCGCCTCGGGCCCGATGCGGTCAACCCGCGCCGCGCGACCTACAAGCGCCTGACGCGCTGAACATGGGCGGGAGCCGCGGCCTTGCTGTCGCGGTTCTGCGCCCGGCGCCATCCGGCTATGTCCGGATGCGGCGCCGGGCGGGGCAGGGCTCTCGTGTGGCCCGCGCTCCGTCCCACGAGGCTGGAGATCAAGAATGGCGACACGTTTCGAAGTGAATTTCGACGGCGCAACCCTTGTCGGCGAATCGGGTGGCTTCGGCATGCCCGTCGTGTTCCTGCACCCGGGTGTGGCCGACCGGCGCGTCTGGCGGTCGCAGATGGATGCGCTGGCGGGCGCGGGCTACCATGTGGTGGCCTATGACAGGCGGGGACATGGCGAAACCGTCGCGCCGGACGAACCCTTCGACCATCTGGTCGATCTCGAGGCGGTGCTGGACCAGCTCGGCATCCATGCGGCGGTCTTCGTCGGCGGCTCGATGGGCGGTGCGCTCGCCATCGATTTCGCGATCGAGAACCCCGGACGCACCATCGGGCTGGTCCTGGTCGGTACGGCGGTCAGCGGCGAGGACGAACCGGACCTGCCCGACGACATCGCCGTGATCCTCGATGCGGCCGAGTATGCCGCCGAGCGCGAGAACTGGGACGGCGTCAATCGCATCGCAGCTCATATGTGGCTCGATGGACCGCTGAGCCACCAGGGGCGCGTCGATGGCGGCGTGCGCGACCTCTTCCTCGAAATGAACGGCACGGCCTTGCGCAAGGGCGCGGAGCTGACGCTGGAGGACGAGCGGGAGCCCGCGATCGACATCCTGTCTACGATCACTGCGCCTGTGCTGCTGATGGTAGGGGAGCTCGACTTCCCCCACATCGTGGATCGGCACAACGAGCTTTCCGACGAGTTCGAGAATGCCTTTGCGGTCGTGCTCGAGGGCACGGCCCATCTGCCCAATCTGGAGCGGCCCGATCTGTTCAATCCGCTGCTGCTCGAGTTCCTCTCTGCCGTCAGCGGCGAAGTGGAAGAGTAAACAGGCCCCGCCGAGGCGGGCGGGGCCGGCATCTCAGATCGCCATCACATCCTCGAAATGGGTGCCGAGCTTGTCGGTGGGGATGTTGGTGAGGTCCTTCGGCACCTCGGCCAGCAGCGTCTTTCTGACGCCATCGGAGAGATGCGGGCGGATCACCCCGAGCGCCGTTGGCGCGGCAGCGATGACCAGCCGGTCGAAGGCCCCTTCGGCGCGCTTTTGCTCGATCATGTCGGCCATCGACTTGACGAACGCTGTCTCACGCTGCTCGACCGGGTCGGTGCGCGGCTCCATGGCGCTCCGCTGGCCGGGTCCAGTGTCCGCGCGGCGGCCGGGGCGATCGGTCACGATGTCCCTGCCTTGCAGTGGCTCGATGCCGAAATCGAGACCGCCGACCTGGCGCAGGCCCTTTCCGGGGCCGGTGTTTTCCAGGACACGAGCCTGCGCGCCATCGGCGATCAGGAACCAGGTGACGGTCTTTTTCATGAATTCTGCTCCTCATTTGACAATACGGCACGGGTCAGGCGACCAGCGCCCCGGTGCCGCACGAAACGAACGCGCGGCCGGCTCGAAGGTTGAAGGCCATCTGCGGCAATTTCATTGCAGCGATGGGCGCTTGGACTGGCGAAGCGTCGGCACGGCTGTTAGGGAAGACTGAAGGTCCGCGTCCGCGGACGCGGAGTCTCCGATGTCACTTCCCGAACTCGACCCCCATTCCCGCCCGGATGTCGGCGCGCGCGTGGCGCGCACCCCCGAGCAGGAGGAGCAGCGTGCCGGCCTCATTGCCGCGCTCTTTTCCTATCTGTTGTGGGGCTTCCTGCCGCTCTTCTTTGCGTTGCTCGAAGGGGTCGATACGATCACCATCGTCGCCAATCGCACGCTCTGGACGCTGGTGCTGGTGGGCGCCATCCTGCTCGTCGCGCGCCGCATGCACGAGGTGAAGATCGTCTTCTCGAGCCGCCGAACCATGGCGGTGATGACCCTGACGGCGCTGCTTCTGGCATTCAACTGGTCGCTCTACATCTACGGGGTCGAGAGCGGCAATGTGCTCGAAACGAGCTTCGGATACTTCATCAACCCGCTGATCAACGTGGCGCTCGGCATGGTGCTGCTGGGGGAAAAGCAGAACCGCCTGCAGCTGGTGGCGATCGGCGTCGCCGTGATCGCCATCGGCATCCAGGCGGCCGGCATCGGCGGCATTCCCTATATCGCGCTCGGCCTCGCGTTCAGCTTCGGGCTCTACGGCTATGTCCGCAAGACCGCCTCGGTCAACGCGACCACTGGGCTCTTCGTTGATACCGCCCTCATGGTGCCGCTCGCGCTCGCCTATCTTGCCTATAGCGTGCTGACGGTCGGATGGGGACCGCATGCCGATCCCTACACCATGGGCCTGCTGCTCTTGACGGGGCCGGTGACGGCGGTGCCGCTCCTGCTGTTCTCCTATGGCGTGCGGAGGCTGCGGATGACGACGATCGGCATGCTGCAATATCTCGCGCCATCGCTGCAGTTCATGCTCGCCATCACCTATTTCGGCGAAGACCTCAACGCGCTCCGGCTGCTGAGCTTCGGGCTGATCTGGCTCTCGCTTGCCATCTTCACCTTTGATACCGTTCTGCGGCACAGGCGAAAGGGAGCCGAGGCATGACCCCCTTTATCAGGGCGCGCACTCTCGAGGGCCGGGTCACCCAGCTGCTCGCAGCCGAAGGCTCGAGCTTTGAAACAACGGCCGT
Organism: Arsenicitalea aurantiaca; assembly: GCF_003994485.1. Lineage (GTDB taxonomy): Bacteria > Pseudomonadota > Alphaproteobacteria > Rhizobiales > Devosiaceae > Arsenicitalea > Arsenicitalea aurantiaca. The sequence goes on from NZ_RZNJ01000001.1 coordinate 803,938, forward strand.
CCCCGCCCTCGACCTCTCATATGAAGGCATCCCGGCGGATCGCCATTCGGGCCTCCTGCGCAAGAGCGGACCCCGCGAGCCCTGGTATCCGCGCGGCACCGAAATGCGCAACGAGCGCCAGCTGTCCATCCTCGGGCAGGACGAGCTCTTGGCCCTCGCGCGCGATCTCGATATTCCGTGCCTAGCCGCCGAATGGATCGGTGGCAATCTGGTGCTCGAAGGGGTGCCCCATGTCAGCCTCCTGCCGCCGCGGACGCTGCTGATGTTCGATGGCGGCGTCACCATCCGAATCGATGGCGACAATGGTCCGTGCCGGAAATCGGGCGCCATGATCGCGCGGCATGTCGAGGGGCGCCCCGATCTCGAATTCGCATTCGTCAAGATTGCGCAGCACCGGCGGGGCGTCCTGGGCTGGGTCGAGCGCGCCGGCAGGATTACGGCAGGGGAGACGGTCAGGGTCCGGATCTGGGAGCAGCAACCCTATCCGGACCCCGAGCCTCACCAGCGATAGGCGAGCCCTGCGCTGAACCGGTGCGCAAGCACGCTGCCGGCAAAGACCGCGTCATAGTCGACCCGTCCTGAAAGCCCGTCATCGAGTGCCATCTCGATGCCGCCTCCGATCCGAGCCGAGAACCGCTCGGGCGTTCGTCCGGTGATGACGAAGCCCGTATCGTCGCCGACGAAGCGAACGGCGAGCCCCTCGCTTTCTGCGGAGAGATCATAGCCAAGCTGCGCCCGTCCTTCGGGCCTCAGAGTCGCGCCTTCGGCAAGACGATAGCTCGCTGCGATCCGCGCACCGGCATAGAGCGTGAACCGCGTGCTGCTTACCCCGCCGCCGGCAAGGTCGAAGACCTCCGAGCCGCTTTCGGTGAACCCCTCGACGCTCACATGGCTCACCCGCAGGCCGGCAAAGGGCTCAAGATCGAATTCGCCCAGGACGATCGGCCGGCTCGCCTCGATATCGGCGAACAGGGTCTGCATGTCGTATTCGGCGTTCGCCGCATCCGGCCCGAAGCTCAGCCGTCTGGTCTGGAGGCCGTGATACCCAAGGCCGATTCCACCGCGGAGGCTCCATTCGCCGAAATCATGGCGCGCCTGCGCGCCGACGGTCACGCCCTGATAGTCGATGGTGTCGCCGGTCACATCCTCGTTGATCCGCCCCGATCCGACCCCTGCTGCAAGGCCGATCTGGAGCGGACCGTCGCTATAGAGCGCTCCGCCATCGATGCTGCCGCCACTGGCCGACCAGCCGGGGAAGGGCCCTGAGGCGTCTTCATCCAGCCGCAGGCCTCTCGCGCTGATCCATCCGCTCCATCCGGACCGCACCGGGACGGCTGCCTGATAGGCGATGGCATCGAGCACGGGCGGCTGGAACGCACCGCCGGCATAGGCGAGGGGCGCGGGCGTCCGCAGGGCCGCCAGCATGCCCTCTGGTCCCGCTTGCATGGCGTCGAGAAACCCGCCGGTGAGCTCGTGGCCGAGGGGCATGACGAGGGTGTGCAGATTGCCGCCCAGCACCGCCGCACCCTGAGCGGTGAGCGACACCGGCACGTCGTGGATCTCGTGCATGAGCGTCGTGCGGTTCGTCGTATAGATCCGATAGGTGCTGCCCTCGGGGATCAGGGTCGCCTTGCCGGGGTCGTCGGTTATGAGAGGATGGTCCTCGACGGCGTCGTGCAGATCGCTCGCATGGTCGATCTCGAGGATTTCGGGGTCGGCCTCCTGATGCGAATAGGCAGCAGGGCCCATGGTGAGGAATGGCGAGAGCGCGCTCTGCCAGGCCGAGCCCTTGTCTCCGCTCAACGCGGCGCCGAGCCGGCGACCCATCGGGCCGTCATAGCGCCAGCGATGCACGGGGACGGGGCTCAGCAGGGTGTCATCGGTTATGATGTAGCAGCTGAAATCCTCTTCTGCGCCGCTTTCGGCTTCATAGCAGAGATCGCCGGGCGGCGGACCCGCCACGAGCTCGCCGCCGGAACTGTCCGGGATTGATGGCGGCAGCGGGTCATCTGTGTCCGGAATGTCATCGCCCGGTGGGGTGGTCTCATCTGGCTCGGTCTCGACCGGATCGGGCTCGCTGCCATCGTCGCCCCCAGAGCCCGGCTGGCCCGGATCCTGCGGATCGGTCTGCTCGTCAGGATCGACGGGGTCCATCGGCTCCTCGTCCGGCCCGTCAGGGTTGCCGGGCCCGTCAGGCTCCTGCGGATCGTCCGGGGTGCCGCCGTCTCCGGGCTCGTCCGGATCCTCCGGGTCCAGGGGATTGTCAGGCGGCTCCCAGGGGTGGGGGTCCTCTGGGTCCGGATCGTCGGGTAGAACCGGTGGCGGTTCCGCGTCGGGATCGAAGTGTTGAGCGGTCACCGGCGTCCCGGCAACCAGAAAAAACGTCAATACAGTAACGGGCAGCGCAAGGCCGCGAATACCCATCGACATGAACTGCCCCCAAGGCAAATGCTTTGGTTAAAAATTCTTAAATAGTATGTGCGTACAAAAACGGATCGAAGAATTGTTGGCAAGCAAAAAGTGATTCGGATCAGTCGCTTTTTGTGCGCGTCTCGCGGATCAGCTGTGCGATGTCGCGAAACTCGGCTGCGCGGCGGTGGCCGTGACGCCAGACGAGCTGCAGGGTCCGCCCCGCCCCGGGCGCGACGAGCCGTCGGATGGCGATGCGCGGATCGGCTGCCTCCTTGCGCAGCGCAATCTCGGGCAACAGCGTGATGCCCTGTCCGCTCGCCACGAATTCGACGATCGTCGAGAGCGAGGTCGCTGCGAACACACGCTTGTGGTGCTCCGGGGTCAGGCTGCAGGCCGCAATGGCCTGGTCGCGAAAGCAATGTCCTTCATCGAGCAGCAGCATGCGTTCGGTCGCAATCGCCCCGAGCGGGATCGGGGTGTCCTCCGCCTCCCTGGTGCTGATCGCGAGCACGAAAGGATCCTCAAAGAGCGGCTCCACATCGAGCCGCAATCCGGCCGAGGGCGGCGTGGTCGCGATCAGCGCCAGGTCGAGGCTCCCATCGGCCAGCCCCGCGAGCAGAGCCTCGGTTCGGTTCTCCGAAATCTGGAAGCGTTGCGGCCCATCCTGTGGCTGCAGATGCGGAAAGATCTCGGGCAGAAGATAGGGCGCGACGGTCGGGATCAGCCCGAAGCGGATCGGACCGGCCGGGGCGCCCGCCTGCCGGACGATGAAACGCTCGAGCGCATCCGCGCAGGCCACGACGTCGCGGGCGAGCGCCAGCACCTCCCGGCCGAGCTCGGTCGGCTGCACGGTGCGGCCGAGCCGGTCGAACAGCGGCGCGCCGACTTCCGCCTCCACCAGGGCGATCTGCTGGGACAGCGCGGGCTGCGTGATCGCGGAGGCCTCGGCGGCTTTGCCGAAATGGCCGGTCTCGGCGAGTGCGAGGCAGTATCGCATCTGTCGGAGTGTGAGCGTCATAGGATAAGCTTATCAGATCGGTTAGATCAATCAATTGGCCCTATCGCGAGCGATGCGTTATGTTTGGAATCATTCCAGGTTAATTATGAGGAACCCATGAGCGATCGTCCCCGCATGACCACCAGCGCCGGTGCGCCGGTGCCCGACAACCAGAACTCGCAGACGGCGGGTCCGCGTGGTCCCGTCCTGCTGCAGGATTACCAGCTCATCGAAAAGCTCGCCCACCAGAACCGCGAGCGCATTCCCGAGCGCGTCGTGCACGCCAAGGGCTGGGGTGCCCATGGTACGCTTACCATCACCGGCGACATTTCCCGCTACACCCGCGCCAAGGCACTTCAGCCGGGTGCGCGCACCCCGCTCATCGCGCGCTTTTCGACCGTGGCCGGCGAACTCGGCGCGGCCGATGCCGAGCGCGACGTCCGTGGCTTCGCGCTCAAATTCTACACCGACGAGGGCAATTGGGACCTCGTCGGCAACAACACCCCCGTCTTCTTCGTGCGTGATCCGCTGAAGTTCCCGGATTTCATCCACACCCAGAAGCGCCACCCGCGGACCAATCTCAGGTCCAAGACCGCGATGTGGGATTTCTGGTCGCAGAGCCCCGAAAGCCTGCACCAGATCACCATCCTGTTCTCCGATCGCGGACTGCCGGTCGCGCCCATGTTCATGAACGGCTATGGCAGCCACACCTTCTCGCTCTGGAACGATCAGGGCGAGCGGTTCTGGGTGAAGTTCCACTTCAAGACCATGCAGGGCCACAAGCATTACACCAATGCCGAGGCCGAGAAGATTGTCGGCGAGAGCCGCGAGACCTATCAGGAAGAGCTGTTCGGCACGATCGAGCGCGGTGAGTATCCGCGCTGGAAGATGCAGGTCCAGATCATGCCCGAGGCGGATGCGGAAAAGACGTCCTACAACCCGTTCGACCTCACCAAGGTGTGGCCGCATGCAGAGTATCCGCCGATCGACGTCGGCGTGCTCGAGCTAGACCGCAATGCGGACAATTACTTCGCCGAGATCGAGCAGGTCGCGTTCTCGCCGTCCAACGTCGTGCCGGGCATCGGCTTCTCGCCCGACAAGATGCTGCAGGCGCGCGTCTTCTCCTATGCCGATGCGCACCGCTATCGGCTGGGTACGCATTACGAGGCGCTGCCGGTCAACGCTCCGAAGGTCCCCGTCCATCACTACCACAAGGACGGCGCCATGCGCTTCTTCCCGAACAATCCCAATCCGGATGCCTATTACGAGCCGAATTCCTTCGGTGGTCCGGTCGAGGACAAGTCCGTGCAGGAGCCGCCGCTGAAAATCTCGGGCGACGCGGACCGCTACAACCATCGCGAGGGCAATGACGATTACGGCCAGCCCCGCGCGCTCTGGGAGCTGTTCGACGAGGGCCAGAAGCAGCGGCTCTACGACAATTACGCCGCCGCCATGGAAGGTGTGCCCGACGAGATCATCGAGCGTCAGCTCATGCATTTCGGCCGGATCCACCCCGACTATGCCGATGGCGTGCGCCAGGCCCGTGCGCGGCTGGCCGGCAAGGCCAAGGACAGCATCTCGGATGGCGAGAGCAGCCCGGCCGCGGCCGAATAGCATCCCGGCGTCAACGAAGCCCTGCCTCACAGGGGGCTCCCGGGCCGTCTTTCGCTTCTGGCGGAAGGCGGCCTTTCGCCATCTTTAGGGGCTGCTAACGGATCGCATTTTATTCAAGTGGGAGCGGTCGGCTTCAGCCGGGCTGAAACCCGCTTCTGTCAATGTCGTGCCGACGTCGGCGCAATGCCGGGGAGTAGCGGGATGCAGGAAATGGATGAAGGCACGACCAGGGCGTTCTCGTCGTTCAGGGTGCTGAACGGGGATTCCAATATCACCGAGCGCGACCAGCTCTTCCGGAACATGGCGCAGCTTTATTCCTACGTATCAGATCGCTGCGACGACGAGCAGGTCGCCCAGTATGACGAGGTGCTCTGCCAGCTCGCCGAGCTCGTCGAGACCGAGGCGCGGGCGCATGTCGCCAAACTTCTGGCGCCGCTCGATCGGGCTCCGGGCATGGTCGTGGTCAAGCTCGCCAATGATGATTTCAGCGTCGCCCAGCCGCTGCTCGAATTTTCCAACGTGCTGTCCGATGACGATCTCATCGACATCGTCTCGCGCCAGAGCGAGGCCCATCGCGTGGCCATTGCGGGCCGGGCGAGCGTGCCCGAGCGGGTAGGGGAGGCGATCGTCGCCCATGGCGGCTCGCAATCCGTGGTGCGGCTGGTCCGGAACGAAGGGGCGAGCATTGCTCCGGCGACCGCCATCCGGCTTGCCGAACGCGCGGGCACCGATCCCGAGATCGCGTCCGACCTGCGCGGGCGCGCCGATATCGACTGGAAGGGCCTTTCGGGCCAGATCTCGGCCACGGGCGCAAAATTCCTCGAGAACATGATCGGCAGCAGCATCGCGCTCGATCCTTCGACGATCGGCAAGGTCAACGCCGTCGTCTACAATCGCATGCGCAATCGCGCCGGCTTTTCGAGCCAGGAGTGGAAGGTCGCCTACAATCAGGTGAAGGCGCTTTCGGACCGCAAGCAGCTCGACGAGCGCGCCCTGCTGCGCTTCGCCAGGTTTGGATATGGTCATCACACCGCCGCCGCGGCCACCGTGCTGCTCCGCGTCAGCCCCGAAGTCTTCGTCAAATGGCTCGCCATGCAGGATTATGTCGCGGTGACGGTCGCCTTGCGTGCGATGGGTGTATCGCCCGACCTCTTTGATGCGATGGTGGCCACGCTCCCCTGGCGCGACATGCCGACCGAGGCCGACCGTACCAATGTGCGGGCCCGCTTCGAGGCGATCACGCAGGACGAGGCCGAGGAAATCTTCGAGCTCTGGCGCGCCCACTCGTTTCGCCGCCGGTCATCCGCCGAAGCCTGATCCGCCATCGCCTTGACCGGCTCCTGGCGCCATGATCTCTGATCAAATGGCTCAGGATGCCCATGGAACCTGCGACGAATGCGGCAGCGCCTTTCTCAAGGCGCGCTCGGTCATGGACGGGCTCTGCCCCGAATGTGCGCACTGGCTCTATGGCAAGCCCGCATGCCGCCACGAGATGGTGGGCGGCCGGTGCCGGCACTGTCATTGGGACGGCTCGGTCTCTCCTTTTGTCGCAGGACTCAAGCCCGCCTGAACGGCCGAATTTCTGCTGGACCACAAGGCCGCGATAGATATAAAGATATCTTTATATCTATGGAGGGCGTGGTTTGGCTGATGCCGAGCGATTGGTGGGCGCATTGCGCGCGGCTGGGGAGACGACCCGGCTGCGACTTCTGTCTCTGCTCGCCGATGGAGAGCATTCGGTCAAGGATCTGACCGAGATCCTCGGCCAGAGCCAGCCACGCGTTTCGCGCCATCTGAAGCTCCTTGCCGATGCCGGGCTCGTCGTGCGCCACGCCGAGGGCGCCTGGGCCTATTACCGCCTCGCTGATCGTGGGCCGCTCGCCGATCTCGCCCCACTCCTGATCGCGCGGCTGGACGAGGATGATCCCGATCGGCTGCGCGACAGGGCCCGGCTCGAGGCCGTGCGCCAGAGCCAGCAGGCGCAGGCCGGCGCCTATTTCGCCAAGGTCGCCGGCGACTGGGACATGCTGCGTGCCCTGCACGTGCCCGAATCGGCGGTCGAGGCTGCGGTTCTCGATTGCGTCGCCGATCGTCCGGTCGAATCCCTCTTCGACCTCGGGACCGGCACCGGGCGCATGCTCGAGCTCCTGGCGCCGAGCTATCGGCACGGGGTCGGCATAGACAGCAGCCGCGAGATGATCGCGGTGGCGCGCGCCAAGCTCTCCGCCGCCGGCATCGGCCATGCGCAGGTCCGCCTCGGGGACATTGCCGACCTCGACCCGGGGATCGGGCGGGCCGACCGCATCATGTTGCATCAGGTTCTCCATTATTTCGACGATCCGGGACGTTTGCTCGCCCAGGTCCGGCGTGCGCTGCGGGGTGGAGGCGAGATCCTCATCGTCGATTTTGCGCCTCACGCGCTCGAATTCCTGCGCACCAGCCACGCCCACAGGCGGCTTGGCCTGTCGGGCGAGCAGATGGCGGGCTGGGCCGACGCTGCCGGGCTTTCCGTCGCCGAACACCGCGCTTTTCCCAATACGGCAGATCCGGAGGGGCTGACCGTCTGCCTCTGGCGCCTCACCGACACCAGCGACACCCAAAGGAGCCGCTCGCAATGACAGAAATCCACGAGCAGGCGCGGGCCAGCCGCCTCGTCGCGGCGGCCCGCCCGCCGCTCGCACTTTCCTTCGAGTTCTTTCCGCCCAAGACCGATGCCATGGAGCAGCGTTTCTGGGAAAGCCTCGCCCGCCTCGCGCCGCTGCAGCCGCGCTTCGTCTCGGTCACCTATGGCGCGGGCGGCACGACGCGTGAGCGCACCCTGCGCATGGTCTCGGCGATCAAGTCCGAAAGCGGCGTCGATGCGGCCGCGCACCTCACCTGCGTCGGCGCTTCGCGCGAGGAGGTCGACGGCGTCGTGCGCGGCTACGCAGCCGCCGGCGTAAACCGCATCGTCGCTCTGCGCGGGGATCCGCCCGAAGGGGTAGGGCAGCCCTTCGTCCCGCACCCGGAAGGCTATAGGAATGCCGCCGAACTCGTCGCCGGCATCCGTGCGCTTGGGGATTTCGACATCTCGGTTGCGGCCTATCCCGAAAAGCATCCGCAGAGCCCCAACTGGCAGGCCGACATCGACAATCTCAAGCGCAAGCTCGACGCCGGCGCCGATCGGGCCATCACCCAGATGTTCTTCGACAATGGGGATTATCTGCGCTTTCTCGAACGCGCCCGCGCTGCGGGCATCACCGCGCCGATCGTGCCGGGCATCCAGCCGATCCACAGCTTCAAGCAGATCGCGGGGTTCGCCGCCCGCTGCGGGGCGGGCATACCCGACTGGCTGGCCGAGCGCTTCGAGGGGCTGGAAGAGGATCCCGAGACCCATGCGCTCGTTGCCGCTGCGGTCGCCGCCGAACAGGTGCTCGAACTCGTCGACGAGGGCGTGACCGAGTTCCACTTCTACACCCTCAACCGCTCGAACCTCGTTCTGGCGCTGGCGCGCCTGTTGGGTGTCCGGCCCGACTGATCCCGTTCACCCCCGGTTCAGCTTGGATGGCGCAGCATGGCCAGACTGCGCCATCCTTAAAATGGCCTTAAAAAACTGGTCTTCAGCGCCAGTTAGTGCCTTCAGTCTGACCCGAGGACGAACAGACATGAAACTCGACCGTCGCGTCACCGGTGGCCTTGCCTGGGCCGGTATGTTCCTGGTCCTGGCGATCCCATCCGCAGATCTCCTCGCGCGCCTCGGCGACGGAGAGCAGCCACGTGCTGCCAGCGTAACGCCGGGCGTGGGCGCCAACGCGCTAGACGGCAATGCGCTCGATGCGCGCACCGAAACGGCCACCATCACCCCCGCGACCGCACCTGCGGCTGACGCCGCGACCCCGACGCGCCCGAACCGTACCGGCGATCCCGTCGCCGATTTCGAGGCTTCGGGCCGTCCCATGCCGTCCTATATTTCCGGGGGCGGGGAGACGCCGGCGCGCACCGAGACCGCTTCGCGCCCCGAGGCCCCCGCGCCGACGCCCAATCGCGTAATCCAGCCCGCAGGACCGAGCGCGACTGCTGTGACGCCCGATGGCCGGGCTGTCACACCCGCACCCGCGACCGGGACGGCTTCGACCAATCCCGCGACGCCCGCATCGCCCACGCCCGCGCAGCCGGCCGACCAGCGCACGGCGGCCCTGCCGCAGCCCGGCACGACGCCGACCGCGCCCGTGCCGATGCCCGCCTCGATGCGGCCCGCGGCGCCCGTCCAGCAGCAGCAGGCCGTGCTGCCCCCGGCGAACACGACGCCGAATTCGTCCGCAACCTTCACCCGCGATGCGCCGCTCGTTATCGACGAAGCCGAAGTCGCCGCGCGCGAGCGCAGCACCGGTCCGATCCCGCCCGCGCCGATCATCACCAGCGATCAGCTGCAGGAGTGGGATTCGGGTTCGCTTGCCGACTATCTCGAACGGCGCGGGCTCATCTCCCGCGGCGGCGGATCGAGTGCGAGCTCCCCGCCGCAGGGCATGTATCTGGACGAGTTCAACCGCCAGCGCGGCGATGGCCAGTTCGTCGAGAATTCGGACTGGTTCTGAGCGCGAGCGACATCATCGTGAGGGCCGGGCGCACTGCCCGGCCTTTTCGTATTGGTGGGCGGGCGCGCGCTCGCTAAGGTGCGCGCGATTCGGAGGCTGCGATGTCTGTCTGGGGGCGCATTGGCGAGATCGTGGGGTCGTTCGGCGACCGCACCGGGCTTGCGGGTTCGCTCGCCAATCTGCTTGATCCTGACACCTGGCTCCCGGGTGGCAAGGATGCCGCGTTCACGCTCGCATTGATTGCGCTTTCGGCCAAGATGGCAGTGTCGGACGGGGTCGTCACGCGCTCTGAAGTCCGCGCCTTCTATCGCACCGTCGAGGTGCCAGAGCAGGAGGCGGCGCAGGTGGAGCGCCTCTTCGATCTGGCCCGACAGGACGTTGCGGGCTTCGAGCATTACGCACGCAAGGTGCGCCGCTTCTTTTCCGATAGCCCCGAGACCCTCGAGCACGTGCTCGACGGGCTCTTCTACATCGCCACCTCCGATGGCATGGTGCACGAAGCCGAGCTCGAATACCTCCGCGCCGTCAGCGGCATATTCGGCTTTGATGACGTGCGGTTCGAGCAGATCGCATCCCAGCATGTGCTGCTCGACGACGGAACGGACCCCTATCTCGTCCTCGGTCTCGTCCCTGGCGCCGATGCCGCCGAAGTCCGCCGTGTCTATCGCCAGCTCGTTGCCGAACATCACCCGGACCGCCTGATCGCCAAGGGCGTGCCCGAGGAACTGATTGAGGTCGCGACGGCCCGCATGCAGGCGATCAACCAGGCCTATGGCAAGATCGCCAAGGCGCCGGCACGACCGCAGATCGCCTTCACGCCTTGACGGGGAGGGCAGGTGCTCCCTACATGCGCCGGACGCCAGTTGACCGGGCGGCCGCTCCGCTCAGGCGGGGAGGAAAGTCCGGGCTCCATCGAAATACGGTGCCGGATAACGTCCGGCGGGGGCGACCCCAGGGAAAGTGCCACAGAAAGCAAACCGCCCGGCTCCGGCCGGGCAAGGGTGAAAGGGTGCGGTAAGAGCGCACCGCGGCCCCGGCAACGGGGACGGCAGGGTAAACCCCACCGGGAGCAAGACCAAATAGGGATGACGCGGGTTTAGGCCCGGCCGGTTTTCGAGGCCAGTCATCCGGGTTGGTTGCATGAGGGCGCCGGCAACGGCGTTCCCAGATGAATGGTCGCCACGTCGAGGAAACTCGGCCCTACAGAACCCGGCTTACAGGTCAACTGGCGTCGACCGCCCAGGCTGCGAGGACACGAGATGACAGAGCGTGACTCTCTCGATGAGCGCATCGCGACGCTCGAAACCCATATCGCCTATCAGGACCAGACGATCGAAGATCTGAGTGCCGCGCTCGCTGCCCAATGGAAGGCCATCGACGCACTGCAGCGCCGGCTCGACCGGCTGGTCGAGGACATTGCCGAAGCCGAACTCGCCGCCCGCGACGGCACCCGCACCGAACCGCCCCCGCCCCATTACTGAAAGCGGCGCACCGCGCCTTGGCAGGCCGTTGCATCAGATCCACCCCCGTCACCACCGGGCGCGTCCCGGTGGTCCAGTGCAGCACGCGATGGATTGCCGGGACGAGCCCGGCAGTGACGGGCATAAAGGCTTCGCGCTCCGTCGCCCGTCAGGGTGCCGGGGTGGCCGGTGCGTCGGCGGGCGGCGGGGTGGTGGTGTTTGCCGGAGGGCTGTTGTCGCAGGCGGCGAGGGCGAGCGCCGAAATGACGATCAGCGGCAGCAGGCGTTTGGTCTTCATGGATGATCTCCTTGATTGTCCAAAGCTCGAACGGGCCGGGCGATTGCCCGCTCCGCCGAACCCGACCCTGTTAGCCTGCCCGCAAGGCGGCGCCTTGACACTTTCGTGATCCTTTCGAGGCGCGTGCCGATGTCGCCGGCCCGTCTGCGCTGGGCCCCGCACCCTCATGGGAAACAGAATCTTAAACTCCACGGCGCACATTGCGCAGAGGTTCCCCGAAGGTGAGCCCAGCGTACCGGTGAACCGGCCGGAGTGGAGTTGCGTCTTACATGGGCACATCCCCCATGCCCGATAATGAAGGTGGCCAGGCCCATGTGCCGGTGCTGCTCGCCGAGGTGCTGGCAGCCCTCGCGCCGCTTGCGGGCGCGCGCGTGGTCGACGGTACGTTCGGGGCAGGCGGCTATTCGCGAGCGCTTCTCGAGGCCGGGGCAACCGTCACCGCGATCGATCGGGACCCCAATGTGAGACGCTTTGCCGATGCGCTCGCGGCCGAATTCGGCGATCGCTTCACCTTCGTCCCCGGAACATTCTCCGAGCTCGATCAGTTCGCGGGCGGATCGCCCGACGCGGTTGTCCTCGATATCGGCATTTCCTCCATGCAGGTCGACGAAGCCGGTCGGGGCTTCTCGTTCATGCGCGAGGGGCCGCTCGACATGCGCATGGCCGGCGAGGGCGAAACGGCCGCCGATCTCGTCAACACGCTCGACGAAAAATCCTTGGCAAACCTCCTCTTCGCCTATGGGGAGGAACGCCGCTCCCGGCGCATCGCCGCAGCCATCGTTGCTGCACGCGCCGAGACCCCGATTACGACCACAACGGCCCTCGCCGCGCTCATCGAGCGGACCATCGGGCGCAAGCCTGGCGAAATGCACCCGGCGACCCGCAGCTTTCAGGCGCTCCGGATCGCGGTCAATGACGAGTTCGGGCAATTGGTTGAGGGACTTTTCGCCGCCGAGCGCATCCTGCCCGAGGGCGGCCGGCTCGCCGTCGTCTCCTTCCATTCGCTCGAAGACCGCATCGTGAAGCGTTTCCTCGATCCGGAGAAAGCTGCACCCACCCGGTCCCGACACCTTCCGCAGGTGCAAAGCGCACTCAGCCCCTGGCGCGAGGTGCGCAAGGCGATGAAGGCGGGCCGGACCGAGCTCGAACGCAATCCGCGCAGCCGCTCTGCCGTGCTCCGTAGCGCGCTCCGCTCCGCGAGCCCTGCGCGCCCCGTGGACAGGGCGGGGCTCGGCGTACCCGGGCGGGGAGGTGACAGATGATCCGCACGCTCAACTTCATTCTGGTGCTGACCTCCATCCTGGGGCTCGTGGCCGTCTATGGGCTCAAATTCTCGGTGGAGGAAACCGCGTCCTCGAAATTCGCGCTCGAGCGCACCATCGAGGCGCAGGAGGCCGAGCTCTCGCTCCTGAAGGCCGACTGGTCGTTCCTCAACCAGCCTGGTCACATCGCCCCCATCGTGCAGAGGCACGAAGCGGCGCTGGCGCTCGTGCGCATCGATCAGAAGCAGTTCGGCAGCTTCAACGACATCCCGATGCGGCCGGCCGAACCCGATACCGACGCGCTCGACGAGCTCTTCCAGCTCCTCAATGCCGGCATCGACCCGATCGACCAGATTCTCGAACAGATCCTTGAGGAGTAGCACGCCATGGCGATAGCCACCGAAGGGACAAAGCCGATTGCGCTCGACGGAGGCCGGAAGGCCCGCGGCAATCTCACGCGCGCCCGGATCCGCTGGGTGATCGTCGCCATCGTTTTGGGCTTTGCGGTCGTTGGCGGGCGGCTCGTCCAGCTCGGTTCTGTCGTCAACGACCCCACGATCGAAGGTCAGACCCGCGATGCGATCACCGCCACGCGGCCGGCCATTCTCGACCGGAATGGCCTCGAGATGGCCGTCGACATCCGCGTGCCCTCGCTCTTTGCCGAGCCGCGCCGGATCATCGATGTCGATGAGGCGACAGAGGCGCTGATGACGGTCATGCCCGACATGAACCGGGAGTGGCTGCGCAATCGGCTGACCGGTGACCGGGGCTTCGTCTGGGTCCGTCGCGAAATCACGCCGGCCCTCAAGGAGCGCATCCTGCAGCTAGGCATTCCGGGGCTCGATTTCGTCACCGAAAGCAAGCGCTTCTATCCTGGAGGGCACGAAGCCTCCCACGTCCTCGGCGCCGTCAATATCGACAATCAGGGCATTGCCGGTATCGAGCGTCACATGGATGGGGAATCGGTCGCGCTCCTGCAGGAGCTCGGCATTGCGCGCGGGCGCGAGCTGGCGCCGGTGGAGCTCTCGATCGACATGCGCGTGCAGCACGTCCTCCACCAGGAGCTGACCGACGCGCTGACGCGCTATCACGCGATCGCGGCCGCCGGCGTCATCCTCGATGTGCGCACCGGCGAGGTGCTCGCCCTGTCCTCGCTCCCCGATTTCGACCCGAACGTACCGGCGACGGCGCTCGAAAAAGACCGCTTCAATCGCATCACCTCGGGCATTTTCGAGCTGGGCTCGACCATGAAGACGGTGACTTTCGCCGGCGCCCTCGATAGCGGTCGGGTCAAGATCACCGATCAGTTCGATGCCCGGTTCGGCATTCGCTTCGGGCGTTTCACCATCGACGATTTCCACGCCAAGCATCGCGTGCTCGATGCGTCGGAAGTCTACAAATACTCCTCCAACATCGGCACGATCCGCATCATGCAGGCCATGGGCAAGGACGAGTTCCGCGCCTTCCTGACCACGCTCGGTTTCGACAAGCGGGTGCCGTTCGAACTGCCCGAAATGCGCGATCCCGTCGTGCCGGCCACCTTCTCGGAGATCGTCGCGGCCACCGCATCGTTCGGGCACGGCCTCTCGATCAGCCCGCTCCACATGGCGGTCGCCACCGCCGCCTTCGTCAATGACGGCTTCATGGTGAACCCGACGCTCTACAAGCGCGACCTCGACGCGGCCCGTCAGCTCTACAAACCCGTCATCTCCCCGGCGACCAGCCAGGAGATCCGCTATCTGATGCGCCTCAACGCGCTCGAGGGCTCGGGCACGCGGATGAACCGGCTCGCCGCCGGGTATCGGCTCGGCGGCAAGACCGGAACGGCCGAAAAAGTCGTCAACGGACGCTATTCTTCCGACAAGGTGCTGAACGTCTTTTCGTCGGCTTTCCCGCTCGAAGACCCGCGCTACGCAATCGTCATCCTGATCGACGAACCCGAGGCCGAAAATGCGCAATCGGGCCGTACGGCGGGCTGGAATGCGGGCGAGATGAGCGGCCGCATCGTGCAGCGCATCGCGCCCATGCTCGGCATCAAGCCCGATTTCAACGAGGGCCTCGACGCCGCGATCGTGCAGGCGGCAATGCGCTGAGGCGCCGGGCCGCTGCATGGCCGGTTCCGCCGCGCCTGCCGATGCGATAGATTCGGTCGGCACTCAATCGGGATTCGACCGCCTTGGCCATTTCACTGTCCGAACTGCTCGCCGGCAGCACAGCCGCAAGCCTGCCCGAATTGAGCGTTCAGGGTCTCAATGCCGATAGCCGCGCCCTTGGCGCCGGCGAAGCCTTTTTCGCGCTACCCGGATCGTCGGTCCATGGGGATCGTTTTGCGGCCGACGCGGCGGCGCGCGGGGCGGCCATCATGGTCTCGGACCGCGCGCCGGATAGCGACCCCGGCCTGCCCGTCATTGTCGTCGACGATGTCCGGGCGGCCTACGCTCGTGCCGCCGCGCGTGCCCATGCGCTGCAGCCATCCGTCGCCGTGGCCGTCACCGGCACCAATGGCAAGACGTCCGTCGCCGCCTTCACCCGCCAGATCTGGGAAGCCACCGGCAGGCCGGCGGCGAGCCTCGGCACGCTTGGCGTGGAAACGGCCCAAGGCCTTGTCCCCGGGGCGCTGACGACCCCGGATTCGCTGACCCTCCATCGTGACCTGCAGGGTCTGGCCTCGCGGGGCATCCAGCATGTTGCGCTCGAGGCCTCGAGCCACGGCCTCGACCAGCGCCGTCTCGACGGCATGAGCTTTGAGGCGGTCGCCTTCACCAATCTCAGCCGCGATCATCTCGACTATCACCCCGACATGGCGAGCTATCGCAACGCCAAACTGCGCCTTTTCACCGATCTGCTGCGTCCCGGGGGCACGGCCGTCGTCAATCTCGACGATGCCGAGGCTGGTGCCTTTTGTGCGGCAGCTGAGGCCCGGGGCGCGCGCATTGCCGGCATCGGACGCGAGGGCAGCTTCTTTTCCTTCGAAACCGTCGAGAACGAGGGGTACGGCCAGCGCATCAGCGGCAGGCTCGCGGGACGTCCCGTCAGCTTCCACCTCCCGCTCACCGGCGCCTTCCAGGTGCACAACGCCCTGACCGCGCTCGCCCTCGCCATGGCGACCGGGGTTGCCGCCGAGGACGGGCTTGCCGCACTACCGGAGCTCAAGGGCGCCAAGGGGCGGCTCGAACTCGTCGGCCAGCACAACGGCGCCGCCGTCTTCGTCGACTATTCGCACAAGCCCGTCGCGCTCGAAACGGCGCTCCTGGCCCTCCGGCCCTATGCCAGCGGGCAGCTTCATCTCGTTTTCGGGGCCGGCGGGGATCGGGACCGCGGCAAGCGGCCGATGATGGGCGAGGTGGCGGTCCGGCTCGCTGACCGCGTGATCGTGACCGACGACAATCCGCGAACTGAGGACGCCGCATCGATCCGCGCGGAAATCCTTGCCGCCGCACCGGGCGCTCGAGAGATCGGTGATCGCCGCGAGGCCATTGGCGCGGCTGTGGCCACCCTTCAGCCCGGTGACGTGCTGCTTGTTGCCGGCAAGGGCCATGAGGATTACCAGATCATCGGCACTACCAAGCATCACTTCTCCGACCACGAAGTCGTCGCCGAGGCCATCCGATCATGAAAGCGCTCTGGAGCGTCGAGGAAATCCTGTCCGCCACCGGTGGGGAGGCGCGAGGCCTCGATCCGGCAACCCGGATCGGCTCGGTGTCGATCGACAGTCGCGATATCGCGCCCGGGGCGCTCTTCGTCGCCATCCAGGGCGACCGGTTCGATGGCCATGACTTCGTTGCCAAGGCACTCGATGCGGGCGCCGCCGCAGCGCTGGTGTGTCGGAACCGCGCCGATGCGCTCGGCGAGGACGGGCTCATCGTCGTCTCCGATCCGCTCGACGGGCTGCGGGACCTCGGGGAAGCGGCCCGCGAGCGCAGCCGGGCGCAGATCGTCGCGGTCACCGGCAGCGTGGGCAAGACCACGACCAAGGAAGCGATCCGAACGGTCCTCTCGGCCGCCGGCGAGACCCACGCATCGATCAAGAGCTTCAACAATCACTGGGGCGTCCCGCTGACCCTTGCGCGGCTTCCCCGCTCGGCGCAATTCGGCGTCTTCGAGATCGGCATGAACCATGCCGGCGAGATCGGTCCGCTTTCCGAGATGGTCCGACCGCATGTCGCCGTCATCACCGCCATCGCGCCGGCACATCTGGAAATGCTGGGGTCGATCGAAGCCATAGCGCGGGCCAAGGCCGAAATCTACTCGGGTCTCGAGCCGGGCGGCACGGCCGTCATCAATGCCGATCACGGCCAGCTCGACATCCTGCTCAAGGAGGCCGAGGCGGCGGAGGTGGGCTCGGTCATCACCTACGGCTTTTCCGAGCGCGCCGAGTGGCGCATCCTGTCCTGCGAGATCCTCGCGGGCACGACCCGCGCCAGCATCGCCCACGCCGGCGATGAGTTCACCCTAACCCTCAACGTGCCCGGCCGGCACATGGCCGCAAACGCGCTGGCCGCGCTCATCGTCGCCCATCTTTCGGGGGTCGAGCGGCCGGTTGCGCTCGAGGCGCTCGCCGGGTTCAGTGCAGGGGAGGGCCGTGGCGCCGCAAGGCTCCTCGGCAGCGGCGAGAAGAAGCTCCTTCTCATTGACGAAAGCTACAACGCCAACACCGCGTCCATGCAGGCGGCGATGGATGTGTTTGCGGCGCAGGCCGCCCCCGGCGGGCGCAAGGTGCTGGTGCTGGGCGACATGCTCGAGCTCGGCGCCGAGGGTCCGGCCATGCATGCCGCGCTCGCCGGGCACGTCCGCGCCACCGGCGCAGAGGCCGTGTTCCTCGTGGGGCCTGCCATGTCCGCCCTCGCCGAAGCGCTGGGGGAGGCGCATGTCACCCTGCATGTGAGCGGGGTCGACGAGGTGGTGGAGCCCGTCCTCAACGCCCTTGCATATGGCGATGCAGTTATGATCAAAGGGTCGAACGGGGTAAGGCTGGCGGGCCTGGTGCACGAGATACGCGGCCGATTTTCATGACCGGCCGGGCTGGGCTATTCGAGGACACGTAACTTATGCTCTATTTCCTTGGCCAGCTGGGCGACACGCTCACGGCCTTTAACGTGTTCCGCTACACAACATTCCGAACCGCCGGCGCCGTCGTCACGGCGCTTTTCTTCGTGCTCGTCTTCGGGCCGGGGATCATCAGCCTGCTGCGCGTCAAGCAGGGCCGTGGCCAGCCGATCCGCGAAGACGGCCCGCAGGGTCACCTTCTGACCAAGAAGGGCACGCCCACCATGGGCGGTATCATGATCCTTGCAGGTGCGGTCATCTCGACGCTCCTCTGGTCCAATCTGGGCAATGGCTATGTCTGGGTGGTGCTCGCGGTCACGGTGAGCTTCGGCGCCATCGGGCTCTATGACGACTATCTCAAGGTCAAGCGCATGTCGCACAAGGGCTTCGGGGGGCGGCAGCGGCTCGCGCTCGAGGCGATCATCGCGGCCATGGCCTGCTACGCCATTTCGGTGATGTCTGATCCGGCGATCGCCACCTCGCTGCTTTTCCCCTTCGTGAAGGGGCTCGCGCTCGATCTCGGCATATTCTTCGTCATTTTCGGCGCGTTCGTCATCGTCGCGGCCGGCAATTCGGTGAACCTCACCGATGGGCTGGACGGGCTCGCCATCGTGCCGGTGATGATCGCTGCGGGCTGTTTCGGGCTCATCGCCTATCTCGTCGGCAACCAGACGTTTGCGGACTATCTCTTCATCAATTTCGTTCCCGGCACGGGC
The DNA here is from genome assembly GCF_003994485.1 of Arsenicitalea aurantiaca. GTDB lineage: Bacteria > Pseudomonadota > Alphaproteobacteria > Rhizobiales > Devosiaceae > Arsenicitalea > Arsenicitalea aurantiaca. The sequence goes on from NZ_RZNJ01000001.1 coordinate 822,317, forward strand.
GAACTCGCCGTCGTCTGCGGGGCGCTGATCGGCGCCGGGCTCGGCTTTCTCTGGTTCAATGCGCCCCCGGCGCAGATCTTCATGGGCGATACCGGTTCCCTCGCGCTCGGCGGCGGGCTCGGCGCCATTGCCGTCGCCACCAAGCACGAGATCGTCCTTGCGATCATCGGCGGGCTCTTCGTGCTCGAGACCGTCTCGGTCATCGTGCAGGTCGTCTCGTTCCGCCTGACCGGCAAGCGGGTCTTCAAGATGGCGCCCATCCACCATCATTTCGAGCACATGGGCTGGACCGAGAGTCAGGTCGTCATCCGCTTCTGGATCATCGCCTTCGTTCTCGCCCTTATCGGGCTCAGCTCGCTGAAGTTGCGCTGACCCTCAGGGCAGGGTCGGCACGCCCGCAGCTTCAGCCGCAGCTCTCAGCTGCCGGTCGAGCGTCGCGAGCGGCAGGCGGCGTCGCTGCGCAAGCTCGAGGTAAGCCGCATCGTAAACGGTGAGACCGTGCCGGTCGGCAAGATCGAGCGTTGCGCTCCAGGCGTGTTTGTCGGTTTCGAGGTCGATGGTCACGGGCAGCCGCATGAGCTCATCGAGCGCCAGCGATCGGGCCGCCAGAGACATGCGCTTCCGCCGGCACGCGGAGAGCAGGCTATTGGCAACTTCGAGGTGCCAAAGTGCGGGAACGATCGCTCCGCCAATGGCCACGTCTCGCAGCACTGCATCGATCTCGGCCGTCGCCTCGTCCTCGAACTGCCAGGCTACGGCGATCGAGGCGTCAGCGACGATCAATATCGCCTACCCTCGTCGATCAACTCTCTGATTGTGATGCCGCCCAGAGTTTGTCCCTTCCGCCTGGCGATCATCCGCGCGGCCGCAGACTTGGCAGCTTCGGGATCGTAGCTAGGCGGATCCGCTCGATCTACAATTTCAGCGACGAGCTTTCCGTCGCGGGTCAGCTCCACCTTCTCGCCGCGCCCCAGGCGCGCCACAAGGGCGGAAAGCATGTCGTCGTCAGAAATCTCGATGCGCTCGTTCATGTTAACCTCCGCCCGGTCCTGTTTAAGATAGGCCGGCAGGGTTGGGCACACAAGTTTGCCGCCCTCCCAAAATGCCATTGGCGGTTGCGATTTGCTAACCATCGCCGGCCTAGGATGCCCCATCCTCACCAGATGGAGACCGGCCCACGGGCCGGCGCTGCGCCATGTTCTCACGGGAAAGAAAGACACGTCTCGCCGAATGGTGGTGGACGGTCGACCGCCAGCTGCTTGGTGCGCTGGTCCTGCTGATGATCGCCGGCGTCGTGCTGAGTTTCGCGGCAAGCCCCCCCGTGGCCGAGCGGCTCGGCCTCAGCCCCTATCACTTCATCATCCGTCACAGCCTCTTCGTGCCGCCGGCGATCGCCGTCATGGTCCTGGCCTCGCTGATGAGCCAGCGGCAGGCGCGCTGGGCGGCGCTCGTCATGCTCTGCGGCAGCGTGGTGCTGCTCTGGGCCACGCTGCGCTTCGGCGTCGAGGTCAAGGGCGCGCGGCGCTGGATCTCGGCCTTCGGCCAGTCCGTCCAGCCCTCCGAGTTCGTGAAGCCGGCCTATGCCATTATCGGCGCGTGGCTCTTTTCGGAGAGCATGAAGCGGCCCGAAATGCCTGCGCGGACCATTGCCACCGTGCTGCTCGGGGTCATCATCGCCGCGCTGTTGCTGCAGCCCGATATCGGGCAGACGGCGCTGGTCTTCGCCACCTGGGCGGTGCTGCTCTTCCTCTCGGGCATTTCCTGGGTCATCATCTTCGGGCTTGCCGGCGCAGCGGTCGCCATGCTCTTTGGCGCCTACATGTTCTTTCCTCACTTCGCGCGCCGTATCGATACCTTCATCAACCCCGATGGCGGCGGGAATACCTATCAGGTCGATCGCGCGCTCCAGTCGCTTCTCGAGGGCGGCTGGTTCGGGCGCGGCCCGGGTGAATCGATCGCCAAGAAGCTGATCCCCGACGCCCATGCCGACTATGTGTTCTCGGCAGCGGCCGGCGAATTCGGCATTCTCTTCTGCCTCGTCCTCGTCGGGCTCATCGCCTTCATCGTCGTGCGGGCGCTCCTTGCTGCGCAGCGCCAGTCGAACCTTTTCGCGCGCCTTGCGGCCTCCACCATCGCGATCCAGTTCGCCATGCAGTGCGGCATCAATCTTGCGGTGAACCTCAACCTCATCCCGCCCAAGGGCATGACGCTGCCCTTCGTCTCCTATGGCGGCACGTCCATGCTCGCCATCGCCTTCGGCATGGGGCTGATGCTCGCCCTGACCCGCGAAAAGCCGCAGGAGCGCATCGCCACCGGCCTGCCCCTCTACCGCACAGCACTGGCGCCTGCCGAATGAGCACCTTCGTCCTCATGGCCGGCGGCACGGGCGGCCATCTCTTCCCCGCCATGGCGCTTGCGCAGGAGCTGCGGCGCCGCGGCCATCTCATCCACCTGATGACCGACCATCGCGTCGCAAGCTATGGCGAGGATTTTCCGGCCGAGGAAATCCATGTCGTCCCGGCCGCGACGCCCTCGATCCGCAATCCGATCAAGTTCACCATCGCCGGCTTCAAGATCCTCTATGGCATCTTCGTTGCGGGCGGTAAGCTCAGCCGCGTCACCGCGGACGCCGTAATCGGGTTCGGCGGGTATCCGACCTTTCCGCCCTTCCTCGCCGCGCGGCTCCTGCGCGTGCCGGGCATCCTGCACGAACAGAATGCCGTGCTCGGCCGCGCCAACAAGGCGCTCGCCCGCTTCGCCCAGATCCTGGCGCTGAGCTTTGCCGATACGCTGCGCGCCGAACCCTTTGCCGACAAGACCCTCGTCGTCGGCAATCCGGTGCGCGACCGGGTGCGGGCGGTAACCGGCATTCCCTATCCGGCCATCGAGCCGGAGGGGCCGATCCGCGTTCTCGTCTTCGGGGGAAGCCAGGGCGCCAGCGCGTTCGCCGATCTCGTGCCCGCCGCCATCGCCACCCTCCCGCCCGAGCTGCGCTCGCGGCTCGAGGTGACCCAGCAATGCCGGCGGGAGGATCTCGACCGGGTCGCCGAGGCCTACCGGCTTGCCAAGGTCAACGTCGAAATATCGACCTTCTTCGGGGATCTCCCGGAGCGGATGGCGGCGAGCCATCTGGTTATCGCACGCTCGGGGGCCTCGACCATCGCCGAGCTCTGCGTGGTCGGCCGGCCGGCCATCCTCATCCCGCTGCCAGGCGCCCTCGATGCCGATCAGAAGAACAATGCGCTCTTCCTCGACCGGGCAGGGGGCGGGTGGATCGCCGAGCAGGCCACGCTTTCGCCGCTTTCGCTTGGCACTCGGCTGGCCTCACTTTTCGGTGAGCCGGAGTCGCTGGTGAAGGCCGCTGCGGCAGCGCGGGCGCAGGGCCAGCCCGAGGCCGTCGAGCGCCTCGCCGATGCGGCGGAGGCCCTCGCCAACAAGAAGACTTCCGGCAACAAATAAAAGAAAGAGAGCGCCCATGAAGATGCCGCGCGACATAGGGCCGGTGCATTTCATCGGCATTGGCGGGATCGGGATGAGCGGCATTGCCGAGATCCTGCACGACCAGGGCTACAAGGTGCGCGGATCCGACAGCGCCAACAGCCCCAATGTCCAGCGCCTGCGCGAGATGGGCATTCCGGTCGAGATTGGTCAGAGCGCCGAAAATCTGAAGGACGCGGCCGTCGTCGTCGTCTCCTCGGCCATCCGCAAGGACAACCCCGAACTGATGGCCGCGCGCGCCAGCGCACTGCCGGTCGTGCGGCGGGCCGAGATGCTCGCCGAGATCATGCGCTTCAAGAACGCGATCGCCATCGGCGGCACGCACGGCAAGACGACGACCACCACCATGGTTGCGGCGCTGCTGGATGCCGGCAGGCTCGATCCCACCGTCATCAATGGCGGCATCATCAACGCCTATGGCACCAATGCGCGGCTGGGCGAGGGCGATTGGATGGTCGTCGAGGCCGATGAGAGCGACGGTACCTTCGTCAAGCTGCCGGCCGACGTCGCGGTGGTCACCAATGTCGATCCCGAGCATCTGGACCACTACCGCGATTTCGCCGGGGTCAAGAAGGCGTTCTTGAACTTCGTCGAGAACGTGCCGTTCTACGGCTTTGCCGTCATGTGCCTCGACCACCCCGAGGTCCAGGCGCTGGTCGGGGAAATCCGCGACCGCCGCGTCATCACCTACGGGCAGAACCCGCAGGCGGACGTGCGCCTCGTCGACCTCGAGATCGCCGACGGGATCAGCCGGTTCTCGGTCGAGATCCGCGATCGCATCCGGCTCACGCAGCTGCGCATCGACGGGCTCGAGCTGCCCATGCCCGGGGAGCACAATGCGCTCAACGCCGTCGCCGCGATCGCCGTCGCCGACCAGCTGCATGTGCCTGCCGAGGCCATCCGCAAGGGCCTGAAGAATTTCTCAGGCGTCAAGCGCCGCTTCACCCGCACCGGCGTCGTCGGCGGTGTGACCGTCATCGATGATTACGGCCACCATCCGGTCGAGATCGCATCTGTCCTTCGGGCCGCACGGCAATCGGCGCGCCGCGACGTGATCGCCGTCGTCCAGCCTCACCGCTACAGCCGGCTCAAGGATCTCTTCGACGATTTTGCCACCTGCTTTTACGATGCCGATACCGTCATCGTCGCTCCGGTCTACGCGGCCGGCGAAGCGCCGATAGAAGGGGTCACCCATGAAGAGCTCGTCGCGCGCATCCGCGCCCGCGGGCATCGGGATGCGCGGGTCATCGACCGCGCCGAAGCCCTGGCGCCGCTGCTCGCGAGCCGGGTGGCCGAGGGCGACTACGTCGTCTGCCTCGGGGCCGGCAACATCACCCAATGGGCCGCCGCGCTCCCCGGCGAGCTCGGCGCGTTGATCGGCGAAGAGCCTGAGGCGGCGGCATGAGCTTTCCCGACCTGATCCCGCAGTTCGAGCCCTGGATCTCCGAAATCCGTGGGCGCCTCATTCCCAACCAGCCGCTTTCGGAGGTCACCTGGTTCCGCGTCGGCGGGCCGGCCCAGCTCTTCTTCCAGCCGGCCGACGAGGCGGACCTCGCGCTCTTCCTCAAGCACCTGCCCGCCGAGATCCGGGTCACGACCATCGGGCTCGGCTCGAACCTGCTCATCCGCGATGGCGGGCTCGATGGGGTCGTCATCCGCCTCAGCGCGCGCGGATTCGGCGGCGTCGAGGTCCTTGAGGGGCATCGGCTCCGCGTGGGCACGGCGCTGCCCGACGTCAAGGTCGCGACGGCGGCGGCGGAAGCCGGGATCGACGGGCTGACCTTTTATCGCGGCATTCCCGGCGGCATCGGCGGGGCGCTCTACATGAATGCCGGCTGCTACGGCACCGAGACGCGCGACCGCATGGTCGAGCTCCGCGCCGTGACGCGAGACGGCGAGATCGTGACGCTCAGCAATGCCGACATGGCCTATCGCTACCGCAAGTCGAACGGACCGCGGGGCGCGGTCTTCACGTCCGCGGTCTTTCAGGGCTTCGAGGGCGACAGGGACGACATCCTTGCCCGCATGCGCGAGATCACTGAAAAGCGCGAGTCGAGCCAGCCGACCAAGGCCAAGACTGGCGGATCGACCTTCAAGAATCCCGAAGGCCATTCGAGCTGGAAGCTGATCGATGCCGCCGGCTGCCGCGGGCTCACCGTAGGCGGGGCGCAGATGAGCGAATTGCACGCCAATTTCCTGCTCAACCTCGGTGTGGCCGACGCCTACGACATCGAGACGCTGGGCGAGACCGTGCGATCCCGGGTGCGCGACACCCAGGGCATCTCGCTCAACTGGGAAATCCGGCGCATGGGCCATTTCCTGCCGGGCCGCGAGGTTCGCGAGTTCCTCGACGGCGACGTCTTCACCGGCGCGGTCTGAGCCGCACCAGCACGAAAGGCCTGTTCATGGGCAAGCATGTCGCCGTCCTCATGGGCGGTCTTTCCAACGAGCGCGAGGTTTCCCTGCGCTCCGGTCGCGGCTGCGCCGATGCGCTGCGGCGCGGCGGCTATGAGGTGACCGAGATCGATGTTGGCTACGACGTCGCCGAGCGCCTGCGCGCAGTCGCGCCCGACGTTGTCTTCAACGCGCTCCACGGGCGCTATGGGGAAGACGGCACCATCCAGGGTCTGCTCGAATTCCTGCGCATCCCCTACACCCATTCTGGCGTGCTCGCCTCGGCGCTCGCCATGGACAAGCACCAGGCCAAGATCGCCTTCAAGGCCGCCGGCATCCCGGTCACCGACCATGTCGTCGCCTCCCGCGATGAGGTGGCCCGCGGCCACGTCATGGCGCCGCCCTATGTGGTCAAGCCCATCGCCGATGGCTCTTCGGTCGGCATCTTCATCGTCAAGTCCGGCCAGTCCCATCCGCCTCAGGAAATCCTTGGCGCCGACTGGAAGGGCGGGGAGATGCTGATGGTGGAGCGCTTCATTCCGGGGCGCGAACTCACCTGTGCGGTGATGGGTGACGTCGCGCTCGGGGTCACCGAGATCGTCACCGATCTCGCCTTTTACAATTATGAGGCTAAGTACGCCAAAGGCGGCTCCGCGCACGTCATCCCGGCGCAGGTTTCACCGAATATTTACGACAAAGTGCAGAAGATGAGCCTCAAGGCCCATGCCGCGATCGGCTGCCGCGGCGTCACGCGGACGGACTTCCGGTTCAACGACGCGGCAGGGCCGGACGGGGAGCTCGTCTGCCTGGAGATCAACACCCAGCCAGGCATGACCGAGACGTCCCTGGTCCCCGAACAGGCTGCCCATGCCGGGCATGCCTTCGAGGATCTCGTCGCCTGGATGGTGGAGGACGCGAGTTGCAACAGGTAGGCACGAGGCACATGACGGCGTCGGCGACGCTCGTCGATCCGCGCCGCCTCCCGGTCCCGCTGTCGAACCCTGCGCGCCGCGCCCTGATCGGGGCGGGGCATGTGTGGGTGTTGCACCGGATCGCGGTGCTGCGCGTATTGCTTGCCCTCGTGCTCCTTGCCGTCGCGGCCGGTCTCTACCAGGTGCGCGAGCATATCGCGCTCGGCGCCGCCACCGTCGGCGAGCTCGCCCAGAGCCAGTTTGCCGAAGCCGGCTTTGCGATCGCCCAGATCTCGTTCGCGGGGCAGGGGCTGACTGCCGAAGCCGACCTCTTTGCCGCCCTCGCCCTCGAGCCCCAGGCCTCCACCCTCAATTTCGACGCCGAAGCCGCCCGCGAGCGCATCATGAAGCTGCCCGCGGTCGAGACCGCCACCATCCGCAAGATCTATCCGGGCAATGTCGAGGTCGAGATCACCGAGAAGACCCCGGTCGCCCGCTGGCGCATTGACGGGGTCACCTTCCTCGTCGACCAGACCGGCGCCCAGATCGCGGAGGCCGGCGACGGGTTTTCGGGCCTGCCGCTCGTCATCGGCGACGGCGCGGCGGACGATGCGATGGTCATGATCCGGGCCCTCGAGCGTCATTCGGCTCTCAATACCGGCATCGTCGCGCTCTCGCGCATCGGCGACCGGCGCTGGGACATCGTCTATCGCTCAGGGCTGCGCGTGCAGCTGCCCGAGATGGGCGTAGCCCAGGCGCTCGTCCAGCTCGAGACCTACCAGAACCAATACGCTCTGCTCGATCGCGATCTTACGCTGATCGATCTGCGCGTGCCGGGCATCGTTGCCCTCCGGCAGACCGTCCGCGAGGACGAATAGGGCTTTCGCAGGGATAATCTCGATGATGACCGAAGCGATGACCTCGCGACTGAAGCCGGTGCAGCCGGGGCGGACCACCCTGGTGTCCGTGCTCGATATCGGCTCGACCAAGATCTGCTGCGTCATTGCGCGTCTCACCCCGCGTCCTGAAGGCAAGGCCCTCCGCGGTCGCACGCACAATGCCGAGGTGATCGGCTTCGGCTACGGCCCGTCCGGCGGCATCAAGAGCGGCGTGATCAGCGATCTCGACAAGGCCGAGCAGGCCGTGCGCACCGTCGTCGGCATGGCCGAGCGCGGGGCGGGCCTCACCGTCCATTCGGTCATCGTCAATGTCACCGCCGGGCGTCTCGGCTCGGAAACCTTCTCGGCGACCGTCAATCTGGGCGGTCAGGAAGTGGAGCGCCGCGACATCCAGCGCGTGCTGCGCGCGGTCAACGAGCGCTCGATCCGGCCCGAGCGCTCGATCGTTCACGCGCTGCCCATCGGCTACGCCCTCGATGGCCAGAAGGGCATCAAGGAACCGCGCGGCATGGTGGGGGAGCGGCTCAGCGTCGATGTCGCCACCGTCAGCGCCGAAACGCTCGCCATGCGCAACATCGAGCTCGTGCTCCATCGCTGCCATCTGCAGGTCGAGGCGCTGATGGCGACGCCCTATGCCAGCGGCCTTGCTACGCTCGTCGACGACGAGGCGCAGCTCGGCGTTGCCTGCATCGATTTCGGCGGCGCGACGACATCTGTCTCGGTGTTCTCCGAAGGCAACCTCGTCTACGCCGATGCCATCGCCATCGGCGGCCATCACCTGACCCTCGACGTTGCGCGCCAGCTCTCGATCAGCGTCGCCGATGCCGAGCGGCTGAAGACCCTCTATGGCAGCGTGCTGCCCGGCCAGGCCGATGAGCGCGAGCTCATTCCCGTGGTGCCCGTCGGCTCGACACCCCACGAAGCTCCGGGCCAGATCCCGCGCTCGCACCTCACCCGCATCCTGCGTCCGCGGGTCGAAGAAATCCTCACCGCCATCCGCGACCGCATGCAGGCGACGGGCATGATGGATCTGTGCGGGCGCCGCTTCGTCCTGACCGGCGGGGCGAGCGAATTAACCGGGCTGCCCGAAGTCGCACGCCGGGTCCTGGCGCGCAATGTGCGCAACGGGCGTCCCATGGGCATTTCGGGGCTGCCCGAAATGGCCAAGGGGCCGGGCTTTGCGGCGGTCTCGGGCATGCTCATCTATCCGCAGGTCTGCGGCGCCGAATATGCCGAGCCGCGCTCAGGCTACAAGCTCACCGGCACCGATGGCTATCTGGCGCGCGTGGGCAACTGGCTGCGCGCCAGCTTCTGAGCGGGCAGGGGCCTAGACCCCCGCATAAGCGCGCTCGAGGCTCGCGACATCGATCTTGCGCATCTTCAGCATCGCTTGGGTGGCGCGGGCGGCGCCTTCGGCATCGGGCCCGTTGATCGTGGCGTGAAGCTGCCGGGGCACCACCTGCCAGGAGACCCCGAACCGGTCCTTGCACCAGCCACATTGGCTCTCGGCCCCGCCATTGCCGGTCAGCGCCTCCCAATAGCGATCGACCTCGGCCTGATCGGCGCAGTCGATGACGAAGGACACCGCCTCGTTGAAGTTGAAATGCGGGCCCCCATTGATGCCCGAAAAGCGTTGGCCTGCCAGTTCGAACTCGGCGGTGAACGCGCTGCCCTCAGGCCCCATGCCATTCTTGCCGTGGCGCACGATCTTCAGGATCCGACCGTCGGGAAACAGACCCGTATAGAAGTCCATCGCCTCCTCGAGCTGGTCGTTGAACCAGAGAAACGGCGTTATCTTGCTCATCTGCGTCTCCTCACGCTTTGCGTCCGGGCGGCCGAGGCATTTTTTGCTCCTCTGCCTCGGCTCAGAAAACGCATGAATATAACATAGCGGTTATATAACGTGAAGGTGCAACTTGGCGTTCGGAAAGAAGTCGATTCCGGACAATGGGTTGGCGGCGGGTCTTCACCAGACAGGTGTGGTTAACGAGATGCAAACAGAGCCGCCGTGACGTTGCATTTTGCGCCAGCGTTAACGAAATCGGGCCAATTGTTAGGGTCCGGTTAACGAATTCGCGCGTAAATCTTAACCCAACACGCCACCTATGGGGCCAGCAATGACCATCAACCTCACGATTCCCGACATCCAGGAACTTAAACCCCGCATCACCGTGTTCGGTGTCGGCGGGGCCGGCGGCAATGCCGTCAACAACATGATCTCTTCGGGTCTCGACGGGGTCGATTTCGTCGTCGCCAACACCGATGCGCAGGCGCTGGCCCTCTCCAAGGCCGAGCGGATCATCCAGCTCGGCGTCTCGGTCACCGAGGGCCTGGGCGCCGGCTCGCACCCCGAAGTTGGCCGCGCGGCCGCCGAGGAGAGCTTCGACGAGATCAACGACCACCTTTCCGGCTCGCACATGGTGTTCATCACCGCGGGCATGGGCGGCGGCACCGGCACCGGCGCGGCGCCGGTGATTGCGCGGGCCGCTCGCGAGCAGGGCATCCTCACCGTTGGCGTGGTGACCAAGCCGTTCTCCTTCGAGGGCAATCGCCGTGCGCGGCTGGCCGAGGACGGCATCGACGAGCTTCACCGCCATGTCGACACCCTCATCGTCATCCCCAACCAGAACCTCTTCCGCGTCGCCAACGAGAAGACGACCTTCGCCGACGCCTTCGCAATGGCCGATCAGGTGCTGTTCTCGGGCGTCGCCTGCATCACCGACCTCATGGTCAAGGAAGGCCTCATCAACCTCGACTTCGCCGACGTTCGGGCCGTCATGCGCGGCATGGGCAAGGCGATGATGGGCACCGGCGAAGCCTCTGGCGACGATCGTGCGCGCCACGCTGCCGAAGCGGCGATCGCCAATCCGCTGCTCGACGATGTGTCGATGCAGGGCGCTCGCGGGCTCCTCATCTCGATCACCGGCGGTCCGGACCTTACCCTTTACGAGGTCGACGAAGCCGCAAGCCGCATCCGCGAGGAAGTGGATTCGGATGCCAACATCATCCTCGGGGCAACCTACGACAGCTCCATGAACGGCTCGATCCGCGTCTCGGTCGTCGCGACCGGTACGGACGCCACCATGGTCCAGGCGCTCGAGCCGGTGAAGGCCAGCCCGTCGCGCACCCCGCTCGCCGTGCGCCGTCCCGCACCGCAGCAGGCCGCGCCCCAGGCCCAGCCCGCCCCGCAGATGCAGCAGGTCGTCGATACGATCGAGACCCAGGTGGAAGCGGCTGTCGCCGAAGCCATCACCCATGACGATCACGGCTATGGCGCCTATGCCGAGGATGACGGGGTCACCGTCGAGCCCTACATCCCCTCGGCCGTCGAAGCCCATCACGACGTCTATGACGAATCGCCCCGCATCGAGGATCAGCCGGTCCCCAGCGCCTACGTGCCCTCCAATGCCGAGCGCCCCGCGCTGCAGCGGCGCATGCCCCGCACCGAGGAGCTGCCCCCTGTTGCCAGAAGGTCACTTGAGCCGGCAGATCGTCAGGACGCAGAGCCGCGCAATGCCCGTGCGCTCTTCAAGCGTCTCGCCTCGAACGTTGCCTCGAGCCTGCGCCCGTCCGAGCAGCCCCATCACGAAGAGCCGGCGATTTCCAGCGCCGACGATGCGGCGGCACGCAGCGCCATAGAGGCCGGAGCGCCTAGGGTTTCCCAGCCGCGCGGCTATGCGCCGGGCGCTCAGGGGCAGCTCGATCCCCATGGTCGCCAGCAGGCTCAGCAGCCCGCCAAGGACCAGCTGGAGATCCCGTCCTTCCTGCGCAAGCATGGCTAGGCGGGTCGCTCGGAACCGCAGATGAGACATGCCGGCGCGGCTTCCGCGCCGGTTTCTTTTTGGTTAAGACTTCAGCGTCGTCCCAGACACCGGGGTAGGATTTCAATGCATAAACTTTCGGCCCGCCAGCGCACTCTTGCAGGTGCGCTAGAGTTCAGCGGTTTCGGTGTCCATGGTGGTCTGCCCGTCACCCTCACCATTGCCCCGGCGGCCCCGGAGACGGGCTACAGAATCATCCGCAAGTTCGCCGATGGCTCGCAGGTCGGGCCGGTTCCGGTGCATTTCTCCCGCGTCACGCGCACCACGCTCTGCACCACGCTCGATCTGGGCGACAGCGCCAGCGTCGCGACGGTCGAGCATGTGGTCTCGGCGCTGAGCGGGCTTGGCGTCGATAACGCCCTCATCACCGTAGACGGGCCCGAATGCCCGATCCTCGATGGCAGCGCAGCGCCCTATGTGGATGCGATTCGCGCCATCGGGCTCGACGTGCAGCCTGCGCCCCGCCGCTACATCAAGATCATGCGGCAGGTGCTGGTGCGCAACAACGAGGCTTCGGCCGCGCTCGAGCCCTATAACGGCCGCGCCTTCGACCTCGAGATCGATTTCGACAGCAAGGTCATCGGGCGTCAGCGCATGATCTTCGACTGGACCCCGCGGCGTTATGCCGAGGACGTCTCGCGCGCCCGCACCTTCGGCTTCGCCCGCGATGCGCGCATCCTGCGGCAGGCCGGCTACGCGCTCGGCTCCTCGCTCGACAATTCCATTACGGTCGAGGACGACCGGATCCTCAATCCCGGCGGGCTGCGCTACGAAGACGAGTTCGTGCGCCACAAGCTGCTCGACGCGGTGGGGGATCTGGCGCTCTGCGGGCTGCCGATTTACGGGCGCTTCCGGTCCTACAAGGGCGGGCATGCACTCAATGCGCTCGTTCTTCATGGTTTGTTTGCCAGCGAGGCCAATTATGAGGTAGTAACCGCCGAGCAATTGCCGTTGGCGTTCGATGCGCTCGACGACATGCCGGAGGGGATCGCCGTCCAGCCCTATCTGCGTTCGGTCGGCTAGGCCGCCACAGTTTGGTTGGATTTGGTGTCTAGGCCGCACTGAGGTTCGGCGTGTTAAGAGAATGGGGCGTTTCGTGACAATCAACGCACTTGCGGGTATTTCCAGCCGGGCCGTCCGGCTCGTCGCCACCGGTCTGGTGGTGGTCACGCTCGCCGGCTGCAGCCTCTTTGGCGCAGCCAAGATCGCCGAAGAGCCGATCATTCCTGCCAATACGCTCTACTCGCAGGGCCTGGCCGAAATGGACCAGCAGCGCTTCGTGACGGCGGTCGGCACGTTCGAGAAGCTCGAGCGCCAGCACCCCTATTCGGAATTCGCCGAGAAGGCGAAGATGATGCAGGTCTACGCTAATTACCGCATCGGCCGGTATGACGAGGCCATCATGGCCGCGGACCGCTATCTTGCCGTCTATCCCTCCTCGCAGGAGACGGCCTATGTGCTCTACCTCAAGGGCAATTCCTATTATGGCCAGATCCGCGACATCACCCGCGACCAGCAGATCTCCCAGGACGCCATCGACACCTATAGCCTGCTGATCTCGTCCTATCCGAACAGCGAATATGCCAAGGATGCGCGCGACAAGCTTGTCGTCGCGTCCGACCAGCTGGCCGGCAAGGAGATGTCCGTCGGGCGCTATTATCTCGGCAACGGCCAGTATGGCGCGGCGATCAATCGCTTCAAGACGGTCGTCGAAAAGCACCAGACCTCGACCCATATCGAGGAGGCGCTGTTCCGCCTGACCGAGGCCAATCTGAAGCTCGGGCTCGTCAACGAAGCGCAGACCGCGACCGCCGTCCTCGGGCATAACTACCCCTCGAGCAGCTGGTACCGGCAGGCCTTCACGCTCCTCCAGCAGCAGGGGCTGAGCCCGCAGATCAATCAGGGCAGCTCGCTGGCCTCCGCCGTCCGGAGCTGACCGGCGCGCCCTGCGGCGACAGATTTTCGTTGCTTGTTTGTTCTCATGCGCGCTAGGGTCGCCCCCGGCGCGCATCCTTTTGTGATGCACCTGATCTTGGGATGGCTCCCGGCATGCTGAGTGCGCTTTCGGTCCGAAACATCGTCCTGATCGACCAGCTCGATCTGTCGCTGGATGGCGGCCTCACCGTCTTGACCGGCGAGACCGGCGCGGGCAAGTCGATCCTGCTCGACGCGCTGACGCTCGCGCTCGGCGGGCGGGGCGATGCGTCGCTCGTGCGGACCGGCTGCGACAGCGGCCAGGTCATCGCCATCCTGCAGCTCTCCCAAGACCACCCTGCGCGCGTCGCGCTGCGCGACAATGCGATCGCCGACGATGCCGAGGTGATCCTGCGGCGCGTGCAGTTCGCAGACGGGCGCACGCGTGCCTTCATCAACGACCAGCCGGTCTCCGCCGGTCTCCTCTCCACCATTGGCGGGCTCGTCGTCGAAATCCACGGTCAGCACGACGACCGCGCGCTCGTCGACGTTGCGACGCACCGGGCCGCCCTCGATTCCTTCGGCGGGCACGAATCGGGCGTCGCTCAGGTGCGCGATGCGCATGCCCGGCTCGCCGAAGCCGAGGCCGCGGTGCGTGACCAGCGTGCGCTCATCGCCGAGGCAAGGGCGCGCGAGGAGTTCGCCCGCCATGTGGTCGAGGAGCTTTCCGCGCTTGCCCCCGAGGCGGGGGAGGAGGATGCCCTTGCCGAACGCCGGCACCAGCTGATGCAGCTTGAGCGTGCCGCCGACGAGGTGCGCGATGCCGACGAGATCATCAACGGCCCGACAGCGCCGGGACCTGTGCTGTCGGGTCTGATGCGCCGGCTGATGCGCAAGGCCGAAACCGGGGAGGGCAGCGTCTTCCAGCCCATCGTCGAGGCGCTCGATGCGACGCTCGTGGCGCTCGATGGGACATCCGACGCCCTCGAGGCCCTGAAGCGCGAAATGGCCTTCGATCCGCTCGAGCTCGAAAAGGTCGAGGAACGGCTCTTCGCCCTCCGCGCTGCCGGCCGCAAGCATCAGGTGCTTTGCGACGAGCTACCCGCGGTCCTCGAGCGCTACAGTGCCGAGCTCGACCTGCTCCAGAGCGGGGAGGATCAACTCAAATCCCTCGAGGAGGCCGCTGCCGCCGCCCGGGCAGCCTATACCGAAGGCGCAGGCCGCCTCAGTGCCGACCGCCTCCGCGCTGCCGAAGCGCTTGGGGCGGCCGTCGAGGCGGAGTTGCCCGACCTGAAGCTCGGATCGGCGCGCTTCATCGTCGCGGTCGATGCCGATCCCTCCCGCGTCGCGCCCACGGGCTTCGATCAGGTCTCCTTCAACGTCCAGACCAATCCGGGCACTGCCGCCGGTCCCCTTCTCAAGGTCGCCTCCGGCGGCGAACTCAGCCGCTTTCTTCTCGCGCTCAAGGTCGTGCTCGCCGATCGCGGTTCGGCCCCGGTCCTCATCTTCGACGAGATCGACACCGGGGTGGGTGGCGCCGTCGCCGATGCCATCGGGCGTCGCCTGGGGCGCCTCGCGGAGGGGCTGCAGGTGCTCACGGTCACCCATGCGCCCCAGGTCGCGGCGCGCGCCCGCAGCCATCTGCTGATCGAAAAGCAGGCGGTGGAGGAGGGCGCCTTCATGCGCACCCATGTCCGCCCGCTCGATTCCGGCGCCCGGCGTGAAGAGGTCGCGCGCATGCTGGCCGGCGCCACCGTCACCGAGGAGGCCCGCGCCGCGGCCTCCCGTCTCATTTCCGAGGTCGGTTGAGGCTTGACCTCCGGGGCGCTCCGGCGTCCCCTCCGCGTCTTTAGGGGGATTCGGGGCCTGCCCGCCGATCCGCGACCGTCATCGGGGTATCTGAGTGAGCGATCTGTCGAGAAAAGCCGTCGAGGACCTGACCGAGGAGGAGGCCGCCACCGAGCTCGCGCGGCTCGCCGCCGAGATCGCCCGGCACGACAAAGCCTATTACCAGAAGGATGCGCCCGAGATCTCGGACGCCGAGTATGACGAATTGCGCCGGCGCAATGTCGAGGTCGAAGAGCGCTTTCCCGCGCTCATGCGCATGGATAGCCCTTCCACGGCCATCGGCGCCGCGCCGGCCGAAGGCTTCGCCAAGGTGCGCCATGCCGTGCCCATGCTCAGCCTCGCCAACGCCTTCGCCGATGAGGACGTCGCCGATTTCGTCGCGCGCGGGCACAAATTCTTCGAGCGCGAGAAGGACCTCACCCTCTATTTTACCGCCGAGCCCAAGATCGACGGCCTTTCCGCCTCGCTGCGCTATGAGAAGGGCGTCTTCGTCAGGGGCGCCACGCGCGGCGATGGCAGCGTCGGCGAGGACATCACCGAAAACCTCCGCACCATCGCCGACATTCCCGATCAGCTGGCCGGCTCGGGCTGGCCGGACGTGATCGAGATCCGCGGCGAGGTCTACATGACCCATGCCGAGTTCAAGGCGCTGAACGAGAAGGCCGCCGCCGAGGGCCGGCAGACCTATGTGAACCCGCGCAACACCGCAGCCGGTTCGCTCCGCCAGCTCGATCCCTCGGTAACGGCGAGCCGCAACCTCAAATTCTTCGCCTATGGCTGGGGCGAGGCCTCGAGCCTGCCGGCCCAGACCCAGTTCGAGGTCGTGCGCGCCTTCGCCGAATGGGGCTTCGTCGTCAATCCGCTGATGATCCGCACCACAAGCACCGAAGAGATGCTGGCCCATTACCGGCTGATAGAGGCCCAGCGCGCCAGCCTCGGCTACGATATCGACGGGGTGGTCTACAAGCTCGACCGGCTCGATCTGCAGGCGCGCTGGGGGTTTGTCGCCCGCGCCCCGCGCTGGGCCATCGCCCACAAATTCCCTGCCGAGCAGGCGCGCACCGTGTTGCGCAAGATCGACATCCAGGTCGGTCGCACCGGCACGCTCACCCCCGTCGCCCGGCTCGATCCGGTGACCGTCGGCGGCGTCGTCGTCGAAAACGCGACGCTCCACAACGAGGAATACATCGCCGGTCGCGACAGCTTCGGCGAGGCAATCCGCGACGGGCTCGACATTCGCGAAGGCGATACGGTGATCGTCCAGCGGGCCGGCGACGTCATTCCCCAGATTGTCGCGGTGATTCCGGAAATGCGGCCAAGCGACGCCGTGCCTTACGTTTTTCCCACGGTCTGTCCGGTCTGCGGCTCCGAAGCGGTTCGTGAGCTCAACGAGAAGACCGGCAAGCTCGACGCCCGCCGGCGGTGCACGGGCGAGCTCATCTGCGCGGCACAGGCGACCGAGCTCCTCAAGCATTTTGTCGCCCGCGATGCCCTCGACATAGACGGCTTCGGCAGCGAGCAGGTCGATCTCTTCTATCAGGAAGGGCTCGTGCGTTTTCCCGCCGACATCTTCACCCTGCATGAAAAGCGCGAGGCCGTGCGCGCGGCCCTTTTCAAGCGTCGCGAGGAGCAGGCGGCCGCCCGCGAGGCCGCGACCGGCAAGAAGCGCAAGAAGGTCCTGTCGGCAGCCGAGCGCACCTATGAGGGGCTCGACAAGCTCTTTGCCGCCATCGACGCGCGGCGCACGCCCGAGCTCAACCGGTTCATCTTCGCGCTTGGCATCCGCCATGTGGGCGAAACGACGGCAACGCTCCTCGCGCGCACCTTCTCCACCTTCGAGGCCCTGCGCGAGACGGCCATTGCCGCGGGCAGGGCAGAGGGTGGCGCCGAAACCGTCTTTCCCTCGATCAACGGCATCGGCGGCACGGTGCTCGCCTCGGTCGTCTCGTTCTTTGCCAACCCGCGCAACGAGCAGGCGATCGATGATCTGCTCGAACAGGTGAAGCCGCAACCCTTCGAGATCACGGTGCGCTCGGACAGCCCCGTCGCGGGCAAGACGGTGGTCTTTACCGGCTCGCTCGAGCAGATGACGCGCAGCGAGGCCAAGGCGATGGCCGAGCGGCTCGGGGCCAAGGTCGCCGGGTCCGTGTCGGCCAATACCGACATCCTCGTCGCCGGTCCCGGCGCCGGCTCGAAGCTGAAGAAGGCCGAGGAGCTCGGCCTCATGGTTCTCGACGAAGACGGCTGGTTCGATCTCGTCGGCCGGTGAGGCCTGAGCTCAGATCGGTGCCGTCGCGCGTTCCAGCCAGTCCCGCACGTCCCCGGCAAGGGCCGGGGCGATCTCGGCGCGGACACGGGCGTGATAGGCGTTGAGCCAGTCGCGCTCCGCTGGCGTCAGGAGCGCCCCGTCCACCAGCCGCGTATCGATCGGCACGAGCGTCAGCGTTTCGAATTCGAGATAGCCGGGGAATGCCTCCGCCTCGATCACCGCAACGAGGTTCTCGATGCGGATGCCGTATTCGCCGGCCTTGTAATATCCGGGCTCGTTCGAAAGCACCATTCCGGGCTCGAGTGGCAGGGTGTAGCGCGGGGAGATCCCCGTTGGGCCCTCGTGAACGGCGAGGAAATGCCCCACGCCATGGCCCGTGCCATGGGTATAGGTCACCCCGGCCTGCCAGAGAAACTGGCGGGCGAGGCTATCGATCTGCGCGCCGGACGTGCCCTTGGGAAACCGCGTCGTCGAGACCGCCATCATGCCCTTCAGAACCCGCGTATAGCGGTCCTTTTGCTCGGGGGTCGCGCTACCGGTGAAGAACGTCCGCGTGATGTCGGTCGTGCCGCTCAGATACTGCCCGCCGCTGTCCACCAGCATCAGCTCGCCCGGATGCAGCGTGCGGTCGGTCCCGGTCGAAACCCGATAATGCACGATCGCGCCATTGGGGCCCGAGCCCGAGATCGTGTCGAAGCTGATGTCGACGAGGCTCTCCTCCTCGCGCCGGAACGCTTCGAGCGTGGTGACGATGTCGATCTCGGTCAGTTCACCCTTCGGGGCCTCGCGGTCGAACCAGGCGTTGAACTTGGCGTAGGCGATGGCGTCCAGCCGATGGGCCTCGCGCATGCCGGCCAGTTCCACCGCGTTCTTGCGCGATTTGGGCAGCAGCACCGGGTCCCGTCGTTCGACAAGCCGCGCACCGGCGGTCTCGAGGGTCGTGGCGATCGCCGCCGGCGCGGTGGCCGGATCTATCAGCACGGCGCGCTTGGCTTGCCCGAGGGCCTGAAGGTCGGCGGGCAGCTGCGCTTTGCCCGCAAGCTCCGCCACGCCCTCGAGCGCGGTCACGAGCGCGTCGTCGATCCGGTCCGGCTCCAGATAGAGCGTCGGCATGCCCTGGGCAGGAATGAGCGCAAAGCCGAGGACGAAGGGCGTGTTCGGCACGTCCCGCCCGCGCATGTTGAAGAGCCAGCAGATCGATTCGGGCAGTGTCAGCACCGCTGCGTCGGCCCGCTCAGCCACGAGCGCCTGCCGGATCTCGCCCAGCTTGTCGGCCGAGGTCCGTCCTGCGCGATTGTGCCCCAGAAACTCGATCGCCGTCGCCGGCGCCGCAGGCCGATCGGTCCAAATCCGGTCGACGAGATTGCCGACCGGTTTCAGTTCCGCGGTCTCGCCGAGCTTTTCGGCGAGGTCCCGGATCTCGCCCGGCGTGTGGAGCCAGGGATCATAGCCGATCGTGCCGCCCGCGGGCACGAAGCGCTTGAGTTCGCTGCCGATGCTCACGCCCTGGCCGATCTCGATCACCTCGAGCAGGCTCGTATCGGTTTCCGCCGGCGCCTGCAGGGTGTAGCGGCTGTCGACAAAGAGCCCCGCCTTTTCCGTACCGATCACCGCTGCGCCTGCCGATCCGGTAAAGCCCGTCAGCCAGCCCAGCCGCGCCTCGCCCGGCGGCACCGATTCTCCCCGATGGGCATCGGCGCGGGGGACAAGAAATGCGTCGAGCCCCTCGCTCTTCATCGCTTCGCGCAGGGCAGCCAGTCGCGGGGCGACGGCGGCCTTGTCCGAGCGCGTCGAAAAGCTCTGGAAGCGTGCGGGCGGGAAGGGGGTCTTCGTCATCGCGGTCTCGGCTGTGCGTAAGGTGAATGGCTGGTCTGTGTCCGGAGGCCTAACCAAACCGGCTCATAACGCTATCTATAGGGCAACAGAAAACTTGTGCAGCCCCAAGGGGCAGGAGAGCAGACCATGACCAAGAGCCGCAACTTCTTCGCCCGGGCCTTTGACGCTGTCGTCGATGCCCGCACCCGCCAGGCCGAGCGCTATGTCGCCAACTACATGCGCGATCACGACCTCGTCGAGCGCCCCAAGACCAACCGCGAATAGTCCGCTCCCCGATTCGGTTAAGCGCCGTTAATCGGGGTTGCATCTGGGACATGGGTGGCTTGCCCAAACGCCTATGTTCCATCAGCGCAAGCGGCGCTATCACACTCTGCGACGCGGGCTCTTCCGCCCCGTCGAAACGATCGAACGAGCAGGACCATGACCGAGAGCAAGACCACCTTCCGCAAGTCGCTTGATGGGCTCATCGCAGCGCGCGGCCGCGAATCCACGCGCCAGGTGAGCTATCGCATGCAGCATCAGCTGATCGGCGCCTTTACCAAGCGCCCCTGATCCGGCAGCGCGCAAGCGCTCCATCCCAAGGCCGACCCGATCCCCGGAGCCACCTCCGGGGATTTGCTTTTTTCAGCGCTTTTCCAGCACCAGCGTCGACCAGTTGCCCCGGGTGATCTTGCTGCGCAGGATCATCGATTGCCCGACATAGGCGCTCGTCACCCGCGGGGCCTGCTGGTTCAGGATTCCCGACAGGATGATCGTCGCGCCGCGCTGGGTGATCCGCGCCATGCCAGGCGCAAGTGCGGCGAGGGGACCGGCGAGGATGTTGGCGATCACGAGGTCATAGGGCGCGCCCGAAGCGATCAGATGATGGTCCAGCCCTTCCGCTTCGATCGCCACGATCTGGCGCTCGACGCCATTGTCGCGCGCGTTCCCGAGCGTCGTTGAAACCGCGACCGGGTCGATATCGGTCGCGAGCACGCGCCGCTTCAGGCGCTTGGCCACCGCGATGGCGAGCACGCCCGTTCCGGTGCCGATGTCGATCACATTGGTGAAGCGCCGCCGCTTCAGCGCCCGGTCGATTGCCTCGAGGCACCCGGTCGTCGTTTCATGGTGCCCCGTGCCGAAGGCCTGCGCGGCGTCGATCCGGATGCCGGTCAGCCCGCCGGGCACAGGCGCCGTCTCGTGGCTGCCATAGACATAGAAGCCGCCGGCCCTCACCGGGTGCAGCCCTTCGAGGGATTTCGCCACCCAATTGACCGAGGGGTCGATCTCCTCGATCCGGAATTCGACGTCCCCGCCAAGGGTTAGGCGCGCCAATTCGGAAAATGAATCGAGCTCGGGCCTTTCGAGGCACGTGGCCTCGAAAATCCATTCGCCGGTCTCCGCATCCTCATGGGCCGACGCCGTGACGGCGAGGTCGTCGCGCTCCATGACCGCATCGACCAGCGCATAGGCCTGGTCCTTGGTAAGGGCGAGCGAGAGCTGGGAAAGCGCCATGGGATCCACCTTCTATGGTCTGCCGCCTTGTTGGGCCGGCACCGCACGGCTGTCAATGGTGCGCCCGCTTGACTTGGCGTCCTTCATGTCGTCCCGTCGTCGTCTGGAGCGGAGGGACGGCACATGTACGGGCTGATCGGCAAGATGAAGGCGGTCGAGGGGCAGGGCGAGGCGCTCCTCGCGCTCATGGCGGGCAATATCGGGCCGATGCCGGGCTGCCTCAGCTATATCGTCGCCCGCGATCCCGCCGATCCCGACGCAATCTGGATCACCGAGGTCTGGGTGGACAGGGATCACCATGCCGCGTCACTCGGGCTGGCAGGGGTGCAGGCCCTCATCGCCCGGGCGCGCCCCCTGATCGCCGGCTTTGGCGAGCGCTTCGAGACCGAGCCCGCGGGCGGGCTGGGCATGCTGCCCGAACCCGGCGTATGAAGCCCGACATTTCGGGCGCCCCGGATGGGCCGTTCCGGCAGGTCTTCGCCAATGGTGTGACCGCCGCAGAAGGCGAAGTCTGCGGCGGGCGGAAGACCGGACACTGGCGCCACTATTTCAAGGATGGGTCCTTGCAGGCCGAGGGCGAGTACCGCGATGACGCGCCCGACGGCCCCTGGATCTGGAACCGTGCCGATGGAGGAAGGCTTCAGGAGGGCACGTTCGTCGAGGGCAAGCAGTCGGGCCTCTGGCGCCGGTGGCATGCCGGGGGCGCTCTCATGGATGAAGGTCTCTACGAGGCTGGCCGGCGCGTCGGCGTATGGCGCAGCTTCGGTCCGGGTGGCGAGCCCAGGGCCGAAAAGCGCTATCGCGCCTCGCCCCAAGAATAATTCGGGGCATTCGGCCCACCGCCCATTGAAGGCGAACCGGCGCCGCGCCATCTAGAAGCGCTCAACCCCGCCCGAGTGCCCCTCATGACAGACCCCGTGATGCCCCACGCTCCCCGTCGGCGCGCACTCATGCTGGTCAATCCGCGCGCGCGGCGCGGTAGCGAAGCGCTCGACAGCGTGGTCGCGCGGCTCGAGGCGGGCGGGCTCGAAGTTCGGCTCGAACGCTTCGATACCCCCGAAGAGGTTTCCGCCGACATCGTCCGACGCCGTGACGAGGCCGATCTCGTCATCGTCTGCGGCGGGGACGGCACCATCAATTCGGCCGCGCGCGGCGTCCTTGCGACGGGCCTGCCCATGGGCATCATCCCCATGGGTACCGCCAATGATCTGGCGCGGACCCTTGGTATTCCGCCCGAACTCGATGCCGCCGCCGACATCATCCTCGCCGGGCAGACCAAGCGCATCGATCTGGGCGAGGTCAACGGCCATCCCTTCTTCAACGTCGCGAGCATCGGGCTCGGGGCCGATCTTGCGAGTGGGCTCACCGCCGAGACCAAGAAGCGCTGGGGGCAGGTGGGCTATGCGCTCGCGGCCCTCAAGGTCGTCTTCTCCGCCCGCCCGTTCCGCGCCATGATCATCGATGGATCGGGACGGCGACGGGTGCGGACCTATCAGATCGCCGTGGGCAATGGCCGGCACTATGGGGGCGGCACCGTCATCGAGGCCAGCGCCACCATCGATGATGGCCATCTCGATCTCTACAGTCTCGAAATGGACAATGTCTGGACCCTCGCGCTCATGCTCTCGGCCTTCCGCCGCGGCGAGCATGGCGCCTGGGCTGAAGTGCGCACCGCGCGCAGCACCGAATTCGAGATCCGCACCACCCGGCCGCGCGCGGTCAATACCGATGGCGACATCGTCACGGAGACGCCGGCCCGCTTCGTCATCCGGCCCGATGCGATCACCGTTTTCGCCCCATTGGCGGCCGCTTCGACCGGTTGAGACGAAAACGGGTTCTACGAGGCGAAAAGGGGTTGCCATCACGCCGGTTTGGGCTGATGTAACGGGGAAACCCGCCCTCCCAGTCGATCGCGCCCCTCGCGCCGCCGGACAGCTTTCGTGGCCAGCTCAGACGAAGTCATTCCCGGCGATCAGCCCAACCCCATGCTCGGCATCGGGCTCAAGATCGCGTCGGTCGGCATCTTCCTCGTCATGTCGAGCCTCTTGAAGGCCGCAGACGACGTTCCGCCGGGCCAGCTCGTCTTCTTCCGCTCGCTCTTTGCGATCCTGCCGATCATCGTCTTTCTCGTCTATCGGCGCGAGCTGATGGCGGGGCTCAAGACCGCGCGGCCGATGGGCCATCTCTGGCGCGGGCTTATCGGGGTCTGCGGAATGGGCTGCGGGTTCTATGCGCTCACCCGCCTGCCGCTGCCCGAGGCCGTGGCGATCAACTATGCCATGCCGCTCCTCATCGTGGTGTTCAGCGCCATCTTCCTTGGGGAGGTCGTCCGGCTCTATCGCTGGAGCGCGGTGCTGATCGGGCTCATCGGCGTTGCCATCATCATCTGGCCGCGCCTCAGCATTTTTTCGGGCGGCATAACCGACGCCAGCGGAGCCACCGCCGGCGCCATCGCGGCCCTTGGCGGTGCGCTCTTCGGGGCCATCGCCATGCTGCTCGTACGCAATCTGGTGCATACCGAGCGCTCGGCGACGATCGTCCTTTATTTCTCGGTGACGTGCACGGCCATCTCGCTTGCGACCATTCCCTTCGGCTGGGTCTGGCCGACCCCGCAGCAGGCGGCGCTCCTGATCGGCGCAGGGATCGCCGGGGGCATCGCACAGGTGCTGCTCACCGAATGCTACCGCTATGCCGACATGTCGGTCATCGCGCCCTTCGAATACACCTCGATGCTGCTCTCGATCGGCATCGGCTATCTCTTCTTTGGGGAAGTGCCGACCATCCAGATGCTCGTCGGTGGTGTCATCGTGGTCGCAGCGGGCATCTTCATCATCCTGCGCGAGCACCAGCTGGGTCTCGAGCGGGGCAGGGCGCGCCGGGTCACCACGCCCCAGGGCTGAGGCGCCCTCAGCCCTTCTTGATGAAGCTGTCGAGCACCTTCTTGCGCCCGGCCTTCTCGAATTCGATCGTCAGCTTGTTGCCTTCGATCGCCACCACAGCCCCATAGCCGAATTTGAGGTGGAACACGCGCTCGCCCATGCCATAGGCGGAGCCCGAGCCGATATCGACCGAGCGTGCGACGAGCTCTCCGTCGATGGTGAGAGGCCCGGGGCCGCGGCGGTTCGCCTGCTGGGCGCGTGCGCGCTGCCAGCCGGGCGTCTCGTAGACGCTGTCGAACGGGTCGGATTTGTCGAACCGGCTCGCGCCCCGCCCGCCATAGCCATACCCGCCATAGGCAGAGCCCGTATCCTTGACCTCGACCACATCGGCGGGCAATTCGTCGAGGAAGCGTGACGGGATCGCCGATTGCCAGAGCCCGTGAATGCGCCGGTTCTGCGCCGCGGAGATCCGCACGCGCTTGCGGCCGCGCGTGATGCCGACATAGGCGAGGCGCCGCTCTTCCTCGAGCCCCGCCCGGCCGCTCTCGTCCATCGAGCGCTGGCTGGGGAAGGTGCCGTCCTCCCAGCCGGTGAGGAAAACGGTGTCGAACTCCAGCCCCTTGGCCCCGTGCAGCGTCATGATGGTGACGGCATCCTTGGCCTCGGGGCTGTCGCGGTCCATCACCAGCGCGATGTGTTCGAGGAAGCCGCCAAGCGTGTCGAACTCCTCCATCGAACGGCTGAGTTCCTTGAGGTTTTCCTTGCGGCCCTCCGACTCCAGCGACTTGTCGGCGCTCAGCATGTCGATATAGCCGCTTTCTTCGAGGATCTTCTCGACCAGTTCGAAAGGCGGCAGGTTCTGGGCATGGAAGGCCCAGTCGTCGAACTGGGACACGAGGCTCCTCAGCGTCGTACGCTGCTTGGGCTTCAGCTCCTCGGTCTCGACCAGCATGCGGATTGCCGAGAGCAGGGGCACCCTGGCCGCACGGGCGGCGCCGTGCAGCAGCTGCACCGTCGAATCTCCGAGGCCGCGCTTGGGCGTGTTGATGATCCGGTCGAGGGCGAGATCGTCCGCCGGCTGTGCCACCACGCGCAGATAGGCGATGGCGTCGCGGATTTCCTTGCGTTCATAGAAGCGCGGCCCCCCGACGACCCGGTAATTGACGCCCAGCGTTATGAAGCGCTCTTCGAACTCGCGCATCTGGAACGAGGCGCGCACCAGGATCGCCATCGAGTTGAGGCTTTCCCCGGCGCGATGGAACTGCTCGATCTCCTCGCCGACCGTGCGCGCTTCCTCCTCGGAATCCCAGACTTGGGTCACCGAGACGGGCTCGCCCTTCTCCCCCACATCGGTCTGCAGCGTCTTGCCCAGCCGGCCTTCGTTGAAGGCGATCAGGTTCGAGGCGGCCTTCAGGATATTGGAGGTCGAGCGGTAATTGCGCTCGAGCTTGATGACCTTTGCGCCCGGAAAATCCTTCTCGAACCGCAGGATGTTGTCCACCTCGGCGCCGCGCCAGCCATAGATGGACTGGTCGTCGTCGCCCACGACACAGATATTGGCCTCGTTCGCGGCTCTCCCCTGAGCCAGCAGCTGCAGCCAGAGATATTGGGCCGTGTTGCTGTCCTGGTACTCGTCCACCAGCATGTATTTGAACTTGCGGTGATATTCCGCCAGCACGTCGGGGTTTTCCCGGAACAGGCGGATGCACTCGAGCAGAAGGTCGCCGAAATCGGCGGCGTTGAGCGTCTTCAGCCGGGCCTGATAGTCGGCATAGAGCTTGGCGCCACGGCCACCAGCATAGCTGCCGCTGTCGGCAGGTGACACATCCTTGGGCAAGAGGCCCTTGTTCTTCCAGCCATCCATCATCGAGGCGAAGAGCTTGGCGGGCCAGCGCTTCTCGTCGATGCCCTCGGCACTGAGCAATTGCTTGATCAGCCGCACCTGATCGTCGGTATCGAGAATGGTAAAGGCGCTGGTCAGCCCCAGGAGCCCGGCATGCTGGCGCATGATGCGCGCGCCGATGGAATGGAACGTCCCCATCCACGGCATCGCCTCGAGACGGGGCACGAGTTTTTCGATGCGCTCCTTCATCTCCCGCGCCGCCTTGTTGGTGAAGGTCACCGAAAGGATCTGGGAGGGCCAGGCGCGATTGGTGTTGAGGATGTGCGCAATCCGCGTCGTCAGCACGCGCGTCTTGCCCGTGCCGGCCCCCGCGAGCACGAGCAGGGGGCCGTCCGTCGTCTCGACGGCGAGGCGCTGCTCGGCATTGAGCCCCGCCAGATAGTCCGGCGCCCGCCGGGCGAACTGGCCGGTGATCGAGCCGGCCTTGGGCCGCTCCATGGGTGTTGCGTCACCGGACATGGGGGATTGACGAATCTCTGTTTGTTCTCATCGCCCCTATATAGGCATCCCGCGCCGTCATGTATACGCGCGCCGCCGTCATCGCACTGTCACCGAACCGTCATCGCGGGTTCTTGCGGCGGGCCTATCGCATCCGCTGTCCATCCCGTTCGGATCACAGGGGCATTCCATGAATTCGAGGCATCTGCTCGCCGCCTTCGCGGCCGGCCTGCTCACCACCACGGCGCTGCCGGCGTTCGCGCAGCCCTATTTCAACCGCATCGCCAGCTTTCCGGTCGATCTCAACACGCCCGAGATCGGGGCCGATGTCGAAAACTCCTCGGAGATCATCGCGGCGACCGAAGACGGCATGATGCTCGTCTATTCCAATGCTCTCGTCGGAGGCATCGGGTTCGTCGACATCACCGACCCCGCCGATCCGCAGCCGGGCGGCTTCGTCATGCTCGAGGGTAGCCCGACCTCCGTCACCATCATCGGTGAAAAGGCGCTGGTAACGGTCGACACCACCGAGGATTTCACTGCGCCCACCGGCTATCTCGCCATCGTCGATCTGGAGAGCCGCGAAGTCGAGCTGGAGTGCGATCTCGGCGGCCAGCCCGATGCGGTGGCGCGCAATGCCGACGGCTCGCTGATCGCCATCTCGATGGAGAACCAGCGTGACGAGGACCTCAATGACGGCGTGATCCCGCAGTTGCCGGGCGGCAACGTCACCTTCTTTGACGTCGATGCCGGCGTCGTCGATTGCGACAGCATGCGGGTCACCGATCTCTCGGGCCTCGCCGAAATCGCCGGCGAGGATGCCGAGCCCGAATTCACCGATTTCAACGGCCGCGACGAGCTGGTGGTGACGCTCCAGGAGAACAATCACATCGTCGTCCTCGCCGGTCGCACCGGAGAGGTGATCAGCCATTTCAGCGCCGGCGCCGTCGACCTCGAGAACATCGACGCGACCGAGGATGGCCGTCTGAGCTTCACCGAAAGCCAGCCCGGCCGCCTGCGAGAGCCCGACGCGGTCAAGTGGATCGACGACGACCGCTTCGTCATCGCCAATGAGGGCGATTACGAGGGCGGCGCCCGTGGCTTCACCATCTTCCACAAGGACGGCACCATGCTCTACGAGAGCGGCCCGTCCATGGAATACATCGCCGCCCAGCTCGGGCACTACCCCGAGGCCCGTTCGGATGCCAAGGGCGTCGAGCCAGAGGGGATGGAAGTCGCGAGCTTTGGCGACGACACCTTCATCTTCGTCAATCAGGAGCGCGCTTCGCTCGTCGCGGTCTATCGCGATACCGGCGCGGAACCCGAATACGTCCAGTCGCTGCCCTCAGGCGTCGGCCCGGAAGGCGCCGTCGCGATCCCCTCGCGCAACCTGTTCGTTACGGCCAACGAGACTGATCTCTCCCCCGATGGCCTGGCCGACAGCCATGTCATGATCTTCGAGCTCGGCGCCGAGACGCCGGCCTATCCGCAGATCATGTCCGACCTCGATGCGGATGGTCGTCTCATTGGATGGGCCGCCCTGTCTGGCCTCGTTGCCGATCTCGAGACCCCGGGCCGGCTCTTCGCTGTCAATGACAGCTTCTTTTCGATGATGCCGACCATCTACACGATCGATGCGACGGCGACGCCCGCCCGCATCGTCGAGGCGACGCCGATCACCCGCGATGGCGCGACCGCCGAAGCCCTCGACATCGAAGGGATCGCTCATGACGGGCAGGGCGGCTTCTGGCTCGCCTCTGAGGGGCGCACCGACCGCGACATCCCCCATGCCCTGCTGCGCACCAATCGCGATGGCGAGATCATCGAGGAAATCGCATTCCCCGACGCGTTGCTCGCCCATGAAGTGCGCTTCGGCGCCGAGGGTGTCACAATGACCGGCGAGGGCGACGCCGCCATCGTCTGGATCGCCATCCAGCGCGAATGGGGCGATGATCCGGCCGGGCACGTCAAGCTCCTGGCCTATACCCCGGCGACCGGTGAATGGGGCGCGGTCCACTACCCGCTCGAAACCACGGCCGAGGGCGCGTGGAACGGTCTCTCGGAGATCACCGCCCATGGCGAGACGATCTATCTCGTCGAGCGCGACAACCAGATCGGCTCGCGTGCGGTCCTCAAGGCGCTCTACTCGGTCCCGCTCTCGCAGCTTGAGCCTGCGCCGCTCGGCGGCGGGCTTCCGGTCGTCACCAAGACGCTGGTGCGGGACTTCATGCCGGACCTCGAGGCGCTCAACGGCTATGTGCTCGACAAGGTCGAGGGCTTTGCCATCGATGCGGCAGGCGAGGGCTGGGTCGTCACCGACAATGACGGCGTCGACGATGCGAGCGGGGAGACCAATTTCTTCTCGATCGGCATGATGAACTGATCCGACCCTCATCGCCACTTCAGAGCGGAGGCCGGGCCCCAGCGGGTCCGGCCTTTCGCGTTTGATGCCCCATTCTTGCCGTGGAGCGCGGGCATTTGCAGGGTGACGCCACCGGGCGACTTCCCTAGACTCGCCCGCGCGCCCCGGAGACTCACCGCACAGTGCTCAATCGCCTCTTCATCGTCGTCGGCATGCTGGCCATCATCGCGCTGGCCGGCGCATTCGTGCTGCCGGGCTTCATCCAGTGGGGCGATTATCGCGAGCGCATGCAGACCATTGCCGCCGAAGTGTTCGGCGCCGAGGTCGAGATCGTCGGCGACATCTCATTTTCGCTCCTGCCCCAGCCGCAGCTGCATTTCCGCGACGTCGTGGTCGGTCCTTCCGAATCCCCCACCCTGATGGTCGCCAATGTCGAGGCGGAGTTCTCGCTGCTCGATTTCCTGCGCGACCAGTACCGGATCACCCGCCTCGTCCTCGAGCGGCCCGTGGTCGAGATGACGCTCGGCCGGGATGGACGGCTCGAAAGCGGCATCGACCTCGCCGAGGAGGTGACGAGCGCCAGCATTTCGGTTGCGAGCGCGGCCATCGTCGATGGCATGGTGCGCCTTACCGATCTGCGCTCGGACGAGACCTTTACCGCGGCCAATGTCGCGGGCGATCTCAGGCTCGACGCCGTGCGGGGCCCCTTCGCCTTCCAGGGCACCGCGCGCATCGCCGATCGCCCGCATACGGTCCGGCTCAGCGTCGCCGCCCTCGACAGTGCCGATCGCACGCAGCTCTCGGTCTTCGTCCAGCCCAATGATACGAGCTATTCGCTTTCCGCCGAAGGCCAACTCGCGGTCGGCACCGCGCCCGGCTTCACCGGCACGATGAGCTTCCGCCAGGCGCCCGATCGCAACGCGACCGCCGATGCGGGGCGCGGCAATCTCGTCCTCACGTCCGACGTCGACATCGATGCTTCGCGGGCCATCCTCAGCAGTTTCACGCTCCTGCCAGACGAAAACCGGGTCGGCAGCCGGCTGACCGGTTCGGCCGACATCCGCCTCGGCAGCCAGCGCCGCTTCGATGCGACGCTCTCGGCGGGCGTCTTCTCGCTGCCCCCGCGCGATATCATCGCCGAAGAGGGGCCTGCCCGCTACGAGCTTCTGCGGCTCCTTGCCGAGCTGCCAGCCCCGATCCTGCCGGACATGCCCGGCGTGGTCGATCTCGATGTCACCGAGCTTAACCTGCGCGCCTTTTCGCTCCGCAATGTCCGCCTCAGCGCAGCGGCGAGTGCCGGCGGCTGGACCATTCGCAACGCGACGGCGACGCTCCCGGGCAACACCACAATCCGCGCCAGCGGCGAGCTCGCCGAAAATGCCGCGCGTCCTGCGTTCTCCGGCCTCGTTCGGCTCGATACGCGCCGGCTCGATGCGCTCGCCCAGCTCTGGCGCCGCCCCGCCGAAGCCAATCCGCTCTTCAACATGCCCGCCTCGCTCGAAGCGGGTCTCACCCTCGCGGGCGACCGGCTCAGCCTTGAAGACGGGCGCTTCGTCATGGATGGCGCCGCCCATTTCGTCTCCGCAGAACTCGATATCGGCGCCCAGCCGCGCATTTCGGTCATCGCCGAGCTCGCCGCGCTCGATGCCCGCCACAGCGCTGCGCTGGCCGCCCTGCTGCCCGATCCGCTGCAGGATCGCAGTTTCACCCAGAGCTTTCCGCGCGGCCATGTCGTCGTCACCGCGGAAGCCGCCACCATCATGGGCCTTGAGGGCAGGGGGCTTGCCGCCGACGGCGCATGGGAAGGCGGGGTGCTTGAATTCGACAGGCTCGCCGCCGAGGAGATCGGCGGGGCAAGCCTCGACGTCGAATTCACCGCCTTCGGTTCGCTGGCCCGTCCCGAGCTCTCGGGCAGTGGCCGCATCGGGGTATCCGATCCGGCAGCCCCGGCCCTCGCCATGGCGCTCGATGCGCTGGGCACGCCCCCTGCATTGCGCAGTGCGCTCGCACGCCTGGCGCCTGCCGCCCTCGAAATCACCCTCGATGCGCCCTCGGGCGATGGAAGCCAGGCGATCGAGATCGACGGCACGCTCGGCGTCGCCGAATTCGGCCTCGAAGGTCAGCTCGGGGGCGGCGTCGCGCAACTCCTCGCCTCGCCCCTCTCGCTCGAGATCGCCATGTCCGCAACCGATGCGGATGGCCTCGCGCGCCAGCTCGGGCTCGGGCAAACGAGCCTCCTCACACCCGGCGACGCGGTGCGGCTCTCCGCCGTTCTCGATGGCCCGGTCAATGGCCGGCTCCGCTCGCGCCTCCTGATGGAAGGGGGCGGGGACAGCATCGCCTTCGCCGGCGATCTCAACCTTGCCGATCCCGCCACCCCGCGCGGCAATGGCGTCGTCCGACTTTCGCTCGCCGATCCTGGGCCGCTGCTCGATCTCGCCGGGGGGGGCGCCATCCACCTGCCGGGTCTCATCGGAACGGCGGGGCTCGAATTCACCGGCGCCGATCGCATCGCCCTCGATGGCATCGATGGCCGCGCGGGCGAAAGCCGCATCGAAGGCACGGTCGGGCTTCGGCGCGACACGGCAGGCGCCGCAATCGACGGGCGCCTCAGGATCGATCGCATGCCCCTCGAAGGCCTGCTCGCTGCCCTTGCCGGGCCCGCGGCGCTGGTGCAGTCCGAGGGCCTCTGGCCCGATGGCCCGCTCGACATGACCCCCGAGGGTCGGGCCGCATCGGGCCGTATTCGCGTCGATGTCGCTGCCATGATCGCGGGCGAGGATGCGCTTTTCTCCGATGCCGGGTTCGATCTCGCCTGGGACGCGCAGGAGACGCGCCTGCGCGGGCTCTCCGCCAGCCTCGGCGGCGGTACCCTCGGTCTTGATGCGAGCCTCTGCTGCGCGGGGCCTCTTGTCGACAAGCGCCTCTCGGGCCGGCTTTCCCTCGACGGGGTGGATCTCGATGCCCTGCTGCCGCCCGTGCCCCGCTCGGTGCTGGAAGGCACGCTGACCGGCGTCGCGCAGTTCGAAAGCACGGGCGCGAGCCCCGCTGCGCTCCTCGCCGCCATGACCGGCGAGGGCAGCTACACCGTCACCGACCTCGCCATCGCCGAGCTCGCGCCTGCCACCTTCGCCCGCGTCGCGAGCCTCGAGAACATCCTCGAGCTCGAGGCCGACGCGCTTGGCGAGATCGTCGCGCGCGAGCTCGAGCGCGGCATCCTCCGGGCGCCGGAGGTTGCGGGCAGCTTCACCCTCGCCGGCGGTGTGCTCCGTAGTCCCAACCTCGCCATCGAGGATGAGGATGCCCGCCTCTTCGGCAGCTCGAGCGTGGCGCTCGTCGATCTCGCGCTGTCGGGCGGCTACACGCTCACCCCGCGCGGACCGGTCGATGCCGATGGGCTGATCTCCGAAACCACCGCCCGCGTCACTGCCAACCTCTCGGGCACGCTCCTCGATCCGGTGCGCACGCTGGACCTCGGCCCCATGGTGGATGCCATTCAGGTGCGCGCCTTCGAACTCGAAGTCGATCGCCTCGAGCAGCTGCGCGCCGAGGACGAGGCGCGATCGGCGGCCGCCGCAGCCGAACGCCAGCGGATCGAGGCCGAGCGCGCCACAAGGGAAGCGGAGGCGGAAGCTGCGCGCGAGGCCGAGGAGGCCGCCGCTGCGGCCGCCGCAGCCGCCGCCGAACGCGCCCGCCAGGACGCCGAAGCCCGGCGCGCTGCCGATGCGGAGGCCACCCGCCGAGCCGCGGAGGAAGATGCCGCCCGCCGCCGCGCGCTCGAAGAGCAGATCATCAATCGCCCGCTGACGCTCGACCTGCTGCAGCCACAGCCGCGCTGAGGCTAGCGGGCGTCCGCCCGATCGCGATACCAGCCGAGCGCCGCCACCCGCACCGCCGAGGAAAGGTTGGCGGCGGGACGGGCTTCGTCGATCTCGCGGATGAGGGTGGTGATCGGCACGCCGCGCGCTTCGGCCATGGCCTCGAGCGCAGCCCAGAATTCGGGTTCGAGCGCGAGGCTCGTGCGGTGCCCGGCTATGCTGAGCGAGCGCTTCTGCACCGCGGCCTCGTGCCTTGGAGAAGCCTCAGGGCTTCTTGCGGAACCGGTCGAGGCTCACGACCTTGTCGGCCCCTTCGCCCGAAGCCGGCTCGCCCTCGGGGGCTTCGGCAACCGGCTTTACGCCGGCGTCCGTTGCAGACGCGTCGGCGGGCGCCTCCTCGACCTGCGTACCGCCGCTCCGCTCCACGTCAAACTGCAGCCCGAACTGCACCGAGGGGTCGAAAAAGCCCTTGATCGCCGAAAACGGGATGGTGAGGAGTTCGGGATTGCCGTCGAAGGAAAGGCCCACCTCGAACGCGGTCTCGGTGACCTTGAGGTCCCAGTACTGGTTCTGCAGCACGATGGTCATTTCCTTGTCGTACTGCTCGAGAAGCCTTTGGGACATGCGCACGCCCGGCGCGCGCGTCACGAAGGAGATGAAGAAATGGTGCTCGCCGGGAAGGCCGGTCTTCACCACTTCCGACAGCACCTTGCGGACGACGCCTCGCAGCGCTTCCTGTGCCAGAATGTCGTAGCGGATGAGATCTTCGGCCATAATCGTCCTTCTGGGCGCCGGAAACGGGCGCGTTCGATGCGTGTGGGCACGGGCGCTGCGCCTTGGGGCGCAGAATCCGCTTGGCCCTAATGAGCCCCAGCGGCGGGGACAATTCAAGCGCATAAAAGGCAATGGATGCAGAAGAAGTGCAGGCTTCTGTTGCCAGGTGCCTGCGAACCCCGCCTTCTACCTGCTACAGCAGAAGGGCTTCAATTCGAGGTGTCGGACCGCTTACGCAGCCAGACGGGCCTCAGCATAGTTGTCATTGGCAACTATAAAAATGGTCCGATATCGGCGGTACCATGCCGAGCGAAAACACACCCTTTACGCCCTCGTCGATCCTGTTTCGCCCCCGCGCGCCCGTCCAGGAACGGGGAGAGTGGTGGAGGCGCCGGGTACTGCCCCCGGGTCCGATGGGTTTATTGCGATGGCCATTTATCGCCATAGCCGTTGCCGGCACGCCCAATATAGGCAAGCCCTCGCGCCCATGCAATTGCAGGCGCGCCGATGGGCTCAGAAAACCGGAGCGGGCCGTTCCTGGATCGGGCGGGGGCGCGGCGCAACGCGGCTCGGCGCGGGTGCCGATTGCGCGGCCGGTGCCGCCGGAGCCGCGGCGGGAGCAGCGAGCGGTGCGGGTTCAGGCTCGGGCTCGGGCTCAGGCTCAGGCGCTGGCGCCTCGGGCAGGGCCGATGGTGCCGGGCTCGCATCGCCTGCGGGCGCGCAGCTTTCGGCCACCGCGGCATAGGCGTCCTCATAGCCCTCGGGCGGAAACTGGGCGAGGAGGCCCTCGCTGTCCGCCGTCCGCAGCGACAGCCGGCGGACATCGCCCGGCGCTTCGTTCGCCCAGCCAACCGCTTCGGTGAAAACCGCGTGCAGGGTCTCGGCCGCCGGACCGGCCAGCACGTTCTCGCTCGCCGTCACCAGTTGCGAGGCGACCCGGTTCGAATAGACCCGGAAACCCGAAACGAACCGCGCCGCATCGACGACGAACCGAACTTCTCCGGTCACGTCGCAATCGATGACGAGCGACTGGATCATCGGCGCCGTCTCCGAGACGCCGTTGCGCGCGGCGGCCTCCCGCGTGCCGTCGCGCCGGTCGCTGACGGTCCATCGCGGCGCCGGCGCCGCCTGCGCGTTCGCCGCCCCGATCGGCATGCCCGCCACGCTCGGCGTTGCCGGAAGCGCGGGCGCAGGGGGCGGTGGCGTCGGCGCGGGGGTCGGTGTCGGCCGGGGCGGGGCAGGTTCGCTCACCACCGGCGGGGGCGCCGCCGCGATGGCGGGGATCGCCGGCAATTCAGGCTCGGGCTCGCTTTCTGCCTCCGCCGGCGTGCCGCTCGCCATGTCGGCGGCCCCGATCAGCCCCATCAATTCCCGCTGCAGCATTTCAAGCGCGGCGAGGCCCGGGGCGACGAAGCCGCCATCGGCCGCGGGTTCCGGCGTTTCCGCCATGGCGGGGGGCGTCGGCGTCGCCGGGGCCGGAGCCGTCGGGGGCGTCGGTGCCGAGGGCAGGGCAGGCGGCACCGGGCTGGCCGCAACCCCGATCGGGGGCATCACATTGCCCTGCGGCAGCGCCGGGAGCCGGTCGCGATCGGGTGCAACCGGCGCAGCGAGCGCGGGGAGGGCCGCCGGGCCGGCGCTGAGTTCGGCCAAAAGCGCGGGGCGCGGCGTCCGCGGGCGGGTCGCGGCAATCTGCGGGTCCTCGATCGACCAGCTCTTTTCTTCGGGCACATAGGCCGCATCGGGCAGGAGGCCCGCGGTCTCAGCCTCGGTCATGATGGCGGCATAATCCTGCCAGCCGGCCACCATTTCGAGCCCGAGATCCTCGGATGCCAGCTGCAGCCTCGTATAGGCGGCCATCGCCTGGTCGAGCGCGGGATTGGCGCGCACGCGTGCCGCCACCCCCTGCACCATGGCGATGTTGCGCCGCGTCAGCATGATGATGCCTTCGCCCATGGCGACGTCCAGCGTGGCAACCGGCGCCAGCGCCAGTGCGGCGAGCGTGTGGGCGTTGTCGATGAAGGTCTCGGCGATCGCCTGCAGTTCGGCGTCGGCGGCCAGTTCGTCTCCGACGAGCGGGGCGAGCAGCGCCGCCGCCTCACGCTGGTGGCCGGCGATCTGCCGTCCGAGCGCCATATTGTCCTGCTGCAGTTGCGCCAGCCGCGTGAACACGTCGCCGATGCGCATCGCGTCCTGCGCCATTGCGGGCGCAAGCAGCGCTGCGATCACCGCGGTGCTTGCGAGCAGCCTCAGCATTGGGCGGTAGACGTCCATGCAGTCCCCTCGTGCCGCAGGCTCCCCACCGGCCGCGGCCCGCATTGCTTGCGCACAATTGTTGTTAGCGTCAATAGCGAGGGACCACGTGCAGATGCGAATCGCCTACTAACAAAGACATGCAGCCCTATCTTCAGCTTCTCGCAGACGTTCTCGAAAACGGCGCCGACCGCGCCGACCGCACCGGCACCGGCACGCGCTCGCTCTTCGGGCGCCAGATCCGGTTCGATCTGTCGGCCGGCTTTCCGCTCGTCACCACCAAGAAGCTGCATCTGCGCTCCATCATCTACGAATTGCTGTGGTTCCTGCGCGGGGACACCAATATCGGCTGGCTGCAGCAGAACGGCGTCCGGATCTGGGACGAGTGGGCCGATGAAAACGGTGATCTGGGGCCGGTTTATGGCAGCCAGTGGCGCAGCTGGCCTGCGCCCGACGGCCGGAAGATCGATCAGATCGCCAATCTGGTCGAGGCCATCCGCACGCGGCCCGATTCCCGCCGGCACATCGTTACGGCGTGGAACCCGGCCGAGGTCGACGAGATGGCCCTGCCGCCCTGCCATTGCCTTTTCCAGTTCTACGTCGCCAATGGCCGGCTCTCCTGCCAGCTCTACCAGCGCTCGGCAGACCTCTTCCTCGGCGTTCCCTTCAACATCGCCTCCTATGCGCTCCTCACCCACATGATGGCGGAGGTGACCGGGCTCGAGGCCGGCGAGTTCATCCACACCTTCGGGGACGTGCACCTTTACGCCAATCATTTCGAGCAGGCGCGCGAGCAGCTTTCGCGCATCCCGCGCCCCCTGCCGCGGCTCGAAATCCTCAACCGGCGCCAGAACCTCGACGCATTCGTCTTCGAGGATTTCGCCATCGTCGGCTACGATCCCCACCCGCACATCAAGGCCGAGGTTTCGGTGTGAAGGCGCCCTCGCTCCCGGTCGCGATGATCGCGGCCGTCGCGCGCAATGGCGTCATCGGGGCCGACAACGCCATGCCCTGGCACCTGCCGACCGATTTCGCCTTTTTCAAGCGCCAGACGCTGGGCAAGCCGCTCATCATGGGCCGGCGCACCTTCGAGAGCATCGGCAAGCCGCTGCCCGGCCGCACCAACATCGTGGTCACCCGTCAGCCCGGCTATCACCCCGATGGCGTCATTGTGATCTCGGGGCTCGCCGAAGCACTCGGCCATGCGGAGGCCATAGCGCTTGCCGATGGCGCCGAGGAGATCATGATCGGGGGCGGCGCCACGCTCTACGAAGCCTTCATGCCCGTTGCGCAAAGGCTTTATATCACCCATGTCGATCTCGAGCCTGAGGGCGACACCCGCTTCCCCGAGATCGATCCGGCATTGTGGGAGGCGGTGGCTGAGCTCGACGCAGTGCCTACCGAGCGCGACAGTGCGTCGTTTCGCATCACCCAATACGCACGCCGGGGCGGCCCTAAACGTTGATAGCGGGGGGCTGGTTCCCTATATAGGCCACAAGAACTCTAAGCGGTGAAAGGTGGCAGATGCCTTGGGATAACAATACGGGCGGAGGCGGTGGTCGCAGCAATGGCGGCGGACCGTGGGGACAGGCCCCTGGCGGGGGTGGTCCACGACGGAGCGGAGGCAGTGGGGGTGGCAACACGCCCAACCTCGAAGACATTCTCAATCGCGGGCGGGATCGCTTTCAGGGCGGCATCCCGGGCGGCGTTCCCGGCGGGCGCTGGGCGATCATCGGCGGCATAGCGGCCGTGCTCGTCTTCTGGGGCGCGAACGCGATCTACACGGTGGCTCCCCAGGAAGTGGGCGTCGAGATGCGGTTCGGCGTACCCAAGCCCGAACTGGCCATGCCGGGGCTCCATTTCCACCTCTGGCCGCTGGAAACCGTCGAAAAGGTCACCATCACCGAGAACCAGACCACGATCGGCACCATCCAGCAGGGCAATCGCAGCGGCACCGATGAGGGGCTGATGCTGTCGGGCGACCAGAACATCGTCGACATGCGCTTTGCGGTCCTCTGGTCGGTTTCGCAGCCGGCCGAATACCTCTTCAACGTCCGCGATCCCGAGGACATGGTGCGCAGCGCCGGCGAAAGCGCGATGCGTGAAGTGGTTGGCCGCCGCCCGGCCCAGGACATCTTCCGCGACGACCGCGCGGGCATCGCCCTCGAGGTCCAGCAGATCACCCAGAACATTCTCGAAAACTACAATCTGGGCGTCCGCGTCAGCCAGATCGCTATCGAGAACGTGGCGCCTCCGATCGACGTGGCCGATGCCTTCGACGAAGTGCAGCGCGCCGAGCAGGACGAGGACCGCTTCCAGGAAGAGGCCCGCTCCTACGCCAACACGCTGCTCGGCGAGGCCCGAGGCGAAGCCGCGCAGATGCGCGAAGACGCCGCGGCCTATCGTAACCGGGTCGTCCAGGAAGCCGAAGGTGAGGCCTCGCGCTTCCTCTCGGTCTACGAGGAATACGCCCGTGCCCCCGAAGTCACCCGTCGTCGTCTCTTCCTCGAGACGATGGAGCAGGTGCTCGGCGGCTCCGAGAAGGTGATCGTCGAGAGCGGCGCAGGCGGCTCGGGCGTCGTGCCCTATCTGCCGCTGCCCGAATTGCGTGCACGCCAGAACGCCACCGTTCCCGCCTCAAACAGCGGCATGTGAGGATAAGCCATGAACAACAGACTTATCATTTTGGCCGCAGTCGTCGTCGGTGCGCTCTATGTGTTCTTCTCGTCGATCTTCGTGGTCAACGAGCGTGAGCAGGCGATCGTGCTGCGTTTCGGCGCCATCGAGGCCGTCCACACCGAGCCCGGGCTCTACTTCAAGGTCCCGACCGACATCGTGGATACCGTCCAGATCATCGAGGACCGGCTCCTGCGCTACGACATCGCGAACATGACGCTGCAGGTTTCGGGCGGCAAGTTCTACGAAGTCGACGCCTTCCTCACCTATCGCATCACCAATCCGCGGCTCTTCCGCGAGAGGGCCCAGGGCCAGCTCGTCGTTGCCGAGCAGCGTATCGGTACCCGCTTCGATGCGGCGCTGCGCCAGGTCTACGGCGTGCGTGAATTCGATGCGGCGCTCTCCGAAGAGCGTGGCGAGATGATGCGCGAAGCCCGCGACCTGATCCGTCCGGACATGGCCGAGCTCGGCATCGAGATCGTCGACGTCCGTATCCTGCGCACGGATCTCACCCAGCAGGTTTCGTCCCAGACCTTCGACCGCATGCGCGCCGAGCGTCTGGCCGAAGCCGCCCTGCTGCGTGCCCGTGGTCAGGAGCAGGCGCAGAGCCTGCGCGCCATCGCCGAGCGTCAGGCCGTCGAGATCGTTGCCGCCGCGCGGCGCGATTCCGAGATCCTGCGCGGTGAGGGTGAAGCCGAGCGCAGCGCCATCTTCGCTGCCGCCTACAACAACGACCCGGAATTCTTCGAGTTCTATCGCTCCATGCAGTCCTACCGCCTGGCGCTCGGGGCCCAGACCGGCACCACCATGGTGCTGACCCCGGATTCGGAATTCTTCCGGTATTTCGGCAGCGGCACGCAGGGTGGCATCGGTTCTCCCTCCGCCGGCATCCAGGCCGCGACCCCTGCGCCCCAGCCGCCCGCGACCGCCGAAGTTGCGCCCGATGTGGCCCCCGAGGCGGTGCCCGCACCGGCCCCGGCGCCCTGATCTCAGGGTCATCGCAAGACTAAAGCGAACCGGCGGAGCCCAGCTCCGCCGGTTTTTCGTTTCCGCGATCACGCCGCTTTGCACCCTCGTGAGCGCTCGCCTCTTGTGGGCGCTGCGCATTCAGCCTCATACTCTGGGTCGATCGGCGTGCGGGAGAGCGGGACATGGCGGCATTTGGGGCAGGGCGGCTCGTGGCGTCCTTGGCGCTGGCGCTCATGCTGGGGGCGGGCGTTGCGGTGCCCGCAAATGCGCAGGTACTGCGCACGCACGGGCCGGCCTCGGTCGCCGACCTTGCCCGCGAGCTTTCGCCGGCCGTCGTCAACATCGGCACCTCCCGCCGCGTCCGGGGCGGTCCCGGCGTGCCGTTCCCCGACCTTCCCGAGGGCTCCCCGCTCACCGAGCTCTTTGACCAGCTCAATCCCAATCGCGACCAGGGCCCCCGGTCCATGCGCGAGGCGCGCAGCCTCGGCTCGGGCTTTTTCGTCAGCGCGGACGGGCTCGTCATAACCAACAATCACGTCATCGACGGCGCCGAGGAGATCCAGGTCTTCCTCACCGACGGCTCGCGCCTTCCCGCCCGCCTCGTCGGCGCCGACGAGAAGACCGATCTCGCCGTCCTCAAGGTCGAGGTCGAGCGCGAATTTCCCTATGTGGAGTTCGGCGACAGCGAAACCGCCGAGGTCGGCGACTGGGTGATGGCCATCGGCAATCCCTTCGGCCTCGGTGGCTCGGTCACGCTCGGCATCGTCTCGGCGCGCAATCGCGACATCCAGTCCGGCCCCTATGACAATTTCATCCAGACCGATGCGGCCATCAACCAGGGCAATTCGGGCGGTCCGCTCTTTGACATGGACGGCAAGGTCGTCGGCATCAACACCGCGATCCTGGCGCGAGGCGGCTCCTCGCTTGGCATCGGCTTCGCCGTGCCCGTCAACCTTGCCCGCCCCGTCCTCGACCAGCTGACCGAGTTCGGCGAAACCCGCCGTGGCTGGCTCGGCGTCGGCATCCAGGAGGTGACCGAGGACATTGCGGCGAGCCTTGATCTGCCCAACACCTTCGGCGCTCTCGTCATCGACATCACCGCCAGCGGTCCGTCCGATGGCGTCATCCGTGAAGGCGA
This sequence comes from Arsenicitalea aurantiaca, assembly GCF_003994485.1. Classification (GTDB taxonomy): domain Bacteria; phylum Pseudomonadota; class Alphaproteobacteria; order Rhizobiales; family Devosiaceae; genus Arsenicitalea; species Arsenicitalea aurantiaca. The sequence goes on from NZ_RZNJ01000001.1 coordinate 862,408, forward strand.
CATCATCGTCGAATTCGACGGCAAGGCCATCCTGCGCATGCGCGACCTGCCGCGCGTCGTCGCCGAGACGGCGGTGGGCCGTGCCGTGTCGGTGCGGCTGCTGCGCGGGGGCGAGGAACAAATGGTCGACATCACGCTCGGCCGGCTCGAGCTCGGCGAGCAGATCATCGCCGCCGCGCGCGACGAAGGCGTGTTCCCCACGCCCGATGCCCCCGACGCGCCGATCGGCCCGGCGCCCGGCCTGCCCGAACTCATGGGCTTCGAGATCGCCCCGCTCGACGAGACGGCGCGCGACACCTATGCCATCGCACCCGATCTGCAGGGCGTCGTCATTACCGGCGTCGAGGAGGGCAGCGATGCCTTCGACAAGGGCTTCCTCGCCGGCATGGTCATTCTGGAGGTCAACCAGCACGAGGTCGGCACCGTCGCCGACGTCACCGGCCATGTCGGGGATGCCCGCGAGGCTGGGCGGCCCGCCGTGCTCTTCAAGGTCGCCGACCCGCTCGGCACCAGCCGGTTCGTTGCGGTGCGCCTCAACTAGCTAGCGGATGATCTCGTCTTCTTCATAGCCCTGCAGGTAGAGCAGGGCCGTGAGGTCCCCGTGGTCGATCCGCACCTGCGCCTGTGCCGCGACCGAAGGCTTGGCGTGCAGCGCCACCCCGAGCCCCGCGGCCCGGATCATGTCGAGATCGTTTGCGCCATCACCCACCGCCAGCGTCCTTGCCATGGGCAGGGTGCGTTCGATCGCGAGCGCCTCGAGGCGCCGCAACTTGGTGGTCTTGTCCACGATCGGCTGCGCGACCGTGCCGGTCAGCGTCTCGCCATCGAATTCGAGCACGTTCGCCACCGCCTCGTCGAACCCGATGCGTTTGGCGAAATAATCGGCAAAGAACGTGAAGCCCCCAGAGATCAGCGCAGTATAGGCGCCATAGGCCTTCATCGTCTGCACGAGGGCACGCCCGCCCGGCGCCAGCGTGATCTTCTCGCGCCGTACGGCCTCGATCACCCGGCGTTCCAGGCCGGTGAGCAGGCTCACCCGGGTGGCGAGGGCTTCGGCGAAATCGAGTTCGCCATTCATCGCCCGCTCGGTTATCGCGGCGACTTCGGCCTTCAGCCCCAGCGCATCGGCCAGCTCGTCGATGCACTCCTCGTTGATCATGGTGGAATCCATGTCGGCGATCAGCAGCCCCTTGCGCCGGTTCTCGCTATCGACCACTGCCGCATCGATCGGGGCCGAGCCGATGGCTTCCCGTGCGATGCTGAGCGCATCGGTTGACTTGGGGGCGATGATCTCGCAGGCAATGGTCCGATGGAGCCAGTTGATCTCGCCGCCGGTTTCGGCATGGATCGCGGCGATGAGTGCAGGCTCGAGCACGGGCTCGGCCGGATTGGCGATGAGGCAAAGTACGGACAATGGACGCGTTCCCCAAATGGCGTTGGCCGGCATGGTGGTGAGCGGGCGCCCGGCGCGGCGCGTCGTCCTGATAGCCGGTCCCACCGCCAGCGGCAAGTCAGCCCTGGCCCTCGAGATCGCGCGGGCCGATGGGGGGATCGTCGTCAACGCCGACGCCATGCAGGTCTATGGCGTGCTCGATCGCCTCACCGCCCGCCCGCGCCCCGAGGAGACCGGGGAGGTCCCCCATCTCCTATACGGCCATATTTCTCCTGCCATCCGCCATTCCACCGGCGCCTGGCTGCGCGAAGCCATAGCCATCCTCGAAGATCCCGCGCTCTCCGGCCGAACGCTGGTTTTCGTCGGCGGCACGGGGCTTTATTTCGAAGCGCTGACAAAGGGAATCGCCGAAATCCCCGATGTGCCCGAGCCCATCCGTGCCGCCATCGAGGCCGAGCTTGCCGGGCTCGACCGCGAGGGGCGCGAGGCGCTCCTGCTTGCCCGCGATCCGCTTATGGCAGGCCGCATCGAGGCCGCCGATCCCCAGCGCGTCGCCCGGGCGCTCGGCGTTCTGGCCGCCACCGGCCACTCGCTAACACGCTTCCAGGATGCCCCGCAGGCCGGTCCGCTGGCCGAGGGTGCGCTCGAGCGCATCGTCCTCGATCCGGATCGCGACGTGCTGCGCGCCCGGATCGCGAACCGCTTCGAGGCCATGCTCGACGCCGGCGCCATCGAAGAGGTGAGGGCGCTCCTTGCGCTCGATCTCGACCCGCGCCTGCCGGCGATGAAAGCGATCGGCGTGCCCGAGCTTGCCGCCGTCCTTGCGGGCACCATGACCCTGGCCGAAGCGACCGAGCGCGCCATCATCGCCACCCGCCAGTTCGCCAAGCGCCAGCGCACCTGGTTCCGCAACCGCATGGGCGACTGGCCGCGCCGGCCCGCCTGATCAGACCGGGTGCGCGCGCAGCAGCCCCAGCCGCTCGCGCATCGCAAAGCGGATGTTGAGGATCACCGCGACCAGCGCCAGCCCCGTTGCGAGCCCGAACCAGATGCCGAGCCCGCCGAGCCCCAGCGTGAACCCGCAGAGATAGCCCACCGGCAGTCCGACCGCCCAATAGCCGAGCAGCGCGATCAGCATCGGCGTGCGCGTGTCGCTGAGCCCCCTGAGCGCCGCCGCGGCACTCACCTGCGCCCCATCGACCAGCTGGAAGACCGCCGCGACCCCCAGAAAGCTCGCTGCGAGCGCAAGCGTCTCGACATTCCCGGGCTGCGCTGCGTCGAGGAAGAACCCAACGAACTGTTCGGGCAGCACAACGAACGCGATTGCCGTCATGCTCATGAAGCCCAGCGTCACCGCGAGCGCGGTCCAGCCCGCAAGCGCAATGCCGCGCCGGTGGCTCCGCCCATAGGCGACGCCCACGCGCACGGTCGTCGCATGGCTCAACCCGAGCGGCACCATGAAGGCGAGCGAAGCGCATTGCGAGGCGATGGCGTGCGCGGCGACCGCCTCGGTGCCGATCCAGCCCATCATCACTGCCGCGACCGAGAACATGCCGACTTCGGCCGCGAGCATCAGCCCGATCGGGGCGCCGATCCTGAAGATCTCGATGAAGCGCGGCCAGTCCGGCTTCCAGAAACGCACGAGGATGTGGTAGCGCCGCAGCCGCTTGTGGGTCAGCGCATAGGCCAGCATCAGCCCCATCATCACGATGTTGACGAGGGTCGTCGCGATGCCGGCGCCGGCGAGCTCGAGGCGCGGAAAGCCGAAATTGCCGAACATCAGCACATAGTTGAGCCCGGCATTCACGAGCACCCCGACAAGCGTGATGACGAGGATGATCCGCGTCACGTCATGGGCGGAGAGGAACGAGCGCAGCACCACGATGCCGAAGGCGGGAAAGAAGAGCCAGGCAGCGAAATTGACATAGACCTGGGCAAGCGCGGCCAGCTCCGCCTCCTGCCCGAGAAACAGCAGGATCGGCCCCACCTGCAGCAGCACCGGCACCATCAAGAGCCCGAGCAGGATCGAGGCCCAGAAGCCCTGCCGCACGGTGCGCCGCACGCTGCGGAATTCGCGTGCCCCGCGCGCCTGCGCCGCCATCGGCGCCACCGCGCTGACGATGCCGACGCCAAAGAGCTGGAACACGATGAGGAAGGAGGAGGCGAGGGTGCCCGCGGCAAGCTGCGTCGGGCCCAGCCACCCCATCATGATGACGTCGGTGGTGAAGAGCGCGTTCTGCGCGAGCTGCGCCACCACCAGCGGCCACCCCAGCCCCAGCAGCGCGCGCATCTCGCCCTGCCAGTCGCGCATGGGGGGCGGCGGGGCGATCCCCGCCTGGGTCGCCAGCTCAGGCGTGCTCATTGTTCGGCTCCGGTTACGGCCTTCTCGTAGCCATTCCTCTGGCAAAGGCAAGGCGACACTCTGTCACCAAAATGCAACAGGCTGGTAACCTTGATTAATGTGGTGCGGAACCTAATCCAAAAAGCCGCATTTCTCGATCAGCCAATGCGCGCAACCGCCTAAATCCGGAGAGAACTATGCATAAGCTTCTTATCATCATCGCCGCAGTCTTCGCTCTCGCAGCCTGCACCCCCACCCAGCAGAGTGCGGCCGTCGGCGGTGGCGTCGGTGCGGTCATCGGTGGCGTTGCCACCGGCAACGTAGCCGGCGCTGCGGTTGGCGCCGTGGTTGGCGCTGCTGCCGGTACGGTCGTCGCGACCGTCGCCAACAGCAATCGCTGCGTTTACTCGGACGGCCGTGGCGGCACCTACACCGACCGCTGCCCCGCTCGCTAAACGAACCTGACCGACTGACATCAGGTTTGCACCAGCCCGGTTCGATGTCCGCATCGAACCGGGTTTTTCTATGCCTTTTTTGAGGGAGTTGCCGATGACCGGCACTAAGGGGGCGCCCGATATGAAGCGCCTGAAGACGGCCATCGACGCGGTCGTCGAGGAGATCGCGAAAACCGACGCGCGGGGCACGCCATCCCAGGCCGTCCCGGCGCTTGCGGGCGCCGATACCGGCCAGTTCGGCATCGCCGTTCACACCTGCGAAGGCGAAACCGTCTCCGGCGCCGCCGCCGATACGCCCTTCACCATCCAGTCAATTTCCAAGGTCTTCTCGCTCACCCTCGCGCTCGAAGCGCATGGCGACGACGTCTGGACGCGCGTCGGCCGCGAGCCGAGCGGGGACCCGTTCAATTCCATCGTCGATCTGGAGCGCCATGAAGGCATTCCGCGCAACCCCTTCATCAATGCGGGCGCTCTCGTCGTCATCGACATGCTGCTGGGCAAGAATGCCGGCAAGGCTTCCCATGACAGCGTCCGCGCCTTCCTCGAGGCCCGGATCGGTGCCGACGCCATCGGCATCGACGATGACGTCGCCAATGAGGAGCAGTCCTCGGGCTTCGTGAACCGAGCCCTCGCCAACCTCGCCAAATCCTTCGACAATCTCGACAACGAGGTCGAGACCGTGATGAAGGCCTATGTCGAGCAGTGCGCGCTCACGCTCAGCTGCGAGGGGCTTGCCCGCGCCGGCGCCTATCTGATGAGCGACCGGGCCGACCAGCATTCGGATTCGGTCGCCGAAGCCCGCCGCGCCCGGCGCATCAACGCGCTGATGCTCACCTGTGGGCAATATGACGGGTCGGGCGAATTTGCCTATCGCGTCGGCCTGCCGGCCAAGAGCGGTGTCGGCGGGGGCATTCTCGCCATCGTCCCGAACGAGGCCGCAATCGCGGTCTGGTCGCCCGGTCTCGACGATAACGGCAATTCCCTCCTCGGCACGCGCGCGCTCGAACTCCTCGCCGAGAAGATGGACTGGTCGGTCTTCGGATCGATCGAGCGCCGCTAGCCGGTCTCTCCATCTTGGTGATGATGGTGGTGCGGGTGCTCGCCATGCCCATGCTCATGGGCTTCGTCCGCGGGAATCAGCACCACCTCGCCATGGCGCACCGAGCGTTCCGCGATCACGCTCTCGGCAAAGCGCTGCACCTCCGCCGTCGGCCCCTTCAGCACCGAGACCTCGAGGCAATTGTCGTGGTCGAGATGCACATGCATGCTCGACACGGTGAGGTCGTGGTGGTCGTGAAAGGCGCTCGTCAGCCGCCGCGCGAGATCCCTTGCGGCATGATCGTAGACATAGCTCAGAACCCCGACACAGCGGGCGCTGGCGCCTGCCTCGATATTGGCCTGCCGCAACCCGGCGCGCGCGAGATCGCGGATGGCTTCGGAGCGGTTCTGGTAGCCGCGGGCCGCCATCACCCGGTCGAGTTCGCCCATCAGTTCATCGTCCAGCGTCACGGTCACCCGATGCATGCCGATCTCCTCCCAACGGTATGATCTTTTCGTCTAGACATCATACCCGAGCCCTCCTAGTCTCCACTCAGCGGCGCTTCTCGCGCCGTCATCGCAGGGTGCAATGCGATATAGGGGCAGATCGATGCAGTTTTCAAACGCGGCCAGGCTGCTGGCCGCCGCCTGTCTTGTCGCATGGCCTTCCGCAGCCATCGCCGAAACCCCGGATCGCCTGGTCCTCGCCATTGGCGGCGAGCCGTCCGAGGGGTATGATCCGCTGCTGGGCTGGGGCCGCTACGGGCACCCGCTCTTCCAGTCGACGCTCTTGAGCCGCAATAACGCGCTCGAGACGGTCCCCGATCTCGCCACCGACTGGTCGCTCTCGGAGGATCGTCTTATCTGGACGATCCGCATCAGGCCCGATGCCCGTTTCTCCGATGGCACCCCGCTCACCGCCGCGGACGTCGCCTTCACCTTCACCGAGGCTGCCCGTGCCGGCGGCGCGCTCGATCTCAGCGTCTTCGTCTCCGCCGAAGCTCTGGATGACGAAACGCTCACGATCACGCTCTCGCGTCCCTGGATCACGTTTACCGAGAGCTTCTACACCCTCGGCATCGTCCCTGCCGCGTCCTACGGGCCCGGCTATGCGCGCAATCCCGTTGGCTCGGGTCCCTATCGGCTGGTTTCATGGTCCGAGGGCGAACAGCTGATCGTTTCGCGCAATCCCCATTATCACGGCACGACGCCCGCGTTCGAAACCCTCGTTTTCCTCTTCACCGACGAAAGCACGAGCCTTGCCGCCGCCCGGGCCGGTCAGGTCGATCTCGTCGCGGTGCCCGCTGCCCTTGCCGACGCCGTGCCCACAGGCTTCACGCGGCACGCCGTGCCCTCGGTCGACAATCGCGGCATCACCTTCCCGATGCAGCCTCCGGGGGAAACCACGGCGGAGGGTGCGCCGGTGGGCAACCCCGTCACGTCCGACCGCGCCATCCGGCAGGCGATCAATTTAGGGGTCGATCGCGACATTCTCGTCGACATTGCGCTCGGCGGAAACGGCCGCCCCGCCCAAGGCCCGGCCGACGGGCTCCCCTGGTCCAACCCCGATGCCGCGCTGCCCTTCGATCCCGAGGCGGCGATCGCGCGTCTCGATGAGGCCGGCTGGATCCCGGCGTCCGACGGCATCCGCATGCGCGAGGGCGTACGCGCCGAGTTTCCGCTCAACTATCCATCGAGCGATTCCACCCGGCAGATGCTGGCGCTGACCGTCGCTGAACTCCTCCTGCCGCTCGGCATCGAAGCGACCCCGCGCGGCATCAGCTGGGACCAGATCACCCGGATCATGCATGCCGAGCCCGTGCTCTTTGGCTGGGGCAGCCACAGCCCGCTCGAAATCTACAGCCTCTATGCCAGCGCCTGGGCGGGCGTCGAATACTTCAACGCCGGCCATTTCCGCAGCGAAGATGTGGACGCCCATCTCGATGCCGCGCAGGCCGCCGAAAGCCTCGAAGCCTCCTATCCTCATTGGCAGGCCGCCGAATGGGATGGCGAAACCGGCTTCGGCCCGCGCGGGGAGGCGGGCTGGGCGTGGCTGGTCAATCTCGACCACGTCTATTTCGCCGATGCCTGCCTCGACCTCGGCACCCCGCAGATCGAGCCGCATGGCCATGGCTGGCCGATCACCGCCAATCTCGCCCAGTGGCGTTGGACGTGCGACTGAGTGCCGATCATCCGGGAGGCTTCGTCCTCCTCCGCCTCCTGCGGCTGGTGCTCGTCCTTCTGGCGGTCGCCATCATCGCCTTTGCGCTCCTCAAGGCCTCGCCGATCGATCCGGTCGATGCCTATCTCGGCGCCGACATCGCCCGCGTCGGGCCCGATCAGCGTGCCGCGATCGCCGAGCGCTGGGGCCTCGATCAGCCCGCGCCCGTACAGTTCACGCGCTGGCTCAGCCAGCTGCTCTCGGGCGATCCGGGGTTCAGCCGGCTCTATAACGCGCCGGTAGCCGAGGTGATCGCCGAGCGGGCAGGGGCCTCGTTCCTCCTCATGGCGCTCGCCTGGGCGCTTTCGGGTGTCGTCGGCTTCGGTCTTGGCATCCTCGCCGGCGCGCGCGAGAATTCGCTCGTCGACCGCATCATCCGCACCTATGCCTATGGTCTTGCCGGCACCCCCACGTTCTGGATCGCCATGGTCATGCTGATGGTCTTTTCGGTCGGGCTGGGGGTGACCCCGGTCTGCTGCGCGGGCCCCATCGGCGTACCGCCCGCAGACGTCACCCTCCTCGAGCGCCTCCATCACCTCGTCCTGCCGCTCATCGCGCTGACGCTCCTCGGGGTCGCGCAGATCACCCTCCACACGCGCGCCAAGATGGTCGAGATCATGTCGTCCGAGATCGCGCTCTATGCCCGCGCTCAAGGCGCCTCGCGCGCCGACATCGCGCTTCGCCACGGCGCGCGAAACGCTGCACTCCCGGCCATCACCATGCTCTTTGCCTCGCTCGGCGAGCTCTTCGGCGGCGCGGTCCTCGCCGAACAGGTTTTCGCCTATCCAGGGCTCGGCCAGGCGACCATCGCAGCCGGGCTCGGGGGCGACGTGCCGCTGCTTCTTGCCATCACCCTCGTTGCGGCCGCTCTCGTGTCGGTCGGCAATGCCATTGCCGACCTCCTCTACCGGCTCGTCGATCCACGTATGCGGCGTGGCCCGCACGAGGTGCTCCAGTGAGCGCGATCCCCGCCATCGCAGCCGCCCCGATCGGCCGCCGCGTCTCGACCCTGCGCACAGCCGCGGCCGCGGCTTTGGTCGTTCTTGCCATTCCCGCCATCGCGCTCCTCAGCGGCCGGGCCGGCATCGCGCCCGATTTCGCCGCCCGGCTCCTGCCGCCGGCGCTCGCGCACCCCTTCGGCACCGATCCGCTCGGGCGCGACATGCTCTTTCGCACCATCAAGGGGCTGGCGCTCAGCCTGCAGGTCGGCCTCGTCGCTTCGCTGCTTTCTGTTCTCATCGCCACGGCCCTCGCGCTCCTTGGCGCCACCAGCCGCTGGGCGGATGAAGTGGTCGGCTTTCTCGTCGAGACGGTAATGGGCCTGCCTCACATCGTCCTCCTGATCCTCATCGCCTTCGCGCTCGGGGGTGGCACCGGCGCCGTCATCGTCGCGGTCGCGGTCACCCACTGGCCGCGCCTCACGCGCATCCTGCGCGCCGAGATCCTGCAATTGCGCAGCGCCGACTACGTGCGCATCTCGCGCCGGTTCGGCAAATCCTGGTTCTGGATCGGCCGGCGCCACATGCTGCCCCATCTCTTGCCGCAAATGCTGGTGGGGCTGCTCCTTCTCTTCCCCCACGCCATCCTCCACGAGGCGGCGTTGAGCTTCCTCGGCTTCGGCATCGAGCCGGCGCGCCCCGCGATCGGCATTCTCCTCAACGAGGCGATGGGGTATCTGCTGGCCGGGCGCTGGTGGCTGGGGCTCTTTCCGGGCCTCTGCCTCGTGGGGCTCGTGCTCTGCTTTGATGCCATCGGCAATGGCGCCCGCGCCATGCTCGACCCGCGCGCCAGCGAGGACTGACAAATGCTCGAGATCACCGACCTCTCCATCGCCTTCCGCCGCTACGGGCCGCTGCTGACGCGCCGTGAAACGCGCATGCTGGGGCCGCTCGAGCTCACGCTGTCGCGCGGCGAGGTGCTGGCGGTGGTGGGGGCATCGGGCGCCGGCAAGAGCCTTCTCGCCCACGCCATCTTCGGCGTGCTGCCTGGCAATGCGGTCGTCTCGGGCGCATTGCGGCTCGATGGTACCCCGCTCGATGCCGCCCGTCAGGCCGCCCTATGCGGGCGCCTAATGGCGCTCGTGCCTCAATCGATCACCCATCTCGATCCGCTCGTCCGCGCCGGTCGGCAGGTCGGCTGGGCCGCCGGGCGTTCGGGCCATGCCCGCCGCGCCCGCCACGGCCTCGCCCGCGATGCGCTCGCCCGTTTCGGTCTGGGGCCCGATGCCGCGCGCGCCTATCCGCACGCGCTTTCGGGCGGCATGGCGCGCCGGGTCATGCTCGCCATGGCCAGCGTCGGTTCGGCCGACCTTATCGTCGCCGACGAACCCACCAACGGCCTTGATCCCGAGAACGCCGGCCGCGTTCTCGATCATCTGCGCAGTCTCGCCGATCGCGGACGGGCGGTGATGATGATCACCCACGACCTCACGGGCGCGCTCGGCCATGCCGATCGGGTCGCCATCCTCCGCGAAGGGCAGCTCGTCGAGATCGCCCCGGCCACCGCCTTTCGCGGAGCAGGCGAGGGGCTCGCCTCGCCCTATGCCCGCGCGCTCTGGCAGGCGCTGCCGGCGAACGGCTTTCTCGTCCCCGTCGCGGCGTCCTGATGCTCGAGGCCCGCGCACTTGGCTTCGCCCATCCCGAGGGGCCGCCGCTCTTTACTGATGCCACCCTCGCCATCGCCCCCGGTGAAATCGTCGGGCTCCACGGCCCTTCGGGGATCGGCAAGTCGACGCTCGGCCGGCTCCTGTCCGGTCATCTCGCGCCCGGTTGGGGCGCCGTGCTCCTCGATGGCGCGCCGCTGCGAATGGCCGGCTTCTGCCCGGTGCAGTATCTGGGCCAGTCGCCCATGCACATGGTCAATCCGCGCTGGCGCGTCGGCGCGATCCTCTCTGAGGCTTCTGCGCCCGAGCCGAAAACGCTCGCCGCGCTCGGCATCGCCGAGGGCTGGTCGGCCCGCTATCCGCATGAGCTTTCGGGCGGGCAGCTGCAGCGCGTCGCCATTGCCCGCGCGCTCGCGCCGGGCCTCCGCTTTCTCGTCGCCGACGAGATCTCCACCATGCTCGATGCCATCACCCAGGCCGAGATCTGGGCGTTCCTCACCCGCCTTGCCGCGGAGCGCGGCATCGGCATCCTCGCTATCAGCCATGACAGGGCGCTGCTCGAGGCCGTCGCAACGCGCACGCTCGAATTTCGCGAAATCGCCCTTGGGCCTTGACAGGCCGGTCGCCTCGCACATATCAATGCCGGAAGATTAAATTCGGAGTAGTCCCGTGCGGGCATCCATTCTCGTAGTAGGTAGGCGCATCGGCAACGTGGGGTAACTCCCCGCGAGTGACGGTGCGCGCAACAGGCTCCCCCCGGGGGCCTTTTTTATTGCCTTTTTTCCCGCGAGGCGGGTAGGGCAGGGTCGGCAAGGCAGGAGAGAATTCATGGCCGAGAAGATGACAGGCGCCGAAATGGTGATCCGGGCGCTGCAGGACCAGGGAGTCGAGCATATCTTCGGCTATCCCGGTGGCGCGGCGCTTCCCATCTATGATGCGATGTTCCAGCAGGACAAGGTCCAGCACATCCTCGTGCGTCACGAGCAGGGCGCCGGGCACATGGCCGAGGGCTATGCCCGTTCGACCGGCAAGCCCGGCGTCGTGCTGGTGACTTCGGGGCCTGGCGTCACCAATGTCGTGACCCCGCTCACCGATGCGCTGATGGATTCGGTCCCGCTCGTCGTGATCTCGGCGCAGGTCGCGACGACGCTGATCGGCTCGGATGCCTTCCAGGAATGCGACACGGTCGGCATCACCCGCAGCTGCACCAAGCACAATTACCTGGTCAAGCGCATCGAGGATCTCCCGCGCGTCCTGCACGAGGCGTTCTTCGTCGCCATGAGCGGCCGGCCCGGCCCGGTCCTCGTCGACATCCCCAAGGACGTCCAGTTCGCCATGGGCACCTATCAGGGGCCCGGCGAAGTCAGCATGCACAAGAGCTACAAGCCCCATCGCGAGGCCGATATCCGCGCCATCGAGGCGGCGGTCGATCTGATGCTGAAGGCTGAGCGCCCGGTGTTCTACACCGGTGGCGGCGTCATCAATTCGGGTCCCCGCGCCAGCGAGCGCCTGCGCGAGCTCGCTTCGCTCACCGGCTTCCCGGTCACCTCGACGCTGATGGGCCTCGGTTCCTTCCCGGGGTCCGATCCGCAGTGGCTGGGCATGCTGGGCATGCACGGCACCTACGAGGCCAACATGGCCATGCATGATTGCGACGTGATGATCTGCATCGGCGCACGGTTCGATGACCGCATCACCGGGCGCATCGATGCCTTCTCGCCGGCAAGCACCAAGATCCATGTCGACATCGATCCCAGCTCGATCAGCAAGAACGTCGTCGTCGACCTGCCGATCATCGGGGATTGCGGCTGGGTGCTCGAGGAAATGGTCCGCATCTGGCGCTCCAAGACCAATGAGAGCCGTGCCGAGGCGCTGAAGCCCTGGTGGAAGGAGATCGAGAGCTGGCGGGCCAAGAACTCGCTCGGCTTCACCAATTCGAGCACCATCATCAAGCCCCAGCACGCCATCCGTCGTCTCTACGAGGGCACGAAGGGCCGCGAGGTCTACGTCACGACCGAAGTCGGCCAGCACCAGATGTGGGCGGCCCAGCACTTCCCGTTCGACCTGCCCAATCGCTGGATGACCTCCGGCGGGCTCGGCACCATGGGCTATGGCCTGCCAGCCGCCATCGGCGTTCAGGTTGCCCATCCCGATGCGCTCGTCATCGACATCGCGGGCGAGGCCAGCGTGCAGATGACCATGCAGGAGATGTCGACGGCGGCCCAGTACGGCCTGCCGGTCAAGATCTTCATCCTCAACAATGAGCGCATGGGCATGGTGCGCCAGTGGCAGGATCTCCTGCATGGCGGGCGCTACGCCCATTCCTACAGCGAGAGCCTGCCCGATTTCGTCAAGCTCGCCGAGGCCTATGGCGCCCACGGCATCCGCTGCGAAAATCCGGACGATCTCGACGAGGCGATCGCCGAGATGGTCAATATCGACAAGCCGGTCCTCTTCGACTGCCTCGTCGAAAAGCACGAGAACTGCCTGCCGATGATCCCGTCGGGCAAGCCGCACAACGAGATGATCCTGCCCGATTTCAAGGAAGACATCGGGGATATCATCGATGCCAAGGGGAGGCAGCTGGTCTAGCGGCCGGCGAGGAGACACGCATATGAACGCACATCTGTTGCCCACGGGCTCGCCATACTTCACCGCCGCGGAAACCCAGATCCCCGAGCGCCACACCCTTTCGGTCCTCGTCGACAACGAGCCGGGCATTCTCGCCCGGGTGGTCGGGCTCTTCACCGCCCGCGGCTACAATATCGACAGCCTCACGGTCAGCGAGACCGAGCATGAAAAGGGCCTGTCGCGCATCACCGTCGTCACCGTCGCGACGCCCAAGGTGCTCCTCCAGATCAAGCTCCAGCTCGAGCGGCTGGTGCCCGTGCACAAGGTCCATGACCTGACCGCCGAGGGCAAGGCGCTCGAGCGCGAGCTGGCGCTCGTCAAGGTCGCCGGCACCGGCGAGCATCGCGTCGAGACGCTCCGGCTCGCCGACGCCTTCCGCGCCCAGGTGGTGGATGCCACCACAGAGAGCTTCGTCTTCGAGATCACCGGCAAGCCCTCCAAGATCGACAGCTTCATCGCACTGATGGTCCCGCTCGGGCTCCTCGAAGTCGTGCGCACCGGCCTTGCGGCGATTTCGCGTGGCCCCGAGGGCATGTAGCCACTGGTCTGCTTGACCCTCTCGGGGTGCCGGGATAGGAAAATATTTCCTTTCCCGGCAGGTCGGCCATGACTCCCCCAGCCTCAAATCTGCGCGGCATCGCCCTCATGGTGCTCGCGACCGGCGTGTTCGTCATAAACGACACCCTGCTCAAGCTCGCCACCGATGGCCTGCCGCCCATGCAGGTGCTCTTCCTGCGCGGGCTCGCCGCCACTTTCTGGGGCGTGCCGCTCATCCTGTTCACGGGCAATCTGCGCAACCTCAAGGGCGCCTTCGACCGCATCGTGCTCTTCCGCAACGTCACCGAGCTCTTTGCGGTCCTCTGCTTCATCGTCGCGCTGGCCAACATGCCCATCGCTGATATCACCGCCATCGGTCAGATCGCGCCCATGGTGCTATTGCTCGGGGTGTCGCTGATCTATGGGGAAAAGATCGGCCTTCTGCGCATGGGGTTGATCGCGCTCGGCTTCGTCGGTGCCATTCTCGTCGCCCAGCCATCGGGGGAGGGGTTCTCGATCTACGCGATCCTCGCGTTCTTCGCCGCGCTCCTCACCGCCGCCCGCGACATCATCGGGCGCAAGGTGCCCGCCTATGTCCCCGGCCCGGTCGTCGCCTTCGGCACCATTCTCGTCGTCATGGCGGGCGCCGGCATCGCGACGTTCTTCTTCGAGCCCTGGGTCGCCCCCGCGCCGCACCATCTGATGTTCGTCGCGGGTTCGGGCTTCTTCCTCACCATCGGCCATGTGGCGATCTTCCTCGCCTACCGGCAGGGCTCCACGGCGTCGGTCGCGCCCTTCTACTATACCTTCACCGTCTGGGCGGTGATTTCGGGCGTCGTCGTCTTCTCCGAATGGCCCAATCTCATCGCTTCGATCGGCATCGTGCTCGTGGTCGGCAGCGGCCTCGCCGTCGTTCTACTCGACGAACGCCGCCGCCGGCTCCTCATCACCGCGTGAGGCGCTTGCGCCCGCGCCTCGTCCCGACCATATCCGCCAGAGCCCCCGCAGCGCCGGAGATCCCGAAATGACCAAGCTCTCCGTCAATCTCAATGCCGTCGCCCATCTGCGCAACCGGCGCGACCTGCCCTGGCCGAGCGTCACCGGCATTGCCCGCGCAGTGCTCGATGCGGGCGCCGAAGGCATCACCATCCATCCGCGTCCCGACGAGCGCCACATAAGGCGGACCGACGTCTTCGACCTCGAGCGCCTGCTGCGCACCGATTATCCCGGTATCGAATACAATATCGAGGGCTATCCGAGCGCCGATTTCCTCGCGCTCTGCCTCGAGGCACGCCCGGACCAGGCGACGCTCGTGCCCGATGATCCGGCCCAGTCGACCTCCGATCACGGCTGGTCGGTCCGTAAGAGCGCCGAAATCCTCGTGCCCGCCATCGAGACGCTGAAGGCCGCCGGCATCCGCGTCTCGCTCTTCATCGACGAAGATCCCGCCCAGCCTGCCGATGCGCGCGCGCTCGGGGCAGACCGGGTCGAGCTCTATACCGGCCCCTATGGCGGCAGCCATGGCACGCCGGAGGGCCGCGACCATCTCGCCCGGCTCGCCGCCACGGCCGAAGCGGCTCATGCCGCCGGGCTCGGCGTCAATGCCGGCCACGATCTGACGCTGGCCAACCTGCCCGATTTCCAGGCTGCCGTGCCCGGGGTGCAGGAGGCGTCGATCGGCCATGCGATCACGGCCGATGCGCTCCTGATGGGGTTCCCCGAAGCGGTTCGCCGCTATCGGGCCGTCCTCGCACGCCCCGCCTGAGCAGGCGCGCGGTCAGTCGGTGAAGGTGAACCGCGCGATCTCGCAGACGTTCACGCCGCCCTTGACCGCTTCGTCGCCATCATCGAACACGGCGCGGAAGTCGAAGAGGCACGCTCCGGTGCCGTCGTCGATGTTCATCATCACGCTGTCGCCGGCCGGCAGCACGTCCTTGCCCAGGATGTCTTCTTCCCAGGTGTCGGCGTCCACCGAGGAGGCATAGAACTCCATGATGGTGAACGACGTCTCGTTGATGATGAGCACGCGCCTGTCCTCGGCGAGGCCAGCGCCCGTCGAGAAGATGAACGCCGCGGCGCCGGCCATGGCCGCCCGGGCGAAAAGGTTCTGCATTTTGTCCTCGGATGCATGAATGCCGCCGCCAATCCGGCGGCAGATCGAGCCTAGCACTGCCCCGATTGCGGCGAAATCGGGATTCGCTGTCACACATCCTCTGTCCGGGATCGATCAGTTCTGTCGAACAGTCCTTCGAGCGAGCCGGGCTGAACCATCGGCACGGGTCGCGCGCGATGTCTCAGCCGTCCGCAAAGCCCCGTCAGCCCGTTACGCACATCGATGTAACTGGCGTAAATCCATGATCCTACACCACATCTCTGACACCCACTCACACATCCGTACCTCCTTGTGAGGGCGCCGGGCTTGGCCATATGGGGCGGTATCCTTTTGTTACTGGAAAGAGCTTCTCCCCATGTCCAAGCTTAAGATCGCCGTGATCCTCGGCAGCACCCGCGACGCCCGCTTTGGCGAAAAGCCGGCCCAGTGGATCTTCGACCTCGCCAGCAAGCGCGAAGACCTCGATGTCGAGCTTCTCGACCTGCGCGATTTCGACCTGCCCTTCTTCAACGAAGTCGCCTCCAATGCCTGGGCGCCGAGCACCGATCCCAAGGTCATCGCCTGGCAGAAGAAGGTCGCCGAGTTCGACGGCTACATCTTCGTTACCGCCGAGTACAACCGCTCGATCACCGCAGCGCTCAAGAACGCGCTCGACCAGGCCTATGTCGAATGGAACCGCAAGGCCGCAGCCTATGTGGGCTATGGTTCGGTCGGCGGCGCGCGCGCCATCGAGCACCTGCGCAACATCTCGGTCGAGTTGCAGATGGTCCCGGTCCGCTCCGGCGTCCACATCGGGGGCAGCGAGTTCTTCACCGTCTGGGGCGGTGGCAAGAACGAGCCGATGTCGGCCATCGAAGGCGCCATCGGCCCGAGCGCGAACGACCTGCTCGACCAGCTGACCTGGTGGACCCGCGCCACCAAGACGGCGCGCGAAGCGTCCTGATCGGCCGATCAGGCCTCAAGCCTTTAAGGGCGGTGCTTCGGCGCCGCCCTTTTTCATGGCGCCTGCACGTCCCGTCGAGCGGGTTGAGTCTGTCGCCAATGAGGAGTAGAGAGACGCCCGCCTCTCACCACACGAGCAAGGGCTCATGACGCAGACGAGTTCTACCGGCCCCGCTGCCGGTGTCGTTGCGACCGATCATCCCGGCCACACGAACAAAGACTTCCCGATCCTCGTCCTGGGGGCGCTTGGCGTCGTCTATGGCGATATCGGGACGAGCCCGATCTATGCCTTCCGCCAGGCGCTCGCCGCCGGTCCGGGGGCGCAGAGCACCGCCGAAGTGCTGGGTCTGCTCTCGCTCATCATCTGGGCGCTGACCATCACGGTTACGGTCAAGTACATCTTCTTCGTCACCCGGGCCGACAACAAGGGGGAGGGCGGAACGCTCTCGCTGATGGCGCTGGCGCGCTCGGGCTTCACCAGGGCCCCGCGCTGGATCACGGCGCTCGGCGTCGTGGGGGCGGCGCTCTTTTTCGGCGACGCGATCATCACCCCGGCGATTTCGGTCCTCTCGGCGGTCGAGGGCATCGAAATCGTCGCGCCCCAGTTCAGCCGCTTCGTCGTGCCGATCACCCTCGTCATCATCGTCGGGCTCTTCATGGTGCAGCGCTTCGGCACGGCTGGGGTCTCGCGCGTCTTCGGGCCCGTCACGGCCGTCTGGTTCCTCTGCCTCGGCATTTCGGGGCTCTCGCACATCGTGGGCAATCCCGAAGTCCTGTGGGCGGTCAACCCGGCCTATGGCATCAACTTCCTCATCGGCCATCCGGGCATCGCGACCGTGGTCCTCGGTGCAGTCTTCCTCGCCGTCACTGGCGTCGAGGGGCTTTACGTGGACCTTGGGCATTTTGGCCGCCGGCCGCTCGTCGTCGCCTGGTTCTCGCTCGTCTTTCCCTGCCTGCTCCTCAACTATTTCGGGCAGGGGGCGTTCGTGCTCTCGCACGACCTTTCCACCATCAGCCATCCCTTCTTCGAGATGCAGCCTGAATGGGCGCTTGGGCCGATGGTCGGCCTTGCCACCTGCGCCACCATCATCGCGAGCCAGGCGGTCATCACCGGCGCCTATTCGCTCACCCAGCAGGCCGCCGCGCTGAACATGATTCCGCGCATGACTGTGCTGCACACCTCCGAAACCCAGTCCGGCCAGATCTACATGCCCCAGGTCAACACCATCCTCATGGTGCTGGTGCTTGCGCTCGTTATCGGGTTCGGCAGTTCGGATTCGCTCTCCAACGCCTATGGCATTGCCGTCTCGGGCGTGATGCTCGTCACCGTCGTGCTCCTCGGCATCGTCATGTGGCGCGTCTGGCGCTGGCATCCGGTCGCGGTCGCCATGGTCATGGTGCCGTTCCTTGCCATCGACCTCGCCTTTTTCGGCTCCAACGTGCTCAAGCTCTTCCAGGGCGGCTGGGTGCCTGCCGCGACCGCGCTCGTCGTCGCGATCCTCATGGGCAGCTGGATGGCCGGCCGCAAGCGCCTCGCCGAAAAGACCCGCCGGGAGGAAGTGCCGCTCGAATTCCTCGTCGAAAACCTCGTCAAGAAGCGCCCCACCATCGTGCCGGGCACGGCCGTCTTCCTCACCAGCGACATCGAGGGCGCCCCTACCGCGCTCCTTCACAGCCTCAAGCACTACAAGGTGCTGCACGAGCACAACGTCATCCTCACCGTGCTCACCTCGGCCTCGCCGCGCGTCAGCGATGACGAGAAGATCCATTTCGAAGGCTATAACGACCTCTTCAGCCGCGTCGTCGTCACCTTTGGCTACATGGAAACGCCGAACATCCCGAAGGCCCTGGCGCTCGCGCGAAAGCTCGGCTGGAAGTTCGACATCATGTCGACCTCCTTCTTCCTCAGCCGCCGTTCGCTGAAGCGCGCCGAGCGCAAGGGCCCCTGGTTCTGGCAGGACCGGGTGTTCATCGCGCTTGCGCGCAACGCCACCGACGCCACCGAATATTTCCACATTCCCACCGGCCGCGTCGTCGAGATCGGCACGCAGGTGCTGCTCTAGCGGCTCCTCTGAACCGGGGAGGGGGCGGACACAAATCCGCCCCCACTGCATCGGATTTTTGCAGCCTGTCTCAGGGGGATCATTCAGCACCATGACCAAGATCACGCGCCTCTTCCCGCTCGGGCTCGCTTCCGGCCTCTGCGTTATTCTCGCCCTGCCGGCCCTCGGCCAGGAGGAGAATGCCGGGGAAGCCGAAATCGCCCGGGCCGCCTTCGAGGCCGCCTATGCCGAGGAATGCTCATGGTCGCTCGGCGGCTCGCCCGACATGGCCGAGCCCGAGCGCTTCGAGTTTTCCTATCGTTATGAATTCGACGACGCCGAGATGCCGGACCGGTCCTACCGGCTCTACCGCTTCTTCTGCAGCCAGGGCGCCTACAACCAGAACCACGTCTATTTCGCGGCCGAAGACGACACCGGTATCGTCCCCGTCCAGTTCGCAGTGCCGGCCTTCGATGTCGTCTATGAAGATGATGACGAACGCGATGGCGCGGTCGAAGCGATCACCGTCACCGGCTTTCACGCCCAGGCGACCCTCACCAATTCCGAGATCGACGAGGGAGCTGGCACCATTACCTCATACGGGCTCTGGCGCGGGCTCGGGGATGCCTTCTCGTCGGGCACATGGGTCTTTGCCGAAGGCCGGTTCGTGCTCGTCCGCTTCGAGGTCGATGCGAGCTATGATGGCGAAGTGACGCCTGAAACGCTTGTCGACTATACCGGCCTCCGCTGAGCCTATCGCGGCATGTCGGGGCAGACGAACGGCACCTCGGCGGCGCGGTAGGACTGCTCTTCCAGCGTCCCGTTGAGGTCGAGCTGCAGCCGCAGCTGCGTTGCCGAGACCGAGAGGATCTCCGCCTTGATCTCCGCGCCGTCCTCGGTCCAGCTAAGCGAGGTTTCGGACGTCGAGGTCCAGGGCGAAAGTCGGTGCGTCTCCCAGCAGGAATCCTGCACGAGCGTCCCATCCGACAGGAAGATGCGGATCACGCCGGGCAGATCGCCGCTTTCCTCCATCACCCAGACGCGGTTGGTAAAGCTGCGCTTGGCGGGACTATGGTCCGCGCGCTCCTCCACGGTCTCGTCCTGGGCATAGGCCATGGGCAGGGCCGCCGGCCCGCCAATGCCCCAAAGGGCGAGAAGCGCAAAGAGTGCAGCCTTGCTGGCCATCGGCATATCCTCAAATCGATGCGATCAGCACCGATCTCGCCTCCCAATTGCGACGGATTTAGGGGCAAGCGTGGATTTCCGTGAACGTGATCGCAGCCGCTGGCCTATCCGTGCCGCCCTCGATGCTCCGTTGCGATTGCGCAAAACCGGGTCTGCCCCTCCCTGCTAAGGTCGGGGCGGAACGATCGCTCGGCATCAGGGTGCAGCGATGCGGTCGGTCTGCACGTCCTGCCCGAAATCGGGGCGAGAGCCGCAGATCTCGTGGAAGGGCGTTGTGAGAGGTAAATTTGTGGCAGCAATCGGCGCCGCGAGCACCCCGGGGCCGGAATGGAGGATGCCATGCAGACTCTGGGAACAGTGACCGGGACGGAACTCAAGCGCGCCATCGAAGGCCGGGATGGTGCGGCGCTCGCCTCGTTCTATGCCGACGATGCGGTGATGCGGGTGATCGACCGCAACAATCCGCCGAGCCTCCCCCACGAGATCAAGGGCCGCGGCGCGATTTCAACCTTCTGGAAAGACATCTGCGGCCGCACGATGACCCATCGCGTCGACGTCACCATTGCAGACGGTGGGCAGATGGCCTTCACCGAGGCCTGTACCTACCCCGATGGGGCCAAGGTCTTTTCCATTTCGATGCTGCGGCTCGAGAATGGACGGATCGCCGATCAGACGGTCGTTCAGGCCTGGGACGAATAGGCGGGCCCGCCCCCGCATGTCCAACGCCGCGATGGCGCCGGCGCAGCGCCCCCCGGTGCCCATTTCACTGGCGTCTGCATAAGTCGAGCGTGCCGCGGGCGCCAGTCCGCACATCCTCCACCCCCATCGCCCCGATGCCTCTTGCGCCGAACCGTACGTTACGGTACGGGTCTGCCGACGCCGGGATGGTCCGGCCTCGACACCGGAGCCGGATGTGGGCGCAGCGCTCGACATCGC
Organism: Arsenicitalea aurantiaca; assembly: GCF_003994485.1. GTDB lineage: Bacteria > Pseudomonadota > Alphaproteobacteria > Rhizobiales > Devosiaceae > Arsenicitalea > Arsenicitalea aurantiaca. The sequence goes on from NZ_RZNJ01000001.1 coordinate 882,844, forward strand.
AGACGAAGCCCTCACGCCCCGCCAGCAGGTGGTGCTGACGGCGGCGCTCGAGCTCTTGGTGGCGAGCGGGGACGGGCTCACCATGACCGCCGTGGCGCGGCGCGCCCGCTGCTCCAAGGAAACGCTCTACAAATGGTTCGGGGATCGCGACGGTCTCCTCACCGCCACCGTGCAGTGGCAGGCGGCCAAGGTGCGCATGCCGCAGGTCGATCGGGCCCGGCTCGACGCCGCCTCGCTCCGGCGTTCGGTCAAGGAGTTCGCGCGCGATCTTCTCACCGTCATCACCGGCGAGGTCTCGGTCACGCTCAACCGGCTCGCCGTCACCCATGCCGGCGCGGAGAAGACGGGGCTCGGGCGCATCGTGCTCGAAAACGGCGTGCTCGCCATCCGCAAGCGCCTCAAGCCCATCCTCGAAGCGGGCCGGGATGCCGCGCTTCTCAAATTCACTGACAGCGAGGATGCGTTCCGCACCTTTTTCGGGCTCGTCGTGCGCGACGTGCAGATCCGGCTCCTCCTCGGGGAGGAGCTCACCCTCGACGCCGAGGCGGTCGAGGCTCACGTCGCCAAGGCGACCGAACAGTTCTTCACCCTTCACGGGGTGTGACCAAACGCAACACAAGGGAGATGTCCATGCGCGTTTATTACGATCGGGATGCCGATCTCAATCTCATCAAGAACCGCAAGATCGCCATCATCGGCTATGGCAGCCAGGGCCATGCCCACGCGCTGAACCTCCGCGATTCCGGCGTCAAGGACGTGGTCATCGGGCTGCGCGAAGGCTCGGCATCGGCCAAGAAGGCCGAGGGCGAAGGCCTCAAGGTCATGGGCGTGGGCGAAGCCTCCGCATGGGCCGACGTCATCATGCTGCTCACCCCCGACGAGCTGCAGGCCGACATCTACAAGGAGCACATCGAGCCCAACATCCGTGATGGCGCCGCGCTCGCCTTCGCGCACGGGCTCAACGTGCACTTCAACCTGATCGAGCCCAAGAAGACCGTCGACGTCATCATGATCGCCCCCAAGGGCCCCGGTCACACCGTGCGCGGCGAATATGTCGGTGGCGGCGGCGTGCCCTGCCTGATCGCGGTCCATCACGATGCCTCGGGCAATGCCCATGACATCGCGCTGGCCTATGCCTCGGGCGTCGGCGGCGGCCGTTCGGGCGTCATCGAGACCAATTTCCGCGAAGAGTGCGAGACCGATCTCTTCGGCGAGCAGGTCGTGCTCTGCGGCGGCCTCGTGGAGCTCATCCGCGCCGGCTTCGAGACGCTGGTGGAAGCCGGCTACGCGCCCGAAATGGCCTATTTCGAGTGCCTGCACGAAGTGAAGCTGATCGTCGACCTGATCTACCAGGGCGGCATCGCCAACATGAACTACTCGATCTCCAACACCGCCGAGTGGGGCGAATACGTCACCGGCCCGCGCATCATCACCGACGAGACCAAGGCCGAGATGAAGCGCGTGCTGCACGACATCCAGTCGGGCAAGTTCACCTCGCAGTGGATGCAGGAGATCAAGTCGGGCGGCGGCGCCCGCTTCAAGGCCACCCGCCGCATGCATGACGAGCACCCGATCGAGGAAGTCGGCGAGAAGCTCCGTGGCATGATGCCCTGGATCAAGGCCGGTGCGCTGGTCGACAAGTCCAAGAACTAAGGGACGCATCGCGTTCTTCTGATGGGCCGGGATCGTACGATCCCGGCCCTTTTGTTTGCCGGCGCTTGCCGCGCCGTCCCGGCTTCGTGCTATAGCCGGCATCCGAGCACGAGGGGGAACACCATGGCCGTCGCAGACGATATCAGCACCATCATCCGGCAGGAGCAGGAGCTCGTCTTCGAGCGCTTCGACGAGGCGACGGCGTTTGCCATCGGCAGCCACATCCGCGAGCGGGCGCTTGCCGACGGGCTGACGCTCGTTGCCGACGTGCGCCTCTGGGATCGGCCGCTCTTTTACTGCGCCATGCCCGGCACCACGGCCGACAATCCGGTCTGGGTGCGTCGCAAGGCCAATTCGGTGCAGCGGCTCGGCCGGTCGAGCTATCGGCTTGTCCTCGAAAACCCCGGCGAAGAACGCGTCTTCCCCGTCCGCCGCGCGCTCGATCCCAACGACTACGCGCTTGCGGGCGGTGGCTTCCCGATCCGCGTCGCCGGCATCGGCATCGTGGGGGCGGCGACCGTTTCGGGCCTGCCCGAGCGGGAGGATCACAACGTCGTCGTCGCCGCCATCTGCCACGTCCTCGGCAAGCCTTATGCCGATTACGCCCTGCCGCGGCCGGCCTGACGGGGAGGGGGTGCGATGAAGCTCAACTATCTCCTGCTCGACGTCTTCACCACCGAGCGGCTCAAGGGCAATCCGCTCGCCGTCGTCCTCAAGGCCGACGACCTCCTCGACGACCAGATGCAGGCGATCGCCGCCGAGTTCAATCTCTCCGAGACCGTCTTCATCGCCCGGCCCAAGCTCGAGCGCCACACGGCCGCCGTGCGCATCTTCACCCCGCGGGTCGAACTGCCCTTTGCGGGCCATCCCACCATCGGCGCCGCCGTCGTCCTTGGCCTCCAGAACCGGGCCAGCGCCGTCCGTCTCGAGGAGAAGGTCGGGCTCGTCACCTGCGTCATGGAGCCTTCGGGCAAGCGCGCGGGCAATGCGCGGTTCGGCCTGCCCAAGCTCCCCGAGGAGATCGGCGAGGCGCCCGACCGCGCTGCGATCGCCATCACCCTCGGGCTCGATCCGGACGCCATCGGCTGCGGATCGCTGCGTCCGGCGGTCTATTCCGCAGGCGTGCCGTTCTACCTGATCCCGGTGCGGGATGCAGAGGCGCTCCGTTCGCTGCGGCTCGAGCGGCGCGGCTGGGGCGAGACCTATCCGCTCGGCCGGCATTCGGTTTACGTCTTCACCCGCACCCCCGACGAGCCCGAAAACGATCTGGCGGCGCGCATGTTCTCCCCGGGCATGGGCATTGGCGAGGATCCCGCCACCGGCTCGGCCGCCGCGGCGCTGATCGGCCTTCTTGCCCGCGATCTCGATGACGGGCAGACCGAATACCGCCTGCGCCAGGGCCACGAAATGGGGCGCCCCAGCGAAATCCTCCTTCAGATCCGCAAGACCGACGGCGTCCTCACCCATGGTGGCATCGGCGGTTCGGCGGTCATCCTAGCCGAAGGCGTGCTCGATCTGGGCACCGCCTGATCCCCTCGCCAGCGCCGCTGTGGCGCTGGTAAACTCGCTCATCGGCGAATCGGGGGGCAGGGGCCATGGACATCGTCATAAATCTTCTCATCTGGGCGCACCTCATCGCGCTCGTTGCCGGCGGATCCAATTCCGTCGTCATGCCGATGATCGGCGCCCGCCTGCCATCCGCCCCCGCAGAGACGCGGGCCGCGCTCTTTGCCATGGGCCTCGCCATGGCGCAGGTCGGCAAGATCGCCATGGGCGTCCTGCTCGTCACCGGCCCGCTCGCCCTCTGGCTCAAATATGGCGGGTTCGGCGGCATGAACGCCTGGTTCTGGGTCAAGATGGCGCTGATCGTCGTCATGCTCGTCTCGATCGTCTCGGGCGGCATCGCCTTCAAGCGCGCATCGGGGGGCGAGATGGCCGCGCTCGAGCGGGCCGAGCTCTTCGGCAAGGTCACCCTCGTGGCGGCGCTCGGGGTGGTTCTGGCCGCCATCTTCGCTTTCGGTTGATCCCGATCGCATTCCCGGGTTGCGTCGGCGGCGCGAATTGGCCATTATCGCGCCCGCAGAACGGGAAATGACCATGCAGCGCAAACGCGCCATCGCCATTGCAGCCGAACAGCGGGTCCAGGCGGCCCGGCTGGCGCTTGCCGGCGGCCTGCTGCTGCTTCCCGCTCTCCTTCTCCTTCTTATCAGCCCCTGATCACCGGCAGCTCGGCAAGCGAGCGGGTCGTCAGGGGATAGCGAGTTTCAAGCCGAACAGAGATTTTGTCCGGCCGTGTGGGCGTTGCGCCCCGGCCGCCGATAGGAAAGCAGGACCATGACGACCCAGAACACCGAGACCAACAAGGACCGCGTCTTCATCTTCGACACCACGCTGCGTGATGGCGAGCAGAGCCCGGGCGCCACGATGACGCTCGAGGAGAAGCTCCAGGTCGCCGAAGCGCTGGACGATATGGGCGTCGACATCATCGAGGCAGGGTTCCCCATCGCCTCGAACGGCGATTTCGAGGCGGTCGTTGCCGTCGCCAAGCAGGTCAAGAGCGCCACCGTCGCCGGTCTCGCCCGCGCCATCACCGCCGATATCGATCGGGCAGGGGAGGCGGTGCGCCACGCCCGTCGCGGCCGCATCCACACCTTCGTCTCCACCTCGCCGATCCATCTGGCCCACCAGATGAAAAAGACCGAGGACGAGGTCATCGAGATCATCGCCCGCACCGTCGCGCAGGCGCGCAATCTGATCGACGATGTCGAATGGTCCGCCATGGACGCCACCCGCACCCCGATCGAGTTCCTGAAGCGCTGCGTCGAGACCGCGCTCAAGGCCGGCGCGACCACCATCAACCTGCCCGATACCGTCGGCTATGCCGTTCCGGACGAGCACGAGGCCATGTTCCGCGAAATCATCGCCTCGGTGCCGGGCGCCGATGGCGCGATCTTCTCGGCCCATTGCCACAATGATCTGGGGCTCGCCGTCGCCAATTCGCTGGCTGCTGTGCGCGGCGGGGCGCGCCAGGTCGAGTGCACCATCAACGGGCTCGGCGAGCGCGCCGGCAATGCCGCCCTCGAGGAGATCGTCATGTCGCTGCGCACCCGCGCCGACGCCATGCCCTATCACACCCATATCGAGGCGACGCACCTCGCCCGTGCCAGCCGTATCGTCGCGGCCGCCGCGAACTTCCCGGTGCAGTACAACAAGGCGATCGTCGGCAAGAACGCCTTCGCCCATGAGAGCGGCATCCATCAGGATGGCATGCTCAAGAATGCCCAGACCTACGAGATCATGACGCCCGCCAGCGTCGGGATCAAGGAAACCACCCTCGTCATGGGCAAGCATTCGGGGCGCGCTGCCTTCAAGGACAAGCTGCGCGAACTCGGCTACGAGCTGGGCGAGAACGCCTTTCAGGAAGCCTTCCAGCGCTTCAAGGATCTCGCGGACCGCAAGAAGCATGTCTACGATGCCGACATCGTCGCGCTGGTCGATGATGAAGTGGGCTCGGTCGGCGACCGCATCCGGCTCGTCGACATGGAGGTCGTCTCCAAGACGGGCGGCATCCATCGCTGCGATCTGACGCTCTCGGTCGATGGCGAGGAAGTGGCCGTGTCCTTCGAGGGCACCGGCTCGGTCGACGCCATCTTCAACGCCATCAAGAAGGCCGTCGGGCAGGATCCGCATCTGGTGCTCTATGCGGTCGATGCGGTGACCGGCGGTACCGACGCCCAGGCCAGCGCCCATGTCCGGCTTGAGCTCAACGGCCGGATCGTTTCCGGCAACGCCGCCGAGCCCGACACCCTCGTCGCCTCGGCCCGCGCCTATCTCAACGCCTGCAACCGCCTGATGATCGAACGCGGCGCCGCCGCCCAGGGCGCCATGGCCGGCTAGCCCCTTCTCCTCCCCCTATCAGGGGGAGGCCGGGAGGGGGTAGAGCCCCCCGCTCTGGGCTCGCCAACCCCCACCTGACCTCCCCCTGATAGGGGGAGGAACAGGACCGAGTCGAGCCCC
>NZ_RZNJ01000010.1 GCF_003994485.1 Arsenicitalea aurantiaca
CGGTCGAGCAGGGCTGTAGTCATCTTTGCGTCGCCGAAGACGGCGGGCCATTCTCCGAATGCCAGGTTCGTAGTGACGATGATCGAGGTCCGTTCGTAGAGCCTGCTGATCAGGTGGAAGAGAAGCTGGCCGCCGGCCTGCGCGAAGGGCAGATAGCCGAGTTCATCGAGCACGACGAAGTCGAGCCGGGTCAGGTAGTCGGCGAACCCGGGCAATCGTATCCACCGACTTCATCCCCACACCATCCGCTCGCTACGAAGGAGCCGATGGTTGCAAATCAAAGCATCAGGGGGGTCAAAATTGGACGCCGATTCCCCCGCCTATGGGGTCAATTTTGCACGCCGATTCACAGGGGAGATGAGGAAGGCTGCGCCTACATTGTTGGCATCCTCGACCAGACCTATCAGGACTACGCCGCCCGACTTGACGAAGCGGGGGTTGAGCCGGCGAACGTTACCAATTGGCGCCAGGAGCAGCTGGCTCTGGCCCAGCCTGTGGGGGAAAGCGAAGAGCTGCAACGGCTAAATGTCGACAACATCACCGGTACCGACGTTCGGAACCTTCAGGACGAAAATCTTGGTAGCGTCAGTGACATTGTGATCGATCCGCGCACCGGTCAGGTTACCTATGCGGTAGTTGCGCGAGGCGGCTTCCTCGGATTCGGGGAAGAGCATGTCGCCGTCCCTTGGAACCAGTTCCGAGCCACACCTGGGCTCAATACGCTCGTCCTCGACGTAACGACGGAAACACTGGAGCAGGCGCCAGCAGTGGACCCCAACACGTTCGGGGATCCCGCCAGTTTCGCCCAGCAGGACGAGCAGATCGGCCAGTTCTGGAACCGAGGCTGATCGCGCTCACTTACCGCTCGAGGTCCCAGCTTTGGCTGGGGCCTCTTCCACTTAGGAGAACAACCTGGAGCCAATTCAACCATAGCCAAAGAGATCTCAGACCGTGCGCGCGGCAACAGAGAGTGCCACTTTGGCATCGAAGACAAGCCCGTCCTCGTTCCTGAATTCGTACTCACCTCCCATCTGCGCCACGATTCCTTTCACCAGTCGCATGCCCATGCTCTTGGGGCTCTCTTCCTCTTTCATCCCGATTCCGTTGTCTCGCACGATAANAGCTTTGGCTGGGGCCTCTTCCACTTAGGAGAACAACCTGGAGCCAATTCAACCATAGCCAAAGAGATCTCAGACCGTGCGCGCGGCAACAGAGAGTGCCACTTTGGCATCGAAGACAAGCCCGTCCTCGTTCCTGAATTCGTACTCACCTCCCATCTGCGCCACGATTCCTTTCACCAGTCGCATGCCCATGCTCTTGGGGCTCTCTTCCTCTTTCATCCCGATTCCGTTGTCTCGCACGATAAGGCGTGCGCGGCCGTCGTGCTGCTCGGAGAGTTGGATGTCGATCACTGCCGGACGGCCGTCTGCGAACGCGTATTTGAAGGCATTCGTTGTGAGCTCGCTCAGCAGAAGGGCGAGCGGCGTCGCATGATCTCTGTCTACCGGGATATGCTCGATGTCGTAGTGGATCGCTGCATTGGAGCCGTAGGCCAGCCGGACCTGCTCGACCACGGCAGGAATGAAGTCGTGAGCGTCGATGTCCTGGTATCGGTCGTACTTGTAGATGTGTTCGTGCATCGCTGCCATCGCAGCGAGNCACTGCCGGACGGCCGTCTGCGAACGCGTATTTGAAGGCATTCGTTGTGAGCTCGCTCAGCAGAAGGGCGAGCGGCGTCGCATGATCTCTGTCTACCGGGATATGCTCGATGTCGTAGTGGATCGCTGCATTGGAGCCGTAGGCCAGCCGGACCTGCTCGACCACGGCAGGAATGAAGTCGTGAGCGTCGATGTCCTGGTATCGGTCGTACTTGTAGATGTGTTCGTGCATCGCTGCCATCGCAGCGAGACGGCTCTGGAGGTCCAACTTGATTGGCTCCGGCATATGTTGCATCCGCACCAAGCCCTGAATGGACTGCAGGTTGTTCTTGACCCGATGGTGGATCTCGCGGAACAGCATGGTGTTGAGGTCTACCGACTCCTTGAGTTGTCTCGCATAAGCCTCGTCGCGGATTAGAAGCCTGACAATCCAGCCACATCCCGCGATCAGCGCAACAAGCACTGGGGATACGATCAGAATGACGGTCCAGATGCCTCGTTGAAAATTGGCCCAGACTTCATCGCTCGCAACTGAGGCCAGAGCGATGATCGGATGGTCGGCGACTTGTCTATAGCTCACCACCCGGGCAAGGCCGTCTACCGGCGAACTCGCCGAGGTATAGGTGCCTGCGTTGGCGTTGGGCAGGTATTGCTGAAAAAGCGGCAGGTTGGCGAGGTCAACAGGGCCATCCGAAGGCGGGTGGCGTGCCATCAACTGGCCATCGCCCCGAACCAAGCTGATGGCCGAGCCTGCATACAGGTCGAGCGTCCCCCAGAGTTCCTGCAGCAGGGATTGAGGAAACGAGATCATTATGGCGCCAGCAAACTCGTCGTTGCGCTCTACGCGTCTGCTGAACACAAAGATCTGCTCTCCGTTGATCCGGCTAGTCAGGACCCCGGAGATGTAGAAATAGGCACCATCTCGTACGGCCGTGAAGTATTCGCGATCTATAATGGATACGCTGGCAGCCCCGTCTAGCGTACTGTAGAGCGTATTTGCGACGCTATCTATCACGTAGACATCAGCAACCGTGGGCAATCCCTGAAGCACGGCTCGAAAGTCCGCTTCGGCACCAAGCAGGCTTTGGCCCAGGGCGGCATCCACGCGCGCGAGGGTCTGATCTGCCAATTCGACAATCCAGTAAGCATTGGTGGCGACGATCTGAGCTGCCGAAGCGGATCGCTCCTCCAACCTTTCCTGGTTTTGTCCAATGCCGACGTTCACAAAATAAGCGAATAGACCCACGAAAAGCGCGACGAATGCCAGCATCAGTCCGGCGGCCTGTCGCGCCGTCGAGAGACGCAAAACGCCGTGCAGAGACTTCATCGTCCGGCCCTCCCGGGCGATCCTAACGGCTTCTATGCGAGTCGAGCGCCGCAACACTCACGCGATGCTACTCGGCAACGTTGAGCACGCACAAGCCACGATAGCTTGGTGCCCGCGTCGGCGGCCAGGATCGACGCTGAAAGCAGCCGGCTTTCACCCTCGATTTGGACTAGCGCGGGAAGGAGTTCGTGGCGACGCCCAAAGTTGGAAATCGCATGGGCTCAAGCGAACTTGCCTTGCGCCGCTCTCCATCTCTGGACCCCGGAATGCATGCAAATTTTTCTGAACATGTCGCCGCTCTTTGTCTTCGATCAAGCTGAAACAACAGCCCTGCGATAGGTTAAGGTCAGTGTGCCGTCAGCGTTTAGGTCGCGCGGACAGGAACGCACTGAAGGACCAATAGCAACAGAGGACCGAACATGTACAAGCACATCCTGATCCCGACAGATGGATCGGAGATTGCCCAGAAGGGCGTCGACCACGGGCTTTCGCTGGCCAAGACCCTCGGCGCGAAGGTCACGATTATCGCCGTTACCGAGCCGTTCCCATATCACGCCAGCGCCGGGGGGGCTGGTTGGGTACCGCTTCCAGTGGACGTGTCTGGCTATGAAGATGGCCAGAAGAGGTTCGCCGACCAGCTGCTCGCCAAGGTAGGCGAAGCGGCAGGAAAGCTCGGCGTGAGCGCCACACTGTCTCACGTGCCGGACGCCCAACCTGCAGAGGCCATCGTCGAGTCGGCCAAAACAGAGGGCTGTAGCCTGATCGTCATGGCCTCACACGGGCGTCGCGGCCTTGGTCGCTTGTTGCTGGGCAGCCAGACTTCGGAGGTTCTTACGTATAGCCCTGTGCCGGTGCTGGTGGTGCGCTGACGCGAGCAAACCATCGAAGCGAAATTACACCCGCGTCTGACCGCTGCCGGACGCCGAACCGCGATGGAACCTTCGCTAGTGGATCGAGCACCACGTAAGATTGCGGATACACTTGAATCGCTGCTTATCCGGTGGGACGCCGTGCAAAGACCGGCTCCAGCCGACATCTCAATGATTCTCACGGTCCTGACGGTACTCGGGATGCTGCTGGCCGTTGCCGGCTTCTGGCCGCTCGACGGCGATGTGGCCAAGCTTTCGTCCGAGATTGGCGTCTGGCTGGTCTACCTGGCGGGCGGACTGCCGGCAGCTTGGCGCGCGCTCACTGCGTTGTGGAAAGAGCGGGTTCTCGATATCGACCTGCTCATGGTGGTCGCAGCCGTGGCCGCGGCCGTGGTCGGCGCTCCCTTCGAGGGGGCGGTTCTACTGACTCTGTTCAGCGTGTCGACGACACTGGAGGAGCGCGCTCTCGGGCGCGCCCGCCGCGCAATCGAGGCCCTGATGGCGCTCCGTCCGGAAACGGCGCTGCGCAAGACATCGGACGGCGCCGTCACCGAAGTTTCCGCCGCTGATCTCAAGGTGGAAGACATCGTGGTGCTGCGTCCGGGCGCACGCGTTCCCGCGGACGGCGTGATCGTCAGCGGATACGGATCCCTGGATGAAGCGAACATCACCGGCGAGTCCATGCCCGTCAGAAAAGAGGCCGGCAGCCAGGTCTTCGAGGCGACGGTCAATCTCGACGGGGTGCTTGAAGTAGCCGTCTCCAAGACGGTCGAAGAGAGCACGGTTGCGCGCATGATCGCACTCGTCACCCAGGCGCAGGCGGCGAAGGCTCCATCAGAGCGGTTCAGCGCATGGTTCGGGCAGCGCTACACCGTTGCGGTGCTGGTCGGAGCCATGCTTGCCTTCGCGGCCTTCTCATTGACTGGTCGGGGCTGGGAGGAGGCATTATACAGGGCCGCAACCCTGCTGGTGGCCGCCAGCCCCTGTGCGATCGTCATCTCTGTTCCGGCTGCCATTCTGTCGGCGCTGTCGGCCGCCGCCCGGGGCGGCGTCCTGTTCAAGGGCGGAGCTGCCCTCGAAACACTCGCCGCCGTTGACACATTTGCCTTCGACAAGACCGGCACGCTGACGACCGGCAAGGCGGTTGTCACCCGCATCGTGGCGCTCGACGGGGACGAGGAGCGTTTTCTCTCGCTTTTGGCGGGGCTGGAAGCACAGTCCGAGCATCACAGCGCCGCAGCCATTCGGCACGAAGTCGCACGCCGCGGCATCGCAGTCGCCGAAGTCAGGGATGTCAGCAACCGTCCAAGTGCCGGGATTGTGGGTGTGCACGAGGGGCAGCAGCTCTGGGCCGGCAATCCGCGCCTCGCCGCGCAGCTGGGCGCCTCGATCGAACACCCGGCGCTGAGCGGCCTGGTGGAGGACACTCAGACGGTCATCTATTTCGGGCGGAACTCGCACCTGCTGGGGGCCGTCAGCATCGCGGATCAATTGCGCGCGACATCGGCGCCGGCGCTTGCTGCGCTAAGGGAAAGCGGTGTCACCAAGATAGTCATGATGACTGGCGATCGCCGACCTGTTGCGTTGCGGATCGGTAGAGAACTCGGACTGCGGCCTGAGGAAATACATGCCGACATGCTGCCGGAGGAGAAGGTCCGCATGGTCGGGGAACTCGCGGCTGCCGGAAAGGTCGCGTTTGTTGGAGATGGCGTCAACGACGCAGCAGCGCTCGCTCGTGCCGACGTGGGGATCGCCATGGGTGCCGCGGGATCGGAAGTGGCGCTTCAGGCTGCAGACGTCGCGCTTCTTTCGGAAGACATGGGACAGCTTGCAGAAGCGCATCGCCTGGCGCGCCGGACAGCTGCAATCATCCTCCAGAATCTAACGTTCGCGATCGGCGCCATGGTGGTGCTCGTCATCGGCGGGCTGTTCTTCGATCTGCCTCTGCCACTTGCAGTGATCGGCCACGAAGGCGGAACCGTTCTGGTAGTCCTCAATGGTCTGAGATTGCTGCGAACTCCAATTCGGCGTGCCGATGCGAAATCGACCACGAAGACCAGGACTGCCGTTCTTGCGCCCTCGAGCCCGCCCGTCCCGCGACAGAGCTACCGCAGAAAGGTGCCTAGGCGCACAGGCTGAAACTTGCGACGCCAGCAACGCGAGCGATCGGCGGCGGGCTCACTGGCAACTTGCCGCGCAGCTGTAGCTCGATACCGCGTTGGGCTTCGAAACCCAGAGAATTTTTCTGCCGCCTGCCGCGTCAAATTTGCGCCCATACGTGCCGGTTCCTCTGCGCATAGCTGCGAAAATCATTCGGTGTCCGGCCCAGAATTCGGAAGGCATCGTCTGTCACCCCGGCTGCGCCGCCTGTCCGTTGCACGGTGTAGAGCGCAGTCATTACCAGCGCCATGCCAAGCGGCACGCCCTCAGCCTGCCGGTCACGGATGAAGCGCAGCACCCCCCGTGGGCGGTACCGGATGGGGCGGCCCAGCACTTCGGACAAGATTTCGGCGACCTCCTGAAAAGAGAGCGCTCGGGGTCCTGTCAAGGTATAGCCGCGCTTCGCGTGCCCTGGCTCAAGCAAGACTTTCGCTGCGACTGCCGCCACATCAGCCACGTCGATAAAGGCCGACCGGCCATCTCCTGCAGGGACCGAAATTTCTGAGCGGGCGGAAAGGCCGCTGCGATGTACTGTTTCCAGGTTCTGCATGAAATCGGCAGGGCGTAGCATAGTCCAGTCAAAGCCGCGCGCCATCACTTCACGCTCTACCCCGTGATGCGGAAGGATGATGTTCCGCTCAGCTCCTTTGACCGACAGCACGATCATCCGCCGCACGCCCGCTGCATGGGCGGCATCAAGAAACGGCCGGAAGGCGCGGCCAGACGCAATTTGCGGCGGGCGCATCAGGAACACGGCATCGCATCCGGCGAGTGCAAGCGCAAAAGTCTCAGGGTTCAGAAAATCCAGCGCAACGGTACCCGGCTCCCGTCCGGTCAGTCGCATGTCGACCTGACCCTGAAGCGCAGTCGCGAGAGCACCACCCACACGGCCACTGGCACCCGTAATCAAGATTCGCATCAACGGCCCTCGGTGGGTGGGCTCGCCGGCCGACCGGCCCCACCTAGTCTAGTCGCCACCGACCCCGGTCGTCACACACCGCGTTCGCGCATTGTTTGACGGGCACCCGAGCCGGACGATAGTTGAAGCGGTAGGACTATCATGTGCTGTCGAGCAGGTGGAGAAGGTTGGATATCAGGCCCACTCCCTCCGCCAGCTATCCCCAGAGCCCGAGTTTTCCTGGGACCTCAGCCTTTTCAGTAGCTTGCGCTTCTCGCTGTTCCACCGAAGTGTTACAGTGGAGCCATGAAAGACATGCCCAAGCACCCCCGCTTGATGAAGCGCGGAAACACGTACTGGCACCGCGCATCCGTGCCCGCCGACATCCGGTCCACGTACCCCAAATCCGAGGAGACCTTCTCGCTCGGGACCAAGGAGCCGCAGGAGGCCCTGGTCAGGGTCCGTCGCGCCGCCGCTGAGGTAGACCCAGCGGTTCGCCGTTCATCGGCGTCAGCAGGCACTTCTGGGCAGCGCGCCGATAGCCGAGCTCACCAAAGCTCATCTCGCTCGGATTGAGGAGCTCTACTACAGCCACCTGCTGGACGAAGATGAGCAGGTCAGGCTCGAAGGATTTGCTGAGGCAGGAGAGCCACGCCCAAGCGCCCCAGTACCAAGCTTTGACGAGTACACTGCTGGAGTGGGCGAGTTTGGGGGTGACGCCCGCTACATGCTCGCGCGGGGCAAAGGCGACGAGTTCTACCGGCACGAGGCCGAAGAGGTTCTGACGTGGGACGGGCTGGGTGTTCGCCTGGATGAGCAGTCAGCGAGCTGGAAGCTGGCCATCCGGGCCATCCAGTCCGCAATCGTCCGCGCCGATGCAGCCATCGCTGCTCGCAATGCCGGTGACGTGGTGGCCACGCCTGAGGTCTCGACATCAACGGCCCCCTCAATCGAGGGGCGAAAAGGCGTACTCGCTTCTGTGGCTCGGAAGGACTGGATTGCCGAAAAGTCCGCATCCGCATGGGTTCAGAAGACCAGCAATGAGCACTCCGTCTGGTCTCAGCGTTTCCTGGACCTGGTGGGCGACAGGCCAATCGGTGGCTACAGCAAGGCTGTCAAACGGCTTCCAAATCTGACCCCCGATCGGCGTCCCATTTTGACCCCCTTCATGTAATGCACAGCGGTCAGCGCTCGCCCGGGCGGAGCTGGCCAGGGTTGCGCAGCCCGGGCGAGCGCGGCTAGCGTTTTGCAGCTTGATGCGGTGATCAGGCGCGGTTCTTGAAGCGCCAGGATTCGTTTCCGGTTTCGATGATCTCGCAATGATGGGTG
>NZ_RZNJ01000012.1 GCF_003994485.1 Arsenicitalea aurantiaca
TTGTCGGGGCGGGTGACGTGGATGACGCCCATCTCGCGGCATCGATCCCCCAGCCAGTCGCGGCGCCCGTCATCGAGCACGTAGATGCGCTTGTTCGGCCAGTCGCAGGCGAGCGCGCCGGCAATGGTGCGCTCGAGCACCGGCCACTCCTCATTGTAGGTGGCGATGAGGACGGCGATCGAAGGCGGGCTGTCGCCGAACCAGTGCAGATTTGCATCGGCTTCGGGCGTCCGGTCGCGATGGCGCGAGAGGATGACGAAGGCCGAGAGGCTCGAGACGACGCTGATCCCCTCGATCAGCGCGAACGACCAGCTCGCCAGCGCGTCCCAGGTCCAGCCGAGCGGCGCCAGCGTTTCGGTGAACCGCCAGCCCAGATACCGGACGCTGAAGAAGACGCCGAACGCAAACAGCGTCAGCCGCGCGACGCGGCTCGTGACCTTGAGCGAGGGGACGATGGCGATCCAGATGCCGGCCAGCAGCAGGCTCGGCATGAGGGCGCTCACCCATTCGGGGAGCGCGACCATTAGAACCCGACCGCCTCGAGCGCGTTGCGGATCCCCGAGAGCGGACCTTCGCTGAAGATCACCCTGCCGGTCCGCCCGAGCGGACAGGCGCCATTGGCGCCGATGCCGGGCGCGCTGAGGAGCACGGCAAAACCCTCGCGCTGGCGCTCGGTGGGGCTGATGGCGAGGGTCTCGAGCAGGGTGCGCGGCCCGGTGCCGGCGAGGAGCGCAACGGTCGCATCGACCACCTGGCCGTCATGGAACCGGAACTGGGCGACATCGCCGAGCCGCAGCCGGTTGTAGAGCCGTTCGTCGACGCTGGCGTGCACGTAGAGTGTGGCGCAATCGGCGAGCGAAGCGAGCTCCTCGCCCTGGGTGACGAATTCGCCGCTCGCCGTGCGCCGGCTCCAGACGACCCCGCCGACGGGGGCCCGCAGCGCCGCCGCCGTTTCCCCGGGCAGGGCTGCCCGGCGTTGCTCGACGGCTGAGTTCAGCGCCTCCGCGCGCAGGCGGGCCTGCTCGCGTCCGAGCCGCGCGCCAAAGCCCGAAGCCCCGGGTTCGTCGGCGAACGCCTCTTGTGCGGCGAGCTCGGCTTCGGCCAGCAGCCGCCCCTCTTCGAGCCCGGAAAGCGTGGCATCGGCGACCGCGCGCGCCGAAACGCTGCCCATCGCATCCCCGGCGCGGACCCGCCCGCCGAGCGGCGCCGTGCTCAGTTGCAGCGTGCCGTTGATCGGCGCCCGGATCGTCGCGAGGGGGGCGTTGACATAGGCGTCGCCGCTCGAGCCAACGAGTTGCTC
>NZ_RZNJ01000013.1 GCF_003994485.1 Arsenicitalea aurantiaca
GAGATCGAGTGCCTGGAGGGTTCAGCCATTCGAGCATAGCTCTCATGGCCTTCTCACCTCAAATCGCTCCACTGGAGCGATTTGCCCTGCGGGACGGATCGAAGTGGTGGAGCCAGACGGGATCGAACCGACGACATCCTGCTTGCAAAGCAGGCGCTCTCCCAGCTGAGCTATGGCCCCACTGCTCAAGCCCAAACATGCGTAAGGGATCGAGTACGCTCTTCGTCCGGGCCATTCGAGCATAGCTCTCATGGCCTTCTTGCCTTCAATCAGTCCACTGGACTGATTGATTTGCCTTGCGGCAAACCGGCGGCGAAGATGGTGGGCCCGGGTAGACTCGAACTACCGACCTCACGCTTATCAGGCGTGCGCTCTAACCACCTGAGCTACGGGCCCGTCAGAACCGCCCCGCCGCTGGGATACCCCATCGGCCGGACGAAACCAGGCCACGGCAGCTCGGTGCTGGCCGGCATAAAGGCAATGAACACCAGACCGACAATCGATCCGACGGCCACTGCCTGTCGCTTNTGATTTGCCTTGCGGCAAACCGGCGGCGAAGATGGTGGGCCCGGGTAGACTCGAACTACCGACCTCACGCTTATCAGGCGTGCGCTCTAACCACCTGAGCTACGGGCCCGTCAGAACCGCCCCGCCGCTGGGATACCCCATCGGCCGGACGAAACCAGGCCACGGCAGCTCGGTGCTGGCCGGCATAAAGGCAATGAACACCAGACCGACAATCGATCCGACGGCCACTGCCTGTCGCTTGTGAAGAAAGAGAAACGAAGGCGGCGAGGGTCCGCTGTAGTCTGCGACCGGTTTTGACTAAACCGATCTTGTTCTATGAAAGTCCGATATCAGCCAGGCTGATGAAGGACGATCCTTAGAAAGGAGG
>NZ_RZNJ01000014.1 GCF_003994485.1 Arsenicitalea aurantiaca
CCTCCTTTCTAAGGATCGTCCTTCATCAGCCTGGCTGATATCGGACTTTCATAGAACAAGATCGGTTTAGTCAAAACCGGTCGCAGACTACAGCGGACCCTCGCCGCCTTCGTTTCTCTTTCTTCACAAGCGACAGGCAGTGGCCGTCGGATCGATTATCGGTCTGGTGTTCATTGCCTTTATGCCGGCCAGCACCGAGCTGCCGTGGCCTGGTTTCGTCCGGCCGATGGGGTATCCCAGCGGCGGGGCGGTTCTGACGGGCCCGTAGCTCAGGTGGTTAGAGCGCACGCCTGATAAGCGTGAGGTCGGTAGTTCGAGTCTACCCGGGCCCACCATTCCTTTTGGGGCCATAGCTCAGCTGGGAGAGNAAGCGACAGGCAGTGGCCGTCGGATCGATTATCGGTCTGGTGTTCATTGCCTTTATGCCGGCCAGCACCGAGCTGCCGTGGCCTGGTTTCGTCCGGCCGATGGGGTATCCCAGCGGCGGGGCGGTTCTGACGGGCCCGTAGCTCAGGTGGTTAGAGCGCACGCCTGATAAGCGTGAGGTCGGTAGTTCGAGTCTACCCGGGCCCACCATTCCTTTTGGGGCCATAGCTCAGCTGGGAGAGCGCCTGCTTTGCAAGCAGGATGTCGTCGGTTCGATCCCGTCTGGCTCCACCACTTCGATCCGTCCCGCAGGGCAAATCGCTCCAGTGGAGCGATTTGAGGTGAGAAGGCCATGAGAGCTATGCTCGAATGGCTGAACCCTCCAGGCACTCGATCTC
>NZ_RZNJ01000015.1 GCF_003994485.1 Arsenicitalea aurantiaca
CAAGGCGGGCAACATCAACCATACGCTCGAGCGGCTGCGCGGCACCCCGGACCAGCCCGATTTCGTCGCGGTGCTCGATGCCGATTTCGTGCCGCACCGCGATTTCCTCGCCCGCAGCATCGCGCTCTTCCACGACCCCGAGACCGGGCTCGTCCAGACCCCGCAGCACTTCTTCAACCCCGATCCGATCCAGCACAATCTGGGGATCAGCCGGTCCTATCCCGACGAGCAGCGCTTCTTTTTCGACTACATGCAGCCCTCGCGCGATGCGTGGGGGATTGCGGTCTGTTGCGGCACCTCCTCGATCGTGCGCTGGAGCGCGCTCGACGCCATCGGGGATTTCCCCACCTCGAGCGTCACCGAGGACTATCTGCTCACCGCCAAGCTCAAGCTCCACGGCTATTCGACGGTCTATCTCAACGAGCCGCTGAGCGAGGGCCTCGCGCCCGAGGGGCTGAAGGAATACATCACCCAGCGCGCCCGCTGGGGGCTCGGGCTCATGCAGATCGCCCATGGCGAGGCCGGCCCGCTGAGCTCAAATAAACTGAGGCTACGCGACCGTTGGGGCGTGCTGGATTCCTGGCTCTACTGGCTGACGGCGTTCGCCTTCCGGCTTTCCTGCATCGTCTATCCCCTGCTCTACTGGTATTTCGGGGTCATCGTGGTCGATGCCGACATCAACGGCATCCTCGCCCATTT
>NZ_RZNJ01000016.1 GCF_003994485.1 Arsenicitalea aurantiaca
ACGATCATGCAGGTTTTCGAGACGCTCGAATATGGCCCCTCCCCCGAGAGCGACGGGCCGGCGCAGGACTGGCTGGAGGCCCATGGCCGGCGCTTCGGCCATTTCATCGACGGGGCCTTCACCGCGCCCGGCACGCTTTTTACGACGCAGAACCCCGCCAGCGGAGCGGTGCTGGCCGAACTGAGCGCGGGCAGCCCCGCCGACATCGATGCGGCGGTCGCCGCGGCGCGCCGGGCGCAGCCGGGCTGGGCGGGGCTTTCGGGGGTGGCGCGCGGGCGCCATCTCTATGCGCTCGCCCGGCTCGTGCAGAAGCATGCCCGGCTGCTGGGCGTGCTCGAGAGCCTCGACAATGGCAAGCCGATCCGCGAGAGCCGGGACATCGACATTCCGCTGGTGGCGCGGCACTTCTACCATCACGCCGGCTGGGCGAGCCAGCTCGAGACGCGCTTTCCCGATCACGAGCCCCATGGGGTGTGCGGGCAGATCATCCCGTGGAACTTCCCGCTGCTGATGCTGGCCTGGAAAGTGGCCCCGGCGCTTGCGGCGGGCAATTGCGTGGTGCTCAAGCCCGCCGAGTTCACCTCGCTGAGCGCGCTGCTGTTTGCCGAGCTGACGGTGAAGGCGGGCCTGCCCAA
>NZ_RZNJ01000017.1 GCF_003994485.1 Arsenicitalea aurantiaca
CTGTCAAACGGCTTCCAAATCTGACCCCCGATCGGCGTCCCATTTTGACCCCCTTCATGTAATGCACAGCGGTCAGCGCTCGCCCGGGCGGAGCTGGCCAGGGTTGCGCAGCCCGGGCGAGCGCGGCTAGCGTTTTGCAGCTTGATGCGGTGATCAGGCGCGGTTCTTGAAGCGCCAGGATTCGTTTCCGGTTTCGATGATCTCGCAATGATGGGTGAGACGGTCGAGCAGGGCTGTAGTCATCTTTGCGTCGCCGAAGACGGCGGGCCATTCTCCGAATGCCAGGTTCGTAGTGACGATGATCGAGGTCCGTTCGTAGAGCCTGCTGATCAGGTGGAAGAGAAGCTGGCCGCCGGCCTGCGCGAAGGGCAGATAGCCGAGTTCATCGAGCACGACGAAGTCGAGCCGGGTCAGGTAGTCGGCGA
>NZ_RZNJ01000018.1 GCF_003994485.1 Arsenicitalea aurantiaca
TCTGCACTGGTTCGGCGACAGCCCGCCTTCGATCGCCGTCCTCATCGCCACCTACAATGAGGAGTGGCCGGTGCTCGAGCGCACCATTGCCGGCGCGCTCGCCTGCGACTGGCCGAACAAGCGCATCTACGTGCTCGATGACGGGCGCCGCGACTGGCTGGGGGATCGATGCCGCGAGATGGGCGTCATCCACGTCACCCGCCCCGACAACCGCCATTCCAAGGCGGGCAACATCAACCATACGCTCGAGCGGCTGCGCGGCACCCCGGACCAGCCCGATTTCGTCGCGGTGCTCGATGCCGATTTCGTGCCGCACCGCGATTTCCTCGCCCGCAGCATCGCGCTCTTCCACGACCCCGAGACCGGGC
>NZ_RZNJ01000019.1 GCF_003994485.1 Arsenicitalea aurantiaca
TCTGCACTGGTTCGGCGACAGCCCGCCTTCGATCGCCGTCCTCATCGCCACCTACAATGAGGAGTGGCCGGTGCTCGAGCGCACCATTGCCGGCGCGCTCGCCTGCGACTGGCCGAACAAGCGCATCTACGTGCTCGATGACGGGCGCCGCGACTGGCTGGGGGATCGATGCCGCGAGATGGGCGTCATCCACGTCACCCGCCCCGACAATCGCCACAGCAAGGCGGGCAACATCAACCATACGCTCGAGCGGCTGCGCGGCACCCCGGACCAGCCCGATTTCGTCGCGGTGCTCGATGCCGATTTCGTGCCGCACCGCGATTTCCTCGCCCGCAGCATCGCGCTCTTCCACGACCCCGAGACCGGGC
>NZ_RZNJ01000002.1 GCF_003994485.1 Arsenicitalea aurantiaca
GGCGGGCTGGCGGACATGGTCTTCACCGACCCGCCCTACAACGTGGATTACACCCCCGATGGCCACCGGCCGATTGCCAATGACGCCCTGGGATCGGCGTTTGCCCGGTTCCTCGGAGCCGCCTGCGGGGCCATGCTGGAGGTGACCAAGGGCGCCATCTACATCTGCATGAGCTCCTCCGAGATCGGCACGCTCAAGCAGGCCTTCGAGGGGGCAGGGGGGCACTGGTCGACCTTCGTCATCTGGTCCAAGACCAGCTTCACGCTTGGCCGCTCCGACTATCAGCGCCAGTACGAGCCCATCCTCTATGGCTGGCCCAGGGGCACCGACCATTACTGGTGCGGGGCGAGGGACCAGGGGGATGTGTGGCCGCTGGCAAAGCCGGTGCGCAACGACCTGCACCCGACGATGAAGCCGANGCCTTCGAGGGGGCAGGGGGGCACTGGTCGACCTTCGTCATCTGGTCCAAGACCAGCTTCACGCTTGGCCGCTCCGACTATCAGCGCCAGTACGAGCCCATCCTCTATGGCTGGCCCAGGGGCACCGACCATTACTGGTGCGGGGCGAGGGACCAGGGGGATGTGTGGCCGCTGGCAAAGCCGGTGCGCAACGACCTGCACCCGACGATGAAGCCGATCGCCTTGGTGGAGCGGGCGATCCGCAACTCCTCCAAGACCCGGGACAGGATCCTCGATCCCTTTGGCGGCTCGGGCACGACCCTGATGGCTGCCGAGGCAACGGGGCGGGTGGCGGCATTGGTGGAGCTGGNCCAGGGGGATGTGTGGCCGCTGGCAAAGCCGGTGCGCAACGACCTGCACCCGACGATGAAGCCGATCGCCTTGGTGGAGCGGGCGATCCGCAACTCCTCCAAGACCCGGGACAGGATCCTCGATCCCTTTGGCGGCTCGGGCACGACCCTGATGGCTGCCGAGGCAACGGGGCGGGTGGCGGCATTGGTGGAGCTGGACCCGGCCTATTGCGACGTCATCATCCGGCGCTGGCAGGACCAGACCGGCGGCACGGCCACCCGGGAGGATGGGATGGCGTTCGCGAGCCTTGTCGCCGCGGACGGGCAGGGGGCCGCATCATGACGAAGCGCATCGCTCAGAGCCGCGCCCGCTCGATGCTGGAGGCGGTCGCCAACCTCCTGGTCGGGTACGTCCTGGCGCTGCTGATCCAGCAGCTTGCCTACCCGCTCTTCGGCATCGACACCACCCTTGCCGAGGACAGCGCGATTGCCGCGCTCTTCATGCTGGGCTCGCTGGCGCGCTCCTACCTGCTGCGCCGCCTGTTCGAGCGCCTGCAGGCCTTCTGAGCCATGCGCGGTCGCAAGCCCAAGCCCACGGCGCTCAAAGTGATCGAGGGCAATCCCGGACACCGGNCCTGGCGCTGCTGATCCAGCAGCTTGCCTACCCGCTCTTCGGCATCGACACCACCCTTGCCGAGGACAGCGCGATTGCCGCGCTCTTCATGCTGGGCTCGCTGGCGCGCTCCTACCTGCTGCGCCGCCTGTTCGAGCGCCTGCAGGCCTTCTGAGCCATGCGCGGTCGCAAGCCCAAGCCCACGGCGCTCAAAGTGATCGAGGGCAATCCCGGACACCGGCCGCTCAATCATCGTGAGCCAAGGCCTCAGCCGGGGGTCCCTACCTGTCCGTCGCACCTCTCCCCAACGGCGAAAGCGGAATGGAAACGGCTGGCCCGGCAGCTTCACGGGCTGGGCGTGCTGAGCGAACTCGACCGGAGCGCCCTTGCCGCCTATTGCCAGGCCTACCGGCGGGCCAATGCGACAATGTCTTCGGTAAGTTGCTGCTCGTCGTCCCGGCCGCGAGGAATGCGGCGCTGCGTGGAGCGATGCTGCCCCAGCACGCGGCATATCCGGCGCTCCGACACGCGCTTCGGCAAAACCGAGCGAACATGGTCGATGCAGGCACGGCGGCGCGAGGGGCTCAGAAGTTTCCCCGCGCAGCCTCCGTCAGGATCAGCTTGTCCAGGGTCAGATCGGCCACCGCCTTGCGAAGCCGTTCGTTCTCCTTCTGGAGCTCCTTCAACTGCCGAAGCTGGTCACGGCTCATGCCGCCATACTGCTTGCGCCACCTGTAATACGTCAGCTCGGAAACGCCGATCTGGCGAACCGCATCCGCCATCGCCAGGCCTTGGCCGCGCAGAACTTCAACCTGCCGAAGCTTCGTGACAATCTCGTCGGGCTTGTGTCGCTTGTTTGCCATCGTGGTCCTCCTTTATGGTCAAAACCATACTTCAAGGTGGACCCGTTCAATGGGGGTGGATCAGCGGCAAATACCGGGACGTCATCCTGCCGATGACCGTCATTCGTCGGCTCGACGCAGTGTCCATGATCAGATCATAGAGATGGCGCTTGAGCACTCTGAACTGTCGCCTCGGGAACTGGCGGTTCGGTTCACTGACGAGAAGGGCTACTTCGTATCTGAAGCCAGTGTTTACCGGCTCTTGAAGGCCCACGACCTGATCACCAGCCCGGCCTATGTGGTGATCAAGGCCGCCGATGCGTTCCATACCAAAACCACCCGGCCCAACCAGATGTGGCAGACCGATTTTACCTATTTCAAGATCATCGGCTGGGGCTGGATGTATCTCTCCACCGTGCTCGACGATTATTCCCGCTACATCATCGCCTGGAAGCTGTGCTCAACGATGCGGGCCCAGGACGTTACCGACACGCTGGACATGGCTCTGGCAGCCTCAGGGTGCGACCAAGCCAATGTTCACCACAAGCCTCGGCTGCTTAGCGATAATGGCCCCAGCTACATCGCCGGGGAGCTGGCCGATTACATCCAGGCCAACCGGATGAGCCACGTGCGCGGCGCGCCCTGTCACCCCCAGACCCAGGGCAAGATCGAGCGCTGGCACCAGACGCTCAAGAACCGCGTGCTACTGGAAAACTACTTCCTGCCCGGCGATCTCGAGGCCCAGATCGCCGCTTTCATCGAACATTACAATGATCGGCGTTACCACGAGAGCCTCGACAACGTGACCCCGGCCGATGCCTACTTCGGAAGGGCACAAACCATCATCAAACAACGAGAAAGGATCAAACGACAGACCATCGAGCATCGGCGCTTGCAACACCGCAATCTCGCCGCATAACATTAACCCACAGACGAGGCCAACGCTCCTCTATTCAACGCACCAAATTGCGCCAAATCATCTGACGACGGACACGTCTTTCCCAGCCGATAGGGCAGGGCGCACTCCTCCAGCGTGGTGCGGTCGAGTTCCTGAAGAAACATCTCGCGCGCGCCTGCCAGCTTTCCCTTGAGTCGACAGTTCGGCGTCAGGACGCACGCTCCACCGTCCTCCCGAAAGCACTCGACGAGTGCCTGCCTGTTTTCAAGAAGCCGGACCACCTCTCCGATGGTGATCGTTTCCGCCGGGCGAGCCAGACGGATACCGCCCCCGGCACCTCTTTGACTGGTGAGAATCCCCGCTGTGACCAGTTGGCGCACGACCTTGGTCAAATGATTGCGGGAGATCATCATTTCGCTCGCGATCTCTTCGGTCGTGAAGACGCGATCGGGCTCGCGAGCCATCCGCATGAGGGCGCGTAGCCCGAAATCTGTGAAGAATGTGAGACGCATTGTCGCTGAGACCTATCAGCAATTGTGCATATGAGCCAACTCGACTAAATAGGTATTTAAAATACCAATTTTGAGAGCCGCCATGACCAGTTTTGATCGGCGCCAAGCCCTTTCCAAGGAAATCTGCGCGAAAACGGGCCTCGACGAGGATGTCATCGAATCGCTTGTCCGGAATTTTTACGACAAGGTCCGGATGGATCCGTTGCTTGGTCCGGTATTCGCAGAGCGCATCGACGACTGGACGCCGCACCTTGAGAAAATGATCGAGTTCTGGTCGTCGGTGGCGTTGCTGACCGGCCGCTATCACGGACAGCCGATGCAAAAACATCTGCCGCTGCCGGTCGATGCCCGTCATTTCGACCGCTGGCTGGAGCTTTTCAGGCAAACCGCTTTCGAAACATGCAGTCGGCAGGGCGCTGCCCATGTCATCGAACGGGCCGAACGCATCGCCGAAAGCCTCGAGATGGGTATTGCCGCCAACCGCGGGGCAATCCTCGGCAGGGGCGAGCGTTTTCATCTCGATCTTCCGGAGGGCGCCGCATGACACCGGGGACGAGAACGCACGCACCATCGTATGACGGCTCCCGCGAAAACCGCCCGCTGGAGAGCGGAAGGCCGGCTGCCCTGCGCCGAGAGCAACAGGCGGCCCATGCCCTTCCCGCCCTCATCGTCGCGACACTCTGGCTGGGGATGCTCATCGGCGTTTCCTTTCTTGCCACGCCGATCAAATTCGCCGCGCCGACGCTTTCGCTACCCGTGGCTCTCGATGTCGGCCGCGTGACCTTCGGATTGTTCTCCAAGGTCGAGTGGGCCATGGCCGTCGTGCTTATCGCGGCTGTTTTCCTGACCCGCGCCACTCTTGCCATCCGCGTGGCGGCCATCGTCACGATCACGGTCGTCGCGGGGCAGGCGATTTGGCTTCTGCCCATTCTTGACGCTCGCATCGAAGCGGTCATCGCCGGTTCGCCCCAGCCGCCGTCGCATCACCATACGGCTTACGTCGTGATGGAGGCAGTCAAGGTAATTGGTCTGCTGGTGTCCGGCCTTGCCGCGTCGCTTGCTCTCTCACCCCTCCATTCCCAGCCCGAGGGTATTGCCGGAGGCGCAAAATGATCGCTCAACTTACACGGAACGAGCGCCACAACGCGCTGATCATCCTGGGGGTCGTCGGCCTCGCCGGGGCCGCACTCGGGCTTGCGGGACGCAACGACCTGCTCGGATATCACGGCCTGCTGATCGTCCTCTTCTCGGCGATGGTCGCGCTCCCCGTCATCCGGGCGCTCGACGCTCCCGAGCCCACGCTCGACCGGGAAGACGAGTATTACGACGACCCGATCCGTGTGGGTGTGATCCTGACCATGATCTGGGCCGTCTTCGGCATGTTCGTCGGCGTGTGGGTCGCCGCGCTCCTGGCATGGCCGGAACTCACCTTCACCGATCAGGCATGGGCGAGCTTCGGGCGCCTCAGGCCCGCGCATACGACGGGCGTCATCTTCGGCTTCGGCGGCAACGCGCTGATTGCCACTTCCTTCCACGTCCTCCAGCGCACGTCGCGCGCGCGCCTCGCAGGGCAGGTGACGCCGTGGTTCGTGCTCATAGGCTACAACCTCTTCTGCCTGCTCGCCGTCACCGGCTATTTCCTGGGCATTACCCAGTCGAAGGAATATGCCGAGCCCGAGTGGTACGCCGACCTGTGGCTCGTGATCGTATGGGTCACCTATTTCGTGCTCTACCTGCGCACGCTGGCGCGGCGCAAGGAGCCGCACATATACGTCGCCAACTGGTACTTTCTCGCCTTCATCGTGGTTGTGGCGATCCTCCACATCGTCAATGGCCTCGCCGTGCCGATCTCGTGGGGCAGCGCCAAATCCTACACGATCTATTCCGGCGTGCAGGATGCGATGACGCAATGGTGGTACGGCCACAACGCGGTGGCCTTCTTCCTGACGGCCGGCTTCCTTGGCATGCTCTATTACTACCTGCCCAAGCGCGCCGAGCGGCCGATCTTTTCCTACCGCCTGTCGATCATCTCGTTTTGGGGCATCACCTTCATGTATATGTGGGCAGGCTCGCACCACCTACATTATACAGCGCTGCCGCACTGGGTGCAGACATTGGGTATGACCTTCTCGGTGATGCTGCTGGTACCCTCTTGGGCGTCGGCCGGCAACGCGCTCCTGACGCTGAACGGAGCCTGGCACAAGGTGCGCGACGACGCCACGCTGCGCTTCATGATGATCGCCGCGGTCTTTTACGGCATCACGACCTTCGAAGGCTCGTTCCTCGCGATCCGCGCGGTCAACTCGCTGTCGCACTATACCGACTGGACGATCGGCCACGTCCATGCCGGGGCGCTCGGCTGGGTCGCGATGATCACCTTCGGATCGATCTATACGTTCGTGCCCTCGCTATGGGGCCGCGAGCGGATGTATTCCAATACGCTTGTCGAGGTGCATTTCTGGTGTGCGCTGATCGGCACGCTGATCTATGTCTTCGCGATGTGGAACTCGGGCATCATCCAGGGCCTGATGTGGCGAACCTACAACGACAGCGGCACGCTGACCTATTCCTTCCTGGAATCACTCGTGGCGATGCATCCCTACTACATCGCGCGCACACTCGGCGGGCTGCTCTTCTTCATCGGGGCCGTCGTTGGAACCTACAACATCTACATGACCATCCGCGGCACTACCGCGCCGCGCGCAGCGGCCGGCGATGTTCCCGTGGGCCGACCGCTGGCGCCGGGAGAGTGATGATGCCGGAATTTCACAGGAAACTCGAACGCTCCTCGATCGGCTTCGTTCTGGCCATCGTCGGCGTCGCCTCGATCGGCGGTCTGGTGGAGATCGCGCCGCTCTTCACCATCGACGAGACCGTGGAGACGGTAGAGGACATGCGGGTCTATACGCCGCTCGAACTTGCCGGCCGCAACATCTATGTCCGTGAGGGCTGCTACGCCTGCCACAGCCAGATGATCCGCACGCTGCGCGACGAGGTCGAGCGCTACGGTCCTTATTCGCTGGCGGTCGAGTCGCAATACGACTATCCGATGCTGTGGGGGTCAAAGCGCACCGGTCCCGATCTGGCGCGCGTTGGCGGCAAATATTCCGACGAATGGCATGTCGCGCACCTGATCAATCCGCGCGACGTGGTGCCGGAATCCAACATGCCGGGCTATGGCTGGCTGGCGCGCAACCAGCTCAGGACCGACGATCTCTCCCATCATCTGGCCGCGATGCAGACCCTTGGCGTGCCCTATACCGACGAGATGGTCGCCAATGCGCCGCGCGATGCCTTCGCCCAGGCCTTTCCCGACAGCGCCATGGCCGATGCGATGGTCGAACGCTATGGCGCGGCCACCAACGTGCGCGCGTTCGCTGGCGACCGCAACACGTTGACCGAAATGGACGCGCTCGTCGCCTATCTCCAGATTCTGGGCCGCCTCACGGACGCTGCTCACGAGCAGGCAAGCGCGGAGGTCGAGTGATGGGGATCGACCACGAAACCCTTGTCGGCTTCGCCAAGAGTTGGGGCCTCTTTTATCTGATCGCCATGGCGATCGGCGTTCTCATCTACACATTCTGGCCCAGGAACAGGAAACGCTTCGACCGCGCCAAGAACAGCATTCTCGACAAGGACGACAAGCCATGGCGGTAAAGGAAGACGACCCCGTCACGGGCAAGCAGACAACAGGCCATGACTGGAACGGGATCAAGGAACTGGACACGCCGGTTCCGCGCGTCGTCATCTTCTTCCTGATCGTGACGGCGCTCTTTTCGACCGTCTACTGGATATTGATGCCGGCATGGCCGCTCGGCGTCACCTATACGCGCGGCCTGCTTGGTATCGACCAGCAGACCTCGGTCGAGAATGCATTGATCCGGGGAGCGATACAAAGAGAGGATTGGGAACGCGAGATCGCAACCCTCCCCTATGACGAGATCGAAGCTCGTCCCGAATTAATGCAGATCGTCAAGGAATCGGGGAATACGCTCTTCGGTGACAATTGCGCGGCCTGCCACGGATTGGACGGATCGGGTCGCGTAGGCTATCCTGACCTAACCTCAGGCAGATGGTTGTGGGGCGGCGATCCCGAAACGGTAGAGGAGACGCTGCGCGTCGGCATCAACTCCTCACACCCTGAAGGCCGCTTCGCACAAATGCCGGCCTTTGGTGACGGCATGCTCGATCGCACCGAGATTGCCGCGGTTGTTTCCTATATCCGTTCCAATGCGGAAGGCATCGATGATCTGGGTGAACTCGACGCACAGGGCGTGGAGGACGGGTACGAACTATATGCGATGAATTGCGCCGCTTGCCATGGTGAGGACGCGCGCGGCAACCGCGAGCTCGGGGCACCCGATCTCCTCGATGCGCATTGGCTTTATGGCAGCGATCGCACGGATCTGTTCCAAACCATTTCCAATGGACGCGCCGGCCACATGCCTCAATGGGAGGATCGCCTCAGCCTCGTGCAGCGCCGGATCCTCGCCCTCTACGTCGGGTCACTGTCCCCTGCTGAACGCCTGGAGGCGCTCGATGTCGAGTGAGGTTATCAAGCATCAGGGCCGTTTGAGCCGGCGAAGCTGGCTATGGATCATGATTTTACTGGCTCTGTTTCTCGGCGCTAACGTGCATCTTCTCTATGTTGCGATCACGTCGACCCCCGACTGCGTCTCGCACCTCAAGGCCCCCGACGAAGCCGGCTCGGCCTATCGCGCCGCTCGATCTTCATGCTGAAACTGATCTCGCCGAGAAAGACGCTGCCATGAGCTCCGCTCCCACCGCGAAACATGCCGAGGCCACCGCATCCGTGGCAATCGGAACCCTTTCCGCCAATGCCCCCTTGGGATGGGTCGCGGCTGGCTGGCGTGATTTCGCGAACCGTCCCGGGCTCAGCCTGGCCTATGGAGCGGCAGTCCTTGCCGTATCGGCGGTTGCGCTCGTGCTGATCATTTTGGGCGGCTGGGGCAATGTTCTGTTCCCCGCGCTGGCCGCCTTCATGATCGTCGGCCCCGTCATCGCGGTCGGTCTTTACGAAAAAAGCCGCTTGCTCGAAATGGGAGAAAAGCCCCGACTGCGTGACATGGTCTGGGTGGGCTTTCGTGCCGGCCAGCAGATTTTCTTCATCGGCGCGATCCTGGCGTTGCTGGGGGTCCTGTGGATGCGCGCTGCATTCATCACTTACGCATTGTTCTTCGGCTGGCGTGCCATGCCTGACGACTTCTGGGAGGTCGTCCAGGTTCTCCTCCTCACACCTGTAGGCCTCGCGATGATCGCAACTGGCAGCGTCATTGGCGCGTTGTTCGCGGCGCTTGCTTTTGCCGTGAGCGCGTTTTCCATCCCCATGCTGCTCGACAGGGATATCGACGCTTTCACAGCCATGGGAACGAGCACGAGATTGGCCTGGCGCAATCTCCCCGCCATGATCGCGTGGGGCGCGATCCTGCTCCTCGCCTTCATCGTATCGGTGGCAACCGGGCTCCTCGCCCTCGTGATCCTCTTCCCGTTGATCGGGCACGCGACATGGCACGCCTATGGCGCGGTGCGGAAGGTGGCCGGCGATCTTTCGGGTGTCGAACGGAGAGTCTGAAATGGCTCATGGAGTGGCCGTCAGCACGATCGAAGGCGCGCGTACAGGGGAAGATAAGATCGATTTTGCAGGCGCCGAATTGGGTCTGGTCAGCCGCGACATCGGCGAAGGTCTCCGGCAGACAGACCTCTCCGTTCCCACGATCCATTGCGCCGGCTGCATCGCACGGATCGAGCGCGGCCTCAGCGCCTTGCCTGAGGTCGTTCGCGCGCGGGTCAACCTTTCGACCAAGCGCGTATCGGTGCAATGGAAAGCGGCTACGGCACCCCGGCTCATCGAAACGCTTGGCGCAATGGGCTACGAAGCCACGCCCTTCACCTTCGAGGACAGGAAGGACGACACCCTTTCCCACCTCATCCGGGCAACGGCCGTAGCGGGCTTTGCCTCGATGAACGTCATGATCCTGTCGGTGTCCGTCTGGTCGGGCGCCGAGGGACAGGCCCGCGACGTCTTCCATGCCCTTTCCGCGCTGATCGCGTTCCCGGCGCTGCTTTATTCGGGCCAGATCTTTTATCGCTCTGCTTGGTCGGCACTCCGTCACGGCCGCATGAATATGGACGTTCCGATCGTCGTCGGCGTCGCGCTGGCATTTGCCCTCAGTCTCTACGACACAGCGACCAGCGGACCGCACGCCTATTTCGACGCCGTCATCACCCTGGTCTTCTTCCTGCTTGCCGGCCGCACGCTCGATCATATGATGCGCGCCCGCGCCCGTGTCGCTGTGCAGGGGCTCGCCAGGCTCATGCCCTTGGGCGCGCTTCGTATCGATGCCAAGGGTATGCAAGATTTCGTACCGCTCGCCGAAATCGAGCCGGGCATGCGGCTCATGATACCGGCCGGTGCGCGGATTCCCGTCGACGCCACGGTGGAAGTCGGCCACTCGGACGTCGACCGGTCCATGGTCAACGGCGAGAGCCTGCCGCAGCCGGCTGCGCCCGGAACCCATCTCGAAGCGGGCACGATGAATCTCACAGGCCCGCTGACAGTTGTCGCGCATGCGAACGCCGATCGTTCGTTTTTGGCCGAGATGATCCGCATGATGGAAGCTGCGGAAACCGGGCGGGCAAGCTATCGCCGCATCGCCGACCGCGTTTCGGACCTCTATGCCCCCGTCGTGCATCTGGCTGCGCTCATCACCTTCCTCGCCTGGCTCTGGATCGGCGCCGATCTCCATCAGGCCGTCACGATCGCCATCGCGGTCCTCATCGTTACCTGTCCCTGCGCGCTTGGGCTTGCAGTGCCCATCGTGCAGGTTATGGCTGCACGCCGGCTTTTTGAATCCGGCATCATGATGCGCGAAGGCAGTGCGCTCGAACGTCTGGAGAAAGTCGATACCATCGTGTTCGACAAGACGGGAACGTTGACGGACGGGAAGCCTCGACTGACCGGGACGCAGGAGCGCGCGCCAGGCATGCTCGATCTCGCTGCGCGGATCGCCGCCCACTCGTCCCATCCGCTCTCACGCGCACTGGCAAAAAGCGCGACCACCAAGGATTTCGGGGCCCTTGAAGTCGCCGAACATCCCGGCCTCGGTCTCTCGGCACGCATAGACGGGGAATCGTGGCGGCTTGGCCGACCCGACTGGGCCCTGAGCAAGCCTTCGGAAAGCGATGCCCAGGTGGTTCTGTCACATGACGGGCGATTGATGGCTACCTTCTCGTTCGACGAGATCGCCCGTCCTGGAGCGCGGCAAACGGTGAATGCCCTCAAGGAGAATGGTTTTTCCCTTGAGATCGTTTCAGGCGATGCCCCGGCGCGCGTATCTGCGGTAGCCGGCGTTCTCGGCATTGACCGGATCGCTTATGCGGCGCAGCCTGCCGGCAAGGTTCGCCGGCTGGAAGCGCTGCGCAACGATGGCCATACTGTCCTCATGGTCGGCGACGGCCTCAACGACGCACCTGCCCTCGCGGGCGCGGACGTCTCCATGGCTCCGGCGAACGCAGCCGATGTCGGCCGCAACGCGGCGGACTTCGTCTTTCTCCGCGAGGATCTTTCAGCCGTCGGACGCGGCATCGACATCGCCCGCCGCGCCGGTGTGCTCGTGCGCCAGAACATCGTCTTGGCGATTCTCTACAACGTTATTGCCGTGCCTCTGGCCATGTTCGGGTTCATCACCCCGCTGATCGCGGCGGTCGCCATGTCGGCGTCTTCGATCCTCGTCGTGGCCAACGCCTTGCGGCTCGACGGCGGGACAGCGCAAAACGAAGCCGCGCCAACGGCCGGAAAGGCGATGGCCCATGTCTAGTATGGGGATGCTGATCGTGCTCTCTCTGGCGATGGGAGCCGTTGGACTTGTGGTCTTTCTCTGGACGATGCGAGACGGTCAATATGACGACCTCGACGGTGCCGCTGAACGCATTCTCCTCGATCAGTACGCTGATCCCGAGCGGAAGGTCGAGCCTGAACGCATGGATGGCTCGAAATCAGCTCCAAACAATCAGGAGTAATGAGAGTTTATTGGCTGGCGTCTCTTCGGGTCTCTAACCGTGTAAGGCAGCCGGGTACGGTCGGCCAGGGGCTCGCTCAGGGAAATGACGATGAACAGCGCGGCAACGATGCCGACGAGCGAGATGACATCCATGACAGGACCATTGACCGCATGCGCGGCCTTCCGAGAAACGAGGTGGGGAAGCCCCGCCCCGAATGCGTTGTTTGGGCCTGCAGGTCAATCCTTTCCTGCGTGATCCCGGCCTTCCAACGCCTTGATCTGGCGCATCAATCCAACCGCCTCCTCGACGTCGATCTGACAGGCGATCCCGGCGCCGCGTTCCGCCTCGAATCGACCGACGCTGGAGATCCGCGCCAGCACATCCGCAGCCACGCTCTCGTCCACCAGCCAGAAGGCAAGGTTGCGGTGCGATGCGACCTCGAGCCCGAGAAACTTGCGCTCCGGCTCAAGCCCCTCGCCGCGCGCCGAGGTGATGACGGTGGAGCCCGTCGCTCCGGCGGCGCGCGCTGCCTTCAGCACCTCGGCGAGGTGATCGTCGGGCAGGAAGGCAACGATCAGTTTGAACTTCATGATTTCCCCCTTTCGTCATCACGGGCGCCAGGTGCCCTGCGTCGCATGCGTTCGGTCATGATCGCCGCGGTCAGCACGGAGATCCCCGAGCAGATCATGGCCAGCACGATCATTCCGAACCCGTCGGCCAGCCCGCTGCGCCCGGGCAGGGTATCGGCCACCACCACGCCATAGGCCGCGATGATCGGCACCGTGACGACCGAGGTCGCGACCGCGCCGCTGTCGAGCGCCAGGGGCACTAGGGCCCGGGGCGCGAAGGCCGCGAGCAGCACCAGCAGGGCGACCACGGGAACCAGAACCATCGCGAGCGGCAGCCCCCAGACCAGCCGAAGCCCGGCCAGCCCCAGCCCCAGCCCGAACCCAAGGGCCACCGCGATACGCAGCACAATCGGCCGGACTGTGCCGCCGGTCAGGTCGCGCACCCGGTCCGCCGTCGCAACCAGAGTCGGTTCGATCAATGCAGCAGTCGCACCTATGGCGACGGCAAAGCCAGTGACCGCCAGCACCTGCGGCCAGTGCGGATCGGCGAGCAGGGCCGCCGCGAGGCCGCGCGCCAGATCGCCCGCAAGCGGCAGGAGCGCCCCGTCAAGCCCGATCCGGAACAGCGTCAACCCCACCGCCAGATGCAGCCCGCCGATCAGGACCCGGCGCATCAGCGCCCGATCGCGGGTCAGAAAGCGCGCCGAGAAAAGGCCGAGGATCAGCACGATGGGCGCCAGGTCAAGAAATGTTCGGGCCGCTTCGCGCAGGATCAGGTCCAGCATGTCAGCCACCCGGAACCAAAAGGAAGGCGGCGGCGAGGAACAGCAGCATCGGTGTCAGACTAGCCATGACCACCATGCCGAAGCCATCGACCAGCGCGTTGCGGCTGCGCAGGACCGAGGCCAGCCCGATCCCGAGTGCCAGCATCAGCGGGATGTTGATGGCCGAGGTTGCGGCGGTGCCCAGGTCCAGCGCCACGGCAACGAAAGGGGCATCTGTGAGCGCTGCAATCAGGGCGATCACGCCGTAGCCCGGTAGCACCAGCCAGATCAGCGGCCAGCCCTTGAGGATGCGCCAGACCCCCAGCATCAGCGCAAGCCCCAGCCCGAACGCCACGCCGTAGCGTATCTGCACGGTAAGAGCCGCCAGCTGGGTATCGGTGGCCGGGATATCGGGATCGGCGATCATGGCACTCGCCGCCTGCGCAGCAACGGCTGCCAATGCAGGCTCGGCCACGGTGCTGCCGAAGCCGAGGGCGAAGGCAAATCCCATCAGCCATGCGGGATGGCCGCGCCGCGCCATGGCATCGGCCAGCGCCTCGCCGATGGGAAACAGGCTCAACTCCAGGCCGCGCACCAGCAGCGTGAGGCCGATCAGGATTGCAACCAACCCCGCCAGCAGGCCCGCCGGGTCATCGGGCCAAACCCCTAGCACCAGCCCCTGAAACAGCGCGATCGTCACAAGGATCGGCGCCATGTCACGCAGGGTTGCGAGCAGGGCCAGGGCAAGAGGTTGCAGTGCGTGCATGCGTTCCGGGCGCTTTCGGGTTTTCTCGAGTTTGTTTCAATGCAATACTGCCAAGAAGCCCGATAATTGACCAGAAGCCCGCACGCACATGCTGAAATCGATCCTCGTCGCCTCAGACCTCTCGTCCCGCTCGAAACCCGCCGTCCAGCGCGTGGTGCAGCTTGCCGAGGGTTCCGGTGCGGCGCTTTGCGTCCTGCATGTGGTCGAGGATGACCTGCTCGAAGACCGGATGCGCCAGGAGATCCGAAGTGCCGAGGATTACCTGACGGATCAGGTCACGGGCTTCGGCAAGCCAGCGGTCTGCGATGTCGCGGTGACCACGGGCCACGCCTTCCACGTCATCGGGGAAGAGGCACGCGTCCGCGAGGCCGATCTGATCGTGATGGGGGCGCATCGGAGGCAGTTCCTGCGCGACGTGTTTGTCGGCACGACGATCGAGCGCGTCACCCGCACGGCGGGGCGACCGGTCCTGATGGCCAATTCGAAGACCGGCGAGCGCTGGCGCAGGGTGTTCATCGCAACGGACATGTCCGAAACCTCGGCCATGCGGCCCGCAAGGCGCAGGCGCTCGGCCTCCTGGACACTGCCGATGTCACCTTCGTGCACGGCTACGCGCCGATCACGCGGCAGATGATGATCCATGCCGGCATCCCCGCCGAGCGCGTTCATCAGGAAGCCGAGCGCGAGTTCCAGTCCACGCGTCGAGAACTTGGCCAGTTCATTCAGGGCCTCGACCTTGGTGAGCTGAACTACAACGCTCGCATCATCGAGGGCGTCGGCGCCGATGCCATCTCCGGTCTGGTGGAACAGGCAAAGCCCGATCTTCTGGTGATCGGCACGCGCGGACTCTCGGGGATCAGGCGCCTGTTCCTGGGCAGCGTGGCGCAGGAGCTGATGGGCAGCGTCGAGATCGACGTGCTCGCAGTTCCGCCCCAGGCATGATCTGCGCCATCACACATATCCCGAACCGGACCGCGCCACTGCGCGGAGTGTAGCCGATGTCCCCGCTCGCGATGGTGCTGGCCCTGCTGGGCGCGGCGGTGGTCATGTTCGCGCTCAACCGCCCGCGCATGGATGTGGTGGCGGTGATCATGATGGTCGCGCTGCCGATGACGGGCGTGATCACCATGTCCGAGGCGCTGGTGGGCCTGTCGGATCCGAACATCGTGCTGATCGCGGCCCTCTTCGTGATCGGCGAGGCGCTGGTACGCACCGGCGTGGCGCAGCGCCTGGGCGACTGGCTGACGGCGCGTGCCGGCGCCAGCGAGGCGAAACTGATCTTCCTTCTGATGGTGATCGTGGCAGGTGTGGGCTCGTTCATGTCCTCGACCGGGGTGGTGGCGATCTTCATCCCGATCGTGCTGCGCATCGCCCGCAACGCGCGCATTCCGGCGGGGCGGCTGATGATGCCGCTGTCGATGGCCGCGCTCATCAGCGGGATGATGACGCTGGTCGCCACCGCGCCCAATCTGGTGGTGCATTCCGAACTGATGCGGCAGGGGCACGATGGCTTCGGCTTCTTCGCCTTCACCCCCTTCGGCGTGCCGATCCTGGTGCTGGCCATCCTGTACATGCTGGTCGCGCGCCGCTTCCTTGCGCCGGGTCCGGCGCCTGAATTGCCCGAGCGCGCCGCCCTGACGGGCTGGGTCGCGGATTACGGCCTTGCCGACCGAGAGCACCGTCTGCAACTGCGCGCGGGGTCCGACCTTGCCGGCAAGCGGCTGGATACCCTGGACCTGCGCGCCAGCGCGGGCATCAACATCGTCGCCATCGAGCGCGGCAGCCGGTTCCGCCGCAAGCTGATCCAGCCCCGCGCCGAGACAGCGCTTGAGGCGGGCGACATCCTTCTGATCGACAGGCGCACGAACGGTACATCGGTCTACGATCTCGACGCCTTCGCACAGGCGCACGATCTGATCGCACTCCCGGTCTCCGGCCAGTGGTTCACCGACACGGCGCAGGAAATCGGAATGGCGCAGATCATCGTGCCGTCGACGTCGCGCCTGATCGGCAAGACGGTCACGCAGGCCCGGTTCCGCAGTGCCTATGACCTCTCGGTGATCGGAATGAAGCACGGCACGAAACCCGTGGCCGACAGCGTGATCGACGAGCCGCTGCGCCCCGGCGACACGTTGCTGACCGTCGGCCCCTGGCGCGCGATCCGCAAGCTGGCGGACGAACGCCGCGATCTGGTGCTGCTGGACCTTCCCGCCGAATCCGACGAGGCCGTGCCCGCCCGCCACCGAGCTCCGCTGGCCGTGGGCGTTCTGGCGCTGGTGGTGGTGCTGATGGTCTGGGGGATCGTGCCGAACGTGC
This sequence comes from Arsenicitalea aurantiaca, assembly GCF_003994485.1. Lineage (GTDB taxonomy): Bacteria > Pseudomonadota > Alphaproteobacteria > Rhizobiales > Devosiaceae > Arsenicitalea > Arsenicitalea aurantiaca. Next base: position 16,051 of record NZ_RZNJ01000002.1, read on the forward strand.
AGGCGGCGCTGCTCGGCTGCCTGCTGCTGGGCCTGTTCCGCTGCATCGACATGGCCGGCGCCTATCGCTCGATCCACTGGCAGAGCCTGATCCTGATCGTCGGGATGCTGCCCTTCTCGCTCGCGCTGCAACGCACCGGCGGGGTCGAGATCGCAGCGCAGGCGCTGCTCGGCGCGCTCGACGGAGCCTCGCCCCGGCTGGTCCTGACGGCGATTTTCGCGGTCACCGGGCTGTTGGGGCTCTTCATCTCCAACACGGCAACGGCTGTCCTGATGGCCCCGGTGGCGCTCGCCGTCGCCAGCGCCCTTGACGCCTCTCCCTATCCCTTCGCCATGACCGTAGCGCTCGCGGCATCGGCGGCCTTCATGACCCCCGTCTCCTCGCCGGTGAACACGCTGGTTGTGGGGCCAGGCAACTATCGCTTCGCAGATTTCCTGCGGATTGGCGTACCTTTCGCTGTCATCTGCATGGCCGCGAGTGTGGCGCTGGTGCCGCTCGTGCTGCCATTCTAGCGACCATGCCCCGAGGCCAGAATACCGCCAGAGGGTGGAGATGGGGTGGATGCCGCTCTCCCCTGACGGCATCGCGATGTGCCAAGCTCGTGGTGTCGAAGCACAAGCTGTAGGAGAGGGCATCCATGGGAGAAACTAGCATCATCGGCGTCGATCTGGCAAAGAACGTGTTCCAGGTTCACGGGGCGGCATCAGACGGATCGGTCCTGTTCCGCAAGAGGCTGTCGCGGGCGCAATTCGCGCGGTTCATGGCGGACCAGCCGCCGTGCCTCGTGGCGATGGAGGCCTGCGCCAGCGCGCACCATTGGGCGCAGGAGATGGCGCGGCACGGGCACGAGGTCCGGCTGATCGCGCCGCACTACGTCAAGCCGTTCATCAAGCGGCAGAAGAACGACGCCGCCGATGCCGAGGCGATCGTCGAGGCGGCGCTGCGCCCAACCATGCGTTTCGTGGAGCCGAAGTCCGCCGACCAGCAGGCGCGCGCCGTCGCGTTTCGCACACGCGAGCAGCTCGTGAAACAGCGCACCGAAGCCGTGAACGCGCTGCGCTCGCATCTCTACGAGTTCGGACATGTCGCCCCCGAAGGAATCGGCTACCTGCAGCGCCTCGCCAAGGTCGTCGACGATCCCGACACCGACGTGCCGGAACTCGCGCGGGACATCTGCCGGATGCTTCTCGAGCAGATCGCCCGCCTGACCGACCGGATCAACGCCTTGAAATCGCGGATCGCGGCCATGTCGAACGAAGCTGAAATGCCGCGCCAGCTGCAGACGATGCCGGGTGTCGGGCCGATCACCGCACTCGCGGTCGAGACCTTCGCGCCGCCGATGGAGCAGTTCCGCCGTGGCCGGGACTTTGCCGCCTGGCTCGGCCTGGTGCCGCGGCAACATTCCACCGGCGGCAAGCAGAAGCTGGGGAAGACCTCGAAGATGGGGCAACGCGACATCCGGCGGTTGCTGGTGATAGGGGCGACCGCCGTGATCCGCTGGGCCTCGCGCCGCGGGGCGCCGAAGGGCTCGTGGCTGGCGCGGATGCTGGAGCGCAAACCGATCCCGGTCGTCGCGGTCGCGCTGGCAAACAAGATGGCGCGCGGCATCTGGGCGATGCTGACGCGCGGAGAAAGCTATCGCGGCCCGGTGCTAATCGGCGCCTGATCGGGCACCGAATGGGCTCTCGGGCCACCGAGTTGTGAGGAAGACATGATCTGCATGGGCAAATGATCGACATGATCCGGGTCGGGCAAACCAGAAACCTTCTCCGAGCCTCGAGCTCGCTGTTGGAGATGTGGCCCCGCTCCGCGCATCACCATCCCGGCCAGCGGCGTCAGTCAGCCGCACGAACAGGCCTGACAAAAGACCGCACTCGATCACATGTCCAGAAGATCAGAAATTCCTTGCAAACCGAGCGGCATCCACAAAAGAAGGTTGGAGTTCAGGCCCATCCCCTCCGCCACTTGCCATCGCGAAAGCGTTCTCCCGATCCGGCTCCGGCCGGATTTTCTCGTTGTTTTCGAGGGTTATGCGGATCAGGCTGAGCACCTCACCTGCCGCCAGGAGGGCCGTAAGCGGTCTCTCCGTGCCTTTACTCTCCGGACCTGATGACTGCCATCATTTGGTGTTCAGCCCCCAAGTTTCTGATCGTCCTATAGTTTTCCGACTGGCGACAGCTGGTTGGCTTAGGGTTCCATCCGGCCTGCCATGGCGCTTGCGTCGAACTCATGCTTTACGGCGGCCTCATACCCGGCAGCCCATGCAAACAGAAGAGCGGTCGCAAGGGGCTGACATCGGTCTGTTTGGTTTTCAGGAGGATATTTGAGAGAACCGACTTCCGGTAATCGATCATGTTTGTCGATCCTGGGCTCTAGACAGCGGCCACCAAGCCATCGCTCGCAGCGCGTCCGACCAACGACATCATCAGGGATGCTGGATCGGGCAGGGAGGGTGCACCAGTGCCTGCGCAGAATTGCGGCCGATGCGTCGCGAAGCTTCGTTCGCAGCTCTCGCGCCGCTCTCACGAGGCCCCTCTCGAACCGGCTCGTGTAGCTCACATTAGGGAATGATCGCCACTTGCCTGCTGCCGGAACCTGGAGGCTCCGTCGCATATTTGTCCTTCAGGCACCACGAGGGCGATCCATGACCGATGCGACAGTGACACGGAGAGGAAGCCAATTTTCAGGCCAGTTCGAGTGGGCGGGCCTCACTCTTGGCTTCGGCATCGGCGGCTTCTTCGATGGCATCCTTTTGCATCAGATTTTGCAGTGGCATCACCTGCTAAGTGGGGTCGAGCAGGCGCGGCAGGATATTCGCGTTCTTATTCTATGGGACGGCATCTTTCACGGGTTAATGTACGTCGTCGCCGGGATTGGCATTTGGCTACTCTGGCGATCGCGACAGGAATTTCCGGCTGCGGGCGCGGACCGCCGCCTGTTTGCCAATGCCCTGATTGGATTTGGGGCCTGGCACATCGTCGATAGCATCTTGTCGCATTGGATCCTCGGCATTCACCGCATCCGCATGGACGTAGACAATCCGCTGTTCTGGGATTTGCTCTGGTTCGGAGTGTTCGGCCTTGTGCCCACGTTCATCGGCTGGTTGGTGCGCCGGGGTGGGTCGGACAGCAGGCGTCACGTGATGAGTTCGCCCCACAGCCTTGTGGCTGCCACGCTCATCGCCGGGCCGCTTTCTGCTCTGCCGCCACCTGACCAATCGCAGGTGGTGGTCCTGTTCCGGCCCGACATTACCGAACAGCAGGTCGTTGCCGCCATTCGCGCAGCGAACGGCAGAATTATTGGCTCCGATGCGTCGGGGCAGATGTGGGCGGTGGACATGGCCTCAGGCGGAAATTCATCGGACTTCTATCGCCATGGGGCTCTGCTGGTAAGTAACTCCCTACTGCCCATCGGCTGTTTCAACTGGACCCGGGCATGAGATAGCGCTTGCTGCAGAGCCAGGATGCATGAACCGCTTGCTTACAATGCGCAACGATATGGTCATAAAGGTTCGGAAATCCCATCGGTCAGAAGATCTAGATTACTAACGCAACGGCGCGACCGGGGCCGAAAGCGGACTGGCCGGTTCTGGCTGAAAGCCGAAGAAAGCCGCCATTCAGCTGCCGACGCAATTGCGGCCTTTTCCAGCCTAGATTACCGTGACCCGAAACCAGCCGTTCGAAAGGCAATTGGCGAAGCCAAAGCTGTGCGCCTGTCTTGCGCTTGCCGACCCGTTAAAGCATCAAGAAGCGAACACCTGACGAACTCTCGTGGTCCTGGTTCACGTTAGGAGCTCGTGAATTTGAACGGCTTGGGCAACTTCCCGGCCGACTAGCTTGATCGGAGGAGGCCACACCGCTACCGATGCTTGACCTGATTTTCCCCGCCTTCCTGATAGCAGCAGGCCTCGTCCTTGTGTCAGTCATGACCAGCGCGTTGGCGTTCAGGTTCGGTGCGCCCTTGCTCCTAGTTTTTCTCGGCATCGGCCTGCTCGCGGGTGAGGGTGGGCTTGGCATCTCCTATGACGATGCCGAGTCAGCCTATTTCATCGGCAGCCTGGCCCTGGCCATCATTCTTTTCGATTCGGGTTTCGACACGAAGCTGCGCTCGTTCCGCCAGGCGGCTGCCCCCGCCATCACCCTCGCCACGCTGGGGGTGGCGATGACCGCCGGACTTGTGGGCGTGGTTGCACATTACGTCTTCGGCCTGCCCTGGCTGGAGTCCTTCCTGCTCGGTGCCATCGTCGGCTCAACGGATGCCGCAGCCGTCTTCTTCCTGCTGCGCGTGGGCGGCATCACGATCCGCGACAATGTTCGCTCGACGCTGGAAGTGGAATCCGGCTCGAACGATCCCATGGCCATCTTTCTGACCGTCATGCTGCTTGAACTTATTCTTTCACAGGAGGCGCCTGGCGCTCTCTGGCAGGACCTGCTCTATGGCTTTGTCGTCCAGATGGGGCTGGGCATTCTCATGGGCATAGCGGGCGGCTACATCATCGTGGCCGCGGCGAAGCGCATCACGCTGGAGGGAGCGCTTTATCCCATCGGCGTCGTTTCGGCGGCGATTTGTCTCTTCGGTCTTGTCGGGATGCTGGGCGGCAGCGGCTTCCTAGCCGTCTTTGTGGCGGGGCTGGTAGCCGGCAACATGCGGATCACCGGCCATGTCGGGTTGCGGCGCTTTCTCGAAGGACTTACCTGGATCGCGCAGATCGCGATGTTTCTGACATTAGGCCTTTTTGCCACGCCGTCAGAGTTCCTCGACATCGCGCTGCCGGCGATCGCCGTGGCTATCGGGCTGACTTTCATATGCCGACCACTGGCGATATGGCTGTGCCTTCTGCCCTTCGGCTACCAGCGCAACGAGACCGCCTTCATCTCATGGGTGGGCCTGCGCGGAGCGGTCTCCATCCTGCTGGGCATCATCCCACTCGCCGGAGGCTTGGAGAACGGCCAGCAGCTCTTCAACGCCGCCTATATCATCGTTCTTACCTCGCTCTTGCTGCAAGGCTGGACGATCCGCCCGATGGCGAGGTGGCTCGGGCTCATCGTGCCTGCGAGGATCGGCCCGGTCGAGCGCGTGGGCCTCGACCTGCCAGGCAGGGCTGACCACGAACTGATCGTCTACCGCGTGGTCAAAGATAGTCCCGTGCTGCAGGGCGAGCGGCTTCCGCGATGGGCAAGACCTTCGCTTGTTGTGCGGGAAGGCCGCTCGATGCGCTATCAGTTTGCAGGCCGCCTGCAGGAGGGCGACCTCGTGTATATGTTCATCGCTCCGCAATATGTGCGCCTTCTCGACCGCCTGTTCGCCAGCCCCAAGAAACTGACGCAAGACGATGCAGACTTTTTCGGAAAGTTCAGCCTCGATCCGGCCAAGCCCGTCTCGGCTCTGGTCGATGCCTATGGTCTGCGGGCGGTGCCGGAACAGCATCTGGACCATTCGATCGCCGACTTCATGAAACAGCGCCTTGGCGGTACCGCCGAGGTTGGCGACAGGGTCAATTGTGGCAGTGTCGATCTCGTCGTTCGCGACATCGGCACGCAGGGCGAGATCAAGGAGGTTGGCCTGGCCGTCGATCAGATGGAATCACAACCTCACATCCCCCTTTTCCTGAGCGGCGGAGAGATCTGGAACTGGATCAAGAAGAGGACTGGCAGCGGATGAATACGCACACCCATTTCCGATGCACAGGCGATGTGACATGACAATGCAAAGGGGCCTCAACGAGCGAGAAGCTCTCTCCATTCTGGCCATTGCTTCATTGGAAGGTGATGACTGGAACGCCGTCGACAGGGCAGCGGCACTGGCCAGACGCTGGAAGGGTCGCCTCATCGTCGTCAAAACGATGGACGATCGCCAGCTGTCGGATGCCGAGCGCCCCTCAATCAAGGATAGCATTGAACGCCGCATCGCAGAGCGCGGCCCCTCGGCCCCGGTCGAGGTGATAAGTGGAGCCGCATATTCCAGCGAAGCCATTCTCGAAGCTGTAAAGCAAATCGCCCCTGATCTCGTCGTCATGGCACCATCGATCGGGTGGGCAATGGGAACCCTGATCGCTACGGCACCAGAAGCGGTTGTCGCAGTAACGAGATGTCCTGTGCTCGTTGCGAGGTCTGGTTCAAAGGAATACGCCAGCGGGCTTATGGCATCTGACCTTTCCGGATCATGCGTGGAGGCGATGGGGCACATCGAACGCTTGGACCTTATCCCTGTCGATCATCTGACCGTGCTCCATGCCTACAGCCCGCTCAACGAAACGATGGTCACCTATGCGGGTGTCGATGCGAAAGAGGTTGAACGGATTTCCGTCGCAGCAGAAGCCAAGGCGATAGACGATCTGAATGTGTTCATCGATCGGTGCGGCCTGTCAGGAAAAGTCCGCGCAAGAACAAGCAAGGCCCCTCCTGCGGCAGCAGTGCTTGAGGAAGCCGCATCGATCGCGGCCGATCTGATCGTTCTTGGCTCAAGCCGACGTGGAAGCTTCGCAAGATTTCTAATGGGCAGCACTGTGGGCGAGGTTCTGGCTGGCGCGCAGTGCGATGTCATCGCCGCGCCCGGGTCTGAAGATGCCCGGGACTAGCGCAAAAAGAGGCCGCAGCGGTATCGAGCATGCTGCGGCCAAGGGGAACGAATGCAAAACCTATCAACGCGCGAGCGATGAGTCCAATTCACGGGTTGGATCGGCTGATCGCTTTTCATTTTCGAACGTTGTATGGAGGCGCCAATATGAACAACGGTGATACCAATGGCCCTGTCTGAGCTGCTGTCTCTTGGCCGCGTTCTGATCGACGTACCGGACTGCAAGCGTCGCGAAGTCATCAACCTGCTGGCGGAATGTTTTGCAGCCGATTTGGGAGGGGAACCGCCTGGCTATGCCGAACCACTGCTTGAACGGGAAAAGCTTGGCTCCACGGCCATCGGCAAAGGCATCGCGCTTCCCCACGGCAAAATGGCTGCTTTGAAGCGACCTGCTGCAGCGGTGGCGGTGCTGAAGCAGAAGTGCAAATTTCCGACACCTGACAATGTGGACGTCGACATCGTTATCGCTTTCCTCTCTCCCGATGGCCCCCCTCAGGATGTGGCGCGAATTGGCGACATCGTCAGGGAACTGCGCGATGGAAATGTGGTGGACGCTTTCCGCTCGGCGGAGACACCAGAGCAGTTGATCCAGGCACTCCAGGGCACCGGAACCCGTCCAGGTCGGTAGACGACGGTCAGGAGTTTGGTGACTGCGGGCAGAGCCGGCTGCCGTGCTAAGCATGCGTCGAAGCGCATTACGGATCGAACAGCTGGTTTCCCAAGTTCGCCGCCGAATTGCTGACCGTCCGAAAACCACCCCATGCCAGCCGTCCAGTCAGGGATCCGGTTACCGCAGTAACGGCGCAATCGGGGCCGAAAGCGGTCTGTCCGCTCCTGACAACAGACATTGGAAAGCAGCCACCAGCATACTTGCGCGCTACTGGCCCATTTGGGCCGGCTATCCCTCACTACCCGCTCGGCGGGCGTTCTCGTCTTAGTGGATTAGTCGTCATTTGGGCTCTGGTACCGGACAGTGTGGGGCGCGGTAGATGGAGAGCCGCTGATGAAAAAACTGTTGCCACAGCTATTATGAACGGAGCCCGCATCCGCCTCGCCATGCGCCAGGCCGCTGGCAGAAAAACGTTTCGTCTGCAGCTGACTCTGAATAAAAAACCTATCGTTCGACCTTCTCAGACGAGCGGGGTCGCTAGTCGCCGTCTCCACCGTACTTGCGGAGGGAGTATTAGCCCCATCGGGTTGCTGGTCATTTGGGCATTCTTCGGCCAAGAACGACTAGGTAATGCATTTCAAGTCCGGCTATGGGCAGCGCAATCCTTTCAGCATGACCGTCTACCGCCACTGGCTGCTCAGTGAATGCAGCACATCGGTCCGGCTGACCTGGCCCACGAAACGCCCGCTACGCAGCACCGGGAAGCGTCTAAATGAACTTGCGATCATGACCTCGCAGGCGCTGACGAGGTCGAGGTCCGCTTCCATGGTCTGGGGATCGGGAGTCATGTAGTCTGCGACCGTCCCGCCCCACTGGCGATAATAGGAGGCGCTGAGCGCGGCCTTGAGGCAGTCGCGCTTGGACAGGACGCCGACCAGTTCGCCTTCCGCATCGAGAACGGATGCGCCGGAAACTCCGGTCTCCATCAGAATGGAAATGGCGCGCACGATTTCAATTCCAGGCGCGAGGGTCACGAGATCGGTCTTCATGACATCGCCAACGCGCGGCAAGGCCAATTCGGTCATGCCCGATCCTCTTCTCGGTTGGGGCAGGCATGGCAGGCGCCGCCGCAGACAATGCCGCCGCAGGAGCCCCTGAGCGCCGGACGCCCAAAGACCAGGCCCAGGCCGAGGGCGGCAACGGCGAGGACGGCAAGCAGTGTAGCGGCGATCATGGTCTGCATGACGGGGTCCTATGCGTGAACGAGCGCGGTGAAAGCGCGACTGGAGACGGCTTCGACGCCGCCTTCGGAATTGCGCAGGAGGAACAGCGCCGCCAGTCCGTGCCGTTCTGCAAATGCGGGGCCCCTATCGGGTCCAAGGACGAAAAGGGCGGTGGCGAGCCCATCCGCGGTCATGGCCGAGCGATCGACCACAGATACCGAGGCGAGCCTGGTGTGCACCGGTTGATCCGACCGGGGGTCGATGAGGTGACTGTAGCGCCGTCCGGCGGTCTCATAGGCATTGATGGCGTCGCCCGAAGTGGCGATGGCAAGATCAGACGCGGCGAACTGGGTGTGGATGCCGCCGTCGAGCGGATCGGAAATGCCCACCAGCCAGCCATTCCTGCCCGTTTGCTGGCCCGACGCCAGGAGTTCCCCGCCGATATCGATCAGGAAATGGCGATGTCCGGCGTGACGGAGATGAGCGGCGACGAGGTCCAATGCGTAGCCCTTGGCGATGCCGCAAAGGTCCATCGAGAGCGCAGCATCCGCCTTGCCAAGGGTGAGGCTGGAGCAGGACAGCGCTGTGTAATCACCCACGCGCCCGCCCCTGATCGGGCCGAAGCCGTAGCGGCCGACGAGGGGGCCCACTGTCGGATCGAAGGCGCCATCGCTCAGCGCTGCGATGCGCAGGGCTTCCGCGCAGACCCTGGCAAGATCGGGCCCCGCCGCAAAGGCGCCGGCAGCAGCGCAATTAAAAGCGGAAATCTCGCTGTCGGCCCGAAAGGGGCTCATGGCGCGGTCGACGCGATCGAGGATGTCCACGATCTCGCCAGGAAGCCGCTCATCGATGCCGCCCGGCAGAAGAATCGACCATCCGGTGCCGAAGGCGCGTCCCGAAAGGCGGATGGTCTCCTCCCCGCTGGCCTGCACTGCCGCCAGCACGCCCAAACCTGCCAGACCGGATAAAACCTGCCGTCGCGTGATCGTCATGGTCAGATCCCGAAATCGTCGTTGAAGATGGCGTCACGCTCGACGCCGCAATCGTCGAGCATGGCATAGACGGCCTGGATCATAAGCGGAGGGCCGCAAAGGTAATATTCGCAGTCTTCGGGCGCTGCATGGTTCTTGAGATAGGCATCATAGACCACGTCGTGAACAAAGCCCGTAGCCCCCTGCCAGTGGTCACCCGAGGCGGGGTCGGACAGGGCTGGCGTCCAGGTAAAATTGGGGAAATGGCGCGCCAGATCGTCGAATTCCTCGACATAGAACAGTTCGGCGCGGGAGCGCGCGCCATACCAGAAACTGATCTTGCGGGTGGTGCCCAGCCGTTCGAGCTGGTCGGCAATGATGGCGCGCAGCGGCGCCATGCCGACGCCGCCACCGATGAAGACCATTTCCTTTTGCGTGTCCTGCGCGCCGAAATGACCATAGGGGCCGGCAAGTTCGACCAGGTCGCCCGGCTGGCGACCGAACAGCCAGGAGGAAACGGCTCCGGGTGGTGCATTGGGCAGTGCCGGGGGCGGCGTAGCGAGACGGATATTGAGGACGATCAAGCCTCTATCGGCCGGACGGCTGGCGACGGAATAGGCGCGGGATACGGGCTCGGCGCTCCGGGCGACGAGATCGTCCAGCCCCATGCTGGTCCATTGGGCCCGGTGGTCCTGGGGGATATCGAGTTCGGTAAACGGCAGTTCGTAAGGCGGCGCCGTGACCTGCACGAACCCCCCGGCGGTAAAATCAAAGTTGGCATCATCCGGAACCGTGAGGACGATTTCGCGGATAAGCGGGGTGAGGGCGCGCACCGAGTGCACCTTGCAGACCATGGTCGACACATCGAGCATGGCTTCGTCCACCGTGACGCCCATGTCATGACGCACGACGATCTGGCAGGCGAGACGCGTGCCGCCGCGCAGTTCGGCGGGCGAAAGGCGGGCGGCTTCGGTGGGGAGCGGTGCACCGGCGCCCTCGAGGCCGCTGACCCGGCAAAGGCCGCAGGTTCCGGCACCTGCGCATGCGGAGGGCACGGCGATGCCATTGGCATTGAGGATATCGAGCAGCTTGAGATTGGCCGCGCCAGGGACGCTCCGCCCGCCATTGACGGTAATGGTCACCGGGCGCGCCGGCAGCAGGATTTGCCGGGCGCTATGCAATACGAGTGCCAGCGCGACCAGCAGCAGGGAAAGGAAAAGGAGCCCGAGCAGGATGTCGATCATATCACCCGCACCCCGACAAAGGCCGAAAAGGCCATTGATATGAGCCCGGTGACGATGAATGCCATTCCTAGCCCTTCAAGGCCCTTGGGAATATCGGCATAGCGCAGCCGTTCGCGGATGGCGGCGAGGGTGACGATGGCCAATGCCCAGCCGATGCCGGTGCCCACGCCATAAACGGCGCTTTCGGCCAGGTCATATTGCCGCTCGACCATGAACAGGCTTCCCCCGATGATGGCGCAGTTGATGGCGAGGAGCGGCAGATAGATGCCGAGCGACCGGTAAAGGCCCGGCATGTAGCGGTCGAGCAGCATCTCGATCACCTGCACCAGACCGGCCACGATGCCGATGAAGGTGAGCAGGCGCATGAAGCCGAGATCGACATCGGGCAGGCCCAGCCAGGTGAGGGCCCCGGCGCTGAGCAGATGGGCGTGCAACAGATGATTGAGCGGCACGCTGATGGACTGGACGAGGATCAGCGCCACCCCAACGCCAAGGGCGGTGTCAAGCCGTTTGGACACGGCAAGATAGGTGCACATGCCCAGGAAGAAGGAGAGCGCCAGGTTTTCCTCGAATATCGCCCGCTGGAACAGCTCGATCATGGCTGCACCTGCCGTTCGGGCTCATAGGGGACGAATTCGCGAGTCTCCTGCTGGACGGGGCGAAGACTGCGCACCGCCCAGACCAGCAGGCCGAGGATGATGAACGCGCTGGGCGCCAGCAGCATGAGCCGCATGGGCTGGTACCAGCCGCCGTCGGCGACGAGCGGCAAGACGCCATATCCCAGAAGCGTACCGGCCCCGAAGAGCTCGCGGATAGAAGCGACGACCAGCAGCACCAGGGCATAGCCGGCACCATTGCCCAGGGCGTCGAGCATGGAGGGCATGGGACGGTTATGCAGGGCGAAGGCCTCGGTGCGCCCGAGGACGATGCAATTGGTGGCGATCAGCGATACGAAGACCGAAAGGCGCTGGCTCATTTCATAGGCGAAAGCCTGCAACAACTGATCGGCGACGATCACCAGCGAGGCGATGATGGTGATCTGTACGATAAGCCGGATCGAAGTTGGAATGTGGTGGCGGATAAGGCTGATGAGGCCGGCCGCCACGGTCAGCACCACGATCAGCGCCAGTGACAGGGTCAGCGCCGTTGCAACCGAAGTGGTGACGGCCAGGGCAGAGCAGATGCCCAGAATGTGGACGGATACCGGATTTTTGTCGAGCAGCGGGTCGGTGATCACCTGGAGGCTTTTGAGCATCACAGTTCTCCCTGCCGCAGGCGGTCGAGCCAAGGCCCGAAGCCCATCGGGCCGAGCCAGAAATGGATCATGTCTGTCACCGCGTAGCCGGTGACGGAGGCGCCGGAAATGCCATCTACCTCATGGGGGCCCTCGGCCCCGTCACGAACCACTTCGATCACCACTTCGCCATCGCGGGAGGCGGTTTTTCCGGCCCATTGGGCCTGCCAGGCGGGTTCGGCGATGCGGGCGCCAAGACCGGGGGTTTCGCCCTGCTCGTAGACCGTGAAGGCGGCCACGGTCTGCAGGTCAGCCTCCAGCGCCAGATAGGCGCGGATGGTGGACTGGTAGCCATTGCCGTAGATGGGCAGCACGACCAGCGCCAGTTCGCCGTCGCGCCGCACCATGTAGACCTGCGCGAGGTTCTCGCGCCGGCCGATGCCTGCCAGATCTTCGGCACGATCGAGGGCGGTGCTGGTCGCGGGGTCCGCCGCGATGGCTGCCTGGTCGAAGTCGGCTGGGTCGATGGTATCCGCCAAGGTGCCGCTACCGAGATCGACGATGGCGATTTCCGCAGCATCGGCTCCGGCCTCCTCGAGGATTTCCCCGATCCCGGGGAGACCGGCCAGCATGGCGCTCATCAGCGCCTGCCGCTCGGCCACGACATTGGCCGCGATCAGGGGGCGCAGGGCCACGGCCGCGATCGACACCGACAAGCCGCAGACCACGGCGACGAGCAGGGCGATGCCCACCGTTTTTGTGCGGTCTGTATTGGGTCGGTCGAGGAATTGCCGCCAGGGATTGGGTCGGTGAGCCTCAGCCATGACGACGCTCCCTTATCCTGGCGTTGACGGCGATCGCCATGGCGTCGAGCAGGGGCGCAAAGATCGCCGCCATCAGGGCAGCGAATACCAGCGTGCTGATCGCCGTGCCGGTCTGGAGGAAGAGGGTCGCAAGAACCCCGAACAGCAGTCCATGGAAAGGCCGGCTCCAATCGGTCGCTGCGGAGGCGACGGGATCGGCCACGAGAAACAGCAGCACCAGCCAGAAGAGACCGGTTTGCGCGAGATCGGTCGCTTCGGGAACTGCCTGCAGCCAGCCGAGCCCCAGCAGCCCCAGAAGCGCGCCGGCCAGAACGCGCCAGTTGGCCTGGCCCGATACGGTCAGGAGCAAGAGCGCCGGCACCAGCGTCCAGATCGGCAATGCCGAAGCCTCCCGATAGCCCTCGCCGGCAAAGGAGAACATCAAAAAGGCCAGGGTCACGACGGCAGGATGGAGGATGTTGCGGCCATAGCCACCAAACACTAGGAGGCCTATGACCACGCCGAACGTCGTGCCGAGAACCAGTTGCCACACCGGCGCCGTTGCCGGTACCAGCAGGGCGATGATGATGGCAGCAGAGATGCCTTCGAGGCCAAATCCCTGACGGCGAATGCGGGTGAACACCACCTGCCAGGCCAGCACGATGGCGCCGACCAGTGCGACCCTGCCCAACACAGCGGGGCCGTCCCCCCAGACACTCCACAACAGGGGGAGCGCCAGCCCCGCCAGCACGGGCAATTGCCCGCGCAGCAGCGGATGGGTGGCAAGCGGCGTCAGGCGCGACGGCATCATCGCTCCGCCTCCAGGGCATCGAGGACATTGCGGAGCATGCGACCGAAATCGGCCTTGCCGCCGTCTGCGTAAGCCAGCAGTGCCAGGTCTTCCTCGATCAGTTCCAGTGCCCCCAGCCGGCGGGCGGTTTCGGTGTCGCCGACGCTGATGGCGCGCAGAAACGGCACTGGAAGGAGGAAGGGTGGCGCCGCGCTTTCCTGCAATCGATTGGGGATCACGGCGCCGCTTCCCCGCATGAGCCAGTCGGCAGCGTGACGGAGCCCTGTCGAGCGCTCGGGCACCGGCGCATGGCGCAAGGCTGAAGCCTGCTGGTGGCCGCGCGCCAGATAGCGCCCGACCCGCCCATCGACGGGGGAGCCCGACAGCAGCCGAACCGGCGCCTCCACCAGGCGGCCGGAAAATAGCTCATGCAGATCGGCGCCGGGCACGGTTTCGAGCAGTACCGCTTGCCTGACCCCGTCGCCTGCCAGGCCGACCACCCGGCGCTGCCAGATGATGCCGGTTTCAAGCAGGTGCCCCAGCGCGATCACCTCCTCGTAGCCGAGATGCCATACGGTGCCCCGCGCACCGACGGGGTGGAGATGATGAATATGCGTGCCAGCAAGTCCCGCCGGGTGGGGGCCGGCAAAGCGTGCCGGAACCACGCCATCCACCGATGGCATCACCGCCCCCTCACCATGACAGAGATAGGTCTTGCCCGACGTCAGGAGGCGCAGGGCGGACAGACCGCGCCCGAACCAGAGGCGGCGTGGCGTGATCACGGCGGATGGATCGGGCGCCAACGGGCGGGTGTCGATGGCGGTGATGAACAGCGCCTCAGGCTGGTCCGCAGGCGCGGGAATGCGTCCGAAAGGACGGGTCCTAAGACCGATCCACAGTCCCGCCTCGATCATCAGCGCGACCAGTGCATTCCGGTCCAGCCGGTCGGGGACCATGAAGGTTCGAGGAGCCTTGCTGTCGATGTCCAGGGTGATGACCAGCCGGTCCAAACTCCGGCGCGGTCCACGGCTTATCTCGGTGATGATGCCCGCGGCCGGGGCGACATGACGCAGTTCGGGCCGGCGACGGTCGGTGAACAGCGGGTCACCGGCCGCGACCATTGCACCTTCCTCCTGCTCGAAAACCGCTCGGATGCCCGGCGTGTCATCTCCCAGGATGGCGATGGTCCGGGGCACGAGCCCGGTTTCGCCGTCATATGAAGGCGCCGGACCGAACCAGGGGTTGAACCCGCCTCTTACCCTGACTTTCATCCATCTCCCATTCGTCGCAATCGCCGGATTTGACCCTCACATTAGTATCGTGGGTATCTCGAAGATTTGACACAGGTCAATCCTTTAGGCCCAATATACGATTAGCATGGCACGCTTGGAATGAAACGACAGCGCACTCGCCCAGCCAAGATGGAGGATACCCGATGACCTGCAACGGACACGCCACGCACCGGTGGTTTGGATTTGGCCGCTTCTCAGCACTCGTTGTGTCGGTGATGCTTGTTATTGCGCCAGCCCAGGCAAACCCGGCGGCGGCGCTTCCGCCTGGACCCAAGGAAAACCTTGCCCAGTGGGTCGAGGGCGACACAGCCACTCTCGAGGCGGTGGTCGCAAAAGACCTCGATGCCCAGGCCTGGCAGGCCGAACTCCAGGGCATTGAACCCTCCGAAGCATTGGCAGCGCTGGCCGATTATCTTTCTCTCAACCTGCCCGCCGAGCCGGCCGGTTCCGACGTGGCATCGATGCTTGCCGGCCTACCAGCCGACGGTAAGGAACTCTATCTCCGGGACTGCCTCTCATGTCATGGGGGGGACCGCTACTTCCTCCAGCAGGACAACAGCATCGATGAATGGATGGGCATCTTCGACGCCCCTTACCACAGGCGGCTCCTGACCGAAAGCCTGGAACGGGAAACGTTTGCCAGCTACGCCGCTCACACGGTGCCGCTGACGCTGGAAACTGTTCCGGAGGAGCTGCAGGACCGCGCCGACTAACGGAACACTGCCGTGGGGGGCAGGGCTTCCCCACGGCGGACGACGCGCCGCCATTCAACGACCAAGGATTGCTTGATGACCGAGTTCTCCCTACCGCGAAAGATCACCCTTGCAACCGATCTCAGCGCGCGCAGTGACCGTGCGTTCGATCGCACCATTGCTTTGGCCCAGCAATGGGATGCGGAGGTGCAACTGGTCCACGCGGTCGAGGACACTCAATACGCCTTCTGGGTGCAAGGTCCGACGTGGCGGCGGTCGCCAGATCCTGTTGCAATCGCCCGACGGAAGCTCGAAACCGAGTTTCCCGGCTGGTCGAATGTCCGTGGCTCTCTGGTCGTCAAAAACAGCGCTCCGTATACACTGGTAACGGAATCCGCTCAGCAGGCCGGCTCCGATCTGATCATTACCGGCATTGCTCATGACGAAACCTACGGGGCTGACAAGATCGGCCGTATGGTCACTGAAATCGCCAAGCATTCCCAAGCCCCAGTCCTCGCCGTGAAGCGTCGCGTCGCGGGTCCCTATCGGAATATAGTCGTCGCCAGTGACCTGACGGACGTGTCCCGTCACGCGATGATGTTTGCTGCGGGCGCTTTCAGACAGGCCAATGTCAGCATCTTTTACGGCTTCGACGTGCCCTATGCCGATAAACTGGACAATCTCGACAATGTGGAACGCGATCTTCGCGCCAGCGAAACAGCGAACGCACAGAAGTGGGTAAAGTCCGTTCTCGGAGAGGCTGCCGATGAGATCAATGTCATCGCCGAAATGGGACAGGTCGCCCGCAACCTGGGCCACTATGTTTCCGACTGGAGGGTAGATCTCGTAGTGGTGGGCTCGGAAGGGCGAACCGGATTGCTGAGCGCGATCCTGGGCAGTACGGCAGAGGAGATCATGAGCAAGGTGGACTGCGACGTGATGGTGGTAAGGCCCGGATGAGCGCTAGGTTCCTATGCGTTGCCAGACGTGCCGGTCCTGTCCACCTCTATCCAGTTGTTTGCTCGGCAGGCGGCAATGTCCGCTCCTAGGTGCCCTTACAGAGTCTTCAAACGGCTAGAATGGGGGCGCAAAGGTGCCTACACGCCCTGCCTCGCCAATGTCCGCTTTTGGTCCGCTGCGGTTACCAGGTCAATGACCGGGACGGGGCGCGAGGCCGCCGTAGCGAGGTCATTGCCTGCTCCCCGCAGACGTGATCGTGGTGGCGAGGGCTCAGGGCGATCAGCTGCTGTGGTCATCAGGTCGAGCTCCGGCCGCCCCGTAGCCGGGCTGCTCCCACCAGATCTCGGGAAACGGCTCCAACAGCCGCCCCAGCGTCAGATCGGCCGCTTGCCTCCCGTCGAGGACCGCCTCGATGGTTGCTGGCGCGAGCAGGGTGAGGCGCAGGACACGGGTCATGTAGGAGGACGCGATGCCCTCGCGCTCGGCCAGCTCGGCGATGGTGGCGAACTCGCCCGTCTCCAGCATCCGTTTCCAGCGGAAGGCTCGCGCCAGGGCCTTGATCAGCGTGCTGTTGGCCTTGCGTGGTCGAGATGCGCCCTCAGGCAGCTGCATCTGCTTGCGCCCGCCGCGCTTCACGATGCGGAACGGGACGTGGACGGTGACGGTATCGGGATCGTGTTGCGTCCGGCTCATGCGGCTTTCTCCAGCGCGTCTGCCTGCATCTCGCGCGCGAGGCCGTCGAGACCATTCATGCGCAGTCGGACGCTCAGGCCATCGATGCCGATGTCGACGCGTTCGACCAGCAGCTGAACGATCCGCGCCTGCTCGGCGGGGAAGAGTTCATCCCATAGCGGTTCGAGCTGCTGCAGGGCTGTCCGTGCGTCGGCCTCTGTGATCTCCTCGTCCTGGATACGTGCTGCCTTCCACGTCCCGGCCACGATCTCCGGCTGGCGGAACACGGCGCGCAGCTGGTCGATGACTGCGGCCTCGATCTCGCCGGCGGGCACGCGACCCACCGGGCAAGACCCGGCGCCATGCTTGAGCACGGTCTGGCTGACATAGTAGCGGTAGAGCCTGCCGCCCTTGCGGGTGTGGGTCGGGGAGAACGCCGCGCCATCGGGTCCGAAGAGCAGCCCCTTCAGCAGCGCGGGCGTGTCGGCTCGGGTGCGGGCGGCGCGCTTGCGCGGGCTCTCCTGGAGGATGGCGTGGACCTTGTCCCAAACCTCGCGGTCGATGATCGCGTCGTGTTCGCCGGGATAGCTCTCGCCCTTGTGGACCGCCTCGCCGATATAGGCGCGGTTGCTCAGCATGCGGTAGAGGTACTTCTTGTCGATCCGGTTGCCGCGCGGCGTGCGGATGCCGCGCGTCCCCACCTCCCGCGCCAGTTCCGTGCAGGATCCGATCTCGAGGAACCGGGCGAAGATCCAGCGAACATGCGCGGCGGCTTCCTCGTTGACCACCAGCTTGCGGTTCTCGACCCGGTATCCGTATGGCGGCACCCCGCCCATCCACATGCCCTTCTTGCGAGAGGCGGCGACTTTGTCGCGGATGCGCTCGGCGGTCACCTCGCGTTCGAACTGGGCGAACGAGAGCAGGATGTTCAGCGTCAGTCGGCCCATCGAGGTGGTGGTGTTGAACGATTGCGTCACCGAGACGAAGGTCACGCTGTTCCGGTCGAACACCTCCACCAGCTTGGCGAAGTCGGCGAGGGAGCGGCTGAGGCGGTCGATCTTGTAGACGACGACAACGTCAACGAGCCCGTCCTCGATGTCCTCGAGCAGTCGCTTCAGCCCGGGGCGTTCCAGCGTCCCGCCCGAGATGCCGCCGTCGTCATAATGGTCCCGGACCAGCACCCAGCCCTCGGAGCGCTGGCTGGCGATATAGGCCTCGCAGGCCTCGCGTTGGGCGTGGAGCGAGTTGAACTCCTGCTCCAGCCCGTCCTCCGAGGATTTGCGGGTGTAGACCGCGCACCGCAGCTTGCGGACGAGTTTCGACTTCTCCGGGAGCTTCGTCATGTCCGCCCCCTGTGGTTCCTGAGCCCGAAGAAGGTCCAGCCGTTCCACCGCGTGCCGGTGATAGCGCGGGCGATCGCCGAGAGCGATCTGTAGGGCCGGCCCTGCCATTCGAAGCCGTCTGCGGTGACCGTGACGATCTGTTCGACCCCCTGCCATTCCCGCAGCAACCGTGTGCCGGTGATGGGGCGGTCACGATCCATTCGGAGGCCGCGCTTCGTCCTGTCGCCGCCATCCAGTTCCTCGCCGAGCCGTTCGAGCTTTCGGATCGTCTCTGGCTTCAGTCCGCCATAAGCCAGTTCCTGGATGCGATAGGCGAGGCGGCTTTCGAGGTAGCGCCGGTTGAACGGCGGCGGCTCGCTGTCGAACAGATCGCGCCACTGCTGCTTCAGGTCAGCCGTGGCAGCAGTCTTGAGCGCGGCCAGGCGCGCGGGGATTGGCTCGGGGGTCGTCATGCCATTCTCCGATGAGTTGGAGTTGCATGACCGCTCTGGTCGGGCAGGTAGCGTAGCGAACTATCTCCATCATGCGGCAAGTGTTCGCTTGACTGGGCGTGCCGTAGCCGGAGCAAGCCGCGGGCGAGGATCGCGCAGAGTTCGGCACGCCGCTCATGAGGCTTCAGGTGGCGGGGATGCAGCGGGTTCATGTTCGCGCCTCCGCCGTCAGCGGAGCGGTTCGGAGACCTATGCCTGACCATCCCCGCGCGCGGCGGACGCTGGTTGGCGTGAACCCCCGGGCGCGAAGTGCTTCCCCGAGAGATTTCTGTGACCCGGGCGGGAAGCCCCTAGCTTCAGCCCATGACTTCCAGGATTCGAAAAGCTGTGCGGCCAGCGCCTTGCGATCAGTGTCGCAGATGCAGAACTCATGGATCCACTGCCCGACCAGATCCTCTGCCTGGAAGTACTCCTCTGCAGCGGCTCTGACGCAGGGCGGTGGAGCAAGACCCTCGCGCTGCCAGGCAGCACACCCCTCTAGCATCCAGCCCAGGATTCCGTCGCGTTCGGCAAGGAGTTTCTCCGAGAGCCGCGGGTCGCGCCGCTCGGGGGGGATCGTTGCCGAAAACGGAACGAGGTGGAGGCGGCGCCGCATCGCCTCGCCGACCGCATTGAGCGCGGGTCGGTGATTGCCGGCGACGAGTAGTTTGAACTGCGGGGTGAACTCGAAGTGGTCCTGGCGCATGAAGTTCGCGCGTAGTTTTTCGCCTCCGGTGATAGCCTTGATGCGGGCCTCGGCCCAACTCCGCCCCGCCTCGGTTTCGGGCACTAGGACGAGCCTTGCCGCACGCAGCCCGGCGAGTTCGGTCAGGTGCCGCTCGCCACGAGATGCCATGAATGTGTCGAGGGTGGCGGTGGCGGCATAGCTGCCCATGACCGACGCCAATGTCTGCAGAAGGACGGACTTGCCGTTGGCGCCATGGCCATGGAGAAAAGCGAACGCCTGTTCTCTCGTCGATCCCGTGAGGCAATAGCCAGCCAATCGTGCGAGGTAGGCTTGCAGGTCAACGTCACCATTGCTGATTTCCTGCAGGAACAAGGTCCAGCGCGGACATTCACTGCCAGGCGATGCCGTCGTCATCTGGCTAATCTGCAGACCGGGGTCGTGAGAACTGACCTGGCCTGTCTTGAGGTCGACTACACCCGCCGGGGTGTTCAGCAACATCGGATGCGCATCCCATCTTGATGAGGATACAGCGATACGCGGATCGGCGGCCGCAATGCGCAGCACGGCCGACATCTTCTTGTCGCTGGCGACGTGCCGGCCTTCGGCGGGGTTACTTGCCTGTCGCGCCGCTGCCCGACAGACCTGGCGCACCAGCTCGCGCACCATGCCGGTTTCGTCGCGCTCCCAGACATTGCCGCGCCACTGATACCAGGTCCCCCAGGCGGGGACGTGTTTCCAGTGCTGGCTGTGGCGAGCGGCGAAATCTGCAGCAATGGCATCGTCGCTGAGCGCGGGCGCGGGCGGTGAGGGATCGCCGCCCAACTCCTCCTGCGCAGACGAAGCAGGCATCGGGCCCTTCTCGGCGATGTCCTTGGTTAGCAACGCCTCGAACTCTCGCTGGAGACGATCCGTGTCCCACGGTGGAACGATCATGGCGGCGTTATGGTCCTCGACGGCGGTCCACGCCGCCTCCATGGTGCACACCCCGTGACGCGCGTTGCGCAGCCAGTGTCCGATCACCTTGGACAAGGTGGTGAAGCGCGTCTCGCTATCCTGGCCACCGGCGGCTATCCTCTTCGTGGCTAGCTGCCGAGGGGAAAGTCCGGCCGCGCCTCGCCGCCTTTCGCTCTTCAGGCGCGGAACTCCTGGCATGACCGGCATGTTCGCGATGGCCGCGGCCAGCTGACCCAGTTCGTAATGCCGCGGGCCTTGGGCGAGAATCCGTACGCTGGCGCGCCGACCGCTCTTGCCGTGGATGGTGCCGGCGACTCGTATCGGCTGATGGGCGCTGCGGAATGACGGATCGCCTGCCACCTTGTCGGCAAGCACACCGCGCAGGGCGGCCACATGCAGGACGTTCTCATCGATCGCCGGTTCGGCCAGCCGCCAATAGAGGTGCAGCTTGTCCTGACCCTCCGCAGTAGTCCCGCCTGAGGCGACTTCAAGTGATGGCAGGCCCAGGTGCTGAACGAGGTGGGCGCGTTGTGCAAGGATGTCGCCGTTGTCGAGATCGACCAGCACGACGCGGGTCTGCTTGATGTCTCTTGCTTTGGCTGACCCGGGGGAGGTGACGGTCCCGGGGACGACGAAGACGCCACGCTGCTGCTGGTCCGCTTCGGGAAAGAGCCGGAATAGGCGATCAGCGATCACCGAGGTCTCCACGAATTCGAGGCGTGGTTTCTGGTCGGGCGTTCCGGCTTCGGCGAGAAGCCGGACTGGAACAAGGCCCTGAAGGCCGCCGAACAGAACCTCGCAGTGGGCGCGGATGGGCTGCAACTCGATCAGTTGGCCGGAGGTGGAAGTCGCAGACGCGTTCATTGCGCACCACCGCGTCGCATCTCCTGCTCGAAGACAAGGACATCGGCCATGCGGTAGCGGACCGTCCCGCCAATCAGGATGTAGGCCGGCCCGGAATTTTTGCCGCGCCAGCGCTGCAGCGTTCGCGGGGATATTGCCCAGCGCTTGGCCAGTTCGCGTTCGCGGATCAAGCGCCCGGGATCGGCTGAGTTTAGGTGGTCGTGCAGGTCGTTTGCCATGCCCAAAGCCTAAGCCCCCGACGTCGGCTGTGGCGGCTGTTCGCGTGACACGGCGGCGCGTCAGACGTGACACGGAGGGCTTAGGAACCCCGAGAATCGCCGAGATCAAGGGGTGCCGACGTGACATCCCCAGACTTGACGTGACACGAGGGGCGCGGGCCCGGGTTTCCGCGCCCTGTTGATCGGCCTGCCTCAGACTGGCCGATTCGGCTCGACGACGACGATGGTGGGGTCGAGGCGGTATCCGCTCGAGGGCCGGGTCTGGATGAGCAGGTGTGCCGGGGGCGGCACCCCGTGCAGCTCCGTGTAACCTTCTGCAAGCTGCTTGCGACAGCGTGCGACCAGTTTTCGGATCGTGCTCTTGTCCATGTCGGCCAGGTGGGGAAGTGTCGTTCCGATGCTGTAGCGATGGTCCTCCGGGCGGACGCCGTTGCGTTTGTCTTCGTCGTACACGGACCTCAGGGCGTGCGGGACCCGAGCTGGCGCCCCCATCACGGTCGTCAGGCCCGCCACCTCCACGACGTGACGCTGCCCCTGCATGAAGAATTGCAACCGCAGCGGGGCATCCGCGTCCACTTCTTCGTCGACCTCTTCAACGGCTTCCATCCCGGTGGACGATGCTCTTCTCTCTTCGTCGGGCGCATAGCGCGGCACCCTTCCCACCAGCTCCTCTCCGGACCCAAGGTGAAGCCGCACGAGGCACGTCGCGGGCAGACGCTGAGCCACGAGCTCGGCCGAACGCTCCCGAAGCACAGTCTCGAGCACGTCCCGCACAACCTTTCCCTGGCGCTGATGCAGCCTGAGGG
The DNA here is from genome assembly GCF_003994485.1 of Arsenicitalea aurantiaca. GTDB lineage: Bacteria > Pseudomonadota > Alphaproteobacteria > Rhizobiales > Devosiaceae > Arsenicitalea > Arsenicitalea aurantiaca. The sequence goes on from NZ_RZNJ01000002.1 coordinate 38,461, forward strand.
AAAGATCGAGCGCGGCTCTGGGGGGCAGATCCGGATGTCCGCGCAATATCCGGCTGACCTCATGGCCGAAGCGCTCCATGAATCCCTGCTCTTCAAGATCGCCCAGCCCAAGGGTGTGCCGTGTCCACTCGACCGCCATCGTCATTGAGCGGTCATTGCCCCGTTCGCCGAACAGCACGTCCGTGGCGTAGGTTTCTTCGGGATCGTAATCCGCGAGGTTCGCTTTCAGGATCGCGAACCGGCGGTCGAAGCATTGTGTGCAAGCCCCGCAATGGGTGTGGAGGGTGTTCTGCTCGCGAATGCTCGTGCAGCTGACAGATCGTGCAATCTGGCTGGCACCCCCGTTCTCGTCGATCTTGGAGACCACCTCGGTCTTGGTCAGCCACTGGAACCTGTTGGAGATAGGCACGGCGGCAGGCAGGGCCAGCTGCATGAGACGATTGATGTTTGTGAGCGCAAGGGGATGCGTCGTCCTTGTCGCCATGGTGCCAACGATCTGCGGGCTCAACGGCAGATTATGGCTGACGATGCCATTCTCAAAAAAGCTCACACGCTCAGCTCCGAACGCGCACGCGACCGCCTGACCCAAAGCAGAGAAGAGGAGGGTGCGGGACCGCTGTGTCGAGTCTCGCGCCTCCTGATCGACACGTCGTGCAAGGACATGAACATGCAGCACGCGATGAGGGAACTGATCGACCAGGTACTGACCAAGCTCGATCTGGCGCGGGATTGCCTTCTGGGCTGAGCGATGAGTGACGAGAACCACTCGCGACGACGTCGTGGCAAGAAGCTCAAGGGCGCCGGCAAAGGAATCAAGCCCGCCCGAAAAGAGGATTACCTCATCGGCCTCGAAGGCCACACCTGTCGGGTCGTAATCGAGGTATTGCTGCCGCATCACGTCGGGCGCTGCCTGGATGAACCGGAAGCTGACGCTGTCCTCGGTCAGGGTCTCTACCGCATCGCGCAGTGCCGCCACCACGTCATCGCGTTGCCAGAGCTCAGGATGCCGGACCGGTATTTCGAAATCGAACTGCCGATACCAGTCCTGGCCCAAATTGGGCCGCGTGGGTCCCCCCCGGGGAACAGCGCCATCTGCCGCAAAGACTGTCGAGGCGATCTCCATCAGGTCGAGAATGACGGGATCGAGTTCACGAATGACTTTCGTCTCCAGGGCGTCAGTTGCCAACCTGAAGGTAGGGTGCCGGCCGTTGATGCGGATGGCCAAGGGGCGATCGCGACCGTCGACCTGCACAAGGGCTTCACTCATCTGCGGTGCTCCTCGTGCGGAGGTCGGACACCGTCTTCTTCAGGGCGACCGCGCCGAACGTCGCTGCTTCCTTCGCTCCGAATCCTCCCTCGCGGTTCAGCGTCTTGCCATACCAGCCGCTGGAGAACTCCTTGATGATGCGGGTCGCTTCGGCCGAATATCGGCCGAGTTCAGCGTCAAAAGCATTGCGCGCCGCAGCGGTCGGAAAGCGTCGGTCGTGGCCCGTCTGAAGCGCAAGAGTCCGGTCGAGCCAGTAGGACAGCGTTCCGGAAACCAGCGTCCCGAAATATTCTCTGGTGAACCCGGATATGCCCTTCGCCCAGGACATCTTCCGAACCACTGCCTGGACATCGTCGGGGGTGGACCCGAACAGGGCCGGCAGCGCATCGCCAATCGAGACAGAAAGTGTTCGGGTAAGCGCCCGGGCAGCGATCTCACCGAAATCGGACCGCACTCGCGTTTCGCGCCGCACCGCATCGAGCCGTTCTTCAACCGCCATCACCAGATCAAGAAGCTCCGGCCTGTCGCCCACGGCCAGGCCGACGTCTCGAAGCGCTTGTCCGAAGTCGTCGGATCGCGCCGCCACCGGAATGTTGAGGAGTAGACGCACGACCTCGACGAACACCGGATCGTTTGCCGCAGCCAGCATTTCTTTTTCGGCCGCGCGCGCGCTGGCACCAACGACATCGCTGTCGGCAGCACCGGCATCAAGAAGCCGGACAACCTCTCGCCAATGCCTGGTCCGCGGTAGGACGCCAAGCGTGTTGTGACCCATGGGTGTCGCCCCTCCCGTCGGAACCCGATTCAGTTGAACCCGGGAGAACCGGAACTGTCAAAGGCGAGGAGGCCGTCCCGGCGACAGATGCAACAGATGTGACGCGAGAAAACCATAAGCTGCTACGCGCGCGCGTGAGCAACAAACCGATTCTCACGTAGCATCTGTTGCATCCGCTGCAGGGCGCGTCGGGGGCGGCTCGGCGGCGCCCTGACATGACTTGAGGACAACATCGATCCGGTTGAGCCAAGCTGCGTCATTCCGGCAGAAGGCAAAGGAGTTTGCGGCCGGTCCAGTACGTGTCGGCAGTTGCGCACTCAAGCGTATGAATGTCGGAAAATGTCAGGATTCCCATAGCCATAGCTGCCGGCGTAGAATGGACCATGGCCTGAAGGCGGGGGGGGGGGGAGGTGGAAAGTCTCTGACGATCCGATCCCTGACCGGTGGGGCCGTCCATCTTTAACACCCGCGAAATTGGCATGGGGGTCACCGGCAGTGGCGCAGGCAGCAGAACTCAAACAATCCAAAGCCCTGGCAATCGCTGGCGAGCATCCTGAAGGGCCCGATCATGCGACCAACTCCGCAGTGCTCAGAGACCTGGCCATCAGCTATCGCGACGTCGCCAGCCTCATCCCCTACGCCCGCAACGCCCGCACCCACACCGATCGTCAGGTCGCACAGATTGCGGCTTCGATCCGGGAGTTCGGCTGGACCAACCCCATCCTCGTCGATGGCGACAACGGTGTCATCGCCGGTCATGGCCGGCTGCTGGCCGCACGCAAGCTCGAGATGACGAGCGTCCCGGTCATCGAGCTTGCGGCGATGAACNGCTATCGCGACGTCGCCAGCCTCATCCCCTACGCCCGCAACGCCCGCACCCACACCGATCGTCAGGTCGCACAGATTGCGGCTTCGATCCGGGAGTTCGGCTGGACCAACCCCATCCTCGTCGATGGCGACAACGGTGTCATCGCCGGTCATGGCCGGCTGCTGGCCGCACGCAAGCTCGAGATGACGAGCGTCCCGGTCATCGAGCTTGCGGCGATGAACCCGGCGCAGCGGCGCGCCTACGTGCTCGCCGACAACCAGCTCGCGCTCAATGCCGGCTGGGACGATGCCATGCTGGCTGCCGAAGTCGCCGATCTCGGCGCCATGGGGATCGATCTTGAGCTGGCCGGGTTCGATGCCATCGAGATCGACCGCCTGCTCGCGCTCAACTCTCAGGACGAGGGCGACGCCTTCCCCGATGAAGCTCCGGCGCCGCCAGCCCGTCCCGTGACGCGATCGGGGGATCTGTGGTGCCTCGGCGAACACCGGCTCCTCTGCGGCGATGCCACGCGGCGGGAGGACCTCGTCCAGGCGCTGGGTGGCGGGCTGGCGGACATGGTCTTCACCGACCCGCCCTACAACGTGGATTACACCCCCGATGGCCACCGGCCGATTGCCAATGACGCCCTGGGATCGGCGTTTGCCCGGTTCCTCGGAGCCGCCTGCGGGGCCATGCTGGAGGTGACCAAGGGCGCCATCTACNGCGGCGGGAGGACCTCGTCCAGGCGCTGGGTGGCGGGCTGGCGGACATGGTCTTCACCGACCCGCCCTACAACGTGGATTACACCCCCGATGGCCACCGGCCGATTGCCAATGACGCCCTGGGATCGGCGTTTGCCCGGTTCCTCGGAGCCGCCTGCGGGGCCATGCTGGAGGTGACCAAGGGCGCCATCTACATCTGCATGAGCTCCTCCGAGATCGGCACGCTCAAGCACGCCTTCGAGGGGGCAGGGGGGCACTGGTCGACCTTCGTCATCTGGTCCAAGACCAGCTTCACGCTTGGCCGCACCGACTATCAGCGCCAGTACGAGCCCATCCTCTATGGCTGGCCCAGGGGCACCGACCATTACTGGTGCGGTGCACGAGACCAGGGGGATGTGTGGTCGTTGGCAAAGCCGGTGCGCAACGACCTGCACCCGACGATGAAGCCGATCGCCCTGGTGGAGCGGGCGATCCGCAACTCCTCCAAGACCCGGGACAGGATCCTCGATCCCTTCGGCGGCTCGGGCACGACCCTGATGGCTGCCGAGGCAACGGGGCGGTTGGCGGCATTGGTGGAGCTGGACCCGGCCTATTGCGACGTCATCATCCGGCGCTGGCAGGAGCAGACCGGCGGCACCGCCACCCGGGAGGATGGCATGGCGTTCGCGAGCCTTGTCGCCGCGGACGGGCAGGGGGCGGCATCATGACGAAGCGCGTCGCTCAGAGCCGCGCCCGCTCGATGCTGGAGGCGGTCGTCAATCTCCTGGTCGGGTACGTCCTGGCGCTGCTGATCCAGCAGCTTGCCTATCCGCTCTTCGGCATCGAGACCACCCTTGCCGAGGACAGCGCGATTGCCGCGTTCTTCATGCTGGGCTCGCTGGCCCGCTCCTACATGCTGCGCCGCCTGTTCGAGCGCCTGCAGGCCTTCTGAGCCATGCGCGGTCGCAAGCCAAAGCCCACGGCGCTGAAGCTGATCGAGGGCAATCCCGGACACCGGCCGCTCAATCATCGTGAGCCAAGGCCTCAGCCGGGGATCCCCACCTGTCCGGCCCATCTCTCGCCGACGGCGAAAGCGGAATGGAAGCGGCTGGCCCGGCAGCTTCACGGGCTGGGCGTGCTGAGCGAACTCGACCGGAGCGCCCTTGCCGCCTATTGCCAGGCCTATGGCCGCTGGGCCGAGGCGGAAAGGCAGCTCAAGACCACCCCGGCGCTGCTGAGGACGCCCGCCGGCTACGTCCAGCCCAACCCCTGGCTCGCGATTGCCAACAAGAACCTCGAGCTCATGCACAAGTTCATGACCGAGCTTGGGCTGTCCCCATCCTCGCGCAGCCGCGTCTCCGCCATGACGACGCTGGGCCGGCGGCCGTGGGATCCCCTTCCGCAGGACCGCAACCCCTTTGCTGAACTGTGACCTTGTCCCCATACCCCTGCTTCTGCCTGAGGCCCTGGTTTGAACGTTACCTGCCGCACACCAGCCCACACCTCAAGGAGGTGAACTCGTGGCGAAAGCGCGATGTTGGAGGCGGCGTCCGGGAGGCACAGGGGCATCTCGGCGCCGGTCGCGATACCCACCATTACGGAGATTACCGGGCAGCGGCTAGCCTGCCTAGGACCCGGCGCCAGTGTACTCAAAGATGGAAACTCGCGGCGAGGACGATCACCGCGAGTAGGGCGCTTCAAGAGGCAAAAGCGGCCAGCTTGTGGAAGAAATCCTTTATGATCGGGTCCCGGTCCACGTAGGTCACGTAGCGCATGGAATGGCGCGAAGCGTCCACGCTCCAGGTGATCTGATCGGTCAGGATCGGAGTGGCGACGATAACGCTTGGAGTCCAGTCCGCATCAAGAAGCCAGCCAACGGCTGCCATATCCCAGATTTGCTTGGACCACCCGACGTGATCTTCGGAGTATCCCTTGTAGCGCATGGCCAAAAACTTGCCGATCTCCCCGTGCACCTCGACATATTTTTCAATCTCCGGCACGGTGCTGTGAAGGTGTGACGTCACACCCATGCAGGGCACCAGAACGAGCGGCACGCCGCTGTCGAACAGGACTTGTGCCCCACCGACATCCTGCTTCAGGTTGAATTCGACCGCGTGCGGCCATTCCAGCGCGTGCCCCCCGAGCCATACTACCACCATCGTGTCGGCAATCTCGGGAGCCTTGATCAACGCCGAGGCAACGTTCGAAATGGCACCGATCGCTATGACGTAGAGCGGATCCTCGATTGATGAGTTGCGGGCGCGCTCGATAAGGTCATCCACGGCCGCAGCAGGCCGCGCCTGCTTTGAGGGACCCACATATTCGGTCACGCCGCGGTGTACGAGCCCTTCATGAGCAATGTCCATGCGCGAGAGCAACTGCAGGATCTCGTCATAGCTGCGCTCCATGCCGTCGCCCGGGCCGTCTGAGCGCTTGTTGTGGAAGGGCGCGGCATAGATCGCCTCGACGTCTAGCCGGTCGCTCGACAGCATCATCTGTACGATCGCGAACTGATCATCGATCTCGTTGAATGTGTCGGTATCCATCACCACGCGTACCTTGCCGGTCGGCGGCTCAAGCATTCTCAGACGGTCTGCGGCGCTAAGTGCCATGGGTCTCTCCTCCTTGAAGAACTGCCGGCAGCGAAGCGTGCCGGGAAATTAGCTTCCACATCACCGTCAGAGCGCGCCCAGCCTTTGGCCAGTCGCGTCGTCGAACAGGTAGATTCGGTCAGGTCGTACAGAGAGTTCGACAGCGTCCCCACGCTTAACACTCGCAATATCGTTCAGGACCACGGTCAGCATCTGTCCTGCCGCATCGACCAGAAGGTGAGTCTGGGCGCCGGTCGGCTCCACATGCGCGATTGTGGCACTCACTCGATTGACTTCGCCCGGGCCAGCAAGAGTGAGATGTTCTGGTCGGATGCCGACCTTCACATGCTGCCCTGCAGCGCCGGCGGCAGCAGCGAGAGTAGTGAGTTGGCTGCCGATCGCGCTTACCGCAAGTCCTCCATCCGTTGACAGTAACTCGCCCTGCAGGATGTTCATTGCGGGCGAACCGATGAACCCGGCGACGAAAATATTGCTGGGCGACTGATAGAGTTCGATCGGCGTGCCCACCTGCTCGATGCGCCCGGCATTCATAACAACGATGCGATCGGCGAGCGTCATGGCCTCGATCTGGTCGTGCGTGACATAGATGGATGTCGTCGCCACCTTGGTATGAAAAGCCTTGATCTCAGTACGCATCTGCACGCGAAGCTTGGCGTCGAGGTTCGAAAGCGGCTCATCGAAAAGAAACACCGCAGGGTTACGCACAATGGCTCGGCCCATGGCAACACGCTGCCGTTGTCCACCCGAGAGCTGCGAAGGGCGTCGATCAAGCAGACTGCCGATGTCCAGAAGCTCCGCTGCGGTTCGGACCCGAGCTTCGATCTCCGCGCGCGGGAGGCGAGACAGGCGCAGATTGAGCGAAATATTGTCACGCACCGTCATGTGTGGGTAGAGCGCATAGTTCTGGAACACCATCGCAACATTGCGCCCTTTAGGATCGACCGTATTGACCGTTTTGTCGTCGATCCGCACTTCGCCGCCGGTGATGTCTTCCAACCCGGCAATCATGCGCAATAGAGTGGATTTTCCGCAGCCCGACGGCCCGACGAGCGCAAGAAACTCGCCGTCCGCGACAGTTAGATCAAGGTCATGGATAACGGCGACTGGCCCGTAAGACTTGCGCACGTTCAAAAGTTCGACACTGGCCATTTTCCACCCTTCCTACCTCTGCAGAAGGCCGCTACTGCCTTGCGGCGGCGAGTGCGGTTTAGCCCGCCTTCACTTTCTGCACACGAGTGCAGTATTAGGGGGGAGGATTAATGCGTCAAGTGTGGAGATAGGGCATGACTGAGCAGAGTGGGAGCGGAAGGATCACCGCCAACGATGTAGCCCGTCTCGCAGGCGTCTCCCGCTCAGCCGTGTCGCGCGCCTTTACACCAGGAGCTTATGTCTCCAGAGACACGCGCGCCAAGGTTGAGCGCGCAGCGGACCTTCTTGGCTATCGCCCGGACATGCTTGCGCGCAGCTTGACCACCAGCCGCACGTTCCTTGTCGGAGTAATTACCACCCACCTCGACAACCCATTCTACGCAACTCTCCTGCAGCGCCTGATTGAAGAAATTCAAAGAGCGGGCATGGCTGCAGTGACATTCATTGCCGATGAAACCAGCAATGACGAACGTATCTCCCAGCTGCTCTCCTATCGTGTGGATGCCCTGGTTCTAACCAACACCAGCCTGTCCTCGAAAATGTCGGTACGCTGCGCCCGAGGGGATACTCCGGTAATAGCGATCAACCGCTATCTCGAAGTAGACAATATCGTTTCTGTGACTTGCGACAACGAGCTCGCCTCAGCTGCAATCGGCAAGCTGTTCGTCAAGAAGGGTCGTCGACGGATTGCCTACATGGCCGGGGAACCGGACACCTCCAGCAGTCGGGATCGCGAGCGCGGCTTTCGTGCGGGACTCTCTGAGCTTGGCGCGACACTGCATTCAAGCGCAGTCGGCAACTACTCCCATGACGGGGGCGTCCGCGCTGCTCGGGAATTGCTCTCCTCCAGCGTTCGCCCTGATGCCATTTTCTGCGCGAACGATCTTATGGCGCTCGCGACAGTGGACGTCGCACGAAAGGATTTCGGCCTTGATGTCCCTGGGGACTTGATGGTTGCAGGCTTCGACAATTCCGACGCCGCGGCGTGGGCTACCTACCGCCTGACCTCGGTAGACCAGAACATACCGGGGATGGTTCGCTCTGCCGTGGAGGAAATCGAGGCTGCCGTCGTAGAGCGGGGCAGGATGAGAAGGCGGGTACTCATTCCGCCCACACTTGTAGAGCGCGAGTCTACTGGAGGCCCTAAGTCGATTGACGAGCCAAAATATGGGTCGTAGGCTGCAAGCGCGTGCAGAAATGCGCGAGAGGAGAACTCGGAGGAGAGAACCGTGTACCTGAAGACATTCAGACGCAGCGCGTCAGTCATTGCGTTGGCTTTGGCAATGCCAATGGCGGTAACAACAACTGCACAAGCCCAAACTGTCGTCAATTTTTTGGCTGAGGCTGCAGACTTCGTTTACGCCCCGGTAATTGAGGCCTTTGAAGCTGCAAATCCCGACATCGACATTCGCTATCAGCAGGTTCCGTTCGAAGATCTGAACGCGGCGATTGAGTCCCGGGTCGGACAGGGGGATTCGAGTATCGACGTCTTCGCAGCCGATACACCCCGCGTCCCAGCCTTCGCATCGCGAGGCTACCTCCCCGACGAAGAAGCCAATCGCGAGCGTATCGAGGCAGCGGTTCCCAATCCCGTGGATCAGGAGCAGGTGAGCTGGGAAGGTAAGATCCACGCCTTCCCTATGTGGACCTCGACGCAGCTGCTCTTTTACAACCGCGACCTTCTGGAGCAGGCCGGCATTGCCGAGCCCACCCCGACTTCGCCGGACGACCGTCTGACCTGGGAAGAACTGCTCGATCTCGCAAAGCAGGCGCAGGATGCTGGTGCCGAGTGGGGATTCACCTTCCAGCAGGTGGATCGATATTATCAGCTCCAGGCGCTCTATGAGTCCGCCGGAGCAGGCCCCGGTCTCACGGGTGAGGGGCTGCTGCAGCCAGACCTGACAAACGAGGGTTGGGTTCAAACTTCCGCCTGGTATCGCGATCTCTATGAGGACGGAATTGCCCCACGCGGCGTCAGCCCGAACCAGACCAATGATCTCTTCATCAACGGGCAGGTGGCGTTCTTCTATGGAGGTCCATGGACCTTCGGGCGCTTCGAAGAGGCCGAGGGATTGAACTACGGCGTGACCTACGTTCCCTATTTTGAAGGTGGAGAACCTGTCACGGCTACAGGTTCCTGGGCGCTCGCGATCAGCCCGCATGCCGCCAACCCGGAGGCAGCGCGACGTTTTGTCGAATTCGCCACGCTCACGCCCGAAGGTGCGCTCGCGACGACGGAATCCAACCCATTGCCACCGGTCAATGCAGAGGCCTATGAGCAGTGGCGCGAAAAGATCGCCGAGCTTACGCCCAAAGTCGGCCCTGCGATCGATATCATCACCCATGAGCTCCAGAACACCGCAGTCGGCCGTCCTCGCACAGTTGGTTTCGTTGCCTTCGAGACGGTGATGAACCGGGTGTTCTCCGATCTCCGGAACGGAGCCGAGGTCGAGCCGACCCTACAGGCGGCCGAGGACCAGTTGCGGTCCCAGCTCGCGCGTATTCGATAGGCTTAGCTATAGCAGGGGAGCTGGGCCTACGAGGCCCGGCTCCGATCGGCCTTGGAGCTCATAATGCAACAGCGGAACAAGTTGCTGGTGGCAGCGGCCTTTCTGGCGCCGGCCATCATCGCCGTAATCTTTCTGCGGATCTGGCCCGCGACCTCTGCCCTGCACGAGTCGCTCCTGGCGCCGGGCGAAACGACCTATAGCCTCGAGAACTATGCGTACATTTTCAGTGATCCAGTCTTTCTGCGCAGCCTGCAGGTGACCCTGGTTTTCCTTGTAGTGGTTGCGCCACTACAGATCGTGATTGCGCTGGCTCTGGCGTTGCTGGTCAACGCAGCAATCCCGTTCGTGGGGTTGTGGCGAGCGATCATCCTCTTGCCCGTCGCAATCCCACAGAGCGTCTCGGCTGTTGTTTGGGGAGTAGCCTTCCGTCCTGATGGTCCTGTGAATGCCGTCTTGATTGCGATGGGCCTTGAACCGATGCGCTTTCTGACGTCGGCCGAGCAAGCTATGGGATCGATCATTGTCATCGTGAGTTGGATCGGCGTCGGGTACTGGATGACGTTCATCCTGGCAGGACTGCAGGACATTCCGAAGTCGCTCTACGAGGCGGTTCGCATCGATGGCGCAAACCGCTTTCAGCAGTTCTGGTACGTAACGCTTCCGCAGTTGCGGCGCCCGCTCACGTTTGTTCTTGTCGCCAACACTGTGGCGAACTTCTTGGTCTTTGCTCCAGTGCAGATTCTGACCAGCGGCGGCCCGCAGGGCTCGACGAACCTGATCATGAACGAGATCTATACCCGCGCTTTCGTATCCGGTGACCGCAGCAGCGCGATGGCGGCGACGGTCGTTCTGGTCACCGCCGTGCTGGCAGTGGTGCTCGTCCAGTTCCGCATGATGCGTTCCCCGGAGGACAAGGGCATATGAACAACAACGCTACCATGGTCCGCACCAGCCTGACGGTCCTCTGCGCGATCCTTTTCGCTCTTCCCCTCTGGTGGGTGGCCGTCAGCGCCCTGCGCCCCGAGAACGACATCTTCCGCTATCTCTCACCACTGAGCTGGGGCACGCTACTCCCGCTCAATTTCACGCTCGAGCACGTCGTCGAGTTGTGGAGTGGACCGTTCCGCCTGGCAATAATGAACTCGATCATAGTGACCACCGTCACGATACTCGTCGGTTTGGCGATATGCTCCGCGGCCGCTTTTGCCTTGGCAATAATCGACTTCCCCGGCCGCAATATCGTTTTCATCGTAATGGTCGTGAGCTTCCTCATTCCGTTCGATGCGATTGCGGTGCCGCTGTATCAGACGATGCGCAACCTCAACCTGCAGAACACCTATACCGGGCTCGTCCTTCCGGGCATCGGTAACGGCCTCGCCGTTTTCCTCCTCCGCCAGTTCTTCCTCGGCATACCAAAAGAGCTCCGCGAGGCGGCCATGATCGACGGTATGGGCTGGTTCGGCGTCTTCTGGCGGATCTACCTGCCGCTTTCCGTTCCGGCACTCATCAGCGCCGCGCTCATTCTGTTCGTCTTCCAATGGCAGGCCTATCTCTGGCCGCTGCTCATCGCGCCTGCCCCCGACTATAAGGTCGCTGCCGTTGCCATCGCGCAGTTTTCGACGCAGTACGACGTCAATTACGCGCTAATTTTCGCGGCGGCATTGTTCATCTCGCTGATCCCGATGGTCATCCTCACCGGCTTCCAACGCGGCTTTTCGGCATCGGTGGCATCGACAGGCGGCAAGGAATGAATGATCGACCCGCCTGCGAGGCGGTAAAGCCTCCGGCTGTGAGCAGGCTTCCCGCCGAAAAGCGGTACGTCCATCGCCACAATGGGATGCAGCCTCCCTTGGACCAGCCTGAGATTAGGGCAGACAATAATGGACTCCTGCATCGGCTTGGCGCAGGTTACCAAGCGGAAAGGGGACCACTAGACCGTCAGGGATAGTTGCAGTAATCACGCCTTGGCATGTGAAATGCCCTCACGACCGACTTCGTTGACTTGCAGCAGACTCGAGCCGCCATCATACTCTCCCACCGACAGTCCTGCGGTAGAAGACGAGAGGGTGCAGCTCGATGATAGTTGCCTGCTGGAATGCTGCCTGGCACAGCTCACGAAGCTGGCAAGGGAAAGCCATTTCGCAGCGCATCCTGGCTTCCGGCGCCGAGATCGTCTGCATCCCAGAATGTCAAGGCGAGCTTCTGGAGGGCGAATGGCATGTAGCCCGCAGCGAGACCAACTATGGATACCCGATTGTGCCCGGCCGCTCCAAAGTCACGTTGTGGAGTCGCAATGGATGGCGAGATATAGAACGCACCGCTAGTCGCGGCATGCCGGGAGGCCGTTTCGTCGCCGCCACAACCGCTACCAGTTTAGGGGCTGTGCGCGTTATCGGTGTCTGTGTGCCATGGTATGCGGCGCATGTAAGCACCGGTCGGCGTGATCGGCGACCGTGGGAGGACCACATTGCCTATCTGAAGGCATTGGCACCACCTTCGGCCAGTTCCTTGCCGCTCATCATGCTCGGGGACTTCAACCAGGCCGTTCCCAATCGACGAGCGCCAGCCGAGGCGGTATCGCTGCTCGAGACGGCACTAGCCGATCTCACCGTCCACACATCGGGCGTTGTTTCCGGGCTGAGCCGACCGAGCGTTTGTCATATTGCCTCCACACGCCCGTTCGTTGCAGCCAAGACGATTGGTATTGCCGCAGAAACTGAACGAGGCCCGTTGAGTGACCACGATGGTCTCATTGTGGAATTCGACCTTAGAGTTCCAGCTTAGAGCGTCTTCACATTGAGCGTTGTTATCTTGCTGCGTTAAAGAAGTTAGCGCATGCGTTGAAGGTGAAACGGTCGAGGAGACGGCCGATGGCTTTGACGAGGGCGTCGACTGTCCGGGCCGGGTTCTGCCGCAGCGGCTTGAGCTTGGCGAAGCATCTCGGTGAGGTTCATGTCCGTGCCATAGGCCTGCAGGTAGAAGGTCGAGCCTTCAGGAGCAATGATGGTTGGGCCGTCTTCCATAGCTTCCGGCGAGAGGTCACGTCCGTTCGCCGCTGCTCGGCGGCTGGCAGAGCTTTTTTGAACGACGGGCCATAAGCGGGGCGGCAGCAGAGAGGGCTCCGGTTACTGAGTTAAACCTTGTGCTCGGCCAAGAGCCACCTCGCAAGAACGATGCCAGGATGATAGTGCATATGCGCCAAGGCGCCTCCTGATCTGGGCAAAGCTTGCGCGGCCGATGTTCCCGGTTTGGGTTGGACTGCGCATCGGCCGTCAATGCGCTGGCGGTCGATTTGCTAGCCGCCGCGCTCCAGAGCCACGGACCTACCTCTCTTTAGCGGCGCCAACGCGCTGGCCACATTGTGAGCGCGCTCTGGTGTCTGGGGGGCGGTGCAGGCGGGGCGGCTTCTGGCGGCCTGTCCAACGCCGGATGCGGGAAGCGGCGGCTCGCCGCCCTCGCGATCGCGGGCAAGTTTGCTGACCGGCTGCGCGACGGTAAGTTCTGACGGAATGCTGGCTGGGCCGTGCCCGCCGGTCGCCGAGTACAGCCGGGGAGGTCCAGACGCGGGCAGCGGAGGAACTCGAGCTGCTTCCAGAGCGGGTCGGTCGTCGCCGAGATGATCGCCGACTACGGTCATGCGGGATCAGGCGCGCGCTTGCACTCGCCCCTGACGGCTATCGAATGGCTGCTCGGAACTCAGGCTGCGTCATAGCTGGAGAAAACTTCGGTCGATCCGTCACGCCGGATCAGGAACACCTCGTAAGCCTCGCGCTCGGTTTCCGGGCCCTGCGATTTTCCCGGTGCTTCATGGCATCTGTCCCCGAAGCTTTACCTCACGCACCGGGCTATTTCCATGCGGCAGTATTTCTCAGTTCCTCATCATCGGCTGACGGCAGCCATCGGAGCACGGAAGCGCTTCAGCCTCAGTGCATTGCCCAACACGAACACGCTCGACATCGCCATGGCACCCGCCGCCAGGACCGGAGACAGGAGCCATCCGAAGGCGGGATAGAGCGCCCCGGCTGCAGCCGGGATGAGCGCGGTGTTGTAGGCGAAGGCCCAGAACAGGTTCTGCCGGATGTTCCGGATCGTCGCCTTTGACAGCGCGATCGCATTGGGAACTCCCTTGAGGCTGCCCGACATGAGGACGACATCGGCGGCCTCGATGGCGATGTCCGTTCCGGTACCGATGGCGATGCCAACATCCGCCTCGGCCAATGCGGGCGCGTCGTTGATGCCGTCCCCGACATAGGCGAGCCCGCCATGCTGGCGCTTCAGCGCCGTGACGGCCTCCACCTTGCCGTCCGGCAGCACCTCGGCCACGACCTCGTCGATCCCGAGCTGTCGTGCGATGGGGTCCGCCGTCCGCCGGTTGTCGCCGGTGATCATCACCACCTTCAATCCGAGATCGTGCAGGGCCCGGATGGCCTCCGGCGTGGACGGCTTCATGGGATCGGCGACGGCGATGATTGCGACGAGCTCGCCCTCGACAGCGGCATAGAGCGGCGACTTGCCCTCGTCGGCCAGTCGCGCGGCGATTGTCGCGAATGCACCGACATCGAGCCCGAGCTTCTCCATGAACCGGTCGGCACCGACCTCGACGCGGCGTCCGCCGACATCGGCGCTGACGCCATAACCCGTCACGCTCTCGAACCGGGTCAGATCGGACAGCTTCAACCCGTCTGCCTCGGCGGCTTCGACGATGGCGCGCGCGATCGGATGCTCCGATTTCACCTCGACGGAGGCGACCAGTGCCAGAACGTTGTTGCGGGCATGACCACCGGTCGTCTCAAGGTCGGTCAGAGTGGGCTTGCCTTCGGTCAATGTTCCGGTCTTGTCGAGCGCGACCACGCGGGCGTCCTTGAGCGACTGCAGCGCTTCGCCCTTGCGGAACAGCACGCCCAACTCCGCGCCGCGCCCGGTTCCGACCATGATCGACGTGGGTGTCGCGAGGCCCATCGCGCAAGGGCACGCGATGATCAGCACGGCAACCGCATTGACGAGCGCGAAGGTGATCGCAGGCTCCGGGCCGAAGATCGCCCAGACAAGGAAAGCGAGCGCGGCCGCCGCCATGACGGCAGGCACGAACCACAGCGTCACGCGATCAACGAGCGCCTGGATGGGAAGCTTGGAGCCCTGAGCCTCCTCGACCATACGGATGATCTGCGCGAGCATCGTGTCGGCGCCGACCGCGGTTGCGCGGAAGGTGAGTGCGCCGGTCTGGTTGACGGTTCCACCCACCACGGTCGCGCCAGCCCGCTTCTCGACCGGCACCGGCTCTCCGGTGATCATGGCTTCGTCGACGAAGGACGCGCCCTCGACGACCTCGCCGTCCACGGCGATCCGCTCCCCGGGTCGGACATCGACAAGGTCGCCTGTCACGACGTCGCCAAGCGCCACCTCGACAACCCGGTCACCGCGGCGGACGCGGGCCGTCTTCGGCTGGAGACCGACCAGGCGCTTGATCGCTTCCGAGGTCCTGCCCTTGGCCCGAGCCTCCAGGTAGCGACCGAGAAGGATCAGCGTGACAATGACGGCGGCCGCCTCGAAATAGACGTTCACCGTTCCAGCCGGCAAAAGCTGCGGCGCGAATGTCGCCACAACCGAGTAGGTCCAGGCGGCCAGCGTGCCGACGGCGACGAGCGAATTCATGTCTGGCGCGCCCTTGCTGAGCGCCGGCAGGCCGATCCGGTAAAACCGCAGGCCTGGCCAGAACAGCACCACTGTCGTCAGAACGAACTGCAGATGCCAGCTCTCCCGCATGCCGACGGTGGTCATGATGAGGTCACGAGCCGCCGGGATCAGGTGCGAGCCCATCTCCAACACGAACACCGGCAGCGTCAGGATGGCCGCGATGGCGACGTCGCGACCCAGGGCAGCTTGCTCCGCCTGCTTGCGGGACGCATGCGCCTCGTCATCATCGTTTTCGCTTACCGTCCGCGCCTCATACCCCGCAGAGGCGACTGCAGCGACGAGATCGCGATCCGTGACAGTTCCGGAAGTCGAAAGCGAAGCACGTTCGGTCGCCAGATTTACGGTCGCGGATGCGACGCCCGGAACTGCGAGCAGCGCCTTTTCCACACGCGCCACACAGGACGCGCAGGTCATGCCATTGATGGCGAGCGTGATCGCGCGGCCTGGAACCTCGTAGCCTGCGTCTTCGATCGCCCGGACCAGACTGGCCGGATCGACGGGCTGGACCAAGGTTACATCGGCACGCTCGGTGGCGAGATTGACCGTCGCCATTCCCACGCCTTCAACGCGGTTCAAGGCCTTCTCGGCTCGCCCGACGCAGGACGCACAGGTCATCCCGACGACCGGTAGCGAGACAGTGGCGAGTTTCGGTGTCAGGTTGGAAGCGATCTCGGCGCTTCCTGTCGCGTGGACGTTCATCGTCGGCTCCTTGGCGAGTGCTGTTGGAGCACTTCTGCGCTTTCCAGTGACTGGAAGGTCAACACCCGATTTCGTGTTGATGTCGCCCCTTGACCTTCCACCAACTGGAAGCCCCATCTTGAATGGTAAGCAGAACCCTTCAGGAGAGTGCCATGCAGTTCCAGATCGACAACATGACGTGCGGCGGCTGCGCCAGGAGCGTCACACAAGGCGATCCATTCGGTCGATCCGCAGGCGAAGGTCGACATCGATTTGCCCCAGAAGCGGGTGACCGTGGAGTCGGGCGTCGATCGATCTGCTGTTGCGTCCGTGCTCGAGGACGCGGGGTTCTCGCCTCGCCCTGCGGCATGACGCTCGGCCAATAGTTAGAAGCAGCGCCAAGAGGAGCGCGCTTACTTGAAGCGGGTTGTAACTCCTGAGTCAGCGTCTTCCTTGGTGGATAACCATTGATGAAAACATCAGCGCGGATTTGGAACATGGCAATGGCAGCGTTACTGGCGCTGGCATTCGCCTTCATCTGGCCGCCTGCCAACTTTGGCTCCCCATCATCCTATGATCAAGCAGCGCAAGCTGAAGCCCATACTCACCAGGCTCATGCCAAACCGAGCGGCCAGCACAGCCTTCTCACAGTTCAAATGGATGCCGACTGTGATGCTGCGACAATAGGCTGTTGCATGATGGCTCATTGCTGTCCGGGGATTTCAGTCGGAGCGCATGAAATTACCACCGTTTCGGCCAGCGACGAGACGACGGCTGCGACGCCGGTGCCGGGCTTGGGAAGCGATCCTGGGGTGATCCTCCCCCCTCCGCGACGTCTGTGGCTCTGATCGCTCGACAAATCATACACTCAGGAGAACTCAAGATGACTATCGCTAAGACGATCCTCGCAGCGGCTGTCGCCGCAACCGCCGTCTCGGCGCCCGCTTTGGCGCAAGACGCAGAATTCCAGCTGCCCGAGCAGTGCACGACAGCAGCCGCCTCGGGTGGCATGGACCGCTCGGCCATGGGCCACGGTGGCATGCACGGCAATCAGGGCGGCGGCATGAACGCGGGCATGATGGAAATGATGGGCATGGCAGGCATGGACCTCGAATCCATGCCCGAGCATGTGCAGGAGAACATGCGCAAGATGATGATCACCATGCCGGCCATGCACGAAGGCATGATGATGGAGGATGCCGACGTGGCCTTCGCCTGTGGAATGATCGCCCACCATCAGGGCGCCATCGACATGGCTGAAGTTGTGCTCGAGCACGGCGACGATCCGCAGATGCGCGCGCTCGCCGAAGAGATCATCGCGGCACAGGGCCCCGAGATCGAGCGGATGACCACATGGCTGGCTGAGAACGCCAACTGAGACCACAGTGGCCGCGCGGTGCGCACCCGCGCGGCCACTTCTGCTCGCTCGCCTCGAAATTACTTGAGCTTCCAGCGGCTGGAACCCCTATACTGGCGGGAGAAGCTTCGGAGAGGCCGCAATGAACATCGGAACAGCCGCCAGGCAATCGGGCCTTCCGCCCAAGACGATCCGCTACTACGAGGACATCGGTCTACTGACCGCCGACCGGGCTGCCAACGGGTACCGCGACTATTCCAACGAGGACGTCCACCGGCTGCGCTTCGTCCAGCGGTCCCGCAGCCTTGGGTTTTCGGTCGAGGAATGCCGGCAGTTGCTCTCCCTCTATACCGACCGCGACCGGGCCAGCGCAGATGTGAAGGCGATCGCCACCGAGAAGTTGGGCGAGATCGACCGCAAGATCGCTGAACTGACCGGCTTGCGGGCGATGCTCGGCCATTTGGTCGAGAACTGCTACGGAGACGCCCGCCCCGAATGCCCGATCATAGACGGGCTCTCGGATTTGACGAGCGACCACTAAGACCCAGGAGATCGGCTAGGTGATGGGCAATGGCTTGCTTTCGCTGATGGAGGGGCGGTGGTGCAGATTGGGTCATCGGGTGCCTGTCAAATCGCCCTTACCCGGTCGAAGCCTATTTGCTGCATTCTCTCTGTTGATCGGGCTCATGCCGGTTCCGGCTGCGGCGTTCCTGCACGCGTCCCAGACGGGCACTGACTCCGGCCGCGCGCTTTACGTCGAGCACTGCGCGGCCTGCCACGGCGTCGATCTCGAGGGACAACCCGACTGGCACAGCCCCGACGCCAACGGCCTCTATCCGGCGCCGCCCCATGACGAGACGGGCCACACCTGGCATCACGATGACGCCATGCTCATCGACTACATCGCCCGCGGCGGTCAGGCCGTGCTGGACGACATGGGCGTGACCTTCACGTCGGGTATGCCGGGCTTCGGCTCCGTGCTGGGCCAAGGCGAGATCGAAGCCATCCTGGACTATATCAAGTCCACTTGGCCCGAACACATTCGCGACGCGCAGGCGCAGCGGTCCAACGCGGCCGCAGATTGACGATTTCCCGACACCCGTCAGACCTTCCGAAAGAGCCCGAAATGGAACCGCTGCACGCTGCCCCACGGCGTGCGGTGTTCGTGGCTCAGCGATCGGACGAGCCGATAGGCGCTACCTAGCCGTTCCGAAAGCAAGGCCGCATCGTAGCGAGCGACCGGCAAACCGCTGCACGAGGTCGGGCCATCGAGCGCGAACGTTCCGATGATGGCGTGGCCGCCGGGGACAAGGGCCCGATCCATGACCCGCAGATAGGCGTCCTGATCGGAAGCCTCGGTCAGGAAATGGAACGCGGCCCGATCATGCCAGACGTCAAAGCGGCCGGAGGGCCGCCAGTGCAGGACGTTCGCCACCACCCATTCAACTGACGCATCTAGCGACAGCCGCGCGCGCGCCGTGCGCAAGGCGGTTTCGGAGAGATCGAGAACCGTTATACGGCGGAACCCTTGTTCCAGAAGGCAATCCACCAGCCTCGATGAGCCGGCACCGACATCCACGATGGCCGCGTCCTGGCCCGCGCCTGTCTCCGCTATGAATTCGAGCGATACCTGCGGATGTTCCTCGAACCAGCTTGTCTCCTCCTCATCCTTGCTTCGGTGGACGCTTTCCCAGCGGTTCGGTTCTTCGGCCATCGTCAATCCCTCACAACTCGATCCGCCGCAGTCGCAGTGCGTTCGTGATCACCGAGACGGAAGACAGGCTCATCGCCGCGGCGGCGATCATCGGCGAGAGTAGCATCCCGGTGAAGGGGTAGAGCAGCCCGGCGGCGACCGGCACCCCGAGGGCATTATAGGCGAAGGCGAAGAACAGGTTCTGTTTGATGTTGCGCAGGGTGGCGCGGGCCAGCTTGCGCGCCCGGACGATGCCCATCAGGTCGCCGCCCAGCAGGGTGATCCCGGCGCTTTCCATCGCCACATCGGCCCCCGTGCCCATCGCGATGCCGACATCGGCGGCAGCGAGCGCGGGCGCGTCGTTTACCCCGTCCCCCGCCATCGCGATCTTGTGGCCGTCGCGGCGCAACTGGTCGATCAGATCCCTCTTGGCTTCGGGCAGGACGCCAGCGCGCACCTCGTCGATTCCGAGCTTGCCCGCCACCGCCTGCGCCGTGCGCTCGTTGTCGCCGGTTGCCATGATCACCCGCAGACCCTGGGCGTGCAGTTCCCGGATCGCCTGTGCGGTCGAGCCCTTGATCGGGTCGGCCACGGCCACGATCCCGGCAAGCGCGCCATCGACAGCGATGAACATCGCCGTCTTGCCGTCTGCACGCAGGGCGTCCGCATTTGCTTCGGCGGCGCCAGTGTCCAGCCCCATCTCCCGCATCATCGCGGCGTTGCCGAGCGACACGGCGCGTCCACGGACCTGGCCGCGTACGCCCTTGCCGGTGACGGCCTCGAAGTCGGTCGCCTCCTGACGCGGCGCACCCTTTGTCCCGGCGCCCTCAACGATGGCTTCGGCCAGCGGGTGTTCCGAACCAAGCTCCAAGGCTGCGGCCAGCGACAGCAGGTCGGTCTCGGTGACGTCCCCGAGCGCAACCGTATCGGTCAGCTTCGGCTTGCCCATGGTCAAGGTCCCGGTCTTGTCCACGATCAGCGTGTCGACGCTTGCCATGCGCTCCAGCGCCTCTGCGTCCTTGATCAGCACGCCCGCCTGCGCGCCGCGCCCCGCCGCCGTAGTGATGGAGATCGGCGTCGCCAGCCCCAGCGCGCAGGGACAGGCGATGATCAGCACCGAGACCGCCGAGGCGATGGCAAAGACCAACGCGGGCTCGGGGCCGACGGTGAACCAGACGATGAAGGCGACAATGGCAATGACGACCACCGTCGGCACGAACACCGCTGACACACGGTCGGCCAGACCCTGGATCGGCGCGCGGGACCGCCGCGCGTTCGATACCATCGCGACGATCTGCGCCAGCACGGTGTCGGACCCGACCTTGCCCGCCTCGATGACCAGAGAGCCGTTCTTGTTGATCGTGGCCCCGGTCACAGCATCGCCCGGGCCCTTTTCGACCGGCATCGACTCGCCGGTCAGCATGCTTTCGTCCAGCGACGAGCGGCCCTCGATCACCGCGCCGTCGACCGGAACGGCGTCGCCGGGACGGACCCGCAGCCTGTCGCCCTCCATGATGTTCTCGAGCGGCGCGTCGTATTCGGTGCCGTCCGGCAGGATGCGCCGTGCCATCTTGGGCGCCAGGTCCAGAAGCGCGCGGATCGCGTCCCCGGTGCGTTCGCGTGCCCGCAGTTCCAGCACCTGGCCCACGAAGACCAACGCCACGATCACCACGGCCGCCTCGTAGTAGGTGCCGACGCCATGGCTCATCCGGTAGGCATCCGGAAACACGCCAGGCAGGAAGGTCGCGACCAGCGAATAGAGATACGCCGCTCCCACGCCGAGGCTGATCAGCGTCCACATGTTGGGCGACCTGTTCAGCACCGAATCCCAGCCACGCCGGAAGAATGGCAGGGCCGCCCAGAGGATGATCGGCGTCGCCAGCACGAACTCCAGATAGCTTGCCGTCTGGTGACCGACCCAGTCGCGCACCGGCAGCGCCACCATTTCGCCCATCGTCAGCACGATGAGCGGCACCGCCGCCGCCGCCGAGACCCACATCCGGCGGGTGAAGTCGGTCAGCTCCTCGCTCGGCTCGTCCGATGGAACCATCGGCTCCAGCGCCATGCCGCAGATCGGGCAACTACCCGGCGCATCGCGGACGATCTCCGGATGCATCGGACAAGTGTACTGGACATTGGTCGGAGCAGTCTTCTTGCGGCCTGCGGCACGACCAGAAGCGTAGAACCATGGATCGGCCTGGAACTTCGTCTGGCACTTGCCCGAACAGAAATGGAAGTCCTTTCCACCGAACGTTTCCGATGGGGTCTCCGGCTTCAGGGGCACCGTCATGCCGCAGACAGGATCGATGGCCGTTGGGCCAGTTGCAGGCGCATCGTGGTGCGTCGGCATCTCGTTGTCGGGGTGGGCGTGACCTGTGTGGCGATCGACGGTGGACATGGCATTCTCCTTTCGCGGGCTCAGCGGCGTGAAGCCGGTGCACGGGCCCCCAGGATCAATGTGCTCCTTCCTGTCACTGGAAGGTCAAGCGCCGATTAAACCAAACGCCGTCATGGCGCATCGAAGCAATGACCGAAGCCCGATACCAATGCCCGAGGACGCCCGTCTGGAATCAATAACTTAATGTGGAGATGGGGTGGGTGCCGCTCTCTCCCCAACGGCGTCACAATGCTCCAAGCTTGTGATGCTGAAGTCACAAGAGAAACAAGAGGGCATTCGGGGATCCCGCCAGCTTCGCCCAGCAGGACGAGCAGATCGGTCAGTTCTGGAACCTAGGCTGATCGCGCTCACTTACCCCTCGAGGTCCCAGCTTTGGCTGGGGCCTCTTCCACTTAGGAGAACAACCTGGAGCCAATTCAACCATAGCCAAAGAGATCTCAGACCGTGCGCGCGGCAACAGAGAGTGCCACTTTGGCATCGAAGACAAGCCCGTCCTCGTTCCTGAATTCGTACTCACCTCCCATCTGCGCCACGATTCCTTTCACCAGTCGCATGCCCATGCTCTTGGGGCTCTCTTCCTCTGTCATCCCGGTTCCGTTGTCTCGCACGATAANAGCTTTGGCTGGGGCCTCTTCCACTTAGGAGAACAACCTGGAGCCAATTCAACCATAGCCAAAGAGATCTCAGACCGTGCGCGCGGCAACAGAGAGTGCCACTTTGGCATCGAAGACAAGCCCGTCCTCGTTCCTGAATTCGTACTCACCTCCCATCTGCGCCACGATTCCTTTCACCAGTCGCATGCCCATGCTCTTGGGGCTCTCTTCCTCTGTCATCCCGGTTCCGTTGTCTCGCACGATAAGGTGTGCGCGGCCGTCGTGCTGCTCGGAGAGTTGGATGTCGATCACTGCCGGACGGCCGTCTGCGAAGGCGTACTTGAAGGCATTCGTTGTGAGCTCGCTCAGCAGAAGGGCGAGCGGCGTCGCATGATCTCTGTCTACCGGGATATGCTCGATGTCGTAGTGGATCGCTGCATTGGAGCCGTAGGCCAGCCGGACCTGCTCGACCACGGCAGGAATGAAGTCGTGAGCGTCGATGTCCTGGTATCGGTCGTACTTGTAGATGTGTTCGTGCATCGCTGCCATCGCAGCGAGNCACTGCCGGACGGCCGTCTGCGAAGGCGTACTTGAAGGCATTCGTTGTGAGCTCGCTCAGCAGAAGGGCGAGCGGCGTCGCATGATCTCTGTCTACCGGGATATGCTCGATGTCGTAGTGGATCGCTGCATTGGAGCCGTAGGCCAGCCGGACCTGCTCGACCACGGCAGGAATGAAGTCGTGAGCGTCGATGTCCTGGTATCGGTCGTACTTGTAGATGTGTTCGTGCATCGCTGCCATCGCAGCGAGACGGCTCTGGAGGTCCAGTTTGATCGCCTCGGGCATATGCTGCATGCGCACAAGGCCCTGAATGGACTGAAGATTGTTTTTGACCCGGTGGTGTATCTCACGAAACAGCATGGTGTTGAGATCGACAGCCTCCTTCAACTGCCGCGAATAGGCCTCATCCCGAACAAGGAGCCTGACGAGCCAAATGCACCCCGCGATCAGAGCAACGAGTATAGGTGAGACAATCAGGATGACCGTCCAGATCGCCCGATGAAAGTTGTCCCAGATTTCGTCGCTCGCCACCGAAGCCAAAGCGATGACCGGATAATCAGCAACCCTTCTGAAGCTCACGACGCGCGCGATGCCGTCCACCGGGGACGCTGCCGAGGTGTAGGTGCCGGAGTCACCGCTGAGCAAGTATTGCTGGAACAATGGGAGCCCAGACAGATCAAGTGGCCCGTCTGTAGGTGGATGGCGAGCCATCAACTGACCATCATCTCTGACGAGGCTGATGGACGAGCCCCTGTCCAGATCAAGCGTCTCCCACAGATCGGTGAGAAGCGTCTGGGGGAATGAGATCATGATCGCGCCAGCGAATTCGCCAGCGCGATCCACCCGCCTGCTGAAAACGAAAATCTGTTCGCCCGTGATCCGGCTTGTCAGGACGCCAGAGATATAGAAATCCGCGCCGTCCCGCAGGGCGGTGAAGTATTCGCGGTCAGCCACCGAGACCATCGACGCACCCGCCACGGTGCTGTATAGCGTGCTGGCGGCCGCATCAATGACGTAGACATCAGCAATTGAGGGGATCCCCTCTAGCACGGCGAAAAAATCCTCTTCCACTCCGAGTAGACTAGGGCCGAGGGCTGCGTCTACCCGGGCAAGTGTCTGGGTAGCAAGTTCCACAATCCAATATGCATTGGTCGCCACGACTTGAGCGCCAGAGAATGACTGCTCCTCTAATCTGATCTGGTTCTGGTTAGCCCCAGCGTTCACGAAATAGGCGAACAGGCCGACGAACAGCGTGAGAAAGGCGATCATTAGTCCAGCCGCCTGACGCGCCGTCGTCAGCCGCAGATGAGCAGGCAAGGACTTCATGAGTTTGGTCTCGCTCCGGGCAGTCAGGAATTGATACGACCAGTGCGCAGCAGAAGCGTGAGAATTTGGATTTCTCTAATGCCTACGCGTTAGCAGGGCCTCGCCTTCTTGTCGAATGCTCATCAGGTTGACCCGTCACCTGGGAGCGGTACAGTTCGACCATCGTCGGCACCCCCTCACGGCTGGCAAAGTACACCTTTGCCGCCAGATCGATTGCTCGGCCGCGCCTGGTCACCTCTTCGGCAAGAATGAGTTTCGCAGCCTGATCTGGGGATTGGGCAATGATGGAGATCGCTGGCGCAATAGGTTCACCGCGGCAGTCGCACTTGACGATCTTGTAAAGCATAGGATGGCTCCGCGCCAATTCGCTCGAACGGCTACGCACCAGGATAGCACGAGCGCCCATCCACGGGGGCGACCAAGACGGGCGTACGTCTTGACCGGCGTCTGCCCACACGAGAACGTTAGTGGCGGCGTCCGCGCCAAACTAGCCCGCTTCCGGGCATCTTCTTTTTCGCCTCTCGATCCACCAGCGTGTGCACGGCCCTGGCCGGGGCCTTCGAAGCGCCGTTGGCAAGGCGGAGGTCGTCGTCTTGCGACCCGACAGGATCAACTGGGCACCGACATCCGCCGCGGCCGCGTCAGCGCCGATCACCATCGTATCGTAGAGGTGCGGCACCGGATGCCCCGCCGCGACCTCACTGGCCACGTAGTCTTCCCAGAACGCACGCGCCGGGGGCAAGAGCCGTCTCGGCCCCCATCTGGAGATCTCCCTTATTGCTGACTCAGTTCAGGTTTCGCCGGAGGATCGTTTCTGTAAAGCCGCAGCGCAGGATGTTCCGGTAGGAATGCTGCGGGTCGCACGGGGCGGGGCCGCCCGTGCAGGTGTGGACCCGGGGGAGGCCGAGCGTATCGGCTTTGGCAAGGCGGTGGCAGGAGCGCCCGCTGGATACCGCGTCCGCGGAAGGCGGGGGCGCCCCAGTCGCACCAACCGATGCCGCCTGAAACGAACAGCGCGCCGGTGCCGGTGGCGACGCTGTCGATGCGGGCGATGAAGACGTGCCAGCGTTCGTCCATGCAAAGGCGGTCTAGCCAGCTCTCGGCGGCGGGCCCGAGGTCAAGGCGGCGCAGACGATCCGGGCGGCTGCCTCGGCAGTCGGGCCGGGAGCGACCGGCTTGATGGCAACCCCGGGGGCATCGGGAAGCTACGCGCCACGGAGGCGCAGGAACTTCTGCCAAGGGCGGGCCTTCGTGAAGCCCGCCGGCGCGGTGGACTCGCTGTCTTGCGGGACGTGCAGGAAGTAACGCGCAACACCCGCCCTGCGATATGCTTCGGCTGCCGCGGAGACCTTGGCGCCCTCCGACGGGAAGGCGCGGTTCACCAAAACGTCGGAGGCGGGCAGCGCGCCGACAACCGACGCGACGGCCCGTGTTGTCTCGTGCCAGTCGAGCCGCAGGTTGCGGCGCTGTTTCGGCGTCGCGGCCTCGTGCAGGCTCCTGAGCGCCGGCCGTTCGATGGCCTCGCCCTCGGCGAGGCTGGCGCCCCCGAGATGGGCGGCAGCCAGATCGGGGTGGTAGGTCATGCGGCGACCCTTTTCTGGTTCAGCCGGTCGCGGAAGGCGAGGTTCACCGGGCTGTGCGGCCGCAGCGCCTGCCGTTCGGCCACCAACGCCTCGGCCATGCCTGACTGGCCGCCGCGGAGCGCGGCCTCGGTCAGCGTCCAGTCGATCACGTCCCGCTGGGCGTGGCTCCCACCGAAGGCGTTGACGATGTGCCGCGCCGACCAGAGCCGATCGGCCGCCCTCCCAAGGTCGCCCCGGCGGAAGGCGCGGAAACCCTCGACAAGGGGCCGGCCGATGCGGTGGACCCAGTCGGCGGTCTCATTGCCGTCTGCGCCCGCCATCCGCGCCAGCAGCCGGTCAACCTCGTCCTCCCGCCCGGCGCCGAGATGAGCCATGGCGGCGTGCAGGTCGTTGAACGGGTAGAGCCGGCCATCCGACAGCGCATCCCAGCGCGCCGACAGCGCCTCGAACCGGTCGCAGACATCCATGCCCATGAGGTCGAGCCGCCACAGGAGCGCAGAGGCGTCCACGAGATCCATCGCGGCCGCCCCTTCGCGGATCGGTCCGTCATAGAGCGCGAGCGCGGCCTGCGGCTCGCCCAGCTCGATGTGGCAGAGCGCCCGGTGCCACCAATTGTGGACCTTGAGGAAGTTGCTCTCGCTGGACCAGTGGGCCTCACGCCCGGTGATCCAGGCGAGGCCATCGGCGGGCCGGCCCTCCATCTCCATCACATGCGCGACTGCGTGGTGCGCCCAGCAATCGCGAGGGTCGGCTTCGACTGCCGCGCGTCCGGCGGCCTCGGCCCGCGCATATGAGCCGGTCTCCTCAAGGCCAAAGGCGTGCATGCCAAGGACGAGCGACTGACCGGGAACGCCGTCCCACTGCGGCAATGCGCGGGCGATGCGGTCGCGCAGCGTGCGCGCGTCGGCCCTCAGGAAGTCGATGAGGTGCCCGGCCTGCAGCGCTATCAGATCGCGCGGGAAGCGCAGCGAATGGTGCTCCATCGCGCGGGCGGCCTCGGTCCAGTTGCCGGCACGCGCGGCCCGCAGTCCGGCGAGATGCCCCGCAGTGCGGTCGTCTGCAGCGAGATGGGCGACCTCGACCAGCGACGCGCGGGCCGCGGCGGCGGCCTCGGGCTCGGTGGCGAGCGTGAAGCACCAAGCGCGGGCGAGATGGATCATCAGGCAGTCGGGCGCCTCGGCGGCCGCTGCATCCAACAGGCTGACGGGGTCACCGGAATAGGTGGCGAAGGCCTCGCAGGCCGCGTCGAAGAGGTCGCGGGCCGCAGGCGTGGCCCCGGCGAGCGCATTTGATTGTGAATCGGTGATCATGAAAAGGCTCCTAACTGAGACAACGGGCCGGCTGGCCCGATCGCTGCTGGGTGTGCCCCGGAGACGGTTCGGCTTCTACTGGCGGGACGGTCAGGTTCCGGTCGAAAGCGATTTCCTCAATCCTGTCAGGGTGCTATCGTGCAGCGGCCGAGCATGGGGAGCCGCAGGGCGCGCCCCGGCGCACCCGAAAACCGACCAGAGGTACAGTTCCGATGACCGGCGCACGTATGTCCAAGGGAGACGCGACACGGCAGCGCTTGCTCGACGCCGCCCAACGCTCGATCCTCGAGAAGGGGTTCACCGCCACATCGATCGACGAACTGATTGCCGAATGCGGCCTGACAAAGGGTGGCTTCTTCTACCACTTCAAGGACAAGAACGATCTCGCGAAGGCGCTCCTGCGCCGCTACATCGCCGAGGATGAGGAGGTATATGACCGCATCTTCAGCCAGGCACGAGATCTCGTGGACGACCCCCTTCAGGTGTTCCTACTCGGGCTAAAACTGCTGGCCGACGTGATGGGTGACATGCCGAACGGCCATCCGGGCTGCATGGTCGCCGTCTCGACCTACTATGAGCGGATGTTCGACCGTGAGCTGCGCGACATCAACACCGAGGCGGCGCTGCAATGGCGTCGGCGGTTCCGGGCGATTCTGGACGAGATCGGCACCCGCTACCGCCCTCGAGAGCCGGTCGACTTGGACGAGCTGGCCGACCTGGTCTCGAGCGTGCTTGAGGGTGGCATCGTGATGGCCAAGGCGCTGCACGATCCGGTGTCACTGAAGCGGCAGATCCTGACCTTTCGGGCGATGGTCCAGGCGTTGTTCGTGCGGATCCCGGAGGGCTGACGCGGACCCAAAGTCGCCGCCCCGCTGTGGGGGAGAGGAACTGAACTAGAGCCGTTAGTGCAGGTCGATGCCAGTGGCGATAGAAGCAGACGAGCATCCAAACGTCAGTCCTGCCATAAAAAACAATGGCTTATCTGGTGGAGAACGTTGGATCCTAGGGGCGTCCCCTCCGCCATTCCCAGAACATGATGAACTGACCAGCGTTCGTGCTCAGTCGAGCGCAGTTCCAGTCGTGCTAGCGCACGAGAAATCCGCCATCGATCGGGATGGCGAGGCCGTTCATCATTGCGGATGCGTCGCTGAGGAGGAAGGCGATGATCCCGGCGATGTCGGCGGTTTCGGCGAACCGGCCGCTCGGGATGCGCGCGAGCACGGGGCCGGATTTGGCCGGGTCGCTCCAGGCGCGGGCGGCGAGTTCGGTCATGGTGACGATCGGGTTGATGCAGTTCACCCTGATGCCGTGACGGCCCAGCTCGTTGGCCATCACCCGGCTCATCGCATCGAGCGCGCCCTTTGACGCGCAGTAAGAGGCGTGGTCGTCGAACCCGATGAAGGACGAGATGCTCGAGACGTGGACGATCGCGCCGCCGCCGCCTGCAGCGATGCGCCGGCGCGCGAAACCCTGCGCCATCAGCATGGCAGCGCGGGTGTTGACTGCGTGAACGAGGTCGAAGCCTTCGACCGTCACCTCTAGAAAGGGTTCGAGAACGTTGATGCCCGCGCAGTTGACGAGGTAGTCGGGCAGGGGGCCAGCTTCTGCCGCCGCTTTAGTCGCATCCGCATCGGCGAGGTCGACCGCCAGGCTGGTGCACCCGATTTCGGCCTCAAGCGTATCGAGGTCGCCCTGGCTGCGCGTGATGGCGATGACATGCGCACCGCGCGCGGCGAGCAGGCGCGCCGTCTCCCGACCGATCCCCTTGCCGGCTCCCGTGATCATGACGGTCTTGCCAGCGAACTCCATCTCCAAGCCTCCGCGCTGCGTCATCTAGATCCCCATCTCGATCTGCATCTTCACCTCGCCTGCCGGCGCTTTTGCCGCGATTTCAAAGGCGCGGACGCTGTCCTCGAACGAGAAGGTACGGGTGAGGAGCGGGCCCACATCGATGGCGCCGGAGGCCAGCATGTTGACGCAGCGCTCGAACACATGGGCGTAACGGAAGACGTGCTCGACCCGTGCCTCCTTGATCTGCGCCGCCGCGACGTCATAGCCGACCGGAGCAAGCGGGATGCCGACGAGGACAACGACCCCACCGGGCGCCAATGGCGCGAAGACGCCGGCCGCTGCCTTTTCATTGCCTGAGCATTCATAGACGACGTCCGCCCCCCAGCCGCCGGTCGCTGCCGAGACGGCCTCGACGAGCGAGGTCGAGCGCACGTCGACGGGCGTGACTGCACCAAGGCTTTCGGCCAGCGCCAGCTTGCCCGCATCGATATCCGAGACGATGACCCGGGCGGCGCCTGCTGCAAGGGCCGCGAGTACGGTGACGAGGCCGATCGGTCCGGCGCCCATCACCACGGCGACATGACCCGGCGCAGCTTTGGCCTTGGTCACGGCGTGAACGCCGACGGCCAGGGGCTCGACCATTGCGCCGGCAGCAAAAGAGACGGTGTCGGGCAGCTTGAAGGTGAAGTCCCCCGGGTGCACCACGCTTTTCCGAAGAACGCCGTGAACTGGCGGCGTCGCCCAGAAACGGACGTTGGGGTCGAGGTTATAGAGCCCGAGCCGCGTCGCCCGCCCGGATGGGTCGGGGATCCCCGGCTCCATGCAGACCCGGTCGCCCACCGCCAGATTCGTCACTTCGCTGCCCGTTTCGGTAACGATGCCCGAGGCTTCATGCCCGAGCACCATCGGCGCGCGGACCACAAAGGGTCCGATGGCGCCATGGGTGTAGTAATGAACGTCGGAGCCGCAGATGCCTACGGTGTGAATGGCGATCCGGACATCACGGGGCCCGAGGTTTTCCACGATTTCGAACGGCCGGAGCGAGAGCCGACCCTTCTCCTCCAGTACCAAAGCGCGTTCGTCCCCAGCCGCGCTCCGCGCAGCATCGGCATAAGCCATGATCGTCCTCCCTGACATCATCGCGCCCGACCTGCACCCCATCCCGGCACCCGATCGGATCGGGTGGAAGTCTAAGCGCGAGCGGGGTTTTTCGCCAGATGCCTCAGCCGCTGCCGTGCACGCGCGGGCAGGCGGCGCGGACGCTCGACCGCCGAGGTTTTTTAGAAGAGGAGACAGTAAATGTACGTATAATATGCCTTTTGGCGAGATTTGACATAGTGCATGGGATGACGATAGTGCCGGCATGCCAGTCGCCGCGGCTAATACAGACGGAAAATAAGACGCGGGATAGGCGAAAAGAACTGAAATAGTCTGGAGTAATAATTTGGAAATCAATGCCGAAAGGGGAAAGGTGGTGGTTCTGGCCATCGACCTACAGGAAGCAAACTGGCCGGGGGGCGATTGGCCGGTCCATGACTTCAACGGCGTCCTCGAACGCTCGGCGATGGTGATCGGTGCGGCGCGAGAGGCGGGCGTGCCAGTCATCTTTACGCGGCAATGGCACTCTCCTGACGGATCCGACCTTCTGCGTTACGAGCCCCTGAACGAAGAGGGCCTGCCGCCGCACTGCATGGCGGGCAGTAAAGGGGCCGAGCTCAGCGCGGCCGTGTCGGCCCAGCCAGGCGACATCATCATCGACAAGACGCGCTACTCGGCCTTCTTCGCGACGCGCCTCGAAATCGTGCTGCAGCGCCTCGGCATCGAGCGCCTGATCATTCTGGGCGTATGGACGGATGCCTGCCTCGAAACCACCGTCAACGATGCGGTGTGGCGGGGGTATCGCGTGACCCTTGTCAAGGACGCCGCGACCACGGCGACCGCCACCATGCACAAGAGCGCGATCCTGAGCATGGCCAACTGGCTCTATGGCGGCGAAATCCTGACCGCGCATGCCGCCGTCGAAGCGCTGGCAGGTCGGGACCATAAGAGCTGGAGGTTCACCAAGCCCTCACAGTTTCTCTTCGAGGCCGACACCATCGACACACTCTACGAGCAGATCTGAAAAGGAAAACCACCGACATATGACACGTTCAATCTTAGCGACGACCACATTTCTCACCGCAGCGCTCGCGGGCGGTCTCGCCCACGCAGCCGAAGTGACGCCGGCCCGCGGCACATGGGATTCCGGTTGGTTCAACACCGAGATCTATATTGCTGCCATCGAGGCTCTCGGCCATACGGTCAATGAGCCCGTGACCCTAGACGATGCCGTGCGTTACCAGGCGCTGAGCCAGCGCGATGCCGATTTTTCGGTGATGGAGTGGTTTCCGCTCTTCAATGAACGCTTCTCGGCATTCGATGAGCTCGAACAGGTCGGCTACGTCATTCGCGGCGGGGCCCGCGAAGGCTACCTCATCGACAAGGCGACGGCCGATGCCCATGGCATCGACAACATCGCGGACCTCGCGGACCCCGAAATTTCGGCTCTCTTTGATCGCAGCGGCAACGGCATCGCTGATATGGTGGCCTGTCCGCCAGGCTGGGATTGCGGGGTGGTCATCGACCATCATATGTCCGAGTTCGGGCTCGAGGGCAGCATCGATCTGATCTCCGCGGCCTATGACGCGGCGATGGCCGATGTCATCGCAGCCAAGCAGGCGGGCGAGTCCGTGCTGTTCTATACATGGACGCCAAACTGGGTGCTCGGGGAACTCGTGCCCGGCGAAGATGTCGTTTGGCTCGAAGTACCACATTCCACTCTTCCCGAGGCACAGTCAGCGCTGATCGGTCAGACGGCAATTTCTGGCGTCGTGGGGTGTGCAAGTGATCCCTGCGAGCTCGGCTTTCCCGCCAATGATATCCGGCCGGTTGCGCATTCGGATTTTCTGGACGAGAACCCCGACATTCGCCGGCTCTTCGAGGTGATGGAACTGTCGCTCGATCCGGTCGCCGAACAGAACGTGCGGATGCGGGCGGGGGAAGACACCCCCGCAGACATCACCCGGCACGCCCGCGAATGGATCGAGGCGAACCAGGCGCAGTTCGATGCCTGGATTGCCGAAGCGCGCGCCGCGGTCGACTGACCGGCGTTGGGGGGGCGGTTGCCTGGCGCATCCGTCCCCTCAAGTCCCCCGCGTAGGGCACTTGCGCAGGCTGAGTTTCGATGTGCTACTGCCGGTCTTGCGATGGATAGGCCGGGGCGTGCGGGCATGATCGATATCTTGACGTTCTGGCTCGACTGGTTCGGCGTCGCGGTCTTCGCGATCACAGGGGCGCTTGCTGCCTCGCGCAAGCAGATGGATCTCGTCGGCTTCATCCTCCTCGGCACGGTCACCGGCATAGGGGGCGGGTCGGTCCGGGATGCGCTGCTCGGCAACGTCCCGGTCTTCTGGGTTGCCGATCCACGCTACCTGCTGACCTGCTGCATCGTTTCGAGCGTCACGTTCTTTCTCGCCCACATCCCCCAGTCGCGCTACGCCCTGCTGCTGCGGCTCGATGCCGTAGGCCTCGCACTCTTTGCGGTGATCGGCGCGGAAACTGCACTCCTGGCGGGTGCCGATCCCGTGGTCGCCATTGCCATGGGCGTCGTTACCGCCACGTTTGGCGGAATCATCCGCGACGTCCTGGCGGGCGAGAGTCCGGCGGTCCTTCGCCAGGAGATCTACGTCACCGCGGCGCTCCTCGGGGCCAGCCTCTTCGTGACCCTCCAATCTTTCGGCGTCGAGCGCAGCATTGCGCTCTTTGTAGGCTTCGCGGCGGCACTCGCGTTAAGGCTGGGGGCCCTCCAATGGCACTGGTCGCTCCCGCGATATCGTCCGCGCCCCGGCCGGCCCATTCCGTGATGGGCGCTATTGCCTTGATCAGGCCATCCAGCGCGCAAGGGCCGCAAAGGTCGGGATCCCCACGAGCACGTTGAAGGGGAAGGTGATGCCGAGCGACATGGCGAGAGGCAGGCCGATATCGGCCGATGGCAGCGCAAGGCGAATGGCGGCCGGTGCTGCAATGTAACTTGCGCTGCCGGCAAGAACACCGAGGGCCGCAGCCGAGCCGGTGTCGAGTCCCACAAGCGTCCCGATGGCAACGCCGATCGTGCCATTGACGAGCGGAAAGCCGATGGCGAGACCGATTAGCGCCGGCGTGAGGCTGCGCGAGCGCATGAGGTGCCGGGCGGCCACGAGCCCCATGTCCAGCAGGAACAGGCAAAGCATGCCGCGGAAGGCGCCCTCGAAGACCGGTGCGACGGGCGCAAAGCCCTCCGAGCCAACCACGAGACCGACAATGAAGCTGCCGACCAGAAGAACGACCGAGCCATTGGTCAGCGCCTCACGCAAATGGCCCTCTGCATGAGCGGCACTGGACGGAGCGGTCCGTCCTGCCCGCCCGGCAAGCCACAGCCCGGTCAGGATGCCCGGTGTCTCCATGAGCGCCAGCACCGCCACCATGTACCCCGCGGGGGGCATTTGCCCGCCGGTCAGGATTTCTGCGCCGGCAACGAAGGTGACCACCGACACCGAGCCGTAATGGGCCGAGACGGCCCCAGCGTCGACCGGCCCCAGCCGGCCAAATCGCGTGAGACAGAAAAATGCCGGCAGCGGCAGGAGGAAGCTGAGCGCAACGCCGGCAAGTCCGGCGACCAGCAGATCTTGTGTGAAGCCGGTTTCGGAGACCTGCACACCGCCTTTGAGGCCGATCGCCGCCATCAGATAGAGCGCCAGCGCCTTGCCGACCACTTCGGGCACCGCAAGGTCGCTGCGGATGAGGGCCGCGACCGCGCCGAGGAGGAAGAAGAGGATGATGGGGGAAAGCAGGATGTCCATTGGATCTTCGCCGATTGATGTCGCGGCGATGTAGCGTCTGGCGTCCGTTCTGAAAAATTCATTGTTCGGAATGAACCGTTCTCTATAAAAGAAGTATGAGCGAACTGAATTTCAGTCATCTGCGGTATTTCTGGGAGGTCGCCCGCGAGGGGAATTTGACGCGTGCCGCGCGCCGGCTCGCCACGTCGCAGTCCGCTCTCTCTACGCAGATCCGCACGCTGGAAGACCGGCTCGGGCATCCTCTCTTCGAGCGGGTCGGGCGGCGGCTCGTGCTGACGGAGGCCGGACGCATCGCCCGGGACCATGCCGATGCGATCTTCGCGGCCGGCGAGGATCTGCTCGCGACGCTCCGTGTGGGTACGGCCCGACGGCATCTGAGGATCGGCGCGCTGGCCACCCTTTCGCGGAATTTCCAGATCGACTTCCTGCGTCCAGTTCTGGGGCGGCCCGACGTCGAGGTGATCCTGACGTCGGGCAGTCTGGCCGAACTCGCGGGCCTTCTGCGCAGGCTCGAGCTCGACGTCGTCCTCTGCAACGCGCCGCAGCAGGAGGCGGCCGAGGGCATCATATCCCATCGGCTCGCGCAGCAGACGATCAGCCTCTTCGGAGCCATCGATCCGTCTCCCGAGCTGCAGTCGGCAGAGCATGTCTTGAGAGTGCATCCGGTGATCCTGCCCACCGGCGCCAGCGCCATCAGGGCGGAATTCGACGGGCTCTGCGCTCGACTCGGGGTCGTGCCGAACGTCGTTGCCGAAGTCGACGACATGGCGATGCTCCGCCTCATGGCACGCGAGGGGATCGGGCTCGCCCCACTGCCGCCCATCGTCGTTCGCGACGAGCTTGAAGCGGGTATCCTTCGGGAAGTGGTGACGCTTCCTTCGATCCGCGAAACCTTCTACGCGCTGACGGTGACGCGGCAGTTCCCGAATCCTGTGGCCCAGGAGTTGATCCACCGGGCATCAGCTTGGAGCGAGCAAGGAACGACGCGAGGCGGCTGACCTGATAGGACGCGCAAATAGTACATGAGCGGCCGGCAGGACTGACGTCGAGCTGACAAATGCCGCCGAACGCAATTGTTCGCATGCAGGTTGTATGCGATACGGTGGTAATGATGTGATTTGCAGTGAGGGAAGACCGTGCAGGAGGCTCAACGCCCGGGTGCAAAGCTTGCAGATGATGCGCTTTCGGATCGAGTCCATGCGGCGGTGTCGAAGCTGATCAAGTCCCAGCAGCTGCATGGGGGCGACATCATCGTGGAGTCGCGGCTCGCCGAGCTGCTCGGTGTGTCCCGTACGCCGCTGCGCGAGGCTCTTCAGAAGCTCGAGGGCGAGGGTCTCGTCGTCAAGAATGGTCGATCCTTCGTCGTCCGCGCGGTGGGGCTGGCCGAATACCTGCAGAGCCTCAAGGTGCGCGAACTGCTCGAAGGCGAGGCGGCCAGCCTCGGGGCCGGCCGCGTGCCCGC
The DNA here is from genome assembly GCF_003994485.1 of Arsenicitalea aurantiaca. Classification (GTDB taxonomy): domain Bacteria; phylum Pseudomonadota; class Alphaproteobacteria; order Rhizobiales; family Devosiaceae; genus Arsenicitalea; species Arsenicitalea aurantiaca. Next base: position 73,604 of record NZ_RZNJ01000002.1, read on the forward strand.
AGCCGCGATCAAGACCGTCCGCGAGAACATCGACAAGCTTCTTGCCGCGCCCACCTATCTGCCGGAGGCGCACTGGCAGTCTGATGACGAGGTGCATGCGCTCGTCTCGGACTATGCGGGCAACCCGGTGCTGGCGACCATGATCCGGCATCTGCGCATGGTCACGCGTCTATACGAGACGCTGAACCTCGCCGACAGGCTCGTTCCCGATGCGACCGAGCACCTCGAGATGATCGCGGGGCTCGAGAGCGGCGATGGCGAGCAGGCCCGGCAGAAGGTCCAGTCGCACCTGCGCAGCCTCTACCGCGCCTCGATCTGATCAGCCGAAACGCGACAGCGTGAAGTATTCGATCGCCCGGCCCGGATCCTGTCCGGCCGCGAGCGCAGCCGTGATCTGCCCCATCATTGGGCCAAGCGTGTAGCCATTGGCCGTCGCCGCAACGAGGACGTTCGGATGGCCGGGGAGGGCGCCCAGCAGCGGCGCTCCATCGATGTTGATGTTCATCGCCGCCCAGCTCCGAAGCAGATGCAGGCCTGCCATCGCAGGAACCGTGCGCTCCGCAACCCACAGATTGCCCTCGATACTTTCGCGCAAAACGCGGCTATAGCCTGTTTCCTCATGTATCCCGGCCGTCCACGCGCCGCCGATTATGAGATTGCCATTGCTCGCCTGCTTCATGGTCAGGTGCCGGTCGGCATGGGCGACGAGCTGCTTGAGGATCGGCCGTGTCGGTTCGGTGACCAGCATCTGCAGTGGCGCGCCGGAGATCGGCAGGTTCGTGCCCAGCATCTGCCCAAGGTGCCGCGTCCAGCCGCCGGCGGCGAGGACCACGCGGGTAGCCGTGATCTCTCCACCGGCGGCGCTGGAGATCGCATAGTCGGCCCCCGACGCTTCGATCCGCGTGATCTGATGGCCCGCGATGAACCGTGCCCCCGCAGCCTTTGCCGCTGCCACGATCGCCGGCGTGCCCTTCAGCGGATTGATCTTGCCCTCGGCTGCGCAATAGGCCGCAACCACCATGCGCTGCGATATTGCCGGCGCGAGCGCAGCCAGCTCCTCTCGGCCGATCACTTGAGTATCGATGCCCACCGCGCGCTCGGCAGCAGCCTTCTGACGGAGGAACACGGCCTGCGCCTCGTCCTCGGCGACCATCAGACCACCGGTCGTCACGATCTCGAAATCCGAACTGAGCTCGACTTCGAGCGCCTTCCAGAGCGCGACGGAGTCGCGCTGGAGCGAGAGCGTCTTCTGGGCGGGGCTGCCCCCCGCCATGGCCTTGCTGCCGAAATCCCAGCTCAGGAGCTGGACGTGGAGGCTTCCCGCATTGCCGCCAGAGGCCTGACTATTGGGCGCGCTGCGGTCGACCACGACAACGTCCATGCCCGCCCGGGCCGCATAAAGCGCCGTGGCTGCGCCCGTGACGCCGCCGCCGATGACGACGAGATCGGCGCGTGCCGGCAGTGCATCGGAGCGATGGGCGCCGCGCGGGATGCGGTCCGTCGGGACCTCGCGATGGCCGCCCCATTCGCCCTTCTCCACCGCCAGCGCCGCGACCGGAACCGGTCGGGCCGGCGCCTGCGGCGCGAACAGGTCCGCTTCGCTCGCCCCGGAGAGATCGCCCCGCAACATCTTCAGGGCCCGTCCGGCACAATAGCGCCCCTGGCAGCGGCCCATGCCGAGCCGCGTCCGTCGCTTGAGGCTGCCCAGATCCTCGACACCCTCGTCTCGCATGGCCGCGATCTGGTACGCGGTGACGTTCTCGCAGCGGCAGATTACGGTGTCCGGTTTCGGTTCCGGAGCTTTGACCGCGGGCTCGAAAAGCGTCCAGAGATGGCGCTGGAAATCGAGCGCCTGCGAACGCCTTGCCCGCGCCGGCGCGTCATCCCCGCCATCCCGTCTCAAGGCGGTCAGGATGTCGCGAGCGGCGATTTCACCTGCGGCAAGAGCGGCCTGGCTACCGGCGATCCCGGCGCCGTCGCCGGCGACCCACACGCCGGACCGCGTGGTCCTGCCCTTCTCGTCGCGCCGCGGCCTTGCACTGCCGGTTGCCGGATCGACCTCCACCGCGCCGCCCAGCATGCGCAGCACCTCGAGCGATGGCAGAAAGCCATAACCGAGACTGACCGCGTCGGCTTCAAAGCGCCGGACTCGACCATTGGCACCCCTGGCTTCCACCGTCTGCACACGGCCTTCACCCAGTAGCGCGGTGACGATCATGCCCTCATGGATGGGCACGCCATGGCGCATCAGTTCGGCCCGCATGCGCACCCCCTCGAATGCGAGCGCTGGCGCTGCCCTCGCCATGCCGAGCAGGTGAGGAAGCGTTCCGAGCCGGCTCGGCCGCGCGCTCTCGAGAACCGCAACGACTGTCGCACCGCCTCGTGCGAGCTCAAGCGCGACCTGCCAGTTCAGCGGGCCATTGCCGGCGACGAGCACGCGATGGCCGGGGCTGACGCGATAGGCGCGGGCGAGGGTCTGGGCGGCACCGGCCGTCATCACGCCGGGAAGCGTCCAGCCCGGCACATGGTGCGGCGCTTCATAAGCGCCCGTCGCGATCAAGACGGCCTTGGCCGCGATCCGGCCTGCGGTCCCGTTCGACAGAACGGCGAGCTCGGGGTGTCCGGCGCTACCGATGGCGGCCTGCCAGACCATCGCACCTGTTCGGATTTCGGCACCGGCCGCGAGCGCGGCTTCGCGCCGTTGCAACCCGTCTGCAAACTGCTTGTCCGTCGGCTGGTCAGCGAATGTGTGCGAGGGCGCCAGGGGTTTGAAATACTGCCCGCCCGGCGCGTCGCGCTCGTCGAGCAGAACGACCCGCGCGCCGCCGCGGGCAAGGATTTCAGCTGCCGCAAGCGCCGCCGGGCCAGCCCCGACGATCGCGACATCCCTTTCCTCAAGGGGCGCCTCCGCCTCGGGCCGGCTCGCGAGCGCGGCGAGTGCATTGCGGTCCGGGTCGTGGCGCTTGATCTGCATGCCCGGAGCGAGCTTGGTCATGCAGGCCCGCTGCCCACCCTTGCCGTCGATTTCGACGAGGCAATCCTGGCATGCGCCCATGCCGCAGAAGAGGCCGCGCCGATCCCCGACACCGGCCTGGCGCAGGTCGAGCACGCCCGATGCCGCAAGCGCGGCCCCGATCGTCTCGCCTTCAAGCCCCGTCAGATCATCGCCTTCGAAGGTAAAGCCGATCGTTTCGGCTGCCGTCGCTATGCCCGGCGAAACGAGCCGCAGCCCGCCAATGCTGGTCACGCCGGCACGCTCGCCAGTTCGGCGCCGGCCTTGCGCAACGCCTCCCGCATGGCGGGGATTTCATTGCCCGGAAGCGGCAGGCGAGGGGGCCGCGGATCGCCCACATTGCGGCCCATCGCTGCGAGCGCCGCCTTGGACGCCGAAACATAGCGATGGCCACCAACGAGCCTGATGACGGGCAGGACGCGCTTGTAGACGGCGCGGGCGCCTTCGATGTCCCGGCGATCGGCGCAAAGGGTGAAGATGTCGGCCATCTCGCCCGGCATGATGTTCGAGCCGACGGCGACCCAGCCTTCCGCCCCGGCGAGGAAGGATTCAAAACCCATAATCCCGCCGAAGACCGTCATCCGCTCCCCACAGAGTTCGAGGATGTCGCGGATGCGCGTCACATCCATCGTCGATTCCTTGATGTAACTGACGGTGTCGATGCGCGAGAGGCGTTCGACGATCTGCGGGGTCAGGTCCACATTGGCGGTCGCGGGGTTGTTGTAGATCATGATCGGGATCGAGATCGCCTCGCCGATCCGACGGAAATGCTCGAAAAGCTCGTCCTCGGTGGGTGTCGAGTAGAAGGGCGGAATGATCATGACGCCGTCTGCCCCCATCGCTTCCGCCTCCCGCGAATAGCGGATGACGTCGTCGGTCGATTCAGCGCCGGTGCCGACCAGAACGGGTACGCGCCCGGCCGCACTATCGATCACCGTCTGCGCCACGGCGCTGCGTTCGTCATCGGTGAGCGAGAGGAATTCGCCGGTCGAGCCGAGGGGCACGAGGCCGTGGATGCCGGAGCGGATCTGCCAATCCACGAAATCGCCGGTCGCGGCGAGATCGACCGCACCGCGTGCGTCGAACGGGGTGATCATGACGGTGTAGGTGCCGCGGAAGCTCTTGCTCATTCTCTATTCCTGGTTGAACGTCGGCACGTCGAGCGTCAGTAGGCGCAAGGGCGTGCGTCTCAGCAATATGTCGATCTGCTCGGGCGAAAAGCCTGCCCGTGCCATGAGGTCGGGTCCGTTTCTCAAGAGGTGACCGTAGCCATGCCCGCCCCAGTGCGTCATGCGGGTGCAGGTGCAGATGTCGTGACTGACGAGGATGCGGTCGGCCCATCCCTCATCGAAAAGGCGCCGGATCAGGTGCAGCCGCTGGAGGTCGGTAGGCAGCTCGACCTCGCCGAACCAGTAGTGGGACTGCTCGATGCCGAAGAAGTCCCACTCCACGCAGACACCGGTGGCAAGCAGCTCCCGAACGCCAGAGCCGTCGGGGTAAGTGCGGTCCATATGGCAGATGACGACCCGAGAGAGGTCCGCACCGGCTTCCGACAGGATCGAAACGATCTCGAAGGGCGCATCGCGATGTCGGCCAGGGTGCACGCTGATCGCAGCGCCGGTGCGTCGGCTCGCCCGTGCAGCCGCCACGAGGGCCCGCCGCTCGACCGGAAGGATCGGATAGGATGTTCCTATTTCCCCGATGAGCCCGGCACGGACCATCGTGCCATCGAGCCCGCTCTCGACCTCGGCGATGAACCGTGCCTCGAGCCCATCGATATCGAGGGCCAGGGTTTCGGCATCGAGATAGTCGGCAACATAAGTCCCGGCCGCTGCCACCACATGGACGCCCGAGGCGCCGGATGCCGCGCGAAGACCTTCCGGATCCCGGCCAATGCCGAAGGTGCTCTGGTCGACGAGCAGGCTGCCGCCGTCCTGCGAGAAGCGCTCGAGCTCAGTCGCCGCGATCTGCGGGTCCGTCTGGCGGGCATTATTGCGGTTCTCGTTCGAGCGATAATCGACCTGCCAGCGATTGGCGAGGGTGATCGGCGCGTCATCGACCGCGGCGCGCTCGGCCGGACGAACGAGGTCGTAGAGCAGATGCTCGTGAAAAACGATCCGGCCGATGGTCTCGGCAGGCACGTCGCCTCTTACCGTCCTGACCATCCCGCTCATTGGACGACCCCGCACCAGCCGATGATGCTGGCCGCCGTAACCTTGACCGCCCGCAGATAGTCCTCGCGGTCCACCCACTCGTCGATGCCGCCGGCATGGGTGAGGTCCCCGCAGAGCGGGCCGAAACCGAGCGTGGGAATGCCCTTCTGAACGATGGGATTGCGAATGTCCGAGGAGGTGTGCATCGGGTTCACTTCGGGTTCGAACCCGCAGACCTCCGCAATCGCGTCAGAGAGCGTCTGGTAAAGGGGATGTGTGGCCGCGACCTCGATGCCCGTGACCCCCGACAGCCAATCAAGGCGCGGCGGGTTTTCGGTCAGGAACGGGTCTGCTGCTATCGCAGCATGAAGGGCCGCCTCGACCTCCTTCTGCACCGCTTCGAGCTTTTCGCCCGGTGGAAAGGAGATGGCGCCCGAAAAGGTCAACGTCTCCGGCATGCGCCAGAGCGGGGCCGTGCCACCAAAGTCAATCGAGGAGATCATGAGGTTGGTGGAGCGGCCTACGGCCGCGTCGAGCAACCTGTGGGTCACGCGCGTGGCGCGTTCGGCATCGAGCGCCTTCAGCGCCCAGATGAGCGCCAGTGCCTTGTCGAGGGGATTGACGCCGAGATGGGAAAAGGCGGTCTGGCCCGGTTCATGGGTCTCGGGCGGCATGCCGCTTACGGTGATCGCGAATTCGAGCTGGCCGGATGTCAGCGCCTTGATCTCGTGCATGCCGACGCCCGATTCGGCGGGATGCAGATAAAGCGCAGCGTCGGCGTCATAGCCTTGATGGAGCACTGCTGCGACGCCGCGCGCATTGTTCTTGCTGGGTGTGCTTGCAAAGATCACGTCCCCGGCGAGCCTTATGCCGGCGCGTGCGATCATCTCCATCGCCGCAATGCCCGTAGCAACGCCGGCCAGATCATCCGCGATGCCCCACCCGTACACGCGGCCATCGTGGATGGAGGCGCTGAATGGCGGACGGGACCAATGTCGCGCGCTTGCGGTAGGTTCACTGTCGGGGTGGGCAAAGATGATGAGGCTGCGACCTTCGGCAGCCTGCCCGTCGAATCGGCCGACGATCGAGCGTCGTTCGCCGCGGGCGTCGGCGGCACCTGCGGCGAACTCGTCGACGAGCGGCACGTCGCGGGGTTCATAGCGTAGCGCCTCGACATCAGCTCCGGCTGCCGACAGACGCTGGATGACGAGGCTCTGCACGGCTTCTTCGCCGTCGTGCTGAAGTCCGACCAGCGCCTGCAGAAGGCCGATCACGTCGCCCTCTGCCTCATCGATCACGCGGAATATCTCCGCTGCCGCCGCGCCTGTCACGCCCTGCACTCCAATTCGCCTGCGCTATGCTCTACATTGACAGGAGAGTTACACATTCTGCATACAACTTCAATGCAATGGTAATGCGTACTCACGACTGGATGCGCTCGCCGCCCGTCCGAAACCGCAAATGGAGAAGAGCATGAAGAAACTTCGCGTCACCGCCGGCCCTTACACCTTCGAGGGGCATCTCGAAGAGGAACTCGCCCCCAAGACGTGTGCCGCCTTTGCCGCACGCCTGCCTTACAAGAGTCAGATCGTGCATGTGCGCTGGAGCGGTGAAGGGGTCTGGGTGCCTTTGGGCGACACCGATTTCGGCGTGACCTACGAGAACCACACGAGCCATCCCGCGCCCGGGCATTTCCTGCTCTATCCCGGCGGCATCAGCGAGACCGAAATCCTGCTCGCCTATGGCGGCGTCGACTTCTCGAGCAAGATGGGGCAACTCGCCGGCAATCACTTCCTGACGCTCACCAGCGGCCTCGAAAACCTTCCCGCACTCGGCAAGAAAGTGCTTTGGGAAGGCGCGCAGGATATCCGCTTCGAGTTGATCGACTGAGCTCTTAGGCGGGCCTCAGGCCCGCCTTTCCTGCTCGGTCACGAGTGCCGACTTTCCGCGCGCCAGATGCCGGCCTCCTGGAGCCGCCCCGGTCGGCTCTCCGCCCGCGACGACCTGGGTACCGCGAAGAATGACCTCCACCGGCCAGCCCTTGATCATCAGCCCCTCATAGGGGGTGTAGTCGGCACCGTGGTGGAGCCGCTCCTGGCTGATCGGGCGCTCCAGTTCCGGATCCCAGATGACGAGATCCGCGTCCGAACCTTCGGCGATCTGGCCCTTTTGCGGATAGAGCCCATAGGTCTTGGCGTGATTGGTCGAGCCCAGTGCGACGAACCGTTCGAGGCTGATCCGACCCTTGCTCACGCCCTCCGAAAAAAGGATCGGCAGCCGCGTTTCCACGCCGGGAATGCCATTCGGGATCCACCGGAAGTCCGTCCGTCCGCGGGCGTTGAGCTTTCCGGCCTCGTCGTCATAGCGGAACGGGCAGTGATCGGAGGAAAAAAGGTCGAATACGCCGCCCTCTATGCCTTCCCAGCAGGCGATCTGGCTGTCCGTATCGCGCGGGGGCGGGGAGCAGACGAATTTCGCGCCCTCCCAATTGGTCTTGTCGAGGTCGTCCGCGGTCAGGACCAGATATTGCGGGCAGGTCTCGCCCACCACCGGACGGCCGCGCGAGCGGGCGCGGGCGATTTCGTCCATCGCCTGGCGGTTCGACACATGTACGATGACCACCGGCGTCTCGATGATTTCCGCAAGCGAGATGGCGCGATGGGTGGCTTCGCGCTCGGCGATTGCAGGCCGGGTGCTCGCGTGATGGCGCGGCTCGACGTCGCCGCGGGCGACATGCCTGTCGATGAGGAAGCGGATGGCGTCCTCGTTCTCGCAATGGACCATGACGAGTGCGCCGGTCTCGCGCGCGACATCCATGGTTTCAAGGATTTCCCGATCGTTCAGCTTCAGTCCCTCATAGGTCATGAAGACCTTGAACGAGGTGTAGCCGTCGGCGACGAGTGCCGGCAGGTCCTGGCCCAGCACCTGCGGGGTAGGGTCGCTGACGATCAGATGGAAGCTGACATCGGCGTGACATTTGCCGTCTGCAAGAGCGTGGTAGGCCTTCACGACGTCCCGGAGGCTCTGTCCCTTCTGCTGCAGTGCGAAGGGCAGGATCGTCGTCGTTCCCCCGCAGACCGCCGAGAGCGTGCCGCTCTCAAAATCATCCGCCATCACGATGCCGTCGCCCGATGGCTGGGAAATGTGCACGTGGCTATCGATGCCCCCGGGCACGACGATCTTTCCGGTCGCGTCGATGGTCCGGTCCGCGGAACCGAGATCCGTGCCGAGCGCGGCGATCAGCCCGTCTTTCACGGCGATGTCGCACTGGCGCACCTGATCGGCGGTCGCCACGGTGCCGTTGGAGATGATGAGGTCGTAATGGGCCATTGCGCTACACTTCAAGCTATTGGGGCGGCTCGATGAGCCGCCCCGGGGGTCTTGGGTCAGTCCGCGGCGGGTCTCACCGCCGCCAGATCGACCGTCCAGGTGGGATGGTACGAGACATTCTCGACTGCAGCCGAGCTTACCAGCGTTGTCGGCGGCTGGAAGAGGGGAATGTAGGGGCCGGTCTCGTTCAGCGCCATCTGCCATTCCTTGTAGATGGCGTCGCGTTCGGCCGGATCGAGCGCGAGCGCGGCACGGGCCGCGATCTCCTCGATGACCTCGTTGCTGCCCTCGGCCCAGCCGACGCGCAGACCGACGAGCTTGCCCGGGTTGAAGGCGAGGTAATAGCTCGGGTCGGGGAAGGCGGGGCCCCACCACTGCACGCTCATCTCGAGTGAGCCGGCGCGATAGCCATCGAGATTGGTCGCGACCGGCTGCGGCACGAGATTCACGGTGACGCCGATCTCGGCCAGGTCAGCCTGGATCTTGGCGCCCAGATCGCCGAACGAAATGCCGTGCTTGGCAATGTCCGAAGCGTAGGCCATCTCGACGGTCGGGTTCTCGATGCCGCTACGCGCAAGCGCCTCGCGGGCCCGGTCGAGATCGCGCACCGGAGCCTCTTCGCCCGGCACCGTGCCGAGGAGGATGGAGGGGACGATGCCCCCGGGACGTCCGGCGCCTTCGCCGACGATATTCATGATGCCATCGAAGTCGATCGCGTAGCGGACGGCTTCAACGAAATCAGGATTGCTCGTCGTCTCTGAGACTTCCGGGTTGGCGTTGAGGAAGACGAAGCCCATGTCCGATCCCGGCTGGGAAATGACGGCTGCGTCGTCGCCGAGCGAACCCACCTGGTCGGGCCGCAGGTCGATCGCGATATGGCTGACCCCGCGCATGATGTTCATCTGCTGAGCGGTGTTGGCCACGTTGCGGATGACGATTTGCTCGAAGGCAGGGGCTTCGCCCCAATAATTGTCGTTGCGCTCGAGGACGACCTCGGAGGCAATGTCGAACTTGGTGAGGATGTAGGGGCCCGAGCCGAGCGACGTGCCCGCGAGGAAGGCGTCGGCTGTGTCGGACTGGCTCGCTTCCTCGGTATCGAGGCCGCCATTTTCCTTCATCACATCGGCATTGAGGATGGCGAAGGCGGGGTAGGTGAGGCGGGCGGGCAGGCCGGGGTCGGAGAACGTCGACGTGGCGACGATCTCGTCATCGGCCTCGCCTGCCGAGAAGCTGATCTCGGCCAGCATGAAGGCGGCACTGCCTTTGACGTTCTTGGCCCGGTTGAGCGAGAAGAGCACGTCGTCGCGGGTAACGGGCGAGCCGTCCGAGAACGTCGCGCCCTCGCGCAGCTTGAAGGTGAAGACGGTCGCGTCCTCGTTGGCCGTCGGCAGTTCTGCGAGGCCCGGAACGATCGTGGTGGCGTCCCCTTCCTCGAAGGTGACGAGCGTCTGGTAGACCGCGTGCAGGAAGAGGCTGGCGGTCGGCTCGAAGGCGCGGGCCGGATCGGCCGTCTTGAGCTGGAAGACCGTGTCGACGACTAGCGATTCCTGCGCCTGTGTCATCGCTATCGTCGATACGCTGCCGAGCGCGGCCAAAGCCAGCGCTCCGATTAGTTTCTGCACCATCATGACTCCCCTGATCTATGCTGCAACTGGCCCCGCCCGGCTGCTGCCCGGCGATCGGCATAAGCAGTGCATACAAATGTAGTACAGCATACATACAGGCGCTGTGCAATGGCGATCGTGTGGGCAGGCTTGCGTCGTGCACAGTCAGTAGGCGTCGGCCCGCACTCTCTGTTCCATTGCCGCGGCCACGTGGCAGGCGACGCTGCGCTCGGGCCGGAGCCTCTCGCGCAGGGGCTCCACGGTCCGGCATTCGGCAATCGCTGTAGGGCAGCGAGGATGGAAACGGCATCCAGCAGGTGGGCGAGCCGGATTGGGCACATCACCGGGCAGGTCGGCTGGCAGCATGCCGAGCCCGTCCGGCCGCGGAATGGCGCCGATGAGGCTGCGCGTATAGGGGTGAAGTGGATCGCGCCAGACGGACGCGCTCGGGCCGGATTCCACGATCTTGCCGAGATACATCACCGTCGTCACGTCCGCGATGGTGCGAACGATGGCAAGGTCGTGCGAGATAAAGAGAAGGCCCATGTCGAGCTCGCGGACGAGCGTAACGAGCAGGTTCGCGATCGCCGCCTGCGCCGATGCATCGAGCGCCGAGATCGGTTCGTCGGCGACGATGCAGCGCGGGCGCGCGGCGAGGGCGCGCGCGATGGCGATGCGCTGCCGTTGTCCGCCGGAGAACTGGTGGGGATAACGGTCGGCGAAGGCAGCGCTGAGGCCGACACGCTCGAGGCATTCGCCAACGCTCATGGCGGTATCGCCTGCCTCGGTCGCAACCTGGCCACCTTCGGCGATGAGCTCGCCGACGCGTCGCCGTGGGTTGAGCGATGAGAACGGGTCCTGGAACACCATCTGCAGCTTGCGTTCTGCCTTTGGCCGAGCGCCGCGCCGAAGCGGCGTCAGGGGCGCACCGGCAAAGGTGATGGTGCCGCCCGATGCCGGGACGAGACCGACGGCGGCCTTGCCCAGCGAGGACTTGCCGCAGCCCGATTCGCCGACAAGGGCAACGATCTGGCCGGCCTCGACGTCGATATCGGCGCCCGCGACGGCGCGAACCGTGGTGCCGGCATGCCCGGCATAGCTGACTTCGAGATTGCGGATCGACAGGAGGCTCACGCGGCCATCTCCCCAAGCGGATCGATCGTGCAGGCAATCGCTCGGCCCGGCGCGACCGTGCGAAGGGCCGGTTCGGCCGTCCGGCAGACCGGCTGGGCGAACTGGCAGCGGGGATGGAAGGGGCAGCCCTGAGGGAGTGCGCCGATCGCAGGCGGCGTGCCTTCGAGAGGGCGCAGGACCATTTCCTCGCCCCGATCATGGGGCAGGGCGCCGAGCAACCCATAGGTGTAGGGATGGCGCGGGCGCCCCAGTACGTCGCCGCGCATGCCCTGCTCGACGATGCGGCCGGCATACATCACGGCAACGCGGTCGGTGAGCGCGGACATCACGCCCATGTCATGGGTGATCAGCAATACCGAGAGGCCAAGCTCGGTCCGCAGGCGCTGCAGCAGCCGCAGGATTCCCGCCTGCACGGTAACGTCGAGCGCGGTCGTGGGTTCGTCGGCGATCAGCAGCTTGGGCCCGCAGCAAAGCGCCATGGCGATGGCGATCCGCTGCCGCATGCCGCCCGAGAACTGATGCGGGTAACGCCTCAGCGCGGTGGCGGCGTCGGGGATGCGCACCAGTTCCAGAAGTTCGATAGCGCGTTCGCGCGCCGCCTTGGCATCGACACCGCGATGGTGGCGCAGGTGTTCGGTCAGCTGTCGCTCGATGGACAGCATCGGGTGGAGCGCGGTCATCGGGTCCTGGAACACCATGGCGATGTCGCGCCCGCGTACGGCCGAAATTTCTGCGGGCCCAAGCCCAACGAGGTCGCGGCCTTCGAAGTCGATCCGGCCGCTCATCCGACCGCCGGGAGGGAGGAGACCCAAGAGGCTCAGCGCCGTGATGGTCTTGCCGCTGCCGCTTTCGCCGGCAAGTCCCACGATGTCCCCGCGCCCGATTTCGAGGCTGACCTCGCGCACGGGAAAGAGCCGCTGCCCGTCCGCCGAGGGCAGGCTGATCGTCAGCGTATCGATCGCAACCAGCGGCGCGGCGCTCATCGGAAAGCCTTGGTGGATTTGGGATCGAAGGCGTCCCGCAACGTGTCGCCCAAGAAATTGGCGGCCAGAACGACGGCGAGAATGGCGAGGCCCGGGAAGACGCTCATCCACCACTTGTCGAAATATTTTGACCCTTCGGAGACCATGGATCCCCATTCGGCAGTGGGGGGCTGGGCGCCCAGCCCGAGGAAAGAGAGGCCCGAGAGGATGAGCACCGCATGGCCATATTCGAGCGCGGCGAGCACTACGACCGGACCGGCGACGTTCGGCCGGATGTCGCGCCAGAGCGCGCGTCCCGACGATGCGCCGAGCAGCCGGCTCGATTGCACATAGGGCTCGTCGCGAAGCGTGAGGATCATCGAGCGGACGACGCGCGCATAGATTGGCCAGCTGACGATGACGACCGCAAGGACCGCATTGAAGAGGTTGGGGCCGAGCGCCGCGACCACCGCCATGGCGAGGATGATATCGGGAAACGCCATCACGAGGTCCGCCGCGCGCATGATGAGCCCGTCGATCCAGCCCCCGAAATATCCCGCGATCGCACCCAGGATGGTGCCGATGACGGCCGAGAGCACCACCAGCTGCGCGGCATAGGGCAATGAAACCCGGGCACCATGGACGACGCGACTGAAGATGTCGCGGCCGAGTTGGTCCGTGCCGAACCAGTTCTCGCCGTTGGGCGGCAGGAACCGGCCGAAGGCTTGTGCATTGGGATCGAAGGGGATGATCCAGGGGGCGAGAATGGCGAGCATCACGATGATCGTCAGCATGCCGGCGCCGATGATGCCGAGGGGTTGAAGCCACGCCGAACGCATGCGGCCTGCAGGGCGATGGATGTCGAGGGTAGAAAGCGGAGAGACCGTCATCTGCTAGCCCAGCCGAATGCGCGGGTCGACGACCGCATAGAGGATGTCGACCACGAGATTGACGAGAATGTAGACCGCCGCGATCACGAGGCTGACGCCCATGATAGCGCGGAGGTCGAGCGCAAGCGCGCTCCGGTAGGCGTATTCGCCGAGGCCGGGCCAGGAAAACACCGACTCCACCAGCACTGCGCCGCCAAGCATCCGCCCGAACGCCATGCCCGAGACCGTGATGATTGCAGCAAGGGCCGGACGCAGAACGTGGCGCATGACGACGACGCGCTCGGGCATCCCCTTGGCGCGGGCAGCGCGAATATATTCCTGGTCGAACGCCTCGAGCATCGCGGCGCGCGTGAACCGGGTGATGGCGCCAATGGTATAGATCGCGAGTACCATTGCCGGCAGCGCGATGTGTGAGAGGGCTTGTCCGAGGACACGCCAGTTTCCGGTGATCATGGCATCGATCGTATAGAGGCCCGTGATCGTCATGGGCCCTGAGGCGCCGGGCGGAAGCCTGCCGACGCCCGGCGACCAGCCGAGCTGGAAGAAGAAGACGTAGAGGCAGACGAGCGAAAGCCAGAATGTCGGTACCGATACGCCCGCGAGCGAGACCACGCGGATCACCTGATCGGGCCAGCGGTCGCGGTTCACCGCAGCGATGATGCCAAGCCCGACCCCTCCAATCATCGCCACGGTCATGGCGACGATGGCGAGTTCGATAGTGGCGCTCATATACTGTGCGAGGTCGGCCGCCACCGGGCGGCGCGTCTGCAGCGATTGGCCGAAATCGCCCTGGAGGAGGTTGGTGACGTAGATGAAATATTGCTCGGGCAGGGGCTTGTCGAGCCCGAAGCGCTGGCGGAAAGCCTCGACCGTCGCCGGATCTGAGGAGGCATAATCGCCGAGGCTGGCGGCGACGGGGTCGCCCGGTACGACCTGTGTCAGGGAAAAGGAGACGAGCGTCACCCCCACGCAGAGGAGGATCCCGATGGCAAGGCGGCGCAGCACGAAGCGCAGCAGGCTTGGCAGCGCATACCAGCTCTGCCTCACGACATTACCCATCTGCGAACCGTCTCCCCAAACCGCTCATGTGCAATGAATGTAATATGTATGCAATCGGAGTACAGCGCAAGCGGGAGAGCGGGGTCCGCGCTGGTTGTGGAACGCCCGGCCGGAGGCGGGCCGGGCGTTCCCCTGGGTCAGGCCGCCGCGAAGAGGGATAGGTCGTCCCGCACCGCACGTCCCGATTGGATCACGCCGACGACTTTGTTGTCGGTCTGCCCGAAGCAGGCGAGCCCGTCATAAGGGTTGGCATCCACGATCACGATATCGGCGTAGGCGCCCTCGATGATCTGGCCGACAAGGCCCTCCATGCGGACGACCTTGGCATTGTTGACGGTCGCATGGCGCAGCGCCTCGACCGAACCGCAGACCGTTTCGTGGATCATGAGCCCGTCGCCCTGATAGGTCTTGGGCGACCAGCACAGATCGGTGCCATAGCCGACATTGACGCCGGCCTCGAGTGCGACCTCGAGCGATTTGAGCCCGCTTGCCAGCACCTCGGCATTCTTCTCGGCGTTCTCCGGGGCCCAGCCAAAGCTGAGGCCATACTTGGCGTCGGCTTCATAGGTGATCAGCGTCGGCACCAGATGCGCGTCGCGTTCGACCATGATCTTTGCTGTGTCGGGGGTGAGGAAGTTGCCGTGCTCGATGGTGCGCACGCCACATTCCACGGCCCGCCTAATGCCCAGATCGGCATAGACGTGAGCCATGACATAGCGATCGACCCGCGTCGCTTCCTCGACGATGGTGGAAATTTCCTCGAGCGAATACTGCGGGTGAATAAGCTTGTCGCCCGGCGAGCTCACGCCGCCGCCTGCCATGATCTTGATCTGGTCGGCGCCCTGGCGAACGTTTTCGCGTACGGCCCAGCGCACCTGGTCCACGCCGTCGGCGATCATCGAGATGCCGCCGATCTGGGACGAGCAGGCGCAGGTATCGGCGCGCCCGCGATGATCGCCATGCCCACCCGTCTGGGACAGGATCCGCCCCGCAACGAACATCCGCGGCCCCTCGAAGAGGCCCTTCTCCAGGGCTGCCTTGTGCCCCTGGTCGGCGCCACCGGCGTCTCGGACCGTCGTGAAGCCACGCTGCAGCATCCCGCGCAGATGAATGCCGGACCTCGCCGTCATCTCCGACGCCAGGATCTGTCCGTTGTCGTGGAACTGGCCGATGAAGACATGCGAATGGCAGTCGATGAGGCCCGGAGAGAGGTAGCGCCCTCCGACGTCGACGCGCCGCGTATCGGCGGGGACGGCGGTCTCCTCGACGATCGCGGAGATCTTCCCGCCCGCGATCACCACCGCCTTGCCCGCGACGATGTCGCCGGCGACGACGTCGACGATTTTGCCCCCGGTGATGGCGTAGTCCTGCTGCTGTGTCATTTCTCGCTCGTTTCTGACTTTGCGTGCAGCCCCTCGGCCGTCACGTATCCATTGCGCAGATCATACTCGATGGCGGCTTTGTCCCGCTCCTCAGGAGCGCCCCAGCCGGATCCGCCCGCACTGAAATTCTCGAAGCATTCGCCTGCCTTGAGGTGCTGGCGATACATGCCCACCGACTTCTCCCGGTCCTCCCCGGGCCAGAAGACCATGCGGTTGTGCACGGGCGAAGGTTCGCCGCCCTTGAGGCCCCATCCGCCGGTCTTGGACTTCTTCTTCATCGAGATGATCTCGATGTCCCCGACAGCCCTGACCCGGCGGCGGACCCCCACACCGCCCCGGTGCTTTCCGCGACCGCCCGAATCCGGGATGAGCTCAAGCGCCTCATGGAAAAGGTTCGACTGGCGCTCCAGCACCTCGATTGGGGTATTCCGGACGGTGCTCGTCGATGGATGCTGCAGGCAGTTGGCCCCATCGTGTCGATGGGTTCCGCCCCAGCCGATCCCCTCATTGTTCGAAACGACGTAGCGCTTGCCCGTCCGGTGGTGCGCGCCCAGTGCCATGAAGCCGGGCTCATCCCCGCCAGAGGCCGCCGGCAGCCAGTCGATCACCGGCGCCAACGCCTTGGCGATCAATTCGAAGGCCACCATGTGCGTCCAGGGCATATAGGTCGCGGCGGGGTAGACCGCGTGAAAAAGATTGCCCGGGTCGGCCTTCACATCGAGGGCCATGTAGTTCCCGTGATTGCTCGGGGTGTCGGCCGACGTCAGGAACTTGAAATAGGTTTTGGCCATCGAGACCGTCGCGCCATAGGGGACGTTCACAGGCCCCCTGACCATGGGATCCGAACCATTGTAGTCGACGATGAACTGGTCCTCGGTGATCGTGACCTTGACCTCCATGCGGATTTTGTCGTCCGTCACGCCGTCATCGTCCAGCCACTCCACCGCGGACCAGCTGCCTTTGGGCAGGCTCTTCAGGGCTTCTCGGGTCTTTTCGTGGGAGTGGGCGAAGAATGCATCGATCGCGCCGAGCACGCGCTCGCGGCCGAACTTGGCGTAGATCTCGCGGACCGAGGCCTCGCCGGTTCTGAGGCATGCCACCTGCGCGCCGAAATCACCCTTGATCGCCTCTGGCAGTCGCGAATTGGCTTCCAGGATCCGCCACAGATCCTGATCGAGCTTGCCTTCCTTGATCACCCGTACCCCCGGGAAGATGATCCCTTCCTGGTGCACATCGGTGCTGTCGATAACGTAGCCGGCATCCTTGGCCCCCAGGTCGAGCCAGTGCGCGCGCACGCAGAGGAACATGTCGATGTTCTCTCCGTCGATGAAGACGGGGGTCATCAGAAGCGCGTCCGCCAAATGCGCAGAGTTCCAGTATGGATAGTTGAGCATCACCACGTCGCCGGGGCGCAGGCTCTTCATGTCCATGTTTTCGAGCAGCATCTTGAGGGCATAGTCATTGCCGCCGATGAACGAGGTGATCCCCGCCGCTTCGGCGACCATCCGGCCCTTGGCGTCGGCGATCGAGATGCCGAAATCGAGAACTTCGTAGATGACGGCATTGAACGCGGTGCGCACGAGGGTGCGGCGCATCTGTTCGGCCGCCGACAGGAATAGCGCCGAGATGATCTCGATTTCGGCTGCTTTGCTGATGCTCATTTATGCCTCCACCCGGCGCACGCTGATCATGCCATACCCATCCACGACCAGCGTCTGGTTGCCGTGGATGGCGAGGGACGAGCCTTCGTCGATGACGAGGAGAGGGCCCCGCCGCGCTTCGCCCGGAACCAGTGCGTCGCGGCTCACTTTCTCGCAATCGACCATCTGGCCGCTGGCCTGATCGAACATGCGATGCGGCCGCGATGCGGCAAGGGTCGTGCTCGGAGCGATCGGGGTCGCAAGGTCGGGCTTTTCGGTCGGCACGACGAGCCGCGCAAGGATTGAGACGACTTCGGCTTCGTTCTCGAAAGTGTGGCCGAAGCGCTCGAGGTGCGCCTGCGAGAAGCGTTGGAAAAAGGTCTCGGCGCTGTCGTCACGGAGATAGGGCACCGACAGCGTGTGCTCCTGTCCCACGAAGCGGATGCGGGCAAGGAATGAGACCTCCGGGCTGACGGCCTCCCCGACTTTCTCGCGCAGCTGCGTAACGCTCGACCGCTCGAGCGCATCGGCCTGATCGCGGAAGCGGATCATGGTATCCGGCGAGATCACGCTGAGGACGGACGCGGCGTCCGAAAAGGTGAGATCGCCCGCCATCATGCCCCAGGCCGAGAAGACCGAGGGCAGGGGCGGGATGACCAGTTCGGGCATTTCCAGTTCGTTCTGCAGCATCGGGGCGAGCAGCGGGCCGCAGCCGCCGAAGCCCAGCATGGCGAATTCGGAAGGGTCTAGCCCGCGCTCCAGCATCATCTCCTTGATCGAGGATGCGGTGCGCGAAATCAGAACGCTGAACATCGAGCGCGCCGCGTCCTCGACCGAAATCCCGAGCGGATCGGCGATACTTGTCTTCAGCGCCGCGGTCGCGAGGTCGGTGGCGACGCTCATCTGGCCGCCCATGAAATTGGTCGTGTCGATATAGCCGAGGATGACGGCGGCATCTGTCACCGTGGCGTCCGTGCCGCCGCGGCCATAGCAGGCAGGACCCGGTACGGCCCCGGCGCTGTGCGGTCCGACCCGGAGCAGCTTGTTATCGATCCACGCGATCGATCCACCGCCCGCGCCCAGCGTGCGCAGGTCGAAGATCGGCTGGAGCATGGGGAAGTTCTCGATGCTGGCCTCGAAGACGTCGAGCGGCTGGGAACCGACGATAAGGCACGCATCGAGGCTCGTGCCGCCGACGTCGACCGAAAGCACGTTCGGACGCTCCGTCGCGCGTGCGACATAGAGCGCGCCAGAGACGCCGCCGGCTGGTCCAGAGAGGACGGTGGCGATCGGCTCGGATTCGGCGAGGCTGAAGGTCAGTGCGCCCCCCGACGAGTTCATCACGTATTTGCGGCCCGCGAACCCCTGGCTCTCGAGCCCGTCTGAGACCCGTCCCAGATAGTTCTTGAGCACCGGCTTGATATAGGCGTCGAGCACTGCCGTGCTGGTGCGCTCATACTCGCGGTACTCGTTTGCGATCAGCGCTCCGGCCGAAACCTCGACGCCGGGCACGTGCTGGCGGATGAGCTCGACAGCGCGTTTCTCGTGATCGGAATTGGCATAGGCATGCAGGAAGCTCACCGCGATGGCAGCGCACCCGTGCCCTTCATGGAGCGATCGCGCGGCTTCGATGACGGCGGTCTCGTCGAGCGGCGTGACCTCGGTTCCCTCGAAATCCATGCGTCCCGGCACGCCCCTGATCAGGTGCCGCTCCACGAGGGGTTTCGGCGTCTCATAATCGAACCGGTACATGTGCACGAAATCGAGGCTGCCGCGCGCGATCTCGAAGATGTCGCGGAAGCCCTCATTGGTGATGATGCCGACCTTGGCGCCCTTCCGCTCGAGGATGGCGTTGAGCCCCAGCGTCGTGCCGTGGATGAAGTCCGAGATCGCCTCGGCCGGCGCATCCAGCGCGCCGATGGATGCGATCACGCCCTGTGCGGGGTCGTGGGGCGTGGTGGGCAGCTTGAAGGCCTTGAGGACCTTGCTGTCCACATCGAACGCGACCACGTCGATGAAGGTGCCCCCGATGTCGATGGAGAGCTTGTAGCGGCTCATGAAAACCTCAATTCAATAGACCGCGGCCAGGAGGCGCTCGGTGTAGGCGTTTCGAGGATGGGTCAGCACGTCCTCCGCGCTGCCCTCCTCCACGATGCGACCCTGGTGCATCACGTAGACCCGGTCGCAGATCAGCCGCACCACGTTCACGTCGTGCGAAATGAAGATGATGGTGAGGTCCCGCTCCCCGATCAGCTTGACGAATAGCTCCAGCACCTGGGCCTGGATGGAGACGTCGAGCGATGAGAGGGGTTCGTCCAGAACGAGCAGTTCCGGTTCGACGGCGAGCGCCCGCGCAATCGCGATGCGCTGGCGTTGTCCGCCTGAGAACTCGTGGGGATAGCGGTCTCCGCAGTCGGCAGGCAGGCCCACTTCGTCAAGCAGTTGCGCCACGCGCGCGCGCCTCGTCGCCTTGTCCATTTCGGGCCGGTGCAGAACGAGCCCTTCCATGATGCTCGCAGCCACCGTCGCGCGGGGATTGAGGCTCCCATAGGGGTCCTGGAAGACGATCTGGACGCGGGACTTGAAGCGGAAACCCTCTTTCTTGTCGAAAGCGGAGACGTCCGCCCCGTCGAAGAGATAGGTGCCGGCATCGAACCCGGTCAGGCGGGTCACGATGTTTGCGACGGTCGACTTGCCGCTTCCCGACTCCCCGAGAATGCCGACGACCTCGCCACGGCCGACCGTGATGTCGATGTCCGACAGCGCAAAGCTCCGGTTCTGGACGAGGAGGCGTTTGCCGAAGGTCTTGGCCACGCCTTTCAGGGATACGATGGGATGCCCGCTCATGCGTCAGCTCCCCGTCCGAGCAGGCACGCACTGAAGCGCCCGGGCTGGTCGCCGTTGAGCGGCAGCTGGGTCTCCCGACAGATGGGCTCGGCATAGCGGCAACGAGAGGCGAAGGCGCAGCCCTTGGTCCCGAAGCCGGCGCCGACCGGCTCCCCCGGAATGGCGCGGATATCGGCCAGGGTCTTCTCCTTGCTCGGAATGCACTCGAAGAGCGCTTCGGTATAAGGATGCACCGTGCGGCTGCCGATATCGTCAGCGTGCGTGATGTTGTGTAACTGCCCGCCATAGAGCACCGCAATCCGATCGACGCTCTGGCGCAACAGCTCCAGATTGTGACTGATCAGGATCAGCGCCATGCCATGGCTCCGGCAGCGCCCGAGCATGAGTTCGATGACTCTGCGCTGGGTGATCGCGTCGAGCGCAGTCGTCGGCTCGTCGGCAATCAGCAGCTTGGGCTCCTGCGCGAGCGCGATGGCAAAGACGATGCGCTGCCGCATTCCGCCCGAGAACTGGTCGGGAAACTGGTTGAAGGCGAGCTCGGGTTCGGGGATGCCGACTTCGCCCAGCACTTCGATCGCCCTAGCTTTCGTGCGCTGTGCGCCCATGGGCATGCCGCGCGCGAGGTAAAGCGCTTCGGTAATCTGCTTGCCCACCCGCATGGTCGGGTTGAGCGAGGAGAATGGATCCTGCGGCACGAAACCGATCCGCCCGCCGAGGAGCTTGCGCGCGGCCCGCGCATACCCTTGTTCCGGCAAGAGCTGCCCGTCGAACCGAACGCGCCCAGAGACGAGCTCGGCATCGTCTTGAAGGCCGAAGACGGTCCGCGTCAGCAGCGTCTTGCCAGACCCCGATTCTCCGACGACCCCAAAGGCCTCGCCCGGCTTCACCGAAAGCCCGACCCCGGTCACCATCTTCCGACCGTTGCTGCGCAGCGCGACCGTGACGTCATCCATCGCGAAAAGGGCTTCGGTCATGGCTGGCGGCGCCGCGAGGTGGGGTCGAGTTCACGCCGCAGCATGTCCCCGATGACGTTGAAGCTGAACGCGGTCAGGAAGATCATCAGCCCCGGAGCAAGCACGATCCACCAGCCGTTGGCGACGTAGGAGCGACCATCCGCAATCATCGCGCCCCATTCCGGCATGGGGATCTGTGCGCCGACGCCGATGAAGGAAAGGCCGGAGATCGCGAGCATGATCGCCGAGATGTCGAGCGTGACCTGCACGATCAGCACATCGAATGCGTTCGGGATGACATAGCGTGTGACTTTCGCATGCGTCGGGACACCCAGAGCGTCCGCGCTCGCGATGAATTTGCGGGACAGGATGTCGACCGTCACCATGCGCGTGAGGCGCGCGTAATTGGGCCACCAGCTGAAGATCAGTGCCCAGATCGCCGCCTCCAGGCTCGCGCCGAGGGCCGAGGCAAAACCCAGCGCCAGGATGAGCGGGGGAAAGCCGAGCCACACATCAGCGAGCCGCATCAGCATGTTGTCGATCGGTCCGCCGACGAAAGCCGAGAACATCCCGACTGCGCAGCCGAAAACCACCACCACCGAGAGAACAGCAAGGGTGGAAAGAATGGTGATCTGCGCGCCGTGGAGGAGGCGGCTCAGTACGTCCCGACCCGAGCCGTCTGTGCCGAGCAGATGCTCCCAGGATGGCGCCTGCAGCCGGGCCCGAAAATCGATCTGGGTTGGATCGAACGGCGCGAGCCATGCCCCGAAGATTGCGAGCAGGATGACGATGGCCGCGAGGATGAGAGCGGTGCGCTCGACATTGGTACGCGCATAGGTCCAGAGGGTGCGCATCGTTCAGCCGGCCCTCTGCTTGCGGGGGCTGAGCGCGTAGACCAGCATATCGACGATCAGATTGGCGATGAGGAAGACGACGCCGACGACGAACACCACGGCGACGACGGCATGGATGTCGGACTGCGTCACCGCCTTGATCGCGTAGCGTCCGATGCCGGGACGCCCGAAGATCTCCTCGACGAGCACCGTTGCGCCCAGCATCCAGCCGAACTGCATGCCGAAGACGGTGAGGGCAGGGGTGGCGCCATTGGCAAAGACGTGCCGGAACATCACCCGGCCTTCGCCGGCCCCCTTTGCGCGGGCGAGCGTGACGTAGTCCTTGCGAAACTCGTTGATCATCGAGGTGCGGGTGATGCGCACGCCTACCGCGGTAAAGAGCAGCGACAGCGCAAATGCCGGGAGCGCCAGATGCGCAAGGGTGTCGATGAAGACGTTGAGATTGCCCTGCATCAGGCTGTCGAGGAGGTAGAAGCCGGTTGCGCCCGAAAAGTCGCGGTTGGAAAAGCTCAGCCGACCGGCGATCGGCAGGATGCCCCAATTTCCGGCTACGACCTGCTGCAGGATGATCGCGATCCAGAAGACAGGAAGGCCGGCGCCGGCGAGCACGACGAGCCGCACTGCGTCATCGAACTTGGTATGGGCGAACCGCGCCGTCAGCAGCCCCATCGGCATGGATACTGCGAGGTTGATGAGCATGGCGAGGAATACGAGTTCGAGCGAAGGAGGAAGCTCGCGCATGAGGTCTCGGGCAATGGGCTGCTGGGTAAACCAGGATGTCCCCAGATTGCCCTGCAGAATGTTGCCCACGTAAATGCCGAACTGAACGAAGATCGGCTGGTCGAGGCCCATCTGCTGGCGGAGCTCGGCGATTTTTGCGGCCCCGGCATTGGGGCCTGCGGCGATCAGCGCCGGGTCGCCCGCCACCACCTGGCTGAGCAGGAAGGTGACGAACAGGAGGATGAACAGGGACAGGATCGAGAACGCGATCCGCTGCACGACATAACTCATGACCTGTCCCCGCCCGAACCCGCCTCGACTAGTCGAGGCTGATATCCATGTAGTTGAAGGTCTGGTGGTGAGCGGCGTTGTAGACGTAGCCCGAGACGTTCTCGGCCATGGCGACCACTGACCCCGGATTGGACACGGTGATCACGACGTGATCCTCGCCCACGAGGCGCTGCACCTGCCGGTAGAGCTCGGCGCGTTCCTCGGGATCTGACGACGTCGCTGCGGCATTCAGCAATTCGTCTACTTCCGGATTGCTGTACTGGGACCAGTTGTACCCGCCGTTAGCGCCGCTCAGAGCGCTGTTGAACGTCGTGTTCAGCACCGCATGCGGATCGGGGAAAGACGGGAAGTTGTAGAGCATGTTGATGTCAGAGGTCGTCTCGATGCTCGTGACGGTCGCAGCCTGCGCCGGCCAGGTCATGCCCTCCGCCTGCAGGTTGATGCCGATCTGGGAGAGGTTGGACTGCAGCTGCTCGACGGCGCGCTGCTCTTCTTGGATGGCTGGCAGATAGCGCACGAGAAGGTTGGTGCCGGCCCAGCCGTTCTCGTCGACAAGGGCACGGGCGGCTTCGAGATCGAACTCGGCTTCCGTGCCGGGCTCATGTCCGAGCCAGCCGACGGGGAGGGGGCCGTCCGGCAGATTGCCGAACCCCATCAGGACCTGTTCGAGGTGCAATTCGCGATCAAAGGTCATCGCGAGCATGCGACGGAATTCGGGATCGCTGGTCGGGCCTTCGCCCGCGGTGTTGAAGGCAAAGAAGAGCGGGGTGGCGGCAGCGCCGATGTCGACCTTGAAGCCCGGCGTGTCCATGAGCGCGAGCTTGTCCTCGACCGTCAGGTCGGGCGCGATGTGCACCTCGCCGCGCTGCAAGAGGCTGAGTTGGGTCGAGGGCTCCGAGACGTAGCGGAAGACGACTTCCTCGACATGGCTGCCATCCCACCCGCCCCAGTAATCGGGGAAGGCCCGCAGGGTGACCGCTTCGGTGGGGCTGTATCCGGTGATCTGGTAGGGCCCCGAACCGGCGCCGTTGACCGCAAGGAATTGGCGCGCATTGTCTTCACCCATATGCGGTTCGACGAGCGCCTTGTTGACGATATAGATGCGCGACAGAGCGGAGATGAAGGGGCCGAAAGGCTCCGAGAGCCGCAGCACCACCGTCTTCTCATCCACCACTTCGGCGCCGGCGAACGGCCCCATGTCATTGAGCACGTTTGCCGAAGCTGCCTGCAGCCGGTCGAGTGTGAACTTCACGTCCTCGGCGGTCAGCGGCGTTCCGTCATGGAACGTCACGTCCTCGCGCAGGGTGAAGGTGTAGGCGAGGCCATCCTCGGAAATCTCCCAGGCCGTGGCAATGCGCGGGGAGACCTGCGTTTCCCCGGCAGTGAACTGCACCAGCGTGTCATAAGCGCCGATCAGCAGCTGGTTGACCGTGGAGTTGGTGGCATTGGCCGGGTCAAGGTTCTCCGGCGTCTCGTTTTCGGCGATCACCAGCACGCCGCTGGGCTGGGCGAAGGCGGCGCCGGGAAGCAGCACACCTGCGAGGGCAAGGGGGATCAAAGAAACGTAGGTGCGAAACGACCGCATAGGAGACCTCCGTGGATTAGCTCTGTATACGATATGTATTGCAGGCTAACACATGGTCTGGACATGTCAACGGTCGGCTCGAGGGCACCTACCGGGTCGGCCCCACCTCCTTTTCATCGGTCGGAGTCTCTACGGTCCCTCGCCGCTGCATCACGAGAGCGACGGTGCTGCAGAGCAGCGCCCAGGCGGCCCCAAGGCTCCATCCGGCGATGACGTCGCTGGGGTAATGGACGCCGAGATAGAGCCGACTTAGGCCCACGATGAGCGTGATGAAGATCGCTGCGCCAAGGCTGAAATAGCGTAGCCGTCGCGAGGGCGCGAAACGCGCCAGCAGCGCCCCGAGGGTCAGATAAGTCACCGCAGACAGAAGCGCGTGCCCGCTCGGGAAGCTTGCGGTGAACTGTTCTGCGGCATAGGCGATGTCGGGGCGCGGACGATTATAGCCCGCCTTTAATAGATTGCTGAGTAGCGAGCCCCCCAGGACCGAGACCGCCACGAGTATGGCCGCGCCCCGAATCCGCGCCATCCAGAGATAGCCCACGACCCCTATGAAGATTAGGGTCAGCAGTACAAAGCTGCCTAGTGCCGTGATGTCGCGAACCATCTCGGCAAACCAGCCGGTCGCCGCGATGCCGCCTGCAGCGTTGCCCTGGTGGAACATCGCCAGCACCGCGTGATCGAACGCCTCGATCTCACCCTCGTGGACCAGTTCCGCAACGCCCAAAAAGGCCAGAACCAGACCGCCGATAATGGCGACGGCCGCAAGAACCGGCGCTTCGCCCCTGACGAAGCTGCCGAAACGGCGATAGAGTGGATGGTCGAAGAGCTTTTCCACAGTCATTTCCCCGGTGCCAATCCCGATAGACGGGAGCCGCGGGATGAACTTTTGAGGCGTCGCCTCGTTCCATGTCGGGCAAGCCCGCCCCGGAGACGCGCCCGCATGTCGACGCCCCGCTACCACGTCATTCTGAATTCGAGCGCCGGAACGGCAGACGCCACTGGCATTACCGCAGAAGCGCTCGCGGAAATGTTCGCTACGCGTGGCATGGAAGCCGTGATCGATGCCCGCGCTGATCACCCATTTGCCGAACGTATCGCCGAAGCGCTCGCTGGTCCCGCAGAGATTATCGTCGCCGGCGGCGGCGACGGCACCATTACCGGGCTCAGCAATGCGCTCATGGGGACCGAAAAGACCCTCGCCGTCCTCCCCCTCGGAACCGTTAACGCCCTTGCGCGGGATCTCGGCATCCCGCTCGAACTCGAAGCAGCCGTCGATCTCCTCGCGCAGGGCGAGCCGCGCCGGATCGATGTCGGCCTCGTCAACGGCGAGGCCTTCCTGCACAAGGTCGTCGTCGGTGTCATTCCCGGTGTTGCTGCCGGACGCGAACATCTGCGCGGGCGGCGTGATCTCGGTGCGGTGCTCGGCATGCTGCGATACTTCTCTCGGCGCCTTGCCCGTGCACGGCGGCTCGCAGTTGCCATTACCACCGATTCTGGTGATCGGCGGGTCGAGCGCGTCCAGGCTCTTGCCGTCGCCAACAATGCCTATGACGAAGCATTCGGCCGCTTCTTTTCGCGTGAGCGGCTCGATGCCGGGCATCTGACGCTGTACGTGCTCAAGCATCTGACCATGGCGGATGTCGTCAGGCTGACGACCGAGATGTTTCTTGGGCGCTGGCAGGAAGATGAGGCGCTTCAGGTGGAAAAAGTGTCGGGCGTCACGATCGAATCGCGCAAGCCTTCGGTCAGTGTCATGCTCGACGGAGAGGTGCAGATCATGGAAACCCCGCTTGTCTTCACGATGCGCCCGCTCGCGCTTTCCGTGCTGACCCCGCCGCCGCAGGACGCCACCGAAGATCTCGAGGTGAGGGCCGCCTCGTGAAGCTCGTTCATCTTTCCGACCTCCATTTCGGCCGGCATGATCCGAGACTTGCCGAAGGATTGGCGGACGACGTTAATGCCCAAGGCGCAGATCTCATCGTCATCAGCGGGGATTTCACCCAGGTCGGGTCGACGGTCGAGTTCGAGGCGGCCGAAGCATTTCTGAAGACCTTGGATGCGCCGGTTTTCGCGGTTCCAGGCAATCATGACGTACCTGCCGTCAATGTCATCAGGCGCTTCTTTGATCCCTATGGGCTCTACCGTCGCCATATCGCCGATGATCTCGAGCCTTTCCTCGTCATGAAGGGGGTGGCGTTCTCGGGCATGCGAACCGCTCGCCGTGCCCGGCTCGAATGGAACTGGGGCCACGGCACCATATCGCGCAGTCAATTGCGCCGCCTCGAAGAGCGCTTCGAGCAGGCCCCAGAGGGTGCGGTTCGTGTCGTCGTCGCGCACCACCCCTTGCTCTTTCCGACCGAGCCGATGCTGCAGCGCACCAAGCGGGTGAAGCGTGCCGACGAGGCGCTCGCAGCCTTCGCCGAACTCGATGTGAGGCTCGTCCTCTCCGGGCACTTCCATCTTTCATACGTGCGCAAGCACGAGCCGGGGGTCGCAGAGGGCGCGCCGACGGGCGTGCGCGCGGCGGCATCGGCCCCCATTCTCGTTGCACAGGCCTCGTCCACCATTTCGACCCGTCTCCGCGGCGAGCCCAACGCCTATAATCTCATCGACATAGCCAACGAGCAGATCGGCATCACCGTGCGTGAATGGCGCGAGGACCGCTGGGTAACGCGCGAGAAGGCCAGCGAGCCACTGTAGGAAAACTCCGCCAAATTGCGCGGATAATCCTGAAGAAGCTTGCCACTGCGTAGTTCAGCTATATCTTCCACGCGGGTCGGGGAGGATGAAAGATGACGAACGCCTTCGAGGGCGCCATGTATCTCGCGGGACGCTGGGAACGCGGGCAGGGGCCGGACATCCGTGTTGAAAACCCGGCGACCGCTGAAACGATCGGCACGATCAGCGAAGCCTCCACCAGCCAGATCGCAGAGGCGCTCGCCGCCGCCCGCACTGCCTTTCCAGTCTGGGCGAATTTGCCGGCACCGGTTCGCGCCCAGCACCTCAAGCGCATCGGGGCGATACTCTCCCAGCGCGCGGTTGAGATCGCGACCATCATGACGATGGAGCAGGGCAAGCCGCTGAACGAAGCGCGCGGCGAGATCGAAAAGCTCGCGCAGACTTTCGTTTTTTATGCAGAGGAGGCCGTGCGCGTTCACGGGGAGATCATCCCCAACGACACGGAGGACTTTCAGAGCTTCGTCTTTCGCGAACCCATCGGGGTGGTCGCCGCCATTTCGCCCTGGAATTATCCGGCTGAACTCATCGGCTGGAAACTCGCCGCTGCACTCGCGGCCGGATGCACGGTCGTCGTGAAGCCGCCCGAATTGACCCCATTCACCGCCCTCGCCATCGCGCGAGCGGTCGAGGAGGGCGGGGTGCCTCCGGGGGTCGTCAGCGTATTGACCGGCTCGGGAGAGACGGTCGGTCAGGCTCTGGTGGAAAGCCCGCTTGTCGACAAAATCGCATTTACCGGCTCGAACCGCGTGGGGCTTGCCATCCAGAAGAGCGCGACGACGATCAAGCGGCTCTCGCTCGAACTGGGCGGCAACTGCCCGATGATCGTAACGGCTTCAGCCGATATGGACGCGGCGGTGAAAGGGGCGGCGCGGCGCTCCTTCCGCAACATGGGCCAGATCTGTATCGCGGTGAACCGGATCTACGTTGCGCGTCCCATGTATGAGGAATTCGTCACACGCCTCGGCGCTGCCGCCGATGCGCTCGTAATCGACAACGGCCTCGACAATCCTGCTGCTGATCTCGGTGCCATGGCCTCGGGCGCACCGCTAGAAAAAACCAAGCGCCATCTGGCCGATGCGCTCGGCAAGGGGGCTCGGCTCGTTGCCGGCGGCAGCGCACCACAGGGCGAGAAGTTCGCCCGTGGGCACTTCTTCCGCCCGACCGTGCTCGCCGACTGCACGCACGAAATGCAGGTCATGACGGAGGAGACCTTCGGTCCGCTCGTCGGCGTTGCTCCGTTCGATACGCTTGCGGACGCGGTTGCCCTCGCAAATGACAGCCCCTTTGGGCTGGCCGCCTATGCCTACACCAAGCTGATGGACGAGATGCGCCACCTCTCGCGACGCCTCGACTTCGGCTCGGTCGCGATCAACACTGTGGATGCCGGAATCATCAACGCGCCCTATGGCGGGCGCAAGCAGTCCGGCATCGGCTACGAGCATGGTCGGGAGGGCATGTTCGAATACTTCAATCTCAAGCACGTTCGGGTCCGCTACGACCTGCCGGAGGGGGCATGATGGCAAGAACCGCGCTACTGGGCGTCGATATCGGCACGTCGAGCTGTAAGGCGCTGCTGCTGGACGCAGAGGGGACAGTGCTGGCGAGCGAGACCGTGGCCTATCCGGTCTCGACGCCGCGGCCCTTCTGGTCCGAGCAGGATCCGCAGAGCTGGATCGAGGGCGCGCGAAAGGCCATCGCCGGGCTCCGTGCGAAAGCCCCGGGCATCGAGATCCTCGCCATCGGCCTTTCTGGCCAGATGCATGGGCTGACCCCGCTGGATGACGCGCTCGAGGTCATTCGGCCTGCCATACTCTGGAACGACCAGCGCAACGCTGCCGAATGCGCCGAGATCACCGCCGCGATCGGTGGCGAGGCAGCGATGCTCGCGGCCACCAACAACCGGATGCTGATCGGCTATACAGGTGGCAAGATCGCGTGGATGCGTGCGCATGAACCGGAAAATTTCGCGCGCCTGCGCCACTGCCTCAATCCCAAGGACTATCTGCGCTACCGCATGACGGGAACGCTCGCGACCGAGGTGTCCGACGCTTCCGGCACCGGCATGTTCGATGTCGCCGCGCGCAAATGGTCAGACGCGGTGATCGAGGCGGTCGGGATCGACCGTGCGGCACTGCCCGATTGCGCGGAATCCCACATCGTAACCGGACACGTCGGTGCAGAGGCCGCGGCACTCTTCGGCCTTGCGGAGGGTATTCCGGTCGTCGGGGGCGGCGGCGACGCGGTCGTGCAGACGCTGGGCTCCGGCGTGATCGACCCCGGGGATCTGCAAACCACAATCGGCACGGCCGGCATCCTCGCCTCCTCTCTGGATCGGGCGGCGCCCAATCCGGAAGGTCGCCTGCAGGTCTTCTGCAACGTGGCGCCCGACAGGTGGCACTGCATGGGTGTGTCCCTCAATGCGGGCGGAGCTCTGAGCTGGTTCCGCACCCTGGCGGCAAACCTCGGTCATGCAGAGGGCGGTGCAGCAGAGCTCGATTTCGCAGCGCTCGTTGAGAAGGCTGCACGCAGCCCGGCCGGTGCGCGCGGCCTTCTTTTCCTCCCTTATCTGAATGGCGAGCGGTGCCCGCACCCGGACCCGGAGGCGAGGGGCGGGTTCGTCGGCCTCACCTGGCGGCACCGGGACGCGGACCTCGTTCGCGCGCTTCTCGAAGGTGTCGTGCTCTCGCTGCGCGACATCCACGCGCTGATGGAGCAGATGGGCATCGCCCGCAATCGCATTCGCGCTTCAGGCGGCGGTGCACGTTCGGCGCTCTGGCGGCAGATACAGGCTGACATGTTCGGCTGCGAAGTCGCGACGACAGAAGGCGCTTCGGAGGGCGGCGCCTATGGCGCAGCGCTGGTAGCCGGCATCGGCATCGGCGTCTGGCCTGACGCCGCATCCGCGGCTGCCGTCTGCCGCCCTGCAACGCGGGATCTGCCCGATCCTTCGCTCCTGCCCGTCTACGACAAGCTTTTCGGGCTCTATCAGGGTCTCTATCCCGCACTCGAGACGACCTTTGCGGGACTTTCCGATCCCATTTTCGACCAGCCGGAGGCCTGATGCCCCAGTCGCCCATCGCCGCCATCATCTTCGATCTTGACGGGACGCTCATCGACAGCGCGCCCGACATCGCGGCGGCCGTCAACGCCCACTTCGCAGCATCTGGCTGGCCGAGCCTCACGACCGAATACGTCGCGGGCTTCATCGGCAAGGGTCCGCGACGCCTCCTTCTCGATATTCTCGTCGATCAGGGCCTGCCCCATGATGAGGAGACGGTATCGACGGCGGTCGCAGCCTATCTCGACAACTACGGCAGGGATCCCGCGAGCCGAACCGAGTTCTTCGCCCACGTCCGCGACGATCTCGAGGCGCTGATCGCGGCGGGGTATCGGCTCGGGATCTGCACCAACAAGCCCCACGGCCTTACCGGCGAGATCCTGGAAATTCTCGATATCGGGCGTTTCTTCGAAAGTGCAATCGGGGGCGATGCCGTTCCCGTCAGCAAGCCCGATCCGGGTCACCTCCTCGCCGTCGTGGACGAAATGGAACTCAACCCGGACGCCATCGCCTATGTGGGCGACAGCACGGTCGACCTCGAGACTGCCGAGCGCGCGGGGATTGCGTTTTATGCCGTGAGCTGGGGCACGGGGGCCGCGCTCCCGGTGAACGATGCACAACGCCTCGGGCGGCTCGCCGATCTCATCGAGCGCCTTGCCGTGCCGAGCCCGGCCTGATCCGATGACGCCCCTTCTCAGGCGGATCCGCGACGCTGCGCCGGCCCTGGGGCAGGCCGAGCGTCGGGTCGCCGATTGCGTGCAGGAGCGGCCGGACGAGATCATCCATATGAGCATGGGCATGCTCGCCGCGCGCTGCAGGGTGAGCGACCCCACCATCGTCCGCTTCTGCCGTCGGCTGGGTTTCGAGGGCTATCAGGATTTCAAGGTCCATCTGGCCCAGTCGATCGTCCCGGCGGCCCCTTTCGCCTATGAGCCGGTCCTGGCGAGCGACCCGGTCGACGCAATCATCGGCAAGACGGGGCGCAATGCGCTGGGGGCAATCCAGCGCGCGCTCGAGGAAATCGTCCCGGACGACATCGACGCGGCGGCCTCTGCCCTCGCATCTGCAAACTGGACGGCGATCTTTGCCACCGGCATGTCCGAGCTCACAGCATTTGATGCACAGCACAAGCTGCAGAGGCTTGGCCTGCGCTGCCTCGCCATGACCGCCCAGGCGGGCAGGGTCCCGGCCAGCCTGCCCGGCAAAGGCGAGATCGGCCTCTTCTTTTCGCAATCGGGCGCAACCCGCCAGCTCGTGACAGTCGCTTCGTCCGTAAGGGCGCGGGGAGGGACGGTGCTCTCGGTCACCGCGGCGGGAAGCCCCCTGGCGAGCGCAAGCAACCAAGTCATTGCGCTGACCCCCTTCGAGCACACCGAACTCCTCACCCCTCTGTCATCGCGCACGGCACATCAGCTCGTGGTCAACATGCTGGTGTCCGCGATCGCGGCCCGCACGGGCCACCCCTTTCCAGATCAGCTTCCGGCGCTAGATGCCTGGGCGACCGAGAAACTCTAGAGGAGACTTTGCGAGATGAGCGCTCAGGACGAGGCCAAGAAGACGGCCGGACGGCTGGTGATCAACGATTTCATCGAGGATGGCATGGTGCTGGGCCTGGGCTCCGGCACAACCTCGCATTTCTTCGTCCGCGAGCTCGGGCTTCGAGTTGCGCAAGGCTTGAGGGTGACCTGCACGACGACATCCCGAAGCACGACCGCCGTCGCCGAGGAAGTCGGCATTGCGGTGACCGACATCGACCAGATTGACAGGATCGACCTCACCATCGACGGCCCGGACGAAATCGACAGGCAGTTCCGGATGATCAAGGGGGGTGGGGCGTGCCTGCTCTGGGAGAAGATCGTCGCGCATGCGTCGAGCCGAATGATCACGATCTGCGATGAGACCAAGATCGTTGATCGCCTCGGACGGTTTCCGCTGCCCGTGGAGGTCGTTCAGTTCGGGTGGACGCACAGCGTGCGCGCCATCGAGGAGATCCTCGGCAGCCATGGGGTGCCGACCATCCGGACCAGCCGCCGCATGCGTGACGGACGCCCCGTCATTACCGATAGCGGGCACTTCATCATCGATTGCCATTGCGAGGCGATCGGCGATCCCGAAGGCCTCGAGATCGCGCTCAATCAGATCCCGGGCGTCGTCGAGAACGGGCTCTTCACCCGCGAAAGCGCCGGCATGGTGGTGGGGCGCCTCGATGGCACGGGATATGTGAAGATGC
Organism: Arsenicitalea aurantiaca; assembly: GCF_003994485.1. Taxonomy (GTDB): domain Bacteria; phylum Pseudomonadota; class Alphaproteobacteria; order Rhizobiales; family Devosiaceae; genus Arsenicitalea; species Arsenicitalea aurantiaca. The sequence continues at coordinate 106,048 of NZ_RZNJ01000002.1, forward strand.
GCTGAAGGCGTCGGTCAGGTGGAGGTGCGGGGCGGCCGAAGCCGCCCCGTCGCGTGAGCTCTCAGAGGCCCTGGATTGCGGTGACGAAGTCGCGGGCTTCGTCTCCATACTGCTGGTAGAAGACGTCGTAGGCGGGCGCCGTCGCCTCGAGGAATGCGTCCTTGTCGGGTTCGCTCACTTCCATGCCCTCGTCGCGCAGCATCTGGAGCAGTTCGCCGTCGCGTTCGGCCATGTAGTAGAGCTGCCATTCGCCGGCCTCGTCCGCCGCGGCCAGCAGAGCCTCCTGAGCATCTGCGGGCAGTCCCTGGAAGAAAGCTTCCGACACAACGACATAGGCCGAGTTGTAGATGTGCCCGGTCAGCGCAAGGTGCGCCTGCGCCTCGTAGAGCTTGCCGTCATGGATGTTCTGAAGCGGATTCTCCTGCCCGTCGACGACCCCCTGCCGCAAGGCCGCATAGAGTTCGGAGAACGGCATCGGGGTCGGCTGTGCTCCGAGAGCGCGGAAGGTCTCGATCTGCGCCTGGTTTTCCGGTGTGCGGATCTTGAGCCCGTTGACGTCGCCCGGTGCGTTGATTGGGCGAACGCTGTTGGTGATGTTGCGGAACCCGTTCTCGAGGAAGCCGACGAGCCGCAGGCCCTTCGAGGGGAGGTCGGCGACGAGATTGGTCACCGGCTCGCTGTGCTGGGCGGCGAGCACATGGTCGCGGTCTCGGAACAGGAAGGGCAGTTCCATCAGAGCGAGCTTGGGCTCATAGATGCCGAGCACGCCCGTCACCGTCATTTCGAGACCGCCAAACGTCAGCTGCTCCTGCATCTCGCGCTCGGACCCGAGCTGGGCATTGGCAAAGATGCTGACGTCGAACGTGCCGGGCGCCTTCTCTTCAAGGAGCTCTGCGAACTTCTCGAGCGCGAGGTGGAAGCTGTGCTGCTCGGAGTGGCCATGGCCGATCTTGAGCTCGGTGGCCGCCAGAGCCGCAACGCTGCTGCAGGCGAGCAAGGCAGCAGCGAGCGTCACACGCAGGCCACCTCCAAAAGCGGTCTTCAGGGTCGTCGTCATGATCATATCCTCCTCATGTTCATGATCCGGTTTCAGGGAAAGAGCAGCCGCGGCAGGAACATCACCACCTCAGGCACGTAGGTGACGACAAGCAGCGCGGCAAAGAGCGGGACGAGAAACGGCAGGATGGCGCGCATCATCTTCTCGATGGGTATGCCCGCCACATGTGCCGTTACGAAAAGCGACATGCCGACCGGCGGCGTTGCCACCCCGATCATCAGGTTGAGCACGATGATGATGCCGAAATGGAGCGGATCGACGCCCACCGACACGGCGAGCGGCAGCAGGATCGGCGTCATGATGATGAGCACCGCGCCGGCCTCGATGAGGCAGCCGAGGACCAGTAGGCAGAGATTGATGATCAGCAGGACGATGATCGGATTGTCAGTCAGGCCCCTCACGCCCTCGACGAACGCACTGCCGGCCTGGCTCACCGCGAGGATCCAGGAAAACGCGGAAACGTTCGAGATGATGAAGGTGACGATGGCCGTGGTGATCATCGTTTCGATGAAGATCTTCGGCAGGTCGCGCAGCCTGATCGTCCGGTAGACGACGAGGCTGATGACGAGCGCGTAGAGCGCAGCCACCGCGCCTGCTTCGGTCGGGGTGAAGACGCCCCCGATCAGTCCCACCAGAATGATGGCGGGCGTTGCCAGCGACAGACCCGCGCGCCCCAGTGCCGAAAACCGCTCGCGATAATTGGCCCGTGGCTCGCGGGGAAACCTTCCGCCGCGCCCCATCCAGACAATCATCATGCTCAGGGAAAGCGCCAGCAGCAGGCCCGGCACGAGCCCCGCAACGAAGAGCTGTCCGACCGAGACCTGCGCGATCGCGCCATAGATGACGAGCGGGATCGAGGGCGGGATGATCGGTCCGATGACCGATGAAGCCGCTGTGATGCCGGCAGAAAAGCCGACATCATACCCCTGGTCGCGCATAGCCTTGATCTCGACCGCGCCAAGCCCGGCGGCATCGGCCACGGCCGACCCCGACATGCCGGCAAACAGCACGCTCGCCCCGACATTCGCATGGGCGAGGCCGCCATTGCGATGGCCGAGGCACTTCCGGACGAAGGTGAAGATGCGCTCAGTGATGCCGCCCGAATTCATCAGATTGCCTGTGAGCACGAAGAGCGGGATGGCAACGAGGGTGAAATTGTCGATCCCCGTGACCATCTTCTGGAACATCAGCTCGGGCGGAAACGAGCCGAAAAAGACGAGCCCGAGCGCCACCGCGATCCCCGTGGCAATCGCAATCGGCACGCTCAGCATGCTGAGAACTGCGAAGATGACGAGCACCGCCACGATCATGACAGGTGCTCCTCGACCGGGTTGAAGTCCGGCGCCGGCTCGAAAAGCTGCACAAGCCCGTGCAGGACGATCAGCACCCCGCTGACCGGGAGCGCCGCATAGAGCCAGGCCTGCGACACCTGCATCGCGGGGAGGAAAGTCGGCATCATCCGCATGGTCAGCGAATAGCCGTACCAGGTCATGGTGAGCCCGAAGGCAATGATGACGAGGCAGACGAAGCGGTGGATGACGAGCCGTCCCATGGGCGGCAGCATCGAAACGCCGACCACGATCCTGATATGTCCGCCGCGCGCCACGACTGCCGCAGCGGCGAGAAATGCGGACCAGCAGAATGCGATCCGCGTCATCTCCACGCCCGTCACGATGGAGATATCGAACACGTAGCGCGAGAAGACCGAAACGATCAGAAGGCCGGTGAAGAACATTGCGAGGAGCCCGGCCGCCCACTCCGTGGCCGTATTCACCAACCCCGCGACGCGTTTCAGGGCGCCGATCATGCAGCCGCTCGTGCGAGGCTGGCTATGCGCAGGTCCGCGGCAATGACGAGGTCGGCGAGATTGCGGCCCATGAAGCCGGCGATCATCTCGTCGTCGAAAAGGTTCGGCCGTGCATCGAGCCGCGGGTCTCCATAATGGGCGCCATCCTTCAGCGCGGCAAAGAGCGCCCGGAAGGCGCCGAAATGATAGACCGCATCGCAATAGGGGGCGTCGCTGCCCACAGCGAGATTGCCGCTCCACGGGGCACCCGCTTCAGCATAGCTGAGCAAGGCACTCTCGATATGGGCGTCGCGAATGGCGCTCAGGACATAGAAGACGTTGCTCTGTTCGAGCCCCATCTGTCGTGCGCCTTGATAGATCGGTTCGGCTTCCACGAAATTACCGCCGCCACCGCCCATATGCACCCCGATGACGGGATGGTCGGGATGCCGCTGCGCCACGCGCCGCAGACCTTCGGGAGGCGTGAAAGGGGTGTCGGAGCCAAAATGGAAGGCCGGCACCGCCCCGAGCGCGACGATCCTGTCGAGGACGAGCCCCACCATTTCGTCATCGATCGGGTAGGAATTCTGCGCCGGGTTCATCTTGACGATGGGCATGCCGAACTCCCGTACGCATTTCTCGGCCATGGCGATCGCGCCTTCGACGCCGAGCGCCTTGGGATCGGTCCAGCCCGCCGGGATCACACGCTCCGGATGCGCGTGGGCGAGCTCGGCGATGCGGGCATTTGCGCCGGCGAGGCGCTCGAAGTTTTCAGCCCGATCCTCGACATAGGGCAGGGCGGCCGGGTTCTGCCAGCAGAGCGACATGTCCACCCCGGCCATTGCCATTCGATGCAGCAGGCGGTCGGCAAGCAGCGGGCGACCATGGAAGTAGTTGGGATCTGTCGTCACCTGCTCAGCCATCGCCGGTGGCAGGGCTTCGAACTGGGTCGGATGCACGTCCCCGTCGATCACGAGCGTGTCGCGATGGCGCTGCATATGGGCGAGGCGCGTCTGCACGAGCGCCATCGCCTTCGCGTCGAAGGTCATTCCGCCATCTCCTCCCTCAAGTCACGGCAACTCGATCATGGCGCTTGAATTAAAAGACGGCAATTGATTAATCTGCACAAGACGACTGAAATGGATTCATCAATTGTCCCGTCACCTTCCTCCGCTGCGCGCGCTCCAGGCCTTCGAGGCTGTCGCGCGCACACGCAGTGTCACCGCGGCGGCAGGCGAGTTGTCGATCACCCCTTCGGCCGTCAGCCACCGGCTGCGCAATCTCGAGGCGCATCTGGGCATCAGCCTCTTCCATCGCGCACAGCGGCGCATGACACTGAGCGATGCTGGCCGCGACTATCTGCAGTCGATCGAAAGTGCCTTCGATCGCATCGAGCGGGCAAGCCAGCGGCTTGCTGGCGGCATGGCGAGCGACGTCCTGACCGTCCACTGTCCACCGAGCTTCGCGCCCGCATGGCTCGTCCCTCGTATCGGCCGGTTTCTGGCGCCACATCCCGAGATCGACCTGCGCATCCATGCCTCGCCGACGCCCGTCGATTTCTTTCGTACAGATACCGACGTGGAGATCCGATCAGGCAATTCGGACTGGGCGGGGCTGGTCGTCACCCCGCTGATGGCCGACACGCTGACGCCCCTCTGTCCGCCTGCCTTGAGGGATGCCCTGGGGCCCGATCTTCGCCCTGAGGACCTGCTGCGGGCCCCTCTCATCTTTTCGGAGCGTGCGCCTCTTGAATGGGAGCAATGGTTCCGCGCGCGAGGCGTTCGCTCACAACCTCAGCGCGGTCTGCGCTTCGACCGTGGTTACCTTGCCCTGCAGGCGGCGGCATCGGGGCTGGGCATCGCGCTCGAAAGCCTCGTGTTCGCTGGACAATATCTTGAGAGCGGGGCGCTCGTTCGGCTCTTCCCGCGGGAGACCGGCGACACGATCGCCGGCGCCCACACCCTCGTCTATCCGCCCGTCTATGGAGAAATCCAGAAGGTCCGGCTTTTTCGGGACTGGATCCTGCGCGAATGTGCCGAAGGGGAAGAACCGGCACCACGTCGTTAGCGGGCAATCGCGAAGCAATCTTCACCACTGCTTAGCGCATCGGGTCTAAAGTCCCAACAAGTCCCGAGGAGGCCGGAATGGCAGGTGCTTTGCGCAATGCCGATCTTGCAGTCGCCGTCATCGATGCCCTGACATCCCAGATCTGCGTGCTGGACTCCGAGGGGTTCATCGTGGCGGTCAATGCCGCATGGCGGGATTTCGGTCGATCGAACGGTCGCGACACCGCGCGTTCCGATATCGGGGTCAACTATCTCGAACTCTGCAGCGTTGCCGCCCATGCGGGAGAGGGGCACGCTGAGGACGTCCATGACGGCATCGCCGCTGTGCTCGCGGGCGAGATCGACCTCTACACATGCGAATATGAATGCACCGGCGACGGCGATCCGCGCTGGAGCTTCCTGCGCGTCAGCCCGCTCCGTCGACCCTGGGGTCGCAAGGGCGGGCGCGGCATTTATGGCGCCGTCGTCTCGCATGCGGATGTGACCGAGCGCAAACACCTCGAGATCGAACTCGACAGGCTCGCCTATACCGATCAGCTGACGGGCCTGCCGAACCGACGGGCATTGATCGACCGCGCGACTGAAACCTTGGCGGCGACCCGCGCCGGCAGTCGAGCCAGCTTTCTGCTCATCGACGCGGATCACTTCAAGGAGGTGAACGACACCCACGGGCATGCCGGGGGAGATCGCGCGCTGGTCGCGATCGGTGCCGCATGCCGATCGGTGTTGCGCGAGAACGATCTCATCGCCCGGCTCGGCGGCGAGGAGTTTGCGGTCATCCTCCCCGGGACGGATGCCTGGGGCGCCGTCATGACGGCGGAGCGCCTGCGCGCGGCCATGGGTCAGGTTGCCATAGAGGGCGCCGAAACGCGTTTTTCGGTTTCAATCAGCGTGGGCGTGACGGAGTTCCTGGCGGATGACCGTTCGGTCGATGACGTCATGGCGCGGGCAGACCGCGGTCTTTACCGGGCAAAGGGGGACGGCCGAGACTGCGTCCGGCTCGCGCCGGTGCACGAAAAGGAAACTCTCGACCTGCCTCGTATTGCCTGACTATCGGTAGAGGAAGACGCCAACCGGCAGGCCGCTCAGCATGCTACCGACGTCCAGCCGATCCGATTCCGGCTCTGGCACGTTGTCACCGAGAATCGAGGTGCATCGACCGCTCGGCAGTTCCGGGAGGACGAGGCTTGCCAAAACTTCACCCCGCCACGGCCAGAGAGAGGTGAGGACGAGCATCGTCACACCATCCACCTGGCGAGTGAAGGCCAGCACCCGGCCCGCGTCTGCTCCCGTGACTTTTATCGGCAGATAGTCGCCGCGTGAAAAGAGCTCCGGAAACTCTGCCCGGAGGGCCAGAAGACGGTGAATGAGCGTCAGCTTGGGCAGCCCGTCCTGCCAGTCGAGCAGATCGATCGGCCCCTGGGCGCCTGCCGCTTCGGCCAGCATGGAGTGCCGTCTCTCATAATCGACACTCCGCCGGTTGTCCGGATCCACCATGCTCTGCTCCCAGAGTTCGGCGCCCTGGTAGATGTCAGGCACACCTGGCACGGTAAGCTTCAGCGTCGTCTCGATGAGGGCGTTCGCAAGACCTTCGCATCCGATCCTCGCGGAAAATGTCCGGAACTCCTCGAGGAAGTCCGCACACTCCGATGTGAATATGCGGCGGATCAACTCGCCGATCGCGCCCTCATAGGCCTCGTCGGGCGCACTCCAGCGCGTCCGCAGGCGGGCTTCGCGCAGCGACTTCACCATCGCGCCTTCAAGGCGCTCGGCGAAGCGGTCGGTCTCATTGGATGAAAGCGGACCCTCGAGCGGCCATTCAGCAGGCCAGGCACCAAGCAGCATCTGCATCATCAGCCAGAAATCATCGGCAGCAATCTCGGGCGTTTCGCCGCCGTCGAGCATTTCCCGCCAACGCGCCACGTGTGCCGCCCATTCGTCGGCCCGGCCCGAAAGGGTTAGAATGCGAAGGCGGGTGTCCTCACCGCGCTTGCTGTCATGGCTTGATGTCGTGATCATGCCCTGTGGCATGGTCCGCGCGCGCATCCGGTTGAAGTCGTGAAAACTCTCGATGCCGGCGTGGAAGCGATCGGGCGGAGAGCCCACATCGTTGAGCGCGATCAGCCGGTTGTAGCGATAGAGGGCGGTGTCCTCGAGGCCCTTGGCCATGACCGGACCGCTGACCTGCTGGATGCGCATCGCGGCCTCGATCACCTCGTCGCCCGGATGCTCGTCTTCGCCCAGTGGGTCAGCCGACATCACCTTGCAGACGAAATCGAGGTAATGCTCTTCCAGCGTCGGTTCACTGCGACGCGCGCGTGCGATAGCAACCCCGATATTCCGGCGATCGGGCGCAGTGGCGCCGTTGGCGTCGACATAGCTGCGATAAACCGGCATTTCCGCCAGTACCGCCCTCAGTGTTTCCCGCAGCCGATTGGCCGTGAGGTCGACGGTTTCGGGACGCGCCATCGCGATTTGCCGTAGCCGGCCGGTCAGTGCGTTGAGCTCGGCCGCCATTTCGGCGTCCAGCATGGTGAGCTTGGCGGCGCGCTCGATGGCCTCGAACGGCTCATGGTCGCCGATGAACGAGCGGTAGGCCGGATCCATCGGCGCTTCGCCTTCGGGATCTGCAAGTAGCAGGTTTACCCGAGTTGCAAACTCATACCCGGTCGTACCGTCCACGTTCCAGTCCTGGCGCAGGGCTTCGTGCGGCGCGAGGATCTTCTCAACGACGAGATAAATCGGCCGCGGGCATTTCGCCCGCAGGGCCTCGCAATACCCCTTGGGGTCGATCAGCCCGTCAATGTGGTCGATCCGCAACCCTTGCACGAGACCCTTCTCGACGAGTTCGAAGATCAGCCGGTGCACATGATCGAAGACAATTTCCCGCTCGACGCGGACGCCGGCGAGGTCACTGACAATGAAGAAGCGGCGATAATTGATGTCGTCAGCTGCGACCGAATAATGCGCCAGCCGCCAGTTCTGCTGGCCGATGAGCTGGTCGAAAGCGGCATGGTCGCCGTCGGGACCATGAAATCGGGCAAGCCTTTCCTCCACGGCCAGAATGACAGCTTCGTCCTCGGCGCTCAGCGCGGCAAGCTCGGCTTTCAGCGCCTCTCCGGCGTCACGGGCATCCGCCGCCATCGGGTCGAGCGCCAGGAAGCGCTGGGCCAGAAGCCCGAGGGCACCGTCGGCACCATCGAGCAGGAGGCCATAGGTCTTCGGCGCCAGCGGCAACCGGTGAGCGTCATCCGACCAGACCGACAGCGTACCGTCTTCGGGTTCGAAGCGTACGACGAGTGCACCGGCGGAAAGAGCTTCCCCATAGGTCTGTCCGAGAAATGGGACCAGCACCTTGTCGTGCAGCATCGTCTCGGGCGGCGTCCAGTCGATGTCGAACCAGTCCGCGTAGAGGCTGTGACGTCCCCATTCGAGGACGTCCAGCCAAAGCGCATTGTCGGCGCCGCCCACCCCCATATGGTTCGGCACGATATCCAGGATGATGCCGATGCCCCGCTCGGCGAAGCGTTCTGCCATCGCCTCGAAGTCTTCACGGGTGCCGAGTTCGGGGTCGAGCATGTCGTGATCGACGGTGTCATAGCCATGGGTACTTCCCGGCCGGGACTTCAGCACTGGCGAGAGGTAAGCGTGGCTGACGCCCAGTTCGGCGAGATAGGGCGCGAGCCGCGCCGCGTCGTTGAAGGTGAAAGCCTTGTTCAGCTGTAGGCGGTAGGTGGCGCGGGGCGGGTTCGACGGTGCGGACAAAAAGGCTCTCCGGGGTCGCTGGATGCGATTGCTTGCCACCAAACGGCCCCAATCGGCCAGGGGTTGCTCGTCAATCTATGACATGAGCCTCCCATGCACGTTTTGCATGGCGCTTCATGTCGCAAATGTCATAGTTCGGCCAGTGCATTGACTCCGGCCCGCTGTCTGTCCACTCCCACTCTTGTCCGCACGGAGACAGAGACCATGGTAGCCCCCAGCACACGCGATTCCGAAGCGCCCGACCATCCCAGTTTTCTCGAGGCGCTCAAGGTGTGGGCCCGCATCGGGCTCCTCAGCTTCGGCGGTCCTGCCGGGCAGATCGCCCTGATGCACCGTACGCTCGTCGAGGAGAAGCGCTGGATCTCGGAGCGCCGTTTCCTGCACGCGCTCAACTATTGCATGTTGCTGCCGGGTCCCGAAGCGATGCAGCTCGCCACCTATGTCGGCTGGCTTCTGCATGGCACGCGGGGAGGCATCGTGGCCGGCGCGCTTTTCGTCCTGCCGGGCTTTCTCTGCATCGTCGTGCTCGCGGCGACTTATGCGATGTTCCAGTCGTCGGACGTGTTGGCAAGCCTCTTCTTCGGCTTGAAGGCCGCCATTCTCGCGATCGTCGTCGAGGCCGTCCTGCGGATCGGAAAACGGGCGCTCACCACACCTTTCAATCGCCTGGTCGCGCTTTTCGCGTTCCTTGCGCTTTTTGCCTTTTCAGTGCCGTTCCCTGTCGTCGTCCTCTCCGCAGGGCTGGCCGGATATATCGCGGCACGCTGGCGTCCGGACATGATCGCGACCAAGGCTCCGATCGGGGACGAGAGCGCCGTCATCCAGGATGGACCGGAAGATCGACGCGGGGCAGGGTGGGCGAGGGCGGGGCGGATCCTCTTGATCTGGGGAGGCCTTTGGGCCGCTCCGCTTCTCCTCATCCTGCCCTTGGCCGGACCGGCCAACGTCTGGACCTCGATCATGGGCTTTTTCTCCCAGATGGCCGTTGTCAGCTTTGGCGGTGCTTATGCCGTCCTCGCCTATGTCGCCCAGCAGGCAGTCGAAACCTATGGGTGGCTTGCGCCTGGAGAGATGCTGGATGGGCTGGCCCTCGCCGAAACCACGCCCGGTCCGCTGGTTCTCGTGCTGACCTATGTCGGCTTCCTCGCTGCTTTCCGCGAGGCGGGCGGTCTCGATCCGTTGCTGTCTGGAGTTCTGGGGGCCGGCCTGGCGACCTGGGTAACCTTCATTCCGTGCTTCCTCTGGATCTTCCTCGGCGCACCTCACATCGAGCGACTGCGCTCGAGCCCCGCCCTTGCAGGAGCCCTTGCCACCATCACTGCAGCGGTCGTGGGCGTCATCCTCAACCTCGCGATCTGGTTCGCGCTCCATGTGATCTTTGCCGAGGTGGGGACGGCCAGTTTCGGACCAATCTCGATGCCGCTTCCCGCGCTAGAGACCCTCGACCCTCTGGCTCTGGCCCTTGGGATCATCGCGGCGATGACGCTGTTTCTCTACAAGCTCGGCCTTCTGCCGACGCTCGCAATTTGCGGTGGCCTCGGGCTACTGCTCGGCGCTCTCGGCTTTATTTGAGATCGGTCGGCCTGCGGGCCCCGGCGTAGCGCGGCGTTTTCTAGTGTGAAAAGCGTTTGCAGGAATGAAAACGGCTGATAGGTTCCTGTCGGTGAGAACCGGAGGAGCCCCACGGTGAAGCAAGTTGCGAACGACCCGGTGGCCGGTCGCTGATGGCTCGGGCCATGATCGCAAACGAAGCCGAAGACGGAGCCGCGACGCGTCGCGCCTATTCCGTTCCTGCTGCCGAAAAGACCCTCGACATTCTCGAGTTCATGGTCCGACAGCCCGCTGGCATGACGATAACCGAGCTTGCAGTCGGCCTCGGGCGTAGCGTGCATGAGGTCTACCGGATCATACTGGTGTTGGAGGCGCGCGGGTATCTCTACCGCCCGGCCCAATCCGACAGGTATCGGGTCTCGCTCAAGATCTTCGAAATGGCCCACGAGATGAGCTCGGTCCGCCAGCTCACCGACGCCGCGCTGCCGGTCATGCAGACGCTGGCGCCCGCAACAATGCAGTCCTGCCACCTCGCAGTGCTCTCGGATCGGGACGCGCTGATCGTGCTGCAGATCGATTCACCCCTGCCCATGCGCTATTCGGTGATGCTCGGCGCCAAGTTCCAGTTCGAGGAGACGAGTTCCGGCGTCGTCGTCTTCGCGTTTTCGCCCCCAGAGCAGCGCGAGACGCTGCTTTCGAAGCTCGAGGCCGAGGGGCGGGACCGGGCCGACATCGAGAGCATCCGGCTCCGCGCTGAAGCCATCGCAGCCGATGGCTACGAGGTGAGGACGTCTCTCGCTGTCGGGGGCGTGACCAACATCTCCGTGCCGGTGTTCGATTATCTCGGCCACGTCGTCGCAGCACTCACGGTCCCCTACATGCCGCAACGCGCTGCCCTCGTGCCGCTGGACGCCGTCGTGGGACAGGTGATCCAGGCGGGCCGCGCCATATCAATCGAGCTCGGAGCGGCCAACCGGCTGCCTCCGCTTCCCCCGCAATAGGCGGATCCTGCCCATGACCCTTTCGTCCGCCTCACGCTCGCTTGCCAGATCGAACACGCCTGCGTTCGAAACGCTCCAGTGCCTTGCCGCCCGCGTAAAGAGTGGCTCGCGTCTTGGGATTGGGGGGCACCATTTTGCCCGACTGCCGATGGCACTCTTGCGCGAGGTGATCGGGAACGGCGCGCGCGACCTTCACTATTTTGCGTGGGCTGGCGGTTTGCCGCTCGAAATGCTGCTCGAAGCTGATGCGGTTCGCGCGATCGACCTCTGCTTTTCCAGTCTCGACATTTTCGGGCTTGCCCCACGCTTCCGCGTCGCCGCGGAAACGGGCACCATCCCGGTCACGGACTGGCCGGCCCTCGCGATGATCGAGGCGTTCAACGCCCGACGGCAGAACCTGCCCTTCATGCCGGTCCAGATTCCTGCCGGCTCGACCATGGCCGAGCGCTGCCCCGCGCTTTCCTTTCATCGCGATCCGCAGTCGGGGCGTCTTGTCGGGCTCGTGGCTGCGCAGGAACTCGACACGGTGCTCATCCACGCACCGCGCGCGGACCGTTCCGGCAATGTTGAAATCGTCGGCGCCCGGGCACTCGATCTCGCCATCGTCGGCGCTGCCCGGCAGGTGCTCGTCACGGTCGACGAGATCGTTGAGGACGGTAGCCTCGGGCAGTCTGGCCGCCATGCGATCATTACCCGCAATCTGGTGACGGCGATCGCCGAAGTGCCGGGCGGTGCTTGGCCGACCTCCTGTCTCCCGCACTACGTCACCGACTATGCCGCGATCGCAAGCGCGCTGGGGGAGAGTGCGGGCTCACTTCTCGATAGGCTTGCCTGCCCGCAGGGCGAACCGGGGGCGTATCTGTGCAACGCGGCGCTCCTGAGCGCAGTCGATCCGGAGCCCTTCCGTGCTCCAGCTTTGGATGCGGCTCGCCCGGCAACCATCGACGAGATCATGGCCACGCGGATCGCGATGCTGCTGGATAACGAAAGCTTTGCCAGCAGCGGGGCAGTGTCGCCGCTCGCCAATGTTGCCTATCGGTTGGCCAAGGCCAGCCACGCCCCCCGCGCGCTACTCACCACCTTCACCTGCGGCCATGTCGACATCGCCCCGGGCACGATGACGCTGAGCCTCCTCGAGCCCATGGATGCCGCGAGTGCCGTCGCTCATTGCGGCGGCGACGACACCTACTTCGCCTATTATCAGGCGGGTCTCGTCACCCACGAGATCATCGGGGCGGCCCAGGTCGACGGGGCGGGCCGAACCAACAATCTCGAGCTCACCAAACCCTCTGGCGGCAAGCTGCGGCTTCCCGGGCAGGGCGGCATGTCCGACGTCGCCAACATGCATGCCAATTATATCGTCTACGTGCCCCGCCACAGCCCTTCGGCGCTGGTGCGCGAGGTCGAAACCATCAGCTCGGCGCGCGGCGTGCTGTCCGCAGACGACCGCGAGGCGGCCGGGTACCGCCAGGGCACCGTGCTCCTGCTTACCAATCTCTGCCTCTTCAGGCTCGATCCCGAAACGGGGCATTTCGCTGTGGTCGAGATCATGCCGGGCGCCAGCCGAGAGGAGATCGTCGCCGAGACCGGCTTCCCGATCGTTTTCGATCCGGACTGCGTCACCTGGTCCGGGCCGGATTTGGAGCAGTTGCGCCTCCTGCGCGAGGAGATCGATCCGCTCGGCCTGCGCCGGCTCGAATTCGTAGGCGCCCGGGACCGCGCGCCACTGCTTGCCGAAATTCTCGAACGTGACCGCAAAGGCACGGCCGCGCTGATCGCCCGTCGCGCCTGAAGTGGTCAGCGTGCCCGAGGATCCGCCCAGCGCTGCTCGGGCAGCACGGCGTACCAGTCCGGTCGGGTCGGGTCGCGGTCATAGGTGTAGCCGCCGACTTCGCGATAGTGCTCGGCATACTGGGCGAGCTTTTCGCGGTCGAGCTCCACCCCCAGCCCGGGCCCCTGAGGCACGGCGATGGACCCATCGACATACTTCATCTTCCCCCCGACGATGACGTCGTCGACGAGGTGATGGTAGTGGGCATCGGCCGCAAAGGAGAGGTTGGAGAGGGCGGCGCCCAGGTGCAGCATGGAGGCGAGCTGGATGCCAAGTTCGCCGGATGAATGCACCGAGGCCCCGTACTGGAAGGTTTCGAGAACCTGCCCGGCCTTGTGCGCCTGGCGAAGGCCGCCCCAGAAGGTCGTGTCGAGGAGGACGACATCGATGGCTTCGAGGCGTATATTTGTTGCAAGTTGCTCAAAGTTGACGACCACGGTGTTCGTCGCGGTCGGGATGCGGACGAAGTTACGCACCCGGCGCATGCCCTCGAGCCCCCAGGTCGGATCTTCGAAATAGTCGTTGCGCAAATCCTCGATGGCGCGCCCAACCCGGATCGCCTCCTCGACGGACCAGGCGGCATTGGGATCAAGCCTCAGCCCGTCATTGGGAAACGCTGCGCCGAGCGCCCGCGTCACCTCGACGTCATGGTCGGGCGCGAACACGCCGCCCTTGAGCTTGTGCGCCTTGAAGCCATGCTCGGCTTTTAGCGCGCGGGCATGCGCGACGATCTCCTCGGGGTCCACCTCGCCCCCGCGGCCGGTCTTCTCGTCGGGCAGGCGGTAGAAAAGATAGCTCGCAAAGGGGACGCGCTCGCGCATCGCGCCGCCCAGCAGATCGCAGGCGCGGATCCCCAGATGTTTGCCCGCCGCATCCATGCACGCCATTTCGAGCGCGGCATGGATCTGCATCCGGTTGTTGTAGAGCGACGCGGTGGGGTTCATGATCTTCCAGCGCATCTGCTCGAGCTGCAGGGGATCATGACCCTTGAGATAGGGCAGGAGGCCGCGAACAGCGGCCTCGGCGGATTCTCCACCGCCGCCGAGCTCCCCGAGACCGATGATGCCATTGTCGGTCTCGACCTCGACGACGGTGCGGATAAAGCGCCCCCAATGCGCGCCGATGGCGTGGCGCAGCGGGGCCTCCAGCGGCATGGCAACCGTGGTGGCGCGGACGTCGACGATCTTCACTTGCGTCAATCCTTCATTATGAGCGCGGCTCCGGCGCTGCTGTTTCGCTTGCGGCACTCGCCATGGCGGCCTGCATCGCGCCGAGCACCGTTCTCAGATGATCCTGCATGGCGCGCGCTGCCCCGTCTCCGTCACCCCTCTCGACCGCATCGATCATGGACGCATGGTCGGAGATGATGTCCTGGCTCCGTCGCGGCCAGTTGAGGGTGACGTAGCGCAGCCTGTTGAGGTGGACCTTGAGGTCCTCGAGTTCTTCCGCGACGCTTTCGAGGCCCGCAATGACGTGGAGCCTGTTGTGAAAGGCTTCGTCGCGATCGAAGAACCATGGTGCGTCGTTCCGGCGCGCGGCGACCGCCTGGTCCTCCACGATCTCGCGCAGAGCCGCAATGTCGCTGGCACTGGCCTTGAGGGCGGCGCGGCGCACGACTTCAACCTCGACGACCTCTCGGATCAGCTGAGCGGCCTTCACCTTCTCGATACGGATGGGGGCGACGCGCGTGCCGCTCTGGGGGTAGATTTCAACGAGCCCAAGGCCGGCAAGGCGCAGCAAGGCTTCGCGCACCGGGGTGCGGGATACGCCCAGGCGTGCGGCGATCTCTGCCTCGCGGATGGGTTCGGTGGGGCGCAGGACGCCCATCACGATGTCCTGGCGCAGCAGTTCGAACACGTTCTGGGCCGTCGAGCGGGTCTTTACCTGCGGCGCGGGGTCGGTAGCGAACATCTACTGCCTCTGCTCGGGCCAACTGCACCGATTCGGTTTCACACAGCTCCGGGTAAAGCCTGACCGGCCGCGCCATCAACTCCGCTACCCCGTCCAAAGCGCCTTGGCGGCGACACTGGACAACTAAAACGTACTAATATATTAGTGTCCCAACCCGGTCAATGGCCGGGGGCGCCGCCGGGGCAGTGGACAGGGTCCGCGCACGGCGAGGAGAGCGCCAAGGGTTCATCAAAGGGAGGAAACGGGATGTTCAGGATCCCCGTCACACTGCTCGCCGCCACGGCCACCATCGCCGTCATGTCCGCTACGGCGGTTCAGGCTCAGGAGATCCCGGAGCGGATCGGCTATGTGGTCAATTATGCGACCCATGAATGGTATCAGAACGTCATCAAGGGGATGACCGACCGGGCCAACGAACTCGGGATCGAGCTCGAGGTTCGCGACGCCAACCAGGATGCGGCCCGTCAGGTTTCCGCTGCCGAGGACTTCATGTCCCAGGGCGTCGACGTGCTGATCATCACCCCGGTCAACGAAGATGGCGTCGTGCCGCTGCTGCGCCGTGCCGCCCAGGATGACATTCCGGTCGTGCTCGAGGGCAATCCCGTGCGCGGCATGACCACCATGGTCGCCATCTGCGACTATGATACGGGCTACCACGCCGGCGTCGCCGCTGGTGAGTATGCGCGGGACAATTTCGACGGCCAGGCACGCGTCATGAATGTCGGACTGCCGCTGCTTTCGGCGACCGTCCTGCGTTCTGAAGGCTTCATGGACGGGCTGCGCACCATCCTGCCCGAGGCTGAGATGGTTCACGATCTCGACGGTGGCGGTAACCCCGACCGCGCGCTCGAAGTCTCCTCTGCAGCGCTCGCGCAGAACAGCGACATCAACATCATCTATGGCATCAACGACAACTCCGCCCAGGGCGGCCTGCAGGCCTGGAAAGCCTCTGGTCGGTCCCAGGATGGCCTGCTCGTCGTTGGTACGGGCGGCGAGGGCCTCGGCTTCATCAATCTGATGGCCACCGAGCCGGCCTACCAGATCGAAGCTGCAATGTTCCCCGAGAAGGTCGGTTACACCACGATCGACGCTGCCGTCAGCCTCTTCAACGGCGAGGAAGTTCCCGAGCACATCGTCAGCCCCACCGCCACCATGATTGGCGACGAGTGGCAGCAGTACTACTCGGTCGAAGGCACGACGCGCAGCATCAACTGGGAAAACGTCAACGCCGTACCGGCTGCCGACGCCTGCATGAAGACGGCTGCCGACCTCTAGGCGCCTTCGAACCTGCCGGGGCCTTCGGGCTCCGGCACCTTTCATCGTTCATAGCCGGATCCGCGTTCCATGACCGAGACCGCAAGTTCCGTCGCGCCGCCGAGCCGGCTACGCGCCTTGACGGGTAACAACGAGATCGTACTGATCGTCATTCTGGCCGTGCTCTGCGTCCTGATATCGATCGGCGCCCCGCAATTCTATTCCGTCGAGAATGTCGTCGCGATCCTGCGCCAATGCGCGCTGGTGCTGATCGTCGCCTCGGGCATGACGATGCTGCTGATCGCGGCTGAGGTCGACCTTTCGGTAGGCGCCTCGCTCGCCTTTTCCGGCGTCGTCGCGATGGATGTTACCAACAAGACCAATAGCGTGCTGCTCGGCGGACTGGCCGGTATCGCATTCGGCGCTTCGGTGGGGCTCTTCAACGGGCTCGTCGTCACGCGGCTCAGGGTCAACTCGCTGATCGCGACCATCGCCACCATGATGATCCTGCAGGGCGGCATCTATCTTTACACCCGCGAAGCCGTCCAGAACCGGCACTCGATCCGGCTCTTCACCGATCTTTCCACGGGCTATGTCGGGCCGGTTCCGGTCCCGGTGATCATAGCGGCGCTCGTTTTCATCGCCTGCTATGTCGTTCTCCGCCACACCATGGTCGGCCGCTACATCTACGCCGTGGGGGCCAACGAGAAGGCGGCGCGGCTCTCGGGCCTGCGCTCGGAACGGCTGAAGCTCGGCGTATTCGTCTTCACCGGCATGCTTGTCGGGCTCGCCGGGCTGCTGCTTGCATCACTGATGAACACGGGCCAGCCGACCGCCGGACGCGGGTTCGAACTGCAGGTCATCGCGGCCGTCATCCTCGGGGGGACGAGCCTGATGGGCGGGCGCGGCACGCTTATCGGAACGCTGCTGGCCGTGCTCGTCCTCAAGGTCATTGACAACGGCATCATCATCCTGCGCTGGAACCAGGACCTTCAGATGATCGTGCCCGGCCTCGTCATCATCGGAGCCACCTGGCTCGATCTCGTGCGGAGGAAATCCGATGCTCGATGAAGCCCGGACCGGACATGCAGCGGCCATCGACACCTCCATCCCGGCCCTCGAGATGGTCGGGATCGGCAAGCGGTTTCCCGGCGTCCTTGCGCTCGAAAACGTCGATCTCCGGCTCGAGCCGGGCAAGGTCCACGCGCTCATGGGCGAGAACGGCGCGGGCAAGTCCACGCTGATCAAGATCCTCGCCGGCGTCTATGAAAAGGATGTCGGCACCATCCGCATTGCCGGCCGCGAAGTCGAAATCCGCACCCCGCGCGATGCCCTGAGCCAGGGCATCAAGGTGGTGTTTCAGGAGATCGCCCTGATCCCGGAGTTCACCGTCGCCGAGAACATTTTCCTCGAGGATTATCCGACCTCCGGCGCCGGCAACATCCGCTGGCGCAAGATCCGGGACGATGCTGCGGCGCTCTTTGATCGCATAGGCTTCAAGGTCAATCCCGATGCGCGCACCGGCGACCTGCCCGTCAGCCAGCAGCAGATGGTCGAGATCGCTCGCGCGCTGGCGTCCGAAGCGCGCATCGTCGTCATGGACGAGCCGACCTCCTCGCTCACGCCGACCGAAGTGGAGATGCTCTTCAGCGTCATCCGGCGGCTGACGAGCCTCGGCATCGCTATCCTCTATGTCAGCCACAAGCTCGACGAGATCTTCGAGATCGCCGACACGGTCACGGTCCTCCGCGACGGGCGTCACATCTCCACTCAGCCCAAGACCGCGCACACCAGCGATACGCTCATCCGGGACATGATCGGGCGCCAGATCGGCGACCTCTTTCCCCGCTCGCGCGGCGCGGGCACTGGCGATGTGGTCGTCGGCGTCAGCGGTCTAAGCACTGCAAAGCTTGCAGACATCGCCTTCGAGGCGAGGGCAGGGGAGGTGCTGGGCGTTTTCGGGCTCATGGGCGCCGGCCGCACCGAGCTTGCCAAGGCGCTCGTCGGCTACGACCCCATCCGCACAGGCACCATCACGATCGGCGGCAGCCCGCTCTGTCCGCACGACACCCGCACTGCCGTGTCGCTCGGCATCGGGTTGCTGACCGAGGACCGGAAAACCGAGGGGCTCATGCTCGAGCTCCCCGTCATGCACAATATGAGCCTCGCCTCGCTCGGCCGGTTCGCCAATATGAGCTTTCTCGACGAGAAGCGTGAGCGCTCGGCCGTACAGGAATTCGTCGACCGCTTCCGGGTCAAGACCCCGAGCCTCGAGCAGCACATCAAGAACCTCTCGGGCGGCAACCAGCAAAAGGTGCTGCTCGCCCGCTGGCTGATGCGCGGGCTCAAGGTCATCGTCGTCGACGAACCCACGCGCGGTATCGATGTCGGCGCGAAATCGGAAATCTTCGCGCTCATCGACAGGCTGGCCGCCGAAGGACTGGCAGTCATCATGATGACTTCGGAAATGCCCGAGCTGCTCGGGCTCAGCGACCGGATCATGGTGATGGCCGAGGGCCGCATCACAGCCACCATGGGCCGGGACGAGGCCACTCAGGAGAAGATCCTCAATGCCGCAATCGCCTGACCTTGCCCTCGCTCCGCGCCCGGCCCCGAGCATCCTTGCAACGCTTGCGCGCCGCAACGAGGTTGCGCTGCTGATCTGCCTGCTCGCGCTGATCATCTTCTTCTCGCTCGCGTCCTCGAGCTTCCTGACGCCCCGCAACCTCACCAACGTGCTCGGGCAGGCCTCGCTTGCCATGGTCGCCGGGGTGGGGGTCGCCATCGTCGTCATGTCTGGCGAGATCGACGTCTCGATCGGCTCGCTTGCGGGCGCCGTCGGCATTCCGCTCGTCACCATCATGAACATGACCGAATCCCTGCCGCTGGGGATTGCCGGCGCGCTCCTGCTGGCGCTCGTGGTGGGCGTGGTGAATGGCTATCTCGTCGCTTATCTTGGCATCAATTCTCTGATTGCGACCCTGGGAACCATGTTCATCATCCGGGGTGGCATTTATCTCTACACCGGCCAGCGCTCGATCCCGGACACCGCCTATCTCGAGGAGTTCTTCCAGCTCGGCAACGGCCGGTTCTTCGACTTCCTGCCCTATCCTGCGCTGATCTCGCTGATCATCCTCGCCATCTTCATCTATGTGATGCGCATGCGGCCCTTCGGCCGGCAGATCTACGCGGTCGGCGGCAATCCCGAAGTGGCCCGGCTTGCCGGCTTCGATGTCAGGCGTGTGAAGTTCATCTGCCTCGTGATCTCGGCGCTGCTCGCGGGGGTCGCAGGCATCCTGCTCTCTTCGCGGCTCGGTTCAGCCGTCCATGTCGCGGGGCTAGGCTTCGAGTTCCAGGTCGTCGCTGCAGTCGTCCTTGGCGGGGTGAGCCTCGCTGGCGGTGTCGGTAGCCTGGTGGGGGTTGCGCTCGGCGTGCTCATCCTCTCATTTCTGTCGAACGGGCTGGGCATGCTGAACCTTGCCACGGAGTGGCAGCTCGTCGTCACCGGGGGCATCATCATCGCGGCGGTCGCGTTCGATGAGTTCAAGCGCCGCAACCAGAAGCAGTGAGGGAGGGCAGGGCCATGGGACGGCTTGAAAGCAAGATTGCAATCGTCACCGGCGGCGCGGACGGCATCGGCTTCGCGATCTCCGAGGGGTTTGCCCGCGAGGGCGCGACGGTCTGGCTCTCCGATGTCGACGATGAAAAGGGCGAGGCCGCCGTCCGACGCCTCACCGATGCTGGCGGCAAGGCCCGCTATCGCCATTGTGACGTCGCCGAGGAGGCCGATATCAGGGCGCTGGTCGAAGGCGCAATCGCCGAGCACGGCCGGCTCGACATTCTCGTCAACAATGCCGCCATCGCCATTGGTGGCATGCCGGTCCACGAGATGACGGACGAGCAATGGCACCGCCTGATCGCGGTCAACCTGACCTCGGTCTTTCGCGGCTGCAAGTTCGCGCTGCCACAGATGATCGCCCAGAATTCGGGCTCCATCATCAACATGGCCTCCGCGCAGGGCCATATCGGGCTCGATGGCTGGACCGCCTATGCCGGCGCCAAGGGGGCCGTGATGGCCATGACGCGCCAGATGGCCGTCGAATTCGGCCCGCACAACATTCGCGTCAACTCGATTTCGCCGGGCACGATCAATACGCCCATGAACGAGAAGATCGTTGCCGAGCTCGGCGATCAGGTCGCTCGCGCGTGGGTCAAGATGCACCCTATCGGGCGCATCGGCAAACCTTCCGAAGTCGCCGAGGCCGCGATCTATCTCGCGTCGGACGCGGCCGGCTTCACCACCGGCACGGATCTGCGCGTCGATGGCGGCCTCACCGCCGCCCCGCGCTACGTGCCCGACCTCGTCTAACCGAACGGAAAGTCTTTCATGAACAAGGCCCTCAACGGCGTCACCATCCTCGATTTCAGCCATCTGCTGCAGGGGCCGTTCGCCACCCAGCTTCTGGCCGACATGGGCGCCAACGTCATCAAGATCGAGCGCGCCGGCTCGGGCGACATGTTCCGGTCGATGACCTTTTTCGCCAAATGGGTCGGCGGCTCGGAGAGCCCGAACTTTCTGGCCTGGAACCGCAACAAGCGCTCGCTCGCCCTTAACCTCAAGAGCCCCGAAGTCCATGCCATCATCATGGAGATGGCGAAAAAGGCCGATGTCGTGGTGCAGAATTTCCGCCCCGGCGTCCTCGCCAAGCTCGGCTACGGGTATGAGGACTTCAAGGCGGTCAATCCCGGCATTATCTATTGCTCGGGCTCAGGCTATGGCGAGGACGGCCCCTACGTCACCCGCCCCGGCCAGGACATGCTGATCCAGGGGCTGTCGGGCCTCATGGCCAATACCGGCCGCGGCGACCAGAACCCGGTGCCGGTCGGCGCTGGCCTCGCCGACCAGATCGGCGCCATGAACATGGTCTATGGCATCCTCTCGGCGCTCTACTATCGCGAGAAGACGGGCATCGGCCAGAAGATCGAGGTCAACCTGCTCGCCGGGCTCATCGCCCACCTCAATCAGGAATATGTCGGTGTCCTTAATCTCGGCGAGGATTTCGTCCGGCCCAATTCGGGCATCGGCCATCCGGGCATGCAGGCGCCGTTCGGCGTTTACGAGACCGCCGATGGCGGCTACGTCACCATCGCCATGAGTCCCTTTAAGACTCTCTACGAAACCCTCGAAGCGCCTGCGCTTGCTGTCTACGATGATCTGGGCACGCTCTTCGAAAAGCGCGACGAGGTGTGGGAGAAGGTCAACGCGGAGACCAAGAAGTTCGGCACGGCCGACCTTCTCGATCGCCTGCTCGCAGCCGACATCTGGTGCGCCGAGGTCAAGGACATCCGCAAGGCCGCCGAAGACCCGCAGGTCACCCACCTGGGGCTCATCACCAGCTATGAGCATCCGCGCGCCGGTACCGTGCGCGTCGTCGGGCCTGCCATCCGCATGAGCGAGACGCAGCCGACCATTGACCGGCCGGCGCCACTGGTCGGCCAGCACGGCCGCGAAATTCTCGCCGAATTCGGCATTTCTGCCGAAACGATCGCGAGGCTCGAAGAAGGCGGCGACATGACCGTCTCGGAGGCCTGATCCGTGGCCTATGAAACCCTGACTGTCGAGCAGCGCGGCCGCGTCGCGCTCGTCACCTTCCGCCGGGCCGACCAGCTCAACGCCATGAACCGGCTCATGCAGTCCGAGATCACGACGGCGTTCGAAGCGCTCTCGCTCGATCCCGGCATTGGGGCCATCGTCGTCACGGGCGAGGGGCGGGGCTTCATGGCCGGTGCCGACATCAAGGAATACGCCGCCCAGACTGGCCCCGAATTCGATGCCTTCCAGCAGAATGGCGGGCGGATGTACGCTGCCATCGAGAACAACGCCAAACCGGTGATCGCGGCGGTCAACGGCTTCGCGCTCGGGGGCGGGTTCGAGCTCGTCCTCTGCTGCGACATCGTGATCGCATCCGAAACCGCCAAGATGGGCCTGCCCGAGATCAAGCTCGGACTGATCCCCGGCGGCGGCGGCACACAGCGCAGTGTCGGCAAGCTCGGTCGCAACCGCGCCCACATGCTTTTAATGACCGGCGCGATCATGCCTGCCGCCGAATTCGTCGTGCCCGGCCTCGTCAATGAACTGCTTGCCCCCGATGCCGTGCTGCCGCGCGCTATCGAGATCGCCGGCCTCATCGCCGACGAGCCGCCCGCCGCCATAGAGGGCATGAAGGCGCTGACCGCGCTGGCGCTCGAGGGTGATCTCGAGAGCGGGCTCGTGCACGAGCGCGACCTCGTCACCGCTCTTTATCGCAGTCAGATCGGACAGCAACGCGTCCAGGAGTTTGCCGCCAAGAGCGCCGCCCGCGCCGCCGAAAAGGCGAAAGCGGCCGCAGCATCGGGAGAGTAGAAATGGGCGAGGAGTATCGCGGTCTGGGCTGGAAGCACGGCGCGCTGGTGGTCCAGCGCCAGGGCGCGATGCTCGCGCCGATCACCTTCCTTCTCGCCAATGGCGCGCAGGTCAGCCCCATGCATGTCGGCCCCTGGGCCGAGGAAGCGGGAATGGAGGCGCTTCCGGGGATTCTCAGGCGCTTGCGCGGCGAATGGCCCTGCGTGCCGTTCGGCTATGCCGTGCCGGGGGACGACGCTCCCGAGGCCTGGGCCCGCCACATGACGCCGCCCGCGCCCGATGAAGAGGTCCATGGCCTGAGCTCCAACGTCCCATGGACCTGGGGCGATTGTGACGCTGAAACGCTCCGCCTGTCCCTCGATTATCCCGAGGCCGATCCGGTTCGCCGCCTCGAGCGCATCGTCACGCCCGATCCCTCCGCGCCCGCTGTCGACGTTGAGCTTCGCATCGAGATCCGGCACGATTGCCGCCTGCCGATCGGGCTTCACCCCACCTTCCACCTGCCAGCCGAAGCCGGTGGCGCCACTCTTGAGCCCGGCAAGTTCGACCACGGCCGGACCTATCCCGGCACCGTGGAGCCGGGCGCGACGCTCTTTGCTATGGACGAAACTTTCGCCGATCTTTCAGCCGTCCCCGGCCGCGCCGGCGGCACGCGCGATGCAACGACGCTCCCCTTCGCCGAGGACATCGAGGAACTGCTCCAGCTCAACGGCGTCGCCGGCACCATGGCGCTCGCCAACCGCGCCGAAGGCTATCGCGTTCGCCTCTCTTGGCAGCCCGAGCATTTCCCCTCGGTGCTGCTTTGGTACTCCAATCGCGGGCGCAAGATGGCCCCGTGGAGCGGCCGCAACGTCTCGCTGGGCATAGAGCCCATCTGCTCGCCCTTCGGGCTCGGCATAGACACGGCTCAGGCCGACAACCCCGTCGCGGCTTCCGGCACGCCCACCGCGCGCGATTTCGTCGCAGGCGAAACCTTCGTCACCCGCTACCGGATCGAAGCCGAGCCGATCTGAGCTCACATTTCTCGGGAGGAAACCGATGCCAGTCTTGCCCATGAGCGCCGCGCGCGTTTTCTTCGATGGCACCTTTACCGATCCGCGCGTTGCTCACCCTGAGGGCGTTGCGGTTCATTCGGATGGCTCCATCTGGTGCGGCAACGAGATCGGCCAGCTCCTGCGGATCCCGGCCGACGGGTCGCGGGTCGAACTGATGGCCGAGACCGGCGGGTTCCTGCTCGGCATCGCCTTCGATCTTGCCGGCAATTGCTACGCCTGCGATCTCCGGCACAAGGCCGTCTTCCGCTACGACGCAGGCTCAGGCGCCATGGAGCGGTTCACCGAACCGGGCATTCTCGTTCCCAACTTCCCCGTCCTCGACGAGGCGAATAGCCATCTCTACGTCTCGGACAGCCGCGGCAATGGCAATATCGGCCCGGGCATCTATCGCTATGATCTCGCCACCGGCAAAGGCGGTGTCTGGTGCGATGCCGATTTCGACTTCGCCAACGGGATGTGCATGGACGCCGAGGGCAGGGGCCTCTACGTCGTCCAGTCCGACGTTCAACTGCTGAGCTATGTCCCGATCGAAGCCGACGGTCGTGCGGGCGAGCCGCGCGCAATTGCGGAGAACCTCGACAATGTTCCCGATGGTGTCGCGCTCGCGCCCGATGGCACGCTCTATGTCTCGTGCTACGAGCCCAGCCGCATCTACCGGCTGAAGCCCGGCGGCGCCCCCGAAATCTTCATCGAGGACCCGCATGCCACGACCATGGCGCATCCCACCAATGTGGCGCTCAAAGGCAACCGCATGTACACGGCCAATCTCGGGCGATGGCACATCACGGAGATCGATCTCGAAGGACTCTGAGCCCGAAAACCTGCCGCGTCGCGGGGACACGGCAGGTCTCTTGCCCCCGACACGGCGGCTGGGGATCGGCTGGGACGGGCAGTCGTCGCCGATCGCATTGCCGTGATAGCGGCGATTGCGTGAAGAGGCCTTGAACGACCGGTTCAGCCTGCGTTCAGCTTCGTGCTAATCCGGCTTTCTTCGGTCGTCTTCGCGTCCGCGATATCGAGTTCGCGGACCCACTCGCGCCAGATCGAGACTAGGAGCGCCATCAGCACCGGGCCGATGAAGAGCCCGAGAAACCCCATGGTCTTGACGCCGCCGATAAGCCCGAAGAACGTCGGGAGGAAAGGCAGCTTGATCGGTCCGCCGACGAGCTTGGGCCGAAGCGTCTTGTCGACGATGAAGAGTTCGACCGATCCCCAGACAAAGAGTGCAAGCCCTGCAACGGGCGAGCCGCTGGCGACGAGATAGAGCGACACCAGGGTGAACGAGAGCGGGGCGCCGCCGGGGATCAGCGCGGCGATGCCGGTGATCACCCCGAGCAGCACGGGCGAGGGCGCCCCGGCTATGGCATAGGCGATGCCCAGGATGATGCCTTCGCCGATCGCGATCAGCGTCATGCCGGTTACCGTCGAACTAATGGTGGCAGGAACGACACGCGAAATCCGGCTCCAGCGGGTCGGCAGGATGCGCTCGCCGAACCGGTCGAGCTGGCTCGCGAAATGCGCCCCGTCGCGATAGACGAAGAGCAGCGCAACCAGCATGAAAAGCAGCGCCAGCAGCAGGTTGAGCGCATTGGCGCCCGTCGCGAGCACACCGCGATAGATGTTGCCCAGATTATTCCCGCCCACGATTTGCAGCAGCTGTCCGATCGCGCCCGGCTGGCCGACATAGACCATCCACTGCTCGACCAGCCATTCCCCGATGAGCGGCGTCGTGAGGAACCACTCGGGCGCCGGCGCGCCCTGCGCATTGGCCGCGAGGCCCCAGTTCACCAGCTCCCGGATTTCGGCCACGGCATAAAAGACTGCGATCAGAACCGGCACGACGAGGAAGGTGACGATCGCCGCCAGCATCAGGCTCGCGGCCAGCGTCCGGTTGCCGTTCATCGCGGCAAGGACCCGTCGGTAGATCGGCCAGCTGGCAAATCCGATGACGAGCGCAGCGAGGACCGGTGCGAGGAAGCTGTGGAAGAAATAGACGAAGGCAATGAGCACCGCCAGCAACAGCCAGCGTGCGGCAGAGATCGGCGTCACGAGCGCCGAACGCGCCGGCGCCGCGAGGCCGAGAAGCCTCGGCTCCTGCTGGGGATGTGGGGGAGGCGGAGGGCTGACGATGTCACTCAACGCGGTTCTGCTCCTCGAACGGAAGCGAATCGTAGCAGGCGTCGCCCTGCGCGCCAAGCGCAGTGGCGAGGCAGGCGCTTCCGAAGAGCCCAAGGAAATATCAGGGCATTGCGCGTCGGCACGCGCATTTCACGTTCCGTGCGGGGGCGGGCTCCCCTATAGTCCGCCGCGCCAAAGAGTATTGGAGGAATTATGGGACGTCTGGACGGCAAGGTGAGCCTCATCACCGCAGCGGCACAAGGCATCGGCCGGGCCTCGGTGGAGGCGTTCGCCGCCGCCGGCTCGCGGGTCATCGCGACCGACATCAACGCTGAAAAGCTTGCCGAGCTCGAAGGCCTGCCGAATGTCGAGACGCGTATCCTGAACGTGCTCGACGACGCAGCGGTCAACGCGCTCGTCGCCGAAATCGGCCGCATCGACGTGCTGTTCAACTGCGCTGGCGTGGTTCATGGCGGCACGATCCTCGAAGCCACCGAGGCCGATCTGGATTTCGCCTTCAACCTGAACGTGAAGGCGCAGATCCGCGCCATCAAGGCCATTCTGCCAGGCATGGTCGAGCGCGGCGACGGCGCCATCATCAACATGGCGACGGTTGCGTCCTCGGTGAAGGGCGTGCCCAACCGCTTCGTCTATTCGGCCACCAAGGCGGCCGTGATCGGGCTCACGAAATCCGTGGCGGCCGATTTCGTAACCAAGGGCATCCGCGTCAACGCCATCTGCCCGGGGACCGTTGATTCTCCGTCTCTGCAGGAGCGGCTAAAGGCTACTGGCAATTACGAAAAAGCCCGTGCCGAGTTCAACGCGCGCCAGCCGATCGGGCGCATCGGAACCCCGGCCGAAATCGCCGACCTGGCGCTCTATCTCGCGACAGCGACCTATACGACCGGCCAGGTTCACGTGATCGATGGCGGCTGGACGGCCTGAGGCAAGTCGGCGGGGGCCCACCGGGTCCCCGCCCATACCATCATCATTGGCGCTCTCAGAGCACCGGAACCCGCGCAAAGCCCTTGACGAGGATCGGCCCGGTGGGCCGCCCGGTGGGCGATGCGGGCGCATCTTCCAAGGTAATTTCGTAGAGCTGCCCGGCATCGGGCAGGGGCAGGTTGGGCCCGCTCAGCGTCGCGCGCTGTGCCTGCGGCAGCTGGCCGAGCGAGACCGGGCCGGTGTCCGCATCCGGCAGGGTCCACACTTCGAGCACCTTGCCTTCGGGAACGACGAAGTTTTCGAGCGAGACGATGTTGACGCTGTCGTCTCCGAACGCCTCAACGATGGCGCCGGGGCTCCCGTCGGCCTCGTTGACGAGCACCGCGATCACGACCGGATCGCGCGGACCGAGCCCGGTGCCCTGGCCGCCGGCGAAATAGCCGACCGCAGCCGCAACGATGAGGCTGGCTGCCATCAGCGCTGCCTGGCGCCCGACGAATCCGCCGCGTCGACGCGCGGCCGCGGGCGGGAAGGGCGTGACCCGACCCAGTTGCGGGGTCGCGCCGAGCCGTGTTTCGATCTGGGCCCAAAGTCCCTCGGGCACGGCTTCCGGCAGGGCGGTGTCATCGAGCGCGGACATCTGTCCGGCGAGCCGGTCGACGCGCGCACGAAGACCGGCGTCGCGCAGCATCTCGGCCTCGAACGCGTCGCGCGCGTCTGCTTCCATCGTCCCGAGCACATAGCCGGTGATCCGGTCCATCTCGTCATTGGTGCTCACGCCATGCACTCCTGAAGGGCGCTCATGCCGCGGCGTATCCAGGCCTTGACCGTGCCGAGGGGTGCGTCGAGCTTCGCGGCCACTTCGCCATGGCTCATTCCGACGACATAGCAGAGGAGGATCGAGCGTCGCTTGGTCTCGTCGAGCCGGGACAGGCAGGCCTTGAGGGCGTCGCGGTCGGGCAGGCGATCATAGGCGTCATGCGCATCCCCGACGCGATCACCAAGCGCCTCGAGCGTCTCGCCGTCATGATGATCGACCCGCGCGCCGTCTCTCAGCATGTTGAGCGACCTGTTGCGCACGATCGTCGTGAGCCACGCCCGCGCATTGCCGCGTTCCGGATCGAACTGGGCCGCGCGTTGCCATGCGGTCACAAAGCTCTCCTGAACCACTTCTTCGGCAAGATCGGTGCGCCGGACGATCCTGCGGGATACCGCCATCATCCGCGGCGCTTCGCTTCTGAACAGCATTTCGAGCGCCTGCCGGTCGCCCTTCGCCACTCTGGCCATCCATGCGTTGGCCTCGTCGGCCGTTCTGTCCAGCATGCGGTGTCCTCGTTCCTGTCACGGTCGGATTACACGCGGTAAGCCCCGATCGATGCAACTTAAAAAAATATTCGGTGCCGGTGCATCCAGATGCACGACCCCGCGGGTAGTCCCTTCGTAACGAGGCGAAACGGGCCCCCGCCCGACCCGCCGGCAACAAAAAGAACTGAGGAGATACCCATGCCCCGCTTTACCCATACCCTCAAGACGACCCTGCTCGCCGGTGCTGGTGCCCTGGCACTCACGTCGGCCGCTCTCGCTGCTCCTGCAGTCGGCCTTACCGGCAACAACACGCTCGTCTGGTTCGACACCGAAACCCTCGAAGTCTCGGGCACCGTGAACCTTGATGGCGTCGATGTCCTGCACGGCTTCGACATCCGTCCGGCCGACAACATGCTTTACGGCATCACCTCCGACCAGCGCATCGTGACCATCGATTGGGAGACCGGCGCGACCACCGACGTCTCGACCATCACCGAGACCATTCCGGACGGCGCCAGCGCCATGGTCGACTTCAACCCGGTCGCCGACCGCCTGCGTTTCATGGGCTCGGATGGCACTAATCTTCGCCTCAACGTCGACACCGGCGAGACGCTTGTCGATGGCGATCTGAATTTCGCTGAAGGCGATGCAAACGCCGATGCGGCCGATTCCATGGTCGTGGCGACCGCCTACATCAACTCGATCGGCACCCCTGAGGCGACCGCCCAGTACGACATCGATGCCGGTCTCGGTATCCTTCTTCAGCAGACAGCTCCGAATGACGGCGTAATCGAGACCCGTGGTGATCTCGGCGTCTCCGGCGAGACCTATGGCTTCGACATCAAGGCGATGGCCGAGGGCGACAACACCGCCTATCTCGTCGTCGATTCGACGCTCTACACGGTCGATCTCGAGTCCGGCGCTACCACCGAGCTCGGCGCTCTTGCCGGCTATGACGGCTTTGAGGCAGGCCTGCGCGACATCGCCATTCTCCCGTAAGCCGGGCGATCAGCGCGCAAGAAGGGCCGGGGTGGCAACACCCCGGCCCTTTTCTTTGTCTGCGATGTCCTGGTCCAGCCAGCGCTGCGCGCACGGACAGACGGGACGGGGCCGGTGACGGCGCGGAGAAGTGGAGCGACCTACACCGCGGCGATCGTCCGCCCCTCGGCGTCGAACCGATAGAGGTGCCTTGGCTCCGCCGAGGCGAAGAGTTCGGTGCCCGGCGCATGGTGGACTTCGCCAAAGACGCGGGCCGTGATCAGCCCGGAGGCCTTGGTTTCGAGATAGAGGTTGGTGTCTGCCCCCAGATGCTCGATATGGACGAGCCGTCCGGCCCAGTCTCCGGCTTCGGTGCTGATCGAGAGATGTTCCGGCCGCACCCCGATCGTCGTGGCCCCGCCCTGGCCTGAAGTGTCGGCCGGCAGGAAATTCATCTGAGGCGAGCCGATGAAGCCGGCGACAAACATGTTGGCCGGCTTGTTGTAGAGTTCCATGGGCGAGCCGACCTGCTCGATCCGCCCTCCATTGAGCACCACGATCTTGTCCGCCAGCGTCATCGCTTCGACCTGGTCGTGGGTGACGTAGACCATGGTGGCCGAGAGCTCGCGGTGGAGCCTGGCGATCTCGAGACGCGTGTTGACGCGGAGCGCCGCATCGAGATTGGAGAGCGGCTCGTCAAAGAGAAAGAGCGTCGGTTCGCGGACGATGGCCCGGCCGATGGCGACGCGCTGGCGCTGCCCGCCAGACAGTTCGGCCGGCCTGCGCTTCAGATATTGGTCGAGCGAGAGCATGGAGGACGCCTTGCCGACCCTCGCCTCGATTTCGGCCGCTGGCGTGCCCGCCTGCTTCAGACCCAGCGCCATGTTGTCCTTGACGCTCAGATGCGGATAGAGCGCGTAGGTCTGGAAGACCATGGCGATGCCGCGCTTGGCCGGCGGGGTGGCATTGACCAGCTGGTCACCGATGAAGACCTTGCCGCCGCTCGCATCCTCGAGGCCGGCAATGATGCGGAGAAGGGTCGACTTTCCGCAGCCCGAAGGTCCGACGAAAATGACGAACTCGCCATCTTCCACCGTGAGGTCGATGCCGTGCAGCACCTGGGTGCCGCCAAAGGCCTTTGTGACGTTCTCGAGTCTGAGCGCGGTCATGCCGTTTCCCTCACAAATCCACCGCGCGACCTTCGCGGGCGCTGGTCTCCGCTGCGATCACGATCTCGAGCGAGCGCACCGCGTCTTCATTGTGGCGCGAAAGATCGAGGTCCTCGCGAATGGCCTTCAGCATGAACGCCTGCTCGCGCGCACAGAGCGCATCGTGCCCCGGCTCGTCCTCGGTTGAATACCACTGGTCCTCGCGCGCAAAGCTGCCGTCCGCCTTGAGGGCCGCGTGGTGCACCTTGATCCGCGCGGTGCGCGTATGGGTATCCATGTCCGCGCTCTTGGCGCCTTCGTCCATGACGATCGAAACCGCCCCGTTCGGGCTCATCACGTCTTTGACGAAGAACGCGGTCTCGGAAATCATCGGGCCCCAGCCGGCCTCGTACCAGCCCACTGAGCCGTCTTCGTAGAGCACCTGCAAATGGCCGTAATTGACCTGGTTCTCGGCGATCTCGCTCGAGAGCCGCACGCCCATGCCGCGCACCTGCACCGGCCGCGCATCGGTGATCTGGCACATCACGTCGACATAATGCACCCCGCAATCGACCAGCGGCGAAGTGTTCTCCATCAGCCGCTTGTGGGTCATCCACTCCTTGCCGGCCGATTGCTGGTTGAGGTTCATGCGCATCACATAGGGCGGGCCGAGTTCCCGCGCCTTGGCGATGAAATCGATCCAGGAGGGGTGGTGACGCAGGATGTAGCCGATCACGAGCTTGCGATTGTGGCGGCGCGCGGCGTCGACCACTGCCCGGGCGTCCTCCACATTGGCCGCGATAGGCTTTTCGAGAAACACATGCGCACCCGCTTCCATCGCGGCAATCGCATATTCCGCATGGGTATCGGTATAGGTGTTGATCGAGGCGAGATCGGGCTTGGTCTCGGCCAGCGCTGCGTGGAAATCGGTGAAATGTGGATAGTCCCCGAGACCCTCGGGCACGGAGCCGCCACGGCTCACCAGCCCCACGATCTCGTAGCCCGGCTCGTTGTGATAGGCGAGGGCGTGCGAGCGCCCCATATTGCCGAGGCCCGCGACGAGGACCCGGATCGGTTTTTCGCTCATTTGACGGCTCCGGAGGTGATCCCGCGGATGAGCTGGCGCGAGAAGATGAGATAGAGGACGAGAACGGGAACGATGGCGAGGCTCAGTGCCGCCAGCACAGCGTTCCAGTTGGTGACGAACTGGCCGATGAACATCTGAGCGCCCAGCGTCACCGTCTTGGTGGATTCGCCCGGCGCCAGGATCAGCGGGAACCAGAGATCGTTCCAGATGGGGATCATCGTGAAGACCGCGACGGTAGCGAGCGCGGGCCGCACCAGCGGCAGCACCAGGCGGAAGAAGATCTTGTATTCCGATAGCCCGTCTATCCGGCCTGCATTCTTGAGGTCGTCGGAGACCGTGCGCATGAATTCCGAAAGGATGAAGATCGCCAGGGGCAGGCCTTGCGCCGTGTAGACGAGGATCAGGGCGGTCAGCGTGTTGACGAGGCCCGAAGCGACCATCATCTGCAGGATCGCAACCGTCCCCAGCCGGATCGGGATCATGATCCCGAGCGCTAGATAGAGCCCCATCAGCGTGTTGCCCTTGAACCGGTATTCCGAAAGGGCAAACGCCGCCATTGCTCCGAACAGCAGAACGCAGATGAGCGATGCGACCGTCACGATCATGGAGTTCTGGAAGTAGAGCAGGAAATTGCCCTGGCTCGTCACCGTCTCGAACCCGATCATGGAGAAGGTCTCCGCATTCGGAAGCGCGAGCGGTTCGTTGAAGATCGCGCGCCGGTTCTTGAAGGCGTTGACGACCACGACGAAGACCGGGAAGAGCGCGATCAGCGTATAAGTCAGCAGCACCGCATGGGCGGCGATGGTACGGGGCAGGGAGGACCGTGCGGCGCGCATCAGAACTGGTACCTCCGCAGGCGCGTCTGGATCGCGAAGAGGTAGATCGAAACCCCGACCAGAATGATCAGGAACATCATGGTCGCGATGGTCGAGCCCATATTGATGTCGCCCTGCTGCAGCTGGAAGCCGAAGAAGGTGCGATAGAGCAGCGTGCCGAGGAGATCAGTGGAGAAATTGGGTCCGGCCTGCGCACCCTGGCTCACATAGATGAGGTCGAACGCGTTGAAATTACCGACGAAGGTCAGGATCGAGATGATGCCGATGGTCGGCAAGATCAGCGGCAGCTGGATCTTGAAGAACTGGCTGAAACCGGTGAGACCATCCATCTCGGCCGCCTCGATCACCTCGTCGGGGATCGAGAGCAACGCCGCATAGATCAGCATCATCGGGATGCCGACGAACTGCCAGACCGAAACCAGCGCCAGCGTGGTCAGCGCTGCGCCTTCCTGCCCGAGCCATGGCGCAAAGAGCGAGCGCAGCCCGATGGCGTCGAGCATGTTGGGCGCGATGCCCCAGAGCGGCGACAGGATCAGCTTCCACACGAACCCCACGATCACGAAGGAGAGGATGGTGGGGATGAAGATCGCCGTGCGGTAGAACCCCCTCAGGCGCAGCGAGGGGTTGGACAGGATCGCCGCCAGCACCACGCCGATCGGGTTCTGCACCAGCATGTGGATGATGAAGAACCAGGTGTTGTTCCAGAGTGCGTTCCAGAAGCTTGCCGCCCATCGCGGATCGCCGAAAAGCACCATGAAATTGGCGAGCCCTACGAAGGTTCGCTGACCGCCCACAGTGTTGAACAGGGACTGGAAGAGCGTCGAGAACAGCGGGATGATCATGATGGCGGTGTAGACCAGCACCGCCGGTGCCAGGAATACCGCGATATGCCAGCGGCGCGCACGCCTTTGCACCGGTTCGGCGTCGACCGCCATGATGATGACCCCCTCGTATTGAGTGCGATCCGGGCGGTCGCTCCGCCCGGATCGGGTTTATGCCTGGCCGATCAGTCGGCGAACATGCCCGGCGTGTACCAGCTCTCGAGGCCCGACTGGATCGCCGCTGCGGCGTCCTCGGGGGTCTCGGCGCCCGACAGCACGTTGGAGGCGTGCAGCCAGTTCTCGTTCTCGAGGTTCGGCGTGCCGCGCGAGAGGATCTGGTAGGTCGGCCGGATGGTCGACTCGCAGGTCTCGCGCCAGGAAACGAATTCGTTCGCAAGCGGGTTGTCGAGCGTCACGGGCTCGCTGGAGAGCGCGAAGAAGCCCGGCAGAGCGTTGGAATAGAGCGAAGCGAATTCGCTCGATGCCACCCAGTTGAGGAAGGTGCGGGCGGCCTCGGGATTGGCAGTGTTGGCGTTCATGCCGATGCCGATATCGGTATGGTCCGAAATATAGCAGGTGTCGCCTTCAGCGGGCACCGGGGGTGGGAAGGCGCCGAGGGCGAAGTCGGCCTGCTCCTCGAACAGCGCGATTTCCCACGAGCCGGCCGGGAAGATCGCCGCGCGGCCGAGCGTGAAGAGGTTCTGGCTGTCGGGATAGGTCTGTGCCTGATACCCGTCGCCGGCATATTCGCCCCAGCGGGCAAGTACGCGAAGCGGCTCGACCCATTCCTCGTCGGTGAACTTGGCTTCGCCGGCGATGAGAGCCTGGCGGCCTTCTTCGCCTGCCCAGTATGCTGGGCCGATGTTGTGATAGCCCATCGAGGCGGATTCCCACTGATCCACCGACCCGATCGCGAGCGGGATGTAGGTCCCGTCGGCTTCGATCGCGTCGAGGACCGCGAAGAACTCTTCGGTGGTCGTCGGCTCTTCGAGGCCAAGCTCGGCAAAGGCGTCGGCGTTGTAGATGAACCCGTGAATCACCGAAGCCATCGGCACGCAGAAGGTCTGAGCGCCATCGTCGGTCGACCAGGCGGACTTCGCCACGTCCGAGAAATTGGCGATGCCTTCAAGATCGGAAAGGTCGGCCAGATAGCCGTCCTGATAGAGAGCCAGCGAAGCGTCGAATGGCCGACAGGTGATGATGTCGCCCGCCGAGCCAGCCTCGAGCTTTGCGTTGAGAGCGGCGTTGTATTCCGTCGGCGCGGACGGATTGAACTGCACGCGGATGCCCGGGTGGGCTGCCTCGAAGGCAGGGATCAGCGTCTGCTGCCAGATGGTCAGGTCGTCATTGCGCCAGCTTTCGATGGTCAGCGTAACGTCCTGCGCGTAGGCGCCGCCCGTGCCCGCTGCGATCGCGAGCGCGGCGCTCGCCAGCATCAGTCTCTTCTGCAATACCATGTCGCATCCTCTCTGTTGTCGTTTACGGGCGCCGTTGGCGTCCCGTGCCTGCCCTGGCGCCGGTCACCGGCCGGAAAGCCGGTCGAGTGCCCTTCGCAAATTGTCGCCAGTCTCCTCGAGCAGCGCGCGGGCGCCATCCGGCCCCTCCGCACCCGCCGCAACGAGAATTGCCGTTTTCACCGCCCCACCCGTGCGCGAAAGCGCTTCGCGAGCGGCCTTATCGTCGACGCGGGCGATCTGCCCGATCATGCGCGCGGCCCGCGCCCGCAATTTGTCATTGTCCGCGGTGACGTTGACCATCATGCCGTCATGGACGTGGCCGAGCCGGACGCCCATCAGCGTGGATATCATGTTGAGGGCCGCCTTCTGCGCCGTCCCGGCGCCCATCCGGGTCGAGCCCGCGATGACCTCAGCGCCGGTCTCGAGAAGCACCTGCACGTCTCCGGAGGCAAATAGCGGGCATCCCGCATTGCTGGCGATCGCGACGGTTTTGGCGCCCGCGGCCTTTGCGGCCGCCAGACCGGCAACGGTAAACGGCGTCGAACCGCTCGCGGAGATCCCGAGGACGCAGTCCGCCGGTCCTAAGGCGGCGTCGGCCACAGCCCTCTCGGCTGCGGCGCCATCATCCTCTTCGGCGCCCGTCAGATTGTGGAAGATCGCATCTCCACCGGCAAAGATCAGCACGATCCGGTTGCGGGGGACGCCATAGGTCTGCGGGATTTCAAGAGCATCGCCAAGCGAGACGAGGGCCGGGCTGCCTGAGGCGAGATAGACGAGGCGCCCGCCTCCACTAATCGCGTCAGCTGCAAGCCCGGCGGCTGCCGCGATGGCGGGGAGGGTAGCGCCGACAGCCGCGATGGCGCGCTGCTGGCCGTGAAGGATTGCCGAAAGAATCTGCGCGTCTGCCCAGGTGTCGAGGCCGGCATACCCGGCAGCTCCGGCCTCGGTGCTCGCGAGCCCCGTGGGCTGCGTCGCCGATCGAGCGTTTTCCGGAGCATATCCAGTTTTGGGCATCGCAATCTCCTCTGCGTACATTAATGCCAAAAAAATACCACTTGTCTAGGCGGTCACGCAGACCGGCGGGGACATCTCTATCGTTTCGCACGGCGGTTTGCGGGGATTGAGGGTTGTGGGGCGGCGATCATTGCGTCCCCGAAGATTCAGGCTTGGTAAATGGCATGTGATTGGTATTATGACGGCCGAGGAGCCAGCCCATGCCGTCTTGCAGCCTGACATCGCTCGTCCTGCACGAGGTCGCGTCGTGAGCGAAGCGGCGCATACGCTTTTCGGCGACGACCCGGTGGCCTTGCCGGCCGGCGGGCCGCTTTACCTGCAATTGCGGCGCTGGATCGAGGGCGCCGTGCGCTCGGGCGCCATCCGCCCCGGCGAGGCACTGCCCTCGGAGCGGGACCTTGCCGGCAAGTTTGATCTTTCCCGTGTCACAGTGCGCAAGGCCGTGCAGTCCTTGGTCGCCGATGGCGTGCTGGTTCAGCGCCATGGCTCTGGCACATTCGTTGCCCCGGCGGCGCACCGCGTGGAGCAATCGCTTTCCGAGCTCACTTCCTTTGCCGAGGACATGGCGCGGCGTGGCATGGACGTCCGCTCGGTCTGGCTGGACCGGGGGCTTTATCCGCCATCGCCCGAGGAGATCATGGTGCTGGGCCTGTCGACCGGCGATCAGGTCGCCCGCATCGCGCGCCTGCGTATCTCCGACGACATGCCGCTGGCGATCGAGCGCGCGGCGCTCTCCGCCCGGATTCTGCCCGATCCCGAGGCAGTGGGCCGCTCGCTCTACGCCCATCTGGAGCGCAGCGGCAGCCGGCCCGTCCGCGCCATCCAGCGTCTGCGCGCCGCCGGGATCCCGCCCGAGGATGCCGAGCTTCTCGGCCTCGCACCCGGCACGCCCGCGCTCCAGATCGAGCGCACCTCCTATCTCGGCTCAGGCCGCGTGATCGAGTTCACCCGCTCCATTTATCGGGGCGATACCTATGATTTTGTTGCCGAATTGCGCATCGGCGACCCAGCCTCAGGCCTCGCCCGATGACCGAACAGACCCATATGCGACGCGAGATCAGCGAGTGCGCCGATGCCGCCCGCCGCTTTCTGAGCGAGGGCGCGGAGGCCGTCACCGCTGCCGGCGCCGCCCTCAGGGAAAAGGATCCGCTCTTTTTCGTCACCATTGCCCGCGGCTCGTCCGACCACGCCGCATCCTTCCTCAAATATGCGATCGAATTGACATCCGGCCTGCCCGTCGCATCGCTCGGGCCGTCGCTCGGGTCGATCTACAAGCGCGACCTGCGGCTCGGGCGGGCGGCGGGGATCGCCATCTCGCAATCGGGCGGCAGCCCCGACATCGTGGCGATGACCGAGGCCGTCCGCCGCGGCGGTGCGCTGACGATCGCGCTGACCAATACCCCCGGCTCGCCGATGACGAAGAAGGCCGACCACACCCTCGACATCGCCGCTGGCGTCGAAAAAAGCGTTGCCGCAACAAAGACTTTCGTCAATTCGGTGGTGGCGGGGCTGGCCCTTCTCGCCGCCTGGAGGCAGGACGACGACCTGCGCAAGGCGCTGGAAACGCTGCCCGATGCGCTGGCCAAAGCGGTCGATTGCGACTGGAGCGCGCTGGTCACCGCGCTCGACGGGCATCAGTCGCTCTACGTATTGGGGCGGGGTCCCTCGGCTGCAATTGCTGCAGAAGCTGCGTTAAAATTTAAGGAAACTTGCAGCATTCATGCAGAAAGTTACAGCGCCGCCGAGGTGCTGCACGGCCCCGCCCGGATCGTCGAGGGCGGATACCCGATTCTGGCGCTTGCCGCGCGCGATGCAGCCGAGGATTCGGTGGTGGCGATCGCCGAGCAACTCGCGGGGCAGGGGGGCGTCGCCTTCGTCACCTCCGAGCACGCCCGCGCCGCCCACAGATTGCCCTTCGCGCCTTCGGGCCATCCGCTGACCGATGCGCTGGTGCTCGTCGTCTCGTTCTACCGCTTCATCGAAGCGCTGTCGCGCCATCGCGGCTTCGACCCGGATCGCCCGCCCTTCCTCAACAAGCTGACGCTGACCCGATGAGCACGCTCCTGGCGCTGACCGGCGCGACGATCTTCGATGGCGAGCTTATGCACCACCGCTCGGCGCTGCTCGTGCGCGATGGTGTCGTCGAAGGGCTGGCCGCCGCCGATTCGCCCCTTGCCGCCGAGCGCGTGGCCTTCGATGGCGGGCTGATCGTCCCCGGCTTCCTCGATCTGCAGGTCAATGGCGGGGGCGGCGCGCTGTTCAACGCCGATCCGACCCCCCGGACCATCGCCACCCTCTGCGATACCTTTGCGAAAACCGGCACCACCGGCCTCCTGCCGACCCTCGTCACCGACACGCCCGAAACCACCGCCCTCGCCATTGCCGCCGGCATTGCGGTGGCCGAAGCCGGGGATCCCCGCTTCCTCGGGCTGCATCTGGAGGGCCCGCATCTCTCCGTTGCGCGCAAGGGTGCGCATGATCCCGCGCTGATCCGGCCGATGACCGACGCCGACGAGGCAGCCCTGATCGCGGCCCGGCGCAGACTGCCGGCGCTTCTCGTCACGCTCGCGCCCGAAACCGTCCCGCCCGAGCGCATCGCGCGCCTGGCTTCGGCCGGCGTTACCGTATCGCTCGGTCATTCGGACGCACCCTATGCGCTGGCGCGTGCGGCTGCCGAGGCGGGCGCCGGGCTCGTCACCCATCTTTTCAACGCGATGAGCCAGCTCGGCCATCGCGAGCCCGGCCTTGTCGGGGCGGCGCTCGATTCTCCCGCCCTCCATGCCGGGCTCATCGCCGACGGCATCCACGTCCACCCCGCTGCGATTCGTACCGCGCTTGCGGCAAAGGCGGCGGGGCCGGGGCGCATCTTCCTTGTCACCGATGCCATGTCCCCCACCGGCACCGACCAGCGCCGCTTCATCCTCAACGGCCGCGAGGTCCATCGCGCCGATGGCGCCCTGCGGCTCGCCGACGGCACGCTGGCGGGCGCGGACCTCACCATGATCGATGCGGTGCGCTTCATGGTCGAGGGCGTCGGCCTCGACCTGCCCGAGGCCCTGCGCATGGCCAGCCTCCACCCCGCCACCGCCCTCGGCATCGCCCCCCATCGCGGCCACCTCCAAAAAGGCGCCCGCGCCGATTTCATCCACCTCTCCGATGGCCTGGCCTGCCGGTCCACCTGGGTGGGCGGCACGCGGGTGTGGGGGGAGTAGGGGTTTCAGCCGCGCCATCTCAGTCCCCTCATCCGGCGCTGCGCGCCACCTTCTCCCACAAGGGGAGAAGGGGGACGACTGCGGGCATTGGGGAGGGTGAGGAAGCGGGGAGCGGCGAGACGATCTTCCCCGTCAATCTCTCAGTCGGGATCCCCTCTCCCCTTGTGGGAGAGGGTGGATCGCGCGAAGCACGAGACGGGTGAGGGGACTGCGGTCTGGCGGTCCCTTCGTGATCGTCCCGCGCCATCTCAGTCCCCTCATCCGGCGCTGCGCGCCACCTTCTCCCACAAGGGGAGAAGGATGACGACTGCGGGCTTTGGGGGGTGTTCGGTCCGAACTGCAGGCCTCACACCCTATCTCTCAGTCGGGCCTCCCTCTCCCCTTGTGGGAGAGGGTGGATCGCGCGAAGCGCGAGACGGGTGAGGGGACTGCGATCTGGCGGGCCGTCAGTGATCGTCCCGCCTCATCTCAGTCCCCTCATCCGGCGCTGCGCGCCACCTTCTCCCACAAGGGGAGAAGGAGGACGCCCCCCACCCCTCACCCCCGGCCAATATACGGCATGCCGCTCGCCATTACGGTGATGAACTGCACGTTGGCCTCGAGCGGCAGGCTGCCCATGTAGACGACGGCGTCCACCACGTGCTTGACGTCGAAGGTCGGCTCCGGGCGCATCTGGCCGTCGGCCTGGAGCGAGCCCGAGCTCATGCCCGAGGTCATGTCGGTGGCGGCGTTGCCGATATCGATCTGCCCGCAGGCGATGCGGTGGGCGCGCCCGTCGAGCGAGATCTGCCGGGTGAGCCCGGTGATGGCGTGCTTGGTGGCGGTGTAGGGCGCGGCGCCGGGGCGCGGCACATAGGCCGAGATCGACCCGTTATTGATGATGCGCCCGCCCTGCGGATCCTGATCGCGCATGGCGCGATAGGCCTCGCGCGCGACGTAGAAGGCGCCATTGAGGTTGACGTTCACCGCCTCCTGCCAGGCCCCGACGTCCACATCGCCGAAATTGCGCGCGGGGGTGAACATGCCCGCATTGTTGAAGACGAGGTCGACCCGCCCCAGTTCGCTCCGCACCGCCGAAAAGAAGCCGGCGACCGCCTCGGGGTCCGTCACGTCGCAGGCGCGGGCGAATCCGCCGCCCGCCATTTCGAGCGTCTTTTCGAGCTCCGCCTGCCGCCGCCCCAGAATCGCGATGGTCCATCCGGCCTTCGCAAGCCCGAGCGCGCTCGCCCGCCCGATGCCCGAGCTCGCCCCCGTGATCACCGCTATCTTCCTGTCCGTCATCGCTGCCTCCTGCTGCGTCCTTGATGGCGGCTATATGGAGGCGGCTTTCGGGCAGCGGCAAGGCCGGCTCGGCCCGCCCCGGTACGCCCGAGGGGAAACCCGCGCGAAAAAAGCCCGGAAATCCCGGCATCTTAACGGCTCGTCAGCAAAGCTTAACGGGAGGTAAACAAACCTGTGCTGAATCTGCAACATCCACCTCGCAACCATATTCCTGCCGCCTCCAAACCCCCTTTGTCCGGTTGCGGCGGGTGCGGTTGTGGCTATGGTTGGTCTTGCGAATCCATGCATGGGATCGTTTGTCGGTCGCAGCGCGACGACAACGCACACTGCAAGGTGTGGTCGCGCTACGACAAACCGCCGGATCAACCCGGTTACCAAGATGACTGACTTTGGAGGTCAACAATGAAAATCAGGAGCCTTCTTCTGGGTTCTGTTGCAGCAGCTGGTCTTTCGACCGGCGCATATGCTGCCGATCTCGGCGTTCTCACGTCGCTCGACGTTTGCGATGCCCTGGGCCTGTCCGGCCTGACCATCTCGTCCGACACCAACTGCCTGCAGATCACCGGCGGCGTGAACTATCAGTTCGAGTGGGGTGACTGGCGCGGTGAAACACCGGTCCACTTCGGCCCGAACGGCAACGTGAACATCATCACGCCCGATTACGCGACCTTCTACGGCGAAGACGCGAACCTCGATTGGGACAGCGAGATCGAAGCCTGGCTCCGTGTCGTCGCGACCGCTGACAGCGATTTTGGTCCGGCCCGCGCCGTGATCGGTCTGCGTCAGTTCGAGCACGTCCGTGCCCGCAATGGCGGCTTCACCGGCACGGGTGTTGTCGGCACCGGCGCTGGCTACGTTGGCCCCGGCTTCGGCCCTTCGAGCGATGATCCGATCTTCGTCCGTGGCGGCGACGATATGCCTCTGCAGTTCGACGAAGCCTATGTCTCCGTCGGCGACTCGACCGTCCTCATGGCCGGCCTGAAGCGTCACGGCATCAATGGCTCGATCGCCAATATCGGTGACGACGCTGGCTTCGGCTGGGTGCAGCCCTTCGTGTCCTCGCAGTGGACCGGTGGCGGCGTCGGCGTCGAAGGCGGCAAGGACGATCCGCGCTTCGGTGGCGCTTCGATCCAGGTCGTTTCCGATCTCGGCAATGGTCTCTCGGTTGGCGCAGCTCTCGAAAACATCGATGGCGGCACCTCGGGCGTCTCCCCGACCTTCCCGGGCAACCCGGCTCTCGCCGGCACCGCAGTCGGTGTCGTCAGCTACGCTGGTGACGGCATCACCGCTCACGTCACCGGCGCTGCCTTCGGCATCCTCGATGGCGACGTCAATGGCTGGCTCGTCCATGCCGGCGCGACCGCTTCGTTCGACATGTTCCGCATCCGCGGCGCTGTTGCTTTCGAAGATTTCACCTCCGACGTGTTCGGCGTTGCGCTCGACCGCAGCCGCGTGAACGCTCTCGCCAGCGTCGAAGCGACCCTCGACATCTTCACCCTTGCCCTCACCGGCGAGTACTATGATGAAGAAGGTGCGGACTCGACCACTGATGACCCGATCTACGGCCTCGCGGTCAATGGCGGCTTCAACGTCACCGACGGCATCGCTCTGAACCTGGCTGGTCGCTGGGTCCACAACGAGAACCAGGTCGGCGCTGAAGACACCTACCACGTCGCAGCCCAGCTCGTTGCTTCGGTTACCGAGACCATCAAGCTCACCGGTGAAGTCGGTGGCTACTTCAACGATGGCGGCTTTGCCGCGGCCGATGTGACCGGCGATGGTTTCATCACTACCAGCACCACCGACGACGCCATCTACTACGGTGCTCTCGAGGCAGCCTGGACCCCGGGCGGCAACTTCTCGACCTCCATCAAGGGCGAAGTGTTCAGCACGGAAGCCTACCGCGCGACCTTCAAGGCTTCGAAGTCCTTCGAATAAGCCTTTGGGTTACGACTTTGGGAAAGGCCCGGCTCACGCCGGGCCTTTTCTTTTGCCCCGCCGCCTGCCGCCCCGGCGCGTGCGGCGGGACCATACTCCCACCATCCAACATTGCCGGGCGCGTCCCCGGCAATCCAGCGTGGGGCGTGGACCACCGGGACAAGCCCGGTGGTGACGGGCGCGCGATAGACACCGACCGAGATCGCCGCGCGGTCGAACACGCCAAATTGCATGGGCCGAGGCTGGCCAGGGGGGCGCGGGGCCAGTATGCGGGGGGCAGGGTCCGTCGCGCGGGGCGATTCGGGCCGGTCGCCGATTCCGGGGGAAGCACAACCGAGATGCCCATGCGCCTGTCCATCCACCACGCCATGGCCTCTCTGGCCGGCCTCGCCTGTCTTGCCGCCATCCCCGCCAATGCCCAGGCGCCCGATCCGGCGCGGCCCGTGCCCGCCTTCATCGGCAATGTGACCGATGGCGCGCTCGTCCCGCTGCCCGGCACGCCCGCGCTCGCCGTCGCAGCGCCCGAGGCGCCCGTCGCCACCCCGCGCGAAAAGCCCGAAACCTTCCTCTTTTCGGCAAGTCGCACGCCGGGCCATCCGGTGGAGTTCGCGGGCAGCGTGCCGTCGCCCGAGGCCGCGCGGTTCCTCGGCTCCGTCGCCGGGGCCGATGCGTCGGTGCTCGGGGTGGCCCAGGGTTTTCCCGCCGATTTCGCCACCCCCGCCGCCGCGGGCCTCCGCGCGCTATCGGGCCTCGCCGTGGGCGAGCTCGGCTTTGACGGGGAATATTGGTGGCTCTCGGGCGATGCGATCGGGGAGGAGGGGCGCGACGCCGTCACCGGCGCCATCGCATCCTTGCGCACTGCATCGCTCTGGACCGCCGAGATCGGCCTCGCGAGCGAAGCCGAAGTGTGCCTGCAAAAGCTCGTCGCCTTCGCCTCGCGCAACGACATCCTCTTCCAGTCCGGCAGCGCGCGGATCACCGATGGTTCGAACGCCGCGCTCGACGAGCTTGCGGGCTATCTCGCCGTCTGCCCCAATACCGCGATCCATGTCGAGGGCCACACCGACAGCGACGGGGCCGAGGATCTGAACCTCGCCCTTTCTGTCTCCCGCGCCGAGGCGGTCGTCTCCGCCCTCGTCGAGCGCGGCATTCCGCTGCAGCGGCTCTATGCGGTCGGCTATGGGGAATCCCTGCCCATCGCACCCAACGATACGCCCGCCAACAAGCAGGCCAACCGCCGCATCGCCTTCTCGCTCGCCGAGAACTAGGCGCTCAGCGCCGCCGGCCCCGGCCGACGGCGATATCCTGCACGAAATGGACGATCGGGGTCACGTCGTCGGCATGCGCCATGAGCGCGGGCGAGCCCTGGCCGTCGATGACGAAGGCGGCAGCGTCCTCGCGCCGGCGCATCATTTCCTCGAAGGTCTCGCGGCGCAATTGCTGGGTCAGCTGGGTGCGCATCATCAGCATGGGCGCATGGTCGAGCGCGTGAAAGAGCCCCCATTGGGGCACGAGCACGTCGTCATGCTCGAAGGGCTCGAGCAGCTTCAGCAGGTGCGGATCAAAGAGCGCGCGGGTCCGCCCCCGGCGGTCGCTGAAATGCGTGCGCTCGCCCAGCCGGTCGAGCTGGGTGTCGGCGAGCCCGGGATAGTCTGGCGTCAGCATGCGCCGCAGCATCACCCGGAGCCCGGCCGCGCCCTTGATGGTCGCGATCTCGGCGAGGTTGTTGCGCAGCCGCACGAGCCCGCGCGAATCCGTCACCGGCCCGGCATCGACGAGCACCGTGCCCGCAATCACGGTCGGCCGCTGCGCGCCGAGCGCCATCAGCACCTGCCCGCCATAGCCCTGGCCGAACCAGATCGCCCGCTCGATGCCGAGTGCCGAAGCGATCGCGGAAAGCGCATGCGCATCATTGGGCGAGGCATAGGCCTGCCGGTCGATCCGGTCCGTCGAGCGCCCGCGCCCGAGCAGGTCGACCAGCACCACCGGCCAGTCCTCACGCATCAGACGCTGGAAATAGGTGGTGAACTCGGCAAAGTCGCTCATGTTGCGCTGATAGCCGGGCACGCAGATCACCGGCAGCCGATCGCCGGTCAGCCGGCCCGAGACATGCACCGCCATCCGCTCGGCGGCGGGGCCGACGGTGAAGTGCTCCACCGGCAGGCCGGCGAAGGCACGATAATCGTCCGGCACTGTGCGGCGGCGTCCGAGCATGGCACTGGCTCATAGCAGAGCCAGCGGCGCGCACAAACGATTTCAGGCGTGCGGAATGCGCCGCAGGGCCTGCTTGATGTCGATCGGCTCGCTGCCGAGCCGCGCCCGGTAGACGAGATAATTGCCCAGAACCCGCTGCACGTATTTGCGCGTCTCCTGGAAGGGGATGAGCTCGACCCAGACGACGGGGTCCACGCCCGACGTGCGCGGATCGCCATAGGCGCGGATCCAGCGATTGGCGTTGCCGGCCCCGGCATTGTAAGCCGCCGCCGCCAGCACCAGCGAGCCCTGGTAGCGGTCGAGCTGCGCCTTGAGATAGGTCGAGCCGAGCAG
Organism: Arsenicitalea aurantiaca; assembly: GCF_003994485.1. Classification (GTDB taxonomy): domain Bacteria; phylum Pseudomonadota; class Alphaproteobacteria; order Rhizobiales; family Devosiaceae; genus Arsenicitalea; species Arsenicitalea aurantiaca. Next base: position 150,415 of record NZ_RZNJ01000002.1, read on the forward strand.
CGCGTTATAGGCCGGGTCGCTGGTCAGCCGGCTCTGGGAATAGGGCAGGCCCACCCGCTCAGCGGTTTCACGCGCCGTCCCCGGCATCAACTGCATCAGCCCGCGCGCCCCGGCATGGGACACCGCATCGACCTGGAAGAGGCTTTCCTGCTTGGTGACGGCGTAAACGGCGGCCTTGTCCACCGAGGCGAGCTTCACGTTCGCCGGAATGCCGGCTTCGGGGAAGCTGAAATCATCGAGCGGCACGCCCTTGCGCTCGGCCCCGTCCGCAATGGCGATGGCGAGATTGGCCGCGCCCAGCGTCTGGGCGAGCTCTGCGGCCAGCGCCAGCTGCGGACCGTCCTCGAGCCCATCGGCGAACCCGCGCAGCAGCGTCGTCGCCCAGGTGCGATGGCCGTTTTCGGCGAGAAGCCGGACGCCGCGCACGACGTCCCGCCCGTCAAAGGCGAGCTGGCTCGCCCTGAGGTCGGGGATCTCGCGAAGCTGCACGGCCGGCAGGCCGAGTTCGCTCCGCGCCAGCTGACCGTAATAGACGGTGTGGAAATGCGCCGCCTTGGCGAAGGCGGCATCGGCGCCGTCGGCATCGCCCAGCTGCTGGCGCGCGCGCCCCAGCCAGTAATTGGCCTGGGTGATGCTGTCGGGCAGGGTGGCGTATTCGTCTTGGATCGCGAAATGGCGAGCGGCCGCCTCGGGATCCTTGAGATAGTTGAGCGCCAGCCAGCCCGCGAGGAACTGGGATTCAACGACCCGGCCGGCAGGCCCGGAATCGAAATTGGCGATCGCCTTGTAGGCCCGCTCCGCATCCCCGGCATTGAGCAGGCGTCGCGCGAGATCGCGCTGGGCAAAGCCCCACTCGGTGGCCGCCGGACGCTCGCCCTCGACCCGCCCGAACCAGGTGATCGCCTGGTCGGTCAGATTGGCCTGCAAGGCGCGTTGCGCGCGCGAGAGGATGTAGAGCGGATGATCGTGCCAGCGCGCATCGAGCGCATCGAGCAATTGCCGTGCGTTCTTCTCCTTGCGCGAAACCGCGTTCCGCGCCTCCATCAGTGCCTTCTGCTCTGCTGTGAAGTGCTCGGCGAGCCGCTCGGCGCCCTGCGCCCGATCGAGCGCCATGAGGAAGACGGCGCGGTCCCAATGGTCGTCGGCGGTGAGCAGGCCGCCGAGCGCACCGAGCACGCGGCGTTCGCCCGCCTGGTCGAGCGTGTTCTCGGTCCAGATGGTCCGGGCGATCTCCCTTGCGCGCGCCTCGTCGCCGCGCGCCTCGAATGCACGGGCAAGCGCGATCTGCGCTTCGAGCGTATTGGGGAAGCCATCGCCAAGCTCTGCGATCAGCGCGTCATGATCGGCGCGGCCGCGCGTCATGGCCTGCTCGATCCGCGTGCGGAAGCTGGTCGAGGTGAACTCCGGCGCGCCGTCGCGGAAGGCGAGGACCTCGCGATAGTCGATCGCGCCTGCGCCATACTGGATAGCGGCCCATTGCACCGTGCGCCGCTCCGCCGGATCGGTCAGCCGCTGGGCAAAGGCGAAGGCCTCGGCGTGCTTGCCATCGTCGAGCAGTTCGAGCGCTTCGGCGAAGCGTTCGGAGCCCTTGGCCGGCGCCGTTGCGCGATCGATGGCCTCGAGAGCGGCATCGACGCGCGCGGGCTGGGCCGCATAGCCGAGCGAACCGGTCACGATCGGGTCGGTCGCAAAATCGATTGCGGCCGTGGTGACCCGAACTTCTGCCTCGGGAGGATAGACGCCCGACACCAGATGGTCCGCGCTCGGGACGATCGGATCGGGATCGGGGAGGGCCGCCGAGCGCTCGGGCTTTGCCTGCACCGGGCCGAGATCAGTGCCGGTCACCGCGGGCGCAGCCGGCTCGATCACGGCCGTCGCCGTGACGGGGCGCTCGCCATTCTGGCCGACGAACAGCATCAGCACGCCCCCGGCGGTCAGGGTCAATGCGGCTGCCATCACGCCGGTGGCAATGGTGCCCGGCTTGCGGTTCATCGGAAACATAAACACTATCCTGTTGGTCCCAGAGACTAGTCCAACAAGGTGCCCCCACCCTTGCGGTTAACCAAAGCTTGCCACCTTAGGGTGAACATATGGTTTCCGCGTCGGTCCTTGCAGTTGCGGTGAGACAGGCACGCCTTGTCGCCACCGACAGCGCAATCTATGTTTTCCAATCATGGCGCTTCGATGATAAGGCAGGCACTCGCCGCGTGACGCTTCGGTGACGGGCGCAGAAACGACAACGACAACACCATGCCCGCGCCGGCCAAGGCGCGGTACGCCAAGAGGACACCCAGATGCTGAGAGGCTCGATCACCGCACTCCTCACCCCCTTTGCCGATGGGGTGGTGGATGAAAAAGCGTTCGAGCGCTTCGTCGACTGGCAGATCGCCGAAGGCAGCCATGGTCTCGTCCCGGTCGGCACCACGGGCGAAAGCCCGACCGTGAGCCATGAAGAGCACCGGCGGGTGGTCGAGATCTGCGTCAAGACGACGGCGGGCCGGGTGCCCGTTATCGCCGGTGCAGGGTCCAATTCCACCGCAGAGGCGGTTTCACTCGCCCGGTTCGCCGAGGAGATCGGCGCCGATGCGGTGCTCTCGGTCGTGCCCTATTACAACAAGCCCAATCAGGAGGGGCTCTTCCAGCACTTCTCGGCCGTGGCCGCGGCGACCTCGCTGCCCATCGTTCTGTACAACGTGCCGGGCCGCACCATTGCCGATATCGGCGTCGAGACCGTCGCGCGGCTGCGCGATGCGCATACCAACGTCGTCGCAATCAAGGATGCGACCGCGAGCATGGAGCGCGTCAGCCTCGAACGCTCGCGGCTCGGCGAGGATTTCATCCTGCTGTCGGGCGAAGACATGACGGCGCTGGGCTTCAACGCCCATGGCGGGCATGGCTGCATCTCGGTCACCTCCAATGTGGCGCCGGCGCTCTGCGCGCAATTCCAGAACGCCTGCCAGCAGGGGAATTTCGCCGCCGCCCTCGAAATCCAGGACAAGCTCGTGCCGCTGCACAAGGCCCTCTTCATCGAGCCCAACCCGACGGGCGTGAAGTATGCCGCAGCAAAGCTCGGGCTCTGCCAAGCCGAGCTGCGCCTGCCGCTGGTGCCGATCGCGCGCGAGACCGAGCAGGCCATCGACGCTGCGCTCGCCCATGCGGGCCTCGTCTAGCCGCCATGCCCCAGCACGAACGCAAATCGCTGATCAGCCACGGGCAGGTCGCCGAAAACCGGCGGGCGCGCTTTGACTACGAGATCCTCGACACCATCGAGGCCGGCATCGTGTTGACCGGCACAGAAGTGAAATCGCTGCGCCAGGGCCAGGCGCAGATCGCCGAATCCTACGCCTCGCCCGAGCGCGGCGAACTCTGGCTGATCAACGCCCATATTCCGGAATATCTGCAGGCCAACCGCTTCAACCATGAAGAGCGCCGCCCGCGAAAACTGCTCGTGAACCGCAAGGATCTCTCCCGGCTTCAGGCGGACGTCGCCCGCAGCGGCAACACGATCGTGCCGCTGAAGCTCTATTTCAACGATCGCGGGATCGCCAAGATGCTGCTCGGCATCGCCAAGGGCAAGAAGAACTACGACAAGCGCGAGACCGAAAAGAAGCGGGACTGGAACCGCGAAAAGGCGCGCCTGATGAAGGCGCACGGCTAGCGCCCGTCATCCCGCGCGGGCGGCCTCGGCGGCCCGTCCGACCACATCTTCGAACATCTCTGTCGTCAGCACGCCCGTATTGGTGTTGTAGCGCGAGCAGTGATAGCTGTCGAAAAGCCGCCGCCCGTCGCTGAGCCTGTGCTCCGCGCCATGTCCGAACGGGTAGCGCGATCGCTTTTCCCCGAGCGCGGACAAGAGCGTGTCATGGGCGATCCGACCAAGCGCGAGGAGCACCGGCGCTTCGGCATGCTGCTCGAGCGTTGCGGTCAGAAACTGGCGGCAGGTGACGATCTCCGGGCCGGTCGGCTTGTTCTGCGGGGGCACGCACCGCACCCCGTTGACGATCAGCACGCCGGTCAGCTCGAGTCCATCATCGGGCCTTTGCGCATAATGGCCCTCGGCAAGCCCGAACTTCCCGAGCGTCGCATAGAGAAGGTCGCCCGCGTAGTCGCCGGTGAACGGGCGGCCGGTGCGGTTTGCGCCCTTGAGGCCCGGGGCGAGACCGACGATCAGCAGACGCGGCGCGGCATCGCCCCAATTGGGCACGGGCGCATTGAAGAAATCCGGATAGAGCCGGCGGTTCTCGGCGCGAAACGCAGCGAGCCGCGGACAAAGCGGGCAGTCGGGAGGCGGATTTACGGAAGGCAAGGGCAGGCCTGAAGAGGAGGATTCGATCAGTCCTGATCCTCTGTGGTCGGCGCGGGCCGGTCAACCGCATGTGTGCGCCCGACCGTCTTTGCGAGGGTCGCAACCTCGAGAAAGAAATCGGCCTGGCGCCGCAGATCGTCAGCGATCATCGGGGTCGGCGTGGTGAGCGTCGAGGCGACGGTCACGCGCTTGCCCTTGCGCTGGAGGGCGGCGACGAGGGCGGTGAAATCGCCATTGCCCGAAAAGAGCACCAGATGATCGAAATAGGGCGCCATTTCCAGCGCATCCACGGTCATCTCGATGTCCATGTTGCCCTTGATCTTCCGACGCCCGGCCGAATCGGTGAACTCCTTTGCGGGCTTGGTGATCACCGAGAAGCCGTTGTAGTCGAGCCAGTCGATGAGCGGCCGGATCGAAGAGTATTCCTGGTCCTCCACGAGCGCGGTGTAATAATAGGCGCGCAGCAGATAGGCCTTGCCCTGAAACTCGGCCAGCAGGCGGCGATAGTCGATGTCGGTGCCGATTGCCTTGGCGGTCGCGTAGAGATTGGCCCCGTCAATGAACAGGACGATCTTTTCGCGCGGATCTATGGCCACGATTGTGCTCCCGGCGGGCATTGCGGTGACGCGGGTGCAGCGAAATGCCCCACGAGAGCGGGGCGCGCAGGTTCGGCAGGCTGGAATGCCCCTTTCAGCGGGCCGAACACATGCTCAACGCGCCTCCATTGTGGCGTTGTGATGACGTTCGCCATCCCCCGCAGGGGGGAGGCGCGCAAAGAAACGCCGCGTCGGAAGGTCAAGGGCGCCCGTACGGGTTGAATCGTTGCAGGGTCTCGTGTATGCACCGCATTTGATCCCCACAGGAATTGGAGACGTACGTGGCCCGCGTCACCGTTGAAGACTGCATTGAAAAGATCGACAACCGCTTCGATCTGGTTCTGCTCGCGGCCCATCGCGCGCGCATGATCTCCGCCGGTACCGAGATCACCGTGTCGCGCGACAACGACAAGAACCCCGTCGTTGCGCTGCGCGAGATCGGCGACGGCACCATTTCGCCCGAAGATCTGCGCGAGGACCTGATCCACAGCCTGCAGAAATATGTCGAAGTCGACGAGCCCGAGCGTCATGCCGCGCCGCTGCTCGAGGGCAGCACGGGCGATGATCCGGACACCTTCGACACCATGAGCGAGGACGAGCTCCTCCGCGGTATCGAGAGCCTCGCGCCGCCCGAACGCCGCGACGATTGATCCGGGGAAGAAAACCCCTATATCCTTGAGGCGTCCGGCCGTGTCGGGCGCCTTTCTCTTTTCGTTGCGAAGCTTTACCGCGCCGCAGGGAGCGCGACCAAGCCCATGATGCGTCAGTTCGAACTCGTCGAGCGGGTCCAGGCCTACAACCCCAATACCGACGAGGCGCTGCTCAACAAGGCCTATGTGTATGCCATGCAGAAGCATGGCACGCAGAAGCGCGCATCCGGCGACCCCTATTTCGCCCATCCGCTCGAAGTGGCCGCGATCCTCACGGACCTCAAGCTCGACGACGCGACGATTGCGACGGCGCTGCTGCACGACACGATCGAGGACACCGACGCGACGCGGGCCGAAATCGATCAGCTTTTCGGCTCGGAGATAGGGGCGATCGTCGAGGGGCTGACCAAGATCGATCGGCTCAACCTCGTCTCGCGCGAAGAGGCGCAGGCCGAGAACCTGCGCAAGCTGCTGCTGGCGATCTCAGCGGACATCCGGGTGTTGCTCGTCAAGCTGGCGGACCGGCTGCACAACATGCGGACGCTCGATTTCGTGCCGCCCGAGAAGCGCCGCCGGATCGCTGCCGAGACGATGGATATCTATGCGCCGCTGGCCGGCCGCATGGGCATGCAGGACATGCGCTCCGAACTCGAGGACCTCGCTTTCAAGGCCCTCCAGCCCGACAATTACAAGGCCATCACCGACCGGCTGTCGGAGATGAAGTCCGAATTCGCAGACACCATCAAGACGATCCGCGAGGAGCTGAAGGCGCGACTCGCGGCCGAGAACATCGACGCCCATGTCTATGCGCGGGTGAAGTCGCCCTGGTCGATCTTCACCAAGATCGAACGCAAGTCGATCGCGCTCGAGCAGCTCTCGGACATCATCGGCTTCCGGATCATCGTGCCGACCGTGGCCGAATGCTATCGGACGCTCGGGGTCGTGCACACCAACTGGAAGGTCGTGCCGGGCCGGTTCAAGGATTACATTTCGGTCCCCAAGCACAATGACTACCGTTCGATCCACACGACGATCGTGGGCCTCGGGCGGCAGCGTGCCGAATTGCAGATCCGCACCGAGGAGATGCACCGGATTGCAGAATTCGGCATCGCGGCGCACGCTCTCTACAAGGAGGGCGCTTCGACGGACGTCGAGAGGCTCGAAAGCGAAAGCAAGGCGTTTCTCTGGCTGCGCTCGACGATCGCACACCTCACGGCGGGCGCCTCGAGCGAGGATTTCCTCGAATATACCAAGCTCGAGCTCTTCCAGGACCAGGTGTTCTGCTTTACCCCGCGCGGACGGCTGATCGCGCTGCCCCGGGGCGCAACGCCGATCGACATGGCCTACGCGCTTCATACCGACATCGGGGATACGTGCGTCGGGGCCAAGATCAACGGCGCGATCAAGCCCCTGGTCACCCAGCTTCACTCGGGCGATGAAGTCGAGATCATCCGCGACCAGAACCATCGCCCGCCCAGCAATTGGGAAAACATTGCCGCGACCGGCAAGGCGCGCGCCGCCATCCGCCGGGCCGTACGCCAAGCCGCGCAGCAGCGGGCCGTCGCGCTGGGCGAACACATGCTCAGCCTTTCGCTCGAGCGCGAGGATACGACGCTAGAAGACCGCGAGATCAAGGCGCTTGTCGAAAAGCTCGGGCACCCTGGCCGGCGCGAGCTGATGCTGGCCATCGGCGAGGGCAAGATCGGCTCCGAAGCACTCGAAGAAGCGATCCAGGACGTCAAGGGGCTGCGCCGGCGCAAGCGCAAGAAGCTGGAGCTGCCGGTCGCCGACAAGGCGGAAGGCTGGTTCGCCCTCCGCTCGACATCGCTCTTCAAGTTTCGCGTGCCGGGCGGGCAGCGGGAAGGCGTCGCGGCCAAGGCGGCGCTCGCCGAACTCGAATTCAATACGCCCGTGCGGATTTCCCATGAGGGGGTCGTGCCCGGCGATCGGCTCGTCGGCATCATGCGGCCGGGCAAGCCCATAACGGTCTATCCCATCCATTCGGATGCGCTCATCGAGCTGCATGATTCCGACGTCGCCTGGATGGATGTGCGCTGGGACGTGACGGCGAGCCAGAACCGCTACCACAAATGCATCATCTCCATGCTGGCGGTGAACCGTGCCGGCACGCTGGGGCAGGTGGCGACCACGATTGCCGCCAATGACGCGAACATCCACAACGTGTCGATGCGCATGGCGTCCCCCGACTTCCACAAGCTCATCTTCGAGATCGAGGTGCGCGATGTCGGCCAGCTCAACGACGTGCTGAATGCGCTCAAGCTGATCAACGGGCTCTCCAGCGTCCGGCGCGCGACGGTCTCGGAAGCCGATGCGATCTCCGTGCTCGAATGGGGACAGCCCGAAAGCGAAAAGGTACCAGCATGATCGTCGGTCTCGGGAATGATCTGTGCGAGATCGCGCGCGTCGAGCGCACGCTCGCCCGCTATGGGGAGCGCTTCACGCATCGCTGCTTCACCGAGACCGAGCGGATCAAATCCGACCGTCGTGCCGCGCGTGCCGCCTCCTATGCCAAGCGCTTTGCGGCCAAGGAAGCGTGCGCCAAGGCGCTCGGTACCGGCCTCAGCCAGGGCGTCTACTGGCGGGATCTGGGGGTGGTGAACCTGCCCTCGGGCAAGCCCACGATGAAGCTGACCAACGGGGCCGCGGCGGCGCTGGCGCGGCTTCTTCCGCCTGGCCATGTGCCCCTCATCCACATCACCATCACCGATGATGGCGGCATGGCTCAGGCCTTCGTGATCATCGAGGCGCTGCCGGTTGACCGCGCGCCTGCGCTGGCTTAACCACTCGGCGAGCTAGGCGCGGGGCTTTCCGCGCACATATCGGCCTTTTCGGTCAACAGGAACACCAGATGAGCCAGTCCACTCCCAAAGCCGGCAAGACGTCGGGCCGGTCCGAGTTGCGCGACACCATCGTCGTCATCATCGAGGCGCTGATCATCGCTGTCCTGTTCCGCACGTTCGTCTACCAGCCGTTCTCCATCCCCACCGCCTCGATGCAGTCGACGCTGATGATTGGGGATTATTTCGTCGCCTCGAAATTCACCTGGGGCTACGGGAAGTACTCCTTCCCCGTGCCGCTGCCGTTCAACGGCCGCATCCTCGGTCGCGATCCGAACCAGGGCGACGTCGCGGTCTTCCGCAACGAGATTGCGAATGAAGACTACATCAAGCGCGTGGTGGGCATGCCGGGCGATACCGTCCAGATGATCGACGGGATCCTGCACATCAACGGCACGGCGGTGGAGCGCGAGGAAATCGGCCAGGCGACCGACCGCGACAGCTTCGGCATGTCGGTTCCGGTCACGGTCTATCGCGAGACGCTGCCGAACGGCTCGAGCCATATCATCCAGGAAGTCTCCGACCAGGGGCCGCTCGACAATACCGGCGAGTATGTCGTGCCCGCCGGTCACTACTTCATGATGGGTGACAATCGCGACCGCTCCCAGGACAGTCGCGTGCTGAGCGCGGTCGGATACGTGCCGGCACAGAACCTGATCGGCAAGGCAGACGCGCGCTTCTTCTCGATCACCGACAACATAGCCCCCTGGAAGCTCTGGGAGTGGCCGGCCAACGTGCGGTTCGACCGCATGTTCACCGGCATCGAGTAATGGCCGGCAAGCCGCGGCGCCACGAAAGGCTCGAGGCGCGGCTCGGGTATCGCTTTGCCGATCCAGAGCTGCTCGAGCGGGCCCTGACCCATTCGAGCGCCGTGTCGCCGGGCAAGCGCATCGAGCGCTCTTATCAGAGGCTGGAATTTCTCGGCGACCGGGTGCTCGGGCTCGTTGTCGCCGACATGCTCTATCGTCGGCTTCCCAAGGCCAATGAGGGCGAGCTTTCGCGCACGCTCAACACGCTCGTGCGCAAGGAGACCTGCGCGGCAATCGCGCGCGAACTCGACCTCGGCAGCGAATTGAACCTGGGCGAGAGCGAAGCGCGAACAGGCGGCGCAAACAAGGACGCGATCCTCGGCGACGTCGCCGAAGCGGTGATCGGGGCCATCTACTGCGATGGCGGGCTCGGGCATGCCTTCGAACTGATCGAGCGCCTGTTCGGCCAGCAGCTGGCCCTCGCGGGATCGGACCGGGCCGATGCCAAGACGACGCTTCAGGAATGGGCGCAGGGCAGGGGGCTCGAGCCGCCCGTCTATGCCGAGCTCGAGCGAACGGGCCCCGATCACGCCCCGCAATTCACCATCGCCGTCCGGCTGGACGGCTACGAGCCGGTTTCCGCCACCGGCAATTCGAAAAAGATCGCCGAGCACAAGGCCGCCGAACGGTTCCTGATCCGCGAGAAAGTCTGGAAGGACGCATTGTGACCATTGAGCCGGAAAACACGCGCTGCGGTTTCGTCGCGCTCGTCGGGGCGCCCAATGCGGGCAAGTCGACCCTCCTGAATGCGCTCGTGGGCACCAAGGTGTCGATCGTCACGCACAAGGCGCAGACGACACGGGCTCAGATCCGCGGCGTCGTGACGCTCGAGGACACGCAGATCGTCTTCATCGACACGCCGGGCATTTTCGCCCCCAAGCGCCGGCTCGACAGGGCCATGGTCGATGCCGCCTGGACGGGCGCGGGCGATGCCGACCTCGTTGCGTTTATCGTCGATGCCGAAAGGGGTTTGACCGAAGAGGTTGAATCACTTTGCGAAGGGCTCGCCAACATCCGCCACCCCCGCCTCCTGATCCTCAACAAGATCGATGCGGTGCGTCGCGAGACGCTGCTCGCGCTCGCACAGACGCTCAACGAGCGGCTTCGCTTCGAGCAGACTTTCATGATTTCGGCGCTGAAGGGCGACGGCGTGCAGGACATGATGGACTGGTGCGCGCGTCACGTGCCGCCGGGTCCTTGGCATTTTCCTGAGGATCAGCTGACCGATCTCAGTCTTGCGATCACGGCGGCCGAAGTGACGCGCGAGAAGCTCTTCCTGCGCATCCATGACGAGATTCCATATAACGTCACGGTCGAGACCGAGCGGTTCCAGATCCAGAAGGACGGCTCCTACAAGATCGATCAGGTGGTGTACGTCACGCGCGATACGCACAAGAAGATCGTTCTGGGCGCAGGCGGACAGACGATCAAGGCGATCGGCGCGGACGCGAGGCGCGAGCTGATCGAGATCTTCGAGACCCCCGTTCACCTCTTCCTCTTCGTGAAGGTGCGCGAGAAATGGGGAGACGATCCCGAGCGCTATCGCGAGATGGGGCTGGATTATCCCAGCGGCAAGGCTTGAGCGCGAGCCGGGCAGGCCACTGATGGAATGGACCGGCCGCGGGCTCGTGATCGGGGTGCGGCGTCATGGCGAGACAAGCGTCATTCTCGAGGCCATGGTCGAGGGCCGGGGTCGACATCTCGGCCTCGTGCGCGGTGGGCGCTCGGCGCGCCTTGCTCCCACGCTCCAGCCCGGCAACACGCTTCTCCTGACCTGGCGCGCGCGGCTCGAGGATCATCTGGGCCACTACGCCGTCGAACTGCTCGACGCGCGCGCGGCCCAGCTGATCGCCGACCGGACGCGGCTCTATGCCATCCAGCTCTTGGGTGAGCACCTGCGCCTGCTGCCCGAGCGCGATCCCCACGATCGGCTGCTCTCGCTGACCGTCGCCGCGCTCGATGACGGGCTGACGGGGCTGGCACTGGCTGTGGCGCTGGCGCGCTACGAGCTTTTCCTCCTCGACGAACTGGGCTTCGGGCTCGACCTGACCGCCTGTGCGGCGACGGGGGAAAGCGAGGATCTCACCCATGTCTCCCCCAGGACCGGACGCGCGGTCAGCCGCGCAGCAGCCGAGCCCTATCGCGATCGCCTGCTGCGCCTTCCCGGTTTTCTCACGGGACCGGGCAATGCGAGCCCCGAGGATATCCGCGACGCCTTCGTTCTGACCGGGCATTTCCTCGACATGCATGTCTGGATGCCTCGCAAGCTCGATCCGCCACCCACCCGCGAGGCGCTGATCGAGCGCCTCACCGCCCATAATTGAGCAGAGCCGGGCTATACTGGCCCGTGATTCGATACCGATAGACGGACATCAATGGCCGACAATGACCTGCTGCCGCCCGAGGGCGAGGACACCCGCATCGTGGATCTGCGCAGCGCGCTCGAGGAGCGCTATCTCGCCTATGCGCTCTCCACGATCACCCAGCGGGCGCTGCCGGACGCGCGGGACGGGCTGAAGCCTGTCCATCGGCGCATCATCCACGCCATGCGGCTTTTGAAGCTCGATCCCGGGCAGGGCTACAAGAAGTCTGCCCGCATTGTCGGCGACGTGATCGGCAAGTTCCATCCCCATGGCGACCAGTCGATCTACGATGCGCTGGTGCGCCTCGCGCAGGATTTCGCGCTGCGCTATCCGCTCGTCGACGGGCAGGGCAATTTCGGCAATATCGACGGCGATAACGCCGCGGCGATGCGCTACACCGAAAGCCGGATGACAGATGTCGCGACGCGTCTGCTCGAGGGCATCTCCGAGAACGCCATCGACTTCAAGCCGACCTATGACGGGGAAGACGAGGAGCCGGTGGTGCTGCCGGCGAATTTCCCGAACCTGCTCGCCAATGGCTCGACGGGGATCGCGGTGGGCATGGCGACGTCGGTGCCCCCGCACAATGTCGCCGAACTCTGCAATGCGGCGCTGAAGCTCATCCACAATCCCTCCGCAGGCGTCGAGGATCTGGTGCACGCCGATCTCTCCGCGCCCCCGGGGCCGGACGATCTGGTGCGTGGGCCCGATTTCCCGACAGGCGGGCAGCTCGTCGAGGGGCGCGCGGCGATCGTCCAGGCCTATGAGACGGGTCGCGGCGCCTTCCGGCTGCGGGCGATCTGGGAAAAGGAGGAGAAGGGGCGCGGCGTCTACCAGATCGTCGTCACCCAGATCCCTTATGGCGTGCAGAAATCGCGGCTTGTCGAGAAGATCGCCGAACTGCTGCTCGCCAAGAAACTGCCGCTGCTCAAGGACGTGCGCGACGAGAGCGCCGATGACGTGCGCCTCGTGCTCGAGCCGCGCGCCGGCACCGTCGATCCAATCATCCTGATGGAGCAGCTGTTCAAGGTCTCGGATCTCGAAATCCGCTTCCCGCTCAACCTCAACGTGCTCGACAAGGGCACCGTACCCCGCGTCATGAGCCTTGCCGATGCGCTTCGGGCGTGGCTCGACCACCGGAAGATCGTGCTCGTTCGCCGCAGCCAGCACAGGCTCGAGCAGATCGAGGCGCGGCTCGAGGTGCTCGAAGGCTACATCATCGCCTTCCTCAACCTCGACGAGGTGATCCGCATCATCCGCGAGGAGGACGACGCCAAGGCGTCCCTGATCGCCGCGTTCTCGCTCACCGACAATCAGGCCGAGGCCATCCTCAACATGCGCCTGCGCTCGCTGCGCAAGCTCGAGGAGATCGAGCTTCGCAAGGAGCACACGACGCTCTCGGAGGAAAAGGGCCGCCTCGAAACCCTTTTAGGGTCCGAGAAGCGCCAATGGGGCGAGATCACCAAGCAGGTCGAGGCGCTGAAAAAAGCCTATCCCATGTTCGATGGCAGCGGCGCGCTCCACCCCTTGGGTGGCCGCCGCACCACGCTCGGCGACATGCCGACCGCCGACACGAGCGAGATCACGAGCGCGTTCATCGAGCGCGAGCCGATCACGGTCATCCTCTCCGAAAAGGGCTGGATCCGCGCCCTGCGCGGCCACACCAATGACGTGGACGAAAAGGGGTTCAAGGCCGGCGACCGGCTGAAGCTCGCGCTCAAGGCGGAGACGACCGACAAGCTCCTGATGCTCACGACGGGCGGCAAGGTCTATACGCTCGGAGCGGACAGATTGCCGGGCGGCCGGGGGCAGGGCGAGCCGGTACGCATCATGGTCGATATCGAGGAGGGCCAGGATATCGTGGACCTCTTCGTCTACCGGCCGGGCGAGCGGCGGATCATCGCATCGTCCAACGGCTACGGCTTCGTTGTGAGCGAAGACGACCTGATCGCCAATACCCGCAAAGGTCGGCAGGTGCTGAATGTCGCGGCGCCAGAGGAGGCGCGACTCGCCATTCCCGCGAGCGGCGACATGGTCGCGGCCATCGGGCAGAACCGCAAGCTGCTGGTCTTTCCGCTGAGCCAGATCCCGTCCATGTCGCGTGGCAAGGGCGTCCGCCTGCAGCGCTACCGCGATGGCGGGATTTCGGACCTCAAGGTCTTCGACGGCGTAACCGGCCTCACCTGGACGGACAGCTCGGGACGGACCTTCACCCGGCCAATCGGTGAGCTCACCGAATGGATCGGCGACAGGGCCCAGGCCGGCCGTCAGCCGCCAAACGGCTTCCCGCGCAATAATCGCTTCAGCGGCTGAAAGCTCACTGCGGCGCTATCGAGAACCGGGCGATCACCGGCAGGTGGTCGCTACCGGTATAGGCTGCCACCCCGACCTCGTGCACGGCGATGCCGTCGCCCCGTGTCATCACATGGTCGAGCGGCAGGATGGGCACCGTGTCGATGAGGCGCCGGCGGACGAGAAAGCGGGTGGGAAACGTGAGGAGGTTGTGCGTATGGCGCACGAGGCCGCTGTCGGAGGTGAAATTCCGCAGCGCGTAGGACCAGGGCGTCGAGTTGAAATCGCCGACAAGGATGAGCGGGGATTCGACGGTCCCCAGGAACTGGCCGAGATCGGCCAATTGTTCGTCCTGCCGCCAGATCGGTACCGGCCAGTCGAGGTGGGTGGTGATGACCGAAAAGCGTGAGCCATCCTCGAGCCCAAAGGTGCCGAGTATGCGGGCCGTCCGCAGGCCGCGCTCCGCGTCCTCCGCACACGCTCCGTCCATGCTGCGGCTGAACGGGATCTTGGAATAGAGCCCGAGATTGGCGCGCTGGCCGCCGACGCAGTTGATCGAATAGGGGTAGCGCGCCGTGATCAGCGGATGAAGTTCTGCGCTCTGCCGGCCGAAATATTCCTGCAGCGCGACGATGTCGGGATCCTCGCGCTCGATCACCGCCTCCACCCGCTCCATCTCGTAGTTCATGCCGAAAAGATTGTGCGTCATCAGGGTGATGACGCGCCGGTCTTCGGCCGGCGCGGGGCGGGGCAACAGCGCAGAGGCGGCCTCGGGCAGATAGGTGGCGCCGCTCGCGGCAAGGCCGATAAGGATATAGGCGAGGACCGGCAGCCCGGCTCGGCGTGCCCAGAAGAGGGGTATCGCGAGACCCGTCACACCGAGCAGGCCAAAGAACAGCAGGTACTGGAAATGGTTGAAAAGGTCGAACACGCTGACGGCAAAGCCGAAGAGCGCCAGGATCGCGATGGTCGCGAGCCCGAAGCCTCCGAGCCCAATGGCCAGGCGCAGGAGGCCGAGCAGAATGGTCATCTATCGTCCGCGTCGATGGGGAGGGCGGTCAGTCGAGGGGGCGCCAGCCCAGAGGCCCTCTTTGCACTTCGAGCGGCCGAAACCGCACCTTGTAGGCCATCTTGGGCGAATCCTTGACCCAATAGCCGAGATAGACATAGCGCAGGCGCGAGGTCGTGACCTGCCGCACATGGTCCAGAATCAGCAGATTGCCGAGACCCCGCGCAGAAAGCTCCGGCTCGTAGAAGCTGTAGACCATCGAAAGGCCGTCCGGGAGCACATCCGACAACGCGACGGCAACCAGCTGGCCGGACGGGGCCTGCCGATATTCGACGAGCACGGTCTGCACGGGGGTGTCCTCGACCATGTACTCGTAGTCGAGATAGGACATCTGCGTCATGCCCCCGCCAGTATGGCGGGCTTCGAGATAGCGCCTGAAGAGCGCGTATTGCTCCTGAGTGGCACGGGCAGGGCGCACCTGCGCGGTGATGTCGGCATTCTTGTTGAGGATGCGCCGGTGGCTCGGCGAAAAGCGAAAGGCGTCGGCGACGATCCGCACCGACTGACAGGCCGAGCACCCGTCGCAGGCCGGACGGTAGATCAGGTTCTGGCTGCGGCGAAACCCGTTGTCGCTCAAGAGCTGGTGCAGCACGCCTGCCCGGCGCCCACTCAGATGAGTGAAGAGCTTGCGCTCCTGCCGATCCGGCAGATAGGGGCACGGGCTCGCCGCCGTGAGGAAGAGCTGGGTGTTGTCGGGCGTATGGTCCGTCATCGCTGCCCTGTCGATTGCATCGGACGAGGATAATCCAACGCAGGGCGCGTTGGAATCACAATCGCGCCCTTGTGCGCTGAGGAAAAGAGGGGAGCGACGCGGCCCCTCAGGCCGGCTCGCCCAGCGTGCGCCAGTGCCGCTCCATGGGCGAAAGGCGGAGCATCAGCGTGCCGGTCAGCAGGTCGTGGATCATCTGCCGACGTGGGGTCAGAAGCGCGATCAGCAGCGAAAGCGGCCAGGAAATCCAGATCGTGATCCAGAAAATGATCGGATGGGCGAGGGCCTGCCAGCCATCGAGCGGGGCGCCGCTGGTGGGGGTCAGAACGAGGTCCATCATGGACATGCCCACGGTTGAGCGCCTCGGCGATCCCAGCGTCACGACATAATAGCCGAGTATGGCGAGCGGCAGCACCACCGGCAGCAGCAGCCAGCCGAGCCCGAAAGTCAGAACGCCGAGGATCAGCCCGACGACACCCAGCCCCATCGCAATGGCGAGGATGATGAAGAAGTCGATGACATAGGCCATCACCCTGCGCGTCAGGAGCCCCTCGAAAAGCTCGGGAGCGGTGGCGGGATCGGGGAGTGCGGCGTGGATGCGATTCTCGTTCATGGCACGAAAATCGTCATTGCCGGCCCGCGCTGCAAGGGGCAGCGCGGGGAAATTGCAGCGAGGATACCCCTCAGCGATTGAGGATGCGCGCCGTCTCGAGCGCGAAATAGGTGAGCACCCCCTTGGCGCCCGCCCGCTTGAAGGCAAAGAGGCTTTCCATCATCGCGGCCTGCCGGTCGATCGCACCCGCTTCGCCTGCCATGGCGATCATCGCGTATTCCCCGGACACCTGATAGGCGAAGACGGGCACGTTGAAGCTGTCTCGCACCTGCCGCACGATATCGAGATAGGGCATGCCCGGCTTGACCATCACCATGTCGGCGCCCTCGGCGAGGTCGAGCTCCACCTCCCGCAGCGCTTCTTCTGCATTGGCATAGTCGAGCTGATAGGTCCGCTTGTCGCCCCGCAGCCGGGCCCCCGATCCCACCGCCTCGCGGAACGGGCCGTAAAATGCGGAAGCGAATTTGGCGGCATAAGCCATGATGGCGACGTGCTCGTGTCCGGCCTCGTCAAGCGCAGCACGGATCGCGCCGACCCGCCCGTCCATCATGTCCGAAGGCGCGACGATATCGGCGCCGGCTTCCGCCTGTGCGAGGGCCTGCCGGCAGAGCAGCGCCACCGTTTCATCGTTGAGCACGGTGTCTCCCGCCATCACCCCGTCATGGCCGTGGCTCGTATAGGGATCGAGCGCAACGTCGGCGATGAGGCCGATTTCGGGCACCGCATCCTTGATCGCCCGAATGGCGCGATTGGTGAGGTTGTCGGGGTTCCAGGCCTCCTCGGCCCCCTCCGTGCGCAGGTCCGCCGCGGTATTGGGAAAGAGCGCCAGGGCAGGGATGCCTTCGCGGGCTGCCTCCCGCGCTGCCTCGACCGCAAGGTCCACGCTGAGCCGTTCCACCCCGGGCATGGTGCGGACACCGCTGCGCTCGTTCTGCCCCTCGATCAGAAAGAGGGGCCAGATGAGATCGGCAGGGCTCAGCGTCGTTTCCCGCACCAGCGCTCGGCTCCACGGCGTGCGACGCATGCGCCGGAGCCGGCGTCCCCCGAGAAAATCCATGTCGTGCCGCGCCCAGCTCTGGGTCATGATGGTGCCGTCCGTTTGGTGAACAAGTGCACCGCTTCTAGCAGTCGGGGGCCATCGGTTCAAAGTCGCGCGCTTGTCGCAGGCGTGCTTTGCGGGTAGAGCGTCGGCCATCGCTTCCCAGCGGAACAGGGTCATGGATTTCAAGAGCGAGCTGGCCGGCCGCTACATCCGCATCGTCGCCGTCATCAGCCTCCTGCTCGGGCTCAGCGATGCCGCGCGCCTGCTCGGAGTGACCGGGTCGCCCGATCCGCTCGCCACGCTCGGCGCAACCGGCTTCACCTATCTGGCGATCTTTGCGCTGGCGCGGCTCTTCGCGGCCGTCGGCCTCTGGATCCGCGCGAGCTGGGGCGCCGTGCTGCTGGTGGGTGCCACGGGGGTCGAGCTCTTCTTGTACCTCATCGGCAATCGGGACGTGCAGCTCTCCGCGATCGGCTTCGTGGTGCGGCTCGTGCTGCTGACCGCGATCGTCGTCGTCTTCGTCCTCAGCTGGCGGGCCAATCGCGCCCGCGAGCAGTGAAGGGCCTGGTAAGGTTACAACTTTATCACCTGCCGTAACCAATCGTTCAGCCAAATTCCCGAACTTTTTCAGTAAGATAGTTTTAAGTGTGCGGCTTAATGCGATCTTATGCGGGTGGCCGTAGTTTGGCCCCATAGACGCGAAGAAATCGTGCGAACGGAACAGTGAGGCAATTATGGCAATCAAGTCCAACGCCGCAGAGGCAATGGCCCCCGAAAGCAGCGAGCGCAGCCTGAAGCCGCTCTATCTCGAAGCGGTTTCGCGCGTCGAACGGCTCCATCGCCGGCTGCTCGATCTGATCAAGGATGAGTTCGACCGCATGGGGTGGGACGACATCAACCCCGTCCAGGCGCTCCTGATGTTCAATATCGGCGATGCCGAGCTGACCGCCGGCGAACTGCGCTCGCGCGGCTACTATCTCGGCTCGAACGTCTCCTACAATCTCAAGAAGCTGGTCGAGACCGGCTACATCTTCCAGGAGCGCTCGCGCACCGACCGCCGCTCGGTCCGCATTCGCCTCACCCCCAAGGGGGAGGAGGTCGCCGAGGTGATCGACGATCTCTACGAGCGTCACCTCAAGTCGATCGACAAGGTCGGCGGTCTCGACGACGAGGCCTTCGAGGGGCTCAACAAGGCGCTCGGACGGCTGGAGCGCTTCTGGGTCGACCAGATCCTCTACAAGCTCTGAGCGTTCAGGGTCTTCGGCTGTGGCGGCTCGGCCACAGCCTTGCAGAAACGCCGGCAACCCGCCGGCGTTTTCTTATTTGCGCCATGAATCCTGCCGATCGATGCTAAGCGTCGAGCCTTGCGGGGCTTGAATTTTGCGGCGACTCGCCAATCAAGCATCGGCGAGCGCGTTGTGGACGTTTTCGGGCGGTGCTAAGGCTTGGCCAACCGTCTGCTGGATCGATGGGTGGGTTTTATGCGGCTGAACCGACGTAGACTTCTCGGCTCAATGGCGGCTCTGGGTGCCGCGGCGACGTTGCCGGCGACGGCACGGGCACAGGATTCCATCTGGGACATGTTCGCGCGCGACCGGGTGATGCGCAATATCGATACCGGTGCGAACACCGCCTATGCCAACGCCCGGGTCGAGACCATCGAGCCGATTCTCTCGTTCGATACCGCCTATAATCTCAGCGTCGCCATTTCGCGCTACGAGCCCTTCGTGGCCGCCGGTGGCTGGGAGCAGGTGCCGCGCGAAGTGTTCGGGCTGAAGCTCGGCGACAGCCGCCGCGCCGTCCGCACTTTGAAATTCCGCCTGATGGCATCGGGCGACATGAAGCCCGCCGAACGGGCGAACGACATGTTTGACGAAGAGCTCGATCGCGCTGTGCGCGGCTTCCAGGTGCGCCATGGCCTGACCGCCGACGGGCAGGTGGGCGAGGCGACCTTCTATGCGCTCTCCGTGCCGGCCCACGAGCGGCTCAACCAGCTCCGGCTCAACCTCGCCCGTGTGGAAGCGTCCGCCGCGACGCTGGGCGACCGCTATGCGGTGGTAAACATTCCGGCGGCGACCATCGAGGCGGTCGAGGGCGGGCAGGTCAGCCAGAGGCACACCGCGGTGGTCGGGCGTATCGACCGGCAGACGCCGATCCTGTCGAGCCGCATCCACCAGATCAATTTCAATCCCTACTGGCATGTGCCCAAGAGCATCATCCAGAAGGACCTCATCAAGTACATGAATGAGGATCCCGAATATCTCACCAAGTTCCGGATCCGCATCTATGACGGCAATGGCCGCGAGTTGCAGCCGACCCAGATCGACTGGTCGACCAATGAAGCGGTCAATTACATGTTCCGCCAGGAGCCGGGCGCCGAGAACTCGATGGGGCATGTGAAGATCAACTTCCACAACCCCCACGCGGTCTATCTGCACGACACCCCGACCAAGTCGCTGTTCGCCGAGAATGCGCGCTTCCATTCCTCGGGCTGCGTGCGCGTCGATGGCGTCAACCAGTTCGTCGCCTGGATCCTTCGCGACAATGGCGGCTGGGACACCGAGATCGTCGATGGCATGTTCGCGTCCAACGAGCGGCTCGATGTCGATGTGAAGGCCCCCGTGCCGATCCACACCACCTACATCACCGCATGGGCCAACCGGCAGGGGACCGTCAGCTTCCGCGACGACGTCTACCAGTTCGACGCCGAGGGCCGGGTGACCTTCGCCTGATGACAGGGGCTGGTCGCGGGCCCGGCGCCCGGGGCCAGATTCTCTTCGAGTTCACCCAGATCGGCCAGCAGATGCGCGTGGCTGCGATCGATGCCGATAGCGGCACGGAAGTCATCCTGATTGCGCCGGTGACCGCGACCCGCATCCAGATGCAGGCGCTGGCACAGGCCAAGCTTCGCCGCAGGCTCCAGCAGCTGAAGGATGAAGAGGGGCCCGGCCGGCTTTTCTGAACGGTGCGTCGCGGCCCTGCGGCAGTGAGTGCCCTTGGAATCGCCACATCCTGTGTGATAAGGCCTTGCTCGCTTTCATTCCGCCTTCAGATTGCAACGGGGACCGCCCATGAGCGCCGCCGCCTCCCTTCCGCTCTTTCCGCATTTCTTCTCGGCAAGCCTTGCAGAGACCGATCCCGAGCTGGCCGATGCCGTCTCCCTGGAGCTCGGTCGCCAGCGCCACGAGATCGAGCTCATTGCCTCCGAGAATATCGTCTCGCGCGCCGTGCTCGAGGCGCAGGGCTCGGTGCTGACCAACAAATATGCCGAGGGCTATCCCGGGAAGCGGTATTACGGCGGCTGCCAGTATGTCGACGTGGCTGAAAATCTCGCGATCGAACGCGCCAAGAAGCTCTTCGGCGCCAATTTCGTCAACGTGCAGCCCAATTCGGGCAGCCAGATGAACCAGGCCGTGTTTCTCGCGCTCCTGCAGCCGGGCGACACCTTCATGGGGCTCGACCTCAATTCGGGCGGCCATCTGACCCATGGCTCGCCGGTCAACATGAGCGGCAAGTGGTTCAACCCGGTGTCTTATGGCGTGCGCCGCGACGACCACCTGCTGGACATGGACGAGGTTGCCCGCCTTGCCCGCGAACACAAGCCCAAGCTGATCGTTGCCGGCGGCACGGCCTATTCGCGCGTCTGGGACTGGGCGAAGTTCCGCGAGATCGCCGATGAAGTTGGCGCCTATCTCATGGTCGACATGGCCCATATTGCCGGGCTTGTCGCCGGTGGGGCGCATCCGTCGCCCGTGCCGCACGCCCATGTCGTCACCTCCACGACCCACAAATCCCTGCGTGGCCCGCGCGGCGGCATGATCCTCACCAATGACGAGGACATCGCCAAGAAGATTAATTCGGCGGTCTTCCCCGGCCTCCAGGGCGGCCCGCTGATGCATGTGATCGCGGCCAAGGCGGTCGCCTTCAAGGAAGCGCTGTCGCCAGATTTCAAGGTCTATGCCCACCAGGTCGTGGCCAATGCCCGCGCGCTTTCCGCGGTTCTCGTCGAGAACGGGCTGGATGTTGTCTCGGGTGGCACTGACAACCACCTGCTGCTGGTCGACCTCCGCAAGAAGAACGCCACCGGCAAGCGCGCCGAGCAGGCGCTCGGGCGGGCCTACATCACCTGTAACAAGAACGGCATCCCCTTCGATCCCGAAAAGCCCTTCGTCACCTCCGGCATTCGCCTGGGCACCCCGGCGGGCACGACGCGTGGGTTCGGCGAAGCCGAATACCGGCAGATCGGCGGGCTGATCGTCGAAGTGCTCGATGGCATGCGCGAGGCCAATTCCGAAGAGGGCAACGCCGCAGTGGAAGCTGCCGTGCGCGAGAAGGTGAAGGCGCTCACCGCGCGCTTCCCGATCTACGCGGACTGATCGGAACCGGCCATGCGCTGTCCCTATTGCGGAAATGACGACACGCAGGTCAAGGACAGCCGGCCGACCGAGGATTCCAACGCCATCCGCCGCAGGCGCATCTGCAATGCCTGCGGCGGGCGCTTCACGACCTTCGAGCGGGTGCAGCTGCGTGAGCTGACCGTCGTCAAGAAATCAGGCCGCAAGGTGCCGTTCGACCGCGAGAAGCTTTCGCGGTCGGTCTATACCGCCCTGCGCAAGCGCGCGGTCGAGCCTGAGCGCGTCGAGCGCATGATCTCGGGCATCGTCCGACAGCTCGAAAGCCTCGGGGATGTCGAGATCACCTCCGACCAGATCGGCGAGTTCGTGATGGAGGGTCTGAAGGGGCTCGACGACGTCGCCTTCGTGCGCTTCGCGTCGGTCTACAAGAACTTCTCCGCAGCCGATGACTTCAGCTCCTTCCTTGGCGAAATGACGTCGTCCGAGCACGATCCGGACCGCAAGACTTGACCCCTGATGCGTCCGTGGACCTGCGCTGGATGGATGCCGCCGTCCGCGTTGCCCGACCCTATCGCGGCACGACTGCGGAAAATCCCGTCGTCGCGGCCCTCGTGGTCGATCAGGGCACGGGGATTCTGATTTCGCGCGCTGTCACGGCGCGAGGGGGACGGCCACACGCCGAAACGCAGGCGCTCAACGCAGCCGGTGCGCGCGCGAAGGGTGCAACGCTCTACGTCACCCTCGAGCCCTGCAATCACTGGGGGCGCACGCCCCCCTGTTCGGACGCAATCGTGAAGGCCGGGCTCGGCCGGGTCGTCGTCGGGCTCCGGGACCCCGATCCGCGGACCGCAGGGCAGGGGGTCGCGAGGATCGAGGCGGCCGGGATCCCGGTGACGCTGCTCGAGCACCCGCCCTCCCGCGCCCTCAATGAGGGATTCGTTTCCCGGCAGGTGCGCGGTCGCCCGTTCGTCACGCTGAAACTGGCCGTTTCCGCCGACGGCATGATCGGGGCCCGCGGCGTCGGCAATCATCCCGTCACCGGGGCGGTGGCCAAGCGCTGGACGCACATGCAGCGCGCACTGTCCGACGCCGTGATGGTGGGGGGCGCCACCGCGCGTATCGATGACCCGCGGCTCACCGTGCGGCTCAAGGGCTTCGAGCAGCGAAGCCATCTTCGGCTCGTGATGGCCGGCGCCGAGGGCGTCGACCCGAAGCTGAATCTGATTGGCGGCGTCTCGGGCTATCCCACTGCGATCATTGCGCTAAAGGGCGCCGCGGTGCCGAACTTCCACATGCTCGACGTGATCGAGGTCCCGCCCGGCCGCACCGGCAGGCCGGACATCCCCGAAACGCTGAAGGCGCTGGGCAGGCGTGGCATCAACACGCTGTTGGTCGAGGGTGGCGCGAGGCTCACCGAGGCCTTCCTCGCCGCCGAGGCTGCCGACCGCGTGCACCTGCTCGAAAGTCCGGTCAGCATCGGCCGCGCCGGCCTGCCCGCCACCACCATGGGCACGATCACCGGCCGCCTGCGCGGCGCGGGCTTCATCGAGGTTGACCGGCGCGCGCTGGGCGACGATATGTTGCGCACTTTCGAGAAAGGCCTCTGATGTTCACGGGTATCGTCACCGATGTCGGCCGGCTTCTGCGCGCCGACGAGCGCAATGACGGGCGGGCGCTGCGCATCGCCACCGCCTATGATGCCGCAGGAATAGACCTCGGCGCGTCGATTGCCTGCGACGGCATCTGCCTGACCGTGACCGAGCGGGGCGTCGACCCGCAGGATGGAAATTATTTCGACGTCTTTGCCGCACGCGAGACGCTGGACGTGACCGAGGTCTCAGGCTGGCGCGTCGGCAGGCGCATCAATCTCGAACGCGCGCTGAAGATCGGCGACGAACTCGGCGGACACATCGTTTCGGGGCATGTCGATGGCATGGCCGAGATCGTGGGGCGCGAGGAGACGGGCGAACAGATCACCTTCACCTTCGCCGTCGCTCCGGCGATCGCGCCCTTCATCGCGAGGAAGGGCAGCGTCGCGCTCAACGGCACTTCGCTCACCGTCAACGCCGTCGAGGGCAACCGCTTCAGCGTTCATCTCATCCCCTATACGGTCGATCAGACCAATTGGGGCGACAACGCCGTTGGCGATCATGTGAATATCGAGGTGGATCCGATGGCGCGCTATGCCGCGCGCCTGTTCGAGACCCTCGGCGACACCTCAAGGAAGGAATAGCTCAAATGGCGGATGCTCCGCATATCCTCGTCATCGAGGCCCGCTTCTACGACGCCCTCGCCGATGCCCTCTACGGGGGGGCCGAGGCCGCTCTTGCTGCCGCCGGCGCGACCCATGATCGGGTAACCGTGCCCGGCGTTCTCGAAATTCCGGCTGCCCTTGCCATGGCGATCGCTGCCGGCGAGCAGGGCGGACGCCGGTACGACGGGTTCGTCACCCTCGGTTGCGTGATCCGCGGCGAGACGACCCATTACGACATCGTCTCAAACGAATCCGCGCGCGCCATCATGGATCTTTCGGTCGCCTACCGCCTGGCGCTCGGCAATGGCATCCAGACCGTCGAGAACGAAGCCCAGGCCTGGGCGCGCTGCAGCGCGGACAAGAAGGACAAGGGGGGCGGGGCGGCGCGCGCTGCTCTCGCCATGATCGCACTGCGCAACGCGCTGGGAGCCTGAACCATGGCCGAGGACAAACGTGCACCGGCCGGGCTCAGGCCGGCCAACCAGCGTGGGGCCGCCCGGCTCGCCGCGGTGCAGGCGCTCTATCAGATGGATGTGGGCCGGCAGTCTCTCGAGGAGACGCTCGCCCAGTTTTCGGCGCTTCATCTCGGTCGCGAGATCGAGGGCGAGAAATACCTCCCCGGCGATGCCGACTTCTTCCGCCAGATCGTCCGCGGCGTCATCAAGGCGCAGCTCGACATCGATCCCGTCATCGACAACGCTCTCGTCGAGGGCTGGCCGATCTCCCGGATCGACGCGACGCTGCGCGCCATTCTCCGTAGCGCCGGCTTCGAGCTCCTCCGGCGCACGGACATTCCGCAGAACGTCGTGATCACGGAGTACGTGGATATCGCCAAGGCGTTCTTCGGCGAGGACGAGCCGCGCATGGTGAATGCCGTGCTGCAGACGATCGCCCGCGGCGTTGCGGCAGAGGGCGGCCTCGCGCGCTGAACTATTACGGACCGGACAAAGAAAAAGGGCCACCGGGTTGCCGGTGGCCCTTTTGCCGTTGAACTGGGGCTCTTGATCAGAAGGACGAGAGGATCGACTCCACGAACGTCCGGTCCTGGCCGAACGAAGGCGTCCGGCGCGATTCGATGGTGATCATCCGGCCATCCTCGGCCGTATAGATCGCGGTGTCTGCAACGCGCTGATTGCGGTCGAAATAGACCGCCAGCACGGTCCGCGAACGGATGGAGGTCATCCCGAATGCCGTCTGGTCCACCTTGGTCTCGATATAGTACCAGGCGGTCTCTTCGCCAAAGACGTTCGTCGTCATCGGCGAGCCGAGCACGACGCGCACGAGGTCGGCACTCTGGCCCGGGCGGATCTGGGCGATCGCGTCCTGGGGGATCGAATAGCCCTGCGTACGCTGCTGGGTCAGCGCCAGCCCGCTGCCAGCGGTACATCCAGCAAGCACAAGGGCAACGGTGGCACTCGCAATGAGCGGGAAAAAGCGGCTCTTGGCAGCACGAAAGGGCATGTATTTGACTTTCCCGATGGCTCTCGACTATAGGCACGGACAGGCGGCGGGCCGCTCGATTGTTTAGCCGCCAATGGCCCTCTCTGGCAAGCTGGCATTGGCACGGCGACCCTGGGCGGACAGCCCCGCAAGATCTCACTCAAACGCAGAGCCGACCCGATGATCCTGTCATTGTTTCGTAAAAGCACTGCTAGCGCTTCGGTCTTCGGCGTCTATAGCGCCATTGTGGCGCAATCCCGACGTCCGGTTTTCTATGCCGAGTGGGGCGTGCCCGACACGGTGACCGGGCGCTTCGACATGATCAGCCTGCACATGGCGCTCGTCTTTCGTCGCCTTCGGCGCGAGAATCAGGAGACGCGCGACTTCAGCCAGGCCGTGTTCGACCTTTTCTTCAAGGACATGGACCGCTCGCTCCGCGAAATGGGGGCAGGGGACCTGGCCGTCCCAAAGAAGATCCAGAAGATGGGCACCATATTCTTCGGCCTGCTCGCCAGCCTCGCCAAGGCCATGGATGCCGGCGATCGTGCGGGGGTTGCCGATGTTCTGGCACGCAATGTCTATGAGGGGCCGGGCCCTGAGGCTGAAAGGCTCGCCGACTATCTGATGGCCGAGGCGGAGGCTCTCGAGGCGCAGCCTGTTTCCGAAATTCTTGCCGGCAACGTCCGGTGGCGGGAGGACGCATGAGCGAGCCGGCCACCCCCGTCCATTTCGCGGACGCGACGCTCCGCATCGACCGCATGCCGGCCGATGGTCGGGAGATCGCGCTTTCCCCCGATGCAGAAGAGCGTGAAGCGCTCGCCGCACAGCTGAAGATCACCGCGGTCCCGCGCCTTGAAGCAAAGCTCAGGGCAACGCGTTTCCGCGGCGGCATTCGCGTGCTAGGTCGTCTGCGTGCCGAAATTGTCCAGCCATGCGTCGTGACGCTCGAACCCGTGACCCAGGCGATCGACGAGACCGTCGACCGGGTCTTCCTGCCCGGCACCGAGCGAAGCCTCGCTGACCAGGCGGATGCCGAAATCTTCGTGGACCTCGAGGGCGAGGACGTGCCCGATCATTTCGATGGTTCGACGGTCGATCTCTCCGAACTCCTCATCGAGACCTTGTCGCTGGCCATCGATCCCTATCCCCGCGCGCCCGGCGCGAAGATCGAAGCCAAGGGGCTCGATGTCGACGATGAAGCGCTTTCGCCTTTCGCAGGCCTTAAAGCCCTGAAAAAGGACAGCGACGCGTCCTGATCCCACCGCTGCGGGTTTGCAGCTTCGGGGCGATTGGATATGTTTGAACTCAGCGCCCAGCGTGGCGCGCAATGCGGACGCATATGACCGACACGATCAGAATTTCGGTGGACGCCATGGGCGGAGACAAGGGCCCGCGCGTGGTTTTCCACGGCGCGAGCCTCGCCCTTACAGCTCATCCGGACACGCGCTTCATCTTTCACGGGCGCAAGGGGGATCTCGATCCCCTATTGGAGCAATTTCCCGACCTCAAGCCCGTCTCGACCATCCGCCACTGCGACAACGTCATTGCCATGGATGACAAGCCCTCGAGCGCGTTGCGTAAGGGCAAGGGCAATTCCTCCATGTGGGCCGCACTGCAATCGGTGAAGGACGGGGAAGCGGATGTCGCCGTGTCGGGCGGCAATACCGGCGCGCTGATGGCCATGGCCACATTCTGCCTGCGCCCGATGGCCGGAATTTCCCGCCCTGCGATTGCTGCGATCTGGCCGACCCTGCGCTCCAACATCATCGTGCTCGATGTCGGCGCCACCGTCGGCGGCGACAGCCGGCAGCTCGTCGATTTCTCCATCCTCGGGGCAGCGCTCGCGCGGGCGCTCTTTGATCAACAGAAGCCGACCGTCGGGCTGCTCAATGTCGGCACCGAGGAGGTCAAGGGCCTCGAATCGGTGCGCGACGCCGGGCGCATGCTCGCCGATGCGAGCGGCGCCGGCTTCGTCTACCATGGCTTTGTCGAAGGCGACGATATCGGCAAGGGCACGGTGGATGTCGTCGTGACCGAAGGGTTTGCGGGCAACATTGCGCTCAAGACCGCCGAGGGCACCGCGCGCCAGGTCAGCACCTATGTTTCGAACGCCCTGCGCTCGAGCCTTCTCTCGAGGATCGGCGCGCTGATCGCGGGCAGTGCGCTCAAGGCGCTCAAGCAGCGGCTCGATCCGCGCACCGTCAATGGTGGGGTCTTCCTCGGCCTCAACGGCGTCGTCATCAAGAGCCATGGCGGCACCGACGAAATCGGCTTCAGGAGCGCCCTTGCGCTGGCCTATGAAATGGCCCGCGGCCGGCTCATCGAAAAGGTCGCCGAGGGCATGCAGCAATTCCCGGCCCCCACCGCTCCCTCATCTCCCAATCCTGTCGAACCCGAGGCCAAACCGGCGTGACCCATACGCGTACAGTGTTCCGCGGAACGGGCAGCTACCTGCCCAGCCGCATCCTGACCAATGACGAGCTGGCAAAGACCGTCGATACCACCGACGAGTGGATCGTGCAGCGCACCGGCATACGCCAGCGCCACATTGCCGCCGAAGGCGAGCTGACGTCCGATCTGGCTGCACACGCGGCCCGGGCCGCGCTCGATGCCGCCGGCGTCTCGATCGCCGACGTCGACATCGTCATCGTGGCAACGACGACGCCCGATCTGACCTTTCCCGCCACGGCGGCCATCGTCCAGCAGAAGCTCGGCATGCACAACGGCCTCGCGTTCGACCTGCAGGCGGTCTGCTCGGGCTTCGTCTATGCCGTTGCCACCGCAGACAGCATGCTCAAGAACCGGCTGGGCCGGCGGGCCCTCGTAATCGGGGCGGAGACCAATTCGCGCATTCTCGACTGGACCGATCGCACCACCTGCGTGCTTTTCGGCGACGGCGCCGGTGCCGTGGTGCTCGAGCTTGCCGAAGGCGAGGCCGACACCGATCCGGGCATTCTCGCATCCAGCCTTCGCTCTGATGGCCATCATTGGCAGAAGCTCTACACCGATGGCGGTCCGTCCGCGTCCCGCTCCATGGGGCGCGTGAAAATGGAAGGGCGCGAGGTCTTCAAGCACGCCGTCGGCATGATCACCGATGTCGTGCAGAACGTCTTTGCGGAAACCGGCTATTCGGTTGCCGATCTCGACTGGTTCGTGCCCCATCAGGCCAATCGCCGCATCATCGACGGGGCAGGGGCCAAGCTCGGTATCCCGCCCGAAAAAGTCGTGGTGACGGTCGACAGCCACGCCAACACCTCGGCGGCCTCGGTTCCGCTCGCGCTCGATACGGCCGTCCGTGACGGACGCATCAGGCGTGGTGACCTCGTCATGCTCGAGGCCATGGGCGGCGGCTTCACCTGGGGCGCCTCGCTCATTCGCTGGTAAGAGAATTGCCATAGCTGGCGCAGGGGGTTAAGCTCCCTCAGCCGCGGGGGCGGGGGCCCCCTGCGACGTCTGCGTCGGTTGCCGAATCCAGTTCGGCGAGAACGGGGGTGCGCATGGCACAAAAGACAGTGACGAGGGCCGATCTGGCAGAGGCCGTTTATGAGGCGGTGGGCCTGTCCAGGACGGAATCCGCAGAGCTCGTCGAGCGCGTGCTCGGCCTGATCGGAGATGCCCTCGTCGAGGGGGAAAACGTCAAGCTCTCATCCTTCGGCTCCTTCCAGGTGCGCTCGAAGAACGAGCGGATCGGGCGCAATCCGAAGACCGGCGAGGAAGTGCCGATCCTGCCCCGGCAGGTGCTGGTGTTCAAGCCGAGCAACGTGTTGAAATCCAAGATCAACAAATCTATGGTCAAGTCTGGAAAATAAGGCTTTCTGCCGAAACCCGATTCCAAACGGCGAGGACGCTGGGTGGAAAAGTCACCAGACGCATTCCGAACGATATCCGAAGCTGCCGAAGAGCTCGACCTGCCCCAGCACGTGCTGCGCTTCTGGGAGACGCGCTTCGCGCCGATCAAGCCGCTGAAGCGCGGCGGTGGCCGGCGCTATTATCGGCCCGAAGACGTGCTGCTGCTCAAGGGCATACGGCACCTGCTCTACGACAAGGGCTTCACCATCAAGGGCGTACAGCGCATCCTGAAGGATCAGGGCGTGCGGTACGTGATGGCAATCGGCGAGGGCGGCTCGATCGAACACATCGCGCTGCCGCCGGGCGGAGCCGAACCTGATCCTGCGCCCGACACGTCCGTCGAGGCGCCTCTGCCCGATGATGCCCAGCCCGCGCCCATCGTGAGCGCCCCTCGCGACATCCGTCCCGAGGCGCCGGCCATCCCGATGCCGAGCGCTCCGGTGCGCGCGCAGGCGCGCGTCCTCGACGAAAAGGATCGCGAAAAACTCGCCTCCGTCCTCCGCGAACTTCTCGACTGCAAACGCCTCCTCGAGCGCGCGCGGGAAAACTAGTTGGCGTCCGGGTGATGGAGAGCCGGCTTTTCTCGGCTCCCCCGGATAAGGCTACTCCGTCAATGCCTGGAAGCGTTCGTTCTCGTAGAGGCTCTCGAACGCATCATCGCAGGCCGACAAGCATCAGTAAGCGTCGAAGCGGTAGTTCAGGCCGAACCTAACGGTGTGAACGGTAAGGTCGGCAGGGAACGCATCGGATGTGTGCGGGGCGCCACCGGCCAGTGTGCCGTGCAGATTATAGTCGGCGCTCCCGAGGTCCGCGTAGAGATATTCTCCTTTTACAACCTAGAACCCGAACGGGGAGGGGCATCATCGTGGGTCGATGCGGCTTGGCTTGCGCGACAGGAATTGAGCGTAGACACGCCAGAACCGGTGGCGGCATTGCTGCGACGGCCCTCATCTAGCGTTGCGGCTCCGGGCTAAACCTTCCATTTGTTCTGTGCAGGCGATTTTCGGGCTTGCCTCAAAACACCAGTTTCCGTATGTCTCCGGCCAGTCGGGGCGTAGCGCAGCCTGGTAGCGCATTTGTCTGGGGGACAAAGGGTCGTCGGTTCAAATCCGGCCGCTCCGACCATTTCCCGCTCTCTGCACGGGCCCGATCGGGACCACGCAGATGGGAGCTTTCCATTGATCGCTGAAAGTGTCGAAGCCGAATTGCGGCTATGGCCCGAACTCGCCGGCACAGCGCGGCTGATCAACCTCTCGGAAAATCATACCTTTCGCATCGACGGGCCCGGCGGCCCGGGGATCATTCGCGTGCATCGCCCCGGCTATCAGGGATGGGCGACGATCGAAAGCGAGCTGGCCTGGGTCGAGGCTCTGCGGAACGGGACGAACTTGCCAGTCCCCACACCTCTGCCGGGGCGCGATGGCAGGCTGGTCCAGCAGATGTCCGGCGATCGCCTGGCCGTCAGGTTCGCGTTCATCCCGGGGCGCGAGCCGACTTCGGCCGATCCGCTGCTGCCGGTTTTCAGCACGCTGGGACGGTTCGCGGCTATGGCGCACGATCATGTGGCGCGCTGGAGCTTGCCGGATGGCTTTGTGCGGCAGCGCTGGGATGCGTCCGCCGTGCTCGATGTCGACGGGCTCTGGGGCGACTGGCGCGCCGCGCCGCACGTCGCCCCCGTCAGGGGCGTGCTCGATGCCCTCGACCAGCGCCTGAGGGCGGTGCTGCGCGCCTATGGCACGGCCCCCGACCGTTTCGGGCTCATCCACGCCGATATGCGGCTTGCCAATCTTCTCGTCCATGGCGACGAGACGACCCTCATCGATTTCGACGATTGCGGGTTCTGCTGGTTCCTCTACGACCTCGCCGCGGCGCTGTCCTTCATCGAGGATCGGGCGGACGTGCCCGATCTCGTCGCCGCCTGGCTCCGTAGCTATCGCGCCATCAGAGATTTGCCCCAGGAGCATGAGGCGCTGATCGCCCCGATGATTCTCCTCCGCCGGATGGCGCTGCTGGCGTGGATCGGCTCGCATTCCGAAACCGACCTCGCACGCAGCCACGCATCGCACTTCGCGCCGGTGACGGCCGAGCTCGGCGCTGCCTGGCTGAGGGGGGAACCCGTCTTTCAGACGAGGGCGGAGAGCCGGCCCCGTTCATGGGGTGCGGCGCGCTGATAGGCCGCCGTCACGCCCCAGATCAGGCCGGTGACGAGAAAGAAGTGCCGCCAGTGATCGGTATCGATGATCGCCGCTTCGATGCAGAGCGGGACATAGGTCGCCATCAGGGGGATGAGCAGGAGCCTGTTGGGTGAACGGTAGGCGAGGGCGGCCGCACCGCGCCAGAGCGTGACGAGAATCATCGCGATATAGACGAGCCCGCCGCCCCAGCCATAGACGTGCAGCACGTTGACATAGGTGTTGTGCGGCTCCTCCATGATCAGGAGATTGCGGAACTCGAGCGGGCCAATGCCGAGCGGGTTCGCGAGCGCCAGCTCGAACGCGTAGCCCTGCCGGCCGAACCGTCCGGTCTCCCCCTGATCGTAGCTCTGCGCGCCTGCCCGCATTTCGAAAAACGAGCCGACCTCTGGAATGGAGAGGAGCCCGGCGAGTGCGACCACGAGCAATCCGAGGCCGCCAAGAGCAAGCAGCAGCATCCGGACCTTGTCGCGCGCATGCGCCTCGAGCACGAAGACGAGGAAATAGACGAGCGCCGCAGAAACGACGAAATGTCCCCACGCCGCGCGCGAGAAGCTGGCGAAAACCCCGATGAAGAGGGTGACGAAGATCACGGCGCCCCATGCCATGCGCTTTGGAGACCCGAGCAGCACCCGCTGCAGGGCGTACATGGCGGGCAGCACGAGAAAGGGTCCGTAGACGTTCGGATCCTTGAAGAGCGCCTTGGCCCGCCCGTAAAGCGTGAAGAGATCGGCCCGGGGGATGAGCCCGAGATAGCCGAGCGTACCCAGAACCGCCGAGATGAGTGCGATTGCGATATAGGCCCTCACGATCAGCCGCGTCCGCCGCTGAGGCGCATCGGCGACATAGTTGGCGACGAAATAGCCGGTGAAGATCAGGAAGATCGTGACCAGCGAGAAGATCAGCGCCTGGGTGAGCGGTACGTAGCGCACCTGGAAGGCGGCGATCGTCGCAAAGGGGATGAAGGCGACAAAGAGCACCAGAAGCCCGAGCGTGGCCCTGTGGAGGGCAAAGCCGCCCAGCAGCGACACCGCAAGGACGACGAGGAAGACGAGTTCGTAAGGCGAGGGCTCGGCCATGACGAGACCGCCCGAGAAGATCCAGCAGGCAACGAGCACATGCAGAAGCGCAGCGGCCCGCTCGGTGATGAAGCTCCAGCCGGGCGCCGCGACCCCGGTCGCGCCGATGCTGCTCAATAGGCGTTCTCGCTGCGCGACAGCAGCGAGACCGGCGTCATGACGAGGATCTGCAGATCGAGCAGAAGCGACCAGTTCTCAATGTAGTAGAGGTCGTGATTGACTCTCTGCATGATCTTTTCGACGGTGTCCGTCTCGCCCCGCCAACCGTGGATCTGCGCCCAGCCGGTGATGCCCGGCTTCACCCGATGGCGGGCAAAATAGCCCTCCACCGCCTCGTAGTAGAGGATGTTGTCGGCCTTGGCCTGCAGCGCATGGGGCCGCGGTCCGACGATCGAGAGCTCGCCCTTGAGCACGTTGAAGAGCTGCGGCAGTTCGTCGATCGAGGTCTTGCGGATGAACCGCCCCACCCGCGTCACCCGCGGGTCGTCCCGGGTCACGAGCCGTGCCGCCCCGGCATCGGTCCGGTCGGTATACATCGAGCGGAACTTGA
The DNA here is from genome assembly GCF_003994485.1 of Arsenicitalea aurantiaca. Lineage (GTDB taxonomy): Bacteria > Pseudomonadota > Alphaproteobacteria > Rhizobiales > Devosiaceae > Arsenicitalea > Arsenicitalea aurantiaca. Next base: position 183,441 of record NZ_RZNJ01000002.1, read on the forward strand.
AGATCTCGATGAGTTCGTTGTTGAAGCCGTGCCGCTTCTGGCGAAAGAAGACCGGTCCCGGGCTCTCGAGCTTGATCGCGATCGCCGTCGCCACCATCACCGGTGAGAGCAGCACCAGCGCCCCGATGGCGACCGATTTGTCGAAGAGCCATTTGAACACCAGGTTCCAGTCCGAGATCGGTCGGTCCGCAATGTCAAAGACCGGCACCTCGCCGACGTGGGAATAGGCCCGCGAGGTGAAGCGCAACTGGCTCATGTGCGCCGAAAGCCTGATGTCGACCGGTAGAACCCAGAGCTGCTTGAGCATCTCGAGCACGCGCTTTTCGGCCGAAAGCGGCATGGAGACGATGACGAGATCGACCCGTGTGCGGCGCGCGAATTCTGCGAGATCGGCGACCTTGCCGAGCTTGGGACAGCCCGCAACGACATCGGGGGACCGGTCGCCCTCGCGGTCGTCGAAAAGCCCGTAAAGCGCGATATCGCTGTTGGCGCTGGAGCGGATCGCCTCGATCAGCGAGGCCGCATCCTGGCCGCCCCCTACGATCACCGTGCGCCGCGTCAGCCGTCCCTCGCGGGTCCAGTGCAGCACCATGCCGCGCAGCGAGAGCCGGAAGAGCACGATCGAAACCGCGCCCGTACCGAACCAGGCGAGCGCCCAGACCCGCGAAACGTAGTCGGACGCCTTGAACAGGAATACCGCCACCGCGAGCGCGATGAAGACGATGGACCATGCCGCGAGCGCGCGCCCGATCTGCAGCACCACCGTGCGATAGGCCGGGATGCGGTGGGTCTGCGCGACGTTGAAGAGGATGTTGGCAAAGAGCGTCGCGCCGAGGATCATGGCGACATAGGCCATGTCGGTCTGGTCGCTGACATAGCTCTGATAGATGCCGTAGCCCAGCGCCGCGATCATCAAAGCCTCGACCGCCTGCGCGATGCCGACGATGACGGGAGCCGAAAGCGTCGCCTCGATCGGCCTGCCGGCGATTTCCTCGGCGATCGGCGACAGCCCCGCCGTCTGCGTCTGGCGGGCGGCGTGGGCCGCAAAGGCCTGCTTGGGGTCGATACGGAACATCTTTACGCACTATCACCAGTGTCACCAATTGCCGCGACCCTATGGATCGCAGGGTGAACACTCGATGAAACGGAACCGGCGATTCAGCTCTGTCGGCGCCGCAAAACCGTGTCGTGGTAAAGGCTTTCTATGCTGTCTGCCATGCGGTCGAAGGAGAAGCCGGCTCGCACATGGTCGAGGCGCATGGCGATCTCGGACGCAGCAGCCTCGGGCGCATCGAGATAGGCCTGCATGGCGCGGGCCAGCGCGGCGGCTTTTGCAGGCGGCACGAGCCGGTCCGCCGTCGGCCCGAAGATCTCGTCGATACCACCGACGCGTGTCGCGATCACCTGGCGGCCCGCCGCTGCTGCCTCGAGGACGACATAGGGCAGGGATTCGGCGAGCGACGGGACGACGACGCAATGGCCGCGGGCGAGCATTTCGCGCGCCGGCCGAACGCCTGCGAGTTCGACCTGCTCGCTGAGCCCGAGGTCCCCGATCAGCGCCGTGATGGCGTCGAAATCGGGGCCTCCGCCTGCCATGGCGAGCCGCGGTGGCCGCCCGTCAGGCCGCTTGATCGTCGCCAAAGCCTCCAGCAGGTATGGGATGCCCTTGACGGGCCTGAACTCGCCGATGAAGACGAAGTCGACCGGATCGGCCGCCAGGGGAGGGGGATTGAACTCCGAAGGCTGCAGGCCATTGTGAACCACGGGCGTGAGGCATCGTGCCTCCCCGATCTGCTCGGCAAAGGCACGCTGCGCGAAGTGGCTTTCGAAGATGATGGCGTCGGTCACGCCCGTCAGCCCGCGCTCCACGAGCCGGAAGAGGCGGCCGGTCATCAAGCCGGGGGCGTAGTTCAGTACGCCGCCATGGGGCGTGTAGAGTGCCACCCTCCGTCGTGCACCGAGCCGCGCGAGCCGTGCATTGAGCCCGCCCTTTGCCCCATGCCCGTGCAGAACGTCGACGCCGAGCCGGTCGGCCAGGCGCCTGATCCCGAGCGCGGCACTGATGTCGTTGATCCCCGCGAGGCGGGGCATCGCGATCCGGTGGATGCCGAGCGTCGCTGCCGGCCGCAGGCCCTCGAGCCGCGATTCGGTGAGGTCATCCGAGGTGAGGCTGTCAGCGACGATGCCCAACGTGTGCCCGCGCTCGGCGAGCGCGTAGGTGAGATCGCTGACATGGCGGAAGAGGCCGCCGACCGGCGCCCGCAGGATCTGGAGGATCCGCAGCCCACCCTGCACGGCCGGTTCGACAGCGTGGCTCAGAGCCAGCGCTCCAGCACCACGACCGTATCGCCAGGCTGGAGCGGGAAGTCGAGGTCCACGCTGCCCTTCGCCATTTCAGAGCCCTGCCGCCGGTAGAGGAGCGCCTGGCTGCGGTCGGCGGTGTCGCTGAAGCCTCCGGCGACGCTGATCGCTGCCCGCACCGTCATTCCGTAGACATAAGCGAACTGCCCGCTGGTGCCGACTGCGCCCTGAATGAAGAACGGGCGATATTCGGCCACTTCCACCGCGACATTGGGGTTGCGCAGGAACCCGTTGGCGAGTGCCGCGGCGATGCGGCGTGAAGCCGTTTCGGTCGTGACGCCGCGAACCGGGATCGCCCCGACGAGCGGGAACGCGATCGCGCCGGCGTCGTCGATGCGGTATTCGGCATTGAGCGCTTCGTCGTCATAGACGGTGACGCGCACAGTATCACCCGTATCGAGCCGGTAGGGGCCCGAGGTCTCGACCAGATAGGTCGCCGGACGCGTGTTCATCGCACAACCGGCGAGCGCCGACAGGGTGATGACGAGACCAAGCATTCGCAGCCAGCGCATGGCGATTCCACCGTAGGACAATTCGCCTGCACTCTGGCCGCTCATGGTTAACATTCCCCTTAAGCGTCGGCCGTGCTTTCCCGATCTGCGTCACGTCTTAACCGATTGCTTACCACGTCACCCCGATAGTGCGGCCGATACGAACGGGGACGACCATGACCGATTCTGCGCCGCGCGAGCAGGACCTGCGCATCGACATGCCGTCTCTGCTGAGGGCGCTGCTGCACAGGGCGGCGCGCATCCTCTTTGTCACCGCCATGCTGATGGTGATCGCCTATTCACTGCTGATGTTCGTGCCACGCCTATACGAATCTTCGGCGAGCCTGCTCGTCGGTGATCGGACGACCGTCTTCACGCGCTCGCCGTCGGAAACTGCGCCGCAGGCGCAGGGCGCAGGGGCGGACGCGCTGATGTCGAGCCAGATCGAGCTCATCCGTTCCCGCGACACCCTGATGGCAGTGATCGAGGATCTCGATCTTCGCTCCGTGCCCGAATTCACCGGCGCCAGTGCTTCGCCCATATCGCTGATCCTCGGGCTCCTCGGCCGTGCGCCCGAAGAGCGCAGTCTCGACGCGACGGTCCTGCGTAATCTCAACGATCGGCTGACGGTCATCCGCCAGCGCGACTCCGCCGTGATCAACGTATACGTCCGATCCGAAAGCCCGGTCCTGGCGGCGGACATCGCCAATGCCATCGCGCGCACGCATGTCGAGCGCCGTGCCGGCCTTTCCCTCTCCGACACCGCCGATGCGACCGCGTGGCTCGAGCGCGAGATCGCCGCCCTGCGCACCCGTGTCAGCGAGGCTGAAACGGCAGTCGCCAATTATCGGATCGAGAACGACCTCTTTTCGGGCGCCAATAATACGAGCCTGCTCGACCAGCAGCTCTCCGAAATCGCAGCGCAGATCACCGCTGCCCAGGAGCGCAAGAATACCGCGCTGTCGCGGGCGCAGCTCATCCGCGGCCTCATCCAGTCTGGCCAGCCGATCGATGGCGTCCCTGCTGTTCGCGATTCGGTCGTGATCCAGCAGCTCTCCCAGTCCAAGGCCGCCCTTCAGGGCGAACTCGCGCAGCGCTCTGCGACCCTCCTGCCGAACCATCCCACGGTACGTGCGCTTTTTGCGCAGATCGGGGAGATCGAGGTCCAGATCGCCGAGGAGGGGCGCCGCGTCGCTGCCGCGCTCGAAGCCGAGGCCCGCATCGAGGAAACGCTCGAGGCGTCGCTTCGGGAGGATCTCGCGACCGCCAAGATCAGCGCCTCGACGGCCAGCCAGGACACGGTACGGCTAGCCGAGCTGGAGCGGGAGGCGCGGGCGCAGAGCGACCTCCTCGAGACCTATCTCGCCCGCTATCGCGATGCCGCGAGCCGCACCGATACCGGTTCGGTCGTCCCCGACGTTCGGCTCGTCACCGAGGCCGCGCCTTCCTCGAGCCCTGCCTCGCCGCGCACGGGCATGATCCTCGGCGCCGTCGCGTTCGTCGCGCTCGCCGTCCAGATCGGCGCCGTGCTCTTTGGCGAGCTGATGAGCGGACGTGCCCTGCGCGAGGTGAGGACCGAGTTCGACGCTGAGTCAGTGGCCATCGTTCCCGCCGCTGTCGGCCCGGTGGATGCCGATCTCCCGGCTCCGATCGTTGCCGATGGGCTGTCGCCCGAAGAGGCCAACGCGCTGGGCGCCGAAATGACCCGGCACTGGGCAGGCCTCGATACCGGCAAGGAGGGGGCCGAGACCATCTCGCAGACCCTTCCCGCTACGACCGACCTAGAGGACGAGGGCGATGCGGGTTTTCTCGAAGCTGCCGCGGAGCCGGAGCCGGAGCCCGAGCCGGCGCTGGAACCCACCCCTGAACCCGCCGCGGCCGTTGCGGCCGCAAGCCCGGTCGGTTCACCAGCGCGCACCAATCTCGCCCATGCCAGCCGCAACGAGCTCGGCAATCTCGCCGCCGATATCGCGCTCGGACGGGTAAGGGTGGTCGTTCTCGCTTCGCTCACCGGCGCTGCCGATGCCCTTGAGGTCAGCCGCTCGCTCGTCAACCAGACGCTGCAGCGCGGGCTTTCCGTCGCCACCATCGACGCAGCGAGCGCAGAAGCGTCCGAGGAGGCCGGTCTCACCGATCTCACCAATGAACGCGCGAGCTTCGGGGACGTGATCCACAAGGGCGCCAACGAGGCGCTGGGAGAAGTGCCCTGGGGCCGCCAGCGTGCGGTCGACCGGCGCTCCATGAAGGCGGCGACGCTGGTCGAGGCCCTGACCGACGTCTATGAGGTTGTGCTCGTCGCCACCGGTCGGATCGGGATGGCCTCTACCCTGCCGCTCTTTACGGGGCTCGACTGCCGGCTGGTCCTCGTCATCGCAGAAGACATGCCCGATGCCCGGATCGAGGCGGCGCTCGACGATGCAGCCTCGCTCGGCTTCGAGGCCGCACAACTCGTCTGCCCGCCGGCGCGGCGCGCCCGCGTCGCCTGAGCCGGGCCGGTGTCGGCGCTCCGCTATGGCGCGATCCGCCTGGGGTTCGAGGCGCTGGCGCTCTCCCGGATCCCCGCGCTCGTGCGGCGTTTTTCGTCCTGCCGCGGTGTGATCCTCACCCTCCATCGGGTCCTGCCCGAACTGCCTGCCGATTTCGCGCCCAACGCCATCCTGCAGGTGACGCCGTCCTTCCTCGACGCTGCGCTTAAGCGCTTCAGGCGGTTGGGGGTGGACATCGTCTCGCTCGACGAAGCGCTCACGCGCCTTGCGGCGCCGGAGCGGGGTCGACCCTTCGTCGTCCTCACCTTCGACGACGCCTATCGCGATAATCTGAAATTCGCGCTGCCCGTTTTGCGGCGCCACCGCGCGCCCTTCACCCTCTACGTGCCGACCGCCTTCGTCGACGGCACGGGCGTCGTCTGGTGGCAGGCGCTGGAGGACATCATCGCCGAGCGCGAAGCGATTGCAGTCCCCGAGGATGACGAGACCAACTATCTGCCCACGACGACCACGGCTGAGAAGGAGGCGGCGTTCAGAGCGCTCTATCGGCGCATGCGCACCACGCCCGAGCCCGAGCGGGTGGCCCTGATGGCGCTACTGGCCGATCAGTATGGGCTCGATCTGGCCGCCCATTGCCGCAGCCTCGTGATGGACTGGTCCGAGCTTGCGGCCTTCGCCCGCGATCCCCTCTGCACCATCGGCGCGCATACCGTCCATCATTACGAGCTGAGCAAGTTGCCGCCGGCGCAGGTCCGCAGTGAGATCACGCAATCCGTACGCGTGATCGAGGCGCAGTTCGGTGTCGCGCCGACCCATCTTTCCTATCCGATCGGGGGCAAGGCGTCGGCCGGGCAGAGGGAATACCGGATCGCCGAGGAACTCGGGCTCCGTTCGGCGGTCACGACGCTGCCCGGCGGGCTCTATCCCCGCCACCTGCAGAGCCTGCACGCCCTGCCGCGCGTGTCGCTCAACGGCCTCTTCCAGGCCCCGCGCTATGTCGACGTCTTCGCGACGGGCGCGCTCTTTTCGCGCATGCCCGGCTGAGGCTCAGTCGGGCCGCGCCATCCAGCGGATGATCGCCATGGCCGGAAACACCCAGCCGAGCCCTGCAATCGCAAAGAAGAGGATCAGCACCCACCAGACCTGGTCCATGAGGAAAGCCTCGTAGACGATCACGGCGAGGATCGAATAGACGATCAGAGAAAAGACCGTCAGCAGCGTTCCGATCAGCTTTCGCGTACTTTGCGTCATGGGCTCTCCATCTTGCCTGCGTCACCAGTGCAGTTGCCAACACCGGGGGCCAGCCATTACCACTCGGGCCGCATCAGCGGAACGGCTATCATGGCAAGCATCGACACCTCGTCCTCCTACGCATTCGCATCGCGGGAAGATCGCCTGCGTCCTGTCCGGATCTGGCTTTACGTCATGGCGGCACTCGTGCTGCTCATGGTCGTGGTCGGCGGCGCAACGCGACTGACCGAGTCAGGGCTCTCCATCACCAGCTGGCGCCCGATCTCGGGCACGCTGCCGCCCTTGAGCCAAGCGGACTGGGAGGCGGAGTTCGAAGCCTATAAGCAGATCCCGCAATACACCGTCCTCAATCACTGGATGACGCTGGACGATTTCAAGTACATCTTCTGGTGGGAGTGGGCGCACCGCTTCCTGGGGCGCGTGCTCGGCTTCGCCTTTGCCATCCCCTTTGTCATTTTCCTCGTTCAGAAGCGCTTCAGCCGCGATCTCGCCGCTCCGCTCACCGGTCTCTTCCTGCTCGGTGGATTCCAGGGCGTGCTGGGCTGGTGGATGGTCTCGTCCGGCCTCACCGAACTGACCTCGGTATCTCAGTACCGGCTCGCCGCACACCTGACCGCGGCATCGCTCCTGCTGATCGCGCTCATCTGGGTCGCGCGGCGTCTCGAGCCTCATGCGGGCACAATGGTGCAACCGGGCCGACCACGTTGGCTGACCCTCGGGCTATTGGTCCTGCTCATCCTGCAGATCGCCATGGGGGCGTTCGTCGCGGGCCTCGACGCCGGCATGGGCTACAACACCTGGCCACTCATGGATGGCGCGCTGATCCCGGGCGGGCTCGGTGCCATGGAGCCGCTCTGGCGAAATGTCTTCGAAAATGCCCTCACCGTGCAGTTCATCCACCGCATGATGGCGTATTTCATCGTCGCCTATCTGATCTTCATGCTGTGGCGCCAGGCGCGGGCAGGGGGCCTCGATGGCGTCCATGGCTGGCTGCCCCGCATCTCGCTCCTCGTCATCGCCCAGGTGGGCCTCGGCATCGCAACGCTCCTCGCCGCGGTGCCGATCTCGCTGGCGCTCGGCCACCAGGTCCTTGCCTTCATGCTCGCCGGCATGACCGTCGCCTATATCGCCGACATGATGCCCGGCCGGCAGAAGGCCTGACCGGCAACGTCAGGTCGGCCTAGAGATCGACCAGGGGCACGAAGCCGCCATTGATCCTGCGGGAGTCGTCGAAGGGCGACTCCTCATGCAGGCGCGGATCGGCGATCGCCTTTTCCCAGCCCGCGTCGCGCGCGGCCTTCGAGGCCCATTCGATCCAGGTGAACACCACCGTTTCATCGTCCTTGGCCTTCACGGCGCGCCGGAAATCGGTGACCTTGCCGTCGGGTACGTCATCGCCCCAGGCATCCACTACCCTGAGTGCGCCCGCTTCCATCAGAACCTTGCCGAGGCGTCGGGTCACGTCGATGTAAGCCTGCTTGTTGGCCACGGGCACCGGCACCACCGAGCCATCGACATAGCCGGGCTTGCCGCCAACCGATTCATCGATGATCGTTTCGAAGCCGCCCAGAACCATGCGCTGCCCATCGAAGGGCATGTCGCCCATGGGAGAGGTGTTTTCCTCGCTCATCAGAAAGGCATTGCAGACGTCTCGCTCCGCACGGGACGGGAATTCGATCCACGAGAACAGGACGACCTCGTCCTCCTTGGCATTCACCGCGCGCCTGAAATCGGTGATCTCTCCCTCGGGCACGTCATCGCCCCAGGTTTCCACCATGCGTGTCGCGCCATGCTCGCGAAAGGCCGGCGACACCATCTCGGTGAACTGCTTGTAGAGCGCCTTGTTCGCGGCGGGCACGGCCACGATGAATCCTTCCACATAACCCATTCGTTATCTCCCTGCATCCTTGACAAAATACGTTGATATCAACATAAAAATAGCATGTCAAACGCTCCCGTTCCCTACGAGACCACGATTCATGTCCGCGACCATTGCCTCTGCCTCGCGGTCCAGCGTGCGGCGAGGGCGCTCGCCCGGCGATTCGACGAGGCGCTGAAGCCTGTCGGGCTAACCAGCGGCCAGTTTTCGCTCCTCATGTCGCTCAACCGGCCCGAGCCTCCGACGCTCGGCGCGGTCGCAAGCCTGCTCGCAATGGATCGGACGACGCTGACGGCCAATCTCAAGCCGCTGCAGCGCCAGGGGTTCATCATCGTCGGCGTCGATCCTTCCGATCGACGCGGCCGTCGCCTGTCGCTGACGGATAGTGGCCGCGAGACGCTTGCCCGCGCCGTCCCGATCTGGGTTGCGACCCATGGCGGGATCGACGATGACCTCGCAACAGCCGGCGTCGCCGACCCGCGCCCGGCACTTCTCGCTCTCCACACGCCCTGAGCGAGCGCTGCCAACGTCTTGTCAGGCGGTAATATTATACCGCAATTGTAAGGCGTTGTTTTCGCACCACTTTATCATGGCGCTTGACGAGGGGTCGGCGAAGCTGTATTCGCCCCCACCAATGACCGGCCCCGTCCATCGGGCGCGGGTCGCATCTCGACTGAATCAAGGACAAGACCAATGAGCACCTACTCGGCCAAGCCGGGCGAGATCGACAAGAAGTGGGTCCTGATCGACGCCAAGGATCTGGTTGTCGGCCGCGTCGCTTCCATCATCGCCATGCGTCTGCGCGGCAAGCACCTGCCGACCTTCACCCCGCACATGGACATGGGTGACAATGTCATCGTGATCAATGCGGACAAGGTGCAGCTCACCGGCCGCAAGCTGGATCAGCGCCGCTTCTACTGGCACACCGGCCATCCCGGCGGCATCAAGGACCGTACCCAGCGCCAGCTGCTCGAGGGTCGCTTCCCCGAGCGTGTGCTCGAGAACGCCGTGCGCCGCATGCTTCCCGGTGGCCCGCTGAGCCGCGCCCAGCTCAAGAACCTCAAGGTTTATGCCGGCGAGGATCATCCCCACGAGGCCCAGCAGCCCGTCAAGCTGGACGTCGCCTCGTTCAACAAGAAGAATGTGAGGGTCAACTAATGGCCGAGACCATCAACTCCCTCGAGGACCTGGGCAACGCCTCGGTCGCCACTGCCGCCAATGACGCGCCCGTGCATGTCCAGAAGCTGGACAATGAAGGCCGCGCCTACGCTACCGGCAAGCGCAAGAACGCGATCGCCCGCGTCTGGATCAAGCCGGGCAACGGCAAGATCACCGTCAACGGCAAGGATTACGACGCCTTCTTCGCGCGTCCCGTGCTCCAGATGATCCTGCAGCAGCCGATCGTCGCGGCTTCGCGCAATGGCCAGTATGACGTGATCGCCACGGTCTCCGGCGGTGGTCTCTCCGGTCAGGCCGGTGCGGTTCGCCACGGCATCTCCAAGGCGCTCACCTATTTCGAGCCCGAGCTGCGCAGCGTGCTCAAGGCCGGCGGTTTCCTCACCCGCGACAGCCGCGTTGTCGAGCGCAAGAAGTACGGCCGGGCCAAGGCTCGCCGGTCCTTCCAGTTCTCGAAGCGCTGATCGCGCCTTCATACAGTCTTCAAAGGGCCGGTTCTTCCGGCCCTTTTTTTATGTGGCGCCTTGTAAGCCGTCGCGCATGCCCCGATGCTGGCCCCGGGTATCGGGTCACTAGATGCGAGGGGGCGTCCGTTGAAATCCGTGCTGATCGTCACCGATGCGTGGAAGCCGCAGATCAACGGTGTCGTCCGCTCGCTCGAGCGCGTCAGCGAGGTGCTGGAAGCCGATGGGCTGAAGGTCCATTTCCTGACGCCGCTCGAATTCAACACCGTGCCCATGCCGGGCTATGGCGAAATCCGCCTCTCGATCACCACGCGTCGGCGCGTCTTCGCGATGATCGACCGGCTTGCGCCCGACGCCATCCACATTGCAACCGAAGGCCCGCTTGGCTTCATCGCGCGCCGTTACTGCATGAAGCGGGGCGTGCCCTTCGCCACATCCTACCACACCCAGTTTCCAGAATATCTCCGCGCCCGCGTGCCGGTGCCGGTGCGCTTCACCTATGACTATCTGCGCCGTTTTCACGAGCCGGCCCGATACTGTCTCGTGCCGACCCGCTCGATCGCCGAGAGGCTGGTTGCCCATGGCTTTCGCAATGTCGTGCTCTGGTCGCGCGGGGTCGACACGCACCTCTACGATCCGGCAAAGCGCAAGGAGACCCTGCCTGAGGGCGCCTGGCCACGGCCATGGTTTCTCTATGTCGGGCGGGTATCGGTCGAAAAGAACATCGAGGCCTTTCTTCGCCTCGACCTGCCGGGCACCAAGCTCGTCGTCGGCGAGGGGCCATCCCGCAAGACGCTGATGGCGCACTATCCCCGTGCCGTCTTCACTGGCGCCCGGACTGGCGAGGCGCTCGCAACGCTCTATGCGAGCGCCGACTGCTTTGTCTTTCCCAGCCGCACGGACACCTTCGGCCTCGTGCTGCTCGAAGCCCTCGCTTCCGGCACGCCCGTGGCCGCCTATCCGGTGCCGGGGCCGCTGGATGTGGTCGGCAACTCGGGGGCGGGCGTCTTGAGCGAAGATCTCGGTGCTGCCGCGCGCGCTGCGCTTCAAATCCCGCGCGAATACTGCCGCCGCTATGCCGAGGGCTTCACCTGGGCCGAAAGCGCAGCCCAGTTCCGCCGCTATCTGCCGCAGATCAGCGTGAAGCCCTGACCGGTCCCCGGCGACCTTCGGCGATGCGGGCTTCGATGATTTCAGCGGCGCGTGCGGGCCCGTTCTCGGCGTTGAGCTTTGCCGCGACCGCTGCGGCGGCCTTGGCGTAGTCGCCATTGGTCGAAAGATCTTCGAGCGCGCGCGCCAGCACCTCAGGCGTCAGCTTGCGGAGCCTTACCGGCTCCGGCCCGCACCCCAGCGCATGCACGCGTCGCCCCCAGAAGGGCTGGTCGACGGTCTGCGGCACGACGAAGGTCGGGCGCCCCAGATAGAGGCCGGCCGACGTCGTGCCGGCCCCGCCATGGTGGACCACTGCCGCCACATGGGCGAACAGCTTGTCGTGCGGGGCCTTTTCGATGGCGAAGATGTCGCCGGGCAGATGATCGGGATTGATGCCGCCCCAGCCCCGCGCCACCACCGCCCGACCACCCCAGAGTGCCACCGCCTCGCGCAGGATCTCGGTATTGCGCTCGGCACCGAACGGCATCGAACCGAAACCAATGTAAACGGGCCTGGGTCCCGCCGCGAGAAAGGCCTCAAATTCGGGGGAGGGGGCCCAGCCCGTCCTGTCCTCGAGCCGCCAGTAGCCGGTGATGATCGCGCTGTCGGGCCAGTCCGCGGGGCGGGGCGCGACATGAGCCGAGTAGCTGTAGAGCGTCGTCAGCGGCGAGCCGTCCGTGTCGCGGAAGAAGCCGCCATGCCGCCGGGGAGGCAGGCCCATCACCTCGCGCCGCAGACGGTTGCGCGGCAAATTGTAGTAGAGCTGCTGAACGCTCATCGCCCGATAGCTGAGCCGGTTGAAGAGGCTCCCCAGCGACGGCCCCGAATAGGCGCAGAGCGGAAATTCGCTCGTCGTGTTCAGCGGCTGCGGTGCCGCCATGATGGCGGGAATTCCGAGCGCCTCGGCGATGTCGACCCCGAAGCTCGTGTTCATGTTGAGCAGGAGCCCGTCCGCGCCCTGGCTCATCTCCCAGGCCGCGCGGGTCGCGGTATCGACGATGCGCTGGCCCTCGGCCAGCAGCGTCGGCGCGTTCAGCAGCGCGCTTCGAGACATCGCATTCTGGAAGGAGGATTGGCTGATGAACTCCTGGATGTTGCTCCCGAGGCTGGCAAAGGCGATCCCGTAGCCTTTAACGAAATCGGCGAAATCGTCAGGCGCACCCAGCACCACCTCATGACCGCGCGCCTGCAGCTCGAGTGCCACCGCCACATAGGGCTGCACGTCGCCCTGCGTGCCGATAGTGGCCATCGCGATCCGTCGTGCCATGCTGACCTCGTGTTCCTCGGCCGCGCCATCGGAGCCGATGGGGCCATTTACAAGCGGAGGCACCGCAAGTAGAACGGCCATCCAACGCCCGCTTCCCTATCAAACCTCGTTCGACGAGGGCAAGAGTAGAGCAAGAGCCATGCCCGCCAAGGTCAAAGCCGCACTGCTAGGCGCATCCGGATACACCGGTGCCGACCTGCTGCGTCTGGGCGTGCTTCATCCCGGCCTCGATTTTGTCGCGCTGACCGCCAACACCCATGCGGGCAAGCCGATGTCCTCGGTCTTCCCGCATCTTTCGAGCGCGAAACTGCCCGACCTCGTGACCAATGAGGCGGTCGAGTGGACCGATGTCGACGTCGTCTTCTGCGGCCTGCCCCATGGCGCGAGCCAGAAGATCATCGTGGAGATTCTCGAGGCCTCCCCGAAGACGCGCATCATCGACATGTCTGCCGACTATCGCCTGCGCGACGTCGAGACCTACGCCAAATGGTACGGCGCGCCGCACGTTTCGCCCGAATGGCAGAAGAAGGCCGCCTATGGCCTTACAGAGCACAATCGCGATGCGATCCGTACCGCACCGATCATCGCCTGCCCGGGCTGCTATCCCACGGCCGTGCTCCTCGCCCTGCTACCGCTCGTCGGCGCCGGCGCGATCTCGACCGAGGACATGATCATCGATGCCAAGTCCGGTATCACCGGCGCGGGCAGGGGTCTCAAGCAGAACACGCTCTTTGCCGAAGCCGGCGAGAGCCTATCGCCCTATTCGATCGGTAGCCACCGGCATGGCCCCGAGATCGAGCAGGAGATCGGCAAGGCCGCCGGCGCCGAAGTCGTTGTCAACTTCACGCCCCACCTCATTCCGATGAGCCGTGGCGAACTCATCACCGCCCATGTCCGGCTCGGCTCGGCGAGGAACGCGGCCGAACTGCGCGATATTCTCGCTGCCGCCTATGCCGACGAGCCCTTCATCCGCATTGCCGGCAGGTCGGAAATGCCCGCGACCGGCCATGTGCGCGGTTCGAATCACGCGCTCATCAACGTCTTCGACGACCGCATCCCGGGCCGCGCCATCGTGGTCGGTGCGATCGACAATCTGGTCAAGGGCAGCGCCGGTCAGGCGATCCAGAACTTCAACGTGGCCTTCGGCTTTGCCGAAACGACGGCCCTCGAGGCTCTTCCGCTCTTCCCATAAGCCGCAGCGCGGCCGGGAAGAGCGAAATCGGCAAGCCTCGGGCTCCAATGGGCCGTTAACCACTCCCAGACCATAATTCCGCGACATTCGCGGATTGCTGTTCTCACCACCGGATGCGGCGAACGCCTGCATGCCGGCTTTTGAGGGTCCGCAAGTCGACCCGTCGAGGATCACGATGACCGAAGACTTCCACCGCATTCGCCGTCTCCCGCCCTATGTGTTCGAGCACATCAACCCCATCAAGGCCAAGGCACGCGCCGCCGGGGTCGACATCATCGATCTGGGCATGGGCAATCCGGACCTGCCGACGCCCGAGCACATCGTGGAAAAGCTCAAGGACACGGTGAAGAACCCGCGGACCCACCGCTATTCGTCTTCGCGCGGCATTCCCGGCCTGCGCAAGGCCCAGGCCTCCTATTACGGGCGCCGCTTCGGGGTGAAGCTCAACCCCGACACCCAGGTTGTGGCGACCCTCGGATCCAAGGAAGGCTTTGCCAACATGGCCCAGGCGATCACCGCGCCGGGCGATGTCGTGCTCTGCCCCAACCCGACCTACCCGATCCACGCCTTCGGCTTCATCATGTCGGGCGGCGTCGTGCGTTCCATGCCGGCCGATCCCAATGCCGATTTCATGCGTGCTCTCGACCGGGCGGTCCGGCACTCGATCCCCAAGCCGATCGCGCTCATCCTAAACTACCCGGCCAACCCCACGGCCTATGTCGCGGACCTCGATTTCTACACCGAAGTGGTGAAGTACTGCCGGGCCAACGACATCTTCATCCTCTCCGATCTCGCCTATTCGGAGATCTATTTCGACGACAACCTGCCCCCCTCCGTGCTGCAGGTGCCCGGCGCCATGGACATCACGGTGGAGTTCACCTCCATGTCCAAGACCTATTCCATGCCCGGCTGGCGCGTCGGCTTCGCCGTCGGCAATGAGCGCCTGATCGCGGCGCTGACCCGGGTGAAGTCCTACCTCGACTATGGCGCCTTCACCCCCATCCAGGTCGCCGCCGCCTCCGCGCTCAACGGGTCGGACGACGTGATCGAGGAGGTCCGCCAGATCTATCGTGTCCGGCGCGACATCATGGTCGAGAGTTTTGCGCGCTCGGGCTGGGCCATCCCGTCGCCTGCCGCCACAATGTTTGCATGGGCACCGATCCCGGATCAGTTCGCCCATCTCGGTTCGCTCGAATTCGCCAAGCTCCTCATCCAGGAAACCGGCGTCGCCGTCGCTCCCGGTGTGGGCTTTGGCGAATATGGCGACCAGTATGTGCGTCTTGCGCTCGTCGAGAACGAACAGCGCATCCGCCAGGCCGCGCGCAACATCAAGAAGTTCCTCTCGACGGGCGACCAGGGCAACGTGGTGCCGCTCGCCGCTGGTAAATAGTACTCAGACCGACTCGGCATCGGCGGATCGCAGACCCATCTCTCCCCACCGTCACCGCCGGGCTCGTCCCGGTGGTCCATGCCCCGCGCACTGGATTGCCAGGACAAGCCCGGCAATGACGAGGCTTTAGGGCATGGTGAGTTGTTCGGCGGTACGTGCCCTCGCTTCCCTTCGGCACTGCCAACCCCGTACAATCCGATCCCTCCCCACCGTCACCACCGGGCTTGTCCCGGTGGTCCATGCCCCCCGCCGGGCTGCCGGAACCGTCCCGCCAACGAGGAAGACACGCGGGGCTGACCGACCCGAACTCAACTCCTATTGACGTGCAGGCGAATTCCTATAGAACCTCGCTGCCATGAGCGACATTCAATCCTTCCGCCAGTCCGTCGAAGCCTTCATCAGCGCACGTGGCTGGACCCCGACCCGGTTCGGCCGCACCATTGCGGGTGATCCCCTTTTCGTCTTCGACCTGCGCGAAGGCCGCGAGCCGCGCAGCGAAACGCGTGCCCGGATCAGCCGCGCGATGCAGGAGTTTTCCGAGCCGGTGGAACTGACCCCGCTGCGCATCGGCGTCGCCGGTCTCGGCAATGTCGGCGCAACCCTCGTGCGCATCCTGCAGAAGGACGGCGTCGAACTCACCCGCAAGCTCGGCCGGCAGATCGAAGTTACCGCAGTCTGCGCGCGCTCGCGTTCGCGCGACCGGAAGATCGACCTCTCGGGGGTGACCTGGTTCGACGATCCGGTTGCTCTCGCCAAGTCGGACGACATTGATCTCTTCGTCGAGCTCATCGGCGGCGAGGATGGTCCGGCGCTCGCTGCGGTGAAGGCTGCGCTCGAGATCGGGCGCCCAGTGGTCACGGCCAACAAGGCGCTGCTCGCCCGGCATGGTGTGGCGCTCGCGCGTCTTGCCGAGGAGGCCGGCACCCAGCTTGGCTTCGAGGCCGCCGTGGCGGGCGGCATCCCAGTCATCAAGACCCTTCGCGAAGGCCTGGGCAGCGCCAGCATCGCGCGCGTCTACGGCATCATGAACGGCACCTGCAATTACATCCTGACCCGCATGGGCAATGAAGGCATCTCGTTTGCTGAATGCCTCAAGGACGCGCAGGCGCTGGGCTATGCCGAGGCGGATCCCACTTTCGATGTCGAAGGCTACGACACGGCGCACAAATTGGCCATTCTGGCCAGCCTCTGCTTTGGCTGCGAGATCGCGCCCGACGAGATCTTCGTTGAAGGCATCACCCGCATCAGCCAGGCCGACATCAAGGTTGCCGGCGATCTCGGCTACAAGATCAAGCTTCTGGGCCTCGCCCGCCGATCTGCCGATGGCATCGAGCAGCGCGTTCACCCCACGCTCGTGCCCAAGAGCAGCGCCATCGCCGGGGTCGATGGCGTGCTGAACGCTGTCGCCCTTGAAACCGACCATGTCCATGAGCTGCTGCTGGCCGGTCCGGGGGCGGGCGGTCCGCCGACGGCATCTTCGGTCCTCTCCGATATCCTCGATATCGCCCGTGGCACCAAGGTGCCGCCGCTCGGTGTGCCGAGCGCCGAGCTCACGCCCTATGTGCAGGCGCCGATGCGTGAGCATGAGGGCGGCTACTACATCAGGCTCAACCTCAAGGACGTGCCCGGCGCGCTCGCGGCCATCGCGTCGCGCATGGGCGAGCGCGGCATCTCGCTCGAAAGCGTCATCCAGCGCCCGGACCTCCGCGTTACCGATCCTGCCGCCGACAACACCCAGACGCGCACCGTCGTGCTGCTGACCCAGTCGACGATGGAGGCGACCGTGCGCGAAACCCTGGCGCAGATTGCGCTCGATGGCTTCATCGTCGGCGAGCCGCAGCTGATCCGCATCGAGACGCTCTGATGGGGCAGCACGTCGGCGAACCGGCGTGCGGGGCGAAAGGAGCGGTCCGCTGCGGATAACCTGCATCGACCGCTCGACCGCGCCCGGCTTTTCCGCTTAGGTCGCGCCGATGACCGAGCCGCAGCGCCCCTTCCTCAACGTCGCAAAATCCCTTTCCGGCCGCACCTGGGTGGACAGGCTCGATGGCGGTGGCGCGCGCATGGCCGCCGCCATCGCCCAGCGCTCGCAGATCTCGGAGATTCTCGCCCGCATCCTTGCTGGCCGGGGCGTCGGTCTCGACGAGGCGGAAGATTTCCTTCAGCCGACCGTAAGGGCGCTGATGCCCGACCCCTCGACGCTTTCGGGCATGGACGCGCTCGCCGAGCGCCTCGCTTCGGCAATCCTTAGGGGCGAACAGATCGCGCTCTTCGGCGACTACGACGTCGATGGCGCATCCTCATGCGCGCTGATGGTGAGATACCTCCGCCATTTCGGCCTCGTACCGCAGGTCCACATCCCGGACCGGATTTTCGAGGGGTATGGCCCTAACGTCGCGGCGATGGACACGCTCATCGCCGGGGGCGCCACGCTGATCGTCACACTCGACTGCGGCACGACGAGCGATGCTCCCATAGCCCATGCCCGCGCGAAGGGCTGCGACGTCCTCGTCATCGACCATCATCTGTCCGATCACGACCTGCCGCCGGCCAATGCGCTCGTCAACCCGAACAGGGCAGACGACATTTCCGGCCTCCAGTATCTCTGCGCGGCTGGCGTGGCCTTCATGGTCCTCGTGGCGGTCAACCGGCTGCTGCGAGGGCGGGTGCAGAGCCTGCCCGATCTCATGGCGCTCCTCGATCTCGTCGCCCTCGCCACGGTATGCGATGTGGTGCCACTGAAGGGGCTGAACCGCGCCTTCGTTCAACGCGGCCTCGAGGCGGCACGTTCGGGCCGAAATCCAGGCATCTCGGCCCTTGCGCTCGCTGCCCGCATCTCCGGGCCGCTGTCGTGCTATCACCTGGGCTTCCTCGTCGGTCCGCGCATCAATGCGGGCGGCCGCATCGGTAATGCCGCCCTCGGCGCGCGGTTGCTTTCGCTCGAGGACGAGCACGAAGCCTTCGTCATCGCCGCCCAGCTCGACGCGCTCAATACCGAGCGCCAGCGGATCGAGGTCGAAGCGCTCGAAGAGGCCATGGCAGCCGCAGAAGCCGAGATCGGCGAGGGGGAGGGCCCGCCTGTCCTGGTTCTGGCATCAGCCAAATGGCATCCGGGCATTGTCGGGCTCGTCGCCGCCCGCCTGCGCGAGCGCTTCGACCGGCCGGCCTTCGCCATTGCCCTCGGGCTCGATGGCACCGGCACCGGCTCTGGTCGCTCCATGCCCGGCGTCGATCTCGGGCGGGCCGTCATCGAGGCGGTGGAGACCGGGCTGATTGCCAAGGGCGGCGGCCACGCCATGGCTGCCGGCGTTACTGTCAGGCCCGGCGAGCTCAATGCCTTCCGCGCCCACGTCACCGACCGGCTCGCGCCGTCCATCGCGGCCGCCCGTGCCGCAACGGCGCTGCGTATCGATGCGGCGATGTCCGCCCGCGGCGCGACTGCCGATTTCGTCCGCGAGATCGAGCGCGCGGGGCCCTTCGGGTCCGGCAATTCGACCCCCGTCTTCGCCTTCCCCGCCCATCGCGCGCGCTTCGCCGAAATCGTGGGCGCCGGCGGGCATGTGCGCTTCCAGCTCACCGCCGAAGATGGCGCGCGTCTCAAGGCCATCGCCTTTCGCGCCGCCGGCACGCCGCTGGGCGACGCCCTGCTCGGGAATGGCGCGGAGACACCGCTGCATTTTGCCGGCATGCTCGGGCTCGACCACTGGCAGGGCCGCGCCGAAGTGCAGTTCCGCCTGCAGGATCTGGCCCGGCCGGGAAACTAAGACCTGATCCATGACGTAGCTAAGCCCGTACTCCTCAAACATTATCTGGAGCTATCGGGTCCTTATGCAGCCGCTTAACATCGCCATCATCGGTTCCGGCATCAGCGGGCTTTCCGCCGCCTGGCTGCTCTCACGGTCCCACAAGGTCACGCTCTTTGAGAAGGCCGGCAGGCTCGGTGGCCATTCCAACACCGTGCTCGCCCGCACCGCCGAAGGCTCTGTTCCGGTCGATACGGGCTTCATCGTCTACAACGAGAAGAACTATCCCAACCTCACCGCATTCTTTGATCACCTCGGGGTGGAAACCCAGCGCTCCAGCATGAGCTTCTCGGTGTCCGTCGCAGAAGGGCGGATGGAGTATTCGGGCGAGCACCTCAACGGGCTATTCGGTCAGCGCCGCAACATCGTGCGCATGAAGCACTGGCAGCTTGTCTCGGACATCCTGCGCTTTTTCCGCTCCGCCGAGCAGCAGGCCGAGGCGATGCCCGCCGAGATGAGCATCGGGGAGTTCCTCGAGCACTTCAACTACTCCCGCGTGTTCATCGAAGACCATATCCTGCCCGTGTCCTCGGCCATCTGGTCGACGCCGGCGCGCACCATGCTCGATTTTCCCGCCCGCACCTTCGTGCGCTTCTTTGCCAATCATGGTCTGCTGCAGATCAATGATCGGCCCAAATGGCGCACGGTTACGGGCGGCTCGCGCAACTACGTCAACCGCATCCTCTCCGAGCGCCGTTTCGGTACCCGCGCCGGCTGCCACATCGTCTCCATCGTCCGGCATGCCGAGGGCGTGGAGATATTCCACTCCGATGGGCAGCGCGAGCATTTCGATCAGGTCGTGCTCGCTTGTCATGCCGATCAGGCTTTGGCGCTCCTCGGCGATCCGAGCGAGGCCGAGGGCGAAATCCTCTCTGCCTTCCGCTTCACGCCGAACCGGGCAGTCCTCCACACCGACCAGCGTTTCATGCCCCGCCGCAAGCGGCTCTGGTCGTCCTGGAACTATCTGCGCGCCGGGGAGCCGGAGAAGAACGATCTGAGCCTCACCTACTGGATGAACCGCCTCCAGAAGCTCCCGACGTCGACCAACATCTTCGTCACCCTCAATCCCACCCGTGAGTTTGCCGAAGGCACCGTCCAGCAGGATATCGCCTATGAGCACCCGCTCTTCGATGCGGGGGCGGTCGCGGCGCAGTCGCGGCTCTGGCAGGTGCAGGGCACGCAGAATACCTGGTTCGCCGGCGCCTGGATGGGCTATGGTTTCCACGAGGACGGTCTGCAGGCCGGCCTCGAAATTGCCGAGCGCATCGGGCCCCAGGCGCGGCCATGGCGTGTGGCCGAAGCCCGGGCGCGCGTTGCGCATAACTGGGCGGAGGGTGAACAGGCGATATGGGCGGCGGAGTAACAGTCCCCGAGCCGGCCGGCGCCGTCTATGTCGGCGACGTGGTGCACAAGCGTGTCCGCCCCCGGCGCCACAGCCTGCGCTACCGGGTCTTCTCGCTCCTCGTCGATCTCGACCGGCTGGACACGCTCGACAGGAGCCTGCGGCTTTTCTCGGTCGGCCGGTTCAACGCCTTCTCCCTCATGCCACGCGATTTCGGCCCCCGTGATGGCACCTCGCTCGCGGCCTTCGTGCGGAGGCGCGCGGCTGCCGCCGGGGTCCCGGCGCTCGGCAGAATCCGCATGCTGGCCTATCCCCGCATCTTCGGGTACGCGTTCAATCCGCTGACCGTCTACTTTGCCGAAGATCCCGATGGGCGACTGGCATTCCTCCTCTACGAGGTCCGCAACACCTTTGGCGAACACCATTTCTACCAGGCCCGCATCGAGGGCGCTGGCGAGCGCACCGAGCACACGCTGCCTAAGGCTTTCTACGTCTCACCCTTCAACACGCTCGAGGGCGACTACCGGTTTTCCATCAGGCCGCCCGGCGACGATGTCTTCATGGGCATCACCCTCACCACCGCTGAAGGCCCCCTGATGACCGCCTATTTCGGCGGCGAGCGCGCGCCCCTCAGCGACCGGCAGCTGCTGAAACTCCTGCTTGCATATCCACTTATGACGGCTAAAGTGATGCTCGGCATTCACTGGGAGGCGTTGCGCCTCTGGCTTAAGGGCGTACCGCTGACGCTCGGCCTCCGCCGTCGCCAGAGAGGCGCCCGGCCTGCCGCTCGGTAGTTCAGGTTGCGTGTGATGGACAAGAGCTTAGCCGATCAGGACCCGCAGGCGCGAACCCTCGCTGCGCGCCTTGCCTCCCGCTTCGTCGAGTGGATGGGCGCGCGCATGCTCGGCAAGGTCCGCCACGGCGCTGTCACCGTCATCTTCCCCAATGGACGCAGCCGAACCATCGGCACCCCCACCACCGGGGAACACGCAGTGCTCCGGCTGCGCGATTTTCGGGTGATCAGGGAAGCCATGCGGCGCGGCACGGTCGGGTTCGCCGCCGCCTACATCAACGGCGATGTCGAGGTCGACGACCTCACTGCGCTCTTCCGCTTCTTCCTGCAGAACCGTGACGTTTTCGATCGCGCCAATCCCGGCATCTTCCGCAAGGCCGCGCAGGATCTGGCCTACCACCTGTCGCGTCCCAATACGCGCGAGGGTTCGCGGGCCAACATCTCCGAGCATTACGATCTCGGCAACGATTTCTACGGGCAGTGGCTCGACGGCTCGATGACCTATTCCTCGGCCGTCTTCACCTCCGGCAATCAGTCGCTGGAGGAGGCGCAGCGGGCCAAATACCACCGGGTGGCCGACATGGCGGGCGTGACGCGCGGCGCCTCGGTGCTCGAAATCGGCTGTGGCTGGGGCGGCTTTGCCGAAGCCGTAACCCGCGACTATGGCGCGAACCTCTACGGCATCACCCTTTCGCGCGAGCAGCTGAGATATGCCTCCGAGCGGCTCCGGAGCCAGGGCCTCGATGTGCTCGGAACCCTGTCCTTTGAAGACTATCGCGACACCGCGGGTCAGTTCGACCATGTCTGCTCGATCGAGATGATCGAGGCGGTGGGCGAGGAGCATTGGCCGACTTATTTTCAGGCCGTGCACGATCGGCTGAAGCCCGGTGGCACCGCGGCCATCCAGGCGATCACCATCAACGAAGCCGATTTCGTCAACTATCGCAGCGGGCCGGACTTCATCCAGCGCTACATCTTCCCCGGTGGCATGCTGCTGACCAAGACTGCGATGCGCGAGCAGGCCGATCGGGTCGGGCTCGTGCTCGAAAACGTCGAGAACTTCCGCCTGTCCTACGCGCGCACGCTGCGGCTGTGGCGCGAGCGCTTCCTCGAACGCTGGCCGGTCATAGCGCCGCTCGGCTATGACGAGGCGTTCAGGCGCAAATGGGTCTACTACCTCAGCTATTGCGAGGCCGGCTTCCTCGAAGGCTCGATCGACGTCGGCATCTACCAATACCGGCGACCGGCCTGAGGGAGCCCTCAGCCCTTCGGCAGCATCCTGCGGGCAATGCTCAGAAACACGCTGTTGGGGAGCAGCCGGGACAGCGCCACGATCAACGCCATGCGGCGCGGAAAGGCGATCTCGAACCGATCGCTCTCGAGCAATCCATCGACGATCCGCCGCGCCGCCTCCTCGGTTTCGAGCAGGAACGGCATCGGGAAATCATTCTTGGCGGTGAGCTCGGATTTGAAGAAACCGGGATTGATCAGCCGCATCTGGATGTTGTGCGGCGCCAGTTCCGTCTTCATCACCTTGGTGAGGTGGATAAGCGCTGCCTTGGTCGACCCATACGCGGCGGCGCGGGGCAGGGGGAGGTAGCCTGCGAGCGAGGCGATAATGGCGATCTGCCCGCCCCCCTGTCGCTTCATGGCCTCCGCGACCGGGCCCACCATCCGCACGACCCCGAGCAGATTGGTATCGACGACGGCGTTGAATTTTTCGAAATCGTAGTCGCCGACATCCATGGGATGCCAGGCGGCTGCCCCATAGATCAGCAGGTCGATGCCGCCATCCTCGAACAGCCCTTTGACTGCCGCCTCGACGGCCTGCCGGTCGGTCACGTCGAGTTGCCGGGTGAAGATGCCTGCGCGACGCCGTGCAACCTCGGCGAGCCGATCTTCCCGGCGGCCGGAGATCACCACGGTCCAGTCGCGCTCGGCGAGCATGACGGCGAGTTCGGCGCCGACGCCGGAGCCGCCCCCGATGATCCAGGCGCGGCGCCGGGCCATCTTAAAAGCCGAACAGCGGTTGCAGCGTCCGGATCACCCGGCTGCGGAAATTGAGCCGTGCGTCCACCGCCACCAGACAGATGCAGTCTTCGCCGGGCTCGGCGATAGGCTGATGCTCGACATCCTCGTCATGGTCAGCCAGGTCGCCGGCGGCAAACCGTCCGAACCTGTCGCCATAGGCGCCGCGCAGAATCAGCGTCAGCTCCTGTCCGCCATGGCCATGCTCGGGCACGCGCTTGCCGGCGCCCACCCTCAGCAGCATCAGCCGGCCATTCGCATTGGTCCCCGTCGGCAATTCACAGGTTGCAACGCCAGGCCCCGAAAACTTCCATTTCACGGCATCGAGCCCATCGGGCAGATAGCGGGCCAGCGGTTGCGGCACACTCGGATCGACGCTATCGCTTCCCCGAGGCTCGGGCAGGTCTATGCGCTCGTCGTCTGCGGCTTCGAGCAGGCGCTCCAGCGCGCCATCGCTCATCGGCTCGGCCGTTTCCGCCTTGAGCAGGGCTCCGCCGATGAGGTCGGTGCGCCTCGCCGTCTCCCGGCAGGCTTCGCACATGGCCATGTGTGTGGACACCACGACCGCGAACGGCTCATCGAGCGTTCCGGCGCTCCACGCCATGAGCGTCGAGATGTCGGGGTGGAAGGCGATCGTCAATGCAAGTCCTCCAGCATGGGGCGCAGCCGGTCATAGGCGAGCCGCAGGCGTGATTTTACGGTTCCGAGAGGGATGCCGACGCGAACCGCGATCTCGGCATGGGGCAGTTCGTGCACGAAGCTGAGGCGCACGACCTCCCTCTGTTCGGGCGATAGGGTTTCGATGGCTCGGCTCACCCGGTCAACGATCTCGCTTTCCTCGAGAAGGCTCGGTGCGCCGCGCGCGTCGGATTCGATCTCGATGCTTTCGAGATCGACATAAGGCTTGTTCGACTGCCGGCGCAGCTGGTCGATCCGAAGGTTGCGGGCAATGGTGAAGATCCACGTCGCCACGGCGCCGCGCCCGGCAACATAGAGATGCGCCTTGCGCCAAACCGAGAGCAGGGTTTCCTGGGCAAGGTCCTCGGCCAGGGCCGCATCAGCGCCCAGTTTCATCATCATCGACTTTATGCGTGGCGCAAAAATCGCGAAGAGTTCGGCCAGGGCCGCCTTGTCACGATCGCGCGCAACGCGGTCTAGCAACGCGGCGGGGTCGGCTTCCGTCTGCCCGCTTGGGCCGGGCTTCTGTCTTTCGTCACTCATGGATAGAGCATACATCGCCGCCTCCGCCGCGTCTCCGGTTTCAACGGAGCACTGCGGCGGCTGGATCAGCGGAATGTTCGTATAAAATCGCCCTGCGCCAGCCTGTCGCAGCGGGCGGTGTCAGGCATCCGGCTCTGCCTCGCGGGCCTTCAGGATCGGCTGAGGATCGGCCGGGGGTACCGACGCGTTCCCCTCGGCCCGATCGCGGTAGAGGGCAGCGCGCGCGAGGAGCATCAACGTCACAGGGGTCGTGACGCTGACGAAGACGAAGATCAGCAATTCCTGCAGGATCACGCGGGATTCGAGCACCGTAAAGCAGATCATCGATGCCACGATGATCAGCACCGTGCCGAGGCTCGTTCCGAGGGTCGGCGTATGGACCCGGTCATAGAACGATCGCAGTCTCCAGAGCCCGAACGAACCAACCAGCGTGAAGGCCGCTCCCCCGATCGTCAGCGCTCCCACGATGATCGCCGCCCAGAGCGGCAGGTCCCCTGGCGCGATCATTCGATCACCTCGCCGCGCATCAGGAACTTGGCGAGCGCGACCGTGCCGACAAAGCCCAGCACCGCGATGATCAGCGCGGCCTCGAAATAGAGTTCGCCCCCGGTCCGGATGCCGAAGGTCAGCATCATCAGCATGGCGTTGACGTAGAAGGTGTCGAGCGCCAGCACGCGGTCCTGTGCGCGCGGTCCCTTGATGAGCCTCAGCGTCGCCGCGACCATGGCCAGCGCGAGAAGGATCTGCGCGATGGACACCGACCAGATGATGATGGTGGCGCTCATTGGAAAATCTCCATCAGCAGGCGTTCGTAGCGGTTCTTGATGATGTCGATCCACGCCTGCTCGTCCTTGAGGTCGAGCACGTGAATGAGAAGCCGGCCGCTACCCGCGTCGAAATTGAGCCAGACCGTCCCCGGCGTCGCCGTCATGATGATCGAGAGGATCGCGAGCCCATACCGGTTCTGCATGTCGATCGGCACGGTCATGAAGCCCGAGGTCTGCTTTCTCCGCTTGCCCTGGATCGCGATTCCCGCCACCGCGAAATTGGACCGGATGACGTCCGTCGCGACGATGCCGAGCAGCCGCAGCACCGCAAGGGGTTTCCCGATCTTCGGCTTCTGCGGTTTGAGCGCCGCCATCGCGAGCCCGGCGCCCGTCGCAACCGCGCCGCCCAGAAGGATATGCCCCAGCGCCACCGTCTGGTTGAGCAGCAGCCACATGCCAAGCAGGCCCAGCGTCAGGAGCGGGAAGGGGAAGAGCCGCCTCATGGCGCCACCTCCGTTTCCTCGTCTGCCCCTTGCGCCGGATCGGGTGTGCCCGAGGGTGCACGCGCCACGCGTTCGGCCGTGAGCACGCTCTCGATATAGCCGGCAGGTTCGCTGAGGCTCGCCGCGGTCTCGTCCATGTAGCGGATCACCGCGCCGCCCTGCAGCGTCATGGCGAGGCAGAGCCCGAGCAGCCCGAGCACCGGCAGCACCTCGATCACGCGCACGCTCGGCACCGTCCGTTCGATCGAAGCCCAGAAAATGCTGATCCCCGAACGCGTCATCGCGATCAGCGCAGCGAGCCCCGAGACGATCAGCAGCGCGACCAGCACCCAGGTCCCGGCGCCGATCGGCAGCCCGTCCCCGAGCCCTGTGGGATTGAACATGCCGTGGATCATGGCGAATTTCGCAAGAAAGCCCGAAAGCGGCGGCAGGCCGGCGAGCAGTAGCGCAATGCCGGCAAAGCTCGCCCCCAGCACCGCAAGCGTGAAGGGAATGGTGACCCCCACCTCCTCTTCGGCGTCCTCCGCCTCGTCCTCGCCAAATGCTTCCATCGTCACCGCGAGCACGTCGGCGCCCGCATCGCGCGCCCGCTCGACGAGCTCGATCAGGAGAAAGAACGCGCTGATGGTCAGCGTTGAGCTCACGAGATAATAAAGCGCCCCGCTGATCACCGGCGCGGTCCCATAGCCGATCACCGCCAGAAGCGTGCCGGAGGAGACCAGAACGCTGTAGCCTGCGATCCGAGACAGGCCCTGCGAGGCCAGCACGCCGATCATGCCGAAGCCGATCGTCACCATGCCGCCCACCAGGATCCAGTGCGCGCCGAACCCTGCGGAGTCGCCCGCTTCGGGCCCGAAGACCAGCAGCGACAGCCGCAGGACCACATAGACCCCGACCTTGCTCATGATCGCAAAGATCGCCGCCACCGGCGCCGCGGCTGCCGTATAGGCCGTCGGCAACCAGAAGCCGAGCGGCCACATGCCCGATTTGACGAGGAAGGCGATCCCGAGAATCGCCGCGCCCGCTTCGAGGATCACCCGGTTCTCCGCGCTCGCATCGCCCACGCGGGCGGCAAGGTCGGCCATGTTGAGCGTGCCCGTCACCCCATAGATGAGCGCAACCCCGATCAGGAAGAGGAGCGAGGCCGAGAGGTTGATGGCGATATAGTGCAGCCCTGCACGCACCCGCGCCGTACCCGACCCGTGCAGCACGAGCCCGTAGGACGCCGCCAGCATTACCTCGAAGAAGACGAAGAGGTTGAAGAGGTCCCCGGTGAGGAAGGCGCCGTTGATGCCCACCAGCAGGAACTGGAAGAGCGTGTGGAAGTGCGGCCCGGCCCGATGCCAGCGGGCGAGCGAGAAGATGAGCGCCGCCACCGCCAGCACCGAAGTCAGCACCAGCATCAGCGCCGAAAGCCGGTCGAGCACGAGCGTGATCGCGAAGGGCGCCGGCCAGTTGCCGAGGAGATAGACGCTGGTGCGCGCCGGATCCCCGCTCGCCGTCATCCCGCCTGCGATCATGAGGAGCGTAATCGCGACGATCAGCAGCGTCAGCGTGGACACGAGGTTCACGGCGATCTTGAACGGCCGCCTGCGGTCGTCGACGATCACCATCAGCGCGCCCGCGAGCAGCGGCAGCAGGATCGGAACGGCGATCAGATGGTCAAAGAGTGCTCCCATCTCAGCGCTCCCGTCCATCGACATGGTCGGTGCCCGTGAGCCCGCGCGCCGCGAGCAGCACGACGAGGAACAGTGCGGTCATCGCAAACCCGATGACGATCGCGGTCAGCACCAGCGCCTGCGGCACGGGGTCGGCATAGTTTGCGGGGTCCGATCCCGCACCCTCGAGAATCGGCGCTGCGTCCATGCGCAGCCGTCCCATGCCGAAGATGAAGAGGTTGACCGCATAGGACAGCAGCGAAAGCCCGATGATGACCTGGAACGTGCGCGGGCGCAGCAGGAGCCACACCCCTGATGCAGTCAGCGTACCGATGGCAATCGAGAGGATCAGCTCCATTACTGCTCTCCCCCCACCGGACCGAGCGGGCGAGGCGCCCGTGCGGCTTTCGGACTACGGACCGACTGGTGCGCCAGCGCGATGAGGATCAGCACCGTCGCCCCGACGACGAGCAGGAAGATGCCGAGATCGAAGAGCAGCGCGCTCGCAACCGGCACCCGGCCGATCAGCGGCACTTCGAGATACTGGAAATAGGAGGTGAGGAAGGGGAAGCCGAAGAGCGTCGAGGCGATACCCGTTCCGCCCGCAAAGAGCAGCCCCCAGCCGATCCACCGCAGCGGCAGGATGCGCAGATGCGCCTCCACCCAGCGCGTGCCGCCGGCCATGTATTGCAGGATGAACCCGATCGACATGGTAATGCCCGCCGCGAACCCGCCGCCTGGCAGCTCATGGCCGCGCAGGAACAGGTACATCGAGAGCACGATGATCACCGGGAACATCCACTGCATGATCACCGAGGGAATATTGAGGTAGTCGGTCAGCGTGTCGCCCGGCCGCCGATGCGGCTGTTCGGCATCGAAATCGGCCTGGATGCGCTGCTGCTCGGGCAGGCCCACGCTCTCGGCGGCCGGCCGGAACCGGCGCAGCAGTACGTAAATGGTGATCGCGACCGTAGCGAGCACGACGACTTCGCCCAGCGTATCGAAACCGCGGAAATCGACGAGGATCACGTTGACCACATTGGTCCCGCCGCCTTCGGTGTAGGCGCGCTCGAGAAAGAAGCGCGATACGCTGTCGAAGGCCGGGCGGGTCATCACCGCAAACGAGAGCGCAGCCGTGCCGAGCCCGGCAACGATGGCCAGCAGCAGGTCGCGATAGCGCCGCAGCGTCACCATCAGCGTTGCCGGGCGCACGAGTTCCGGCGCATCCATGCGCTTGGGCAGCCAGCGCAGGCCGAGCAGGATGAGGACCGTCGTCACGATCTCGACCAGAAGCTGCGTCAGTGCCAGATCCGGCGCGGAGAACCACACGAAGGTGATGCAGGTGACGAGACCCGCCCCACCCATCAGCATCAGCGCGACGAGCCTGTGATACTTGGCCTGGTAGGCCGCAATGACGGCGCAGGCCATGCCGACCGCCCACATCGTCGCAAAGCCGAGATCGAACCCGACAAACGCGCTGAGGTTGGGCGCGAACCGGCCCATGAAGAGCGGCAGGCAGGCCGCGAGCAGCACCGTCCCGATCAGCAGCCGCAGCTGGGGCTGCAGCTTGCGCGTGCCGAGCAGCTTCTCGAGCGCCTTGGCCCAGCGCCAGGAGAGCGTCACGAGAAGGCGCTCGAAGATGCGCTGGCCCTTCAGGTTGCGGAACCAGGGCGGCCCTTCGATACCGCTCGAGAGATAGCGCTGCAGCGCCAGATAGATGAGCACGCCGCCGACCAGCGCCACGATGCTCATCAGCAGCGGCAGGTTGAACCCGTGCCAGATCGAGAGGCTGTAATAGGGGGTCTCGGGGCCGAGCACCGAGGTCACCGCACTTGCAAGGAACGGGCCGATGGTGATCCCGGGAATGATGCCGACGATCAGGCAGGCGAGCACCAGCAATTCGATCGGCAGGCGCATCCAGTGCGGCGGCTCATGCGGCTCCTTTTCGAGCCCCACCGCGTCGGGCCCGAAGAACACCTTGTGGATGAATCGCAGCGAATAGACCACGCTGAACATGCCCGCCAGCGTCGCGACATAGGGCAGGGACTGGTCGAGAAGCGATCCGGTATGGTTCTCCACCGCCTCTGTGAAGAACATTTCCTTGGACAGGAAGCCGTTGAGCAGCGGTACGCCCGCCATCGCCGCGCTCGCCACCATGGCGAGCGTCGCGGTGATCGGCAGCGCTCGTCGCAGCCCGCTCAGCCTGCGCATGTCGCGCGTGCCGGTTTCATGGTCGATGATTCCGGCCGCCATGAAGAGCGAGGCCTTGAAGGTCGCGTGGTTGACGATGTGGAAGATGGCGGCGACGAGGCCTAGCGGGCTGCCGAGGCCGATCAGCGTCGTGATCAGCCCCAGATGGCTGATGGTCGAATAGGCGAGGAGGCCTTTGAGATCCTGCTGGAAGATTGCAAAATAGGCGCCGAGCAGCAGTGTCGAGAGCCCCGCGGCCCCGACGATCAGGAACCAGAGGTCCGTCCCGGCCATCACCGGCCAGAACCGGACGAGCAGGAAGACACCGGCCTTCACCATCGTCGCTGAATGGAGATACGCCGAAACCGGCGTAGGCGCGGCCATCGCGTGTGGCAGCCAGAAATGGAAGGGGAACTGGGCGCTCTTGGTCAGCGCCCCCAGAAGCACGAGGATCAGCGTCGGCGCATAGAGGTCGTGGTCGCGGATCGTGTCGCCCGAAGCGAGCACCACGTCGAGGTCGTAACTCCCCACGATGTGGCCGATCAGCAGGACGCCCACCAGGAGGCAGAGCCCGCCCGTACCCGTGATCGTCAGCGCCATGCGCGCGCCGTCCCGCGCCGAGGCGTTGTGGTGCCAGTACCCGATCAGGAGGAACGAGACGATGCTCGTCAGCTCCCAGAAGACCGCCATCTGGATGATGTTGCCCGAGAGTACGAGGCCCAGCATGGCGCCCATGAAGGCGAGGAAGAACGCAAAAAAGCGCGGCACCGGATCGGACGGGGACATGTAGTAGCGCGCATAGAGCACGACGAGGAGCCCGATCCCGGTGATCAGCACCGAGAAGAGCCAGGCAAAGCCGTCCATGCGCAAAACGAAGTTGAGCCCGAGGCTCGGCATCCAGGTCCACTCGGCTCGAACCACGCCGCCATCAGTGACCTGCGGGTAGAGCCAGAGCGATAGCCCCAGGCCGATCACGGCAACGACGCCGGCAAGCCATGCCTCCGTATTGCGCGCCGTTTGCGGCAGGAAGCCGGCCACGAACGCGGCCATGAACGGCAGCAGGAGGATGACGATCAGCGCTGTTTCGCCCGGCATGTGCTGTGGGACGTCCTTTCGCGAAGGCGGGAGAATCGTGATGAGCCGCGCGGTCCAGTGGACGCGCAAGTCGATAATGGCGGAATAGATATGCAGTTTTCAAGGCTTAGCATGCCCTGATGACACAAAATATTGCGTCCTGCGCGATAGTGTCGCGCAGGATGTGGAGATGATGGTCGTCCTGGCGCGCCGCGCCGACCGGCTGCTCTCAGGGGCTATTGCGCCGCTGCAAACGGTCCGTCATCGGTTGCAAAGCAGTAGAAATAGCCGTTGCCACCCGTGCCGATCAGCGCCTCCTGTCCGCACCCGCGGGACGGATGAGCGGCATTCCACGACGTGGCGGTTGCAAGGGTGTCGGGGCCGGCGCGGTCGTGATGGCCGACCATGGCCGAGCCGTCCCCGCTGCTGGTCCAGTCCGCGCAGGTCATCCCTTCGGCGAGCGTCCCATCGGCGTTCGACCCGGTCAGTATGTCGTGCTGGTTGGGCTGCTGGCCACGGCCGGGCACCGGCTCGCCGGTCTCGGTCAGCGCCGTCTCGGCGGTGACGTTGTTGTCCTCGCTGTGCAGCTGCTCGATGCTTTCGGCCACCACCACGCCATTGGCGTTCGCCCAGGGCCCAGCCCCGATGCGGTCCCTGGCATTGGTGCCCGTGGCGCTGAGGTAAGCTGCCCAACTGCGCGCGCCGGCGCCTGCCGCATCGGCCAGCATCTGGCAATGCGCGTCCGCCCCGGCCAGGCCGCCCAGATTTGCGCCTTCCCCGAGCCCCGTGCTCGTAATGAAGAAGCTGAGCGCGGCCTGGCATTGTTCGGCGGGCGCGGCATCTTGCGCCGATACGTGCCCGGCGGCCAACATTGCGGCTAGCGATGCGCCTGTAATCATAATCGATTTCACAACGTACTCCTCCCTCCGATGATTGGTGAGGAAGATACGTTCCGGGTCATGGTTGCTTAGTGCTTTGGTCGCATTCCCGGCTCAGCCCTTCACTCCCGACATAGTGATCGATTCTACGATGAAGCGCTGGGCCACCAGAAACACCAGCAGCAATGGCAGGATCGACATGGTCGCCGCTGCCATGATCACCGAGAGGCGCGCGGACCCCATCACCCCCTGCAGCGCGACGATCCCGACGGGCAGGGTCATCTTGTCCCAGCTCGTAATCAGGACAAACGGGGAGACAAAATTGTTCCAGCTGGTGATAAAAGTGATGATGCCGAGCGTCGCCAGCGCCGGCCCAAGCTGAGGCAGGGTGATCGTCCAGAAGATCTGGCGGTAGTTCGCACCGTCCAAGAGCGCCGCTTCCTCGAGCGCCTTGGGCAGGTTGAGCATGAACTGGCGCATCATGAAGACGCCGAAGGACGAGGCCATTGCCGGGAGC
Source organism: Arsenicitalea aurantiaca (assembly GCF_003994485.1). GTDB lineage: Bacteria > Pseudomonadota > Alphaproteobacteria > Rhizobiales > Devosiaceae > Arsenicitalea > Arsenicitalea aurantiaca. The sequence goes on from NZ_RZNJ01000002.1 coordinate 215,324, forward strand.
GCCAGCCCGACATGGGTATCGAGCAGCCCGATCCGGGCATAGCCGAAATAAAGGGGGATCAGCACGAGAGCGGGTGGCACCATCAGGCCCAGCAGCATGAAGATGAAGAGGAACTCGCGCGAGCGGAATTCAAGCCGCGAAAAGGCGAAGGCTGCCAGCGCAGAGGTGACTAGGGTGCCGATGGTGGTTGCCGCCGCGATGACGAAACTGTTCCAGTACATGGTCAGGAACGGCACACCTGAGCTGAGCGCCTCGCGATAGGCAGCAAGATCGAGATTGTCCGGAAAGACGCTCGGCGGCAGGCGATAGGATTCTCCGATGGGGCGGAACGAGGCCGCCACCATCCAGAGGAACGGCATGATCATCAGGCCGGCGCCGATGAGCAGCACGATCATCAGGGGGACATTGCGCCAGTGGACGATCCCCAGCGCGCTGCGCAGCCGGTCGGTCATGGTGGTTTCCATCGGCGCCTCCTACTGGTCGACCGCCCGGGTGCCGAGCTTCAGCTGCACCAGGGTGACAATGACGATGGTGATGAGCAGGACGAGCGCCGCGGCCGAGCCAGCCCCGATGTCCTGGGACGAAAAGGCCTGCTCGTACATGTACATGACCATGGACGTGGTCGCGTCGCCCGGGCCGCCGCTCGTCAGGATGCGAACGCTCTCGAACATCTGCAGCCCGCCGATGGTGGCGTAGGTGACGCAGAACAGGATGACCGGCGCGATCATCGGGATCTTTATGAAAAAGAAGGTCGCGAGTGGGCCCGAACCGTCCATCTCGGCGGCCTCGGTGATCTCGCGCGGGATCGACTGCAGGGCCGCGAGCAGAATGATCATGAAGAAGCCGAAATGCTTCCAGACGTCCATGATCACGACTGAGATCATGGCTACGCGTTCATCGCTGAGCCAGCCGATGCGCGGCAGGCCGATGCTGGTGATGTAATAGTTGAGCACGCCCAGATCGCTCGAATAGATGAACTGCCAGACCAGCGAGACGAGCGCCGTTGAGACCAGCACGGGCAGGAAGAAGGCGAGCCGAAGGATATAGAGCATCGCCTTGGGCAGGGCGCGATCGAGTACCGCGGCGAACACCAGCCCTAGTCCGACATTGCCTATGGCCGCAAGAAAGACGAAATAAAAGGTGTTGCGAAAGCTCGTCCAGAACCGGCCATCGGCCAGCACATAGAGGATGTTGTCGAAGCCGACGAACTCGGCCGTCCAGGTGTAGCGGTCGAGATAGAGGAAGGTGAAGACGATGGTGGCGAGCGCCGGCAGCAGCACGAACAGCACATAGAGGCTGTAGGCCGGCAGCAGGAACCAGAAGGCGGCCCGCGCCTGCACCTTTTCGAGGGGTGCAGGCGCGTCGTCCTTTTGCGGAACCGAGGCGGTCATTTTACCAGCGAACGCGGGACATGGCGCGGGAGAGCTCGGTGTCCAGCGCGTCGATGGTTTCATCGATCTCGCGGTTGCCGGTGAGATAGGCCTCGATGTGGCGCATGACGATCGCTTCGACTTCGGCGAAATTTGGCGGCTGGGTGATCGAGCGCGCAATCGGGGCCGAGCCGTAGAAGATCTCCGAATTGGCTGGGAAGGCGACGTACTCGGCAGACGTGGCCGCCGCGCGCTGGGGCGGGAGGGCCCGCATCAGGTCGGCGAGTGCCTCAGAGTTTTCGGTCCCGGTCAGCTCCTTGACGAATTCCCAGGCCAGTTCGGGGTTTTGAGAGGCTTCGGTTATGCCGAAACCGCCGACGCCCATGATGGCGACCTGATCGGTCTTGCGCGGGAAGTACTGAACTGCAACCGTGTCGAAGCCGGCCGAGATCATCTCGGGAATGCGGCCATGGGTCCCCGAGAACATGGCGACCTGTCCAGCGATGAACGGCCCGTGCCCATAGTCGTTACGCACGAAGGTCGGCGACACCTTATGCTCGAAGATCAGCGAGTGAAGGAACTCCAGCGTCTCGCGGAAGGCCGGATCACGCACATTGCTCTCGCGCCCGTCAGGGGTCAGCCGGTCAGTGCCATTGTTGAGGAACCACGGGTTGAGGCCGAACTGCCCGCCGGGAACGAAATAGCCGTATTGGGTGACGTTGCCCGATGCATCGGTTTTCGTCAGCGCCTTGGCGGTCTCGAGGAACTGGTCCCAGTCCCAGTCGGCCGGCGGGGTTTCGAGGCCGGCCTCCTCGAACATGGCGGTGTTGTAGTAGTTGACCACCGTGTTCCATTCATTGGGCACGTAGCCGAGCATCTCGCCATAGCGCAGCCCGTTGAGGAGATTTGGCTCGATGCCCTCGAACAGGGCCTGGCCCTCGGGATCGCCCTCGACGAACGGCATGATGTCGCGCACGACGTTGCGGCTGCCCAGCGTCGATACGCCCTCGGTCGCCATCATGACGATATCGGGCGAAGAGTTTCCTCCCAAGCTGTTCATCATCTGGTTGATGTACTCGCCCCAGGGATTGGTCGGTACGTATTGCGGGTTGATGGTGACGTTGGGGTAGCGCTCGGCGAAGCGCGCCATGGCGGCCTCGGTCAGCTGGATATCGGTGTCGGTCGCGGGCCGGAAGACGTTGAGCGTGGCCGTGATGTCGCTGGCGGGTTGCGCCAGCGCAAGCCCCGGCACGCCGGCGACCAGTGCGATGGTACTCGACAGGATCAGGAAGTGACGACGGTCCATTTTGTTCTCCTCTCCATTATTGCAGGGTAGCGACGTCCCTCAACGCCGCCGGTGAAAGCGCGGAGCCCAACAGGGTCAGGGACCCGCCGGACACCAGGGTGACGGGAGCAAAGCCGATCCCGTCAGTGTGCTTGTCGTGTTCGAGCGTCTCTCCAGTGTGTAGCCGCACGGTTTCGCAGCCATCGGGGACACGAAGCCGGGCCAGCGTGAGTGAGCCGTCGGCGACCGCGATGGTGAGCGCGCCTTCGGTGAGCTCGACCGTGCCCCAGGCCGAGCCGCACGACCAGAAACTGCGGAAGCGGTCGCCATGCCTGACCAGCGGGGCAAAGCCCATCGACTTGTCGCGCGCATCGAAACTGAAGCCGGACAAAGTGGGCACCGCCCCCCAGCTCGCCATGGAGCGGGCATAGTTCGAGCCGCACTCGATCTCGTTCCACGGGTTGCGCTTGGCGCCGTCGTAATGGTCGCGCACAGCGGCGAACACCTCGGCGCCCTGTGCGATCATCCCGTTCTGGTAGAGCGCCCCGCCAAAACTGTACTCGAAGCCGTGCATGGTCTCCTGCGCATAGGGCACGGGCACGGCCGGCCGGCGGGCCTGCTCGGGATAGTCGCTGATCACCGTGCCGGCCTCGCCCCGCGCGCTGAACACGCGGCAGGGATTAAACACCGCGCCGAAATCGGGCTTGAAATTATGCGCGTAGATGGCGTCGAGCGCGGACCGGACCTGGTCGCGATCGAAGATCTCGCCGAGCCCATAGAGATCGGCGTGCCACTGGGCGAGCACCTGGTCGATGAGGCACGCCTCGCCGGCCTGGTATTTGAGCTCGCCATGCTCCTCGCTCCAGTAGAGGTCATAGATGTTGGCGCCTGCGAGCCGCCGGGATTTGCGGCCGTCGATATAGGGATCGAGCGTGCTCCGATCGTTGAGGTCGACCTTCTGGACGAAGTACTCGCCGTTGAACAGGTGCTCGCGCATCCAGCTGCGGCCCTTTTCAAAGAGCGCGGAATAGTCCTCCGCGGTCTCGTTGTCGCCGAGGTGGCGGCCCATTTCGGAAGCGGCCTTCAGCGCGCCGAGATAAAAGCCCGTGAGCCAGCTATTGGGGCCGAAGAGCTCCATGTCGAGCGTGTGGTGCTGGCGCCCCCATAGCACGCCCGTCCGCTCGCGGTCCCACCGATCGGGATTTTCCGGGCTCCACGCATATTCGATCGACCGCTTGACCCGGGGCCATAGCCGGGCGAGCCACTCATCATCGCCCGACATCTTCCAGTCCCAGTAGAGCTTCATGACGTTGCCGAACTGGCCATCGGCGCAGGGGCTTTCGGTCCGGGTGTCGGTGCCGAGCGGCAGCGGCATGCGGAAGCTCATCCCGCCCGCTTCGTCCATGTTATAGGTGTAATCGAGTTCGCGCATCGAGCGCGCGAGGGCGGGAAACAGGAAGGGCACGGCCTGCTGGTAGTTCCAGACATGGGTGCAGCTCCCTTCGCAACTGCCGACATCGGGCCAGAGCCCTTCCCAGCCATAGAGCGAGCCATCGGTCAGCCGGGCGACGGTCGGGCTCTTGAGGATGCTGAGATTGGCGACCGCGGCATCAAGGCTCGCCGCGGGCAGAGTCGAGCCGTAGATGGCGTCGCGGAAGCGCTCGGTCATACCAGTCAGCTCGTCCCAGCGCTGCAATGCCTCGATGGCGACGGCCTCGGCGCCCGGCCATTCGGTCGCGTACCAGTTGGGCCAGGTGGCGCCGGGGGCAGGGGGCTCGGTGAAGTGCCAGTACTGGGAGACCCAGTACTTTTCGAAATTGGGCACGTACCACGCGATGACGAAGCGCACGGTGCGGCTTTCGCCTGCCGGCACGGTGATATGGGCGGCCTGCAGGCTATGGTCGCGGTCGCGCGGCATGCCGCCAGCGTCGTAGTCGGGCACGCTGGTGCGGTCGCGAAACCGGCCGGGGGCGGTGAAATCGTTCCAGTAGACCTGTAGCGCATCGAACCAGAGGCCGCGGAAGAGATAGGTCTGCCTGCTGGTCTCGGCAGCGTCAGTGGCGATGACGAGTTCTGTGCGGCGCGGGCTGCCGTCCGCTTCGCGCGGCGTCGTCACCGATACGCCATTGATCCCGTCTTGCCCGAATGGTTTGGCGGCGGTCGGCTGTACGGGGCCGTGGCCGAGGACGCCAGCGATGGAATAGTCTATCGGCGCATCCGACGTGTTGGTCACCGTGATGGCGAACATCGCGGCCGGCAGGCTTGAATCGCGCTCGTTGAGCGGGATCAGCGGATTGAACGCCTCTATGCGTACGACGCCGGGGAAGGCGGGATCCGAGAGCATGAGCGCGCTGACTGGAAACCGGCCCTCGAATTCGGCATGGCCGAAATGCGGGACGCCCGCGAGGGAATCGCGGCGCGCGCCAGCACCGAACCCGCGGGCCCATTCGGCACGATAGTCGCCGGTGAGATCGCCGGTGAAGGGGCCGTTGAGGACCCGCGCGTCGAGCACGTCGCCCTGCCGTTCGGCCTTGATGGCGAAGTGGGAAAAGCCGTTTCCGATGCCCTTGGCGGGGCGATTGAAGATCTCCCAATCGACGAGCCGGCCAGCGCCCGAAAAGCCAATCGACCCCGTGCCGATGCCGCCCAGGGGGAAGGAAATGTGCTTGAGCTGGTCGCCGGTGTAGATGAAGCGTGGGTTGGACATGGCGGTCTCGACGGCAGCTGAAGGGATCGGTCTCCAACAGTTAGCGCCCGCCGCCGGACATTGCGTCCACATAAGTCTTATGGACTTTTGTCCACAAATTTGCCCTTTACTCGCCTAACGATGAACGGCGAATGCCGAGGGTGGAGGCAGGTATCGAAACGGCGCTGGAACAGCCGCCCCATATTTATGAGGGCGAACGGACGGCCGCGATCTCCTTTCCGCTGGGTGGTATCGGTACGGGCTCGATCGGGCTCTCCGGGGCAGGCAGGCTGGTCGATTGGGAGATCTTCAATCGTCCCGCGAAGGGGAGCCTCAACGCGCTCTCCCACTTCGCCGTGCGCGCAGAGGCGGAAGGCCGCGTGCTCGATGCGCGCATGCTCAACGGCCCCTATCGCGACAGCGCCATGGGGAGCCTTGTCGGCGAGGCCTATCGCAGCTTCGGCTTCGGGGCGCGGCGCGGCTCGCTCGTCGGCATGCCTCATTTTGCCCGATGCGGATTTGATGGACGGTTCCCGGTGGCCGGGCTCGATTTCTCCGATCCCCATTTCCCCGGCTCGGTGGGCATGACCGCTTTTAACCCGTTCATCCCGAGCAATGAGCGCGATTCCGGTCTGCCTGCGGCCATGTTCGAGGTACGATTCACGAACCCCCTCCACATGCCGGTGACCTACAGCCTCGTGGCGGTGCTCGGGCACGACATGCCCGGCCAGCCCATGGCGCAGCTGGTCGAGGCGCCGGGCTTTCGCGGCATTATGGTGCATGACGGGGACACTCCGGGCGACGACCCTGAGTTCGCGCAATTGCTGGTCGCGACCGACGCGGATCAGACCAGCCGGCAGAGCTATCTTTATCGCGGGCTCTGGTACGACGCGCTCGAGGTTTACTGGAACGATCTCAATCGTCCTGGACCCTTCAGTGAGCGGGTCTATCCCACCCGCGACGACCGCGGCGGCATGATCCGGGATCGTGACGGCTCGCTCCAGGCAGCGCACCTGACGCTCGCGCCCGGCGAGACCGGCACGCTGCGCATGCTACTCGCCTGGTACGTGCCAAATTTTCAGAAATACTGGGTCTCTCCCGTCTGGCACTTCACTGAGCCCTCGATGGCCAGCGGACGCTGGAAAAACTGGTACGCCACCGAATGGAGCGGCGTCGAAGAGGTGGCCACCGAGGCATTTGCGCGCTGGGGCGATCTGCGCGCGCAAACGATCGCTTTTCGCGACGCGCTTTATGGCTCGACGCTGCCCTGGCCGTTCCTGGACGCGGCCGGCGCGAACCTCTCTACGCTCAAATCGCCCACCGTGCTGCGGCTCGAGGACGGCACGCTCTACGGCTGGGAAGGGTGCCACCCCAAGGCGGGCAGCTGCGAGGGCACCTGCACCCATGTGTGGAATTACCAGCAGGCGTTCGCCTATCTCTTCCCGCGCCTGTCGCGAACGATCCGCGACGCCGACTACGCCTATAATATCGACGAGAAGGGCGAGATGAGCTTTCGGCTCGGCGTGCCGCTGGGCACTCGGCTGAAAACCGAGCGCGCCTGCGCGGATGGGCAGTTCGGCAATGTGATGCTCGTCTATCGGGACTGGAAGCTCTGTGGCGACAGCGAGTGGCTGGCGCGCCTGTGGCCTGCAATCAGGCGCTCGATCGAATACGCCTGGAGCCCCGACAACGCGGATCAGTGGGACCCCGACCGGACGGGGATCCTCCACGGCCGCCAGCACCATACGCTCGACATGGAGCTCTTCGGCCCCAATGCCTGGCTCTCGGGCTATTATGTCGGCGCGCTGGCCGCGGCGGCGGAGATGGGCGAGGCGCTGGGCGATGCCGAATTCGCCACTCTCTGCCGGTCGCTGGCGGATGCCGGCCGGGAGCACATCGACCGCTACCTCTTCAACGGTAGCCATTTCATCCACCAGATCGATCTCTCCGACAAATCGATCCTGCAGCCTTATCGCCAGGCCGAGCGCTCGCGGCGGCTGCTCGGCGCGGGCATCGAGAATCTTTACTGGAGCGCCGAGCACAACCAGATCAAATACCAGCTCGGCGAGGCCTGCTTCATCGACCAGCTCGCCAGCCAATGGCATGCCGGGCTCTACGGCCTGCAGCCTATCTTTGCCCGCGACAAGGCGATCTCGGCCCTGCGCGCGATCCGCGCCAACAATTATGTCGATGCGCTGGGCCGCATCGCCAATTCAGGGCGGGTCTTCGGCTATGGCGAGGAGGCGGGGACCATCGCTGTAGCCTGGGCCGATTCCGTCCCGAGGCCTTTGCTCAACATCCCCTACGCGCAGGAAACCCTGCATGGGATGGAGTACGCGCTGGGCACGACGTTGCTGCAATACGGGCTGGTGGAAGATGCCATCGCCACCTTCAAGGCCGTGCGCGACCGCTACGACGGTACGCTGCGCAATCCCTGGAGCGAGATGGAGTGCGGATCGAACTACGCCCGCTCGATGGCGAGCTGGGGCATCGTGCCCGCGGCTTCGGGCTTTCATGTCGACGCCCCGCGCGGCGAGATCGGCTTTTCACCAAGGATCGCGATGGGCGGCCGGTTCCGCAGCGTCTGGTCTTTGGACGAGGCGTGGGGGGAGGTCGAGTTCGAGAACGGCGCCTGCACCCTGCGGGTAATGCATGGCGCGCTGACGCTCTCTGCGCTGCGATTGACGCTGGGCGGTGGGGCAGGGATCGTTCGGCGCAATGGCGAGGGCGTGCCCGCTCGGTTCGAGATTGGCCGGGTGGCGTTCGGGCCGATCACGCTGGGCGCGGGGGACCGGCTCGAAATCAAGGCTGACGATCTGACGCTGGAGGATGCGACAGATCTCGAGACGAGGGCATGAGGAGGAGAGTGAATGCACGGATCGCAATTGTTCGGCCAGCAGCCGACCTTCAGCGGCGCTGATTTCGCGGCGACCGAGATCGCCTATTTCGGCTATGTCCAGTTTCGGAGCGCCGTAGCAACGTCGGACAGCTGGGAGCGCCATGAGGGGATGGAACTCGTCCTCGTCAGAAGCGGGGAGGCTTGCTGGGAGTTGCCCGACAACCGTCTGCTGCGCGTCAGCGGTGGGCACGGCGTGCTGTTTCCGCCCCATCACCGGCACCGCATCGTCAATGGCGTCTACACGCCTTGCCAGCTCTTCTGGGCCGAATTCCACCCTCAGGAAGCGGCGGTGGAAAATGCTCGCCTGATTCCCGCCGAGGACATCGCGGCGGTCTACGAACTCGCGCGCCTGCCGACCTCGCCGATCCGATTCGACGATTCGCTGATGCGCAATCTGGGCGCGCTTTGCGGGCTGCTTTCGGACGATGACGTGCTGTTGGGCTCGCGGATGCTCAATGCCGAGATTCGCGCCAAGATCTACGCGCTGTTTATTGATTTCTGGAAGATGCTGTCGGATGAGCGATCGACGCGTGCAGTCAGCCCGATCGTCCGCAATGCCGAACTGCTGCTGCAGGAGGAGATGGACCGCGACGAGGACATCGACACCATCTCGCGCCGGCTCGGCTGCCGCAAGAGCTACCTCTACCAGCTGTTCCGGCAGGAAGTAGGCATGGCGCCGAACGACTATCGCCAGCGTCTACGCATCAAGCGCAGTTGCGACCAACTGGCCCAAACCGACGCCCACATCACCGACATCGCCATGCACATGGGCTATTCGAGCTCGCAATACTTCTCCCGAGTGTTCAAGAAATATGTCGGTGTAACGCCCAAATCCTACCGCGCCTGGTCCCGAGGGCAGGCGTGACCGTCGACTTAGCTAAGACTTGGAGCAATAGTGCACTTGGTACGCCCAAGGGGAATCGAACCCCTGTTCCCGCCGTGAGAGGGCGGTGTCCTGACCGCTAGACGATGGGCGCGGATCAAGTTCATGCCGGTTTACCCGGCTTCATGTGGCGCCTTTCGAAGGAAAGGCAAGTGGTACGCCCAAGGGGAATCGAACCCCTGTTCCCGCCGTGAAAGGGCGGTGTCCTGACCGCTAGACGATGGGCGCCTAGACCTGGATCGCGCTTGGCGCTCCCGTCATAGGCCGGTGGGGCACGCCCCGTCGGCTTGGGGGTTCGTATAAAAGCGTTGCGCGTGCATGGCAAGTGCTTTTGGTCGGTTTTCGTGATTGCCGGGGAGGCGGCTCAGCACCCCCCGAACGTTATCGGCCCGCGTCGCCCCGCCGGGCGGTCGCGCACGTCGATATGGATGAACCGCTGCCCCGGATAACATCCGAGCCCACCCACCACGTCGAGCCGTCGCGCAAACGCGATGAGCTGGTTCTTGGGCACGCCGGGAATGAAGAAATCAGCCGCCATGCACTTCATGTGATAGCTGTTCTCCGCGCCATTCACCGACCCGTTGTAGAACGGATCGCGAAAGCCCGAATTCATCACGATGCGCTTGCCGAAATGCCCCTCGAACTCCCAGATCGCCAGCCGGAGCTTCGGCGTCAGGCAGAACGTGTTCACCCGATCATGGGCGACGTAGACACCAAGGTGCTGCTTGTAGTTCCGATACGGGTCGCCTGCCCCGGCAAACAGCGCCATGGGCAGGCATCCCGCCAGTGTGACCGCCGCGATGACGGCGGTGATAATCGTCTTCATCAGCCACTTCCCAGCCCCCAAGCTGATGCTGGAATGCATCAGTCCATGCCAGGTCTTCGGTGACTGCTAAAATACGATCGGTTTCGTGAACCTGAGGCTAACCCGTCTGGTTAACCGGCCGTAAACCCTGCAGTTTTCACCAGCTGCCGGTGTTTTGCATGGATGCCCACGGCTCGGCCGGCGCAAGGGCCTCGCCCTTTTGAAGGATCTCGACCGAGATGTTGTCGGGCGATTTGACGAAGGCCATCCGCCCGTCCCGCGGCGGGCGATTGATGGTGATCCCCTGGTCGGACAGGTGCTGGCAATAGGCGTAGATATCGTCCACCTCATAGGCCAGATGCCCAAAATTCCGCCCGCCCGTATAGACCTCCGGATCCCAGTTATAGGTCAGCTCCACCTCGCCGCCCGCGTCGCCGGGCGCGCTGAGGAAGATCAGCGTGTAGCGGCCTTTCTCGTTTTCATGGCGCCGGGTCTCCTCGAGCCCGAGGCCGTCGCAGTAGAATTTGAGGCTGGCATCCACATCGGTGACGCGAACCATGGTGTGCAGGAATTTCATGGACTTACCTGTTCTGTTTGGAATGGAGCTTCCGCTTGGAGCCTAGCAGCCGCGGCCCGACTGGGGCAATCATGTCACGGTCTGAAATTGTGTTAAGAAAGCGGCAAGAAATCTCTGGGCGCGCCTTAACTTCCAGCGATGAATCGGCCAAAGTGCGGCAAGAGTGTGAAGTACCTCGCCGGCGGCGGGGCGTGAGTTCGAAAAGGCAGAGGCATGGGGGCCAACGATAGAGGGAATGGCGATGAGCCGGCAGGGCTCTCGGGCCAGCCGATGAGCCATACCGACACCGGCAATGGCGCGGAGCTCGACGCGGTCGAGGTCACCGGCACCATCAAATGGTTCGACGTGTCCAAGGGCTTCGGCTTCATCGTCCCCGATGATGGCCGGCCCGACGTGCTGCTGCACGTCACCTGCCTGCGCCGCGACGGCTACCAGACGGCCTATGAGGGCGCGCGCGTCGTCTGCGAGGCCCTGAGCCGGCGCGGCGGGCTGCAGGCCTTCCGCATCCTCTCCATGGACGAATCGACGGCCCGCCATCCCGCGCAGATGCCGCCCGCCCGCACCCATGTCACGGTCGAGCCAACGAGCCGGCTCGAGCGGCTCGAGGTGAAGTGGTTCAACCGCATTCGCGGCTTCGGCTTCCTCTCGGCCGGTGACGGGGCGCCCGACGTCTTCGTCCACATGGAAACGCTGCGCCGCTTCGGCATCACCGAGCTTCGGCCCGGCCAGCATGTGCTGGTGCGCTACGGCACCGGCCCCAAGGGCCTTATGGTCGCCGAAATCCGGCCCGATGGTTGGGGCGACGCGCCTTCCTCCCACTAGGGTCTTATCCATGTTCCTCGCCTCGTCCCGCATCCACCAGGCCAGCCGGGCCGTGGGCCTTCTCCTCGCGATGGCGATCGCCACCGCGCCTCTTGCGGCGTGCAGCGACGAGGAGAGCCGCCTCGTCATCCACACCGCCACCGGCGAGCACGTCTTCGAGGTCGAGGTCGTCGACACCCAGGAGACGCGGGCGCAGGGGCTGATGTTCGTTCAGGAGCTCGGTCCCGATGAAGGCATGCTCTTCGATTTTCTCGACGAGCGCCCCGTGTCGTTCTGGATGCGCAACACCTTCATCCCGCTTGACATGATCTTCGTGGGCGCCGACGGCATCGTGCGCAACGTTCACGTCAATGCCGTCCCGCACGATCCGACGTCCATTCCCTCCGATGGCCCGGTGCAGTTCGTGCTGGAAATTCCCGGCGGCCGTTCGGTCGAAATCGGGCTCGAGGCAGGCGATCGGCTCGAGCACGCTCGGATCGAGGCGGACTGAGCATGCCGCTGCCCGCCGCGGCTGCACTCCTGTCATCGCTCCTGCTCGTCGGCCTTGCGGGGTTTCAGCTTGTCCTTGCGCTCGGCGCGCCATATGGCGCGTGGGCCTGGGGCGGCAGGCACGAGGGCGCCCTTCCCGAAAGGCTGCGGCTGGGCAGCGCGCTCAGCGCGCCGCTGCTTCTGGGCATGGCGATCATTCTCGGCATCAGGGGCGGCATTCTCTATCCGCAATGGCAGCTTGCCATGCTCCCCGCCGCCTGGATCGTCTTTCTCTTCCTCATCACCAGTGCGTTTGCCAATCTGCGCTCGGCAAGCCCGCGTGAAAGACGGACGATGGGACCGCTCTCGCTCGTCCTCGCCGGCCTCGCCCTGATCGTCGCCTGGGGCTGAACTCAGAGCCGGCGCAGCACCATGCAGTCGAAGACTGCGAGCAGATGCAGGCTCGCGCCGATGACGACGAACACGTGCCAGAGCGCGTTCTGGAACGGCATGCGCTCCCAGAGGTGGAAGATGATGCCGAGCGAATAGACGATGCCCCCGGCAAGCAGCAGCCAGAGCGTGCTTGCGGGCAATGTCTCGGCCAGCGCCTGGAAGACGAGGATGCCGCTCCAGCCGATGGCGAGGTAGAGCAGGATCGCGACGCGTCCGAACCGCTGCGGCACGATCAGCTTGAGCGCGATGCCGATCAGCGCCGACCCCCAGACCAGCACCATCATCAGTCGGCCGCCCGTCGTCCCCCCGAGAATGGCGAGAAACGGCGTGTAGGAGCCGGCCATGAAAAGAAAGATGGCGGCCTGGTCGAACCGCGCCAGATGCATTTTGAGCCGCGAGATCGGCGCGAGGTTGAACGCCAACGAAACGCTGAGCAGCACGACGAGCGAACCGACATAGAATGCGAGCGCTGGCACTGCTTCGGGCGCAGTGTGCGCCGCAGCGAAATAGATCAGCAGCGATCCTGCAACCAGCGCAACGAGAAGCCCGACACCATGCACGATGCCGTCGGCAATCGTCTCGGCGAGGGTATAGGCGCGCCCGCGGTGCCACCAGCTGCGGTGGGTCGGATGCGCTGAGTGAGGCGTCGGGGTGTCCATGTGCAAACTCTACCACACGCTTGCCCGTCGTGGCAGCGGCTTCACCCATACGTCAACGCGGCGGCGAGATGGAGCCCAGCCGATTAAGGTGCGCTTGCGTACAGGAACCGCCCGACCATGGCGCCGTTATGGCCCCGACCAACAACATGCGGGAGCACCAAATGGCCGAGAAGACCCTGGACGATCTCTTCCTCGATACCCTCAAGGACATCTATTACGCCGAGCGCCAGATCGTGAAGGCCCTGCCCAAAATGGCCAAGGCCGCTCAGTCTTCCGAGCTCAAAGCCGGGTTCGAGCAGCACCGCGACGAGACGCAGGTGCACATCGAACGCCTCGAGCAGGTCTTCGAACTTCTGGGCAAGTCGCCGCGCGGCAAGACCTGCGACGCCATTCTCGGGATCCTCGAGGAAGGCAAGGAGATCATGGACGAATACAAGGACACCATCGCGCTCGATGCCGGCCTCGTCGCCGCCGCGCAGGCTGTCGAACATTACGAGATTGCGCGATATGGCACGCTCAAGACCTGGGCGAACCAGCTGGGGATGAAGGATGCGGAGAAGCTCTTTGATCTGACCCTCGGCGAAGAAAAAGCGACCGACGAGAAGCTTTCGGGCCTTGCTCAGTCGGATGCCAACGCCAAGGCGGCCTAGCCCCCCAGGCTGCCTTGCAGGATCACCTCGCGCTGCGGCCGACCGGTCGCAGCGCTTTTTCGTGGCTGGCCCGGGCGCTCCGCCATCCTTTGCCCCTGACAATCCGGCCGGTTTGCGCTAAACGAGCCCCGACGGCCTCGTAGCTCAGCGGATAGAGCAGTAGCCTTCTAAGCTATTGGTCGGAGGTTCGAGTCCTCCCGAGGTCGCCAACACATAACAAGAGTACTGGCTGCCGACGTGCGTACACTGTAAGCGCCGGTCCACCTTGCGCGTGCTCGCCTTCCGCTCCGAAGGCAGTGAGCAAGCGCCCCGCAGGTGCGGGGCGCTCGGTTTCAGTACTCGCTGAAGATGCGCTTCAGCTCTTCTACATCGTCAGTCACGGTCAGCCCCATCATCAGCAGGATCTGGGCCTTCTGCGGGGTCAGATTGTCGGCGCCGATGAAGGCGCCATTGTCGGTCGGCACTCGGCCGGAGCTGCCCCGGTTACCGATCACGACGGCAACGCCATCGGCAGCGGCCGCTTCGAGCGCCGGGCCCTGTTCGGCCCGGTGGGGAGATCCGGTGGCGAAGGCCGCAACGACGATGCCCTCTGCGCCGTCGGCAACCGCGGCCTCGACGAGCGCGCCGCTGGCGCCGACATAGCTGTAGAGAATCTCGACCTGCGGCAGGCTTGCGGCATCCTCGATGTCTGCAAGGCCGCCGTTCCAGCATGCTGGATTCTCGCCAGTGCGCCGACGGCGCGCAACCGATGCGGTCCTCTGGCGTTACGCTGCCAGATTTGGAGGGCGATATGGTCGATCACACTGCCGAGCTCATCGAGAAGTTGCGGCCTTACGGCGAGAACATTGCCGAGTGGCGCGCCTATGTGGAAAAGCTGCGCCTGCAGGCCGATGAGGCGGTGGCGAGCCGCGAAGTCGATGTCGATGCGCTCGTCGAGACCGAGCAGACCGCCGAGGCCATCTACGACGCCATATCTCGCTTCGACAAGCTACTGGCGCAGATCGCCGAGGTCAGCCCGCAAGCCAGCGGCGAACTCGCCGAAGTCGGTGAGGCCCTGCGCCTCGTCCTCCTCGAAATCACGGAGCTTTCCATCCAGATGTACGCGGCAGGCGAGGGGCCGAGGACCGAGCGCGTTCCGGACGCGATCTAATCTGCCTCAGGCCATGTGACCAATTGCCCATTCCTTCGGTCGGACCAGAGGCATAGGCTGGCCGTTTCTGCAGTCTGGCAGCCGGTCATGTCGCCCATTCCCTTTCAAGAACATCCCTATCGCGAGGCCGTCCTCGAAGAGGTTCATGCCCGGCCCATCGAACTGATCGAGGGGCGCACGCGTGTGCGTCGCCTGGCCTTTGCGTTCCCGACCTCGCCCGAGGCTCCGGCCCGCATCGTTGAAGCGTTTCTCGGCTGGTGCGGCGCCGTGGGCGTGGCGAAACCCGGTGAGGGCATGCGCCAGCACAGCTATCGCGTCGGCGAGCGGCAGGTGACATGGGAGCTTCATACCGAATTCGTCACCTTCACCTGGCGCTCCGGCCTCGACGACAAGGACAACTGGCCCGAAGGCATCGGGCTTGAATCGGTCGGCGAGGCGCAACTTGTCTGCGCGGTGCGTGTCGACGTGATCGAGGACCTCACGGTTCCAGACCGCATCATCGAAGGTTTCGAATGCCCCAGCCTCTGCCTTGTCGACGTGGAGGGCGGTGCAGGGCAGGTGGCCACCGACTTCATTCCCGATGCCGATAGCTACACCCGCCTCGAACTTGCGTCGGGCGGGATGAACACGTTGCGCCGCTCCATCATCGTCCGGCGTCTTCTGGAGATCGAGACCTACCGCACCATGGCCCTGCTCGGGCTGCCGCTTGCCCGGCAAATCTCCCCGCAGCTGCGCGCGGCCGAGGCCGGCCTCACCGAGGCGGTCGAAGCCATGCCCGAGACCATCAGCACCGACCGCGCGCAGGCCTCGCTCGCGGCGCTCCACGCGCTCTCGGTCCGCTCGGGGCAGCTCTCCGATCGTACCGGCTACCGCTTCGCGGCATGCAATGCCTATGGCGACATCCTGAACGCCCGCCTCGACGGCCTGCACGAGCGTCAGACCGGGCGCGGCTCCACCCTCAGCCGCTATATCGGCAGTCGGGTCGATCCCGCACTCGCAACCTATGCCGCAATCGAAAAGCGTCAGCGCATGCTCAACGAGAAGATCGAGCGCGCCATTGGTCTCCTCGACGTCCGCATTGGTCTCGACGTCCAGATTCAGAACCGGAACGTGCTCGAAGCGATCGCCCAGACCGCTCGCAGCCAGTTTCTCCTCCAGCGCACGGTGGAAGGCCTGTCCGTTATTGCAATTTCGTATTATTTGCTCGGAATTTTAAGCTATCTTTTCGCCGGTCCGCTCGAGGTCCTGCACGTCTCCAAGACCATGGCGCTCTCGCTCGCAGCCCCGCTCGTCGTCCTCGTCGTCTGGCTAATCGCCCGCTCCGTAAGACGTACCCATCCGCCCGCGTGAGCTTCAGGCCGCATCGTGCTCCATGCCGGTGATCACCCGTTCGACCTCCTCCACCGAACTCGATTTGGGGTCGATATTGTCGGCCACCACCGTGCCCATGCGCATCACGACGATCCGGTCAACCACTTGAAAAACATGGTGGATATTGTGCGCGATGAAGATGCAGGAATGGCCGGAATCACGTGCGCCACGCACAAAGCGCAGCACCCCCTGCGTCTCGGCAACGCCGAGATTGTTGGTGGGTTCGTCGAGGATGATCAGATCGCTGTCGAAGTGCATCGCCCTGGCGATCGCCACCGCCTGACGCTCACCGCCCGAGAGTGACCCGATAGGGGTGGAGGGCGGTATGTTCTTGGTAATGCCAACCTTTTTCAAAAGGTCCCGCGCCACCCGATCCATCTCCTCCATGTCCATCCGCCCCAGGAAGCGCGGCCCCTTGATCGGCTCGCGCCCGAGGAACAGGTTCCGCGAGATCGAAAGCTGCGTGACGAGCGCGCTGTCCTGGTAGATCGTCTCGATGCCATTGGCGATCGCGTCGGTCGTGCTTTTCATCTGCACCTTCCGCCCGCGAATGTAGATGTCGCCGCTCGTGCTCGGCACGGCGCCTGACAACACCTTGATAAGCGTGGATTTTCCCGCGCCATTGTCGCCGAGCAGACCCACGATCTCGCCGCGTCTTACCGTCAGGTTCACATCCCGAAGCGCCTGCACGCGGCCATAGGATTTGTAGATGTGCTCCATGCGCACGAGCTCTTCCATGCCCTCAGACTCCCGCATTGTGCCGCCGCTCCAGCCAAGAATGGAGCGCCATCATTCCGAGGATGATCGCGCCGATGAAGATGTTGTAGGCAAGGCCCGGCACGCCGATGAGCACGATCCCGTTGCGCATCACCCTGAGGATGAAGATGCCGAGCACCGTGCCGATGATCGTCCCGCGCCCGCCGGCAAGCGCCGTCCCGCCGATCACGACCATCGCGATGACCTCGAGCTCGTATCCCGTGCCGCTATTTGGGTTTGCCGCCGAGGTCCGGATGGAACTGATCACGCCGGCGAAGGCCGCAAGCATCGAGGACAGCATGAAGAGCCCGAGCTTGGTGCGCACGACGTTGACGCCGCGGGCCATGGCCGCGTTGGGATTTCCGCCGGCGGCCTGGATCCAATTGCCCGCCTTGGTGCGGGTAAGGAGATAGTGCAGCAGCACCGCCGCAAGGATGAACCAGAAGAGCGACATATAGAGTCGGAACGGTCCGACCATGAAATCGCCGACCAGCACCTCGGCAAGCCACTGATCTCCCGCATTCCAGGTGCGCTGGGGAAACCCGCTGGTGATGAAGAGCGCACTGCCGCGCACGACGAGCAGCATGCCAAGCGTGACAAGAAAAGAGGGGATCTTCAATCGGGTGACGAAGACGCCGTTGAAGAGCCCGATCCCGGCCGCGATCAGCAGCGCGGCGAGAAACCCCACCTCCAGCGATGTCGTGCCCGAGTTGAAGAGCGTCCACATCACGACCGGCGCGAAACCGAAGACCGACCCCACCGACAGATCGAACTCCCCCGAGGTCATCAGCAGCGTCATGGCGAGCGCGATGAGCCCCAGTTCCACCGTGAAGGCTAGGGTGTTGGATATGTTGCCTGGTGAGAGGAAAGCGGGATTGATGGCCCAGAAGACGAGGATTTCTGCAATCAGCAGGACGAATGGTCCGAACTCCGGCCGGGAGATCATCTGCTGCAGGACGGTGCGATTTTCCACGAAATGATCCCTGGATGACATGGCGCGGACCGGCACGCGCGCGCGGCCGGGCGAGATGCGGCCCGCAGCACTAGGCCGCGGGCCGAGCCGGACTGATGACCTATCGGCCGGCCAGAATGTCGTCGTAGATCTGGGCGGTATCGGCCTCGTAGAGCGCCCCGGTGATCACGTCGAACCCGGGAGGGATGCCGCTCGCAGCCATTGCCGCAATGGAGAGCCCGATATAGCTCGTCGCCTGCGGGTCCTGCCACTGGGCCGCGTTGACATAGCCCTCGAGCACCTCCTGGGTGGTGTCGAGCGAATTGCCCCAGCCGACGACGGGGATCTCGCCCGGCGCCACGCCGACCTGGTCGAAGACACGTTTGATCGACCCGGTCACGAGGTCGCCCATGCCGATGATGGCATCGATACGGTCGCGATTGGCCGTCAGATAGTCCGACATGCGGGTGATGATCTCGGCCTGGTCGAGGGTCGCGTCGGTCACCTCCCAGGTGATCCCGAGCGGCTCGAAGACGCTTGCGATGCCTTCTTCTTCCTGGACGCCATAGGTGGCTCCGGGCACTTCGACGGGCATCCAGACGAAGCTGCCTTCCTCCACATGGCCGTTATCGACCAGATACTGGGCCCAGTTGCGGCCGAACACCACGTTGTCGCCGCCGACATAGGCGTCAAAGCTTGCCGAGGGATCGGGTGTGTTGATGTTGATGATCGGGATCTCGGCCGCATTGGCCTCGCTCGCGACCTCCACGAGGCTCCCCGGATCCGGGCTCGAAGTCACGATACCGTCCGCGCCCGCGGCGATTGCGGCGCGGATGGCCTCCTGGTGAGATGACACGTCACCGGAATGGAACGAGGTGTTGACCGTGTTGCCCGTGTCTTCCCCCCATTGTTCGGCGCCCTGCAGGAAATAGGTCCATACCGGATCGGCCGGCGAACCGTGCGAGACCCAGTAGAACGTCTTGCCGCTCTGGGCCTGCACCGCGCCAAGCGGCAGGGCCAGGGCGAGCACAAGGCCCGCGCCGAGCAGCTTCAACTTGCCAGACATGAAGTACCTCCCTTTTTTGTCGCCAGCTTTGGGCGACGGACAACTATTGCACCTGTTGGCGAAAAGTTAATACCCAAAATCTGCAAGTCGTCGGCGCCGCGCCAACGATCGGAGGCGGCTGCGCTTGACACCCGTTCGCCGGCCAAACGATGATCGGGGATCACGGTGGCCGATTTCGGAGGATTGGTCGGCTGAGCCCCCGGACGTGATCGCGGAGGATCGACTTGCATTTATCGTTTCAGCTCTACAGCGCGCGCAACTTCCCGCCGCTGGAGGATGTGTTCGCTCTGCTCGCGAGGCTCGGCTATCGCCAGGTCGAAGGCTATGGCGGGCTCTACGAAGACCCGGGCACCCTGGCCGCCACCCTTGCGCGGAACGGTCTGGCCATGCCGACCGGTCATTTCGGGCTCGACATGCTCGAGGATCATTCGCGCGCAATCGCCGCAGCCCGGGCACTCGGGGTGAAGACCCTCTATTGCCCCGCCGTCCCGCAGCCCCTCTGGAGCCAGCCGGAAGCAGACTGGGTCCGGCTCGCCGAACGGCTCGAGGCGCTATCGGCCATCTATCGCGCCGAAGGGTTCGGCTTCGGCTGGCATAACCACCATTTCGAGTTCTGGCCGACCGAAAGTGGCCGCCTGCCGATGGACATCCTGCTTCAGGGGGCGCCCTCCATCGAGTGGGAGATCGATATCGCCTGGGTTGTCAGGGGGGGTGCCGACCCGTTCGACTGGATCGGCCGCTATGGCGATCGCATAACTGCAGCCCATTTCAAGGATCTGGCGCCTGAGGGTGAAGCTATCGACGAGGATGGATGGGCCGATCCCGGCCATGGCAGGCTTGACTGGCCGGCCCTCAAAGCGGCGCTCGAGAGCCAAGCGACAATCGCCCACATGGTTGCCGAGCACGACAATCCGAACGACCTCGGTCGTTTCGCTTCCCGCGCGCTGGCCACTGCCGAGACGCTGGGGGTGCTTCGATGAAGACCTTCGGCATCGGGATCATGGGGTGTGGGAACATATCGGAGACCTACCTCACGCTGATCCCGCGCTTTGCGGGCCTCGAGGTCCGTGCGTTGGCCGATCTCAACCCCGAAGCGGCGCGTCAACGCGGCGAGGCCTTCGGCGTTGCGCCTATGTCTCCTGAGGAGATGCTCGGTCGGGAAGACGTCGACATCGTCATCAATCTGACCGTGCCCGATGCCCATTTTGCGGTGAGTTCGGCAATCCTGGCCGCCGGCAAGCATGTCTACTCCGAAAAGCCTTTCGCGCTCACGCTCGAACAGGCGGAGACGCTTCGGAGTATCGCTACCGAGCGTGGGCTCGTGGTGTGCAGTGCGCCCGATACCTTTCTCGGCGGAGCGTTGCAGCAGGCGCGCGAACTGATCGACGATGGGCGGATCGGCCGGCCGACATCGGGCACCGCGCACGTCATGGGCCGCGGCATGGAGCATTGGCACCCCAATCCGGACTTCTTCTTCAAGAAGGGCGGCGGGCCGATGCTCGACCTCGGCCCGTATTACATCACCGCCCTTGTCCATCTGCTCGGACCGGTGCGCCGCGTCACCGCGATTTCAGGCGCAGCGCGGCAGGAGCGGATCATCACGAGCCAGCCCCGCGCAGGCGAGCGGGTGCGTGTGGAAACGCCGACGACGATTCACGCCATCATGCAGTTTGCCTCCGACGCGATCGTCACCATCGGTGCCAGCTGGGACGTCTTCGCGCACGGCCACCACAATATCGAGCTCTATGGTACGGAGGGCTCGCTTTTCCTGCCCGACCCGAACTGGTTCGACGGCGCCCTGGCCCTCACTGACCAGTCCGGAGAGCGCGAGGCCGTTCCGGCCTGGGACCACCCGCTCGGCGTGCCCAACTGGCAGCGGCCCTCTGGCCCCGACCTCGCCAACCACCGCGCCGCCGGGCTTGCCGACATGGCTCGCGCCATTGTCGAGGGGCGTTCAGCCCGCTGCGACATTGCGCTTGCTACCCATGTCGTGGACATCATGACGGCGATCCTCCACGCGGGGGATACGGGCGAAATGGTCACGCTCACTACCACCTGCGAGCGTCCTGCCGCATTGCGGCCCGAGGATGCTCGCGCCTTGCTTAAGCAGAACTGAAGGAAACGCGATGGCGGAAAATGGCGCTCGACGGATCAGGCTCGGCATGGTCGGCGGTGGAGCAGGGGCCTTCATCGGCTACGTCCACCGTATCGCCGCCCGATTGGATGGTGACTACGAACTCGTCGCAGGGGCCCTGTCGTCGGATCCGGACCGCGCGGCAAGTTCAGCCCGCGATCTGGGCATCGCACCCGAGCGGAGCTATGCGGACTGGGCCGCGATGGCGCGGGCGGAAGCGGCCCGTCCCGACGGCATCGATGCGGTTTCGATAGTCACTCCGAACCATGTGCATTTTGGGCCTGCCAAGGCGTTCCTCGAAGCCGGTATCCACGTGATCTGCGACAAGCCGCTGACGGCTACGCTCGAAGAGGCGCGTGCGCTTGCCGACGTTCGCCCTGCCAAGGGCGCGCGCTTTCTGCTCACCCACAACTATACCGGCTATCCGCTGATCCGGCAGGCGCGTGAACTCGTGGCGTCTGGTGCGCTCGGGACCCTGCGCGTCGTACAGGCCGAATATGCCCAGGACTGGCTGACCGAGGCCGCCGAAACGACGGGCTCCAAGCAGGCGGAATGGCGTACGGACCCGGCGCGCTCGGGCGCCGGTGGCGCAATCGGCGACATCGGCACGCATGCCTATAATCTGCTGCGCTTCGTCTCCGGCCTCAAGACCCAGGCGGTCGCCGCGGATCTGTCGAGCTTCGTGCCCGGACGCCGGCTCGACGACAACGTCAACATCATGCTGCGCTTTGAAGGCGGCGCGCGAGGCATGCTGTGGGCAAGCCAGGTCGCGGTCGGCAACGAGAACGGCCTGAAGCTGCGGATCTATGGCGACAAGGCCGGGCTCGAATGGGGGCAGGAAGATCCGAACCGCATGTGGTTCACCGAGTTCGGGAAGCCCCGGCAGTTGCTGACGCGCGGCGGTGCGATCGATGGTCCGGCTGCCGGCGCCATGGGCGTCCGCGTGCCGGCGGGCCACCCCGAAGGCTATCTCGAAGCGTTCGCGACGCTCTACAGCCAGTTTGCCAAGGTGATCCGCGGCGACGGCGATGAGGTCGCCGGACTGCTGCCGACCCTCGCCGATGGCGTGGAGGGCGTGACCTTCATTGCGGCCGCGGTCAAATCCAGCAGGGATGACAGCCGCTGGGTACGGTTCTCCGAGGTGTGAACGGCCCCGGCGCCATGGCGCCGGAAGCCCGTCTGATCGCTGATTGCTAGTGCAGGATCTGGCTGAGGAACAGCTTGGTCCGCTCGTGCTGCGGGTTCGAGAAGAACGGCTCTGGCTCGTTCTGCTCGATGATCTGCCCCTGGTCCATGAAGATGACCCGGTTTGCCACCTGGCGCGCAAAGCCCATCTCATGGGTAACGCAGATCATGGTCATGCCTTCTTCGGCGAGCGACACCATCACGTCGAGCACTTCCTTGATCATTTCGGGATCGAGTGCCGAAGTCGGCTCGTCGAACAGCATGACCTTCGGGTTCATGCAGAGCGAGCGGGCGATGGCGACGCGCTGCTGCTGCCCGCCCGACAGCTGGCCGGGGTATTTGCTGGCCTGCTCGGGGATCTTGACCCGCTCCAGATACATCATCGCGGTCTCCTCGGCCTTGGCCTTCGGAATGCCGCGCACCCAGATCGGCGCAAGCGTCAGGTTCTGCAGGATGGTGAGGTGCGGGAAGAGATTGAAGTGCTGGAACACCATGCCGACTTCACGACGGACCTCGTCGATGCGCTTGAGGTCCGAGGTGAGCTCGGTGCCGTTGACCACGATATGGCCCTGCTGGTGCTCCTCAAGCCGGTTGATGCACCGGATGAGGGTCGATTTGCCCGAGCCCGAGGGCCCGGCGATGACGATCCGCTCGCCCCGCATGACCTTGAGGTTGATATCGCGCAGCACATGGAAGTCGCCGAACCATTTGTGCATGTCGATGACCTCGATGGCGACATCGGTCTTCGACACGGTCATGTGCGAGCGGTCGATCGGGCGCTCGGGCATGGCGGGGGCGGTTTCGGTCATGATTACCTCTTATGGCCGGTATGCAGGCGCTCTTCCATGTAGATGGAGTAGCGCGACATTGCGAAACAGAATGCCCAGAACAGGAAGCCGGCGAAGATATAGCCGGTCACCGCATGGGTGGGGGAAGACCAGGCAGGGTCCGACCCTGCGGCCCTGACTGTGTTGAGTAACTCGAACAGCCCGATGATCGAGACCAGCGAGGTGTCCTTGAACAGGGCGATGAAGGTGTTGACGATGCCCGGAATGACGTGCTTGAGCGCTTGGGGCAGGATGATCAGCCCCATCGTCTTGGGCTTGCTGAGCCCCAGCGCTCCCGCCGCCTCGTACTGACCGCGCGGCATCGCCTGCAGCCCACCGCGAACCACTTCGGCCATATAGGCGGATTCGAACAGACAGATGCCGATGATGGCGCGCATCAGCGTGTCCGTCGATACGCCCTGCGGCATGAAGAGCGGGAACATGACCGAAGCCATGAAGAGCACGGTGATCAGTGGAACCGCCCGCCACAGCTCGATGAAGGCGATGCAGAAGCTGCGAATGGCGGGAAGTTTAGACTGTCGGCCGAGCGCAAGCAGGATGCCGAGCGGCATCGAGACAATGATGCCGATCAGCGAGATGATGAGCGTCAGCGTCAACCCGCCCCATTCGCCCGAGCGCACTGGGCGCAGGCCGAAGACGCCGCCGGCCAGGAGCATGAAGGCGACGAAGGGATAAACGACGAAGAACAGGAGTGCCGCCGTGCGCTTGAAGGGCGCGCGCGGAATGAGGAGCGGCGCGATCAACACGATCCCGATAAGGAACATGAGATTGAGCCGCCAGATCTCCTCGGTCGGGTAGAAGCCGTAGATGAAGAAGTTGAGCCGTGCCTGGATGAAGATCCAGCACGCGCCGACGCCCTCGAAGCGGCAGGCCTCGCCGCGCAGGCCTTCCGGATCGCTCCAGACAGCATCTGCGATGAGGAAGTTATAGAGTGGCGGCACGATCATCGCGACGAAGGCGGCCGCCACCAGGGTGAGCAGCGCATTGCCGGGCGTCGAGAAGAGGTTTGCCTTGAGCCATGCCCCGATGCCGGTCGTGCGGACCGGTGGGGGCAGGGTCGGCTCCATCTCCCTGCGGACGAAAGCTGTGTCGGTCATGTCAGGGCCCGCCTCAACGTTCCACAAGCGCCACGCGGGCGTTGTACCAGTTCATGAAGAGCGACGTGGTCAGCGAGAAGGTCAGGTAGACGAGCATGGTCAGCCCGATGATCTCGATGGCGCGTCCGCTCTGGTTGAGGGCGGTGCCGACGAAGACGCTGACGAGCTCGGGAAAGCCGATCGCTGCGCCGAGCGAGGAGTTCTTGGTCAGGTTCAGATACTGGCTCGTGAGCGGCGGCACGATCACCCGCATTGCCTGCGGGATGATGACGAGCCGCAAGCGGTCGCCCTCCTGCAGCCCGAGCGAGGCTGCCGCTTCGGTCTGCCCGTGGCTGACCGACAGGATACCGGCCCGGACGATCTCTGCGATGAAGGCTGCCGTATACATGACGAGCCCGACGATCAGCGCGGTCAGTTCCGGTGGGGCCGTGAAGCCGCCGCGATAGTTGAAACCCTGAAGTTCGGGAACGTTGAAGGTGATCTGCGTGCCGCTGAGCAAGAGCGCAGCAAGCGTCGGAACGAGTACGATCGCCGCCATCGGCAACCAGACCGGACGCCGGTTACCTGTCTCCACGGTGCGTTTGAGCGTGTGCCGCCGCCAGAGCAGCGCCAAGATAACGCTCGCCAGCAACACGAGGCCCACGATCCAGGAGCGATCGTCGAAGACCGCGGCAGGCATGGAGAAGCCGCGCTGGTTGAGCACGAAGCCGCCGGGAAAGGTGTAGCTCTGGCGCACATTGGGCAGCGCGTTGAGCAGCAGGTAATACCAGAACAGCAGCTGCAGCAGCAGCGGGACGTTGCGGAGGATTTCGATGTAGACCGTCGCGAACTTCCGGATCAGGAAGTTTGAAGAAAGTCGAGCAATGCCGACGACGAACCCGATGACGGTTGCGAGCACCACGCCGATCGAGGCGACGAGCAGCGTGTTGGTGATGCCGACGAAGTAGACCTGCAGATAGCTGGCCGCGCGTTCGAAGGGGATGAGGGTGAAGCTGATGTTGAAGCCGGCCGGCTGGCCGAGGAATCCGAAGCCCGTCGCCTTGTTCTGCGCTGCCAGATTGGCTGCTGCATTCGAGGCGAGCCACCATACCAGCGCAACGAGCGCGGCAAGCAGCATTGCCTGATAGGCGAAACCGCGAAAGCGGGGGTCGTTCAGGATCGAAGTTTTGGGTTGCGTGCGGGTGTCGTCATGCCGCTGCGGCGCACCTCGCAGCTGGGCGCTGTTGTCCGTCATCCATACCTCTCGCCGAATTGCACCGCGCTTCCGGCCCGCCCAAGAGCCGAAGGCGTTGCCGCAAGGAAAAACCCGGCGGCACGAAGGCCGCCGGGTGAGCGTTCAGCGATCAGCGGATCGGCGGGGCATACTGGATGCCGCCATCGGTCCACAGGGCGTTGAGGCCACGCGGGATGTTCAGCGGGGTGTTCTCGCCGACATGGCGCTCATAGAGCTCACCATAATTGCCGACATGCTTGATGATGCGATACGCCCAGTCGGCGGTGAGGCCGATCGGGCCGCCAAAGTCACCCTCGACGCCGAGCAGGCGCATGATTTCGGGATTATCCGAGCCGAGCATGTCGTCGACATTGGCCTGGGTCACGCCCAGCTCTTCGGCATTGAGAAGGGCGAAATACGTCCAGCGGGCAACGTTGAACCAGCGGGTATCACCGGCGCGCACCACGGGGCCCAGCGGCTCCTTGGAAATGATCTCGGGCAGGATGATGTGGGCACCCGGATCGGGGAACAATGTACGCTCGGCGGCAATGGCCGACGAATCCGTCGTGTAGGCGTCGCAGCGACCATCGAGATAGGCTTGGGTGACTTCGTCACGCGTAACGAAGACGACGGTGTCGACGGTGATGTTGTTGGCGGCGAAATAGTCGGCGGCGTTCAGCTCGGTCGTCGTGCCCGATTCGATGCACATCGCGGCGCCGTCCAGCTCGAGCGCCGAGGTGATGCCGTCGGCTTCACGGACGATGAAGCCCTGGCCGTCATAGAACATGGTGCCGACGAACGAGATCCCGAGATCGGTGTCGCGCGACATGGTCCAGGTGGTGGTGCGCGAGAGCACGTCCACATTACCGTTCGAGAGCGATTCAAAACGAGCAGTCGACGTCAGCGGCGTGTAGCGCGCTGCATCCGGATCATCGAAGATCGCTGCGGCGAGCGCGCGGCAATAGTCGACCTCAAGCCCGGTCCAGTTGTTGTTCTCATCGGGGAAGGAGAAGCCGGCGACGCCTTCGGTAACGCCGCAATCGATGTACCCCTTGGCCACTACATCGTCGAGAGTGTCTGCATAGGCGGTGGCGGTGCTCATGCCCATTGCTGCCGTTGCGGCAAGCAGGAGAAGCTTTTTCGACATATTTGTTGCCTTTTGTTTCCTGACCCAGTGTGCCCGACAGAACCCATGCGTTCTGCATGTTTCGGTCGGCGGCACCTCCGCCTTGGACA
Organism: Arsenicitalea aurantiaca; assembly: GCF_003994485.1. GTDB lineage: Bacteria > Pseudomonadota > Alphaproteobacteria > Rhizobiales > Devosiaceae > Arsenicitalea > Arsenicitalea aurantiaca. The sequence continues at coordinate 241,889 of NZ_RZNJ01000002.1, forward strand.
GCGGTATCGATGCTGGTATGCATCGAAGCTTCTATTGCCCCTTGCGTCAAGCGCCATGGCGGAATTGGGGCAGCAAAACTGACGTTATTTTGTTCAGCGGCGACTGCTGAGCGCGAAATAGGCAGTATGCTTATGAAGAAGTCATCTTCCGGTGGCCCGATGACTGGCCGCACCGAAACCCTGCTCACGCACGCAGGACGCAGTCCGGACGAGCAATGGGGTTTTGTCAACACGCCGGTCTTTCGCGGCTCCACGGTGCTCTTCAAATCGCTCGATGCGCTCGAGGCGGCCAACCAGCCCTACCTCTATGGCCGTGCCGGCACGCCCACGACCGATGGGGTTGAAGAGATCATCACCGCGCTCGAGGGCGCGCATGCCACGCAGATCGTCCCATCGGGGCTGGCGGCCATCACCGTGGCGCTGCTTAGCGTCCTCTCCAGTGGCGACGAGGTGCTGATCACCGACAGCGCCTATGAACCGGTGCGCCAGTTCGCCGATGGCTATCTGGCGCGCATGGGTATAACCGCCAAATTCTACGATCCGCGGATCGGCGCGGGCATCGTCGATCTGATCGGACCCAAGACGCGGGCCATCTTCGCGGAAAGCCCGGGATCGGGGACCTTCGAACTCCAGAACATCCCGGCGATCGCGGGCGTCGCGCAGGCGAGGGGCGTCAGGCTGATCGTCGACAATTCCTGGGCGAGCCCGCTTTTTTTCAAGCCGCTGGCGCTGGGCGCAGATATCGTGATCCATGCCGGCACGAAGCTTTTCGTCGGGCATTCGGACGCATTCGTCGGCACTATTTCGACCAATGCGGAGTGCTGGCCGGCGGTCGCGGCTACGCGCAAGCTGCTCGGTTTCTACACCTCGCCCGATGAGGCGTTTCTGACCGCACGGGGGCTGCGCACGCTCTCGGTGCGCATGAAGGCCCATGAGGCGAGGGCGCTCGAACTCGCTAGCTGGCTCGAATCGCATCCGCTCGTGAAGCGCGTCGTGCACCCGGCGCTGCCCAGCCATCCCGACCATGCGATTTTCAAGCGCGATTATACCGGGTCAGGGACGCTCTTCGGCTTCCTGCTTCCCGATGCTCCGCGCGAGGCGCTGGCCGCATTTCTCGATGGGCTTACGCTCTTCGGGCTCGGCTATTCCTGGGGCGGCTACGAAAGCCTGATCATTCCGTTCACGCCGGGTCCGCGCCGGACGGCGGTGCCGTGGCGCGAAGAGGGGCGGCTTCTGCGTATTCATGTCGGCCTCGAGGACATAGAGGACCTCAAGGCCGATCTCGAGGCGGGGCTTGCCCGATACGCCGAGCTGGTCGATCGCCCCTAGCGGCGTCGGCCGACGAGACGCTGCACTGCTGCAAGCGGGCGGGCCGCGACCTGCCCGTCGGGGTGGAAGCGGAAGAGCCAGCCTCTGCTCGCGAATGCGTTGCGCACCAGATAGGCGCCGAGAATCCCGACGATCAGCCCGCCGACGACGTCCGACGGATAATGGGCGCCGACATAGATTCGCGAAATGCCGACCATGAAGGCAAAGCCCATCACCCAGGGCAGCCAGCGCGGGCTCAGGAAGGCAATGACCATGGCGAGGGCGAAGATGGTCGTCGCATGGCCGGAGGGAAAGCTCTGATAGGCGTAGTCGAAAATGCTGGTCTGGAACTGGAAGGGGCCTGCAGTTTCCAGCAATTCGGGCCGTGCGCGACCGATCAGCCGTTTCATGATGGCGGAGACGAGGCCCGGCAGGCCCACCCCGATGAACATGAAGCCGAAGACCTGCGTCATCTGCCAGAGCGCAAGCTTGGGCGTGCGCTTGGGGATGACGAGCGCAAGGAGCCCGGAGACGACCCCCATCGCGAGTGCCGGGATCAGGATCCAGTCTGACTTTCCCCAATCGGTCAGCTGCTCGAAGAAGGCCAGTATGCCGACCGGCGAGGCCTGCGCGGCGGTCGAGAGGTAGACATCGACCAGCATGGCAAGCCCGAGCGCCCCGATCATCCCTACAAGAAAGAGGGGCCAGGTGCGCCGCGAAAGGCCGAACGGGTAGGGGCTGGTCAGCTCGATCATGTCGCCTTGTGTGCGATCGCAGATTTCGCGTCAACTCTCGCGCAGACCCGCTTCGAGCGCTTGCCCTTTTCCTCGCCATTCTGTATCGGGTGTCTACGAAGTTCGGGGTATAGCTCAGCCTGGTAGAGCACTGGTTTTGGGAACCAGGGGTCGAGTGTTCGAATCACTCTGCCCCGACCATCGGAGACTTGAAGGTCATGACTGCACGCATCTACCGCCCGGCGCCCAACGCCATGCAATCGGGTCGGGGAAAATCCCGCCAGTGGGTGCTGGTGCATGATGCGGCGACGCCACGCGAGATCGAGCCGCTGATGGGCTACACCTCTTCGCGCGATACGCGCACGCAGGTGAAGCTCGGCTTCGATACGCTGGAGGCTGCAGAGGCTTACGCTCAGCGCGAGGGTATCCCCTATACCGTGCAGCCTGCCCATGACGCGACCCCGCGGCGCAACCATTATTCGGATAATTTCCGTTTCGACCGCAAAACGCCCTGGACGCACTGACGCTGCGATCGCACAGGTCGCGGTGCGTTGAATTCTCTTTGAACCGACAGCGGGGATGAACTCCGCCGAGGCGCTTGACCCTCAAGCGGGCCATGCCAGAATGGCGTGGCGAGGAGGACGAGAATTGGCTTCAACCAACCGGCCCGCGTGGGCCAGCCTCGCGCGCAAGGCAATGCTGACGCTGGTCGCAGCCGCGACGCTGTTAGGGGCGGGCGCTGCCAGGGCCCAGACGCTCGAGACGGTTCGCGAGCGCGGCTATCTGATATGCGCCACCACCGATGCGCTGAGCGGGTTCGCGCAGATGAGCCCCGAAGGACAGTGGTCGGGGTTCGATTATGATTTCTGCCGCGCCGTCGCGACAGCCGTGTTCGGCGATCCCGAAAAGCTGCGGTTCTATGCGCTTTCGGGTGCGGCGCGATTCGCGCTGCTGGCAAATGGCGCGATCGACGTCATGGCCCGGAACGGCGTGTGGACCATGCGACGCGATACCGCCTATGGCGCCGCCTATGTTGGCACCTCCTTCTTCGATGGCCAGTCCTTCTTGGTGCCGCAGTCGCTCGGCGTCGTTTCGGCCTACGAACTGGATGGCGTTTCGGTCTGCGTCGTTGATGGCGGCGAGGAGATCGCCAAGCTCCGCGAGTTCTTCTTCTCCAATCAGGCTGCCTACCGGGAAGTCCGCTACGAAGATCGCGAGGATCTCAGCGTTGCCTATCGCTCGGGTCTTTGCGATGCGGTCTCGGCGCCCGCAAGCTGGCTCCATGCCATCCGCAGGGGTTTGCCCGAGCCGGCCACGCACCGGATCCTGCCCGAGCGCATAGCGAAAGGCGCTTTCGGGCCGGTCGTTCGCGAAGGCGATGCGCAATGGTTCGACATCGTGAAATGGACGCTCTACGGCCTCATCGACGCTGAGGAGGCAGGCGTGACCTCGCTCAACATCGATTCGCTTTCAGCGGCCAAGACGCAAAGCATAAGACGGCTCCTGGGTCTCGAGGGAGATTTCGGCCCTTCCATGGGGCTCGAACGCACCTTCATCGCCAATGTCATCCGGGCCGTCGGCAATTATGGCGAGATCTTCGAGCGCAGTTTCGGCGCGTCGACGGGAGCCGCGGTACTGCGCGGCCAGAACGCGCTTTGGACCAATGGCGGGCAGCTCTATGCGCCCCCGGTGCGCTGAGGCCGGTCAGCGCTCTGCAAAGAGCAGCGATACGCGACGGTTGATCTTGCCCTTCTTCTCGATCTTGCCGAGTGACAGCCGACCGATCTCTCCGGTCCGCGCCACATGCGTGCCGCCACAGGGCTGCAGGTCGATGTCACCGATCCTGATGAGGCGCACGCGGCCCTGACCGCTTGGCGGCTTCACCTTCATCGTCTTCACCAGTTCCGGCTGGGCGGCCATCTCCTCGTCGCTGATCCACTCGGCGCTGACGGGCAGGTCTGCATCGACGAACCCGTTGAGCTGGGCTTCGATGGCCGCCAGATCGGTTGGAACCGCCTCCATGTCGAAATCGAGCCGGCCTTTGTCCTCGCCCACCGCCCCGCCGGTGACGGGATAGGGAAAGACCACCGAGAGCAGGTGGAGGGCGGTGTGCATCCGCATCAGACGATAGCGGCGGTCCCAGTCGAGCTTCAGCGTTACGGTCTGGCCCGGCTCGGGGAGTATTGCGTCCGACGCGGTCAGGTGAACGATCCTGGTCTTGTCGCCATCGGGATGGATCGTTGACGTGACAGCAATGCTCTGCCCGTCTTCTCGCTCGATCGTTCCTGTGTCGCCGGGCTGGCCACCAGAAGCGGCGTAGAAAATGGTCCGATCGAGCTCAACGCCCCCATCGGCTGAGGTTTCAAGCACGCTCGCCGTGCACGTCTTGAGGTAGCTGTCGCTGCGAAAGATGAATTCGGTCATCACTTGTCCTTCCAGTTCGGTTGGCGTGGGCCGTCCGAGCCGCCCGGCTTAGAGAACGGGCGAAAGCAGTTTCGCCCCCTGTTCGATGAAGCGCTGCAGCACCGGCTTGTGTTTGACCTGATCGAGGGTCTGCCGGCGGCAGTGCTCGAAGTCGCGCGTGAGCATGGTTTCTACCGCCTTCACCGTGCGTGGATGGGGAAACCAGAGCGTCAGCTCGAAGTTGATGTTGAACGAGCGGTTGTCAAAATTCACCGTTCCCACCGATGCGATCCGGTCGTCCATCAGCACCACCTTCTGGTGCAGGAAGGCATTACGGTAGCGGTGAATCTCGATGCCGTGCTCGATCATGGTGTCGGCATGAGCGTTCGTGGCGAGCCAGACGAGCAGCTTGTCCGGCCGGTCCGGCAGCATGATCCGCACATCGACACCCCTCAGGCTCGCTGCGTAGAGTGCCGTGCGCACGTCCGCATCCGGCACGAAATATGGGCTTGCGATCCAGAGACGCGACCGCGACTGCGCGATTACGTCCGTGAAGGCGATGGCGCATTCTTCCAGGGCGTCGGCGGGACCGGTCGCCATCACCATCACCGGCTGGCGCCCGGGCTTGGGAATATCATTTGGCGGATCGTAGGGCAGGGCCTCCCCAGTGGCCCATTCCCAGTCCTCCCGGAAGATGAGGCCGCAGGCCAGTGCAGCCGGGCCATCCACTTTCACGTGCGTATCGCGCCAGTGCCCATATTTTGGATCGGCCCCCAGATACTCGACGCCGACATTGTGGCCGCCAACCCAGGCCGTCTTGCCGTCGACGAGCACGATCTTGCGATGATTGCGGTAGTTGAGGCGCGTCGGGCCATAGAAGCGGAAGAATTTGTGGCGCTGGTTGAAGCCGGCGATCTGTATGCCTTCGGCCCGCAGCCGCTTGCGGTAGGCGAGCGGCAGCCAAAGACTGCCGAGGTCATCGTAGAGGACGTAGATCCTGACTCCGGCCTTGGCACGCTCGATGAGCCGGTCCGCCAGTTCCTGGCCCAGGCGATCGTCGCGCAGGATGTAGAACTGAACGAAGATGTAGCTCTCGGCCTTGGATATGCCTTCGAAGATGGAATCGAACGTCGCCTTGCCGTCGACGAGAAGATCCACGGCGTTGCCGGCGAGGAACGGTACGTTCGCGACGCGTGTCAGGACGGGCCATTCCGCCGTCGTGTCCATGTCGAAGAGTTTCAGGTCCTGGGCGCGGGCCGGGCGCCCGCCACGCGGCGTTTCCGCGCCGGGGCTTCCATAGTCGTCGAAGAACTTCCACCCAAAGATGAGGTAGAGGATCGCGGTGGGGAATGGGATCACCAACAGCGCCATGATCCAGGCGATCGAGCCCTGGGAGGTCCTCGAATTCATCACCTCGCGTATGGCACAGGCTATCGCCAGCACGTAGTTGGCCGCGAGGAAGATCCCCGCGATCTGCAGATTGGCCAGAAACTCTGCTGTCACGACTGCCCCCGATCCCTCCGGAAGGCCCTCAGCCGACCGGCTCGAAAACCGCCCCTACGTCAATGCCGTTTCCGCGCTCGAGCCACGCCGGGACCGGCAGGCCCTTGGCGTGCAGGAATGCCGGGTTGAACAGTTTGGATTGATACCGGTTCCCGTAGTCGCAGAGGATCGTGACGATCGTCTTGCCCGGTCCCAGATCACGCGCCATGCGGACCGCGCCGGCGATGTTGATCCCGCTCGATCCCCCGAGGCAGAGGCCCTCATGGGTCAGAAGGTCGAAGACGTAGGGCAGGGCCTCGTCGTCGGCGATCTGGTAGGCATAGTCGGGCGTGAACCCTTCGAGGTTGGCGGTGATCCGACCCTGCCCGATGCCCTCCGTGATCGAATCGCCCGAGGACTTCAGTTCGCCGGTGGTGTAAAAATTGTAGAGCGCAGCGCCCATGGGGTCGGCAAGCCCGATCTTCACGTCTTCGCTGCGGTCACGAAGGGCCTGCGCAACGCCCGCAAGCGTCCCGCCTGAGCCCACCGCGCAGATGAAGCCATCGACCCGGCCCTTGGTCTGGCTGAAGATCTCGGGTCCGGTGGTCTCGATATGGGCACGCCTGTTGGAGACATTGTCGAACTGGTTGGCCCAGATCGCCCCGTTCGGCAACTCGGCGTTGAGTTTTTCGGCGAGCCGTCCGGAGACGCGGATGTAGTTATTCGGATCGCGATAGGGCCGGGCAGGCACCTCGATCAGCTCAGCACCATAAAGCCGCAGGGCGTCCTTCTTTTCCTGGCTCTGCGTTTCAGGGATGACGATCACGGATTTGAAGCCGAGCGCATTGGCGACCAATGTGAGCCCGATGCCGGTATTGCCCGCGGTCCCTTCCACGATAGTGCCACCGGGCTTGAGCGCCCCCGACTTCACCGCATCATGGATGATGAACAGGGCGGCGCGATCCTTCACCGACTGCCCGGGGTTCAGGAACTCGGCTTTTCCCCAGATGTCGCACCCGGTCAGCTCGGACACGCGGTTGAGGCGGATGAGCGGCGTGTTGCCGATGGCGGAGAGGATATCGAGGTGCTTTGTCATGAACCGATTTCTATGCCTGCCCAGCCGCGCTCACAAGGGACAAGTCTCAATCCGAGCAAGGGGTTCCGCTGGCTCGGTGCCTGAGGGCAAAAAACCGCGATCATCTTCCCCATTCTGAAATAAGCGACCGCCTACAGCCCCTTCGCAGCGTCCAAAGCGCGTTCGCGAGACACCTTCAGGTCGACGATCGGGGCGGGATAGGTCTCTCCGATAGAAATGCCCGCCGCCTTCAGGGCTTCCTTCGGTGCTTTCCAAGGGGCATGCACGTGCTTGTCGTCGAGCTTGGCCAGTTCGGGCAGCCAGCGGCGCACATAGGTCCCGGCGGGGTCGAAGCGCTCACCCTGCGTGACCGGGTTGAAGATGCGGAAATAGGGAGAGGCGTCGAGCCCGCTTCCCGCGACCCATTGCCAATTGCCGGGGTTGTTGGCGCCATCGGCATCCAGGAGGCAATCCCAGAACCATTCCTCGCCGAGCCGCCAGTCGATCAGCAGGTTCTTGGACAGGAGGGAGGCTGTCAGCATGCGGACCCGATTGTGCATGTAGCCGGTTTCCCAGAGCTCCCTCATCCCCGCATCCACCATGGGCAGGCCCGTCATGCCCGATTGCCACCGGGCGAGCGCCGATCCGGGGCTTCGCCACTTCATGTTCTCGTATTTCGGCTGCATCGACACCTTGGCGATGTCTTCGCGGTGGTAGAGCTGATTGTAGTTGAACTCGCGCCAGCCCAGCTCGGAGAGAAACTTGTCGATCTGGCTGCGCAGGTATCCATGCTCCTCGGCGAAGGCCTGCGCAGTGTGCCAGACTTCGCGGGGGCCGATCTCCCCGAAGCGGAGATGTGGAGAGAGCCGGGACGTCGCGTCCTCTGCGGGTCGGTCGCGTCCTTCCGGATAGTCCTTCACCAGATCTTCGAGGAAGGTGCGCAGCTTTGCGCGCGCTGCCGTTTCCCCGATCTCCCAATGCTGACCCAGCTTTCGGGACCATTTGGGGGCTTCATAGCCTTTATCGACCCGCCCCGCCTTGATTGGGTCCGTGCGCCGCCGTGGCCGTGGTGAAGGGCGGGGGATATCCATCCCGCGCAGCACCTTCCAGAATGGAGAATAGACCGCATAGGGGCGATCGTCCTTGGTGGAGATGTCGAAGGGCTCGACGAGCACATTGGCCGCATGGGAGTGCACCTCGAGGCCATCCTTGCCGAGGGCTGTCTTGATAGCGCCGTCCACCTCCCGCTCTGCGGGCGCGTAGCGGCGGTTCCAGTGTAGGCTCGCCGCTTCGTGTGACTTGGCCGCCTTGCGGACTTCGTCCCCGGCTTTTCCTTCCGCAATCAACAGCTCGATACCGAGGCCAGCGAGGTCTTCTGCGAGTGCGTTGAGTGAATGGTGGAGCCACCAGCGCGCCGCACCCCCGATAGGACGCAGGGAAGGGTCGGTTTCATGAATGTAGAGCGCGACGACCCGGTCCCCCTGGTCCATTGCAGCCTTCAATGCCGGGTTGTCCGTGAGGCGAAGGTCATTGCGGAACCAGACAAGGGCGGTCGAGGTCATGAAATAGTTTTCCTTTTTGCGGGCTGCGCTGCGCAGGGCTTGGCGCATGGGCGGCGCCTCGCGCGACGCTCGGTCGGATAACGGGTAACTACGCGCAAAGGGGCCCGGTAGTTCAACATTTCCGGGCCTTTCGGCGCCTTGTCGAGCGTTGGGAGAGGGCGTATCCCACGCCCCACCGATCGATCAGAGACCGTGCCATGACCGCCCAGCAGGCTCGCCTGACCCACCTTCAGAAGCTCGAGGCCGAGAGCATCGAGATCTTCCGCGAAGTCGCCGCAAGCTTCGAGCGGCCGGTCATGATGTACTCGATCGGCAAGGATTCGAGCGTGCTGCTCCACCTTGCGCGGAAGGCCTTCTACCCATCCAGAATTCCGTTCCCGCTGCTGCATATCGACACCGGCTGGAAGTTCTCCGAGATGATCGCCTTCCGCGATCGGATGGCTGAGGCGCATGGCCTCGACCTGCTCGCGCACACCAATGAGGAAGGGCGCGCAGCCAACGTCAATCCGTTCGACCACGGGTCTGCGCGCTATACCGACATCATGAAGACCCAGGCGCTGCGGCAGGCGCTCAATGCCGGGCGCTATGATGCAGCTATTGGTGGAGCCCGCCGCGACGAGGAGAAGTCCCGGGCCAAGGAGCGCATCTTCTCACACCGCAACGCCAGCCATGCCTGGGATCCCCGAAACCAGCGTCCTGAACTCTGGCGGCTCTTCAACACGCGGATCGCTCCGGGCGAAAGCATGCGGATCTTTCCGCTCTCCAATTGGACCGAGCTCGACATCTGGACTTACATCTATGCCGAGCAGATCCCGATCGTGCCGCTCTATTTCGCCGCCCGCCGCCCCGTCGTCGAGCGCTCCGGCACGCTGATCATGGTGGACGACCACCGCCTGCCGCTCGCCGAGGGTGAGGTGCCGGCCGAGGAGTTCGTGAGGTTCCGGACACTTGGCTGTTATCCGCTGACGGGCGCGATCCGCTCCCGCGCGACCGATCTGCCCGGCATCATCATGGAGATGCAGGCAAGCCGCACATCGGAGCGGGAAGGGCGTCTCATCGACAGCGACGAGGCCGGATCGATGGAAAAGAAGAAGCAGGAAGGCTATTTCTGATGGCACAAGCCGCGCTCGAACGCCCGCTCGATGACTGGCTGGCCGAACAGACCGAGAAATCGCTGCTGCGCTTTTTCACCTGCGGCAGCGTGGACGATGGCAAGTCCACCCTGATCGGCCGCCTGCTCTATGACAGCAGGCTGATCCTAGATGACCAGCTCGCGCGCCTGCGCGCCGACAGCCGCAACCGTTCTGCCGGCGAGGAGGGCATCGATTTCTCGCTTCTCGTCGACGGGCTTGCTGCCGAACGCGAGCAGGGCATCACCATCGATGTTGCGTACCGCTTCTTTTCCACGGCGCGTCGGAAATTCATCGTCGCCGACACGCCGGGCCATGAACAGTACACCCGCAATATGGCGACCGGCGCCTCGAACGCCGATCTCGCGCTGGTCCTCGTGGACGCGCGAAAGGGCCTGCTGGATCAGACGCGCCGGCACAGCTTCATCCTGTCGTTGATCGGGGTGCGCCACGTTGTTCTGGTCGTCAACAAGATCGACCTCGTCGATTACGACGCAGCGGTCTATGCCGAGATCGAGGCTGCCTATCGCGCCTTCGCGGCGCCGCTCGGCTTCGAGACGCTGGCAGCCATACCTGTTTCGGCCCTGCGCGGAGACAATATCCTCGGGCCCAGCGGCCGCACACCATGGTATCGCGGGCCCGCGCTCGTGCCCTATCTCGAAGACATCGAGGTCTCCCGGGACGCAACCAAAGCCCCTTTCCGGTTCCCCGTACAGTGGGTGAACCGGGCTGGCATCGATTTCCGCGGCTTTTCCGGCACCATTGCCTCCGGTTCGGTCAAGGTGGGCGACGAAATTCTGGTGGCAGCATCGCGAAAGCCTGCGCGGATATCCCGGATCGTCACGATGGACGGCGATCTCGACGCGGCTGGCACCGGTCAGGCGGTGACGCTGCTGCTCGACCGGGAGGTGGATATCGCGCGTGGCGACGTGCTCGCGCATGCAGGAGAAGTCCCAGAGTACTCCAACCAGTTTCAGGCCCGCATCATCTGGATGCAGGAGGAGCCCGCCTATCCCGGCCGATCCTATCTCCTGAAGCTTGGAAGCCAGCAGGTCGGAGCGACCATTACTGGCATAAAGCATCGGACCAACGTCAACACGCTCGAAAAAGCCGCGGCGACCAGCCTGGCGCTGAACGAGGTGGGCACGCTCACCATTGCTACCGACCGCCCGATTGCATTCGATGCCTTCGGCGGGGAGGGGCATACCGGCGCCTTCATCCTGATCGATCGGTTGTCCAATGCGACGCTGGGCGCCGGCGTCATCGATTTTGGGCTGCGACGCGCACAGAACCTGTCCTACCAGAACTTCGACGTGACCCGCGACGTCCGCGCCGACATGAAGCGGCAGACGCCGCGCATCGTCTGGTTTACCGGGCTTTCCGGATCCGGGAAATCGACCGTTGCCAATCTGCTCGAGAAGCGCCTGACTATGGAAGGCCGCCATGCCTACATTCTCGACGGCGACAACGTCAGGCACGGGCTGAACAGGGATCTTGGCTTCACCGAAGCTGACCGCATCGAGAATATCCGCCGGGTCGCCGAAGTTGCGCGGCTCATGGCGGATGCCGGGCTGATCGTCATCGTCTCGTTCATCTCGCCCTTCCGCAACGAGCGCCAGCTGGCTCGGGAAATCGCGGGCGACATCGCGTTCACCGAGGTGCATGTCGATACCCCGCTCGAGGTTTGCGAAGCGCGCGATCCCAAGGGGCTTTACGCCAAGGCCCGCCGTGGCGAACTGCGAAACTTCACCGGCATCGATTCTCCATTCGAGGCGCCGGAACATCCGGATGTAACTTTGCACGGGGCAGTTGAAACGCCCGAGGCAATGGCCGAGGCCCTGTACGCACAGCTGCGCTGAGCTCAGGGGAGGAGGCTGGCGGGCAGGAGGGATTCTGCGAAGGGATAGCCCGTCATCTCCTCGCTACGCTCCCAGAGCAGGCGCGCGGTCTCCGCATCTTGCGCCCGGGCAGAGGTCTTGTGCTGCCGCGATTTGTAGAAATATCTGCCGGTGACAGCCTCGAGCTCCGGCGCCGTCGCGACGTGGATAGACGTTGCCGCACCCTTTTCCGGGGTCAGGAAGAACGGTCGCAGGATCCGCATTGCCAGCATGGCGAGACCGCCATTGTTTTGCGCAAAGCCGGTCGCGACAGCGCCGGGATGCACCGCATTGACGGTAACGCCGCTGCCCGATAGCCGGCGTGCCAGCTCGAAAGTGAAGAGCAGGTTCGCCAGCTTGGTGTTGCCGTAGACGCCAAACGTTGAATAGCGCCGCTCTGCCTGCAGATCATCGAAGTGCATTTTGCCGGCCAGATGCGCGTTGGACGAGAGGTTGATGATCCGCGCGGGAGCCGCGGAGCGGATCCGATCCAGAATGAGCCCGGTCAGCAGGAAATGCGCCAGGTGGTTGACCGCGAAGGTCTCTTCAAACCCATCTATCGTCACCTTTCGCCGCGCGTTGACCAGGCCCGCATTGTTGATCAGCACGTCGACCTTGGCGAACCGATCGTTGATCGTCCCGGCGAGGCTGCGGACTGCTGAAAGATCGGCAAGGTCCGCCTTGAGGAAATGGAGACGGTCGGGGTAGCGGGCGGTGTCTGCAATGGACCGGATCGCAGCCTCGCCCTTTTCTTCCGAACGGCCATGCACCCCGACCGTAAAGCCGCGACGTGCAAGTTCGCGGGCGGTTTCAAGGCCGACGCCCCCCGTCGCCCCAGTCACGATTGCAACCCTGCCTTCGAAATCTTGGACCATTTGCTTATCCCCTTATGCAGCCGCAACGTATCGTATGCCACAATCGTTCAACGTGCCGCGCCAGACGCTGGATTAAGCGATTGCCGACTGATTGAATGACTGCCGCCGATTGGGGAGCTTGCCTTGCCTTACAGATTTACGCCGAAGGACAGGTCGGCTGCCGCCGGAGTGCGAAGGATTGCCCGCCAGCAGGTCGAGGCGGCGCTCTCGGACCTTGAGGATCCGGAACGCACTCTGGGCGAACGGGTGCACGCCGTCCGCCGGCGGTGCAAGAAGCTCAGAGGCCTCATCCAACTGGTCCACCCGGCCTTCCCGGACGCGAAGCGCGAAGACGGAACGGTCCGCGACGCGGCTCGCCTGCTGGCGGATTTGCGCGATAGCGACGTCCTCGTCGAGACGCTCGATGTTCTGACCGCTGCCGACGACACGCTGCGGCTCGCGGCAGTGCCGGCCCGCACAATTTTACTCGAGCGGCGCGCGACGGCTTTGTCGGCTGCAGATCAGTCTGAAAGGGCGGAACGCTTTCGTGCCGATTTTGAAGCGTTCCTTCCCCGCATCGATGACTGGCGCTTCGATGCCAAGGGCTATGCGCTCCTCGAGGGCGGTCTCATGCGGACAGTGCGGCGCATGCGCCGGGCGATGGATACCGCGCAGGAGGAGCAGGACGGCGAGCATCTTCACGAATGGCGCAAGGAAGTGAAGTATCATGGCCACCACCTGGCGCTGCTGCGCGAGCTGGCGCCGCCGTTGATCGATCCGCTTCGCGATCTTGCGGATCGGCTGGGCCTGCGCCTCGGCCTTCACCACGACCTGGCGGTCCTTGCCGATGAGCTCGGCGCGAATGTCAGAATGGGGAACGAGGACGCATCGCGCCAGTTGCTGAAGCGCGCAATTTCCCAGCGCAGCGAGGCACTGGCCGCGGAGGCTTTCGTCATCGGGCGAGCCCTCGCATCCGAGAAGCCTCGGCCTCTTGCCGCCCGCTATGCTCGCCTTTGGGCAAACTGGCAGACGGGAGACCGACTGTCCGCCGAGATCGTCAATGGGAGCGATGACGATGGGCGTTGAAATCGAACGCAAGTTCCTCCTGCGCGGCGACGATTGGCGGCCGTTGGTGACACGCAGTCATTCGATCGTGCAAGGCTATCTGGGCAAGGACGACAAGGCGACGATCCGCATCCGTATCATCGATGGCACCGACGCGGTCCTCACCATCAAGGGTGCGCGCGCAGACGGCGCCCGCCCGGAATTCGAATACCCGATTCCGATTGAGGATGCGCAGGCCATGCTTCCGCTCTGCGGCGATGATGTCGTGCAGAAGCGCCGTCACATCGTGCCGGAAGCCGACGGGCGGTACTGGGAGATTGACCTCTTCGAGGGGAGTCACGCCGGTTTCCGCCTCGCCGAGATCGAGCTCGATCATCCCGATGCAGAAATTGCGCTGCCCAACTGGATCGGGGAGGAGGTCAGTGAGGACAGCCGCTATTCGAACGAGAATATCGCCCGGCTCGGCATCCCGCCGCGCTAGGTCCAAGTCATTCAGATCTGTGGGGAAATGGCTCCGCGAGTAGGACTCGAACCTACGACCCGACGGTTAACAGCCGTCTGCTCTACCAACTGAGCTATCGCGGAACATTCGTTCGTGGCGCCCTTGCGAGCGCCGGGTCGATGTAGCGGGTTTGATCTGCTTTGCCAAGACCGAAATGACGCAAAAATGACGCCAATTCAATGTCGGCGGTCGTTCCGTGCCCGCGTGCCCAGCGAGACGAGGTCACCCAGCGTGTTGAGGTTGGCAAACGGGTTGAGGGACGCGGTTTCTGACCAGTCGAGATGGTTCGCACGAATCTGCCGCAGAAGTGCTCGTGGGCTGTTGAGAGGCTGATCACCGGCCAATCGACCTGGCAGGTCGGCAATGGCCCTGAACCGCCAGAGCGTGTTGGTTGGATAGGGTTGACCTGCATAGGCTGCCGTCATCGCATCGTGTTCGTCTTCGAGCCGATCCCGCAGCCGGGCGGTGAAATCGGCGGGGAGAAAGGGGGTGTCGACGGCGACGCTGACCATTAGGTCCGGAGGCACGGGCCGCGCTGCAAGGATTTCGACGGTGGCGGCCAGTCCGGCGATGGGGCCTTCGCCGAGCCCAGGTCGATCCTTGACAAAGATCGCTTCGAGCCGGGGAAAGCTGGACCTGAGGTCGAATTGCCCCGATGCGACGAGGACCTCGTCGACTTCGATTGCGAGGCTTGCATGCGTGCGTTCGAGAAGTCGCTGCCCGCCAATGCGAAGCGTCGCCTTCTGGACGCCGCCAAGCCGAGAGCCCAGACCGCCGGCGAGGATGACGGCGACGATCTTCATTGTGCCGACCTGCGCGCAGCCGCTTTCAGGACCAGATGCATGCCGATGCCCGCGATCAGCCCCCAGAAGGCGGCACCGATCCCGAGAATCGTGATGCCGGAGGCTGTGGTGACGAAGGTCAGGATTGCAGGCAGTCTGTCGGGTTCGCGCTCGAGGGCGTTCCCCATTGCCGAAGCGAGGCTCGAGAGCAGGGCAAGTCCCGCCACGGCCTGAATGAGCAGGGGGGGCGCCGCAGCGATGAGCGTAGCGGCAAGCCCGGCCGTCAGGCCAAAGGCGATATAGGTTGCGCCAGCGGTGACCGGCCCAACCCATCGCCGCGCAGGATCGGGGTGCGCTTCAGGCCCGGCCGTGATCGCAGCGGTGATGGCGGCGAGGTTGACGGTCTGCCCGCCGAGAAGCGCCGTGGCCCCGCTCGCCACGCCCGTCGCCACAAAATGGGGCGCCGGATCGATCGGATAGCCATTGGCGCGCATGACCGCGATGCCGGGCAGATTCTGCGACGCCATGGTGATGACGAAGAGCGGCAGCGCGATTCGGACGATGGCGTCGAACGTGAAGATCGGCATGACCGGCGTCGCGAGGGGCTGGGTCAGGGTCCCAGTCGCGGGCAGCTCTGCGACTGTGAGGATGATGATAAGCGCGACGAGAACGGCAAGTGGCACGGCATATCGACGCGCGAACACCAGCCCCAGAGCCCAGGCCGCGACGATCGGCAATGCCAGCACCGGCATCTCTGCAACGGCGTTCACGGGAGCAAGACAAAGCGTGAGGAGAATGCCGGCCAGCATGGCATTCGCAATGGGCCCCGGGATCGCGGCGACGGCCCGCGCGAAAGGCTTGAAGACGCCGGCGATCACGATCAGCAGCGCCGTGACGAGGAACGCCCCCGCAACCGCGCCGAAGCCCTCGGGCGGAGCGCCGACCGTCAGCAGGAAGGCAATGCCCGGTGTCGACCACGCAAAGCTCATCGGCAGGCGCGTGCGCCAGGCAATGACGATGTTGAGGACGCCGACGGCGGTACAGATCGCAAAGAGGCCCGAACCGGCCTGGGCAGGCGTCGCGCCGACGGCACCCAGCGAAGCGAGCGCGAGCGTGAAGGTGCTGGCGTAACCAACGATAGCTGCGAGGAGCCCGGCAATTATGGGCTGGGCGAGCCCGGCGCCACGTCCGGCAGAAGGGGAGGAGGTCGTCATCTACTATCCTGAACGCCCGCTAGTGCCGGCGCTGGCCGCTCGCCCGATTGCGAACGCCCCGCCCAATTAGCCGCAGAGTTTAGCGCAGGACAAGCCGGGCGAGGCTGATGACGGGCTTGGTCGGATGTTTGAGCGTGTGGCGATGCGAAATCGCCCAGACCGATGCAATGGAGGCCACGTCCGGAATCGAACCGGAATACACGGATTTGCAATCTGACCTATGCCACTGTAATTGCTGTTGAAAATCATATCATGTTGCACCCATGTCGCAGTCAGCCCAGCAGAGCCATCTCGGCGGCAGCGAGTTCCTCGGCGTCGTCGCCCCGCGGGAAGAGGTGGCCATAGGTGTCCATGGTCATCGTAATCGACGAGTGGCCGAGCCTTTCCTGCACCACCTTTGAGGGCAGCTCGAGCCCGCCATCGGCACGACGATTAATGCACCAGCTCGCGTAGAAATGACGGAGCGAGTGAAGCCCGGAATATTTTGCGGCGAGCACCGGCCGGCCCTTGGCATCGACCTCTCCTGTCTCGACCGTTACCCCGGCGCGAATCTGGGCAGGCCCGAAGCCCAGCCGCACGATCGGCTGATGTGCCTCCGGCTGGCCCTTCAGGTTAGGAAACACGAGCCCAGCCTCGCTCTTCGTCACTGCCAGTTTCCACTCCTTGAGCGTGTTCACCACGATCGGCGGCATCGGCACCTCGCGCTCGCCCGATTCTGACTTGGGCTTGCCGATCGCCTTGAACCTGTCGGCCCTCTGGCGAACGTGGATAATGCGCTTATCGACATCGACGTTGGCCCAGGTCAGCCCCCGCAGCTCCGATGCCCGCAGGCCAGTGAAGATCGCCGTCAGCAGCAACGGGCGCCAGCGGCCCTCTAGCGCCCCGACAATGGCGCGGATCTCGGTTGGCGTGGGTATGTCTACTCCGACTCGCAGCTTGCCCTTGGCGCGCTTCTGCGCCCGGCTGTCGCTCGTGCCGCGCCGGCCGCGCATGTCGCGCACCACGTTCCTCGCAACGAGCCCGCGCTCCTGCGCGTCTGCCAGCAGCGAGCCCAGGCTCACGAGCACCTTGCGAACCATGGATGGCGACCGACCCTCGTCGGCGAGCATCTCCTCGAATTGACGCAGCGCCGGCACCGAGAGGGCGGTCAACTTGGTGGAGCCGATGAAGGGCTTGATGTGGAGTTCGACGTGTTGGCGGTACTGCTCGACTGTGGTCCGCTCGCGTCCGGCACGTTCGCGCGCGGCTATCCACAACTTGGCGGCGGCGGAGATCGTAACGCTCGCGCTGTCGGCGACATGGGTGCCCTCGCGCACCTCGACGTGGGCGGTGGCGGCGAAAGCGTCCGCTTCCTTCTTCAGCCGGAACGACTTCTGTCGACGGGTGCCTTGGGCATCGCTATAGTCGACAACCCAGGCCTCGCGGGCCTTGCCTGCATGTGTCTGCCAAGCGCGTTTCCGGACACTCATTTTTTGCCTGCCGTTCTTTTGGCGACCAATCTAGCCCTGATTTCCTCCAAGCTGCTGGCTCCCGTGCTGGCGCCTCTTAGGGAGAAACCTCGGGAGGCGGGCCTTGAGGTGGGGAAGACCTCCTGCAACACGACTTTTCTCCGTGACTTGAAGTCTTCCACTTCCGAGGGCTCGTAGCGATACCTGGGCCGGGCGCCGAGAAGACTGATATTGATCGCTGCGATCGACCCCTCAGCAGTTAGAGAACGTAGATGCCGCTCGCTCAGAGACAGCATGTCCGCGACCTCGGCAGGCGTCAGAAGCTTCTCTATATCCCCTGGCATCACCTCAAACCCGGCGACCAAAAGCTTTTGAGCCGGCGCATGCCCCTGGCGTCGAGATCGTCGACCACCCCGGCCGATTTCTTGGTACCGCCCTTGTCAGTCCCCGTCCGCATGCGCACGCTCACTAGCTTGCCATGCGGATTGAGTTGATGGGAAGATCGGCAGGGACCGCTACCTTCTCGGTCCTAATCCAGTCGCGTCGCCTAAGCTCATCAAGCAGAAATTTCATCGCAAATTCAGTCCGATCATCGACTGCGTCGGACAAATCACGACCAAGCTGCGTCTTCAAGTCGACGCCTGGTTCGCCGACGATCCCCCTCTTCTCTGCCTGCATGCGATGGATAACAGCGCGCACATCAGCCTCAAGAGGCGCATCTACATGTGCTTCTACTTGGGGCGGGGTGATCGGCAAACCTTCCGCTCGGCGAGCTCGATATGTCTCAACGAGGCTCCACCACTCTTCTTCGCGAGCGTCATTTGAAGCCGGCTGCGCGTCGAAGACGCGAGCTTCGATATTCTGTATTTCGAAGCCGGCTGCGCGTCCCAACTCGGCCATATGCAGCATGATTTCCTGCCATGAGAGGGGCATGCCGTTGGCGTCCAGCGCGACGTAGAGCACATTTGGTCTACTACCCGGAGCGCCTGCACTGCGGCGAGCCGACTCGAGCAGATCCGCCTTCATTCGTTCGATTGATGCACGGTCCGCTCTAAGCTTCTCCCGATCGATCTCAACGCCCCAGGCGTATTCCAGGCGGCCCTCCAAATTTCGGATCTCGGCTTTCGCGGCTGCTAGCTCTCCCCTAAGGCGCTCGATCTCTTCTTCGGCAGAAAGTGAAAACTCGAGCCGAGCAACAATCTCCGAATTCATGCTCCGGTTGTTGCCCCTAGCCGCGTTTTCCACCGTCGCCTTGAGTTCCGGCTGCATCCGCAGTCCGAACGGCGTGATGTTCGTCGTCAGCTTCCGCCCGTCGTCCGCCAATTTGTCGCTCCCTGTGGATAGCATCATTATGCAGTCATCACCGCTTGACCGCAATCGCGACAATCTGTAGCTATTAAATAAATGGCGTCATTTTGAAGTCAGAAGGAGGTGAGATGGCCGATGCCGACCCAATTACTGTGCGTGTCCCCGGGGGCATGCGCGACCGCATCCGCGAGCGGGCGCGAGCGAACCGTCGATCGATGAATTCGGAGATCGTCCACTACCTCGATCGCGCTCTTGAAGCCGAGAAAAACGAAGGCCCGGCCGAGGGTGCAACCTCGCCGAGCCATGGTTCCAGCAATCCCCCCTGTAAGGACATCGCAGATGAACAGCGTACTGAATAGCACCTGGCCTATGGGCGAGGCAAGCAGTGGCGTCGAACTGACAGCCAAGGGGCTGGCTTATGCCGAGCGCCATCTCGCCACCCGCGTCCGGCTCGAGCGCATCGTCGAGACCGCGCTCACCATGCTCGACGAGATCGACGGCGATCCCGACCTAGAGCCTTACCTCGCTGGCTTCGACGACGCCACCGACGACCGCGAAGGCAGCACGGACAACGACGAGTGCGATGGCGGTGTTGATACCGAGCCGAGCCTCGGCTGGACTGAGATCGAGGGCGCTTTCGGCTGCGCCCCTACTGGGCTCGAGATTGATGTCGAGCACGATATTCTAAGCGAGCCGCACGACGACTACGACCAGGATCTCGAGCCTGACCATGATGGGCCCGGAGTGCCTTGGGGTGGGGGGCATCACCTATGAGACGCGCCCAAGAGATAGGCCCGCGTATCAGCGCGGCCACCACTGCAGCCTACTCCGTCCATGCCCAGCTCCACCTGGCTGTCATCGGCGCTGCCGAGTTGTCCAACTCGCTCCGCATTGGCGATGCAGTCACCTCCGAGATCGTGGAACTGGCGGCGACCTTGGATCGTGCGATCGAAGCAATCCGCAAGGTCCATGCCACCGAGTTGGACGTGCTGTCTGACGTCGAGTGCGACTATGCGCAGGAGAGTGGCAAATGACCGACACCCTCGATCTGCTCTGGGGCGCCGAAGCTATCGCTGCGTTCCTCGGCCGCACCAAGCGCTCGGTTTTCCACATGCTCGAAAAAAACGAGATCCCCGCCCGCAAAGTCTCAGGGCGCTGGGTCGCCAGCAAGCGGGCACTCATCGCCTACTTCGAGGAGACCGCAGCATGAGGGCTCTCCGCATCCTCTACTGGCACTATCTGCTTTGGCGCATCCGCTACCATCGCGATCGGCTCGACAACCTGCTCACGCACCTTGAGGAACTAGCCGCGGGGTGGCGCGCATGACAGGAGTCGCCCCCATCAACTTCGCCATCCCTGATCGCGGCCGGAAGGTCGAGATGATCTATGTCGAGAACATCACTGTCGGGCAGCGGCAGCGGGCTCTCAGCGAAAGCGGCGTGGCCACGCTCACTACCTCGATGGAAAGCATCGGCCTCCGCACGCCGATCTCGGTCGCGGTGCGAGATGACGGTCAGGAGATCGTCCTTCTTACCGGCGCTCACCGGCTTGAAGCCGCTCGTCGGCTCGGCTGGGAAAAGATCGAATGCATCGTCTACTACGATGGCGACGAGATCGACGCCCAGCTTTGGGAGATTGCGGAGAACCTGCACCGGTCCGGGCTGACCAAAGAGCAGCGCGACGAGCATATCCGGCGATATGCATCCCTTTTGGCCGCACGTAAAAGTAAACCCACGCAATTTGCGTGGGTTTTGGAGAAGGGCGGGCGCGGGAAGACAAGCGTAGCTACTCAGGTCGCCAAGGAGACAGGCATCAGTGCGGACACCGTGCGGCGCGCTCTCAATCCCGATCGCATCGCTGCGGAAAAAGCCCGACGTGAAGCCGAGAAGGCCGAAGAACGTGCCGAGGCCGAGCAACGTGCTGCCGAGGTCACGGCTGGTTTGCCTGAAGAAACCCGCCAGATGATTGAACAGCAGAAGGCCAGGCGCGAGGCCGCGAAGGCCTCTGCCGACATCGACCAGATGCTCGCCGAGTTGGAGGAGTTGCGTGAGGCCAATACGGCGCTCGAGCAGGAGAATGCCGAGCTGAAGGCCGAGGTCGGCAAGTTCGCCAGCATGAAGGTGCTTTTCGACAAAGGCGGCTACGAGGCGGTCATCGCGGCGAAGGACGAAGAGATCCGCGTTCTCGAAACCCGCGTCTACCGGGAGAGCGAGGACAAGGCCTCCTGGGCTCGATCGTCGAACTACTGGAAAGAGGAAGCCCGCAAGCTCGGCTGGACAAAGGACGAGATCATTGCCGTGACGGAGGAGGACATGCGCAATGTCTGATCCAGCACGCATTGTCGATCGCATACGGGATCTCGGCGGCAACATCGTTCTGCACGGTGATGGGCTCAGGCTCGTGAACAGCGCGAAGCTACCGAAGGAAGCCCTCGGGTTCGTCAGACAGCACCGCAGGGCCATCATGCAGTTTCTGCTTGAAGAACAGCAGGACGAGATGGATGAGCGGGCTGCCATCATCGAGTTCGACGGCGGCGCGCCTCGCCAGTGGGCTCAGCAGTTTGCCAAAATCCTCATCGCCCAGAAGCCTGCCGACGTCGACGAGCTCGACTGGTCCTGGTTCATCACGACCTGCGGCCGGATCATCGATGAGGCACCGGGGAGGAGAGCCGCTTGAGCGTTCCTGTCGTCCCGAGCCAGATCGTGCTTCGTGACTACCAGCTGGACGCCGAGGAGAAGCTGCGCGACGGGATGCGGCAGGCGATGCGCCGGCTGATCCTCGTGGCTCCTACTGCGTTCGGCAAGACCGAGGTCGCGGCGCACATCATCCAACAAGCCGTAGAGAAGGGCTCCACCGTCTGGTTCATCGTGGATCGGGTAAGCCTGATCGACCAGACGAGCGAGCGCTTCCATCGTTACGGCATCGATCACGGCATCATCCAGGCGGATCATGCCGGCACTGCGCCAGAAAAACAGGTGCAGGTCGCCAGCGCGCAGACAATCGCGCGTCGTCACTTCTCGTCCCTGCCGGACCTGATCATCGTCGATGAAGCCCATTGCCAGTACAAGGCAGTGCTCGATCTCATCGCGCGCGCCGAGAACGCCAAGGTCATTGGACTTACCGCGACCCCGTTCACGGCGGGCATGGCCGAGAACTGGGATTTTGTCGTCAACGGCGCGACGGTGAACACGCTTCTTGCGATGGGCTTTCTGACGCCGCTCAGGATCAAGGCTTGCGTCACGCCGGACATGAAGGGCGCGAAGAAGTCGTTCACCGGCGAGTATGAGGACGAGGAGGCCGGCCAGCGCGGCATCACCATCATTGGTGACGTCGTGCAGACCTGGGT
The DNA here is from genome assembly GCF_003994485.1 of Arsenicitalea aurantiaca. Taxonomy (GTDB): domain Bacteria; phylum Pseudomonadota; class Alphaproteobacteria; order Rhizobiales; family Devosiaceae; genus Arsenicitalea; species Arsenicitalea aurantiaca. The sequence continues at coordinate 263,979 of NZ_RZNJ01000002.1, forward strand.
GGCGCAGACCACTGCCCACTTCGGCGGCCCCGTAAAGACGATCGTCTTCTCGCCTTCTGTCAGGCACGGAGAGGAGTTGTGTCGTCAGTTTGCCGAGGCTGGGTTCAACTTCCAGCAGATCTCCTATCTCGACAAGTCCGACGAGGACCGCAAGGCGAAGATCGACGAGTTCCGGAAGCCCGACAGCGCCATTGATGGGTTGGTCTCGTGCGCGGTGCTGACCAAGGGTTTCGACGTGCCCGACGTCATGTGCGGGATCTCCTGCCGACCATACCGCAAGTCCTTCTCCTCGCACATCCAGGAGCTTGGCCGGGTGATGCGTATCGCGCCCGGCAAGCAGTTCGGCCTTTGGCTTGACCACTCCGGCAACAGCATCGCGTTCGCCGATGATACGGCGTGGCTTTACGAGTACGGCGTGGCCAGCCTGTCGGAGGCGCAGAAAAAGGACGCGGAGGTCAGGGAGCCGTCGGAGCAGATCAAGGCTGAGCGCTTCTGCGGCGATTGTGGAATGCAGATGGAGCCCGGCGCCAGCACCTGCGCCTCCTGCGGGTGGGAGCGCCCGAAGCGCGGCGAGATCCAGACGGTAGAAGGCGAGTTGATCGACCTCGAGATCAGCACGAAGAAGGCCTTTCAGCCTCGGAAGGGCCTGCGCGCGGCATGTCTCGAAAATCCGATGGCGGTCTGGAACGCCGCGCTAGCCTACTGCTTCTCGAACACTCGCCGCGGGCCCGACGCAGCTCGAAAATGGGCCTATGGCATCTGGGCCGGGATCTACCCGGGATCTCGTCTACCGTACGGCCTCTATGACGCCAGATACGATCCCACCGCTGTCAAAAGTGACGAATGGGGGCTGGTCGAGCGCGAGGTCGCCCGGTTCCGCAAGCAGCCTAAGCGGCGGGCAGCGGCATGATGATCGAGGAGGCAATCAGCGAGGCCTGCGCCACGGTGGGCATCCTGCCACCCAAAGGGCGCGCCTACGGCAAGTGGATGCAGACTGACACGCTGGCCGGGAAGAAGGGCAAGGGCGACGGCCGCGTCATAATCAACGATGCGCACGTGACCGCCTTTAACTGGCAGACTGGCGAGACGGCAACGGTCGGCCTGCGGAATGGCTTGAGCCGGAGCGAGCGGAAGGACATTTCGCACCAGATAACGAGACAGCGCGAGGAGCAGGCCGCCAAGGCCGCGAAGGCAGCCCGCATCGCGGCTGAACTTGTGCGATCGGCCAAACCTGGGGCTCACCCATATTTGCGCGCGAAGGGCTTTCCGGACGAACGCGCGCTGGTGCTGGACGCAGAGAGAATCCGCCGGATCGGGGGCGCCTATCTAGTCCCGGAGAGCGCGAAGTCGGCCATCATCATGCCGGCCCGCCGCGGCGCCGTCCTGACGAGCGTGCAACTGATCTGGGAGAACGGAGACAAGAAGTTCCTCGCCGGGGGAGAGATTGGCGGCGCAAGCCACCGTATCGCCCGAGGGGTCGACACATGGCTCTGCGAGGGCCTCGCGACCGGCCTGTCCCTTCGGCTGGCTCTACGCGGCCTCGGGCGCTCCGATACGATCCTCTGCTGCTTCTCCGCGTCCAATGTGCCCGTCGTCTGCCAATCCGTTGAAGGCCGCTGCTTCATCGCATCCGACCACGACAAACCACTCGAGCAGTTCGGCGGGAAAGGCGCCGGAGAGCACTACGCGCTTCTCGCCCGGAGGCCGTTCCTCATGCCGCCCGAGATCGGCGACGACCTCAATGACCTGCACATGGGCAAGGGCATTTTTGCGGTGCAGCGGCTCGTTACCGACATGATGAGGGGTGCGCCGCGATGAAGGGAACGCGCCCACTGACCAGAGGAGCGATCTATGCGCTCTGGTCTCTTTGAGCATTGGCAGGCCGAGTACGCGGCCCATGACATCGCGACCTTTCCTGTCGGCGACAACAAGATGCCGGCGGTCCGCGGCTACCTCAAGGTCGGCCCGAAGACTAGCAGCCAGCTCGCGCTCAGGTTCGGCGACGCGAGCAACATCGGGCTCGCCTGCAAGCGGAACAAGATCACCGTCCTGGACATCGACACGCCCGACGAGAGGGTGCTGGCCGACGCCCTGGTGGAGCACGGGTCCACACCCTTCGTCGTCCGAACCGGCTCAGGAAACTTCCAGGCCTGGTATCGGCACAACGGGGAAGGGCGGAAGGTTCGTCCGAACCCTCGCAAGCCGATCGATATCCTCGGTGACGGGTACGTCGTGGCTCCGCCCTCGCTGGGCAGCAGGGGAACGCCCTATCGCATCATCCAGGGCGGGCTCGACGACCTCGACCGGCTGCCGACCATGCAGAGTGCGAATGCTGCCGCTGATCCCAAGCCTGCCCTTCGCGAAGGCGACGGTCGGAACCCAGCTCTGTTCAACCGCTGTCTGGAGTTCGCTCGCTTCAGCCCCGGCATCGAAGCGTTGATGGAGAAGGCGATGGCCTACAACGAATCTCATTTCCTCGAGCCCATGCCGGAAGCTGAGGTGCTGAAGGTTGTTGCGTCCGCTTGGGAGTACGAGGTCACCGGCCAGAACTGGAAAGGACGAGGCGCCCGCGTCGTGATCGAGCACGACACCATAGACGAACTGGCGGCTGAGGACCCGCGAGCGTTCGCCTTGCTCAGCCTGCTGATGCGCCACCACTGGGGTAGAGAGTTCGTCCTAGCGAAAGCATACGCCGCAAAACTGAACTGGGCTCCTAACACATTCAAGGCAGCGCGGGACGTTCTCGTCGAGAAGGGGATGCTGGTGTGCGTCCATAGCGGCGGTCGAGGCCCGAAAGACCCGCCCATTTACGCGCTCACCAAAGGGGTCAAAAAATGATCCCAATAAGAAACAAACACCTTCCCCTTCTATCTCCTCCTTCAATCCTTCCTTCTCGGCGGGCCGATTTTCGCCGGCCGCCAGCAGCGTCGCCTGCCATGGCCGCGCCGACAAACCCGTATGCATCCACCTCAGCTCCAGAAAGGAAACGCTGAACATGGGCACGCCTCAACGCATGAACCCGGATGACGACATGGCAAACCGAGCCGGCTTCGGTCAGCCCTCGTCGATCGGGATGAAGTCAACGGCACCGCAGAGCAAGAAGCCGAGGACGGTGATCGTTCTGATGGTCGCATTCAAATACGACCTCGAGCACTGCCCGCGGGAGTCGCTGGCCATCGGAAAATCGCTCTGGGGTTACCCGCTCAAGGCGGCGATGCACTCGAAGCGCCAGATCGCCTACGTCGTGCAGACCGACCTCACCGCTGCCCAGATCATGGACCGGGCGCGCTCGGCCTTGTCGGCCGGGTGCGTTGAGCAGGCATGGGCGTTTACGCCGGGCGCCGACATCGCCTCGAACCTGCCGCTCGACGCACTGGTGGATAAGGTGGCCGAGGCTTGGATCAGCGTCCGGCGCTTCAACTCACGGCTCAAGCGGCGGATCCCGCCCGAGACCTTCGTCACGGTCACGCCCATGGAAAACGCCAAGGGGGAGATCATGACGCGCATCCTCGACGAGCATCCTCTTCAACATCGGGCGGGCCGCGTATGAAGTCACTTTCGGGTCTGGTCTTTAAGGCAGGCGCCAGGGGCGAAGCTCTTATCAGCATAACCCGCCGCGCCGATCTCGCGCGCAGCAGGATGGACGTCCAGTTCCGTCGGCAGCTCGACTATGCGAGGGCAAAAAACGCGGCATTGCGGTCTGGGCACGAGATCGCGGCCAGGGTCCACGTTGAAGTTCTGGCAGTTATTGAAACGCCCAACGTGGAGTTTGCGCGCAAGCTGCGGCGCGTTCTGGAGCGGGTCTTCGTCCAGCCGGGGAGGGCGTGTGCTTTCACCGAAGAGCAAGTGTTGGATGCCGTGTCCCGCTGCACCAGACTCGGGCTTCGCTGTCACCGTGCAGGCCGAAGTGTCATTGAACGGCCGGTTCGGCCCAAGCCGGATTTGGAGCAGCGCTATGTGCCCGACCCTATGATGACGCGCGCGGAACTGCTCCACCAAATCGACAGGTTTCCTCGCCGACGGCGGGCGGGTCAGGTGAAGGCCGATGTCAGCATGTCCACCCTGATTGGCGGCCTGTCACGCGTGAGAAACCGGACAGAGACCCAGACCCAGGGTGCAGCTCACTTTCGCAGAGTTGCGGAGCGGGCGCAGCTCGGGGCCGCGCGGGCGATCGACTACGAGGCCGTGAAGGTCGATACCAGTGGATCGGGGCAGAACCTGGTGGCCGAAATCGGAGCAGACGCTCGCCAGGAGTATGCTGACGCGATTGCGAGACTGGGCACGGGAACCGATCGCGCTGCTGTGGCCGAGCACGTCATCGTGCACGGGTTGACGATCTCCAAGGTGGGTCGGGTGCTCGGTTTCGGGGACACCGGGGCAGCGCGGGAAAAGGTGACGGCGATCGCCCTTGCCGCGGCCGACGAGCTGGCTGAGCATTTCGGCTATGTGGGAAGCCGGAAGGGGCGCGCCCGGCCCGAGAACTGGTCGGACGGGGCTCGCGCGAGCATTGTGCGGGGAGATGCTGCACCTAACCGGGCAGGCAGTTGACAAATCAGGCAAATGCTGCCACGAAAGGAGCATGTTGGCGTTTCGCGCCAAGACCAAGGCTCGCTTCGGCGGGCCTTTTCTTATTCTGTGCTACTCGCTCGGCTTTCGATACAGGCGCTGCATGGTGTTGGCGCCACTGCTACCCTGGTAGTAGACCTTCGCGACCAGATTATCCGTCCGTCCCCTTCTGGCGAGCGGCTCTCCCAGAGCAAGTTCCGCCGCGGCTTCCGGCGACGGGCCCGAGATCGTGATCGATGGTGCGGTCTGGGTTCCTTCGGCGTCGCATTTGACCACTTTGTAGAATTTCATCTTCGCTCCTTGTTGCCCCGAACATGTACCACGTCTAGCGGAGCAGCAGTAGCGCGTGGCTGAAAACCAGAAGGTCGTCCGTACGATTCCGGCAGCCGCAACCAGTTTGAGGCGTATGCGCGAGGCTTTAAGCCCAGATCGGCGGACGCGCTGTGCGGGCTCTCGGGACGCCTCAATCCTTACCATGGAACCTAGCTTCCATGATTGCATGCCGAGGTTCCAAGGTTGAGCCTCAACCCCCCCATCTGCCCCCATAGGGCATAAACAGATCGAAGCGGCGGCGTGGAAGCAGTACACGCAGCAGCCCTCGCAGAATATCTTGGCTTCCCAAGGCGGGCCTTACTCCTGTCCGTATTGGGATGATACGTGACCGCCAAGAGGCCGCAGGCCTTAACCCTCGGGGATCTCCAGCCACGACGACCCGAGGCTGCCAATTGCCGGTTTAGCGTCCCGGCCCGCTTCGATAGCATCTCAGCGCTGATCGCAGCTTCGGTTGCTCATGTAATAGGCCACGTCATCACCTTAAGCGTTTGATCTGTTAGCCGAAATTCGGTGTAAGTCGGGTTTTCGTCATCACCCCACACCCCCGCGTATACACGCAAACCCCGTGCAGCCCGTGCTCTCGGGGCATTCCCATATGGAGAGATGTACGAGGATACGGGAAAATCCCGGAACCACTCGAGCCACACAGTTGTGGCAAAAAATGCAGTGAGGGGGAGACTGCTCCTCTTGGCGCTCGGACCTTCAATCGAGCTCATCACTGAGATTGCGCGACCAGAGGAAGCCAATGATGGCGCCCTTCACCGGTCGCAGCAGGAGGAGCGGCACGAGCACAGAGAGCGGCACCATCACCATCAGGTAGGCTGCTGGACTCGATCGGCCGCTGAGCTCCATCTCGAGCATGACGAAGATCAGGACGTGCGCCACGATCATGATCATTATAAAGGGCAGAAAGAGCCCCACGTTGTATCGGGCAAGGGGTTCTCCGCAGACCTTGCACACCGCCACCTGTTCGATGAACTTAGGATAGAGTTTGCCAGCCCCGCAGCGCGGGCATCTGCACTTAAACCCGTTCCAGATAGCACGCCCGGTGCTCGGTATCGGATATTGCTCGAGCGTCACATCGTGCCTCCATCGGGTTAGAAGTCGTCATGGTCATTTTGATCAACCTCAGCGTTGTCCGCAAGTTCCGAGAATGGCTGGAGGAGGTGAAGCGCCGCCTGTTCGAGGGTGACGGTGGGGCCGTGGCATCGCCTGCCTGATGCCCAGCCGCCCACAAGCCCAGCGCAGGTTGTCGACGGCATCGACCCCCATCAGGCGCTCTGGCCGCAAGCTCACTACCACCGAGAGAGGGTATGGCTGGGCCTGGCAGAAACTACGCCTGCTGGTGCTGGCAGACGAGCCGCTATGCCGGATATGCCGAGAGCAGGGCAGGATCACCGCGGCCGAGGAAGTCGACCACATCGACGGCAACGCCCACAACAATGACCGAGAGAACCTGCGCCCGCTATGCCGGCCATGCCACCTGGCGCGCACGGCGCGGGATCAGGCGTTTAGCAAGCATCAGTTCAGACCGGAGTGGCTGAAGCCCTCGACCATCCCGCTGGTGATCGTCTGCGGCGCGCCAGCCAGCGGCAAGAGCACCTGGGTCAGATCAAACTCCAAAGTTGAGGATCTGATCATCGACCTCGACGTCATCGGCTCTGGATTGTCGGGACAGACGCTTCACGGCTGGGACAAGAGCAAGTGGCTCGGTCCTGCCATCCGCGCCCGCAACGAGATGCTGGGCGACATCGGCCGGTCGACCGATCACTGGCCCCGCGCCTGGCTGATCGTCAGCGAGCCCAAGGCCGAGAACAGGCAATGGTGGTGGGACAAGGTGCAGCCCGAGCGGATCGTCGTGCTTGAGACATTGCCCGACATCTGCATGCGCCGGGTCCGAGACGATCGCGCCCGACCACAGGAGCCGACCCGCGAGGCGATCGGCAAGTGGTGGAGCGAATACGAGCGCAGGCCCGGCGACGAGATCATCAGGGGAGAATGACAATGGCATCTGACGAGATCACCATTACGCCCCCGACAATTCGGCTGACAATGAAGATGCCGCGCCTCTATGGGCTGCGCCTTCTCATCGCCTCGTGGTTCATCGCTGCTGCCGACCGCGTGGCCGGTGGCGCACTGGAAGTGGTGATGATGTCCGACGAGATGGATCCTGCGAGCGAACTGCGTGACCGCCGGTAGGTCACAGGCCCGGGGGGCGGGAAAAAGTCGAGAGCGATTGCTTTCCTGACCGGCGCCCCCAGTCAAAAAACTGCGCGTGCAAATTGTAACCCGAAGTGAGTTGATTTCCTATGCAGCGCGGTCCCAAGCGCCTGCCGCCCTCTGAGAAGAAGGCGAAGGGCACATTCCAGAAGAGCCGCGATGGCCATGTCGTCGAGGTCATCGAGCCCAACGCGATGCCGATGCGTCCGCAATGGCTGACGGCTGAGGGCGAAGAGGTCTGGCTCGACGATCTGGGGCGGGTGCAGGCCAATCGGCTGGTGACGGAGAAGGACAGCACCGCCTTCGGGAACTACTGCAACCTGCAGGGCATGATCATCAAGTGCTTCCGCGCTGGCGAGGCCCCGCCAATCACCGCGATGGCCGAGGTGCGCAAGCTCCAGGAGCTCTTTGGTATCGGTGGCGCCAAGACCCGGCTCCAGATCAAGGGGCTGGAAAAGGGCGGTACGGGCAACCCGTTCGCGCGGAATGGCAGCCGCAGCTAAGGCGGGCGAACATGCGCGGGATTATGTCGGCATTGCCGAGCGCTGGGCCCGCGATGTCGTCGCCGGCAAGGAGGTGGCGTGCAAGTGGGTCAAGCTGGCCTGCAGGCGGCACCTCAATGACCTGAAGCGTGCCGCCAGGGATCAGGCTTGGGGGTATTATTTCGACCGCTGGCACGGCGATGATCCGTGCGACTTCATCGAGAAGCTGCCGCACGTCGAGGGCGTGTGGAAGACCGAGACGTTGTTCCTCGAGCCGCCCCAGATTTTTATTCTGGTGGTCGTGTTCGGATGGCGACGCCGGGAGGATGGAGGCCGGCGGTTCAGCTACGCCTACATCGAGATGGCACGAAAGGGTGCAAAGTCTACGCTCACGGCCGGGGTTGGGCTCTATTGCCTGACCTGCGAGGGTGAGGTCGGGCCCCAGGTCATCATCGGGGCAACGACGGGCGAGCAGGCTGGCAAGGTCTTCAAGCCCATGCAGAAGATGGTGCGCGCCAGCGCCGACCTTCGCGAAGCGTTCGGGTTGGCGCCATGGGTGCGGTCGATCACCTGTGAGACGAGCGGCGGATACGTGCAGCCCATTAACGCGAAGGGGTCGACGCAGGACGGGCACAACCCCCATCTGGGGGTGCTGGACGAGTTGCACGCCCACCGTGACCGTGCGCTGTTCGACGTGATCAAGTCGGCCTTTGGCTCCCGATCGAACCCGCTGATGTGGATCATCACGACGGCGGGCTTCAACACCAACGGGGTCTGCTATGAGCAGCGGACCTATCTGACCAAGGTGCTCGACGAGGTATTCGAGGCCGACCATTTCTTCGGCATTATCTTCACGCTCGACGACGCCGTGCTCGATGAGAATGGCAAGGAGATCGTGCCGGCCGACGACCCGTACGATGAGCGGGTCTGGCGCAAGGCCAACCCGATGCTAGGCGTCACGCCGACGCTCAAGTTCATGCGTGACGAGGCCAAGGACGCCAAGGCTTCGCCGTCCAGTGAGGGGAACTTCCTCACCAAGAATTTGAACCGCTGGCTCAATGCGAACTCGGCCTGGCTCAACATCACGCGCTGGAACCAGTGCGCCGACCCGACGCTGGACTGGGACGCTTTCGAGGGGCTGGACTGCTGGATCGGCGGCGACCTGGCGGACAAGGACGATATCACGGCACTCGTGCTGGCTGCGTTCGACGCGCAGGACCGGCTGATCTGGAAGCCGATGTTCTGGCTGCCCGAAGCGGTGCTGCAGGATCCGACCCATGCCGAAGGGAAGGGGCCGGCACCCTATCGCACCTGGGAAAAGCAGGGGCACCTGCAGCTGACGCCGGGCGACTGGGTGGATCACAACGCGATCGAGGAGCAGATCGAGGAATGGATCGGGCGCTTCACCATCCGGCACATCACCTTCGACCAGTTCGCCGCGGCGCAGGCCATGGCGAGCCGGCTCAACGAGAAGCACGGCAGTGGTGACGAGCCGCTGGCGACGATCCTGCACAAGAAGGCCAGCAACGTGACCGACCCCGCCAAGGAGCTCGAAACCCGGGTGAAGGGTGGCCCGGCTCGGCTTCGACACGATGGCAATCCGGTCATGACGTGGATGGCTTCGAACGTTGTGGTCAGCCGGCGCCGCGACGAAACCATCCTGCCCATCAAGGAATCGCAGATGAGCCCAAACAAGATCGACGGCATCGATGCGCTGATCAATGCGATCGCGCCGGCCGTCGCCAACGCAGTCGCGGAAGATGATGGCATGGACGAGTTCTTCAAGCGGCTTCGGGGCGCAGCGTGAACTTTATCCGGCGACTGACCGTCAAAGCGGCTCAAGCAGTGGTCCGCAATCTGGCCGTGCGCGATCTCGACAGCCTCGAGGCCAGTCGTGCTCGGGCCGATTCCGGAGAGACGGTGACCGACCAGACGGTTCTGGGGCTGTCCGCAGTGTGGGCCTGCGTCAATCTCCTGTCCGGTACGATCGCCAGCCTGCCGCTGATGGTCTACCGCACGAGGGCCGACGGCGAGCGTGTCGTCGCGCGTGACCATCCGCTCTATCGGGTGCTGCACGACAGCCCGAACTATGACCAGACCGCTCTCGACTTCTGGGAGTTCCTGTCGGCGTCGCTCGAACTCTGGGGAAACGCCTATGCCCGGATCCAGCGGACCGCCGGAGTGGTGACGTCTCTTCACCCGGTCAACCCCCGGCTGGTGGCTGTCAGGCGGCTCACGAACGGCGACATCGAATACCGCTGGTCGCAGGACGGCCGGTACTATGTCGAGACTGACCGCACCATGCTGCACATTCGCGGCTTTGGAGGCGACCCGCTCGGGGGCATGTCGACGCTGAGTTTCGGCATTCATGCCTTCGGGCTCGCGCGGGCGGCGCAGCGAGCTGCCGGCGCAACTTTCGCCAACGGGATGCGCCCCTCGGTCCAGCTTGTGTTCGACAAGTTCCTATCGGAGGAGCAGGAGAAGCTCGCCGAGGGGGCGCTGGTCGACAAGTACACCGGCGCGATGAATGCCGGCCGTCCTTTCGTTGCTCAGGGCGGGGCGAAGGTCGAGGCGATTTCCATCAACCCGGTGGACGCCCAGCTGCTCGAGATCATGAGCCTGTCTGTCGAGGAGGTCTGCCGCTACTTCCAGGTGCCGCCCGTGATGATCGGGCACACCTCCAAATCGTCAAGCTGGCCCTCAAGCGTCGAGCAGCAGGGCCTGATCTTGCAGAAGTTCACTCTACGCCGCCGGCTGAAGCGCATCGAGCAGGCATGCGAGAAGCAGATGCTGACCCCTGCGGATCGGGGGGCAGGCATCACCATAGAGTTCAACATCGAAGGCCTGCTGCGCGCCGACAGTGCCGGCCGAGCCCGCTTCTACCAGGTGATGACCATGATCGGCGCCATGACCATCAATGAGGTCCGCGCGCTCGAGAACTGGCCCATGGTCGAAGGCGGGGACGTTCCACGAATGCAAATGCAGCAAGTGCCGATCACCGACGCCGGCAAAGAGGCCGACGAGGACAACATCCGGGACACGGTGCGGCGCCTCCTCGCCGAAGAACAGGACTAGCACCAGATGAAAACCAAGGACTTCACCCTGCAGGTCAAGGACCTGTCGGAAGACGGCACCTTTGAGGGCTATGGAAGCGTCTTCGGCAACGTCGACAGCTATGGCGAGAAGGTCATGCCTGGCGCGTTCGTTGAGAGCCTCGCTCGACACAAGCGGGAGGGGACTGCCGTCCTCATGCTCTGGCAGCACAATCCCGGCGAGCCGATCGGCGTCTGGGAAGACCTTGCCGAGGACGCCAAGGGGCTGTGGGGGAAAGGCCGCCTCATTCTTGAGATCCAGAAGGCCCGCGAGGTCCAGGCACTGATGCGCCAGAAGGCTATTGGCGGCCTCTCGATCGGGTACCGCGAGATCGAGACTGAGCCGGAAGGCAATGTGCGCCTTCTCAAGAAACTGGACCTGCGAGAGATCTCACCGGTGTCGTTCCCGGCGAACCGACGCGCGCGGATCGAAGCCGTCAAGGACGAGCGCATGCAGGACTTCGCACGCCGCCTGCGGGATGGCGACCCCATGCCAGTCAAGGAATTCGAGGACATCCTGCGTGAGGCAGGTGTTCCCAAAGCCATGGCCGTACAGATCGCCTCTGTCGGCTATGCGAAGGCCATTCGGGGCGAGCCCGAGGGCGATCAGGCGAATGATGCGGCTGCGCTGCTGAAGGCACTGCGCGGCTGATTTCCCACCCATCGCTCAAGGAGAACCTCATGAGCACCGACAACAAGTCGGCGACCGAACTCGCCGCAGAGATCAAGGCCGAGCACAAGCAGGCCGTAGACGCCGTGAAGGCCATCGCCGAGGAGGCACTCGGCAAGGCCAAGGCTGGCGAAGAGCTGACCTCTTCTCTCAAGGAGAAGGCCGACGACGCCCTCATCAAGATGAACGGCCTGACCGAGCAGGTGGCCGAACTGTCGCAGAAGCTGGCACGTGCCGATCATGGCGGCCAGGAAGGCCACAAGTCCTATGGCGAGCAGTTCATCGAGCTTGACGAGCTGAAGGCCCTCAAGGACTCCCCCCGCTCAGGCGCATCTGCCAGCATGCCGATCAAGGCGGACATCACTACGGCCACGACCAATGCGGCCGGGTCGGCCGGCGCCGGCATTGCTCCGAACCGCCTGCCTGGTGTCCTTGAAATGCCGCGGCGTCGTCTCACGGTTCGGGACCTGCTGACGCCTGGCAACACCGACAGCCCGCTGATCCAGTACATCCAGGAGACGGGCTTCACCAATAACGCCGCTCCGGTCGCCGAGGGCGGTCTCAAGCCTCAGTCGGACCTGAAGCTGACCGACAAAGACGTCAGCACCAAGGTCATTGCGCACTGGTTCCGCGCGTCCAAGCAGATCCTTTCCGACTTCGCTCAGATCCGCTCCATGATTGACGGGCGTCTCCTCTATGGCCTTGCCATGGTCGAGGAAGGCCAGCTCCTCAACGGTGACGGCACTGGTGAGAACCTGCACGGCATCATCCCCCAGGCGACGAGCTTTGCCGTTCCTACAGGCGCAGTGACCCCGACGCCGTTCACTTCGCTCGACGTGCTCCGGCTTGCCATGCTGCAGGCGGCGCTGGCGGAATATCCCGCCACCGGGCACGTGCTCAACCCGATCGACTGGAGCAACATCGAACTGACCAAGGATGGGGAAGGGCGCTACATCATCGCCAATCCGCAGGGCACGACCCAGCCGACGCTCTGGGGCCTGCCGGTGGTCTCGACCCAGGCGATGGCGGTAGGCAAGTTCCTGACCGGTGCATTCCGCCTTGGGGCCCAGATCTTCGACCAGTGGGCGAGCCGCATCGAAGTCGGCTTCCAGAATGATGACTTCGTGCGCAACAAGGTGACGATCCTCGCCGAGGAGCGGCTCGCGCTCGCCGTCTATCGGCCGGAGGCCTTCATCTATGGCGATGTCGCTCCGGCGGTCGAAGCGCCACAGGACTGACGCTCGGCTGATCATGAAGGGCGGACATCTGCCGCCCTTCTCATGAGCCGAGAAGGAGAACGATCATGAAGTACGAAGTTCTGCGCCGACACATCGGCGACAAGCAGTACGAGCAAGGCGACGAGCGCGAAGCTGTCGCTGCGGACGTCGCACATCTGGTGAAGGCCGGTGTCCTGCGAGAGGCCGGTGAGAAGAAGCCGCGCGGCAAGGCCGAACCGGCGCCTAAGAACAAGGCCGAACCCGCACCTGCCAATAAAGCTGGTCCAGGACGAGGATAGGCGGCCACGGGAATAGATGGTGGACCGTCCGTAACAGGAGAGGCAAATCTTCGGCTAAGGACGGTCCCGGCCACAGAACCAGGCTCTGCCAGCCGGCTTTCATTCTATCGCCGAAAGCTCTCTAAGCAACTGATATATCATAATAATATCCTGTCATCCTCGTCAGGATAATGTCAGCTTTTCGCAGGTGATCCTCCATGCATGTCCGCGTCGTCGAGCCGCCCGAACCCATCGTGACGTGGGAGGAGGCCAAGGCCCATCTCCGCATGGAGGGCGATTTCGAGCGGGAGACGGTCGAGGGATATATCGCCGCAGCCACTGCATGGCTCGACGGGCCGGCCGGGTGGCTCGGTCGGTGCCTTGGCGCCCAGACGCTCGAGCTGGTCGACTGCGCCTTCGGCAATGACCGGCTGCCCTATCCGCCGATCCTGTCGGTCCAGCGCATCGTCTACACCGATCCCGACGGGGTCGAGCAGGTGATGCTGGATACTGACTATCGACTGCTGCAGAACGGCTCCATCTGGGCCGAGATTTGGCCGACGCTAGGGCGCGGACCTGAGGCGGTGCGGGTACGCTACCGCTGCGGCTATCCCAACCGGATCATCCCGGCAGAGGGTGAAACGCCCGAGCAGGTGACAAGCACCGTACCGGCGCCGATCCGGCATGCAATCCTGCTGCTGGTCGGGCAGTGGTGGCAGACACGCGCCGCCGTGAACATCGGCAACATCGTCAACGAGATGCCGTTCGCGGTCGAGGCGCTGCTCTCTCCCTATCGGGTGTGGCGATGATCGATGGCGGCCGGCGCGATCGGCGCATCAGGCTCGAGCGTGCCGTCGAGACCGGTCGGGATGCCATGAACGCGGCGATCTATGCCTGGCACGAGATCGCGACTGTCTGGGCCGAAAAGGTCGACGTGTCGGACCGCGAGCGCATGGCGGCCGGCGAAGTGGCGGCCGAGATCACGACGCGCTTTCGCTGCGACTGGTCCCCCGCGCTCGACGGGCTCAACCCCAAGGACAGGCTCGTGATGGGCTCGGCCGTTTTCGACATCTGGGGCGTCAAGGAACTGGGCACTCGCGAGGGGCTGGAGATCACCACGGCAAAGCGAGCCGACAAATGAGAACCACAGTCAAGGTCGAGGGCCTGCAGGAATTCGACCAGGCTCTCGGTGAACTCCCCAAGGCCACGGCGCGCAATGTCCTGCGGCGCATCCTGATCAAGGCCGGCCAGCCCATGGCCGAGACGGCGCGTCGACTGGCGCCGGACGATCCCACGACGACCGACGGCGATCTGAAGCGCAGCATCGTGGTCTCGGCAAAGCTCAAGAATTCGGTCGGCAAGTCAGCGTTCGCCGCTGCCATGCGGGGCGGGGCCAGCAAAGCTGATGCCGTCCAGGCCATGCGGGACGCGCAGCGCAGCGGCAGCACCAGTTTCGCTGAGGTCCATGTCGGCCCGGAGGCACGCATCTTCTACGCGCACCTTCAGGAATTCGGCACGGTGCACCATGCTCCTCAGCCTTTCCTGCGGCCGGCGTGGGACCAGCACAAGGTCGAGGTCCTCGAGATCGTGAAACGGGATCTGGGCGGCGAGATCGCCAAGGCCGCGGCGCGCGCGGCGAGACGTGCAGCACGACGGGCAGCGAGGGGCGGTTGATGCAGGAAGCGTTCATCAACCTGCTGCTGTCCGATGCCGACCTGACGGATCTCGTCGGCAACGCCATCACATGGAACACGATCCCGCAGGGCTCGCCCGCGCCGGGCATCGTGCTCTACCTGATTTCGAGCGTGCCCGACTATCACATGCAGGGGCCGGACGGGCTGGTGCGCCATCGGGTGCAGGCAGACATCCGGTCGCTCGATTATCTGAACGCCGTCGCCATCTCGCGGACGGTTAAGGCGTTGCTCTCGGGCTATCGGGGCATCCATCAGGCCATCCGTTTTGACGGCATCTTCGTCGAGGCCGAGCGGCATGACAGCGCCAAATCCAGTGCCGACGAGCTCTGGCACCGGGTCAGCATCGATTTCACTGTTTGGGCCGCTGCGGCCTGATCCACTGCATCACTGGAGAAACGACAATGCCTGAAACCACCCAGGCTTCGATTGGCTATGGCTCGGTATTCGAGATGGCCGAAGAGGCAACCCCCACTGTATTCGTCGCGCTCGGCGAGGTGATCAGCATCGATCCGGGCGAGGACGACGACGAGGAGGTCGAGGCGACGCACATGCAGTCGCCGAACCGGACGCGTGAATACATCCCGGGTCTCACTACGCCGGGCGAGTGCGTTATCGAAGGCAACTACATCCCGGGCAGTCCGACCGATATCGCCCTGATCGCTGCTCGCGGCAAGCGCAACGTGGGCCGGATCACACTGCCGAACGGCGTGCGCAAGACCTTCCCGATCGTGCGGCGCGGCTACAACCAGGCCATCCCGATTGACGATCGCATGACGTTCACCGCGACCTTCAAGCGAGCTGGCGCCACCACGACCGACGTGGCGATTGCGCCGGTCAATGGTGTAGCGCCGGCCATCTCGGGCGAGGTCAAGGTCAACCAGACGCTTACCGCCTGGCCCGGCGTCTGGGCACCTTTCGGCACCTTCACCTATCAGTGGACGGCGGATGGGGCGGACATCCCAGGCGCAACCGCTTCGACCTATGTGCCGGTGGCGGGCGATGCCGGCAAGGCGCTGACGGTCAAGGTGACCTGCACGAACACCGGCGGCGCGGCGACGGCCGAAAGCGAAGACACGATCGACGTAGAGGCGGCGGACTGATGGCCAACCCAATCAAGGGCGAGGTCGAGCTCGAAGCCGGCGACCAGGTCTATACGCTGCGGCTCTCGGTCAACGCCATCGTCGAGCTCGAGGACGCGTTGGGGATCGGCATCAACCAGATCGCCGGCAAGTTCTCGGACACCGCCAATATGCGGCTCGGAGACTGGCGCACCATGCTCTGGGCGGCGCTGCGCGACCGGCACCCCGAGACGTCAATGGAGATGGCGGGGGATGTGCTCACCGAAGCCGGCGTGCCGGCCGTCGTCGCCGCCCTAGGGCAGGCGATGCAGCTCGCCTTCCCGACCGCCAAGAAGGAACCCGACCGCCCTTCTCGGGCGAGGAAGCGGGCTGGGACTGGGTAGAGCTCCTGACTTCCTACGCATCGGTCTACCCGGCCGATCCCGGCGCCTTCTGGCGGCTGACGCCGCGAGAGGTGTCGATCCTGTTGACGGCGTCGAATCTGCGCATCGAGCGCGAGCATGACGATCGCATGAGCCTTGCCTGGCACATCGCGGCGCTGCCCCGCGGCAAGAAATTCCCCGAACTCAAAAAGCTCCTGATCGGCCAGAAGCGGCACCGTCCGCAGCGGCAGAGCTGGGAGGCCCAGGCGGCGATCCTCGCTGCCTGGTAAGTGCCCCATCCCCAATCGGTGATCCATCCATGTCTGCTGGAAACGCGGTGATCGGCGCTCTGCGCGCCACGCTCGGCCTCGATACGGCCCAGTTCGACGATGGCGTGAAGCGCGTCCAGTCGCAGCTCGGCGGGATCGGCAAGGCTTTCGCCGTGCTCGGCGGCAGTGCCGTATTCGCCGGCTTCATGTCGGGACTCGGCGCAGCCGTGGGCCGAATCGAGGAAATGCTCAAGCTGAGTGCCCAGCTCGACAAGGCGATCGAAAACACCGGCAATACCGCTCGCACGAGTGCCAAGGAGGTCGAGGAATTCGCCGACCGGATCGAACGCTCGACCGGTCGGGCTGCCGAAGAGATCATGGCGGTGGCCACCAATCTGACCACGTTCGGGTTCGGTCGCGAGCAGTTCTTCCGGGCGATCGAGCTGGCCGACGATATGGCGGCGGCCTGGGGCGGGGATCTGAGGCAGAACGTCGAGGGGCTCGGGCGCGCGCTTGCCGAGCCCGAAAAGGGGCTGGCGATGCTGACCAAGCGCGGCATCACCTTCACCGACCAGCAAAAGGAAATGATCGCCGGCTTCATGCGCGCGAACGACCTTGTGGGCGCGCAGGGCGTAATCTTCGAAGCGCTCGAAGAGCAGGTAAAGGGTGTGGCGGAAGCCGGGTTCGGCGGACTGACCAAGGCCTCTGCCAATGCCTGGAAGTCGGTCGAGGATTTCTTCGAAGCGATTGCGAACGGGCTCAGCCTGGGCAGCGGGCTCGAGATGGCGCTGATCGGAGCGGCGGCTGCGATCGACCTCGTGACAGCCAATCTGGGCGTGATCGGCAAGGTTGTCGCTGTGGCTGGCACGGCGCTGTCGGTGGCGATGGGACCTGCCGTCTGGGGTGTGATGACGACGGCAGCGGGGCTCTTCATAACCACCGTCGTTGCAGGCATACGCGCGATCGGCGTGGCAATCGCGGCCAACCCGATCGGTTTCATCGTCACGGCGCTCGCCGCCGGCGTGACTGCGGCCTTCATGTTCCGCGACGAGATCAAGCAGGCGATCGGCGTGGACGTCGCGGGCATCATCAAGGATGTCGGCAACAACATCATTGCTGTGTTCGTCGGCAGCTACAATTTCGCGGTATCGACCTGGTCGAACCTGCCCACGGCTTTCCGGGCGATCGGCAAGCAGGCCGTCAACAGCCTCATGGAGGAACTCAGCAAGCCCGCCCTTACCTGGGGCGATCAGGTGCTGATTCCCGGACTGCCGACTGGATGGCTCCAGCAATCCCTTTCTGACGAGGAGAAGGCCGCCCTGAGCGGCGCTACGGGTTCGTTCGGGGATGCATTCGGGCCGGACTATCTCGGGGACCTTTTCACCCGAACCTTCGGGGAGGAGGGGCCCGGGGCGATCGTCAAGGGTTTCGAGGATATCGGAGCGGCCGCAGGCGGCGCGGGCGGGCGCATCAGCAGCGAGCTCAACTCTGCGCTCGAGGCGATGCGGTTGTCGCTGATGACGGAAGAGGCGGCGGAGCTCGCAAGCCATCAAAAGCGGCTGGCGCAAATCGCCCAGTTCTACAGCAATGGCATGATCCTCAAGGCCGAACATGATGCCATGATCGAGGCGGCGAACGCCCAGCACGCGGAGCGGATGAACGCGATCGCGCAGCGGCAGATCGACGAAGAGGCGCGCATTCGTGGGCAACTGGTCGGGCACACCTCCAGCATCTTCGGATCGCTTTCGTCACTGATGGAGAGTTTCGGGGAGGAGAACCTCGCCGCGGCCAAGGCGTTCGGTGTCGCGCAGGCGATCGTCAACACGGCCGAGGGCGTCACCAAGGCCCTCGCGCAAGGCGGCGTACTGGGGTTCGCGGGAGCAGCCTCCGTCGCTGCGGCAGGTGCCGCCCAGATCGCGACCATTCTGAGCGCGTCCAAAGGCGGCAGTCGGCGCCCATCGATCGCCACGCCGGCGGGTTCCGGGGGGTCGGGTGGCGCGCCGGCGCAGGCTATGCGGCAGGTGTCGGCGAACATCACGCTGCATGGCAATAGCTTCTCGGCAG
The DNA here is from genome assembly GCF_003994485.1 of Arsenicitalea aurantiaca. Lineage (GTDB taxonomy): Bacteria > Pseudomonadota > Alphaproteobacteria > Rhizobiales > Devosiaceae > Arsenicitalea > Arsenicitalea aurantiaca. Next base: position 282,305 of record NZ_RZNJ01000002.1, read on the forward strand.
GCCAGATCGAGGGGCTCGCGAAGGAACTTGCTGAACTCGTCAACACCAATGGTGCGAACGAGCTCATTGCATCGATCAGGCAGGCGGGCGGCTGATGGGGATCATCGTCGCCAATGCCTATGCGCTTTCGCTTGCCGAGGAAGAGCGCGGCACGTTCCCCGTGCTGCTCTGGGAAAACCTGGTGCAGGGCTATGCCGCCAGTGCCGAGGCCGCAGGGTATCCGGCCAGCAATCTGGGGACTTCGTCGACGATCGAAGGATGGCGCGGAACGGGGAGCGGGCCTCACTCCCTCACGATGACGCTGGACCCGTCGCGGATGGTGGATGGCCTCGGCCTCGAGCGGCACAATCTGGGGTCGGACGGAATGACGCTGTCGCTCTGGGGGCTCGCCCCCGATGGCGATGCGGAGGTTTCGGGAGATTGGTCCGAGATCATCCCTGAAATCATCGTTGCCGATGACGGCACGCTGATGATGCGGTTCGCGCCCGAGAGCTACGCCGCCTTGCGGCTCGACATCGTTCCGGTGATGGCGACGCCCCGGGTGGCGCTTCTCAGCGTCGGGAAGCTCCTCGTGATGGAGCGTGGTAATCAGGCCCACACGCCCATTCCGTGGGGTATCACGCGCGATGTGCAGACCGCGCGCAGCCAGGCGGGCGATTTCCTGGCACGAACGATCACCGGCAGCACACGGCGCGGCTCGATCAGTTTCATTAAGCTGTCGGGCGGATGGATCCGGTCGAGCGGCTTCCTGCGTTTTGCGGCGGCCGCTGCCGGACTGCCGTTCTTTCTCAGCTGGAATCCCGAGGAGTATCCCGGCGAGGTGGCGTTCGTCTGGGCATTGAACGACATCATCCCCGAGACAAGCGATCTCGTGGGCTCCGTTGATGTGACCATCGAGCTCGAGGGCGTCGTCCTATGACGACGGTCGGCCGTATCGTTCTCGATTTCGGCGACTGGGGTTCGGCAGGCCGTATCGCCATCCTCGTCGAACCGCTGGCCTGGCGCGGGATCACCGTGCCGGCCGGCTTCATGAGCGACGGCGCGAGTGTCCCGCGGCCTCTTTGGTGGTTCCTGCCTCCCTGGGGTGATCGCGCGACGGCTGCCGCGCTCATCCACGATTATCTCTGCGACATGCTGGACCGGGGCAAGCCCGTTGCCGGCTACGCGAGCCGGGCGCTCTGCGACCGCGCCTATTTCGACGCGCTCATCGATCTCGGCGTCAGCCGGCCGAGGGCCGTGCTCTGCTGGGCCGGTGTGCGCACATACTCGATCCTCCACGTGCGGGCACTCTGATGGGCCATGTCTTCGACATCGTCGAGATCGATATCGAGCGTTGCGGGCTGACCTATGGTATCGGCGCCTGCACGGCGGCCCTGGGGGTGACGGGCGAGATCAAGTGCTACAACAGCCTTCGCACCTGCCAGGATACCGCCCATTTCGACAGCGATGGGGCCGGCGGGGAGGCAGGGACGCTCGCGACATGGCGCTTCGCAAAACCGAGCGAAGCGTTCGCCGCGAGCGGGATCGACGCCATCACGACGATCGAGAGCATTGCCTATACGCCGCAGACCATTCATCCGGGCGAGGGGCCGGGGCAGCGGGCGACGTTGACGGTAACGTTGAGCGATCATCACTGGGGGGACACCGGCCCCAATGGCGACAAGTATCGCGCCGAGCGCGGGCACGACCCATTCAAGCGCGGGACATTCTGGGGCAAGTGGCGGGCGCGCCAGCCCTATATGCGCGGCCGCGCGATCCGCTGGAAGCAAGGGCTCGACGGCCAGCCCTTTGCCGGCTTCGACACGCGGCACTTCATCATCGAACGCTTCGACGGGCCGACGCCCGAAGGGCTCTACACCATAACGGCGCGCGACGCGCTGCAGGAGCTTTTCGGCGATCGCGCGGTCTGCCCAGAGCTTACGCCCGGCAACCTCGTCGCCAATATTGCAGCCAACACGACGAGCGTAACGCTGGCGCCGGCGGGTGTGGGCGATGCCTATTATGACGCTTCGGGCTGGGTGAACCTCGGAGGCCGCGAAATCGCGGCGTTCTCGCGCGCGGGCAATGTGCTGACGCTGACCCGCGGGCTCTGGGGCACGACGGCCCAAGCGCACGAGGCCGGCACGCGTGTGCAGCTCTGCGCGGCCTTCATCTCCGACACGCCGGCCGAGGCCCTGGCGCGGCTCGAGACGCAATATGCCGCGATCAGCCCGGACGTCATTCCGCTGGCCGAATGGGAGAGCGAGATCGAGGCGTTCTATGGCGGGGCCCTGCTGACCGCGCTCGTGCCGGAGCCGACGCCGGTCGAGCACCTGGCGACAGAGATCATTCGCGAGGTGGGGCTGTCGCACTGGTGGAGCGAACGGACGGCCAGGCTGCGGCTTCAGGTTCTTCGCGCGCTCGACACCAACGTCACCGTGCTCGACGCGCGCAATGCGCCGGGCGAAAGCAACGTCATCGCCAACTCGCTGCAGATCACAGAGCAGCCCGACAAGCGCAAAAGCCGTGCCCAGGTCTATTTCGGGCAGAGAAACCCGATCGAAGGGCTGGAGCCCAAGAACCTGCCGATCTCGGCGCTGCACGTGGCCACGTTCGACGAGAAGGCTGAGGGCAGCAAAAGGCTCGACGTGCTCTATTCCCGCTGGATCCAGTCCGGAGGTCTCGCCGCGGCCGATGTGGTGGCGCTGCGCCGGCTGGCGCGCTATGTCCGCGCGCCGCGCCGTTTCAAGCTGCGGATTCCGAGATGGACCTCGCTGCGGCCCGAGCTGGGGCAAGGGTGCCGGCTGCTGGCCGATGTGCTTCAGGACGAAACCGGCGCGCCCGAGAGCGTGCCCTGCCAGATCGTGCGGGTTAACCCGGGCGCGGCAGACAGTGCGGAATACGAGCTCGAGCTCGAGGAGCTGCGGATGGACCCGCGATTTGCTCCGGAGCCGCTGCAAAACACTGTCGTGCTGGCGGCCAACGAGAACAACGTCAACTTCTACGCCAAATACATCCAGCAGTACCGGACGCCGGAGGCCGGCGACGAGGTGTTCCTCGTCATCAACGAGGGCGTCGTCATCGGATCGACCTCGACGGCGAACCCGTCTCTCGACATCGGCGATGACTGGCCCCGCGTCACCCGCACTGCCAGCCGCACCAATGGCAACGCCACGCTGACCGGCCTTTCGAGCACGACGGGGTTCCTGCCCGGCATGTTCGTGACGGGCACGGGCATCCCGGCCCGGGCCAAGATCGTCTCGGTCAATTCGGGCAGCTCGATCACGATCAGCGCCAATGCCACCTCGACTGGCTCGGGCACGATCACGATCTGGACGGTTCGGATCAAGGTCACCAATCGCGGTCTCATCGCCGGCCCGGGTGGGCGCGGGGCGAATGGGCGCGGCGGGGACAACAATACTGGCTTCAACGGCAACCCGGGCGGCACGGGCCTTCGCACAACAGTGCCATTCGATCTGGACGGCAACGGTGGGATCAATGGCGGCGGCGGCGGCGGCGGCGGCGGCGCTGGCGACTATGTGGGCTGGACCGGCCCACAGGTGCATGGCGCGAGCGGTGGCGGCGGTGCGGGCATGCTTCCCGGAGAACCCGGCACAGGCCCTGGGCCGATCGGCTCTCCCGGCACTCTGCTTGCCGGTGGCGCTGGCCGGCGCAGCAGTCCGTCAAGTCAGGGTTGGGGGTCGGGCGACGGTGGCGGGCCGGGTCAAGCGGGCAGCAATGGTTATGGCTATCGCCCCGGCTCTGGCGGCGCGGCCGGGCCTGCAGTTGTCGGCTGGACGCTGATCGCCACGACCGGCTGGACCGGCACGATTCTCGGCGCGACGAACGCCTGATCTTCACGAGGTAATTGATGGCTTATGCAGCGCTCCGGTTCGACGCCACGGACGAGGCCGGCAATATTCTGACCAATGTCATGGTCGAGATCCGTCGCGAGAGCGGGGGGCTTCAGCAGGCCTATCAGGATCGCGCGGGCACCGTCTCGCTGGGCAGCACCTTTCTCGTCCCTGACGGGAAAGTCTTCTGCCACCTCCCGGGTAACGCCTACCGGGTCACGCTGCGCAAGGGCGGATACGAGCGCGTCCTTCGGTTCGTGGCTGTCGGGCGCGGGGCTGAAGCGGACCTGCAGTTTGCGCGGCCAAAGGGCGAATACGACCCCGAGGCCATATACGAGACGAGTGACTATGTGCGGTCCGGATCGTCGCTGTTTGCATCGCTCGTCGACGAAAACGAAGGCAATGCGCCGCAGACCTCCCCTCCGGGGGATACCGAGTTCTGGATGTATCTCGGGCCTTTCGTGCCCGGAGAGCAGGGCGTTGGCGACAAGTTCGATGCGGTGATCTTCGCTCAGGGCAAGCCCCGCCCCGGAGAGCTGCTGCTGCGCCAGGTATTTTCGGCCACGCCGATCACCTTCCCCGCTGGGCTCACAGGTAGCGCTGCCTCAAGCGAAGTGGCTGCCGACGACGATGCAGAATTCATTCTCGCTAAGAACGGCACTGCCTTTGGAACTGTGACATTCGAGGCGGCGAGCCAGATCGGGCTTATCGTCGCGCCGGGCGCCGTAACCTTCGACAGCTTCGACATCCTCACCATCACCGCGCCCGATCCCCGAGACGCGACGCTGGCCGATATCTCCATCACGCTCACAGGAAACCGCTGATGACCGAGCTTTTCGTCAAGGGGGACCGGTTTCAGGTCTCTGAAACCGTCGAGATCAAGACACCCAAAGGTGCTCTGCTGGCTCGCTACCTGCCGGGCAGTGACTACGGCGTCACCCCGCGCAACCTCGAATTCGCCAATGGCCTGCTCGCCCAAGGCAAGGCCAGCCGCGCCCTATCTGCCCGGGAGCGGTCCGCAAACCGTCTCAGCCCAAGCCCTGCACGCCTCAAGGGGGCGGTGAAGGTCACCCCGAAGAAAACCGCTCGCAAGAAGGAGCAAGCGAAATGACTGTCACTCATGTCATGGCCCTGCGCAACGCGCTCGCCACCACTGTCAAGGAAGCCCATGAGGTGGGCAGCGGCACCGCGACGCTCGTGCTGCGAGACGGCTCCGATCCGATCGTGACTTTCAACCTGGCGGCGACGCCGTTCGGTGCTGCAAGCTCGGGCATCATCACGGCGGCCAGCACGCCTATCGAAGCAACGGCCAGTGACTCTGGCCCGGGCGTCGACAACTTCATCACCTACGACAAGAACGGCGACCCCCAGCTCTCAGGCTCGGTTACCGCGGTGGGCATGGGCGGCGACATCGAGGTGACGAACACCAACATCGCCCTCGGGCAGGATTGTTCGCTCGAAAGCCTGACCTACGAAGCGCCGCAATAATCCATGCGGCTTCTCCTCTCGGGCGACATGCAGGATGGCAATGATGCCGTCCTCTTGTCGGGCGACATGCAGGGCGGCGGCGATGTCGAGCTTCTGAGCCTGGTCGAGCTGTCCGCAGCGCTTCAATCGGGGGCGGCTGCCCTCGACAGCGAAGTGCGCCCGATAGTTACGGCAACAGCAGTGCTCGTCTCCGAGGACGGCGCACTGGCCGGCTCCGTCACCGTCGACCAGACGATCATCCGCGCTGTCGCTGAGCTGGGGGCGTCCCCCGCCATGGTGGATGGCGCTGCCTCATCCCGGATTGCCGCCAGCGGGCAAATGCTCGCCGGAGACGGGGCAGTGTCCGGGGTAGGGGCGGTGCTCGTTTCGGCTTCGGGCGAACTCCTCGCCGATGATGCGCTGCTCTCGGGGGCGATTTCTGCGCTCGTCTCCGCAACCGGGGTGCTCAATGCCGATGACGCTGCCCTCTCGGGTGCCGCGCGCGCTCTGATCGGCGCATCCGGCGCGTTGGCCTCCGGGCCGGGGCAGGTGTCGGGGACGGTGGGCGTGTTCGTCAGCGGGGCGGGCGTGCTCGTTGCCGAGCCTGCCGCGCTTGGCGGGTTCATCAGCACAACTGACCGGGTGAGGGCCTATGCCGCGCTCGAGGCAGGTCCAGCAGGCCTTGTCGGCGCGGTGCGGATGGCTGTGGTCGCGTCCGGTGCTCTTGCCGCAGAGCCGGCGCGGATCGATGGGGCGGTGAAGGCGCTGATCGCGGCGTCTGGCGATCTCATCTCCGAAGCAGCGCTTCTCGACGGCACGGCGCGGATCGAGATCAAGGCCATCGGCGCGCTCGCGTCGGGCCAGCCACAGATGACAGCGGAAATCATCACCGAGGATGCCCGCCGCGTGGTGATGGCGATCTTCTACTAGCGAGGACAGCATGGCTGACAAGACGATCCCCGATCTCACGGATGGCGGGGCGCCGCAGGCTGGCGACCAGGTGCATGTTTTCCGCGAGCCCAATTCGCGCCGTGCAACGCTCGGCACTGCCGCGGGCGCAGCCTCCAGCGACTTCGCCACAGCAACGCAGGGCGGCAAGGCCGATACGGCGGTGCAGCCGGAGGACTTGGGCAACTCCGCTTCTCGCGATGTCGGCACCACGACCGGCACAGTTGCTGCGGGCGATGATAGCCGGATAACGGGGGCCATACAGACGGCATCCCGTGCGGCAACCTCAGTCATTGGCCGTTCAGCCAACAGTTCTGGCGATGCGGCGGATATTCAGGCGTCTGCGAACGATACGATCTTGCGCAGGGTCAGTAATGCGCTCGGCTTCGGCGGGATCACGATCGGCATGATTGCCGACAACCTGATTACTTTCGCCAAACTGGCGCAGGGGTCAGCGCTGTCCGTTTTGGGCGTGAGTGGAAACTCATCCGCCAACGTTTCGGCGATTGCGGCGGGAACCGACCATCAGGTACTGCGCCGTTCCGGCACGACGCTTGGCTTCGGCGCGGTGAACCTAGGCCAAGGCGCGGCTGTTACGGGCACTCTGCCTGTAGGAAACGGCGGAACTGGCGCGGCGACGTTTACTGCGAACAATGTGCTTCTAGGCAATGGTACGTCTGGATTCCAAGCGGTCGCACCCGGCAGTTCGGGCAACGTCCTCACATCGAATGGCACGACATGGACGAGCTCTGCACCAGCAGGTGGGGGCGGCGCAACGCTGACCGCGATCCGCTTCTACACGTCAGGGGCAACCTGGTCCAAGCCGGCGGGGCTGGTCTACGCTCATGTCATGCTCAACGCAGGCGGCGGCGGCTCTCGCGGTAGTTCTGGTGATGGCGGCAATGGTGGCACGTCATCATTCGGAACGCACCTATCCGCAACGGGCGGCGGTGGCGGCACAGCATCCGCAGGCGGCACTGCTGGCAGTGGGTCTAGCGGCGATATAAACATTTCCGGTGAAGATGGCGCATGGAACGGTGGGACAGCAGGGCAGGGGCATGGCGGCAGCTCCAACGGCCCCTTCGGGGGACCTTATGTTTTTGCGTTCACGAATAGGACAGGGCTGCTTTATGGCTCGGGGGCTGCGGCGCAGGTCGCAGGGCGCGGCGGTGGCGGCGGTGGTGGATACTCCGAGAAAGTCATCCAAGCTGCAAGTCTGGCATCAACCGTAACCGTGACTGTTGGTGCGGGCGGGACGGCGGGCTCTGGCACCCAAGGTTCTGTTGGCGGGCAGGGCGTCGTCGTCGTTTACGAATATACGAGTTAGCACCATGCACAGTGTCCTGATCGTCCATGCGCGAGCGCATCAAATCTGGCGTGATACTGCCAAGGCAGACGTCCCTCCGCTTAGCCCGGAACTGATGGCGGATGTCATCGAAACCGCGGGACCGGTAGAGGATGGCTGGTCTTGGGATGGGGAGATATTTTCGCCTCCTGCATCCCCGCCGCCTCCCACCTATAGGCTCTACCGCTCTGTTTTCATCGCGCGCCAGAGCAATGCCGAATCCGGCACTCTGGAGACAGCGCTGCAGCAGGCCGAACCCAAGCTTCGGCAGATGTTCTACGCCTCGGAGTATTTCGTTTCCGACGATCCGCTGTTCGCCGTGCTGCACTGGACGGTAGCAGAGGCGCTTGGTGAGACGCGGGCCGATGAACTTCTGGCTCAGGAGGAGCAGTGATGAACGAAGACGCAATGGTCTTCCTCAGTTGGGGCAGCTTCAGCTTCCCACCCGGCCTGACACCGTTGGTCGTGACCGGCAAAGGAGGGGGCGGTGCGCATCCGACTCTGTCTGGTGCTGGCGGCAGCGGTGCGTTCAATTCGGCCGTGTTGGTGGACAAGGCTCATCTTCTGCTTGCCGCGTCAGATACTGGGCAAGCTGCTGAGCGGAAGCCCTTGGCAGGAGATAGTGCAGCCAGCCAAAGCGCGGATCGCGAACATGAATAAGGCTGTCGCCGCTCAGCATTTCAGGCTCTGTATACCAGCGGGGGTCTGGAATGGCGGCAACCTTCTGCCCAATTTGGTAATCGGCGGGCACTGGTGGCGTCATATGCGCCCGAAGCTCCCCCAGGTTCCTTAGGAGATCGTCTACGGCGGCGGCGTCCAGAACGAATTGGACGGGTGGACTGGTGGGGAATGTGATTGTCACCGTCTTGAGGTCGTCGCTTAGCTTCCACTCAGGTCCCGACATCTAAGCCCTCCAGGTCAATCGCGCCGAATGTGGCATCGCCTGGCCGCCTAGTCGAGTCCGCCCGCAATGCCCCGCCCTCGCGCGGGGCTTTTCTTTGACCACCACCAGAACTGGAGAGCCCGATGGACCCGAACGTCCCAGCGGGGGCAGCGGTGCTGCTCGACTTCATCCGCAAGATCGAAACAGGGAAGGCCGACGCATCGTCCTACGAGGTCGTCTTCGGCCACAATGAATCGAAGCTGCCCAAGCCGCTGACGACCATGACGGTGGATGAGGTGATTGCAGCCGGCCCGAGTTGGACGCGCGCATGGCGGTCTTCGGCAGCGGGCGGCTATCAGTTCATGAACGCCACGCTGAAGGACCTGAAGCGCGAGCTCGGCCTTCGCGGTACGCAGGTGATGAACCCGAACCTGCAGGACCGGCTGGCCTATCACCTTCTGAAGCGGCGCGGCTATGAAGCCTTCATGGCCGGGCGGATCAATGCAGTGGAGTTCGGCAAGCGGCTTGCCATGGAATGGGCGTCTCTGCCTGTCCTTGCGACGACGCAGGGCCAGCACCGCCAGGTGAACCGTGGGCAGAGCTACTATGCCGGGGACGGGCTCAACAAGGCCCTAACCAAGCCCGAGGACGTTGAGGCCGTCATTGCCTACGCGAAGTCGGTGGAGATGGTGCCGCCTCAGCCTGCGCCACAGCCCGCTCCTGCGCCGTCCCGGCCTATCCCCCAGCCGGCCCCTGTCCCGCCCGTGCAGGGCAAGGATAACGGGCAGGCATGGCCTCTCGTGTTCGCTGTCCTCGCTGCCATCGCCGCAGTGGCGATCATCGTGGGAGTTGGCGCATGAACGCAATCTGGTCTTCGATCGCGATTCAGATCGCATGGGCCGTGCTCGAGCCGCTGCTGTTGACTGCGGTGACCGCGGCAGTCAGTTGGGCAGTTGTCCGCTGGCACAGGATGACCGGCTACCAGATCGAGGCGAGCCACAGGGACGCGCTCCACAAAGCGCTCGGGAACGGCGTGAAGGCAGGGCTCCAGGCTCTCAAAGCTCAGCGAGGCTATTCCCTCATGTCGGACGCATCCGACCCTTGGGTGCTGGAATTCGCTCAGCACTATGTCGAGGCGAGGAACCCGGACACCGTGCGGCGGCTGGGTCTGACACCCGAAGTCCTGCGCGAGCTCGCCGTTCCCCACCTTCCGTTGCCGGCATCGTTCACCATGCCCAGTCTCGGGGGCCAGAAATGACCGGCCCGGGCCTCTGGATCCGCATACAGCACCGGTTCGGTCCGCGGATGACGGAATGGATTCTAGCCGTCATCACTGCGCTGTGGGGCGCGGTGCTGTTGCTGCCCGAGCGCACATTCGATCAGCCTACGTGGTCCGGCTTCCGCATCATCTTCGGGGACGAGACGCTTCTCGGCTTCATCATGCTTGCCCTCGGCTTCCTCAGGCTTGGAGGCCTCGTGGTCAACGGCGCGCGGAAGAACGTCACGCCTTGGATCCGCGTGGTGTCCGCCTCGCTCGGCTTCCTCCTCTTCGTCGGCATTACCACCGGCTACGCTCTTTCCGGTGTCGTCAGCACCTGGCTCGCCATCTATCCGGTGTTCGCACTGGTAGAGCTCATGAACATCTATCGTGCTGCTCACGACGCCGGAGAAAGCAATGCAGCTCCCTGATCTCACCGGACTGCCTCCGTGGGCGGCCGTATCCTTCGGGATCAGCCTTGCCGTCATTTTCGCATTCGTCTGGCTGGGCATAAAAGAGGGTAGGCGGGCCACGCCGTCTGGCGGTAGCGCTGCCGCTCAGGTCGCCGCCGTCATTGTTGATTCCTCAGCCCTTGATCGTGCCACCGGCGCAGTGGATGGGCTGACTGTTGCCGTCACCTCGATGAACGTCACCCTGAAGCTTGTCGCTGAGCGCTACGAACGGCTTGGCGATGAGATGGACAAGGTGCGCGAGGAAATGCGCATCCACCGAGAAGTCACCCGCCGAGGATAGTCGTCGGCCTAGCTGTGGAGGGTGAATTGATTTGTCCACGTCAAGACTGGCCGGGCTCGCGCCCTGGGGGGAGCAGCAAGGCCCGGCCGGCGGCGCTATCTCAGGGTGTGCCGCAGCCAGACATTATCAGCACGCGCAACGCCGACAACAAAAAACCCCCGGCGCCACGGAACGCCGGAGGTTCGCTATGCTGCTCTTGGGAAGCGGCTAGAAGCGGAAATTCAAACCTGCACGAGCCAGCACAGCGCTAGAGCTCATGATGTAAACGTCGTCATAGCCCGATTCCGGATCGGACTCGGTCGTAGTCGGAAGGCCGATGTACATACCCTCGAGTTTGAGTGACGTGCTGTCATTCAGCGCGATCTCAGCGCCTGCGCCAAGAGCGAAGCCGAACTGGGTCTCATTGACGCAGAAGCTATAGTATTCGCCACATTCGTAGTCGTCAGGATCATAGACCCCGCTGAGGTCGACACCGACCATTGCAACACCAGCAGTGGCGTAGAAGAGGGCGTTGTCAGTGGCCACGCCCGCGCGCAGGCGAATGGTCGAGTACCAGTCCCACGAGCGATTGTACTGTGTGTCCTCATAGTCGTCATAGTAGCTCTGCGACATGGACGCCCAGTTCAGGTCGCCTTCGAGACCGAAGACGGCAGAGCCGATCTGGTAGTTGTAACCGGCAGTCACGCCAAGGGAGCCGCCCCAGTCGGAGAGGTCGACGGCGTTATACGATAGGTATTCGCTCACGTCGCTGAAGTTCGTGTTCAGGATCCCAGCACCCCCGACGACACCAACGTAGAACCCGGTCCAATCATAGGTGGACGTCATGGCAACATCGTAGTTTGGCAAAGCGAAGTCGGCTGCCTTGACCGCGCCCGCCGACGCGACCAGCGCAAGCGCCGTTCCAAGAAGAAATTTTCTGATCATTTTACAGTCCCCAAGGCGCCATCACGGCGCGAAACCCCCGCAAGCCCAACATGCCTTAGAATTGCTCTCGTGAATATTGCGGCGTTGCAACACCGCCAGAATTTTGACGCATTGTTGCGAAAGCACGCATCGGCGCGTCCAAGCCCGCTATATGCTCACTGGCTCAACCGCTTGTTCGCTCTTTGCTCTGGAGCAATGACTCGGCTCCTCGTGATGAGGAGCCCCTTATGCCGCGGACGCTGAAGACACTGGAAGATGCCCGGGTGACCGGGCAGGAGCTGGTCGCGACCTGCCTCCAGCTCCAGTGCCGGCATCGCTGGCTCGTCGATCTTCCCAAGGTCATCCACTATGTCGGCGGCGCACACAGCCTTTGGCCGGTGCGCGGGCAGCGGCACTTTTCCGAGCGCATGCGCTGCCCGGCCTGCAACGGCAAGGGCGTGCATATCTGGATGGGTGTACCCAAGACGCCGCAGCCGCTGATGGGCGGGCTTCCCTATGCGGTGGAGAATCGGGACGTCGGCAGCGAGGTGCTGGTGAGCGTGCTGGCGAAGGTTGGCCACATCAGCGTGGCGCATGCGGCGTTCGAGGCGGCAGTGCAGGCCTATCCCGGCCGGCGGCTCTCACTGACCGAAGGCGCGTTCGTGCTGCGCGACAGCCGGCTGGTCGTGGTGCCGGGCGGAAAGAAGGGGGCTTAGCCGTCGCGTTCGGCGGTTTCGTCCTGCAACAGGGCGTGCGCGCGGGTGATGACGACGCTGCGGTTCGTGCCAAGCGCCCTGGCGATCGCCGCGGCGGTGCGACCTTTCCGCGTCCATTCGCGGATGATGCGATCGGTCTCTTCGGTGTGGGTGAACCGGCGGCGCGGATCGACATACTCGCGGCCATTCTCATGAGTGATTCCCTGCCCGGCGAGGATGAGCAGCCGCGTCCTGACTGTTTCGAACTTCATTTCGAGGTGCTCGGCGATCTCCCGAGTGGACCGGCCCTCGCTCGCCGCCTTCAGCATCGCCCGATCGGTGTCGGGCGTATGCCGGTGGGCCCGTTTGTAGGCTGGGAAGCCTGCGGCATCCACCCAGCGGCGGACGGTCTGCTTGTTGATCCCGAGAGCCTCGGCGATCGCTTTCAGCGTGGCGCCATCGGCGACCATGGCGCGGATGATCGCGATTTCCTCAGGCGAGGCGGACATCGGCCTTTGCGAGTGGGGACGACGAATACGCTCGGGCTGCTCCATTTCGACGCGGCCCGCTAGCGGTCGAGCAAGAGCAGGTGCGCGATGCGCGCCGTGCGCAGCTCGGCCTCGAGCTTTTCGTTTTCGATGTCGCCCTCGATGTGATTGACGGCCAGGCTGGTCAGGGCGGGCCAGATCTCGGCGCGGTCCCAGCCGGCGGCTTCGGCCGCGGCGACGAGCTTCATCAGCCCCGGCTCAAGCGCCTCCTCGCAGTCGAGCGTGCGATCGGGATGGCTCGCCGGCCGCACGGGCGGCTTCACCTCAGGCTGCATCATCCTTCCTTCCCCTCGCCACGATTTGCAGAGCACCATCCGGCAGCGGCCGCTGCAGCTCGCGCGCAATCTCCCAGGGCGCCGTCATCCACATGTCGAGCTCGTCGGACGTGGTGAGGATGACGGGCATGGCCTTGGGGTGGATGGCGCCGACCTCGGCATTGGGCTCCGAGGTGAGGAAGGCGAAGAGATCGGCGTTGACCTCGCCTTCCTTCGTCTTCCGCGTGCTCGTCCAGTTCGTCCAGATCCCGGCGAAGAAGGCGAGGGGCCGGCTCTCGTCGAACGCGAACCATGCCGGCACCTTCCTGCCGTCGGGCAGGGTCTCGTATTCGGAGAAGCTCGAGAACGGCACGAGGCAGCGATTGCCTGGGCCGAGCCAGCGGCGCCAGTGCGGGCTCGTCGTGTTGCGCACATTGGTGACGCCCGGATCGACGGTGCGGTCCTTCAGCACGAATTGCGGGCTAGGCATGCCCCAGCGGGCGAGGGTGAGCTCGCGCTCGCCCTCAACGGTGCGGACGATCGGCGCGGGGTAATCCGGGAAGATCCCGGGCATGGGCGCGAGGTTGCCGATCCCGTCGACGATGCGCGTCGCCTTTGCAAAATCGATGATGGCCTGGCGGCCCTTCGTCATTGAGTAGAGATTGCACATGGCGGCTCCGCTTCGAGAGTCTAGCGCTTGCGCCGTCGCTCGCCAAGAAAACTTACGCCTTAGCAGAATGCGGCAGGCCCCTCAGTTTGCTGCATGAATTAATCTAGCCCCAGCGTGAGGCGTCGTGTGCTGATCAGTAAGCAAGTCGGGCGCGGGAACCAGTTAAGAGGTGCGGTCATTTGAGTCACGCTTTGTAGATGATCGTTAGCTCAAGGAGAGCTGCGCAGCAAAACGAGGAGGCTAGATTGAAAAATACAATTTTATGTAGTGTTTCAGTACTCCTGGCGGTAGCAATGACCGCCGCTCCGGTTCACGCTCAACTCATCTCTGGTGGTTCAGGCGGTCTCGTCAATGTAGGCGGCGACGGCGGCCTGGTTAATATCGGCGGCGACGGCGGCGGCACCGTTGACGTACTACCGAACTCAAGTGGCGGGGGACAGACCGTCGTCGACGTGAACATCCCTGGTGGAAGCGGCTCTGGGACAAACCGCGGGTCGTTGGTTGACGGCAATGTCAGCATCGGCGGGCGCAACCTCGTCGACGGCGATGTGCGCCTTCTAAACCGCGGGAATCAAAGCGTTGGCCGCGTGACAGTAGGAGCGGTCGGTGGGGATCAGCTCCTGAATCTGGAAGTCAGTCTCGGGCTTATTGGCGGCCGAGGTGGTCCCGGCGGTCCGGGGGGACCTGGTGGTCCGGGTGGACCAGGTAATCCAGGTGGTCCCGGGGCCGGAGGCGGTGGCGGGGCCGGCACCTTCATGGCTGGCGCAGTTGCCTGCCAGGGCGAACACGGGCAACGTCTCGTCAACATCATCGCGAACTCCGACTATAGCCGGAATACTCTGAACGGTTGGGCTCGAGCTCAGCAGGTGCAGATTGTCCCGGTCCGGGTCTGCGGCGACGTCAAACGGCAGGTCCAGGCCTCGGTGTCCGGCCAACTGAACCAGCTCCATGGCGCTGTAGCCGCCGATCCGCTGCTGACAGCCTCCCTACAGCGACAGAACATGAGCGCCAGCGACGTGTTCGCCGTTCAACAGAACGGGTCACAGTTGTTGGTCTACGTCTACTAAGCCTGAAGAATGCCACTCCTGAAACTTGGCGCGGCTCCGGTCGCGCCTTTTTTATGTTCACTGAGGGAGCTGTTCGACAGGCTGCACCTAGAGCCGCTTTCCCCGACAAACCGCAGTTTCATGTCGCATATCATGTCGCACGGATTCGCCGGCACTCGAAGGGAAAGCCCGGAAATCCGGGGAATCTCAGTGCAACATGACTGCGACATGAAACGCCTCCCGTCGGTGAGGGCGGTGGAATAAACTATTGATTTCGATAAGGAATTTTTGGAGGCCACGTCCGGAATCGAACCGGAATACACGGATTTGCAATCCGCTGCGTAACCACTCCGCCACGTGGCCTCTGCGGCTGGTGTTTATGTCGGCAGGGTGGCGAGTGCAAGACCCTCAATTGCTTGGAGGGACCGAATTTGCCTCTCCCGACGGAGCATCCTCTATTCCAACACATCCGTGATCCCGGAATTTGGCTGCCCATGCTATGGGGCGATCATGTCGCGATTCTTGGCATCGAAGTGGTGGTTGGCTGCCGGGGCCTTGGCCGTCGGCCTGCTAGCGGCGTTTTTCGCCGTTGCGGCCGGACCCACTCAGGCGCGGCACTGCAGCGAGGAGCGGTTCGAGGCCGCGGCCTACATGGTCTGTACGATCGATCCGGGTCGCGATGACCTGCGACTTTTCTGGCGCGACGCCGAGGGGAAGCCCTATCGAAGCTTCTCCAATCTTGCCCGGAGCATTGAGTCTGACGGGCTGGACCTGGTGCTTGCGATGAATGCCGGCATGTATACGACCGACTTTGCCCCGCTCGGTCTGCATGTGGAGGCGGGCGAGACGCTCCGCCGCATCGATACCCGGACAATAGACGGGCCGGCGCGGCAGGTGCCGAACTTCTACAAGAGGCCTAATGGCGTCTTTTTTGTCGGGAATGGCACGGCAGGCATCCTGACGACTGACACCTATATTGATGAGGCGCCACCGGCAGATTTCGCCACGCAGTCCGGGCCGATGCTGGTGATCGATGGCGCGCTGCATCCGGCATTGATCCCCGGATCTTCCGATCGGACCCGGCGCAGCGGCGTCGGGGTGTGCGCTGATGGCATGGTTCGCCTTGCGATCAGCAACGGCAATGTCAACTTCCACGACTTCGCGCAGCTCTTCCGTCTTGGTCTCGATTGTCCCAATGCTCTCTTTCTGGATGGCGGCCGCGGCACGGGCCTCTACATGCCCGAACTGCGCCGCAACGATCGATCATGGCATGGCGGGTTCGGACCAATGCTCGGGCTCGTTGAAGAGAAAGCGGGATCGAGCGCCGCAAATTGAGAACCGGGCCTTGCAATCGCCCTCTTTCCGGTTAGCTATCCGCGGCGGAAACGCCCGGGCCATGGGGCGCCTTTGACAAATCGAATGGAGAAGAGCGGTGTTCAAGCTGCTGTGGAGACTGATCAGCCTTGCCGCCGTGCTCGTGCTCGTTGCGTATCTCGTGGGATGGCGCGTCTTCGTCGTGCCACCGGTTGCCCCGCTCTCGGAGGGGGGTATCTTCGTGGTCACCGACATGCCGCAGCTGCAATTGCTCGACAGTCCGAGTGGATTTTGTGCGCGCGAAGGGCAGGCTAATCTGGTCTGCGCCGCAGCGATCGCAACCCGCGTCTCGCAAGCGGACATCGCCTGGCGGCTGCCGTACAACGGCTTCCTCTATTCTCTAGCCGGCGGCCGCTGAAGCGCCGCTACTCGAAATAGTCGGGCAATTCGGTCTTGGCCCTTGCCAGCAGCTCCTCGATACGGCTGAGGTGAAGCCGCATCGCCCCTTCGGAGGCATCTGCGTCGCGCGCCGCAAGGGCAGCGATGATGGCGCGATGCTCTCCAATGGTCCGCGGCGTCGCGCCTGCAAGTGTCATGAACCGCACCCGGTCGAGCTGCATTTTCTGATCGTCGATGAAGGCCCAGGCAAACTCGACCCCCGCGATGCGGGCGATTTCCTCGTGAAAGGCCTCGTCATGCCTGTGGAAGGTCACGAGATCGCCCCGGTCGGCCGCCTTCTCCTGTGCCGCGATCAGCGATTCGAGGGTTGCGATATCGGTGGCGACGGCCACGCGAGCGGCGCGCCGCACGATCTCGACTTCGATTGCCTCCCGGATGAAGCGCGCCCGAAGCACGGCGCGCTCGGAAATCTTGACGACCGTCGTTGCGCGCTTGGGGCGCACCAGCACGAGCCCCGATTGCGAGAGCCGGATGAAGGCTTCGCGCACCGGCTGCCGTGACACGCCGTATCGCATGCCGATATCGGTCTCCGAGATTTGGTCGCCGGGCCGCAATTCGAGGCGCATGATCTCCTCGCGCAACGCCGAGACGATGCGTGATGCATGGGTATCGGCCGCGTGCTCGGGACCCGCGATAGCCGCGTCAGCATCCGCCATTGCCATGGGTTCACTCCTGTGCCGCACACTCCTGCATCCAAAGCAGCGACCATGCAATGGGTCATGCGTTGGATACGGCGACCCGCCCTGGCCTTGAACGGGGTCTGTGGTGCGGCTATGACGGTCCGCGTTGAAACCGCTTCGGGAACATACGCCAGATGGTCGACTTCGAACATGCACGCCGGGTCATGGTCGATACCCAGCTTCGCCCCGGCGGCATCACCGATCGCCGCGTTCTTGCCGCGATGGGCCGCGTGCCGCGTGAAGTCTTCGTGCCGGAGGCCCGCCGGGAGCTGGCCTACATCGACGATTTGCAGGCTCTGGACGCTGACACCGGCCCGCGCGCGCTTCCCGCGCCGGCAGCGCTGGCCAAGCTGCTGCAGCTGGCCGAGATCCGCTCTACCGACCGGGTGCTCGATGTCGCGTGCGGCACGGGATATTCGACCGCCGTCGTTTCGGCCCTGGGCCAGGAGGTCGTGGGCCTCGAGCCCGACACGGCACTTGCAGATCAGGCCCGGGAAGCCATCGGCCTTCTCGGTCTCGGCAATGCGCGCATCGTCGCCGGATGGCTCGACGCGCTCGCCGGTGAGGAGCCCTTTGACGTCGTGGTGGTCGGCGCTGCCGCCGGGCAATTGCCTCAAGAGCTGTTCGATCTGATCGCGCCAGGAGGGCGCCTCGTCGCCGTGGTGCAGGATGGTGTTGCCTCCGCTGCCAGCCTGCACGTCAAGTCCGCGTCAGGCGTTGCCGCCCGCGAAGCGTTCAATCTCTATCTTCCACCGATCGGCGAACTGGGACGGGCCGCCGAGTTCGTGTTCTAGGGGAAAGCTCGCGCTAACCATTTGCTGGCATCGTTTTGACACAAGACTGCGCCACAGCAGCGTCTCGGGTTTCCTCAGCATCTGTGCCGGCCGGTTGCTTATGGCAATGAACGGCCTGGCCCGTCCGGTCGGAGAATTGCCTCATGAAGTCCATCCGTCCCCTGCGCCGGCTAGCCCTGGCGCTCGCCATGACGGCTTCCCTGCCGGGACTTGCCCAGGCGCAGTCGCTGCGCGAGGCACTGGAATACGCCTATACGAACAATCCGAACATCGCCTCAGCCCTTCTGAGCGTGAAGTCTTCGGCCGAGGACATTGCGCTGAGACGCGCCAGCCAGCGCCCGAGCATCGGCCTCAACGCCGACGTAGGGGCAAGTTTTTCGGTGATGGGCAGTACCGACACTCCGCTCGGCCCCAGTGGCCCCAGCTCCTCGTTCAATACGAGCTACGGGCTGGACATGGATTTCCGGCAGAACGTATTCGACAACAATCGCTCCAACTCACAGCTTGAGCAGGCCCGGGCACTGACCGAGCTCAGCACCTATGCATTGCGCAATCAGGAACAGAACGTCCTGCTTTCTGTCGCGCAGGCCTACATGAACGTCGTGCGCGACACCCAGCTCGTGCAATTGCGACAGGACAACGTGGCCTTCTTCCAGCGCCAGGTCGGATCCGCGGAAGACCGGCTCCGGCTCGGGGAGGGGACGCGCACCGACGTCTCCCAGGCACAGACGCGGCTCGCCCAGGGTGTTGCATCCTACCAGGCAGCGATTGCGAGCCTGCAGTCGAGCCAGGCGAGCTTCCAGCGCTGGGTGGGCCGTCCGCCGCAGGGGCTGAACGGCAGCTTCGATTTTTCGCCCTACGTGCCGGGCAGCCTCGACCAGGCCATCGCCTCGGCAGACAATCGGCACCCGGCCATCCTGACGGCGGCGGCGTCCGTGCGCGCTTCGCAGGCAGGCGCGGATGCGGCCCGGGCAGCGTTCGGGCCGACACTCAACATGATCGGTTCGCTCTGTGCCCTGGGCTGCTTTGGCGGAAACACGCCTGGCATGTCCGGCAATGTCGGCCTGCAGCTGTCGATCCCGCTCTACCAGGGTGGAGCGCTCGGCGCGACCATGCGCAAGGCGAACATCGAGACCATGCGCAGCGAAGTGGATGCCCTTGCGGTCCGAGATCAGGTTCGCGAATCGGTCATCTCCGCATGGTCGACCCTCCAGAACGCAACCGCCCAAATCCAGTCCGCCCAGCAGGCCGTGTCGGCAGGGCAGCTGGTTGTCGAAGGCATTGTGCAGGAGCGGGACGTCGGGCAGCGGACGACCCTGGACGTGCTCGATGCGCAGGCTGAGCTGACCACCGCGCGCGAGGGCCTGATCGGCGCCAATGCAAGCCGGGTGATCGCTGCCTTCTCACTGATTGCTGCGACCGGCCGGCTCTCACCTTCCGATCTAGGCCTCCGCGTCGAGGTCAAGTCCGCCGAAGGCTACGTGCAGCAGGTCGAGGACGTGTGGCAGGAACTGCGCGCCCTGCAGTAGGCTCGCGAGGGTTTGACCGAATCTTCGGGGGGAAACCCTTTGGTCGCAATGCGCTCAGGTTCCGCTGGCGCGGCGTGCAAGCTAAGGTCTTCATTAACGAATCAAGCGGTGTGCCGCGGGCGGTATGATCCCCGTTCGGGCCACCCGGTGAGGCCGTGATGAACAAGCCTGCACATAAAGAGCCTTCCATGGACGAGATCTTGTCGTCCATTCGGCAGATCATAGCCGATGATGACGCTTCCGGCGCCGAGCGTAAGCCCTATGTCGCGCCGATCCCGACGGCGGCGCCTTATCCTCGAATGTCGGCTCCCGAACCCGATACGAGGCCGTCGGATCGTCCGTTTCCAGCAATGGCCAGCGCCCCCTCGCGCCCGGCCGACATGCGCAACGAGGAGGCTGGTCCCGTGTCATCGCCCGCATCTGAGGCTTCGCGGCCCGTACCGCAGCTGCCGTCCTACCTGACGGCCAATCCCGGGCCGCAGTCAGGAAGCGCTTCTCGCGGAGAGGAGACGACGCCCCTGGCGCTGAGCCCCGAACAGATTCTGGACGGCGATGAGCCTGAGGGGCCGGAAGCAGTGCTCGAAGCGGCCGATGAAAGCTACGGTGCCGCTGCCGAACTGGTCGATCCTGAAGATATCGCCTTTGCCGGAGAAGAGGACGAGGCCCGCAGTGCCATGGGCCGGACCTCCGCCGCCCCCACTGCGGGATCGCGACCGGTACAGGCCTCGGGCCCTGCTGGCCGCCCTTATGAACGTCCGCAGGTCTCCCAGCTATCGAGCTCGACCGTGCCCCCCGCACCGTCACGCGTCAACGCCCCACGGACCTCCACCATGCCTGACCCGACCCTGTCGCAGGAGATGGCGGACCGCCTGATTGGTCCGGCGACCGACGCTGCGGTGCAGCAGACCTTTGCACGCCTCAGCTCGCAAAGCCCAGTCGGGCAGGGCGTCACGGTGGAGTCCATGATGCGCGAGATGCTGAGGCCGATGCTCAAGGAATGGCTGGACGAAAACCTGCCTTCCGTCGTCGAGCGCATGGTCGAGCGCGAGATCGCCCGGATTTCCCGCGGCGGCAACTGAATAGAGTCGCTGCACCGGCGCGCGCCGTCCCGGCGCTGTTGACTTCGCACCCCCGCTCGCGCTTAGAACCACTACCGATTTTCAAGGCCGGCTCTGCGCCCCAAGGGGGCGCGGGGCGGGCCGCTGCAGTTTGCGAGTCCGACAATGATCGAAAAGACCTATGAGCCCGCCTCAGTCGAAGGGCGCATCTACCAGGCTTGGCTCGACGCCGAGGCCTTCGCCGCCGGCGCGGGTGCCGAACCGGGCGCCGAAACCTTCTCGATCGTCATCCCGCCCCCAAACGTCACGGGTAGCCTGCATATCGGGCACGCGCTCAACAACACTATCCAGGACATCCTGATCCGCTTCGAGCGTATGCGCGGCAAGGATGTGCTGTGGCAGCCGGGCACCGATCATGCCGGGATCGCCACGCAGATGATCGTCGAGCGGAGGCTGATGGAGAACCAGCAGCCCGGCCGGCGCGAACTGGGGCGCGAGGAATTTCTCAAGCGCGTCTGGGAATGGAAGGCCGAGAGCGGCGGCACCATCATGAATCAGCTGAAGCGCCTCGGCGCCTCGGCCGATTTCTCGCGCGAGCGCTTCACCATGGACGAAGGGCTGTCCGAAGCCGTCCGCGAGGTGTTCATCGCGCTCTATCGCAAGGGCCTGATCTATCGCGCCAAGCGACTCGTGAACTGGCATCCGGTGCTTGAGACCGCCATCTCCGATCTCGAAGTCGAGAACATCGAGACGGACGGCAAGATGTGGCATCTGCGCTATCCGGTCGAAAATTCCGAGGATCATATCGTCGTTGCCACGACGCGCCCCGAAACCATGCTCGGTGACGTGGCCGTTGCGGTTCATCCCGAAGACGAGCGCTACCAGCACCTGATCGGCAAATACGTCATCCTGCCGCTGGTCGGCAGACGCATTCCGATTGTGGGCGACGAGTATGCTGATCCCGAGTTGGGCTCGGGTGCGGTCAAGATCACGCCTGCGCACGACTTCAACGATTTCGAGGTTGGGCTGCGGCACAACCTCCGGCCCATCAACATCTTCACCACAGCCGCCCGCATCAACGGCTATGCGCCTAAGGATTATCGCGGGCTCGACCGGTTCGAGGCGCGCGCCAAGGTGCTGGTGGACCTCGAAGCCATCGACGCCGTCATGTGGGTCGAAGACAAGAAGATCATGGTCCCCTACGACGAAAAGTCCAAGCAGGTGGTCATCGAGCCGTTCCTGACCGACCAGTGGTTCGTCAATGCCGAAGTGCTCGCTCAACGCGCGCTCGCCGCCGTGCGCGAGGGGCGGACGAAATTCGTGCCGCAGAACTGGGAAAACACCTATTTCTCCTGGATGGAGAACATCAAGCCCTGGTGCATTTCGCGCCAGCTCTGGTGGGGCCACCAGATCCCCGCCTGGTACGGGCCGCGCCTTTCGACCGATCCCGATTTCGGTAATGCCGACAAGGGACCGAAAGTGTTCGTGGGCGCAACGGAAGAGGAAGCGATCGCCGAAGCCAAGTCCTATTACGGCCGGCCGGTGACGGTGTTCAACCAGGGCTTGACCTCCGGTGGGTATCAGGAGGCTTTCACCCAGTTCGAAACCGTCCAGCGCGCGCGCAAGCAACCCGAGCTGCTCGCCAAGCTCAAGGAAACCGATCCCTTCGCCGAACTGCAGGACTCCAAGGCGCCTATCCATCGCGACGAGGACGTTCTCGATACCTGGTTCTCCTCTGCGCTCTGGCCGTTCTCGACCCTGGGCTGGCCCGAGGATACCCCCGAGCTGCGCAAATACTACCAGACCGACGTGCTGGTCACCGGGTTCGACATCATCTTCTTCTGGGTGGCCCGGATGATGATGATGGGCATCGAGTTCCTCGACGAAGAGCCGTTCCACACAGTCTACGTGCATGCGCTGGTGCGCGACGAGCACGGCGCCAAGATGAGCAAGACCAAGGGCAACGTCATCGATCCGCTGAGCCTCGTCGACGGCTATGGCGCCGATGCCACGCGCTTCACCCTCGCCGCCATGGCTGCGCAGGGCAGGGACCTTCGGCTCGCCATGAGCCGGGTGGAAGGCTATCGGAACTTCGTCACCAAGCTCTGGAATGCCGCCCGCTTCCTCGAGATGAACGAGTGCCGGCGCGTCGAGGGATACGATCCCAGGGCCAACACGCTGGCGCTCAACCGCTGGATCGTAAGCGCCACGCACCGCGCGGTGGGTGCCGTTACCAAAGGCATCGAGGACTTCAAGTTCAACGAAGCCGCCAACGCCGCCTACGACTTCGTCTGGGGCGTCTTCTGCGACTGGTATGTGGAACTCGCCAAGCCGGTGCTGACGGGTGAGGATGAGGCCGCCAAGGCCGAGACACGCGCCACCGCGGCCTTTGCACTCGATCAGATCCTGAAGCTCCTCCACCCCTTCATGCCTTTCGTCACCGAAGAGCTCTGGGGCGAAACGGGCAAGATCGGCCCGGCGCGCGAGAAACTGCTGATCGTCTCGCGCTGGCCGGACCTGTCGGGGCTGGAGGATGCTGACGCAGATGCCGAGATGGACTGGCTCATCCAGCTCGTCTCCGGGATCCGCTCGGTTCGCACGGAGATGAATGTGCCTGCCGGTGCCAAGATCGCGCTTCAGATCATCGGCGCAGGCGAAGAGACGGGCACGCGCGTCGAAGCCAACCTTGCCGCTATCGAGCGGCTCGCCCGGCTCGAATCGGTCAGCTACGGTTCGGAGGTCCCGGCCGGCTCGGCGCAGATCATTCTGGGCGAAGCGGTTTTCGCGCTGCCGCTGGCTGGCGTCATCGATCTCTCGGTCGAACGGGCGCGTCTCGAAAAGGACGTCGCCAAGATCGACGACGAGATCGCCAAGATCGATAAGAAGCTGGGCAATGAGCAGTTCGTCGCCAAGGCTCCCGAGGAGGTGATCGAGGAGCAGCGGACCCGGCGTTCGGACGCCGCCGACCGTCGCAAAAAGCTCCTTGAGGCGCTGGCCCGCCTCACCTGATAGCGAACTCTTTATGCGATAAAGCGTATTGCGGGAGGCGTGTTTACGCCTCCCAAACCCTCAAGTGCTGTTTTTGCAACAGCAACTTCGAATCCCGCCCCTGGGCCCCTTCCGTCAACCTTTTGGCGACACCCCGCGCCACAATCTAACCCTAAACAAGGGGGAGAACCGGATGCGGGCGGGCAAGTCGCGAGTGAGAGAAACCGGAGTAGTCCGGCACCTCGATCTTTGGCCCCTCGACCCGTCAATTGAATATCGATCCGGAGAGCTGCCGGCCCTTGAGGCATCGTGCACGCAATCTCCGGGCACAGGTGAGGCGCATAGCCTGATGATCCCGCGCGTAGCGCACGGGCTCTCTGGCCGGCGTCAGGTGATGTCAGTGTGCTCCGCCAGTCGCGGCAGGTCTTATCCTGTTGCCGTCGGATGGGGCGAGAGGGAGTACCATGCGGACATTTAGGGTCAGCAATACCCTGATCTCCGTTGCCCTGGGATCGATGGTGGCCGTCCTGGCCGCCGGGCTTCCCGCACGGGCGCAGACGGCGGTAGACGCAGCGCTGAACATGGCCAACATGCTCGATGGCGCTGGCGGAGGCATATCGAACGACGATCTCGTTTCGGCCCTGCAGGATGCTGCGGCGGCGGGGCAGCCCATGGCCTTGTGGCAGCTCGGGACCATGTACGAAACCGGGCAGGGCGTGCAGAAGGACCGCGCCAAGGCGTTCGGCTATTTCTCCCAGATCGCCAATGACCATGCCGACACGCCGCCGCGCGGCGTCGAGGCGGACATCGTTGCCCAATCCTTCGTGAAGGTCGGCGAGTATTATCGCGAAGGCTTGCCGGATGCGGGTATCCCCAAGGACCAGGAGCGTTCAAACGCGCTGATGTTCCACGCCGCCTCCTATTTTGGGGATGCCGACGCACAGTATCGGATCGGTCAGCTCTACCTTGAGGAAAGCGAACTGGGGGGCAATGCACTGCAAAGCGCACGCTGGCTCTCTCTGGCAGCACGCAAGGGGCACGCGCCAGCACAGGCGCGACTGGGCGACATGCTCTTCAACGGCGATGGCCTCGAGGCTCAGCCCGTAGAAGGCCTGATGTGGCTGACGGTCGCCAACCGGCGTTCTACCGGCACCATGGACGAGGCCTGGATTAAGGACATGCTCAACAGTGCCATGTCCGTCGCCAGCCCCGAGCAGCGCACAGAGGCCGTGCGAATGGCCGATTCTCTCGGAAACCGCTTCGGCGGCCTCTAAAGGCCTTCGCCCTCAGAGCGTGAAGACGCCTTCGACCGGAACATGGTCGGAGGGTTTCTCCCAGCCGCGCACATCCTTGTGCACGATGACGTCCTCTAGCCGGTCGGCTGCCTGCGGCGAGAGCAGAAGATGGTCGATCCTGATCCCTGCATTGCGCCGCCACGCTCCGGCCTGGAAATCCCAGAAGGTGTAGGTGGGCTCATCCGTCACCGCGCGCAGGGCGTCGGTCAGCCCCAGATTGCGCAGGCGCCGGAATCGCTCGAGGCTCTCGGGCCGGAAGAGCGCATCGCCCCACCAGGCTTCGGGATCATGCGCATCGATTGGCGCGGGGATGATGTTGAAATCGCCCAGGAGTACGAACGGCTCTTCAAGCGAGAGCCGTGATTCCGCATAGGCGATGAGCCTATCCATCCATGCCAGCTTGTAGGGGAATTTCGGGGAATCCACCGGATTGCCGTTCGGCAGATAGATGTTGCAGACGCGCACGATCCCGCCTTCGACCGAGAACACGCCCTCGATCAACCGGGATTGCTCGTCTTCCTCGTCTCCGGGCAGTCCGCGCGTCACCTCGTCGAAGGGCAGACGCGAGAGAATGGCCACGCCGTTCCAACTCTTCTGGCCGTGGGTCTCGACATTGTACCCGAGCGCCTCGATTTCGGCCCGGGGGAAGCCCTCGTCGACTGTCTTGATCTCCTGAAGGCAGACGATGTCCGGCTCCTCCTGGCGCAGCCATTGCTCCAGCTGCCCGAGGCGCGCCTTGATGCCGTTGATGTTCCAGGTCGCGATGCGCATGAGGCCTCCTGCTTGTCGAACCAACTGCATAGCGGCTGCCGGAGGTTTGTCCAGTCGCCACATCGCCTTCACGCAATGGCCCAGCCATGGCTGCAAAGCGCCCCAATTGCAGTCGCATGAGGAGAGGACATTCGCGCCGCTGACGGGCGCGACGCTTCACGCGCCGGTTGCGATCCAGAGAATTTCGAAAGGACGTTTCCTGTTCAATGCAAATCTTACGCGGGCGGCGCTTGTGGCCGTCGGCCTCGCATTCGTCCCTGCGGCTGCGGGCACTGCACTCGCGCAGGGCATGGTCGAGCAGCAGGCCGAACCCGCACCGAGCTATAGCGACGAACTCATCGCCGCGTTTGCGACCGCTTTCATCGAGGTCAACTTGATCGGCGAGGAGGTCGCACCGCAAATGGAGCAGGCCGAAACCGCCGAGGCGCAGGAAGACATCATGCAGCAGGCCAACAGCCGCATGGCCGAAGCGGTAGAGGCGACCCCCGGCATCGATCTGCAGCAGTACAACGAAATCCTGACTGTGGCTCAGGCCGACGAGTCGCTCGTGCTGCGCATCAATGCCGAGATCGAATCGCGCGCCATCGGCACGCCGGCTCAATAGTCCCAGCGTCGGGAGCGGCCAGCATGCCTCTCCCGACCTCGTCCTGCCTGATTCAAAATATCAGCTAGACCGAAAAACTCGTTCCGCATCCGCAGGATGCCACGGCATTCGGATTCTTGATCTGAAAAGACTGCCCGATCAGATCGTCGACAAAGTCGATCTGCGCGCCGCCCATGAACTCGAGGCTCATCGAATCGATGAAGACGCGAGCCGTGTCTCGCTCGAGCACGAGGTCATCCCCCGTCGGCGCCTCATTGACCAGATCATATTCATACTGAAAGCCCGAGCAGCCTCCGCCCGAAACCGAGATCCGCAAGGCGGTGCCCTCAGGCTCCTTCGACAGGATCCGCGCAATGCGTCGCGCAGCGCGGTCTGTCAGTTCAACTTGGTTTGGTGCTAGGGAGACGTCAGTCATGGTGCGGCCTTCCGGGTGGCGGCGAATTCGTCCCCTAATCTAGGAGCCCGCCGGGTGCTTGAAAAGGGCCAGAGCCAAACCGATGCCATTGGAACTTCCTTCGCGCGCGCCCTATGCCGCCGACCCGACACTGAGCCGCGGCCGGCGGCATGGCACGGGCCCGAGCCCCACCCGCTCCGAGTTCCAGCGCGATCGGGACCGGATTATCCATTCGACCGCCTTCCGCCGGCTGCAGCACAAGACGCAGGTCTTCCTTCATCACGAGGGCAATCATTTTCGCACGCGGCTCACCCACACGCTCGAGGTCAGCCAGATGGCCCGGTCGATCGCCCGGGCCCTGAGGCTTGATGAGGATCTCGCTGAAGCCGTGGCGCTCGCCCATGATCTGGGACACACACCATTCGGGCATGCCGGTGAGCGCGTCATGGCCGAAAAGATGGCCCCATGGGGCGGCTTCGACCACAACATCCAGGCACTGCGCGTCGTCACCCGACTTGAAAATCGCTATGCCGAGCATGACGGTCTCAATTTGAGCTGGGAGACGCTGGAAGGCATCCTCAAGCACAACGGGCCGCTTCTCGACGCCGCGGGGGCGCCGGTTGGGCGATATGCCGATGAGGGCCTGCCGTTCGGTCTCGACGAGATCGATGCCAGTGCCGATCTGCAGTTGTCCTCCCACGCCAGTCTCGAGGCGCAGACAGCGGCCATCGCCGACGATATAGCCTACAACGCACACGACATCGACGATGCGCTTCGTGCCGGCCTCATCACGCTTGAGGATCTCGCGGATGTGCCTCTCGTCGGTCAGCTGGTCTCTGAAGTGATGCGCCTCTGGCCCGACATCGATCCGGCCCGCCAGGCGCATGAAGTCCAGCGGCGCCTGATTACACGCTCCATCGAGGACGTGATCGCAACGACGAGCGCCAATCTGGCAGAGCTCGAACCATCGTCCGCCGACGATGTCCGTGCTGCTGGCAGGACATTGGTCAGCTTCTCGCCTCAGATCGCCCGCGCGGAGAAGGACTTGAAGTCTTTTCTCTTCAGTCGGGTCTATCGCCATGAGGACGTCATGGCGCCAGTACGCCAGAGCCAGGCGTTGGTCGGAGCGCTCTTCGATGCCTATGTCTCGGGCGCGCAGATGCCGGGACGATGGGGTCAGGCGATGGCGATGGCCGCGTCGGACAACGCGAGGGCGCGGATCGTCTGCGATTTCATCGCCGGCATGACAGATCCCTATGCCCAGGCCGAACATGTTCGTCTGTTTGACGCTCATCCGGAATTGAGCTAACCCCCGCAATCCCGCCCGCACTGGCCCGATGGACATCCCCATGGACGTATTTGCACTGTTTTCTGCCCGTGTCGCCGAGGCGCTGGCCGCGCTTTATCCGGACCTTCCCGAAGATGTCGTGGCGCGCGCCGTGGTGGAACCGCCGCGCGATGCCGGCCATGGCGACCTGTCGAGCAATGCGGCGATGGTTGCGGCCAAGCCGTTGGGCAAGAGCCCGCGCGAAGTCGCCGCGGCGCTCGCCGAACGTTTCTCCGCCGATCGCGATGTGGTTTCTGTCGAAGTGGCCGGTCCCGGCTTCCTCAATTTCCGTCTGGCCGGGTCGGTCTGGCAGGGTGTGCTGCGGGCAGTGGGCGAGCAGGGCGCGGAGTTCGGTCGGTCCGGCATTGGCGGCGGGCAGAAAGTCAACATCGAGTACGTGTCGGCCAACCCGACAGGACCCATGCATGTCGGGCACACGCGTGGCGCCGTCTACGGCGATGCGCTTGCCGCCCTGCTGGATTACGCGGGCTTCGATGTTACGCGGGAATATTACATCAACGATGCCGGCGGGCAGGTCGAGGTGCTCGCCCGCTCTGCAATGCTACGCTACCGCGAGGCGCTCGGGGAAACCATCGAGATTCCCGCTGGCCTCTATCCCGGTGACTATCTCGTCCCGGTGGGGCAGGCGCTTGTCGAGGAGTTTGGACAGGGCCTGCTCGATATGCCCGAGGCGGAGGCGCTGCCGCTCATCAAGACACGCGTTCTTGCGGCCATGCTCGAGCTGATCAGGGCCGATCTCGCCAAGCTCGACATCCATCATGACGTGTTCTTTTCCGAACAGCAGCTGCACGGCGAGGGGGGCGATATCGCCTCGACACTCGCTTGGCTGCGGGAAAAGGGAATGGTCTATGAGGGCCGGCTGGAGCCCCCGAAGGGCAAGACCCCCGAAGATTGGGAAGACCGCGAGCAGACCCTCTTCCGCGCCACCGACTGGGGCGATGATGTGGACCGGCCGCTGGTGAAATCGGACGGCTCATATACTTATTTTGCCGCCGACATCGCCTACCATCGCAACAAATATCTCCGCGGCTTCACGCACATGATCGATGTGCTCGGCGCCGATCATTCAGGCTATGTGAAGCGTCTGCAGGCCGCCGGAAAGGCTGTCTCGGGTGGCGAAGCGGACATCGACGTTCGGATCTGCCAGCTCGTCCGGCTGCTGCGCAATGGCGAGCCGGTGAAGATGAGCAAACGCTCTGGCGATCTCGTCACGCTTGCCGACGTCGTCGAGGAAGTCGGTCCCGATGCCACCCGCTTCATGATGCTG
This sequence comes from Arsenicitalea aurantiaca, assembly GCF_003994485.1. Taxonomy (GTDB): domain Bacteria; phylum Pseudomonadota; class Alphaproteobacteria; order Rhizobiales; family Devosiaceae; genus Arsenicitalea; species Arsenicitalea aurantiaca. Next base: position 311,409 of record NZ_RZNJ01000002.1, read on the forward strand.
TTCCGCCGGAACGACGCGACGCTGGACTTCGACTTTGCTCAGGTGCGCGAGCAGACGCGCGAAAATCCCGTGTTCTACGTTCAGTACGCGCACGCCCGGGCCTGCTCGGTTTTCCGGAACGCTGCCAAGGACTTGCCCGACCTCGTTGTCAGCCCTTCGGCGCTGGCCATGGCCGATCTCTCGCGGCTCGGGACGATTGAGGAGCTCGACCTCGTCAGGGTGCTGGCGCAATGGCCACGCATCGTCGCTTCTGCGGCTGCTGCGCATGAGCCGCACAGGGTTGCCTTCTACGTCCACGATCTTGCCGCGGCCTTCCACGGCTTCTGGGCAAAGGGCAAGGAAGATCCGTCCTTACGCTTTGTTAACGCTGAAGATCCGACACTGACCATGGCGCGACTCGCTTTGGTCGCTGCAGTAAGGCAAGTGCTGGTCAACGGGCTGGCGATTTTGGGTGTCAATGCCCCGGAAGAACTTTCATAATTCGGGCGCATTGGTGTGATGACTCGCCGCAGGGCAGGGGCGCCGGGGATCAGCTGAACACGAATAAGAGGGCGTCGTCATCGATGGCGGCGAGACCGTAGCAGATGGCAGGGCAGCCGGACAATTCTGACGACTTGATCGCCGAGCTGGCGAAGCTGATGGCGCAGGGCGCGAACGGCGACGCATCCGGCGATAAGCCGCAGGCGGAGGGCCAGCCGCGCCCCGATCAGCCCGCTCCCGGTTTCCGCGTGCCCGGCGATCTCGGCGCCGCCGCCCAGTCGCGTCCGGCAGCGCCTCAGCCTGCTGCGCCTGCACCGGCGCCGCAATCTCCTCAGCGGCCGGCTGCTGCACCTGCTCCTCAGCAACAGGCGCCGTTCCAGGCCGCAGCCCGCACGCCGCAGCCTGCGCCAGCACCGAAATCTCCTGAGCCGAGACAGGACCAGCCCCAGGCTCCGCGAACCGAACAGCCGCAACAGCAACAGCCCCAGCAGCAGGCGCCCCAGCAGCCTGCGCAACAGGCTCCGCAGCAGGCACCTCGGCAGCCGCAGCCGCAGCCACCTGCCGCCGCGCGGACTGCCGGGCCAACCGTGCCATCGGGGCCGACAGACACGCCGCGCCCCGCCATCCCTTCCGATGCGGCTCGCTCCGAGCGCCCGGCCGCACCGCAGGCTCCGGCGCAGGCGCAGCCTCAAGCCCGACCGCCTGCTCCCGCTTCGCAGTCGGAGCCGATCAGGCCTTCAGTCCCTCCGATGGCCGCACAGGCGCAGCCCCAGACACCGCCGCAAGCAGCACAGCCCGTTTCCCCTCCGCGCCCCCAAATTCGGATCCCGGGTGCGGACATGCCTGCAGCACGTCCCGATGCGCCAAGCGCGCCACGTGTCGAGCCATCGACGCAAGCGGTGCCGCGCTCCGGTCCCCCGACCATTCGCATCCCTGGCATGGATCAGCCCGTGCCAACCCCTCAGGCCCGCACGGAGCCGCAGTTCGGCGCTCCGCAATCCAGCGCTGCGCCCCGCATGCCGAGCCCCGCTGCCCCGCAGCCGGCCCTCCGACAAACACCGAGCGCACCTGCAGTGGCGCCGGTAAAGGCCGAGCCACGCGTCCAGCCTGGTCCCGCCGCCGAGCGCAAGGAACCCGGCTTCGGCACGCCGGTCGCTCCTGTCGCACCTCGCCCAACCGCAACGTCCGTTGGCTCTCCGACGCGCGGAGAGGATGGCTTCGACTTCGATTTTGGTTTTAGTGCCAAGGACTTTTCCGGCGACGCGGACTCAGATGCTCAGCAGAAACCGCCCCGCAGCGAAGAGGGGAATGCTTCGCCTGCCGAGACGCGGCCCGATCCGGTCGCAGCCGAAGCCCAGGCCGAGCCCGCTGCTCAAATGGCCGCCAAGCCTTCGATGCCGCCGTCGCCCGCCCCTGAGGCGGATGCCGATCCGTTTGACCCGATCGCGGCGTTGATTTCGTCCGAGCTCGACGCGCAGGAGACCAAACCGCGCGCCGCTGCACCCACTTCTCCACCTGCGGCACCGACCCCTCGGCCACCCCTTTTCATCCCGGGTGGTGACGGTCGCCCAACTGTGGTCGAGCCGGCGGTGATGCCGCAGCCGACGCATGTCCATCAGGTCAACCGGCAGGAGCGACAGCGCCCGCGGCCGGAAAACGACAGCTTCGCAATTCCGCCAGTCTTTGGTCTGGGCGGAAAGAGCGAGCCCGCTTTACCGCGTGGCGAGCCGAACCTCGACGTCGACCCGATGGACGAGATCGAAAGTCTCATCGGTGAAGCGGTGCGGGTCGAACTGTCCGAACCCCCTACGTCGCCCCAGCGTCCACAGCAGCCGCAGGCAGCCAGCCCGGTCGTGCCCCCTCTCAATGCGCAGTTCGCGCCGCGGCGATCGGCCATTCCTGAGCCGGGAGCCGGATCCCAATCTGCGGCCGAGGCTGCGATTCTCGCCGCAGCCGCGGCGACGGGTGCACAGGTCGGGCGGCTCGAGGATGCGCCTGCGGTAGCGCCCGATGAGCGCCCGCGCCGCCGGTCGCGCGTCAAGCCAATGCGCCCGCGTGGCATACCGCGGCAGTTCATCGGCATGGCTGCCGCCATCGTCTTGTTGCTCGCTGCAGGATTCGGCCTCTATTGGGTAATCGGCATGGTACGCGACGACGGGGAGGCCCCCGTGCTGACCGCGGAAGCCGGTCCCGCGCGTGAGCCGGCGCCAGTGGCGGAAAATTCCGGGGACGCACCGCGCTCCGTCGTCTTCGACGAACTCGACGGCGTATCGGCGGGTGCCGATGGCGAGCAACTCGTCCCTCGGGACCAGACCGAGACGGCCACGATCGATACGCCCCGCGTCGCGGCGGCCGACCCCAACGAAACCGGACTGGCCAACCGTCGCGTCCGGACGGTCACCGTTCGGCCGGACGGCACCATTGTCAGCGGAGACGATGCGGTCGCAGGCGCTCAGGAACTTCCCGTCGCCCGCCCCAACGTGCCGACCATCCCGGGGGCGGAGAACCAGACTCCCGATCTGCTGTCGCCCCTGTCGGCCTCCGGCAATACCACGCCCGGTAGCGACCCGATTGCTGATGCGATTGCCACTGCCGACGTGCCTACCGACACTGCGCCGATCACGGCTGATGGAAATCTCGTTCCCCCCGCTGCAACCAGCGATCAGGCGCTGTTGAGCGGAGCCGAAACGCCCACCGCGCCAGGTGCCAACGTGCTCGCCCCGATCCCCATGCCGCGGCCGGTAAACCGGGAGGCGCTTGCTGCCGCCAATCAGCCGACCTCGCCCGTCAACGCGCTTTCCGCTCAGCCGAGCCAGCCAGCGGCGCCAGCTGCGGCACCCAGCAACGCGCCTGCCTATGTTCAGCTCTCCTCGCAGCGTTCGGAAGGTGAGGCACGGCAGTCCCTCAGCGACGTGCAGGCGCGTTGGGGTGGGCTCTTCGGAGGCCGCCCGCTCGAGATCCAGCGAGCGAACCTTGGGGATCGCGGTGTCTACTACCGCGTCCGGTTGCCGGCCAACTCGATCGACGAAGCGACGCGGGTCTGCAATTCGGTCAAGGCGAATGGTGGCGATTGCTTTGCGGTGCCCGGCTGACGGGTTGATTTCGGACCGGGCGAAGGCGACATTGCCGCCCGTTCGGTACGGAGCCGCAGGACCCCATGGCCAAGGCGCCACACAATTGGTTTGACAGCGGCACGTCGTCTGCCTCGCCGGTGGACGAAGTGCTTTATGTCGATGTGGCTGGCTATGGTGGCCCGCTCGACCTGCTTCTCGATCTCGCACGCCGTCAAAAGGTCGATCTGACCCGGATTTCCGTTCTGGCATTGGCCGAGCAGTATCTCGCTTTCATCGAGACGGTCCGAGAAAAGCGGATCGAAATCGCCGCCGACTATCTCGTCATGGCGGCGTGGCTTGCCTATCTGAAGAGCCGCTTGATGGTGCCACAGGCGCCTGGCGATGAAGAGCCTTCCGGCGAGATGATGGCGGCGCTCCTCCAGTTTCGGCTGAAGCGACTTGAAGCGATGCGCCAGGCAGCCAGCCAGTTGATGAACCGGCCACGGCTCGGCTTCCAGGTTTACGCACGGGGGCTGCCGGAGCCGATCACCGTCAACAGGCGGAATCTCTGGGAAGCAAGCCTCTACGATCTGCTCAAGGCTTATGCCATCCAGCGTGAGCGGGGCGTGCCGACCGACTATGAACTGGCGCGCCGCACGGTCTGGTCGTTGAAGGAGGCGCGCGACATATTGCAGCGCCTATTGGGGGAGAGCTCCGAATGGGTGGCCCTCGACGCCTATCTTGCCCAATATCTGGGCTCGCCCGAGCAACGGGTAACGGCCATGGCTTCCAGCTTCGCTTCCAGCCTCGAACTCGTGCGCCAGGGTGAGCTCGAACTCCGCCAGACGCTGGCATTCGGGCCTCTGCTGCTGAGGCGCAAGCAGGCTGGCCCCACTGAAGGTTCCGATGACAGACACTGATCCGCATCCGGAAGACGAGGACGAGCGGCGAGAAGCTGCGGCCCGTGATTTGCGCGTGGCAGAAGCGCTGTTGTTCGCGTCGACCGAACCTCTGGCACCCAGCGACATCGCCCCCTATCTGCAAAAAGGTGCCGACGTGGAGGCGATCCTCGAGGCTCTTGCGTTGAGCTATGCGCCTCGGGGCGTCAATCTCGTGAGGCGTGGTGCCCGTTGGGCGTTTCGGACGGCGGAGGATCTGGGCTTCCTGCTGCGTCGCGAGGAAACCGAGAGCCGGGCGCTGTCGCGAGCGGCCCTTGAGACCCTCTCGATCATCGCCTACCACCAGCCGGCCACGCGCGCTGAGGTGGAGGAGGTGAGGGGGGTAGCCTCCGGCAAGGGGACTTTTGATCTCCTGATGGAGGCCGGCTGGATCCGCATGCGCGGGCGTCGCCGGACCCCAGGACGCCCGGTGACCTATGGAACGACTGAGGCGTTCCTCGACCATTTCGGGCTCGAGAGCCTCAGCGACCTGCCGGGGCTCGAGGAACTGAAGGGTGCGGGGCTCTTGTCGTCACGACTGCCGCCCAATCTGCAGATGCCTCTGCCGTTCGATGGCGCGTTGCGTGAGGACGAAGATCCCCTCGACCCTGACGACACCGATGACGAGCAGGATAGTGATGACGAAGAGGGGAGCGAGATGCCGGCTCCTGCAATCCGATGAGCCAGCCGGTAGGATCGGCAAACGATTGGGGGGCGCGTGGCACGGCGGGTGTCAGCTTCGCCGCTGCGCTCTCGTTCGACCAGGTGGATGTATCCCTTGGCGGGCAGAAGGTGCTCGACAAGTTCAGCCTCGCCCTGCGGCCTGGGGAAATCGTCTGCCTTCTGGGCGAATCGGGTTCTGGAAAGTCGACGACCCTCCGGGTTGCCGCCGGCATACAGCGTGTCGATGGCGGGGAGGTTCGGATCAACGACGAGGTGGTCTCGGGCCGCGGATTTCATATGCCGCCCGACCGGCGCGGAATCGGGTTGATGTTTCAGGACTTTGCCCTGTTCCCCCATCTGACCCTGCTTGAGAACGTCACGTTCGGGCTCAAGCCCCTGGGGCGCCAGGCTGCGCTGGCGCAGGCCCGCTCGGCGCTGCGCCGCGTGGGTCTTGCCCAGCGCGAGGCCGATTATCCGCACATGCTCTCAGGCGGCCAGCAGCAGCGCCTTGCTCTTGCTCGGGCAATTGCCCCGAGGCCGGGCGTGCTGATGCTCGACGAGCCTTTCTCGAGCCTCGATGCTCGCATGCGCGAGACGGTGCGCGGCGAGACGCTGGCGATCCTCCGGGAGACCCACGCCACGACCATCATCGTCACGCACGATCCCGAGGAGGCAATGCTTCTGGGGGACCGGATCGCCCTGCTGCGCAAGGGCAGGATCGTGCAGATCGACACCGCGTCCGCGATCTACAATGCGCCTGCCGATCTGAGTGCTGCCCGGTTCTTTTCGCCGCTCAGCGAGATCGAGGCGACGGTGGCCGGTGGCCGGGCGCTGACACCCCTGGGGTCGGTGCCGACGCCTGACCATCCCGATGGCACACGGCTCATTGTCGCCATCCGTCCGTTCGGGGTGCTCGAGATGGGTTCTGAGGGGCAGGGCGTGCCGGGCCGGATCGTGGACAAACGGGATGCCATCGGCATCGATCTCTGCGAAGTGAAGGTCGAAGGGCTGGACCGGCCGGTCAGTATCCGGCAGCGTTCCGATCCGCGCTTCATACCGGGGCGTGATGTCTACCTGTCTCTCAATTCCGAACACGTGCTTGTGTTCGTCAAGGATTGAACCTATTTCTGGCGTCAGTGGCCAGAGCGTAATCTGAAGGAGAAGCATCATGCACGCACCGGGTATTTGGGGCATCATCGTAGTCGCCGTGGTCGTGCTGCTCCTGTTCGGACGTGGCAAGATTTCGGGCATGATGGGCGAGGTCGCCTCGGGCATCAAGGCGTTCCAGAAGGGTATGCGCGAGGAAGACAAGCCCGCCCCGCGCCTCGATGCGACTGCACAGGTCGATGCGCGCGAGCCCGAAAAGAAGGACGTTTGAGGCGCCTCGCGCGCAAACGGACCATTCATGACATGACCGGCTCGGCCTCCGCCTTCGGGGTCCGAACCGCGCGTCCGGGCTGGGGCCCGGCTCAGGGAAGCTAGAACATGCTCGGTATCGGCTGGACGGAGATGCTCGTCCTGGGCGTCGTGGCGCTGATTGTCATCGGCCCCAAGGACCTGCCGATGGTCATGCAGAAGGTCGGCCGATTCATGGGTTCGATCCGTCGCATGGGCAACGAGTTCCAGCGAGAGATAAACCGGACGACCGGGCTCGATGAGGTGCGCAATCTGCGCAATTCGATCACCCAGCCGCTCAAGCAGACCAGCGACGAGATTCGGCGCGAATTCAATGCGATGACACCCGATGGTCCGAAGCCGTCGGGGAAGCTGAAGCCGGCCGATCCTGAAGCAGAGAGCGTGGTCGACGAAATCCGTGCCGCCGCCGGTATGAAGCCCCGCAGCACCGATGCCGGTACGGCATCTTCAGCGGCTGCGGTGGAGCCCAGTGCCGATCCCGCTGCGCCGAAGGCCACTGCGCCTAAGACCACCAAGGCGGTGAAGGCGGCAAAGGCTCCTGCGACAGCGAAGCCGGCGTCGCCCGGCAAGGCTGCCCCCGCACGCAAGACACCCGTTCGCGCCACAGCGACCAAGAGCGCACCCGAGAATTCAGAGAGCGCTGAAAAGCCAAAGCGCGCGCGTCGGGCTCCGGCAAAGGCGAAAGCTGCGCCCACTGCGCCTGTAACGTCAGCAGATCTCGCCCCGATCGCGCCGGCCGAGCCGAAGCCGGCGGCCGACAATTCTGCGTCGGGCACCGAACCGGTGGCAACGCCCGAGCCAATCAGGCCCGCGTCCACTGACGGGGAGCTGCGCTGATGGCCGAGGTCAAGAAGCTCGACGCCCCGAAGACCGCTGCGACGGAACCCGAAGACGAGCTGGCCGGCAGCGAGGCTCCGCTTCTCGATCACCTGATCGAACTGCGCAAGCGGTTGATCCGGTCGCTGATCGTGCTGTTCGGTTTGCTGATCGTCTGTTTCATCTTCGCTGCCCAGATTTTCGATATCCTGCTCCAGCCTTACCGGTCGGTCGTGCCGAACCCCGAAGAGCTCGAGCTGATCTATACCGCGCCGCAGGAATTCTTCTTCACCCAGCTGAGCCTCGCCTTCTTCGGCGCCTTGTTCCTCGGCTTCCCCTATCTTGCGACGCAGATCTACATGTTCGTCGCGCCCGGCCTCTACAAGCACGAGCGCAAGGCGTTCGTGCCCTATCTCGTCGCCACGCCCTTCTTCTTCCTGCTCGGCGCCTGCGCGGTCTATTTCGCGGTCCTGCCCATGGCCATGGGCTTCTTCCAGGCCATGCAGACCGATGAAATCTCGATGCTGGTCCGGGTATCGGAATATCTCGGATTGGCGATGACGCTGATCATCGCATTCGGCATCTGCTTCCAATTGCCAGTGGTGTTGACCTTGCTGGCGCAGATCGAACTGGTGACCTCAGACCAGCTCAAGAAGGGGCGGCGCTACGCGATTGTTGCCATTCTTGCGGCTGCGGCCTTCATCACGCCACCCGATCCGATCTCCCAGATCGGTCTTGCGACGCCGGTCTACCTGCTCTACGAACTCTCGATCTGGGCGGTCCGTTGGATCGAGAAACGGCGCGCCGCCAAGGAGGCCGCAGAGGCGGCCAAGCTTCAATCGTAATTCCAGGGTTGCGTGCCGACTGCCGGCCGGCCCTCTAGTAGGGGCCTCGTCCTTTCATGTTCGATATCAGATGGATCCGCGCCAACGCCGAGGCTTTCGACGCTGGTCTTGCCCGGCGCGGCGCAGCACCTCAATCGGCAGCGTTGATCGCCATTGACGAGCGCCGGCGCCAGATCATCGCCGAACTCAACGATGCCCAGGAAAAGCGAAATGCTGCGTCCAAGCGCATCGGGCAGGCCAAGGCGCAGAAGGACGAGGCGACTGCGCAGGCGCTGATGGCGGAAGTCTCGACGCTGAAAGAGACGATCCAGCAGGGGGAAGCTGCCGAGCGAGCCGTCGAGGCAGAGCTGCGTGAAGCCCTGTCCGTCATTCCCAATCTGCCGCTGGACGATGTGCCCGAAGGCGCGGACGAAGCGGGGAATGTCGAGTATTTCGGACAGAATGGCACTGCAGAAACCGCAGCGCGGGTTCGTCCTGCACGCCCCGTTTTCGATTTTGCGCCCAAGGAGCACTATGAGCTCGGCGAAGCGCTCGGCCAGATGGATTTTGAGATCGCCGCAAAACTCTCTGGAAGCCGCTTTGTCGTTCTCAAGAGCGATCTGGCGCGGCTAGAGCGTGCGCTGGGCCAGTTCATGCTCGACCTGCATACCACCGAGCATGGCTACACCGAGATCCAGCCGCCGCTCCTCGTGCGCGACGATGCGCTTTTCGGGACCGGCCAGTTGCCCAAGTTCGAGGAGGATCTTTTCCTTGCGCCGCATGCAGGCAGCCGAGTCGCACTAATCCCGACCGCCGAAGTGCCGCTGACCAATCTCGTGCGCGAGGCAATCCTCCCGGCCGAAGACCTGCCGCTGCGCTTCACGGCGCTGACGCCATGCTTCCGCTCCGAGGCCGGCTCGGCGGGACGGGACACACGCGGCATGCTGCGCCAGCATCAGTTCGACAAGGTCGAGATGGTCTCGATCACGACGCCCGAGGAGGGTGTCGCGGAGCATGAACGCATGCTCGCCTGCGCCGAGACGGTCCTGCAGCGCCTCGGGCTCCATTATCGCGTCATGATGCTCTGCACCGGCGACATGGGGTTCGGTGCGCGCAAGACCTATGATCTCGAAGTCTGGCTGCCCGGCCAGGACACCTATCGGGAGATTTCGTCCGTCTCGCTCTGCGGAGACTTCCAGGCGCGGCGCATGGATGCCCGGTACCGCGCCGAAGACGGCAAGCCGCGCTTCGTGCATACCCTCAACGGGTCGGGCGTTGCGGTCGGCCGGGCGCTGATCGCGGTGATGGAGAACTACCAGCGCGAAGACGGCTCCATCGCCATCCCCGACGCGCTGCGCCCCTATATGGGCGGAAAGGCCATGATCGGGGCGCGTTCGTGACCGATAGCCTCCGCATCCTCATCACCAATGATGACGGGGTGGACGCCCCGGGCATGGAAGTGATGCGCCGGATCGCCGCAGAGCTCTCGGACGATGTCTGGGTGGTCGCGCCGAGCGGCAACCAGAGCGGAGCAGGCCACCGTTTCACCTTCGGTCGCGAGCTGTCGCTGGAAAAGCGCGAGGATCGCGTCTATGCGGTCACAGGTGGTTCCCCAGCCGACTGCGTGGTTGCCGGCATGACCCATGTGCTAGGCGAACGGCCGGCCGACCTCGTCCTCTCCGGGGTCAATCACGGACAGAACCTTGGCGACATCATCAACTGCTCCGGCACGGCCGCCGGCGCGCGTGAAGGTGCGCTGCAGGGGGCTATCGGCATCGCCTTGAGCCAGGCGATCGACTATGAGCGGCGCGGCGAGGTTGTCTGGGACAATGCCCTGAATTGGGGATCCAGGGTGGTCCGTGAGCTCCTCCGGGAGCTCGATGGACCTGGCGCCTATTACAATGTGAACTTCCCGTTCTGCGCGCCCGATGCGGTGAGTGGAATTCGCGTGGTGCCTCACCAGCGGTTTTCCCGGTCGCCGCTCCGCTATTACCCCAGCGACAATGACGGTTACTTCTTCATCGCCATACCCGAGACCCCTCGGCCGCTCGACAAGGCGCAGGACTTCCACCTGCTCCACCACGACGACGCGATAACCGTTACGCCTTTGCTGCTCCAGCAGACGAACGAAGCGCTGGCAGCCCGGATGGATGGGCGGCTGAGGCTGGCAGAGCCCGATGCCTGAGCGCCGCAGCGCCCGGGTCCGGCGCTATTGAACGGCGTCACACTGACGCCTATCTCTGCCTTTACCGCCGGTTAAGATGGCGCAGTCTGCAATCGGCCATTCGCGCTGATTCGCTTAGTCTTAGGCTCGATCCCCCGACAGCATGGCGCGTTTGTCGAACGGGGGTCGCGATCAAACACAATGAGCCGCACCGGTCGCGCAGGTCGCGGCGGCTCCAGGGGCATCAGGAATGAGAGATCCGGTCGACACTTACATGAACATGCTCGTGCCCATGGTGGTTGAGCAGACGAACCGGGGCGAGCGCGCCTTCGATATCTATTCGCGTCTCCTCAAGGAACGCATCATCTTCGTGACGGGTGTGGTCGAGGACAACATGGCCGCGCTGATCACCGCGCAGCTGCTGTTCCTTGAGTCGGAGAACCCGAAGAAGGAGATCTCGCTCTACATCAACTCGCCCGGTGGCGTGGTGACGGCGGGGCTCGGCATCTACGACACCATGCAGTTCATCCGCCCGGCCGTGGCGACGCTCTGCATCGGCCAAGCAGCCTCCATGGGGTCGCTCCTGCTCGCTGCCGGCGAGAAGGGTATGCGCGCATCGCTGCCCAACAGCCGCGTCATGGTGCACCAGCCCTCGGGTGGCTTCCAGGGTCAGGTGACCGACATTCTGATCCACGCCCGTGAGGTCGAGGGTCTGAAGCGTCGGCTCAACCAGATCTACGAGAAGCACACCGGCCGCACCTATGAAGAGATCGAGGAAGCCCTCGAGCGCGACCGCTTCCTCAGCCCCGAGGAAGCCAAGACCTTCGGCATCATCGACAGCGTGTTCGAAAAGCGTGCCGGGGCTGAACCGGCCGAGGGTGGCGACCGTTCCTGATCGGTCGCCAGGATACACATGAGTGTGACATCCTTGTAATTGCGTGGGTCCGGACCGGCCGATAAGCTCGGCCCGGATTACATAATGTTTAAGTCTCGCGCGTTAGCGTCGTACCTAACGCAGATAAGGGGGCCCGCCCCCGGGAGTGACAGATGTCCAAAGAGACAACGAACGGCGAGTCGTCCAAGAACACGCTTTACTGCTCGTTCTGCGGCAAATCCCAGCATGAAGTGCGCAAGCTGATCGCCGGCCCGACCGTATTCATCTGCGATGAATGCGTGGAGCTCTGCATGGACATCATCCGCGAGGAAAACAAGACCTCGATGGTGAAGTCCAACGACGGCGTGCCCACGCCGGCGGAGATCTGCAAGGTCCTCGACGATTACGTCATCGGCCAGTTCCGCGCCAAGCGGGTACTGTCGGTTGCCGTGCACAATCACTACAAGCGGCTGAACCACGCCCAGAAGAACCAGGACGTGGAGCTCTCCAAGTCCAACATCCTGCTGATCGGTCCGACCGGTTGCGGCAAGACGCTTCTGGCCCAAACTCTTGCCCGCATTCTCGACGTGCCGTTCACCATGGCCGACGCTACGACGCTGACCGAAGCGGGCTACGTCGGCGAGGACGTGGAAAACATCATCCTGAAGCTCCTTCAGGCGGCCGACTACAACGTCGAAAAGGCCCAGCGCGGCATCGTCTATATTGACGAGGTCGACAAGATCAGCCGCAAGTCCGACAATCCTTCGATCACGCGCGACGTGTCGGGGGAGGGCGTGCAGCAGGCCCTCCTGAAGATCATGGAAGGCACTGTGGCTTCCGTTCCCCCGCAGGGCGGCCGCAAGCATCCCCAGCAGGAATTCCTGCAGGTGGACACGACCAACATCCTCTTCATCTGCGGCGGCGCGTTCGCAGGGCTTGAAAAGATCATCGCGGCACGTGGCGATGGCTCCGGCATCGGCTTTGCTGCCGTGGTCAAGGATCCGCGCGACCGTCGCGTCGGCGAAATCCTGAAGGATGTGGCGCCTGAGGATCTGGTCAGGTTCGGGCTCATCCCCGAGTTCATCGGTCGCCTTCCTGTGCTGGCGACCCTCGAGGACCTCGACGAGGCAGCGCTGATCGAAATCCTCACCGCGCCCAAGAACGCGCTCGTGCGGCAGTATCAGCGCCTCTTCTCGATGGAAGATGTGGAACTGACCTTCCATGAGGATGCGCTGAAGGCGATCGCCCGGCATGCCATCGAGCGCAAGACCGGCGCGCGCGGCCTCCGTTCGATCATGGAGGGGATCCTCCTCGACACCATGTACGACCTGCCTTCGCTCGAAGGCGTGGAAGAGGTGGTGATCTCAGAGGACGTGGTGCAGGGCAAAGACGCGCGTCCGCTCTACATCTATGCCGACCGCAAGAAGGAAGATCTGAGCACCAGCGCCTGATTGGCGGCTCGGAGGACCAGTGATCAGGCCGCCCTTCGGGGCGGCCTTTTCTTTTGTGCGCGCTGGTGGAAGTGGTCTGTGGCGGGCCCCCGTAGCGTAACCACACTGTTCACGAGATTTCGGTGGCGGTTGACTTGTCGTTCGCGCGGGTCGACCTATTTAGTAACGCAGAGTCGGGATGATGGCCGATACGGCATCATTCCAGCTGCTACGGGCGCGCTACCACTCCCTCCTTCATGCGCGCCCTGGAAAGGATAGCAAATGACCGACGTCAAAACTGGCGGCACCGAGCAGGATCGGGACCGGGTCTATCCGGTACTCCCTCTGCGCGACATCGTAGTCTTCCCTGGCATGATCGTGCCGCTTTTCGTGGGACGTGAGAAATCGGTCAAGGCGCTCGAAGAGGTCATGCGGGACGACAAGCACATCCTTGTCGTGACCCAGAAGAACGCCCAGGACGATGATCCCGCGCCCGCCGACATCTATGCAAACGGCACGATCGCATCCGTTCTGCAGCTGCTGAAGCTGCCGGACGGGACCGTGAAGGTGCTGGTCGAAGGCCTGCACCGGGCGAGCATCGACCGGTACCTGCAGACCGACGAGTATTTCGAGGCCGAGGCCAGCATCCTCGAGGAGCCGGCGACGGACCCTGTGGAGATCGAGGCTCTGGCTCGTTCGGCACAGACGGAGTTCGAAAACTACGTCAAGCTCAACAAGAAGATCTCTGCCGAGGTCGTGGGTGCAGTCGCGCAGATCGAGAACCACTCGAAACTCGCCGACACCATCGCAAGCCACCTCGTTATCAAGATTGCCGAGAAGGAAGACCTGCTCTCGACCGTATCGGTCGCTGAGCGCTTCCAAAAAATCCTCGGCCTAATGGAAGGCGAGATCGGTGTCCTCCAGGTCGAGAAGCGCATCCGCAGCCGCGTCAAGCGGCAGATGGAGAAGACCCAGCGCGAGTACTATCTCAACGAGCAGATGAAGGCCATTCAGCGCGAGCTGGGCGATGGCGAGGAAGGCTCCAACGAGATCGCCGAGCTCGAAGAGCGCATGGCTGCCACCAAGCTTTCCAAGGAAGCGCGCGGCAAGGCCGAGGCCGAGCTCAAGAAGCTCAAGCAGATGAGCCCGATGTCCGCCGAGGCCACTGTCGTTCGCAACTACCTCGACTGGATCCTGAGCCTGCCCTGGGGCAAGAAGTCCAAGGTCAAGAAGGACCTCGTCTATGCGCAGGAGGTGCTGGACGCCGACCACTACGGCCTCGAGAAGGTCAAGGAGCGGATCGTCGAGTATCTGGCCGTGCAGAGCCGGACCGGCAAGCTCAAGGGCCCCATCCTCTGCCTCGTCGGGCCCCCGGGCGTCGGCAAGACCTCGCTCGGCAAATCGATCGCTAAGGCGACCGGCCGCGAGTTCATCCGCATGGCGCTGGGTGGTGTGCGCGACGAGGCCGAGATCCGCGGCCATCGGCGCACCTACATCGGGTCCATGCCCGGCAAGGTGATCCAGTCGCTGCGCAAGGCCGGCAAGTCCAATCCGCTCTTCCTGCTCGATGAAATCGACAAGATGGGCCAGGACTTCCGTGGTGATCCGAGCTCGGCGCTCCTCGAGGTTCTCGACCCCGAGCAGAACCATACGTTCTCGGACCATTATCTTGAGGTGGACTACGACCTCTCGGACGTGATGTTCGTGACGACCTCGAACACGCTCAACATTCCGGCGCCGTTGATGGACCGGATGGAGATCATTCGTCTCTCGGGTTACACAGAGGAGGAAAAGTTCGAGATCGCCCGGCGCCATCTCATCCCCGAGACTTTGGGTGAGAACGGTCTCAACGCCAGCGAGTTTGAGCTTCCCGATCCGGAACTGCTTCAGGTCATTCGCGGCTACACCCGCGAAGCCGGCGTTCGGAGCCTCAAACGCGAGATCTCCAAGCTGATGCGCAAGGCCGTCAAGGACCTGCTCACCAGCGATGCCAAGACCATCACCATCGATGCCGAAAGGCTCGAGGCCTATCTCGGCGCGCCTTTCTACAAGGGCACGGAAATCGACGCCGAGCCGCAGGTTGGCGTGGTGACGGGGCTGGCCTGGACGCCGGTGGGGGGCGAACTGCTCACCATCGAGGGCGTGATGACCCATGGCAAGGGCCGGATGACGGTGACCGGCAACCTCAAGGAGGTGATGAAGGAGTCGATTTCGGCAGCGAATGGATACGTTCGCTCGCGCGCCGTCGATTTCGGTATCAAGCCGCCGCTCTTCGACACGCGCGACATCCACGTCCACGTGCCCGAAGGCGCAACGCCGAAGGACGGTCCGTCTGCAGGCATCGGCATGGCCACCGCGATCATCTCGGTGATGACCGGCATTCCGGTTCGCCACGACGTCGCCATGACCGGCGAAGTCACGCTGCGGGGCAGGGTGCTGCCCATCGGTGGGCTCAAGGAGAAGCTCCTCGCTGCGTTGCGCGGCGGGATCAAGACCGTGTTGATCCCCCAGGAGAACGCTCGCGATCTCAAGGAAATTCCCGAGATCGTCACCAAGGGAATGGAAATCATCCCGGTGAGTCGTATGGACGAGGTTCTGGCCCACGCTCTCGTGCGCAAGCCCGAGCCGATCGAGTGGCAGTATGACGAAGCCAAGGCCCTGCCCGGGGATGCGGCAGCGGTCGATGGCGACGAGGCAACAAACACGCTGCCGCACTGAAACCGATAGTCAACACCTTCAACGGCGCCCCTCACCGGGCGCCGTTTTCGTTTGCGGAGCCACCGCAGAACATATAGAGAACTTCTCTGCTCTCATTCTTCCGGATGCCCGCCATGAACAAGGCGCTGGTTGTGATCCTCTGCGCCGTGACGCTAGACGCCATCGGCATTGGGCTTATCTTTCCGATTCTGCCGAGCCTCCTTCGCGAAGTGACCCATGATGCGGAGATCGCGACGCTCTACGGCGTGATGCTCGCGCTTTATGCGGCGATGCAATTCCTGTTCGCCCCGGTGCTGGGCATGCTCAGCGACCGCTTCGGCCGACGCCCGGTACTGCTCGTTTCTCTTTTCGGCGCGGCGATCGACTATCTGATCATGGCATTTGCGCCTGAACTCTGGATGCTGGTTCTGGGGCGAGCCGTCGCTGGCATCACGAGCGCCAACATGGCCGTGGCTGTTGCCTACATCACCGACATTACCCCCGAAGCGGATCGCGCGCGGCGCTTCGGCTATTTCCACGCGATGTTCGGCGTCGGTTTCATCATCGGCCCGGTCCTCGGCGGCTTTTTGGGAGAGCACTGGGTGCGCGCCCCGTTCATCGCGGCTGCCATCCTCAATGCTCTCAATTTCTCGCTGGCGCTGTTCGTGCTGCCCGAATCGCGCCCCGGCAAGCCCGGCGCCAGATTGACCCTGGGCGTCCTCAACCCTTTCCTCCCGCTGGTTTGGGCCCTTGGCTTCCGAGCTCTCCTGCCGCTTCTGGCGATCTACATCATCATGATGCTCGTCGGTCAGGTTTATGGCACCGTTTGGGTTCTCTTCGGAGAGGACCATTTCGGTTGGTCGAGCTTCATGATCGGCCTGTCGCTTGGGGCGTTCGGCGTCTTTCATGCCGGGGCGCAGGCTTTCCTGACGGGGCCTGTCGTCGCGCGCATCGGGGAGCGGGCAGCGCTGATCGTTGGTTTGGCTGCCGAGGTCGCTGCGCTCATTGCCCTGGGGTTCGCAGCGGGTGGCTGGATACTCTTCGCCCTGATGCCGCTTTTCGCCATCGGTGGCGTCGGCATGCCAGCGCTTCAATCGCTGACGACCGCAGAGGTCGATGCCGACCGCCAAGGCCAATTGCAGGGCGTTCTGGCCAGCCTCGTGAGCCTCTCGGCGGTGTTCGGTCCGCTGCTTTTCAGCACCGTCTATTTCGCCGTCAAGGCCTCCTGGCCCGGCGCTGTATGGCTGATTGCGGCGGCGATCTACACACTGGCAGTGCCGCTCATGCTCACTATCAGGGGGCGCGATCCATCATCCATCTTGCGCAGCTCGGTCGGAATCAACGCCGATTCATCGAATCAGTAGTGGAAATGCCGGCCGGCCGGCCCAAAACCCCCGGAAATCCTTGCGTTTGCCTCAGAATCGACAAAGGGTTGCGCGGTTTTGGTCCGCCAGCGAAGGGCGGGCATCCACTGTGAGGAAACATCAATGAACAAGAACGATCTGATCGGCGTCGTCGCCGAGAAAGCCGATATCTCCAAGGCCCAGGCATCCGACGCGGTCGATGCGGTCTTCGGCGCAGTCGCCGACGCGCTCAAGGCTGGCGACGAAGTTCGTCTCGTCGGCTTCGGCACGTTCTCGGTGTCCAAGCGCAAGGCGACCACCGGCCGCAATCCCGCCACCGGCGCCGAGATCCAGATTCCTGCATCCAACCAGGCCAAGTTCAAGCCCGGCAAGGGCCTCAAGGACGCGATCAACTGATATCGGGGATCCGTTCCCGAACTCTGCTTATGGCCCCGTGCGGTATCCGCCGGGGCCATTCGCGTCTTCGGGCCACGGCCATCCGGCTTGACGCGCGGCCGCTCTACCCCTAATCAAAGCGCCATATGCGCCAGGGGAAGCAGCCAGGCGCGGGCGGTTAGCTCAGTTGGTAGAGCATCTCGTTTACACCGAGAGGGTCGGCGGTTCGAGCCCGTCACCGCCCACCAGATTCTTCTCCCCGTCAAGCCCTAATGCCTAGAAATCGCACGAGAATTGCGATCGGCTGGGTTTTTTCGTCCCGTCGACACAGAACTGCATTTTTCTTCCATCGCGGCGCTTGACTTGCTCTCAGCGGCCCGGTACACGAACCACACCTTGCGGGGGGGATACCTCGCCGCCGGGGGTGTAGCTCAGTTGGTTAGAGCGCCGGCCTGTCACGCCGGAGGTCGCGGGTTCGAGCCCCGTCACTCCCGCCACTCTCTTCAGAGAGTTGGTGGCCTTGATTTGGCCCCACGCCATTCCCACTTTCTGTCCTGTTGACCGAGCGCCTTCTCCGGACCGGAACATCCCGGCCTTTGGGGCGTTCTTGCGGTTTCAAGCGGGAGTGTTCTCCATGGCCAGGCTTTCGCGATCCATTCCCTACGGTGTGCTGCTCGCCTTGGCCACGTCTGCCGGCGTTCAGGCGGCCAATATCGGCCTTCCCGTTGCCTCCAGCGCCTATGAGGTGCCAGTCCATGACGCCGCTGCCCCCTTCGACTGGTCCGGCTTTTATGCCGGCGTCTATGGCGTAGTCGGAACCTCATCCGAGAGTGATGAGGCGAGCTTCGGCGCCGGCGTCGCGCTTGGCGCCAATGCCCAATATGATTTCGTGCTAGTCGGCGGGGAGGTGGCATTCCACGGCCTCACCGGTGATACCGACGCGACCTATTTGCAGGCGCTGCTGCGCGGCGGGGTGCTCGTGACCGATACGCTCGGCGTCTATGCCGCGGCTGGTTACGGCATCGATCTGGGGGAGGGCGCCGACAATGATCTGCTGCTCGGTGGTGGCCTCGAGTTCGCAGTGACCGACTCCGTGTCGCTCAACGCCCAGTATCTGCGCCAGTTCGATACGGGCGACGCACCGGCTGCCGATCAGGTCACCTTCGGCGCCCGTTTCCATTTCTGATCAAGGTCTGGTCGGGAAGCGATTCCCCCGGCCGTCCCCGACCTGCGCCGGCGCCCCATTTCCGCCGCGTTGGCGCCTGATCGTGTCCGCAATGTGTCTCGAAATTTGCCACAGTTTTGCCTGCATTAACAATGGGTAAACAAAACTGTGCTGATTTTGACACACCGCCGGGGCGAGCATCGGGCACGCGGAACGTTTGATCGTCCTCCGGGTTGGCAGCATGGGCAGGATCATGGGATGTCCTGCTCAGCGTTCACAACCACCAACACGGAATCGCTTCAATGAAACTCACCACGAAACTCCTCGCAGCCTCGGCTGCTTCGGTGCTGATGACCGCCTCGGCCTTCGCCGCCGACCTCTATGTGCCGATCGAGCAGCCCTACGTCCCCGAAGTTGCCGCAGCTGCGCCGCTCGGCTGGACCGGTGCCTATGTCGGCGTCCACGCCGGCTACGGCTGGGGCCAGTTTGACCTCGCAGGCGACGATGAAACCACGTTCTTCACCCCCGGTGACAGCGACGTCGACGGCTGGCTCGCCGGTGTGCAGGCCGGTTACAACGTCAATCTCGACGGTGTCGTTCTCGGCATCGAGGGTGACATCGCCTGGGCCGACCTGAACGGTTCGGCGACCATTGGGACTGGCGACGACGCAGTGACCGTCTCGTCGAACATTGACTGGATCGGTACGATCCGCGGCCGCGTCGGCTTCGCGGCTGATGCCTTCCTGCTTTATGGCACGGCCGGCGTTGCCTTTGCCGGTGCTTCGATGGATGTCGCCGCTCTTGAGCCGACCGAGGCTTTCTCGGATGACAACGTCCACACCGGCTGGGTCGTCGGCGCGGGTGTCGAGACCATGGTCACCGACAATATCTCGCTGAAGGCCGAATACCTCTACCACGACTTCGGCAACGAGACCTTCTCGTTCGATGATACCAACGCTACCGACGCGTCGTTCAACGTCCAGACCGCCAAGATCGGCCTGAACTTCCACTTCTAGGACTCTAGCGACTCCGGAAGTGCGCGGCCCCGGGCTCTCGCGCCTGGGGCCGTTTGCGTTATGAGCTTGTTAATGCTGTGTGGCCACCTTGCATCAATCGCGGGGTGTTGGGCTCGATATTTATATTATGAGACTATATCGAATTTAGATCGTGCCCCGGTCATGAGAGCGTCTCCCCAATCCAGCACATTGAGGGCACACCCATGACAGCACTCCGCCTCGGCATCGCCACCGCCGCTACCGCGCTGATGACCGCATCGGCTTTCGCAGCCGATCTCTACATCCCGATCGAGCAACCGTTCATTCCGGACGTCTCAGCACCTTTGGGCTGGAGCGGGGCCTATGTCGGCGCGCATGTCGGTTATGGCTGGGGCGAGGCGCGGATTCCGTTCGGGCCGTTTGACATCTACAATGAGCTCGACGGCTGGCTCGCCGGCGCCCAGGCTGGCTACAATTTCAATCTCGATGGTGTCGTGATCGGTGTTGAGGGTGACTTCAGCTGGGCCGACCTTGAGGGGGCGATCGGGAGCGAGCCCGGCGAGGGCTTCCTCACCAATTCCGTCGATTGGCTTGCCACCCTTCGGGGCCGCGTTGGTCTGCCCGTCGATGCCTTGCTCGTTTACGGCACCGCCGGCATAGCCTTCGCCAACGGCGCAACGACAACCGCCGTTTTTGAGCTCGAAGAAGGTGAGCCGACCACGCAAAGCGTTACCAACACGCATGTGGGGTGGGTCGTCGGCGCCGGCATCGAGGCGATGGTCACGGAGAGCATCTCGCTCAAGGCGGAATATCTCTATCACGAGTTTGGCACAGAGACTTACGTCTCCGATGTCGGCCCGGTCGGTGGTGGCCTCGACGTAGGCTTCAACGTCTCGACCGCCAAGATCGGCCTCAACTTCCACTTCTAGCCACGAGGCGACTGCAAAGATCAGCGGCCCCGGGGGACACTCTCCGGGGCCGTGTCATATCCAGCGCGTGCCACAATTGGCGTAAACCGGCTGCAAACCATGTTTTGGCCCGTTGGCCGCCCCGGCTCGGGTAGCGGAAATCCCTGTCTTAACAGGGGGTAAACGAATCTGTGGCAGTTTGGGCACACGGGCCCGGTAAAGGCCACCCGATCGCCCATATTGCGACATGATTGGGTTGGCGTGCCGGAGAATCCGTGAAAAGGATACCGAAGCGTTCACAGCACAATTCCACGGAGTCGCTAAAAATGAAGATCGCTCAGAAGTTTCTGGTCGCCACCGCCGCAACGGCGCTGATGACCGCGTCGGCTTTCGCAGCCGACCTCTATATCCCCGTCGAGCAGCCCTTTATCCCGTCCGTCTCGGCCCCGCTGGGCTGGACCGGTGCCTATGTCGGTGTGCATGCCGGCTATGGCTGGGGCACTGTTGATTGGGCCGAAGTTGCCGTGACTCCTGAAACCGGCGAGTTCGACATCGACGGCTGGCTCGCAGGTGTGCAGGCTGGTTACAACGTCAATCTCGATGGCGTCGTTCTCGGCATCGAGGGCGACATCGCCTGGGCCGACTTTAGCGGCACCGATGAAGCCGCCGGCGGTTCGATCGACATTGAAGGCCAGGTGAACTGGCTTGCCACGCTCCGTGGCCGTGTCGGCTTCGCGGCTGATGCCTTCCTTATCTACGGCACCGCTGGTGTTGCCTTCGCAGGGACGGATGCAGACCTGACCCCTGGCACTTCTAATGCCTCCAACACCCACACTGGCTGGGTTGTCGGCGCGGGCGTTGAAGCCATGGTCACCGACAACATCTCGCTGAAGGCCGAATACCTCTATCACGACTTCGGCAGCCAGACCTATGACTTCGACGGTTCGTACGCTGGCCTTGAGGCCGACGCTTCGTTTAACGTCTCGACCGCCAAGATCGGCCTGAACTTCCACTTCTAGGATTTTCAGGGACCGCAAGGTCTTTTGCGACGGCCCCGCTTCGGCGGGGCCGTTTCCGTTTGTGCGTCAGGCTGCCCGACATATGTGGGCAGATCTGCCACTTCCTGGCCGCAACTGTGTTCTCGAGGGCACACTGCGGGCCGCAAACGCAAAGCGTTTACCAATGAATGCTCGCAGCATCTTCTCCCTCGTGACGAATCCATGTCACAACCATGGCAGCAACAGTTTTCTGCTGTGCTGTGCTTGGGAGTCTTAAAATGAACTTTGTGAAACAACTTGCGCTCGCAACGGCAGCCACTGCCGTCATGACCGCTTCGGCCTTTGCGGCCGATCTCTACGTGCCCATCGAAGAGCCGTATATCCCGGAGGTTAGTGTTCTTGGATGGACCGGCGCCTACGTTGGCGTCCATGCCGGCTACGGCTGGGGCAGCTTCGATGAGCCTGATGACGCGACTCCGGAGTGGGCCAACGACATCGATGGTTGGCTCGCCGGCGTTCAGGCCGGTTACAACGTGAACCTCGACGGCGTAGTCCTCGGTGTGGAAGGCGACATTGCGTGGGCCGACATCGGCTCTGAAGAGTTTACTCGTGACGGCCTCGCCGGGTCCATCGACTGGATCGGCACGATCCGCGGGCGAGTGGGTTTTGCCGCCGATGCCTTCCTCATCTATGGTACTGCCGGTGTCGCATTCGCCGGTGCTGATCTCTTGGACGATCCCGACGCCGACTCCAACACCCACACAGGCTGGGTCGTGGGCGCCGGCGTTGAGGCCATGGTCACGGAAAGCGTCTCGCTGAAAGCAGAGTATCTGTACCACGATTTCGGTACTCAGGAGTATGATTTCAACGGTGATACCGACGATGTCGACTTCCAGGTCTCGACCGTCAAGATCGGCCTGAACTTCCACTTCTAGGTCTCGCCTGCGATTCCGTGGTTTGACTGGGCCCCGCTTGCGGGGCCCTTTTTCGTTTCGGGGTGGGGGAGGGGCGTGTCGTCGCGGGACGCGGTGGTAACCCTTCATTAGCCCAAACAGACAACTAAAATTTGCATCATATTGTCCCTTTCGGCGCCGGCGCGCAGACTGCCCGCACAGTCTCCCAAGCCTGCCGAGGACAATCCATGATCACTTCGCGCGCACTTCTCATCGCGCTGGCCGGCGCGGCCCTCTCCGTTCAGGGCGCCGTTGCGGCCGACTACAGCTGGGGCGGCGGCCCGGTGGATCAGATCTATTCGAGCCCCATGTTCAATTTCGAGGGCTTCTATGTCGGTGGCACCGTCAGCGCGGTCGGGCTCGATGATGGCGGGGCCTTCGGTCTCGGCGTGGTGACCGGCAACAATTTCATGCTGACCGATTCCATCGTGGCCGGCATCGAGTTCCAGGGCGACCTCTATTTCAACGAGGAAGGCATCACCGCCTATGACGCGCTCGGGCTCGGGCGGATCGGCGGCTTCCTCACCACCAACACGATGATCTATGGCGCGCTCGGCGCCGGCGTCTTCGATGACAACCTCAACTACGCCTTCGGCGCGGGCGTCGAGCAGGGCCTCGGCGGCCCGATCAGCGTGCGCGGCGAGATTCTCGGCCTCGGCGACTGGGGGCAGACCCCCGACCACGCCAAGGGCACGCTCGGCCTCATCTGGCACATGAACTGACCTTCCTTTTCCCATGCACCGCAAACGCAAACGGCGCGCCCAAAAGGCGCGCCGTTTGCGTTTCGGCAAGGGGCCGGCGATCACATTCATGACTGTTCTACTCAACTATTGTTTTCCTTGAAACGCCAGGGCCCCTGCGATAAGCCCTAGCCCAAGCAAGCCACCCTGTTTCGCGCCTCCCTCCCGGCCGTTTTTCTTCAGGGTGCGCCGGCCGCCCGGCCGGCCCAACGATTAGGCTGCCGCATGAACGACCTGCTCAGCAACTACCTGCCGATCGTCATCTTCATCGGCCTCTCCGCGCTTATCGGCGTCGCCCTTCTGGTCGCGCCGTTCCTGATCGCGGTGAAGCGTCCCGATCCCGAGAAGGTCTCCGCCTATGAGTGCGGATTCGATGCCTTCGACGATGCGCGCATGAAGTTCGACGTCCGCTTCTACCTGGTCTCGATCCTGTTCATCATCTTCGATCTCGAAGTGGCCTTCCTCTTCCCCTGGGCTGTGGCCTTCGGGGACGTGGGTTGGTTCGGCTTCTGGTCGATGATGATCTTCCTGGGGGTCCTGACCGTAGGCTTCCTCTATGAGTGGCGCAAAGGGGCACTGGAATGGGATTGACCCGTAACGAGACTCTGGTCGCGCCGGCCCCGGTCGGGGTGCTCGACCCGCGCACTGGCCGCCCGGTGGGTGAGGGGGATCCCTTCTTCACCGACATCAATGACGAGCTGGCCGACAAGGGCTTCGTCGTCACCGCGACTGACGATCTCATCAACTGGGCGCGCACCGGCTCGCTCATGTGGATGACGTTCGGGCTCGCCTGTTGCGCGGTCGAGATGATCCAGATGTCCATGCCCCGCTACGACATCGAGCGGTTCGGCCTCGCCCCGCGCGCGTCCCCGCGCCAGTCCGACGTGATGATCGTCGCGGGCACGCTGACCAACAAGATGGCTCCGGCGCTGCGCAAGGTCTATGACCAGATGCCAGAGCCGCGCTACGTCATCTCCATGGGCAGCTGCGCCAATGGCGGCGGCTATTATCACTATTCCTATTCGGTCGTGCGCGGCTGCGACCGGGTGGTCCCGGTCGACATCTACGTGCCCGGCTGCCCGCCGACTGCAGAGGCGCTGCTTTATGGCTGCCTCATGCTGCAGAAGAAAATCCGCCGCACCGGTACGATCGAGAGATAGCACCCAATGCAGGACGTTCCCGCCATCACGCCGCTCGAAGCCCTGGGCGAGACGATCGTCGCCGCCCTCGGCGACCGCCTCATTGAGCATCGCCACGCCTATGGCGAGCTGACGCTCGTCGTCGAGCGTGACGCGATCATCGAGGTTCTTACCTGGCTTCGCGACGATCCGGCTTGCCTGTTCGTCAACCTCACCGACATCTGCGGGGTGGATTATCCGAGCCGCGAGGAGCGCTTCGAGGTCGTCTATCACCTGTTGAGCCCCAGGAAGAATCTTCGCATCCGCGTCAAGCTGGCGACGGACGAGGAGACCCCGGTCGCAAGCGCCACCGCGGTGTTCCCGGCGGCCGACTGGTATGAGCGCGAGGCCTACGATCTTTACGGGATCCTCTTTTCGGGCCATCCCGACCTCCGCCGCATCCTCACCGATTACGGCTTTGACGGGCATCCGCTGCGCAAGGATTTCCCGCTGACCGGCTTCGTCGAGGTGCGCTACGACGAGGAACGCAAGCGCGTCGTCTACGAGCCGGTAACGCTCGCGCAGGAATTCCGCAATTTCGACTATCTCTCGCCCTGGGAAGGCACCGACTACGTGCTGCCGGGCGACGAGAAGGCGAAGGGCTGAAAGCGGGCATCACCCGAATTCATCCCGTCCGAGTAATGACGATCCGTTGGCGACCGGAGGTCGCGCTATGTCCGAAGCAGAAGTCCGCAATTTCACGATCAATTTCGGTCCGCAGCACCCCGCGGCGCACGGCGTGCTCCGCCTCGTGCTCGAGCTGGACGGCGAAGTCGTCGAGCGCGTCGATCCCCATATCGGGCTTCTTCACCGCGGCACCGAAAAGCTGATCGAGCACAAGACCTATCTGCAGTCCGTGCCCTATTTCGATCGGCTCGACTATGTCGCGCCGATGAACCAGGAGCACGCTTTCGCGCTCGCGGTCGAGCGGCTGCTGGGAATCGAGGTGCCCTTCCGCGGACAGCTGATCCGGGTGCTTTACTCGGAAATCGGCCGGCTTCTCTCGCACATTCTCAACACCACGACCCAGGCGCTCGACGTGGGCGCGCTGACGCCCCCGCTCTGGGGGTTCGACGAGCGCGAGAAGCTCATGATGTTCTACGAGCGCGCTTCGGGCAGCCGGATGCATGCCGCCTATATCCGGCCCGGTGGCGTCCACCAGGACCTGCCGCAGGATCTGATCGACGACATCGAAGCGTTCTGCGATCCCTTCCTCAAGGTCTGCGACGACCTCGAAGGGCTTATGACCGGCAACCGCATCTTCATGCAGCGCAATGCCGATATCGGCGTCGTGACGCTCGAAGAGGCCTGGGCGCGCGGATTTTCCGGGGTGATGATCCGCGGGTCGGGCGCGCCCTGGGACCTGCGCAAGGCGCAGCCCTATGAGTGCTACGATCGGCTCGAGTTCGACATTCCGGTCGGCAAGAACGGCGATTGCTACGATCGATATCTCGTGCGCATGGACGAGATGCGCCAGTCGATCCGCATCATGAAGCAGTGCATCGCCCTGCTGAACAGCCCAGAGGGCAGGACGCCGATCTCTTCGGTCGACGGCAAGGTCGTGCCGCCGAAGCGCGGCGAGATGAAGCGCTCGATGGAAGCGCTCATCCATCACTTCAAGCTCTATACCGAGGGCTACAAGGTTCCCGCAGGCGAGGTCTATGCCGCCGTGGAGGCGCCCAAAGGCGAGTTCGGCGTCTACCTCGTCTCCGATGGCACCAACAAGCCCTACCGCTGCAAGATCAAGGCGCCCGGCTTCGCGCATCTTCAGGCCATGGACTTCATGACCCGCGGCCACATGCTCGCCGACGTTTCGGCGGTGCTCGGGTCTCTCGATATCGTCTTCGGGGAGGTGGACCGCTGATGTCCGTACGTCGTCTCGCAGAAGAAGCCGTCCAGCCCGAGCGCTTCGCCTTTTCCAACGACAACGCCCAGTGGGCGGAGTGGAAGATCGGCCAGTATCCTGCCGGCCGCCAGCAGTCGGCGGTGATCCCGCTGTTGATGCGCGCACAGGATCAGGAAGGCTGGGTGAGCCGCGCAGCGATCGAGAGCATCGCCGACATGCTCGACATGCCCTATATCCGCGTGCTCGAAGTTGCGACGTTCTACACCCAGTTTCAGCTCAAGCCCGTGGGCACGCGCGCCCACATCCAGGTGTGCGGCACGACCCCGTGCATGCTTCGGGGTGCTGAAGACATCCGGGCCGTCTGCCAGTCCAGGATTCACCCCGAACCCTTCGAGACGAATGCCGATGGGACGCTGAGCTGGGAAGAGGTCGAGTGTCTCGGAGCCTGCGTCAACGCGCCGATGGTGGCGATCTTCCACGACACCTATGAGGATCTGACGCCAGAGCGGATGGGCGAGATCATCGATGCCTTTGCGGCGGGACGTGGCGACACAGTTCAGCCCGGCCCGCAGAACGGGCGCACCTTTGCGGCGGCGGCGACAGGCCAGACCACGCTTCGTTTCGAGCCGGACAGCGATCGCAGCGATGAACCGGTCGCTGCGACGCCGGCGGCGGCTGCCGATCCGACCGAGCCGACCGCTCCGGGTCGTGGGTCTGACGTGGTCGAAGAGACAGCCCCCGGCCTCAAGGGCCCTGCGCCCGACGCGCCCAAGGTCTCCATGGCTGAAGCCGAGGCCGAACGCGCGGAATTCGACAAGCGTGCCGAAGGCGGCGAGCCGAACGACGCCATGCGTGAAGGCGCTGTTGGCGCCGAGGCTGCTGGCGGCAAGCTCGACGAAGGCAAGGCGGTCGGCAAGCCGAGCCATGGCGGGGCAGGCGACGGAGCAAGTTCGGCAGGCCCAGACGCCGACGACGTGGCCGGCGCGCCCAAGGCAGAGGACAAGTCCGATGACAAATGAGCGCATGCGTATCCAGCTGAACTGGAAAAGCTATCTGATCGGCGCGGTCTTCATCGTCGCCTCAATGCTCGTCTTCCGGATGGCGCTGCCCGCCATCCTAGATTTCGATACCACCCTGGTCATCGCCTCGAGCGTCATCGGCGTCATGGCCTGGTTCATTTTCATGTTCTCGCGCAACAGGGCGGACTGATCCATGCTCGCCGACAAGGACCGCATCTTCACCAATCTCTATGGCCAGCGCGACTGGCGTCTGGAGGGCGCGCGCGCCCGCGGCGCCTGGGCCGGAACGGCCGATTTCGTCGCCCAAGGGCGCGACTGGATCACCAACGAGGTGAAGGCCTCGGGCCTGCGCGGCCGAGGCGGCGCTGGTTTTCCCACCGCGCTCAAATGGAGCTTCATGCCCAAGACGAGCGACGGGCGCCCTCACTACCTCGTCGTCAATGCCGACGAGTCCGAGCCCGGCACCTGCAAGGATCGCGAGATCCTGCGTCACGATCCGCACCATCTGGTTGAAGGATGTCTGCTCGCAGGCCGCGCCATGGATGCGCATACCGCCATCATCTACGTGCGCGGCGAGTTCATCCGTGAGCGCCAGCATCTCGAGCAGGCCGTTCAGGAAGCTTATGATGCGCGCCTCATCGGCAAGGACAATGTTCACGGCTGGGATTTCGATATCATCGTCCACCATGGCGCCGGCGCTTATATCTGCGGGGAAGAGACGGCACTGCTGGAGAGCCTGGAGGGCAAGAAGGGGCAGCCACGGCTGAAGCCACCATTCCCGGCTGCCATGGGTGTCTGGGGTTGCCCGACCACCGTCAACAATGTCGAGTCGATCGCCGTCGTCCCCGAGATCCTGCGTCGCGGTGGTGGCTGGTTTGCCGGCTTCGGCCGCGCGAACAACACCGGCACCAAGCTCTTCTGCGTGTCGGGCCACGTGAACACGCCCGCGACTTTTGAAGAATCAATGGGCCTCACCTTCGAGGAACTGATCGAGACCCATTGCGGCGGCATTCGCGGCGGCTGGGACAATCTTCTCGCCGTCATCCCCGGCGGTTCGTCCGTACCGTGCGTGCCCGGCGAAAAGATGCGGCATGCGGTGATGGATTTCGACGGCCTCAAGGAAGTCGGTTCGTCCCTTGGGACTGCTGCCGTCATCGTGATGGACAAGCAGACCGACATCATCAAGGCCATCTGGCGCCTCTCTGCCTTCTACAAGCACGAGAGCTGCGGGCAGTGCACGCCCTGCCGCGAAGGGACCGGCTGGATGATGCGTGTGATGGCGCGCATGGTGGAGGGGCGCGCGCAGAAGCGCGAGATCGACATGCTGTTCGAGGTGACCAAGCAAGTCGAAGGTCACACCATCTGCGCGCTCGGCGATGCGGCCGCGTGGCCCATCCAGGGGCTGATCCGCAATTTCCGCCATGTCATCGAAGAGCGGATCGACCAGTACACGTACAATTCCACCACCGAGGGCGCCGTACCCTCGATCGCGGCGGAGTAGACCCATGGCAAACATCAAGGTCGACGGCCAGCTTATCGATGTGCCGGACTATTTTACCCTCATGCAGGCGGCCGAGGCCGCCGGCGCCGAGATTCCGCGCTTCTGCTATCACGAGCGCCTGTCGGTTGCCGGCAATTGCCGGATGTGCCTCGTCGAGGTGAAGGGCGGCCCCCCGAAGCCGCAGGCGAGCTGCGCCATGGCGGTCAAGGATCTGCGTCCTGGTCCAAATGGCGAACCGCCCGAAATGTTCACCAACACCCCCATGGTCAAGAAGGCCCGGGAGGGGGTGATGGAATTTCTGCTGATCAACCATCCACTTGACTGTCCGATCTGCGATCAGGGCGGCGAGTGCGATCTGCAGGATCAGGCCATGGCCTATGGCGTCGACAAGAACCGCTTCGCAGAGAACAAGCGCGCCGTTGAAGACAAATATATGGGCCCGCTGATCAAGACCGCGATGAACCGCTGCATTCACTGCACGCGTTGCGTCAGGTTTACGACGGAAGTGGCTGGAATCTCCGAGCTCGGCCTGCTCGGTCGCGGCGAAGATGCCGAAATCACCCCCTATCTCGAACGCGCCTTGACGTCCGAACTGCAGGGCAACGTCATCGATCTTTGCCCGGTCGGCGCGCTCACCTCCAAGCCCTATGCGTTCGCCGCCCGGCCGTGGGAACTGGTGAAGACCGAATCCATCGACGTGATGGACGCGGTAGGGTCCAACATCCGCGTCGACAGCCGCGGCCGCGAGGTGATGCGCATTCTTCCCCGCATCAACGAAGCGATCAATGAAGAGTGGATTTCGGACAAGACCCGCTTCGTATGGGACGGGCTCCGCAGCCAGCGGCTCGACCGCCCCTATGTCCGGACCGGCGGCAAGCTGCGGCCTGCCGACTGGAACGAGGCGTTCGCGACGATCGCAGCGGCAGTTGGAAAATCCCGAGGCAACCGGATCGGTGCCATCGCCGGGGATCTGGCCGCGGTGGAGGAAGTCTATGCCCTCCGCCAGCTCATGCGCCAGCTCGGGTCGAGCAACATCGATTGCCGGCCGGCAGGGTCCACGCTGACGACCCGCTATGGTCGCGCCGGCTATGTGTTCAACCCGGGCATTGCCGGCATCGAGCAGGCCGACGCCATTCTGATCGTCGGGGCTAACCCGCGGCGCGAAGCCTCCGTGCTCAACGCGCGGATCCGCAAGGCCTGGCGCGCGACGGGCGTTCCCGTTGCAGTGATCGGCGAAGCGGCCGATCTGACTTATGACTATACTCATCTTGGCACAGGCATCGACGCACTGGCGGGCCTGACTCGTGAGGGTGCGGAAGGCTTCGCCGAGGCGCTTCGCAATGCCCGCCATCCGCTGATCATCGTCGGCGAGGCCGCCATATCGGGGCAGGGTGGTACCGACCTTCTCGCCATGGCCGCGTCGCTCGCAGCGCCGACAGCCGGGGCGGAATGGAACGGGCTTGCCATTCTCCATAACGCGGCGGGTCGCGTCGGTGCGCTCGATGTCGGGTTCCTGCCGGAAAAAGACTGGTACGACACGGCAGCCATGATCGAGGCGGCCGGTGCGGGCGATCTCGACGTCCTGTTCCTGCTCGGCGCTGACGAGATCGACATGTCGGCGCTCGGCAACACGCTCGTCGTCTATATCGGGACGCATGGCGACCGCGGCGCCCACCGCGCCGATGTCATCCTGCCCGGGGCGACCTACACCGAAAAGAGCGGCACCTACGTCAATACCGAGGGTCGCGCCCAGATGGCGGCGCGGGCAGTCTTCCCGCCGGGTGAAGCAAAGGAGGACTGGGCCATCCTGCGGGCATTGTCCGCCGCGCTCGGCGTGCCGCTGGCCTTCAATTCCCTCGCCCAGCTGCGGGCAAGCCTTTATGGCGAATTTCCGCATCTTTCGAGGCTGGACGCCATCGCTCCTTCCGATTATGGGCAGGTCAAGCGCCTCGCCAAGGTACCGGCACGGCCGCGACAGGCGAAGCTCGCCTCTCCGGTCACGGATTTCTACCTGACCAATCCGATCGCGCGGGCATCCGCGGTGATGGGCGAATGCGCCCAGCTCGCCGCGGGCTTCCGGCAGGCGGCGGAATAGGAACGCATAATGGATCTACTCGGCCAATCGCTGGATTACCTGTTCGGCATCCCCCTCGTCGGCTGGGGAACGCAGGTGGGATTCGTCTATAAGGGCTTGCTGCTGCTTGTCGCCCTGCTGATCTTCACCGCCTACATCCTGCTTGCCGACCGCAAGATCTGGGCTGCCGTACAGGTCCGCCGCGGTCCCAACGTGGTCGGGCCGTTCGGCCTTCTGCAGAGTTTTGCCGACCTTCTGAAGTTCGTCTTCAAGGAGCCGGTGCTGCCTGCGGGGTCGGACAAGGTGGTGTTCCTCCTTGCGCCTCTGGTCATGGCGACGCTCTCGCTGGCCGCGTGGGTCGTGATCCCGATCGGGCCGGGCCTTGCCCTTGCCGATATTAATCTGGGCATCCTCTACATCTTCGCCATTTCCTCGCTCGGCGTTTATGGCGTCATCATGGGCGGCTGGGCGTCCAACTCGAAATACCCCTTCCTCGGTTCGCTCCGCTCTGCCGCGCAGATGGTGTCCTACGAGGTCTCGATCGGCCTCGTGATCATCACGGTGCTGCTCTGCGTGGGTTCGCTGAACCTCTCCCATATCGTGATCGCACAGTATGAGATGGGTCTCGCGCACATGATCGGGCTGCCGCAACTGACCTTCCTCAACTGGTTCTGGCTGCCGCTCTTCCCGATGTTCGTCATCTTCTTCATTTCGGCGCTCGCCGAGACGAACAGGCCGCCCTTCGATCTTCCCGAAGCGGAATCCGAATTAGTCGCGGGCTTCATGGTCGAATACAGCTCGACGCCCTATCTGCTGTTCATGCTGGGCGAGTACATCGCCATCATCCTGATGTGCGCGCTGACCACGATCCTCTTCCTCGGGGGCTGGACCGCGCCGATCGACCTGCCGCCCTTCACCTGGATCCCGGGTGTGGTCTGGTTCGTCATCAAGACCTGCCTCGTCTTTTTCATGTTCGCGATGGTCAAGGCCTTCGTGCCCCGCTACCGCTACGACCAGCTCATGCGGATCGGCTGGAAGGTGTTCCTGCCCATCTCGCTGATCATGGTCGTCATCGTCGCCTTCGTCCTTCAGCTCACCGGCTGGGGCTGGCATGGCGGAAGGATCGTCTGATGCGCATTTTCCACGTTCTCAATTCGCTTCTGCTGCGCGAGTTCGTCGGGGCCTTCTTCCTCTCGATGCGCTACCTGTTCGCGCCCAAAAAGACCATCAACTACCCCTTCGAGAAGAACCCCGTCAGCCCGCGATTCCGCGGCGAGCATGCGCTTCGGCGCTACCCGAATGGGGAAGAACGCTGCATCGCCTGCAAGCTCTGCGAGGCGATCTGCCCGGCACAGGCGATTACGATCGAGGCCGGTCCGCGCCAGAACGACGGAACCCGGCGCACGGTCCGCTACGACATCGACATGGTCAAATGCATCTATTGCGGCTTCTGCCAGGAAGCATGCCCGGTCGATGCGATCGTCGAGGGGCCGAATTTCGAGTTCGCGACGGAAACGCGCGAGGAGCTCTATTTTTCCAAGGAGAGGCTGCTTGCCAATGGCGATCGCTGGGAGCGCGAGCTATCGCGCAACATCTCCATCGATGCGCCGTACCGGTAAGGGCTAGATGATGACGCTGCCGCTCTTTTTCTTCTACCTGTTCTCCATCATCGCCGTGGCTTCGGCGCTGATGGTGATCGTCGCGCGCAACCCCGTGCACTCGGTGCTTTATCTCATCGTGGTGTTCGTCAACTCCGCCGGGCTCTTCATGCTGGCGGGAGCGGAGTTTCTGGCGCTCATTCTCATTGTGGTCTATGTCGGCGCGGTGGCGGTACTGTTCCTCTTCGTCGTGATGATGCTCGAGGTGGATTTCGGGCAAATGCGGCGGGGTATCCTGCAATACATGCCGATCGGCGTCGTGATCGGGGCGATCCTTCTGCTCGAGCTTCTGCTCGTTGCCGGAAGTTTCGTGATCACACCGGAGGTCATGTCGTCGAGCGTCATCCCCATCGACAACACGATGGAGAACACCCGCGCCATCGGTCTCGTGCTCTACACGCGCTATGTTTACCTCTTCCAGGCTGCCGGCGCGGTCCTCCTGGTCGCGATGATCGGCGCGATCGTCCTCACACTGCGGCACAAGCCCAACATCAAGCGCCAGGACGTCGTGCGCCAGACCAGCCGCAAGCGCCACGAGGCGGTCGAAATCAAATCCGTCAAATCAGGCGAGGGGCTCTAGCATGCTGGCACAGGTTGGAATCGGGCTCGGCCACTACCTGACGGTCGGGGCGCTGCTCTTCACGATCGGCGTGTTCGGAATTTTCCTGAACCGGCGCAACATCATCGTCATCCTGATGTCGGTTGAGCTCATCCTGCTCGCGGTGAACATCAATTTCATCGCGTTCTCGGCGGAACTCGGCGATCTGGCGGGGCAGATCTTTGCGCTGCTGATCCTGACCGTCGCCGCGGCCGAAGCGGCCATCGGGCTTGCCATCCTCGTGATCTTCTACCGCAACCGTGGCTCCATCGCGGTTGACGACGTCAATATGATGAAGGGCTAGCCCCTATGGTCCAGGCAATCGTCTTTCTCCCGCTGATCGGCGCACTGATCGCGGGGCTTCTCGGCCGCGTCATCGGGCATCGCGTCAGCGAGTACATCACCACCGGCCTGCTCATGGTCTCGGCGGTGCTGAGCTGGATCGTCTTCGTCGGCTTCTGGGGCGGCGAGTCCGAAGTCATGCGCGTCGAAGTGATGCGTTGGATCCAGGTCGGCGACATGGACCTGCGGTGGATCCTGCGCGTCGATACGCTGACTGCGATCATGCTGATCGTGGTGACCACGGTCTCGAGCCTCGTGCACCTCTATTCGATCGGCTACATGCACGAAGATCCGCACCGCTCGCGCTTCTTCGCCTATCTCTCGCTCTTCACCTTCGCCATGCTGATGCTGGTGACGGCAGACAACTTCCTCCAGATGTTCTTCGGCTGGGAAGGCGTCGGTCTCGCCTCCTATCTGCTGATCGGTTTCTGGTACACTAAGCCCTCCGCCAACGCGGCCGCCATGAAGGCGTTCGTGGTCAATCGCGTGGGGGATTTTGGTTTCGCGCTCGGCATCTTCGGCGCCTTCATGATCCTCGGCGACATCACGTTCGACGGCGCCTTTGCGGCCATCGCCGGCAATGAGGACGTGACCATCAACTTCCTCGGCGGCGAGTTTCACGCTCTGACCGTCATCAGCCTGCTGCTGTTCATGGGCGCGATGGGCAAATCGGCCCAGTTCCTGCTCCACACCTGGCTGCCGGATGCGATGGAGGGGCCGACCCCCGTCTCTGCACTGATCCACGCCGCAACCATGGTGACCGCCGGTGTCTTCATGGTCGCGCGCCTCAGCCCGATCTTCGAAACGTCCGCGGTCGCGCTGACGGTGGTCGTCGTCATCGGCGCCATCACCGCATTCTTTGCGGCAACGGTGGGGCTCGTTCAGAACGACATCAAGCGCGTCATCGCTTATTCGACCTGTTCGCAGCTGGGTTACATGTTCGTTGCGCTCGGCGCAGGCATCTACTCTGCGGGCATCTTTCACCTCTTCACCCATGCCTTCTTCAAGGCGCTCCTGTTCCTTGGCGCCGGCGCGGTCATCCACGCCATGCATCACGAGCAGGACATGCGGAACATGGGCGGGCTCAGGAAGAAGATCCCGATCACCTACGCTTTGATGATCATCGGTACCCTGGCGCTCACGGGCGTCGGCATTCCCGGTACGCCGTTCGGTTTTGCTGGCTTCTTCTCCAAGGACGCCATCATCGAATCCGCCTATGCGATGGGCGGCAACACCGGCATGTTCGCGTTCTGGCTGCTCGTCGTCGCTGCTCTGTTCACCAGCTTCTATTCGTGGCGTCTCATTCACCTGACGTTCCATGGCCCGACGCGCGCCGACCATCACACCTATGACCATGCCCATGAGAGCCCCAACGTCATGATGGTGCCGCTCTACATTCTCGGTATCGGTGCGGTGCTTGCGGGGACGGTGTTCTATGATGTGTTCTTCGGCCATGGCGAACACGTCACCCACTTCTTCCACGGTTCGATCGTGGTCAATGAGGAACTGATCGATCAGGCCCACTACGTGCCCCTCTGGGTGAAATGGTCGGCGACGATCGCCATGCTGCTCGGGTTCGCAGGGGCCTGGCTGGCCTATGTTCGCGATCCTGGCCTGCCTGCGCGCAGCGCGGCGGCGAACCCCGGGCTCTATAATTTCCTGCTCAACGCCTGGTACTTCGACAAGCTCTACGACACCATCTTCGTGCGTCCTGCCCGCTGGATCGGCCGGGCCTTCTGGAGAGGGTTCGACGACTATCTCGTCGACCAGACGATCACCGAAGGGCTTGGTAACCGTATCAAGGGCATTACCGCCCAGGTGGTGCGGCTGCAGTCCGGCTATCTCTATCACTACGCATTCGCGATGCTCATCGGTATCGCCGCGCTTCTGACTTGGGCCATCGCGGCGGGGGGAC
The DNA here is from genome assembly GCF_003994485.1 of Arsenicitalea aurantiaca. Taxonomy (GTDB): domain Bacteria; phylum Pseudomonadota; class Alphaproteobacteria; order Rhizobiales; family Devosiaceae; genus Arsenicitalea; species Arsenicitalea aurantiaca. The sequence continues at coordinate 346,393 of NZ_RZNJ01000002.1, forward strand.
TTCTGGGATGAATCTGGCCGACCACATCCTGACTATTGTCACCTTTCTGCCGACAGTCGGCGCACTGCTGCTGTTGCTGGTTCCCGGTCGCGGGGCTAGCACGGATAATCTCGTGCGCTCGATAGCGCTCATCGTCACGCTCGTGAACTTCGCGCTCACGCTGTGGCTGTGGGCGATGTTCGACAACAGCAATCCGGGCTTCCAGTTCGTAGAGAACTATCCCTGGATCGGCGAGTCGATCGGCTACCGCATGGGCGTCGACGGCATCTCCATCCTGTTCGTGGTGCTGAGCGCGTTCCTGCTGCCGTTCTGCGTGCTCTCGAGCTGGAACTCGATCACCTATCGCGTTCGCGAATACATGATCGTCTTCCTGATCCTCGAGACGCTCATCATCGGCGTTTTCGCGACGCTCGATCTGGCCATGTTCTATGTCTTCTTTGAAGGCAGCCTCATCCCGATGTTCCTGATTATCGGCATCTGGGGCGGGGCACGGCGCATTCAGGCGAGCTATAAGTTCTTCTTTTACACCTTCGTGGGCTCGGTTCTGATGCTGCTCGCCATCATGGCGATGTACTGGCAGGCCGGTACCCTCGATATCCAGCGGCTTCTCGCTTTCGAGTTCAGCCCGGAGATCCAGACTTGGCTGTGGCTCGCCTTCTTCGCATCCTTCGCGGTGAAGATGCCGATGTGGCCCTTCCACCGCTGGCTGCCCGAGGCGCACGTCGAGGCCCCGACGGCCGGTTCGGTGATCCTTGCCGCCGTTTTGCTCAAGCTCGGTGGTTACGGCTTCATCCGCTTCTCTCTCGCAATGTTCCCGGATGCGTCGCTCCAGTTCCAGAGCTTCGTCTTCGTGCTGAGCATCGCTGCGATCATCGTCACCTCACTCATCGCCTTCGTGCAGACCGACATCAAGAAGCTGATCGCCTATTCGTCCGTCGCCCATATGGGTTTCGTCACCATGGGCATCTTCGCGGGTAACGAACTCGGCGTGCAGGGCGCGGTCTTCCAGATGATCAGCCACGGCATCGTCTCGGGCGCGCTCTTCCTTTGCGTCGGTGTCGTCTATGACCGCATGCACACTCGCGAGATCGAAGCCTATGGCGGTCTCGTCGAGCGGATGCCGCGTTATGCTTTCGCCTTCATGGTGTTCACCATGGCCAATGTCGGCCTGCCGGGCACCTCGGGCTTTGTCGGCGAGTTCCTGACCATGCTTGGCACCTTCCAGGTCAGCACCTGGGCCGCCTTCGGCGCGGCGTTCGGTGTGATCTTCTCGGCGTGCTACGGTCTCTGGCTCTACCGCAAGGTGATCTTCGGCGCGCTGACCAAGGATTCGCTCAAGGGCATTCTGGATCTTGATCGCCGTGAGATGGTGGTGCTCGTACCGCTGATCCTGCTCACCATCCTCTTCGGTTTCTATCCGGCCCCGATCCTCGACGTGACTGCCGGTTCGGTCGAACTGCTGGTCAACAATTTTGCCGCGGCAACGGGCAATGTGCCTGCCGTCGCCGCCATGGCGCCTTAGGAGATTGACGTGAACTCCGATATCACCAGCTTCGCCTCGCTGGCGCCCGCCTTCCCTGAAATGCTGGTTGCGGCCGGCGCTATCGTGCTGCTGCTCTTCGGCATCTTCACGAAGAAGGAGCGCGCCAATGGCGTGGCGATGGCAGCAGTGGTGCTGCTCGTTGCGACGGCGGGCATCGTCATCTTCCATCCCGCGCAGGGCGTCATCTTCAATGGCGGATTCATCGCCGACGAGTTCGCGCGCTTTATGAAGGTGCTCGTCATCGGTGGCGCAGCCTTCGCTCTCATCCTGTCGCTGCCATCCAGCCGTCAGCATCAGCTCGACAAGTTCGAGTACTCGGTGCTCGTCCTGCTCGCGACGCTGGGCATGATGATGATGGTGTCGGCGAACGATCTGATGAGCCTCTATCTCGGGCTCGAACTCCAGTCGCTCGCCGCCTATGTCCTCGCCGCGATGAAGCGCGACAGCGCCCGGGCGACCGAGGCCGGCCTCAAATACTTCGTCCTTGGTGCGCTGTCTTCCGGCATGCTGCTCTATGGCGCTTCGCTGATCTATGGCTTTACCGGTCACACCCAGCTCGACCTGATCGTCGATCAGATCGTCATGGGCGAGCGCTCGATCGGGCTGATCTTCGGCATGGTGTTCCTCCTCGCCGGTATCGCCTTCAAGATCTCCGCCGTGCCGTTCCACATGTGGACGCCCGACGTCTATGAAGGCGCACCCACCCCGGTCACGGCGTTTCTCGCGTCGGCCCCCAAGGTCGCGGCGATGGCGCTGCTCGTGCGTGTCGTCACCGTCAGCTTCGCGCCGATCACCAGCGACTGGCAGCAGATCGTGATCTTCCTGTCCATCGCATCGATGGTGCTGGCCGCCTTCGCCGCGATCGGTCAGAAGAGCCTTAAGCGCCTCGTCGCCTATTCCTCGATCGGGCATGTGGGTTTTGCGCTCGTCGGACTTTCTTCGGGAACAGCGGTCGGTGTCGAGGGCGTGGCGATCTACATGGCCATCTACGTCACGATGACCATCGGGCTCTTCGCCTGCATCCTGGCGCTCCGCACTCAGAACGGGGCCGTCGAGGACATTGCCGAACTTGCCGGGCTTGCGCAGCGCCGTCCGTTCGTTGCGGCAATGATTGCGGTCTTGATGTTCTCCTTGATCGGGCTTCCGCCTCTGGCCGGGTTCTTTGCCAAATGGCATGTCTTCCTCGCGGCGATCGAGGCCAGGCTCTTCGTCCTCGCGGTGATTGGCGTGCTCGCTAGCGCCATTAGCGCCTTCTATTATCTGCGCATCGTCAAGACGATGTACTTCGACGAGCCGGTGCTCGAATACGCCGCGGTCCCTCGGGAGCTCACGGCCGTCATGGGCGTGACCGGCTTCCTCGTCATCACCTACTTCGTCACCGTCGGCGGGCCGCTGGCCGCCGCCGCTCGTGTCGCGAGCGGAAGCCTCTTCTAGGTGGCAGGTTTCCGCCTTGGTGCGGTGGCGCGGTCGGCAGGCTACCGGCTGACCGCGTATGACGAGATCGGCTCCACCAATGGTGAAGCGCTTGCAGCCGCCAAGTCCGGGGATCCGGGCGGGCATTGGTTCGTAACTGATCGGCAGCTTGCCGGCCGCGGTCGTCGTGGACGCCCGTGGGAAGGCCCGCGCGGCAATCTCGCCGCGACGCTCTTGCTGGTTCCCGATGCGGAGCCGGAACTGAATGCCACGCTCGGATTCGTCGCGGGCCTTGCTCTGTACGAAGCGCTTGCGCGGGTTTTGCCCCAGGTCCGGTCGGAGCCGGGCGCTGATGGTCGGCACCTATACGGCGGCAATTCGCGCATTGCGCTCAAATGGCCCAATGACGTATTGGCCGATGGACAGAAGCTTGCGGGCATTCTGCTGGAGGCGACCAGTCGCCCCGGCGGCAGGCCCGCAATCGCGATTGGAATCGGCGTGAACGTTGCCGTGGCGCCCGAAGGTCTGCCTTATCCGGCAGAGTCCGTTCGTAGCCTTGGTGGCGACGCGGACGCCGCCGAAATGTTCGAGGCCCTGGGAGATGCCTGGGTCTCCGCCTTCTCCCTCTGGCGGGACGGCGAAGGCGTAGAAGAGGTGCTGGCGCGCTGGCGCGCTGCCGCCACCGGCCTTGGAGGTCCGGTTGCCGTCCAGCAGGACGGCGCCGTGATCCGGGGCATATTCGAATCGATAGACGGCGCGGGACGCTTGATCATCCGCGCCGATGACGACAGTCGCATCGCGATCAGCGCGGGCGACGTGCATTTTGGGGCAACGGCCAGCGCCCGAAGCTGACCGCACACATCGTAGCGTGGAAACGCGGCGAGGGCAGGGGCCCCGTCGCCTCCGCGCCATTGGAGACTGATGCTGATGGCAAATCCGCAAACCGACGAACTCGTCTTCGTGCCCCTTGGCGGCGTGGGCGAGATCGGCATGAACATGGGCGCGTACGGGTTCGGTCCCCGAAACCGGCGCAAGTGGATCGTCGTCGATTGCGGCGTCAGTTTCGGCGGGCCGCAGGAGCCGGGCATCGAGCTCATCATGCCCGACCCGACCTTCCTCGAAGACAATGCCGACGACGTGCTCGCACTCATCCTCACCCACAGCCATGAGGATCACTACGGCGCGGTGCTCGATCTCTGGCCGGCCTTCGACCGGCCCGTCTATGCCACCTCGTTCAGCGCAGCCATGCTGGCGGCGAAGCGCGCGTCCGACAACATCGTCGAGAATGTCGATGTGCGGCCGATGCAGCCGGGCAAGCCGTTCAGCGTCGGGCCGTTCACCATCGAAGCGATCAATGTCGCGCACTCGATACCTGAAGCCAATGCGCTCCTGATCACCACGCCTGTCGGGCGCGTCCTGCACACCGGCGACTGGAAGCTCGATCCCAATCCCGTCGGCCAGCGCCCAACCGATGTCGACCGCCTCATCGCGATCGGGCAGGAGGAGGGGCCCCTCGCGCTCGTCTGCGACAGCACCAATGCCCTCAAGGAGGGGATCAGCCCGAGCGAGGAGGAAATCGGCAATACGCTCGCCTCGCTGATCGCCGACGCGCCGCACCGGGTCATCGTCACCACGTTCGCCTCCAATCTCGGCCGTGTCATTTCTGTTGCCAGGGCCGCAGAGAAGGCAGGACGCCGCGTCGTGCTCTCGGGGCGCTCGCTGCACCGGATTGCCGGCATCGGCCGCGAACTCGGCATGCTCGAGGGCGTACAGCCTTTTCTCGATCAGGATGCCTTCAAGACCTTGCCGCGCAGCCAGGTCGTTCTCCTATGCACCGGAAGCCAGGGCGAAGCCCGCGCGGCTATCGCCCGTATTGCCCGGCAGGATCATCCCGTTATCGATCTCAACGCCGGAGATCGTGTGATCTTCTCGTCCTGGGCGATCCCGGGCAATGAGCGCGAGGTCAACGACATCCAGAACATGCTGATCGATCGTGGTGTCGAGGTGATCACCCAGCGCGATGCCCTCGTCCACGTCACCGGGCATCCGCGTCGGGAGGAACTGAAGCGCCTTTATGATTGGGTGAAGCCCGACGTTCTCGTACCGGTCCATGGCGAGGCCGTGCATCTCGAGGCCCACTATCGTTTCGGCCGCGAGCACGGCATTCCCAACGTCATGCGCGCGCGCAATGGCGATATGGTTCGCCTCTTGCCCGAGCCGACGCTGTTTCCGGGCGAAGTGCGGGTCGGGGAGCTTTATCTCGACGGCAACATTCTCTGCACCCCCGACGAAAGCGGGGTACGCGGTCGCCGCCGACTGTCGTTCGGCGGACATATCGTCGTCAGCCTTGCCGTGTCGGGCAATGGTCAACTCGCCGCAGGTCCCGAGATCGTCATCGAGGGCCTGCCCGTCGTCGAGGATGACGACGAGACGATTGAAGGGCTGGTGCGCAAGACCGTCAACGGGACGATCCGCAGCATGCCGGCAAAACGTCGCAGCGACACCGATGCGCTCAACACGGCGATCTTTCGTGCCATAAGGGGCGAAGTGAACGCCTTCTGGGGCAAGAAGCCCAACGTGACGGTGTTCGTTCACCGCGTGTAGACCTCGATCGGGGAGCGATGCCCGGCGTCGCTTCCCTCCACACCCAGACCACGGAGGATTGGCCATGGCCGTTTTCTCAATGTTCGCGATCTACTTCGTCGTCTGGTGGCTCTGCCTGTTCATGGTTCTGCCCTGGGGCGCGCGCAGCCAGTCTGACGCCGGCGTGATCCATCCTGGCAGCGAGCCGGGCGCGCCGGCGCTTTTCCGCATCTGGCCCAAATTGCTGGTGACCACCGTACTTGCGGCGCTCGTCTGCGGCCTGCTGTTCTGGGGACTCGAAAACCCGGTGTTGCAGGAATACTGGCGCTGAGCCAGACCTCGCTCGGGCATCAAGAGATCGGATCGAGGCGCTGAACTTTCCATCCCTGCCCCGCGACGCGCCGAAACCTGCGCCAGTCACGGTAATACTTGCGCCTAAAAAGAAAAAGCAGGGCACGCGGGCCCTGCTCCTGATAGTTTCGCGACAATACGCTGGTCTTAGGCTCACAGAAGTGGCGGCCAACGCTCCTCCCTTGACGTTGTCGGCGTCAGGCAGCTACCTGCTGCCTCTTGTTATATTGGGAGGGACCCTAACAACTCGATTTGGCTCTGTCACCTGGATTCTGCATGGCAGCCATGGTGATTTCGCATGCTATCGAAATGGGCGTATTGCCTGCTCCAATACATGCACCTCATTTATGCTGTGCCCATTTCTTAGGCGCCAAAGGTGCTACCGAAAACCGATTCCCAGCGTCCCGCCCCATGCGCTATAGGGAGGGAGCGAATCCCTGCCCCTTCGAGGAGTTTTCATGCGTCTCTCCCAGTATTTCCTGCCCGTTCTCAAGGAGACGCCGAAGGAAGCCGAGATCGTGTCGCACCAGCTGATGCTGCGGGCCGGCATGATCAAGCAGCAGGCTGCGGGGAGCTATTCCTGGCTGCCGCTCGGCTTCAAGGTGCTGAACAAGGTCCAGCGGATCATCGAGGAAGAACAGAACCGCTCCGGCGCGGTTCAGCTGTTGATGCCCACCATCCAGTCCGCCGATCTCTGGCGGGAAAGCGGGCGCTATGACGCCTATGGCAAGGAGATGCTGCGGATCAAGGACCGGCACGAGCGCGACATGCTCTACGGTCCGACCAATGAGGAGATGATCACCGACATTTTCCGCACCTATGTGCGCTCCTACAAGGACCTGCCGCTCAACCTCTACCATATCCAGTGGAAGTTCCGCGACGAGGTGCGGCCGCGCTTCGGCACGATGCGCAGTCGCGAATTCCTGATGAAGGACGCCTATTCCTTCGACCTGGACAAAGAGAGCGCGACCGCCGCCTATTACCGCATGTTCGTCGCCTATCTGCGGACGTTCGCGCGTATGGGTTTGACGGCTGTCCCCATGCAGGCTGACTCCGGACCGATCGGTGGTGACCTCAGCCATGAGTTCATCATTCTGGCCGACACCGGCGAGAGTGCCGTCTTCTGCAACAAGGACCTGCTCGAAAAGCCGATCCCGCCCCTCGATACCGATTTCCGCGGTGATCTCGAGCCGATCTTCCGTGACTGGACCTCGCTCTATGCTGCGACCGAGGAAATGGTGGACGAGGATCGTTTCACCTCCGAAGTACCCGAGGACAAGCGTGTCTCGGCACGGGGCATCGAGGTTGGCCATATCTTCTATTTCGGCACGAAGTATTCCAAGCCGATGAAGGCGACCGTGACCGGAGCCGACGGCAAGGAAATCGAAGTGCACATGGGCTCGTACGGGATAGGGCCGACGCGGCTCGTGCCGGCCATCATCGAGGCCTTCCATGACGATGCGGGCATCATCTGGCCCGTCAGCGTTGCGCCCTTCGAGGCTGTGCTGATCAATCTCAAGGCTGGAGACGAGGCCACCGACGCAGCATGCGCCGAAATCTACGCCGCACTTGCCGCGGCGGGCATCGACGCGCTTTACGATGACCGCGACATGGGCGCGGGCGGCAAGTTCGCCACGGCCGACCTCATCGGCATTCCGTACCAGTTGATCATCGGGCCGCGCGGTCTCAAATCGGGTGAAGCCGAAATCAAGCACCGTGGTACCGGTGAGCGTGAGACGCTGCCCATCGCCGATGCCGTCGAGCGCATCCGCGCCCTTGTCGTGCCGCAGCGGCTGGACGCGATTTGACCGGCCCCTCCGCCGCCCGCTCCACCGGCCCGTTCTCGCGGTTCGAGTTCATGGTCGCCGGGCGCTATCTGCGTGCCCGTCGCAAGGATGCGTTCATCTCGGTCATCGCCGGGCTGACGCTGACCGGCGTCGCCATCGGCGTCGCGACCCTGATCGTGGTGATGTCGGTGATGAACGGCTTCCGTGAGGAGCTGCTCTCCAAGATTCTCGGTCTCAACGGTCACTTCTCGGCTTTCCCGATAGAGCGCCAGTTCACCGACTATCGCGAGACCGTCGAGGCCATCGAGGGTGTCGATGGCGTGACCTACGCGGTCTATTTCGTGGAAGGCAATGCACTGGCCTCGGGCCAGTACGAATCCACCGGCGTCAACGTGCGCGGCATGGATCTGGAAAACATCCGCAAGCTTTCGCTCCTCTTCAACGGCGCCGAACAGGGCGGCTGGGAAGGCTGGGACGAAGGGCAGGGGGTCGCAATGGGCTCCCGGCTTGCCGCTCGCCTCGGCCTCTCGCTGGGCGATCCGGTGACGCTGGTCAACCCGCGCGGGTCGACCACGCCCTTCGGCTCGACGCCGCAGATCCGGACCTATCCGGTCAACGTCATCTTCAATTTGGGGATGGTGGAGTTCGACAGCTTCTTCCTCTACATGCCGCTCGAGCCCGCCCAGACCTATTTCCGGCTCTTTGACGAACAACTGCGCCCGGGTGTCGAGCCGCCGGATATCGATGCGACCGACGAGGAGATCGACGCTGCCTATGTGCGCGTCAACCAGGCGTCTGCCGTAGAGATCTTCATCGCCGATCCGGACAATGTCGGCCAGATGCGCCAGCGCATCCAGCAGCAGATCCAGCGTCCGCTGATCCTGACCGACTGGCAGCAGCGCAACGAAACCTTCTTCTCGGCGCTGCAGGTCGAGCGGGTGGTGATGTTCGTTATCCTCTCGATGATCATCCTCGTCGCGGCCTTCAACATCATCTCGAGCCTCGTGATGCTGGTGAAGGACAAGGGCGGTGACATCGCAGTGCTGCGGACAATGGGGGCCACCCGCGGCTCCATCATGCGGATCTTTTCGATGACCGGGACGACCATTGGCGTCGTCGGCACCTTTGTGGGGCTCGTGCTGGGGCTTGTCATTTCTGCCAATGCAGAACCGCTGCGCGCCTTCATCTCGAACACGCTTGGCGTGGCGATCTTCCCGCCCGAGGTCTTCTTCCTTTCTTCGCTCCCCTCGCGCACCGATCCGATCGAGGTGGCGATGGTGGTTGGTCTCGCGCTCGGCCTCAGCTTCCTTGCGACGCTCTATCCGGCCTGGCGCGCCGCCCAGTACGACCCGGTGGAGGCCCTGCGCTATGAATGAGGTCCAGCTTCGCCTGACGGGCGTGCATCGCCATTACGGTGAAGGGGAAACCGCCGTTCGCGTGCTCGAGGCGGCCGATCTCGAAGTGCGTGGTGGCGAACTGGTCGCGATCGTCGCGCCGTCCGGCGCCGGCAAGTCGACCCTGCTGCACGTCAGCGGCCTCCTCGAGCGCCCGCAAAGAGGCGAAGTGGAAATCTGCGGCACGCCGACCACGGCGCTCAACGAACGTGGGCGCACGCTGCTGCGGCGGGATACCATCGGCTACGTCTACCAGTTCCATCATCTGCTGCCCGAGTTCAGCGCGCTCGAGAACGTCTCGATGCCGCAGATGATCGCGGGCCGCTCCCCGCGTGACGCCGCAGGGCGTTCGCGGGAATTGCTCGATCTTCTCGGTGTCGGCCACCGTGCCGGTCATCGCCCGGCCGAACTCTCCGGCGGGGAGCAGCAGCGTGTGGCCATTGCCCGCGCTGCAGCCAATGCGCCGCGCGTCATTCTGGCGGACGAGCCGACCGGCAATCTTGATCCGGACACCAGCGACATCGTTTTCGCCGCGCTGATGGACCTGATCCGCAATGCCGGTGTGGCGGCGCTGATCGCCACGCACAACCATGACCTCGCGCGGCGCGCGGACCGGATCGTCACCATAAAGTCCGGTATAATTTCTCCGCTGACCCTATAGCGGCGACACCGACCGCCGGATCCTGTCGAAGGCGGCATCGGCAGCCTGCCAGACTCGCGGCAGCGTTTTCCCCGCAATCCCCGCTTTTGTCCCCCACTGCATTTGGACGTGGCGCGTTAACCCGCGATTCATGGTTACCTCCATGTGCGTGTAGACAGGAACAAAAAACGAACATACAAGAACATACACGAAACACAGGAGGCATCCATGCTCAACTTCGTCAAGGATCTCGTCGCGTTCGTCGTTCTTTGCGGCTTTACCGTCACGGCTCTCGCCTGGATGGATGGCGTCTCGCGGCTCGTCTGACTGTGGATTGATCGACCGCCGACTTGGCCCCGGCATCGCTCGGTGCCACAAGAGGTCGAAAGGAACGCCCCATGACCGGACCCGGCTTCGTCCACCTGCACGTCCATTCGGCCTATTCCCTGCTCGAGGGGGCACTGCCGATCGCCAAGCTGCTCGACCTTGCGAAGGCCGATGCGCAGCCGGCGCTGGGAATTTCGGACTCGGCGAACCTCTTCGGCGCCCTCGAGTTCTCGGAGAAGGCTGCGGGCAAGGGGATCCAGCCGCTGGTCGGCTGCGAACTGCCGATCGATTTCGGCGGCGATGTGCAGCAGCAGCGCGGCCACGAGCGCGGGCCGTTCACCAAGAGCACGATCGTGCTCATGGCGATGAGCGAAGAGGGGTTCGGCAATCTCTCGCGCCTCGTCAGCAAGGCCTATCTCGAAGGCGAAAACGGACGCGTGGCAGCAAATGCAAACTGGCTCGAACGTGATGCTTTGCAGGGCCTGATTTGCCTTTCGGGCGGGCCCGAGGGCGCGATCGATCCGTTTCTCGCGAACGGACACGATGCTCATGCGCTTGGGCGGCTCGATCTCCTGCGAGACCTGTTCGGGGATCGCTTCTATATTGAGCTGCAGCGCCATGGCCGGCCGCAGGAGGCGCTGAACGAAGCCCAGCTCATCGACTACGCCTATCGACGCGGCGTGCCGCTTGTGGCCACGAACGAGCCTTTCTTTCCCAAAGCGGACGATTTCGAGGCGCATGATGCCCTGCTGGCAATCGCCGGCGGCACCGTGCTCGCGCAGACCGAGCGGCGAAAGCTAACCGACCAGCATTACTTCAAGTCTCGAGAAGAGATGGTGGCGCTGTTCGCCGATCTTCCCGAGGCGACCGGCAACAGCGTCGAGATCGCGCAGCGCATCGTCTACCGGCCCCAGACGCGCAAGCCGATCCTGCCGAAGTTTGCGGCAGCCCCGGATTTGTCGGAAGACGAGGCCGTTGCCGCCGAGGCCCGTGCGCTTGCCGATATGGCGCGGAACGGGCTCGAGCGCCGCATGGTCGATTTCGGGATCGCCGAGGGCCGAAACGAGCAGGACTATCGCGAGCGGCTCGAGTTCGAGCTCGGCATCATCGAGCGGATGAAATATCCGGGCTACTTCCTTATCGTTGCTGACTTTATCCAGTGGGCTAAAAGCAAGGACATTCCGGTTGGTCCGGGGCGTGGTTCGGGTGCCGGGTCTCTCGTGGCTTACGCCACCACGATCACCGATCTCGATCCGCTCCGTTACAATCTGCTCTTCGAGCGCTTCCTCAATCCGGACCGCGTGTCGATGCCCGACTTCGACATCGATTTCTGTCAGGACCGTCGCGAGGAGGTGATCCGGTACGTCCAGAACAAGTACGGCGCCGAGCAGGTCGCACAGATCATCACCTTCGGCACGCTGCAGGCGCGCGCTGTGTTGCGCGACGTGGGTCGCGTGCTTCAGATGCCCTACGGCCAGGTCGACCGCATCTGCAAGCTCGTGCCGGCCAATCCCGCCGATCCCTGGACGCTGGAACGCGCGCTCGCCGAGGTGCCGCAACTGCGGATGATGTCCGAGGAGGACGAAACCGTCGCCGAGCTCCTCGCTATCGGGCGCAAGCTCGAGGGCCTTTATCGCCACGCCTCCACCCATGCCGCCGGCATTGTGATCGGCGACCGGCCGCTGCAGGAGCTCGCGCCGCTCTATCGCGATCCGCGTTCGGACATGCCGGTCAGCCAGTACAACATGAAGTGGTCGGAATCGGCGGGGCTCGTGAAGTTCGACTTCCTTGGCCTCAAGACCCTGACCACCATCAAGCGTGCGGTCGACATGATCAATCGCGACGGCGGCGATTTCCGCATCGAGTCGATTCCGATCGACGATGAGGCGACCTATCGGCTCTACCAGATCGGCGACACCGCGGGCGTTTTCCAGGTTGAAGGGCAGGGGATGCGCCGGGCCCTGATCGACATGAAGCCCGACCGCTTCGAGGACATCATCGCCCTCGTGGCGCTCTATCGTCCCGGCCCGATGGACAACATCCCGCTGTTCTGCGCTCGCAAGCGCGGCGACGAGGACATCGAATATCCTCACGAAGCGCTCAAGAGCGTGCTCGACGAGACCTACGGGATCATCGTCTACCAGGAGCAGGTGATGCAGATCGCCCAGCTTCTGTCAGGCTACTCGCTCGGCGAAGCCGATCTTCTGCGTCGCGCCATGGGCAAGAAGATCAAGGCGGAGATGGATGCCCAGCGCGAGCGATTCCGCGAGGGCGCCATCCGCTACGGCCTGAAGCCGAGCCTTGCCGACACCATCTTCGACCTGCTCGCAAAATTCGCCAATTATGGCTTCAACAAGAGCCACGCGGCGACCTACGCGCTCGTTTCCTACCAGACGGCGTACCTCAAGGCCCATTACCCGCACGAGTTTTTCGCCGCCTCGATGACGCTCGACATGGGCAACACCGACAAGCTCGCCGAATTCAGGCGGGATGCGAAAAAGCACGGCATCGCCGTCGTGCCGCCCTGCGTCAATCGTTCCGACGACGTCTTCGTGGCCCGCGACGGGCAGGTGCTCTACGGCCTCGGCGCGGTCAAGGGTGTCGGGCACGCGGTGGCCGAGCATATCATGGAGGTGCGCGCCGATCGTCCGTTCGCCGATCTCGCTGACTTTGCGACACGCGTCGATCCCCGGGTCATCAACCGCCGCACGCTCGAGACGCTCGTCAATGCAGGAGCCTTTGATTGCCTGGCCCCGCGCCGGGAACAGGCTTTCATGGCGATCGATGCAATCATCGGCACCGCCCAGCGCACGGCGACCGACAAGACCAATGGCATCGTCGACATGTTCGCCGCCGATGTGCCCGAGCCGATCATCCTCTCACCCCATTACGAACCCTGGAAACCTGCCGAGCGGCTGGACCGCGAGTTCGCCGCCATCGGCTTTCATCTCTCCGGGCATCCGCTCGACGCCTATGCTGAACTCTTCGAGAAGCTGCGGGTGCAGAACTGGATGGATTTCGAGCGCGCCGTGAAGGACGGAGCGCGCGCGGGGCGCCTTGCCGGCACCATTTCGGCCCGCAACGACCGGCGGACCCGCAAGGGCAATCCCATGGCGATCGTCACGCTATCCGATCCGAGCGGCAGCTATGAGTGCATCGCGTTCTCCGAGCAGATATCGAGCCATGGGGCGCATCTGGTGGTCGGGCGGTCCGTCATTCTGACGGTCGAGGCCGACGAACGGCCTGATGGCATCGGGCTGCGCCTGATCGGTGCCCAGCCCATAGAGGAAGCCGCCGAGCGCCTCGGCAAGCGGCTCACCGTCTTTGCCGGCAGCGAGCGTTGCCTCAGTCCGATCCGCGCTCAGCTCAAGCCGGGCGGGGAGGGTGCCGTCAGCTTTGTCGTCATCCGCGATGGTGGGGCACGTGAGTACGAGATCGAGCTCAATGGGCAGTATCGCCTGACCCCGGAGCTTGCCGGCGGCATCAAGTCACTCGAGGGTGTCGTCGACGTCAGGCTCGTCTAGCCGTCCCGTTGCCGTAGGGCCCTGCGGCCATTGCGCGCCCACCGGGCCGGTTGCCTTCCATGCGCCGTTCGGCTATAGCCCGCATGCGTCCGGCATTGGCCTGGGCGCAATTCACACGCAGGGCAAGGACCGTCGAAACGCGGCGGCACCAGCCGGTGGCGGATTTTCCGTCGCACCCGCCCTGCGGAGGCTCAACCGGTAAAGGAGATTGCCCAGATGGCAATGCCCGATTTTTCCATGCGCCAGCTGCTTGAGGCAGGCGTTCACTTCGGCCACCAGAAGCACCGCTGGAACCCTAAGATGGAGCGTTTCATCTTCGGTGTCCGCAACGACATCCACATCGTCGATCTCGGTCAGACCGTGCCGATGCTCCAGCGCGCGCTGCAACTCGTGTCCGACACCGTTGCTGATGGCGGCCGCGTGCTTTTCGTCGGCACAAAGCGCCAGGCGGCGCCCGTCGTCGCCGAGGCGGCCCGTCAGTGCGCTCAGTACTTCGTCAATTCCCGCTGGCTCGGCGGTACGCTGACCAACTGGCAGACCATCTCGCACTCGATCGCGCGCCTGCGTGAACTCGAGGCCCAGGAGGCCGAAGGCTTCCACGGCCTCACCAAGAAAGAGCGCCTGATGCTCGATCGCGAGCGTGAGCGTCTCGAGCGTGATCTCGGCGGCATCAAGGACATGGGCAATCTGCCCAGCGTCATGTTTGTGATCGACACCAACAAGGAAGCCAATGCCATCAAGGAGGCGCGTCGCCTCGGCATTCCGGTGATTGCGGTCGTCGATACCAATTCCGATCCCGATCTCGTCGATTTCCCGATCCCGGGCAATGACGACGCCGCCCGCGCTCTCGAGCTCTACTGCGCTCTGGTGTCCAAGGCCGCCATCGACGGCATCGCGCGCTCCTCGACTGCCCGCGGCGCCGATCTCGGTGCGTCCGAAGTGGCCCCCGAAGAGCCCGCGCTCGAATCCGAGCCCGAGGCTGCAGCCCAGAACTGATCCGGTTTGCCGGCGGGTCCACTGCCGGCAGACTGATCGTTTTCGCATCGCGCCCATGCACAGCTTGCCCGTGCTGGGCGCGATTCCCATCTAGACATTTTTGCGGCCGCCCGTCGGCCGCCAAGGAGGTGATCCCAAATGGCAATCACTGCTCAGCAGGTTAAGGAACTGCGCGACGCAACCGGCGTCGGCATGATGGACTGCAAGAAGGCCCTGGCCGAGACCAATGGCGACATGGAAGCTGCAATCGACTGGCTGCGCACCCGTGGCCTTGCGAAGGCGGCCAAGAAGGCCGGCCGCGTGGCCGCCGAAGGTCTTGTCGGCGTCGCGACCGACGGCGCTCGCGCGGCTGTCGTCGAGGTTAACTCCGAGACGGACTTCGTTGCGCGCAACGAGCAGTTCCAGACCATCGTCTCCAACATTGCCAAGCTGGGCCTCGAGGCCAATGGCGATGTCGCGACGCTTGCCGAAATGCCCTATCCCGGCACGGGCCACTCGGTTTCGGCCGAACTGACCGAAGCCATCGCCAAGATCGGCGAGAACATGACCCTGCGCCGCGCTGCGGTGCTTTCGGTCTCGGACGGCGTCGTCGGCAGCTACGTGCACAATGCGGTTGCAGACGGCCTCGGCAAGCTCGGCATTCTCGTGGCGCTCGAATCCACCGGCGACAAGGCAGTGCTCGAGACGCTCGGCAAGCAGATTGCCATGCACATCGCAGCCACCAACCCGCTTTCGGTGTCTCCGGATGATCTCGACCAGGACGTCGTCGCACGCGAGCGTTCGGTGTTCTCCGAGCAGGCCCGCGAGTCCGGCAAGCCTGCCGAGATCATCGAAAAGATGGTCGAAGGTCGGATCCGCAAGTTCTACGAGGAAGTCACGCTCCTGGCGCAGACCTTCGTGATCGACGGCGAGACGAAGGTCGGCGACGCGATCAAGAATGCCGAGAAGGATGCCGGCGCGCCGATCAAGCTCACCGCTTTCGTGCGCTATGCCCTGGGCGAAGGCATCGAGAAGGAAGTCACCGACTTCGCCGCCGAAGTGGCCGCCACGGCCGGCACCGGCGCCTGATCCAGTCTTTCAATCTATCCGGCGGCGCTTCCGTGCCGCCGGATTTCTGCCGATCTGCAGAATGCGTCTCTCACGCGCATCATTTCGCCAAAAAGCATGCTATCCCCTAAGGGGTCCGGGCCCGGTTCCGGCAATGATAATCACGACGCGTACGGTGCCCAGTCCGGCGCCAGTATCGCGCGCCACATCCGAAGGTCGATCGATGGCCAGTCCCGCCTACAAGAGAATTCTGCTCAAGGTGTCAGGCGAAGTGCTCGCCGGCGACCAGTCTTTCGGGATTGAGCCGAAGTTCTTGAACGCCGTTGCAGCGCAGATCGCCGAAGCGTCGCGCGCCGGATTCCAGATTGCGATTGTCATCGGTGCGGGCAATATCTTTAGAGGCATGGCCGTTGCAGCCAAGGGCGCTGACCGGGTGACCGGCGATGTGATGGGCATGCTCGGCACCGTCATCAATTCGCTCGCACTTGGCGATGCGATCGAGCAGGCAGGCGTCCCCGTCAAGGTCTACACCAGCGTACCGATGCCGACAGTCGCCGACACGTTCACCGCGCGGGATGCCACCGCGGCCCTTGCCGACGGATTCGTCGTCGTATGCGCCGGCGGCACCGGAAACCCGTTCTTCACCACTGACACCGCTGCGGCTCTGAAGGCGATCGAGCTGCGCTGCGATGTGCTGCTCAAGGGCACGAAGGTGGATGGGGTTTATTCGGACGATCCGCAGCGCAATCCTGACGCCGAGCGCTATGATGCGATCAGTCATGAAGAAGTAATTGCGCGCGACCTGCGCATTATGGACACGGCGGCCTTCGCGCTTGCCCGCGACAACGGTCTGCCGATACTAGTCTATGCCCTCGACGACAAGGACGGGCTGATGGGCGTGCTGACGGGCCGGACCCGCAGCACCCGCGTTGGCCCGATAGAGCAATAAAAGGAGACAAGTCCTCATGGCCGATACCTTCTCGATCGATAATCTGCGCAGCCGCATGCAGAAGTCGATTGCCTCGCTCAGGGATGAACTTGCAGGTCTGCGGACCGGTCGGGCCAGCGCCAGCCTTCTGGAACCCGTGATGGTTGATGCCTATGGCTCGAAGATGCCGCTCAATCAGGTCGCGACAGTCACCGTTCCGGAGCCGCGCCTCCTCAGCGTCCAGGTCTGGGATCGCTCCATGGCGAGCGCCGTCGAAAAAGCGATCCGCAACAGCGGACTGGGCCTCAATCCGATGGGTGAGGGCCAGGTCATCCGCGTGCCGCTGCCCGAGCTCAATGAAGAGCGTCGCCGGGAACTGACCAAGGTTGCCCACACCTATGCCGAACAGGCGCGTGTCGCCATTCGCCACATCCGGCGGGACGGCATGGATCTCCTCAAGAAGCTCGAAAAGGATGGCGATCTGGGCCAGGACGAAGCGCGCTCTCATGGCGAGCAGGTCCAGAAACTGACCGATTCCATGGTCGCCGAGGTGGACAGCACCGTTGCCGCCAAGGAACAGGAAATCATGCAGGTCTAGCCTGCGCTGCTTTTCCGCCCGCTACCGCCCGGGAGGGCATCCATGTCGAGCGACCCCGCTATCGCCTCCAAGGCCAAGGAACGGCCTGGGCTTCGGATTCCGGAGCATGTCGGGGTCATCATGGATGGCAATGGGCGCTGGGCCGCCGCGCGTGGGCGCCCACGTACCGAAGGGCACGTGGCCGGCGTCAGAGCCCTTCGCCGGCTCGTCCAGCTCTGCATCGACTACGGCGTCGCGCATCTGACGGTCTACAGCTTCTCGTCGGAGAACTGGTCCCGGCCGCCAGAGGAAGTGCAGTTCATTTTTGCGCTGCTTCGTCGCTTCGTGGCTTCGGATCTGGAAAAGCTGATCCGAAACAATGTGCGCGTCCGGATAATCGGGTCGCGGCAGGGGCTCGATCCATCGCTGATCCGGCTGATCGACGAGGTCGAGGCGCGGACCGCGCTCAATACCGGTCTTCGCCTCATGGTCGCCTTCAACTATGGTGGCAAGGCTGAACTCACGGAAGCCACTCGCCGCATTGCCCGTGCCGTGGCTGCCGGGGAGTTGCGGCCCGAGGACATTACCGAAGCGACGATCACACGCTCGCTTTACACTGCAGGCGTTCCCGACCCCGATCTCATCCTGCGCACGAGCGGGGAGCAGCGCTTCTCGAATTTCCTGCTGTGGCAGGGCGCCTATTCCGAACTGGTCTTCGTGGACGACTACTGGCCCGATTTCGACGAGGACACCTTCCTGCGGGTCCTCGAGCAATATTCCCTGCGGGAACGCCGTTACGGCGGGCTGGAAGCGAAGGCGCCATGAGTTTGCCCGGGGGAGACAATCCGCGTAGCCGTCGGTTGTGGTCGGATTTGGGTCCGCGCCTCATTTCAGCGGCGGTTCTGGTGGCCCTTGCGGTGACCGCGCTGGTGCTGGGTGGTTACGTCTTCTCGGGGCTGGTCGGCGCAGCCTTCGCCGGCGCCTATCGCGAATGGGAGACGATGGTTACCCTGAAGCCGCTGACCCCGCTCGGCATGGTGCTCATCGGCCTCGTCTTTCTGTCATCGCTCGCTTACCCGCTATGGGGCCTTCCTGCCATCGCCGCGACGCACGCCATGGCCTGCGTCATCGCGATCATCGCGCGGGGCGGGGCAGTCGTCTGGCGGATCGCCGGCCTCGCTTTCGTCGGGCTCGTCATCGCAGCCATCCTGTCGCTCCGGGATGCCGGACAGGCGGGGATCATCGCCTGTGTCTTTGTCGGCACTGTCGTCTGGATGACCGACACCGGCGCGTTCTTCACCGGCCGGCAGGTGGGCGGCGAGAAGCTCGCTCCGGACATCTCTCCCTCCAAGACCTGGTCCGGCGCCCTTGGCGGCCTTGCGATCGGTGCGATCTCGGGCAGCCTCGTCTGGATGGTGTTTACCGACAGCCCCGCCTGGATCGGCGCGATGATCGCGCTTGCAATGAGCGTTTGCGGCCAGATCGGCGATCTCGCCGAAAGCGGGCTCAAGCGTCGGTTCCGTGTCAAGGACAGCGGCGACATCATCCCCGGCCATGGCGGATTGATGGATCGTCTGGACAGCCTCACCTTCGCCGTCCTGTTTGCCGTGGCAATTGGCCTGTTGCACATGGGGCCGGCAAGCGTCGCCCAGGGGCTGATCTTCTGGTAGGAACGTGCGATGCGACACTCCCGCTATCGCATTGTTAACGCAAATCTGGCGTAATTGACTGCGCAGATCCCGACCCTTCGTGACGTGGGCGGAGGCCCGCTCGAGCCGGTATTGCCGGCTCGGATCGGACGCGCCCGAATCTACGGAAGCCATCGATGCTGCTGACCCTGGTCTCGTTCCTCGTCGTCCTCACAGTGATCGTGTTCGTGCACGAGATGGGGCACTATCTCGTCGCGCGCTGGAACGGCATCGCCATCCACACTTTTTCGATCGGCTTCGGTCCTGAGATCGTTGGCTTCAACGATCGCCACGGCACCCGCTGGCGACTCTCTGCAATCCCCCTTGGCGGTTACGTCCGGTTCGTCGGCGACATGAACGCTGCGAGCGTCCCGGACGATGAGGCGCTGCGCGACGCGCCGCCAGAACTCCGTAAACGCATGTTCGCCCATCAGAACGTGTGGCGCCGGATCGCGGTCGTGATCGCCGGGCCGGCTGCCAACGTGCTCCTGACTTTCCTTATCCTCTACGCGCTTCTT
The DNA here is from genome assembly GCF_003994485.1 of Arsenicitalea aurantiaca. Classification (GTDB taxonomy): domain Bacteria; phylum Pseudomonadota; class Alphaproteobacteria; order Rhizobiales; family Devosiaceae; genus Arsenicitalea; species Arsenicitalea aurantiaca. The sequence goes on from NZ_RZNJ01000002.1 coordinate 365,709, forward strand.
CTCGGCTATGGCCGCTACACCATCCCGCCGGTGATCGGGGAGGTCATCGAGGGTTCTGTTGCCCAGGAGGCAGGGCTTCTGTCGGGAGACCGGCTCGTTTCGGTGGATGGGTATGTCGTCCGCGGGTTCGAAGATTTCCAGCGCCTCGTTGCCACCGCTCCTGAGCGCCCGATCACCATGGTCGTAGAGCGCGATGGCGCTCAGCAGACCCTGGTTGCCGTGCCCGAGGCGGCAGAAACCACCGACCGGTTCGGCAATACGCACCGGATCGGCCGGCTGGGCGTAAGCCGCGACATCGGCGAGACCGATGTCACGCTTTACCGGCCCGACCCCATCGAGGCGGTGGGGATGACATTCGAGGAGATTCGCTTCATCATCGACAGGACTGCCGCGTTCCTAGGTGATTTCTTCGTTGGACGCGGCGATCCCCAGCAGCTTGGCGGGCCCGTGAAGGTCGCGCAGGTTTCGGGGGAGGTGGCGACGCTGGGCATCGTGGCGCTGATCAACCTGATCGCAATGCTCTCGCTCAACATCGGCATCTTCAATCTTCTGCCGGTGCCGATGCTCGATGGCGGGCATCTGCTCTACTATCTCGTCGAGGCGGTGCGCGGTCGTCCGCTCAGCCCTCGCGTTCAGGAATTCGGTTTCAGGATTGGCCTCGCGCTCGTGCTCACATTGACCGTCTTCACCTTCGGAAACGACCTTTATTGGACCTTCCAGCGGTGAGGGCGGGCGGTGTTGCGCAATTGCAAGGAACCAATCTTTTGGTAACCCAATCAGGCACGGGCGCTTGTCCGTGGTTAAAAAAACAGTAAAACGGTTCAATGGAGTTAGCTGGGGGAGCGCTGTGCATGGCGATTCCCTGGCAAGAGGTCGCAAAGGCAAGAATACCATGATTGATCCCAACAAGCTGATGCGCGGTGTGTTTCTGGCGCTTCCCCTCACGGTGGCGGCGCCCGTCCTGGGGGTGGGCGGTCCTCTCCTGGGGGTGACGGAAGCACAGGCGCAGACTGTGAGTCGGATCGCCGTCACCGGCAATTCGCGCGTCGACGATGCGACCGTCGCATCCTACCTCACCGTTCGGGTGGGCCAGGCTGCGACCCAAGCGCAGATCGATGCGTCCATCGCCTCGCTGTATCAGACCGGCCTCTTCTCGGATGCGTCCGTTTCGTACTCCGGTGGCACGCTTTCGGTGCGCGTCGTCGAGAATGCGATCGTCGCGTCGGTGCTGTTCGAGGGCAATCGCCGCTTCTCGGACGCCCAGCTCATGGCCATGATCAATTCGGGCAATCGCGGCGCGATCTCGAGCGAGATCATCCAGCGCGATGCCGAGAGCATCCGGCTTGCCTACAATCAGGTTGGCTATTCCAACGTCACGGTGACCCCGCGGACCGAAGCCACCCAGGGTGGCCGGACCCGCGTCGTGTTCGTCGTGAACGAGGGTGAGCGCGCTGGCATCGCCGCGATCAACTTCACCGGCAACAACAATTTCAGCTCTGGCGCCCTCAAGAGCGTGATCCGCACTCGCGAGACGCACCTGCTGAGCTGGCTCTTCCAGGACGACAACTACACCGACGCCCAGCTCGAGATCGACCGCGAGCTGATCCGGCTCTACTACGCCAACAACGGCTATCCCGATGCGCAGGTCACTTCGGCCGTCGCCGAGTATGATCCGAGCCGCAATGGCTACTACATCAACTTCACCGTGGTCGAAGGTCAACGCTACGAGTTCGGCAATGTCGGCATCGAGACCTCGATCGCCGGCCTGAACGCCGATGCGTTGCGCGGGTCCGTACGGACCCGGGAAGGGTCGCGCTACTCGCTCTCCGAGATCGAGCGGACCGCCCAGGATCTCGCCATCGGTGCAACCGACCAGGGCTACCCCTTTGCCGACGTGCGGCCGCGTATGAACCGCGACCTCAACGGCAACATCTTCGACGTGACCTATCTCGTCGACGAAGGGCCGCGCATCTATGTCGAGCGCATCAACATCACCGGCAACAACAAGACCCGCGACTACGTCATCCGTCGCGAGCTGGAGTTCGCCGAGGGTGATCCGTTCAACCGCTCGCTCGTTACGCGCGGCAAGAGCTCGATCGAGAACCTGCGCTTCTTCAAGGTCGTCAACATCACGACCGAACAGGGCAGCGCGCCCGACCAGGTGGTGATCAACGTGGCCGTCGAAGAAGACTCGACCGGCGACTACGGCATCACCGCCGGCTATTCGACTGCCGACGGGATCCTGGGCGAAGTCTCGATCACCGAGCGCAACTTCCTCGGTCGCGGCCAGTTCGTCCGCGCCGCGGTCGGTGCCACCGGCTCGGGCCAGACCTTCGACTTCTCCTTCACCGAACCCCGCTTCATGGGTCTGCGGATTTCGTCGGGTATCGACGTCTATCACCGGATCCAGGATGAGGGCGGCAACGCCCGTTACGGCACGACGGCCACCGGTGGTCAGATCCGCTTCGGCCTCCCGGTCACCCGCGATCTCAACGCGTCGCTCTTCACCGGCCTCGAGACGCGGACCATCTATGATGCCGAGGCACCGTTCACTCAGCTCTTCGACCCAGTCGGGTCGACCACTAATCCAGAGACCGGGCCCAGCTTTGCAGACGGCTTGAACTTCAACAAGGCGTGGGTGGGTTATACGCTCACCTACAACACGCTGAACGACAATCGCCGCCCGACCGAAGGCGTGCTGGCCACCTTCACGCAGCAATATGTCGGCTGGGATCACAACTACATCAAGACAGAGGCGCGGGCCCGCTACTTCACCCCGCTCATCCAGGATAGCGGCATGGTGGCGAGCGTTCGCGGCCAGGCCGGCATCATCAATGATTTGAGCGGCGACGGTGTTCACCCGATCGAAGCCTATCGGCACGGCCCGAGCCTCATCCGCGGCTTCCAGCCGCGCAGCCTTGGCCCGCGCACTTCGGAAGGTGAAGCTCTCGGCTCCACCATGTATGCCGGCATCTCGGCTGAGATCGAGTTCCCGATCCCGGTCCTGCCTGAGACCTATGGCATTCGTGGCGCGGTCTGGGCTGATGCGGCCTATATCGATGGTCTAGCGGGCGCTGATGGTCAGTTCATGGTAACTGACGGCAGCATCGACGAGAATCTCAAGGCCTCCGTGGGTGCGTCCATCATCTGGGACAGCCCGTTCGGCCCGCTTCGCGGCGACTTCGGTTATGTGGTCCAGAAGGCGACCGACGACCGTCCGCAGGTCTTTCAGCTGACGCTGCAGACCCTGCTCTAGCCGAAACGGCGACGACATCGACCCCCGCTTCGCTGCCGCGAGGCGGGGGTTCTTGTTTGAAGGTCAAGGTCCTGTGCGCATCGGCGCTCGCTGATTGTCACCGGCGCCATCCCGTGACAGTCTCCCCGCTCAGTCCTGCCGCTCGTCGGCCCAGCCCGTGATCCTGATTCCCGCATGGTCGATACTCGCTTCCATCCCACCCCGGTGCCGACCCCGCTCACGGCTCTGCTCGCCATTCTCGGTCTTCCCGAAGCCGAGTGGTCCGGGCGCGCCGCCGGCGTGCAGATCGAAGGGGCGGCCGAACTCGAGCTTGCCGGACCAGGGCAGGTGGCGCTGATCGCGCACAAGGATTATCTGCCGCAACTGGCTCACACCCGGGCCAGTGCGATCATCTGCGACGAGAAGTTCGTTGCCGACATCCCGGCCGGCAGCCTTGCGATCCCTCATTCCCGGCCTCACGAAGCGTTCGTCACGCTCCTCGAGCAGCTTTATCCCGCCGATACCCGTGCGATCGTCCTCGCCGGGGTCGCGAGCGCAACCAATCCACCCCTTCTCGAAGAAGACGTCGTGCTCGGGCCCGGCGTGGTCCTCGGTCCAGGCGTCGAGATCGGCCGCGGTACGGTGATCGGCCCCAATACTGTGATCGGGGCCGGCGTCGCCATTGGCCGCAACTGCGTGATTGGCCCTGGCTGCAGCATCGAGTGCGCATATCTGGGGTCCAATGTCGTACTGCAGGCCGGGGTTCGAATCGGCACGGAGGGCTTCGGCTGGCTCGATTTTGGCCGCACCAACCGCAAGGTGCCACAGCTCGGGCGCGTCATCGTGCAGGACAGTGTCGAGATCGGGGCAAACTCGACGATCGATCGCGGCGCCCTTGGCGACACGGTGATCGGGGAGGGCACCAAGATCGATAACCTCGTTCAGATCGGTCACAATTGCCGCATCGGCCGCTTCTGCTTGATCGCTGCGATGTCCGGCCTCTCAGGCACCACCACGCTCGAGGATGGCGTGCTATTCGGCGGCGGCGTGGGCACCTCCGGCCATCTGACCGTCGGCGCGGGCTCGGTCGTTCACGGGCGTGCCGCGGTCACGAAGGATTGGCCGGCAGGCTCCAAGCTTGCCGGTGCGCCAGCTCAGGATATAAGGGAATTCTGGCGTGAGCTCGCAATGTTGCGGCGGTTGAGTAAGGGAGATCAGCGCTGATGGACACCAAGCTGGAGAATGCGGAGCAGAAGCGCGAACTCAATTCGCTCGACATCGGCGACATCCTGACCGCGTTGCCCCACCGCTATCCCTTCCTGATGATCGACAAGATCATCGACATCGATCGTGACGACAGCGCCGTGGGCATCAAGAACGTGACGTTCAACGAGCCCATCTTTCAGGGGCACTTCCCGGGGAAGCCCGTGTTCCCGGGCGTCCTCATCATCGAGGGCATGGCACAGACAGCGGGCGCCATCGTGATTGCGCTCGATGCGATGTCCGAAAGCAAGAGCATCGTCCTGATGCTCACCATCGACAAGGCGAAGTTCCGGAAGCCCGCCGGCCCCGGTGACGTTCTCGAGTACCACATCCGCAAGATCCACCGTCGGCGCACGGTCGGCCGCTATGAGGCCAAGGCCATCGTCAATGGCGTTGTTGTCGCCGAAGCCGAAATCGGCGCCATGATCGTTCCGGGATAGCGGATTTGTCAGCTCCAAGCATTCATCCGACGGCCATAGTCGGCTCAGGCGCGCGCCTTGGCGTGGGCGTGCGCATTGGTCCTTTCTGCATCGTCGGCGACGAGGTCGTGCTTGGCGATGGCGTCGAGCTCGTCTCCCACGCCGTTGTGGAAGGGCTGACCGAGATCGGGGCGGGGACCCGCATTTTCCCCTTTGCGTCGATCGGCCACCAGCCCCAGGATCTGAAATACGAAGGCGAGCCCAGCCGCGTCGTGATCGGCGCCCGCTGCGTCATCCGCGAAGCCGTCACCATCAATCCGGGCACGCGCGGCGGTATCATGGAGACCCGCATCGGGGACGATTGCCTGATCATGGCGAACGCCCATGTGGCCCATGACTGCGTTCTCGGCAATCACGTGATCCTCGCCAACTATGTCGGCGTCGCCGGTCACTGCACCGTCGGTGACTATGTCATCTTCGGGGGCATTTGCGTCGTTCACCAATACGTCCGGATCGGCTCGCACGCCTTTATCGGCGCGCAATCCATGGTCGACGCAGACGTCATTCCTTACGGCATGGCCCTTGGCAATCGCGCAAATCTCGCCGGGCTCAACCTCGTCGGCCTCAAGCGTCGCGGCTTTGACCGTGAGGCGATCCACAGCCTTCGCGCCGCCTATCGGATGATCTTTTCCACCGAAGGGACGCTGCGGGAGCGGGTCGAGGATGCCGCGCAGCTCTTTGAGTCCGAACCCATGGTGCAGGACGTCGTTGCCTTCATCACCGCTGCCAAGGATCGCGCCATCTGCATGCCGCGCAACGGGCATCACGGGTAGATGGCTGGCCGCCTGACGATCTTTGCGGGGACCGGCGCTCTCGTGCCCCTTGCCATCGATGCCGCCCGGCGCGGCGGCTATCGTTTCCAGGTGCTCACGCTCGTGCCGCGCGACGATCTCGGCGATGACGTGAAGACGGGCCGCGCAGATCTGGAAAACCCGCTCGGCATCGTCTTTTCGCTCAAGATGTTCCGCACGACGCATATTCTGCTCGTCGGGGGCGTCACCCTGTCCGATCGCGTCCGCGAAGGTCTCGCTCGCCTCGGTGGGGGAGGAGGCGCGTCTTCCGACAGCGTCGGTGACGGCGCGCTTTCTGGCGTCGCCCGCACGCTGAAGACGATGACCGGGGCCGACCTCATCGGCATCGAAAATCTGGCTCCAGAGTTGTTGGCGCCCGTCGGCCATATCGCGGGCCCTCCTGCCATGGCGCCCCAGTCCGATCTCGCATTTGCCATGCAGACGGCGCGTGAGGTGGGGCGGCTCGATCTCGGCCAGGCAGTCGCCACCACCGGCCGCCGCGTGCTTGCCGTCGAGGATATTGCCGGCACCGACGCTTTGATCGCCCGCATCGGCCAGTTCCGGCGGGCCGGTCTCACCGGTGATGGGGAGGGCGCCATCATTCTCGCGAAAGCCGCGAAGCCGGCCCAGCCGCTCTTCGTCGACCTTCCGGCCATCGGCCCGGTCACCATCGACAATGCACGCGCAGCCGGCATCGTCCATATCGCGGTGCAGGCCGGCCGGACGCTGCTGATCGAGCGCGGGGAAATCTCCGCTCGGGCTGACGCGCTCGGCATATCGGTCGTCGGCGTACCCGCCGTCGATGCCTGAGCGGGCCGACCTCTTCGTCGTCGCCGGCGAGCCCTCCGGGGACAGGCTCGGAGCCGCATTGATTGCCGATCTCCGCGCCCGCCGGAACCTCGACATCATGGGCGTCGGTGGTGACGGCATGATCGGGCAGGGGCTCGACACGCTCTTCCCGCTTGCCGAACTCAGCGTCATGGGCGTCAGCGACGTCGTGCTCCGTCTCCCCAATCTGCTGCGTCGCCTCGGGCAGCTGGCGAGGCTCATCCGCCGGATCCGCCCTCGGGTCGTCGTCCTGATCGACAACAAGCTTTTTTCCACGCTTCTCGCCAAGCGATTGCGCAAGGCCGGCTATCGCGGCGCCATCCTGCTTTACGTCGCCCCGACAGTGTGGGCCCGGAAGCCGGAGCGCGCAGCGCAGATCCGTCCGCTCTTTGACGAGGTTCTGGCAATCCTTCCGTTCGAGCCGGAAGTGATGGTGCGTCTTGGTGGGCCACCTACCCATTATGTCGGCCATCCTGCACTCGCTCGCGCAGCGTCCGAACTTGATCTCGAGACGGCGAGATACGTCGCACTCCTACCCGGTAGCCGCGCAGGCGAACTCAAACGCCACCTGCCGCTCTTCGCCGAACTGGCAGGCCGCCTTGCCCAGCGTCCAGAGAGGCTCCTTTTCTATATACCGACCCTCCCGCATCTCGCTCCAAACCTCGGTGCGGCAGTCTCATCCTGGCCCGTGCCTGTGGCAATCGTGACTGATCCGGAAGAACGTCGGCGCCTCGAGAGCGAAACGCGCGTTGCGATAGCCTGCGCCGGCACCGCAACGCTCGAGCTGGCACTCGCCGGCGTGCCGATGGTCATCACCTATGTCATGGACGGCATTCAGTCCCGGCACTTCGAGAGGCTTGGGCGACCCTGGGTTGGGCTCCCCAATATCGTGCTCGAAAGCGATGTCACGCCAGAATGCGTGCTGGCTCAGGCTGATGTGGGCCCGGTCCTTGCCGCGGCTCAGGATCTGCTGGACCGTCCATCAAGCGCACATGCTCAGCAGGCGGCCTTCCGGCGGCTGCGGCAGATGATGGAGGAGGGGCGGCCGGGAACGCCCCGCGAGAGCGCTGCCGATCGTGTTCTCATGCACCTTAAAGACGCGGATTCCCTTTCCTAGAAATCCGCGCCAATCTGTTGCTCTGGAAGCGATTTTACCAGTCGACGGCGGTGCCGTCCGGCATCACGGCGTGCTTGGCGTGATAGACCTCGGTCTCGAACGGGTGCTTGGCCGCAATCGCTTCGTTCACTTCCACGCCGAGCCCCGGCAGCTCGGGAATGGCCCAGGCGCTGTCCTCGCGATGGATCGGGGTCTGGACCACCTCGTCGTACCACGGGACGGATCCAGTCATTTCTTCTTGGATGACGAAGTTCGGGGTCGCGATGTCGAAGTGAAGCGCCGTCACCCCGGCGATCGGACCGAGAGGATTGTGGGGCGCGATGCCCACGCCGGCCGTTTCCGCCGCCGCGGCGATCTTCCGGGCTTCGGACAGTCCGCCGGTATGGGCGATGTCGGGCTGCGCGATGTTGAGGGCCCGCATGCGGAAGAGGGGCTCGAATTCGTGCCGGCCGATCAGCCGCTCCCCGGTCGCAATCGGAACGGGCGAACGCTGCGTGACCTCGTGCATCAGCTGCGGGTCGTAGGGCGGCACCGGTTCCTCGACGAAGAGCGGCCGACCAGGCGCAAGCACGCGAATGTAATCCATCGCTGCGGCGGCACTCGCCGGGCGTCCGTGGAAATCGACCATGATCTCCACTTCGTCGCCGACAGCCTCGCGCAGGCTCATCATGAGCTTTTCGACGTGATCGACGTTCCGGATCGTCGTCGTGTAGTGCGAATAGGGGATGAAGACGACCTTGAGCGCCTTGTAGCCGGCTTCGACCACCTTTAGGGCGCTGTCGACCAGCGCACCCACCTGCATGGTCTCGTAGACGGACTTCATGTCGCCAAGACCGAGATGGGTGTAGACCGGCACCTTGTCCCGTGTCTTGCCGCCGAGGAGCCGCCACACGGGCACGCCGAGATCCTTCCCCAGAATGTCCCAGAGCGCCACCTCGATCCCGGAGATCGCGGACGCGCCGATGGAGCCCATTTTCCAGAAGCCGTGCTTGTGCATCACCCGCACCGCATGCTCGATGTCCCGCGGGTCGAGCCCGAGCAGAAGCGGCTCGAGATCCGCGATCGCGCCGGTCACGGCACGGGTCTTCCACTCCAGCGTGGCCTCGCCCCAGCCATACAGCCCTGGCTGGTCTGTCTCCACGCGCACGAATACCCAGTTGCGCATTTCCGCGTTGACCACGGTTGTCTTGATTGCGGTGATCTTCACCTGTGCCGCCTCCGGGCTTTGTGTTGCGTGGGGAGAGCGCGGTTCGCGCCCTCCCGGTCGTATCTGGTTATTGCCCGCGAATGGTCGCGAGCTCTGCGTTGAGCCGGTCTATCACATCCTGCCCGATGGTTTCGGCGTGGGTCTCATAGACCACCCCCATCGCCTCGCGCATGGCGTCGACCGCGGCCGGCTCGGGGCGGACAATCTCCATCCCCTCTTCTTCGAGCGCGGCAAGCGCAGCGTCCGCCCGCTCAGCCATCCCGGCGCGCTGGATGGTCTGTGCCTCTGCGGCGCATTCCATCACCACAGCCTGCTCTTCGGTGCTGAGCTGGTTGAACAACGTCTCGGAGTACAGCAGCATGAGTGCAGCGTAGACGTGATTGGTGAGCGAGAGGTAGTCCTGAACGTCATAGAGCTGGGCATCATAGATGGTCAGCAGCGGGTTTTCCTGTCCGTCGATGGCGCCCGTTTCCAGCGCCGGGAACACTTCGCCCCAGCTCATCGGGATCGGGTTGGCCCCGAGCGCAGAGAACGCGTCGATGAAGATGTTGTTCTGGATCACCCGGACACGCAGGCCCTGGAAGTCCTCCACGCTCGCGACGGCGCGGCGCGAATTCGTCAGCTGGCGGAAGCCGTAGTCCCAGAACGAGACCTTCACCAGGTCATGCTCGGGCATGAGGTCCCCGATGAACTGGCCGAACTCACCATCGAGCACGGCATTCACTTCCTCGGTGCTGTTGAACATGAAGGGCAGATCGAAGACACCGAGGCGCGATTCGAGCCCGACGAGCGGCGAGGTGGTCGTCACGAACATGTCGAGCGTGCCAGCCCGTGCGGCCTGGCTCATCTCCTGGTCGCCGCCGAGCGCGGCATTGAAGATGCCCTGGATGGTCATCTGGCCGTCGGTGCGCTCGGCTGCGCAGGCTGCCATGGCGTTGATCGCAACGCCCGTCGGATGCTCAGGCGAGAGCGTGCTGCCGACGCGAATCGTGCGCTCCTGGTACTGGGCGAATGCCGGGCTGGTGAGCCCGCTCGACAGCGCCAGCGTCGCTGCCATGATGCCGATGATCGTCTTCTTCATAGTCGGTCCTCCACTTGGATTGGTCATATATCTCTACCGTCCGCGCAGCCATTGAAGCGGAGCCAGTACGAGATCGGGGAACAGCACGAGCAGCACCACCACGACGCACTGCGCGAGCAGGAATGGCCAGACGCCCCGGAGCACCCGGCTCATGGTGACCTTGCCCACGCCGCAGACGACGTTGAGCACGATGCCGACCGGTGGGGTGATGAGCCCGATGGCGTTTACGATGATGAACAGCACGCCGAAATAGACCGGATTCACGCCGACCTCGCGCACCAGCGGCATCAGGATCGGCGTGAGGATGAGGACCGTCGGGCCGAAATCGAGCGCCATGCCGACAACGAATACGAGCGCCATGACGACGAGCAGGAAAACGGTCTGGTTGTCCTTGAAAGGCTGCAGCAGCTGGCCGAACTGAGCTGGGATGTTGGCCTGCGCGATCAGCCAGGCCGAAACCATGGCGGCAGCGATGAGGAACATGACCAGCGCCGTCATCAGCGAGGCGGAGAGGAAGATCCGGTAGAGGTCGGGCAGCTTGATCTCTCGATAGACGAGCGTACCGATGACCAGCGCATAGACCGCAGCAACCACCGCAGCTTCGGTAGGCGTGACGATCCCGAAGCGAATGCCCCCAAGTACGATTGCCGGCATGACGAGCGCCAGCGCACCGTCGACCGCGGCCTTGCCACGTTCCTTCCAGCTCGCCTTTGGCATCGGCTTCAGATTGGTCTCGAAGCGCACGCTGATCGCCCAGGCGATGACGAGCGAAAGCCCCATCATCAGTCCAGGGACGATGCCGCCCAGAAAGAGCTGGGTGATCGACACGTTCGCGGCGACCCCGAAGATGATGAAGCCGACTGATGGCGGAATGACCGGCGCGACGATGCCACCAGCTGCGATAAGCCCCGCGGCGCGACCCTGGTCGTATCCGGCCTGCCGCATCATCGGGAGGAGGAATGCGGCGAGCGCAGCAGTATCGGCGGCGGCCGATCCGGACAGTGCCGCAAGGATGACCGCGGCGAAGATGACCACATAGCCCAGGCCACCATGATAGTGCCCAACGAAGCTCATCGCGAAATTCACGATGCGGCGCGAAAGGCCGCCGGCGTTCATGAGCTCTCCCGCCAGCAGGAAGAAAGGGATGGCGAGCAGCTGGAAATTATCGGCGCCGGTGACCATGTTCTGCGCGACGATCTGGGGGTTGAAATTCCCCATATGCGCCATGAGCGCGACGCTGCAGACGATAAGCGCGAAGGCGACCGGAACGCCGATGGCCAGCGAGCCGCAAAGTGCGCCCAGAAAGATCAGAACGGTCATTCGAAGCGCCCCTTGGCAGGCTCTGTTTCGGCCTCTTCCTGTTCGGCAAACCGCTCCAGTTCGCCCGGTTCGAACCGGCCGGTCGCAACGCGGAAGAGACGGTGCGTCGAGGTAATCGCCATCAGCGCGGCCGAAACCATCGCGGCGGCATGGACGGCTGCAAGCGGCACGCCGAGGATCGGCGTCAGCATTGTGGAGTTGATGCGCCAGGCGAGAATGCCGCCCCATACCAGCATGATGCAGCAGCAGAGGATGATGAATTCGCTGATCGCCATCAGCGTCCGCCAGCTCATCCTCGGCATGGCGGAGACGATGAACTTCATCCCCAGATGCATGCCGCGCCGATGAGCAACGGCCGCGCCGATGAAGCTCAGCCAGACGAACATGAAACGCGGCAGTTCGTCGGCGATCCGGATCGTGTAGTCGAAGAGATAGCGTGCCGCCGCATTGGCGAAAACGAGGGCCACCATGCCTGCCAGAAGCAGCACGAGCACCACTTCGAGAAGCCTGTAGGCCCCATCCACAAGTCTCGTCATCGAGAAGCGCCTCCCAGCACTGCAGGCGGGGGCGTCCGTCCTCGGCCCCGATCACAGGGTCGTAGGGTTGTCATACATCCTACCGTATGGCAAGACCATGTCTGATGCATTTGGATGGGTGTGGATAGATGAAGCTGGAAGCCATGCTGCCCAAGGAGAGCCTCGTAACCGACGCGGCTCGTCGGATCGAAGCCTCGGTGCGCGAAGACATGCGCGTCGGCGATCGTCTACCCAGCGAGGCTGAAATCTGCCGCCAGCTCGGCGTCAGCCGCACGGTCGTGCGGGAGGCGCTGGCCCATCTGCGTGCCGATGGCCTTGTTGAGACCCGTCGGGGGCAGGGGCTCTTCGTCACCGAGCAGAACGTCCTTCGCATTCGCATCGGCGACGTCGAAGCGTCGCGCGAAGGCCTGCTTGAAATGCTTGAGCTCCGCCGGGGCCTTGAAAGCGAGACCGCGCGGCTGGCGGCCGAGCGGCGGAAGCCCGACGATATCGAACGCCTGGAGGCCGCGCTGGCCGCTCTTGAGGCTGCTGATCGGGAAGGCCGTGACGGCGTCGAGGAAGACCTTGCTTTTCATCTCCTGATCGCGGACATCGGGCGCAATCGCGTGCTCATCAAGATGATGCATTTCTGGGCAGGATCGCTGCGTACGGCCATCGGCTTCCTGCGCGCTGCCGATGAGGAAACCCCGGGGATCATCGATGACCGCGGACGTCGGCACGCCGACATCTGCAGATTGATCGTCGCGGGAGACGGTGAGGGAGCCCATCGTGCCATGGTCGATCACATGAATCACACGATCAGCCGTTTCTCGAGCACCCAGTCCGAACGCGACTGATTGTCCTCGAACATTTCGAATAGCAACAGACCCGATTGGAGGGGGCACATGAAGATTGAGGCCGTGGACTTTTTCTACCTGTCGATGCCGCAGGTGACCGACGAGGCTGATGGCAGTCAGGACGCGCTTCTGGTGCGCGTGGTTGCCGGCGGGCATGTTGGCTGGGGTGAGTGCGAGGCCTCGCCGCTCGTCTCCATCGCGGCCTTCGTCACGCCCATGAGCCACGGCGTCTGCCGCCCGGTATCCGATTCGGTGCTCGGCCAGGAGATCAATGGCCCCGAGGACATCGCGCGGATCTCGGCGCTGGTCGAATACAACAGCATGGATCTCCTCCAGGCGCCGCACACGCTTTCGGGCGTCGAGATGGCGCTCTGGGATCTGCTCGGCAAGGCCCGCGGCGAGCCGGTGTGGCGGATGCTCGGCTATGCCCGTTCAGAGCCCAAGGTCCCTTATGCTTCAGTTCTTTTCGGTGACACGCCGCAGCAGACCCTCGAGCGGGCAAGGGCATCCCTCGCCAATGGCTTCGTCGCCGGCAAGTTCGGCTGGGGGCCGATCGGTCGCGGAACGCCGGCGGACGACGCCGATCATTTCATGGCCGCCCGCGAGGGGCTCGGCAAGGATGGCATCCTGCTCGTCGATGTCGGCCAGATCTGGGGCGAGGATGTCGATGCCGCCGCCGCCCGCCTGACCGCGCTCAACGACGCTGGCGCGCTCTGGCTCGAGGAGCCCTTCCACGGCAGTGCTTATGAAGCCTACGGTGCTCTGACCGATCGGCTACCCGAAGGGGGCGTGCGCCTCGCCGGCGGCGAAGCCGCGCATAACGTCTTCATGGCTCGCCACCTGATCGACTATGGCAAGGTCGGCTATGTGCAGATCGACTGCGGCCGCATCGGTGGTATCGGTCCGGCACACAAGGTCGCCAAATATGCCGTCGAGAAGGGCGTGACGTTCGTCAATCACACCTTCACCTCGCACCTTGCGCTCTCGGCGTCGCTTCAGCCCTATGCAGGCCTCGCCGATCACCGCATCTGCGAATACCCCGCCGAACCCAAGCCGCTGGCGCTCGATTTCGTCGCCAATCATTTCGACCGTGATGGAAATGGCGAGATCGCTGCGCCCAACGCGCCCGGCCTCGGCATCGAAGTCTCCGAAGCCGGCATGCGCAAGTATATCCGCACGGTGGAGATCCGCGTCGATGGCGAACTCATCCACGAGAGCGGTAAGTCGATCTAGTCTCACACGAGCTGAAACGCAGAACCCCCGGAGGCAGCACCTCCGGGGGTTCTTTTATGGTTCGGATCAGCGCGAGGCGATCTCGACATAGTCCCGCATCGGCTCGCCCATATAGAGCTGGCGGGGGCGGCCGATCTTCTTTTGCGGATCGGCAATCATTTCCTTCCACTGCGCAATCCATCCGACGGTGCGGCTGAGCGCGAAGATCGCGGTGAACATGGACGTGGGGAAGCCGATCGCATCGAGGATGATGCCCGAGTAGAAGTCGACGTTCGGATAGAGCTTGCGCTCGATGAAGTACGGATCCTCGCCAGCGATCTTTTCGAGTTCCTTGGCGACCTGCAGCGTCGGGTTGTTTTCGACACCCATGATCTCGAGCACCTGGCGGGCGGTCTCCTGCATCACCTTGGCGCGCGGATCGTAGTTCTTGTAGACGCGGTGGCCGAAGCCCATCAGGCGGAACGGATCGGACTTGTCCTTGGCCCGCGCGATGTATTCGGGGATGCGGTCGACCGTCCCGATCTCGCGGAGCATGTTGAGGGCCGCCTCATTGGCTCCACCATGCGCCGGGCCCCAGAGGCAAGCCACACCCGCAGCGATGCAGGCGAACGGGTTGGCGTCCGACGAGCCGGCAAGACGTACCGTGGAGGTTGAGGCGTTCTGCTCGTGATCGGCGTGCAGCGTGAAGATCAAATCCATCGCCCGCGCGATCACGGGATCGATCTTGTATTCCTCCGCCGGCACCGAGAAGCACATGTGCAGGAAGTTCGAAGCGTAATCGAGATCGTTGCGCGGATAGACGAAGGGCTGGCCCACCGAATATTTGTACGCCATCGCAACGATGGTCGGCAGCTTGGCGATCATCCGGATCGAGGCGATCTCGCGCTGCTGGGCGTCGCTGATGTCGGTGGAGTCGTGGTAGAACGCCGCCATTGCGCCGACCACGCCGCAGACGATCGCCATCGGGTGCGCATCGCGGCGGAAGCCCCGGTAGAAATAGTGCATCTGCTCGTGCACCATGGTGTGGCGCGTCACGCGCTGCTCGAAATCGGCCATCTGCTCCTTGTTCGGCAGCTCGCCGTAAAGGAGGAGGTAGCACACTTCCAGATAGTTGCTCTTTTCGGCCAGCTGCTCGATCGGGTAGCCGCGATGGGTGAGCTCACCCTTGTCGCCGTCGATGTAAGTGATCGATGAATCGCAGGCGGCCGTGGAGGTGAAGCCTGGATCGTAGGTAAACATACCCGTCTTTGCGTAGAGCGAGCGGATGTCGATGACCTGCGGGCCCACCTTCCCGTCGATGATGGGGAATTCGTAATCCTCATTCCCGATGACAAGTCTGGCAACGGTGTCAGTCATGCTTGCTCTCCTTGGCGGTCCGCCCCGTCCCGATGTCGATCAGGCATGGCGCAGAGCCGGTGGTCGATCTTAGTCGGTATGCGGCATGGCGTAGCCGATTTACATGCCATCCGCAACTAATCGGCGTGGGGCACTCCCCAGGTGCAAGTCAGCCCGCCTGCGCCTGGTCGGTAATGCGTACGAGGCTTTCCGGTTTGCCGATCAGCACCATCACTTCAAAAATCCCGGGCGACACGGTGCGTCCCGTGAGCGCTGCGCGCAGGGGCTGGGCGACCTTGCCGAGCTTCAGCCCGCGTGCCTCGGCGAAGGTGCGCATCGCCGCGTCGATCGCAGGCACGCTCCAGTCTTCGAGGGCCTCGAGCGCAGATGCGGCATCTCCCAACATGGCCCGTGCCTCGGGTGTCAGATGCTGGCTCGCCGCGGCATCGGGCTGGATCGGGCGCACGGCATAGATGAACTGGGCCAGATCGATGAGCTCCAGCACAGTTTTCGCGCGGGGCTGAAGCTCGGGCAGGGCCGCCAGCACCGTCGTCTGATTGTCGGTGAGGCCGGCATAGTCGGTCTCGCGTCCAAGTTCCTGCGCGGTCTCGACCATGACGGCATAAAGCCGCTCGGGAGTCGCCTCGCGGATATAGTGGCCGTTGACGCTCTCGAGCTTCACGAAATCGAACCGCGCCGCGCCCTTGTTCAACCCTTCGAGGTCGAACCAGGCGATCATCTGCTCGATCGAGAAGATCTCATCATCGCCATGCGACCAGCCGAGCCGTGCCAGATAGTTGAGCATCGCCTCGGGCAGATAGCCCATCTGCCTGTATGCAGATACGCCCAGTGCGCCATGGCGCTTGGAGAGCTTGGCGCCATCCGGCCCATGGATCAGCGGGATATGGGCCATTTCGGGCACATCCCACCCCATGCCGTTATAGATGATGATCTGGCGGGCCGCATTGGTCAGGTGGTCGTCGCCGCGGATGATGTGGGTGACGTCCATGTCATGGTCGTCGACCACCACGGCAAGCATGTAAGTCGGCGTGCCATCGGACCGCAGGATGATGAAATCGTCCAGATTGTCCGTCTTGAAAACCACCTGGCCCTGGACGTGGTCGTTGACGACGATCTCCCCGTCGCGCGGCGCCTTGATCCGGATGACCGGCGCCACGCCCTGCGGCGCCTCGGAAGGGTCGCGATCGCGCCAGCGTCCGTCATAGCGCGGCGGCAGGCCCTTCGCGCGGGCTTCCTCACGCATCTGCGCGAGCTCCTCGGGCGAGCAGTAGCAGTGATAGGCCTGGCCACGCGCGAGCAGCTCGTTGGCGACCTCGGCATGGCGTGCGGCACGGCTGAACTGCATCACCGGCTCGTCGTCCCAGTCGAGTCCGAGCCAGCTCAGACCATCGAAAATCGCCTGTACCGCCGGCTCGGTCGACCGCTCGCGATCGGTGTCCTCGATCCGAAGCAGCATCTTTCCCTGGTGCTTGCGCGCATAGGCCCAGCAGAAAAGGGCGGTTCGGGCGCTGCCGATGTGCAGATAGCCGGTGGGCGAGGGGGCGAAACGGGTGACGACGGGCCGGGCCATGAGCGCCTTGACTGTTGGACGGAATTGCGGCCCCGTGTGTATCATAGGCGCAAGGGATCGCAAGGGCAGGGGGCATGGCCGACACGGTCCACAGAGCTCCGGACAGGAGCATGGCG
Source organism: Arsenicitalea aurantiaca (assembly GCF_003994485.1). Classification (GTDB taxonomy): domain Bacteria; phylum Pseudomonadota; class Alphaproteobacteria; order Rhizobiales; family Devosiaceae; genus Arsenicitalea; species Arsenicitalea aurantiaca. Next base: position 382,677 of record NZ_RZNJ01000002.1, read on the forward strand.
CTGGACGAGGCGACGCTGCGCCCGGGCATCCCTTCGCCGCCCGCTGTGGCAGGCCATCCCAAGCGCCCTCAATGGCCGACGCTGGCAGGCGATCTTGCCAGTGCCCTCGAGGATCGGCGCATCTTCGTCCTCGTTCCCTTCGCCGTCCTCTTTGGGCTGATCGGATACCGCATCCTGCCTGCAGAGCCCGAAAGCTGGGCACTGGCGGCCTCGGGCGCCGCCCTATTCGCCCTCCTGCTGCTCTGCCGGTCGGAGCTGCGCCTCTTGCGCCTCCTCGCCATTGCCGGAGGCCTGTGGTTCGGGGCCGTCCTGCTCCCGCTTCATGCCCATTTCTTTGCGACGCCGCTGCTCGTTTCGCCGGTCTACGGAGCCTTCGAGGCGGTGGTCGATGAGGTCCTGAGCGAAGACGAGTCGGCCCGGCGCATCATCGTCAGCGGCCTCGTGCCAGACCTGCCGCGCAACGCGGTCGATATCCGCCGGGCAAGGCTCTTCACGCCCCCCGATCCGCCCTTGCAGCCGGGTGACCGGATCCGGGCCATGCTGCGGCTGGCGCCTGTGCCCGGGCCTGTTGTGCCGGGCGGTTTCGATGGCCAGTTCGGCGCCTACTACGCCGGTATCGGCGCTTATGGAAACGTCACGAGCGGCCTCGAGCGCGTTGCCTCCGCCGAAGGCTGGCACTTCCGCCGCATGGTGGATGGGCTTCGAAGCGATATCGCGGCCCGGATTGCCGCCATTCTCGGTCAACAGCCTGCGGCGATCGCAACGGCCATGACGGTGGGCGACCAGAGCAGCATCACGGACGAGACGCGGGAGATCATGGCCGGGTCGGGCCTCGCTCACGTCTATTCGATCTCCGGCCTCCACCTCTCCATCATCGCGGGCGGCACATTCTTTGTAATCCGCGCCGGCCTTGCGACACTCCCCGGTCTCTCCCAGCGTCTCCCCGTCAAGAAACTGGCGGCCATTGTCGGCATCCTCACCGCCTGCGGCTACCTGATGATCGCCGGTGGCTTCTCGAACACGCCCGCCTTTCGATCGACGCTTATGCTGGGCCTCGTTTTCGGCGCTATTCTCGCCGGCAGGCGGGCGCTGACCATGCGAAACGTCGCGATCGCGGCGCTCGTCATCATCGTCTTCGACCCCGCGAGCATCTTCCGGCCGAGCTTTCAGCTTTCCTTCGCGGCCGTCGTTGCCCTGATCGGAGCCTATGAGACACTCCGTCGAACGCCCGACGGCGATTGGAGCGCGGGGCGCCGGATGATCCGTGCGGTGGGCGGCACCGCGCTGACGAGCCTCATCGCCGGCCTCGCGACGCTCCTCTTTTCAGCCTACCACTTTCAGCAGACAGCACCCCTCGGCGTCCTGGGCAATGTCCTCGCGATGCCGATCGTCGGCTTCGTCATCATGCCCTTCGCGCTCGTCTCGGTCCTGCTCATGCCGCTCGGGCTCGAACACCTGCCGGTCCTGGTCATGGGCTGGGGCATCGAGGTCATGCTGCTGATCGCCCAATGGGTCACTGGCATGAGCGAGGGGCTGGAATCCCATCCTTTGCTGACGCCGGCTGCGCTCGTCATCGGCTTGCTCGGGCTCGCTTGGTTTGCCTTCTTCACCACCGCTTGGCGGGTGATCGGACCGTTGGCGATTATTCCAGGTGTCCTGCTCTTCGGGTTTGACCGGGCGCCCGACGTCCTCATCGCCGACACCACCCAGGCAGTTGCACTCCGCGGGGATAACGGCTTCAGCCTCGTCACCGGCCGGGCCGGGACATTCGCCGTCAACGTCTGGAGCGAACAATATGGAGAGCCGATCGAAGGGCGGCCGGCCGACCTCCGCTGCGACAGCCATGCCTGCCTCGCGACCGGCATTGGCGGCCTTCGGGTCTCGGTCGTTACGGATCGCAACGCTTTCGCCGAGGATTGTGCGCGCGCCGACCTCGTGATCGCGCGGCTCCCGGCCCCACTTTCCTGCCGCTCCACGGCGCAGGTGATCGATGCTGAAGACCTGCGCCGCGGCGGCGTTCATCACCTCATCTGGGACGAGGCCGAGCGCCGCTTCGAAGTCCGCCCTGCGATGGTCGATCTGGAGCGGCCCTGGCGCATCCGTGAACGGTGAGCCAGGGTCGCGCCTGCCGTCCGACTAGAGGGCGAGCCGCGGTTCGGGGGTGCCCGGGACGTCAACGCGGATCTGGAAGACGCTCCCTGCGTGGGGCTCCTCTGCAAGCTGTTCGGGCTCCATGTGCTCGCGAGCCGTGGTGATGTAGAGGGTCTTCATATCCTCTCCGCCGAAGGCGGGGCAGGTGACATGGCTCGTCGGCACCTCGATCACGCGATCGACCGATCCGTCGGGCGCGTGGCGGACGACGCACGATCCGCCCCAGCGCGCGCTCCAGAGATAGCCCTCGGCATCGACGACCGCGCCATCCGGCATACCGCGATGGCCCTTGGTCGACGCGAAATCCCGCCACTCCCCCGTGATCCGGCCGCTGGCCGGATCTACGGCGCACTGGCGGATCATTCCCGATGGAGTGTCGGCGAAATAGGCGATCGATCCATCGGGCGAGAAACAGATCGAATTGGGGATGGTGATGCGATCGAACAGCGTTTCGAGCGCGCCATCTCGGTAGAGATAGACTGCGCCTGCATGCGGCTCCTCGTCGCCGCGGCGGCTCATCGTGCCGATCCAGAACCCACCCGAGGGATGCACGCGGCTGTCATTGGTCCGGTTGCCCGGATTGTCCGCTTCGATCGGCACGATCTCGGAATAGGTGTCGGTGCTGACGGTGAACCGGAGCAACGCTCCGGCAGAGGCGATCGCCAGATGATCGTCATCGATCACCGCAGCCGCAGTCACCGGTTGCCTAAAAGTGAAGCGGTCGATGACCCGCCCACTCGCATCGGCCGAGAGAAGGGTCTGGTTCAGGATGTCGAACCAGAAGAGGCGGTTGAGCCCCGTGTGCCAGAACGGCCCTTCGCCGAGCTCGCACCGGCTGTCGACGAACAGTTCAGCTTTCTGGTTCACTTGCCCTTCTCCTCGTCATAGGCGATCACCGCCGTTGCCGCCCGGCTCAGCACGTCTTCGCGCGACATGCCGGGCTTATAGAGATAGCTGCCGAGCCCGAAGCCCTCGCAGCCGGCCGCGAAATATTCGCGGAAATTGTCTGGATTGGCGCCTCCCACCGCATAGAGCGGAATCGATGGCGGCAGCACCGCCTTCATCGCCTTGATGCCCTTTGGCCCAAGAACTTCGGCGGGGAAGAATTTGAGACCCGTCGCACCCGCCTTGATGGCCGCGAAGGCATCGGTGGGAGTGAAGACGCCCGGATAGGATTTCAGCGTCAGTCGCACCGTTTCACGAATGACCTTCTTGTCGGTATTGGGAGAAACGATGAACGTCCCCCCGGCCTCGGCGATCTCGAGGACCTCGCTCTGGCGCAGCACCGTGCCCGCGCCGATCATCGCCCGGTCGCCGAACGTCTCGGCTGCCTTGCCGATCGAGGTGATCGCGTCAGGGGAATTGAGGGGCACCTCGATCATGGTGATGCCGGCCGAGATCAGGGTTTCGCAGATCCCCGTCACTTCGAATGGCGTGATGCCGCGCAGGATGGCGATGATGTGGCGATGTTCGGCCATGACTGGCGCTCCTTCAGTGTTGGGCTGCGGCGGAAAGGCCGGCGAGAGTGGCGGTGCGCACATCGACCGGCACGCATTCGGCCCCTGTCATGCCGAGCGCGCGTGCGTAAAGGGCCGACAGCGTGCTTCCCCCGATGATCGGAATCGGCGCCGAACCGATCCAGTGCCGATGGGCCCCGATTTCGGCGCCGATGAGAAGCCCTGAGAGATACCCGGCGCACCAGTCGGCGGAACGGCCCGACAGCAGGGCCGCTGCCCGGACCTTGAAGATCATGCCGGCAAGCCGCTCGGGCGCCTCTAGCCCTGCCGCGATCCCGGCATCGACCCCTTCGTCTCGCTCGGGACCGATGCCCGCATCCTTAAGCGAATGCCTGAGGACCGTATGGCTCCCGAGTGCCTCGTAGATCTCGCCGGTCATTGCGGTGGAAAACCGAACCAGCTGATGGCCTTCGAGCACCGCCCACTTCGAATGCGTGCCGGGCAGCACGACGACGCCGGAATAGCCCGGCTGCAGGGTCGAAAGCCCCAGCAGCTGGGTTTCCTCGCCGCGCATCACGTCCTCCTGGCCGAGCCCACGCTGGCAGACGCCGGGGAGGATGCGGGGAGCAAAGCGGCTATCGGCAATCTCGGGCATCACCGCGGCGCGTCCGAGCGCCGACAGATCGGCGGGCGCATCCAGATAAGGCGCCTCGAGCCAGCCCTGGCGCGCGCCGGCCATGCCGCAGATGAGTGTCTTGAGCGTCCGGCCCTCCGGAACGGCATCGCCTAGCAATTCGCTCAGAACCGGCCCAAAGGCATCTGGGGCGAGCTTGGCCATCCCCTTGTCCGAAACGCGCTCGAACAGCGGATCGCCGGTATCGGACATGCCCCATGCCCGCAGGTTCGATGTGCCCCAGTCGACGGCAATCCAGGCGGCAAGTTCGACCACTCTCATCCTCCAGGCCATTGTGCTCCACGCAAAGCTAGACGGTTCGCGCGACGAGACCTAGAGCGAGGATCAAAAATTCAGCGTCGAGATGTCACCGAGCCATGCCCCGCACCGTCGAGACTGGAGACACTTCAGTATTTGCGCAGAAGCCCGACGAGCCGGCCTTGCACCTTGACCCTGTCGGGCGGGAAGATGCGCGTTTCATAAGCCGGGTTCGCTGCCTCAAGCGCGACGGAGTTTCCTTTACGCCGCAACCTCTTGAGCGTCGCCTCTTCATCATCCACCAGAGCCACGACGATCTCGCCCGTGCCTGCTGTATCCTGCTTCTTGATCAGGACGGTGTCGCCATCGAAGATCCCGGCTTCGACCATGGAATCGCCTCGAACCTCGAGCGCGAAATGCTCGCCGCCGCCCAGCATTTCGGGTGGCACCGCAATGGTGTGGCTGTGGGCCTGGATGGCTTCGATCGGCGTACCAGCTGCAATCCGCCCCATGACGGGCACGATGACCGGACGGCCGCTATCGACGGGGGCGGGCGCCTGAGGCGTTGCACGCTGAGGCGCGGCCGGAGCCTTGCCCAGATTGCCTTCGATCACGCTCGGCTCGAACCGGGCCTTGCGTCCACCTAGCGAGGGGTTCATCGAATCAGGGAGCTTGATCACTTCGAGCGCTCGCGCGCGGTTGGGCAGCCGCCGGATAAAGCCGCGTTCTTCCAGCGCGGTTATCAGCCGGTGGATGCCCGATTTCGAGCGGAGGTCGAGCGCGTCCTTCATCTCGTCGAAGGATGGAGGTATGCCTGCTTCCTTCATCCTCTCGTGAATGAACATCAGCAGTTCGTGTTGCTTGCGCGTCAGCATGGCGTGCCCCCCGGCCGGGAATCGGAACAAAGACTGAACGATGTATAGTCGTTCCAGTTATGTTCCGCAAGGGTGCCGGTCAACTCGAAGGTTTTGCGCAATGCAATGATCGCTCCCCCCTGCTTTACAGCCATCGCAATTCCTGCTCTGCAACGGCCATGAAAACACCTCTGAAGATCGCCGGCGTCCTCTGGGATATCGACGGCACGCTTGTCGATAGCGAACCTTTCCATCACGGGGCGCTCGTGGCCGCCTGCGCGGAACACGGCGTGGATCTTTCCGATCTTTCCGCCGAAGCCTTCATCGGCGTGCACATCGAAGACGTGTTCCACGCACTGCGCGATCGACTGCCGGCGGAACTCGCCTATGAGGTGTGGAACGGCCGGATTGGCGCCCATTACGCCAATGGCATCGAAAGCCTGCTGGCGCAGCCCGGAGCGGTCGAGACCATTGCGGCGCTTACGCAAAAGGGGATCCTACAGGCCTGCGTTTCGAATTCGGGTCGCGCCATCGTCGATGCAAACGTGAAGGCGCTCGGGATCGCCGAACACCTGCGCTTCACCATCAGCCTCGATGACCTCAAGAACGGCAAGCCTCACCCGGAGGCCTATACGACGGGATCCGAAAGGCTCGGGCTCGCACCGCGTCACGTGCTTGCGGTTGAGGACAGCGCGACGGGCCTCCGATCCGCCCGAGCGGCAGGATGCTACGCCGTTGCCTACTGGCCGTTCCCGGAGCGCCCGGTACCGGACAACATGCGGCGGAATGCCGACCGGGTCGTGCGGCACCTCGGCGATATCCCGGACGTGATCGAGAGACTGGCGGCCCCGACGGCCTGACCTACCAGGCGTCGAGAGGGATCACCTCGATCAGACTGCCAGCACTCCGTCCAGGATCGTTCTCCGGCTGAACGATCAGGAGATCGGCCTTGGCGAGAGAAGAGGTATGGGCGCTGTCGGTCTGCGCGATAGGCTCCACAGCCGAGCCGGTGGGCGTGGAAACCAGCGTCCCGCGCATGAAATGCCGGCGGGCGCTGTTGGCAGCCAGATCGGAGGCAAGTGGCAGGTGAAGCCGCGGGCCGAGGACGTCGCTGGCGCCGAGCAATTGCCGCAGCGCGGGCTTCAGCAGCACCGTCGCCGTCACCATTGACGAGACGGGATTGCCCGGAAGCCCGAAGACCAGCGTCTTGCCGCGCGTGCCGAACATCAACGGCTTGCCCGGGCGCATGGCGATACGCCAGAAATCAAGCGAGACCCCGAGGTCGATCAGCACCTCGCGCATGAAGTCGCGCTCGCCGACGCTGGCGCCCCCGGTCGTCACGACGACGTCCACCCCGGCGTCAAAAGCCTTGAGAAGCCGGGCCTCGATCTCCTGGGGCTTGTCCGGCGCAATGCCGAGATCCGTCACGCGCGAGGCGTAGGGCGCGAACATCGCGCCGAGCCCGAAGCTGTTTGAGGCGACGATCTGGTCGGGGCCGAGCGAAGTTCCGGGGGCGACGAGTTCGTCGCCGGTCGCGAGCATCGCGATCCGTGGGCCGCGTGTGACCGTGACGCGGGGTTGATTGGCCGCCGCCGCCATCGCAAGACCGAAAGGTGTGAGGCGCGTGCCCGGCGCGAGCAGTGCCTGCCCGCGGTGAAAGTCATTGCCTGCGGGGCGGATATTGAGCCCCTCGCTCGGGGTCTCCGCGAAGGCGATGGCATTGCCGTTCGCATCGGCCTCTTCCTGCATGATCACTGCGTCCGCGCCGATCGGCAGCGGCGCTCCTGTGAACACGCGAACGCATTGTCCGGGACCCATGAGGCCCACGAAGCGCTGCCCGGCCTGTGCCGTACCGACCAGCTTCAACGCCCGGCCCGGCACGACGTCACTGGCACGCACCGCGTAGCCATCCATGGCGCTCGCATCGAAAGGCGGCTGGTTGTGGCGCGCGAGCAGTGGCTCGGCGAGGATGCGTCCGGCCGCGTCCTCAAGGGCCACGGTTTCCCGAACAGGCGCGGGAACGCGGGCGAGAATGCGCGACAGGGCTTCGTCGACGGGCAGCAGGGTCATTCTGTCCGCCGATAATCGCCGGACGCGCCGCCGGATTTTTCGAGCAGGACGATGTCTGTGATCCGCATCCCGCGGTCCATCGCCTTGGCCATGTCATAGAGTGTCAGAGCGGCGGTGCTCGCGGCTGTCAGCGCCTCCATCTCGACGCCCGTTGGCCCGGTGGTTTCAGCCGTAGCGGTGATCGCGAGCGCAGCGCAGCCATCTTCGGGGACGATGTCTAGCGTGACCTTGCTCAGGGCAAGCGGGTGGCAAAGCGGAATGAGGTCTGCGGTTTTCTTCGCGGCCATGATGCCGGCGATGCGGGCTACGGCGAGCGCATCGCCCTTTTTGAGCGTGTCGCCGACGATGGCCGCGATCGTCGCTGGTGATGCCTCGATCCGGGCGCCGGCCACGGCGCGACGACGGGTTGCCGGTTTGTCGCCGACGTCGACCATGCGCGCATGACCCTTGGCATCGAGATGGGTGAGCGTCTGCCCGCTGGCCATCAGGCGACGACCTTCGCGCCTTCGAGCAGTTCGCGCGTCGCGCGCGTCACGTCCGACTGGCGCATCAGGCTTTCTCCAACAAGGAAGCTTCCGATGCCCGCGCGCTTGTCGAGCATCTTGATGTGCTCGTGGCTGGCGATGCCGCTTTCGGAGATGAGGAAGGTGCCCGCGGGAACGCCGACGGCAAGGTTCACCGAGGTCTCGAGCGTCGTCTCGAATGTCCGCAGATTACGGTTGTTGATCCCGATGAAGCGGGCGTCGAGCGCAACGGCCCGGTCGAGCTCGATCTGGTTATGCACCTCCACGAGCGCGTCCATGCCCCATTCGGTAGCCGCGTCGATCAGATAGCGCGCGGTATCGTCGCCAACGGCGGCGAGGATTATGAGGATGCAGTCCGCGCCCCAGGCGCGGGCCTCAGCAACCTGATAGGTCTCGAAGAGGAAATCCTTGCGCAGCACGGGCAGGCTGGTGGCCTCGCGCGCTTCAGTCAGGTAGCTCGATGCACCCTGGAATGAGGGGTTGTCGGTCAACACCGAAAGACAGGCCGCGCCGCCGGATTCGTACGCGCGCGCGATGTTGGCCGGATCGAAGTCGGGGCGGATCAACCCCTTGGACGGGCTTGCCTTCTTGACCTCGGCGATCAGCGCGTAACGCCCTTCGGCGCGACGGCTCTTCAGCGCTTCGAGAAATCCGCGGACGGGCGGCGCGTCATGGGCCTGGGCGACGACCTCGTTCCAGGGACGCAAGGCCTTCGCTGCAGCGATCTCTTCGCGCTTGTAGGCTTCGATTCGGGTGAGGATGTCGGACATGGATCTTCCGTCTAGCTGTTGGACACGGCGACGAGACGATCGAGCCGCTCGGCGGCGCGGCCGGAATCGATCTGGTCTGCTGCAAGCCGGACGCCGCCGGCAAGGTCGTCTGCCTTTCCGGCGACAATGAGTGCGGCCGCCGAATTGAGCAGGACAATGTCCCGGTAGGCGGACGCCTGACCCGCCAGAAGCTCTCGCATGCGCTCCGCATTATACGCCGGCTCACCGCCGATTAGGTCTTCGATGCGCGCGCGCGGCAGGCCCGCCTGCTCGGGCGTGATCTCGAAACTCGTGAGATTTCCGTCCCTTATGGAGGCGACGAAGGTGGAGCCGGTGGTGGTGATCTCGTCGAGACCGTCACTGCCATGCACCACCCAGGCGGAGATCGTGCGATTGGCCAGAAGGGCCGCGGCGACGGGCTCGACCCACTCGCGGGCGAAGACGCCGAGCATGTAGTGGCGGGCGCCGGCGGGGTTGGACTGGGGACCGAGGAGGTTGAACATGGTGCGGGTGCCCAGTTCAACCCGGGTCGGCCCGACATGCTTCATCGCCGGATGGTGCGAGGGCGCGAACATGAAGCCGATGCCGGCTTCGGCGATGCAGTTGGCGATCTGCTCGGGGGCGAGATCGAGCTTGATCCCGAGGGCCTGCAGGATCTCGGCGGAGCCCGATTTCGACGATAGTGCCCGGTTGCCGTGCTTGGCGACGGGGACGCCCGCGGCGGCCACGACGAAGGCGGAAGCCGTTGAAATGTTTAGCGTTCCAAGCCCGTCACCGCCCGTGCCGACAATGTCGATGACGCCTGCCGGAGCGGTCACGGGCACCATCTTGTCGCGCATGATCGAGACGGCCGCGGCGATCTCCCCGACCGTCTCGCCCTTGACGCGCATGCCCATCAGAAAGGCGCCGATCTGGCTCGGCGTGGCGCCGCCGGACATGATCAGATCCATCACGCCGCGCATTTCCTCGCCGGTCAGATCCTGGCGCGAGGCGATCTTTGCGAGGGCGGTCTTGATGTCCATCAGGCCGCCTTTCCGACGTTAAAAGTGTGCGCAATTTGCAGGAAATTACGCAAAATAGCATGGCCGTTCTCGGAGGCGATGCTTTCAGGGTGGAATTGCACGCCATGAACCGGCTGCGTCCGGTGCTGCATGCCCATGATCAACCCGTCGGTCGTCGCCGTCACCTCGAGAACGTCGGGCAGGGTCTCCTGCCTGACGATGAGGGAATGATAGCGGGTCGCTTCGAAATCATCGTTGAGCCCGTGAAATATCCCCTGGCCGGTGTGATGGATGCGACTGGTCTTGCCATGCATGAGGTGCGGGGCGCGAATGACGTCGCCGCCCATCGCCTGACCGATCGCCTGATGGCCGAGGCACACCCCGAGCATCGGGATCTCCGCGCCGAACCGGCCGATCACGTCGAGGCAGATGCCGGCCTCGTTCGGGGTGCAGGGGCCGGGGGAGAGCACGATCGCTTCAGGGGCGAGGGCAGCGATGTCCTCGAGGGTGATCTTGTCGTTGCGATGAACGATCGGCTCGGCCCCGAGCTCCCCGAGGAAATGCACGAGGTTGTAGGTGAAGCTGTCGTAATTATCGATGACGAGCGTCTTCATTGGCCAATCCTGCCTTCGCCGGCATAGCGTAGCGCTTCTTCGGCGGCGCTGAACAGGGCGCGAGCCTTGTTCTCGCATTCGAGCTGCTCGAGCGCGGGCTGGCTGTCGGCGACGATGCCGGCGCCCGCCTGCACGTAGAGCTTGCCATCGGCCAGGATGGCGGTGCGCAGCACGATGCAGGTATCCATGGTGCCATCTGCGCCGAAATAGCCGACGCAGCCGCCATAGATGCCGCGACGGGACTTCTCGAGTTCGTCGATGATCTCCATGGCCCGAACCTTGGGCGCGCCAGAGACGGTGCCGGCCGGGAAGCCTGCGCTCAGCGCATCGACGAAATCATGGCGCGGATCGAGCCGGCCCACGACGTTCGAGACGATGTGCATGACGTGCGAATAGTATTCGAGGAAGAACTTGTCCGTCACCCGGACCGATCCGATCTCGGCGACGCGCCCGACATCATTGCGGCCGAGATCGAGCAGCATCAGGTGCTCGGCAAGCTCCTTGGGGTCGCTCATCAGCTCTTCGGCGAGCTCGCGGTCCCGCGTCGGGGTCTCGCCGCGCCGGCGTGTGCCGGCGATGGGGCGAATGGTGACTTCACCCTCATGGACGCGCACGAGGATTTCCGGGCTCGATCCGGCGACCGAAAAATCCCCGAAATCGAGGAAGTACATGTAGGGCGAGGGATTGGTGCGCCGCAGCGCGCGATAGAGCGCCGTCGGGGGGAGTGTGAACTCGGCCTCGAAACGCTGGCTCAACACCACCTGGAAGATGTCGCCCGCCGCGATGTACGCCTTGGCGCGATCGACCATTGCCGCATAATCGGCCGGGCTCGTGTTGGAGCGCACCGACAGACCCGAGAGATCCGCGTCCGCGGCGCTGTAGGGCAGGGTGCGGCCGAGCCGGGCAACGGCATCGTCGATCCTCAGGAGCGCGCTTTCATAAGCCTGGCGGGCGCCGATCCCGTCCCGGACATAGACCGGGGCGGTGAGATAGAGCTCGTCCTTGAGCGTGTCGAAAATGGCGAGCAGGGTAGGGCGGATCAGGATCGCTTCGGGAAAGCCGAGACCTTCATCCTGCGTGTCGGGCAGGGTCTCCATGTACCTGACCATCTCGTAGCCGAGATAGCCGTAAACGCCCGCCGATTGCGGCGGCAAGCCGTCGGGCATGTCGATGCGGGATTCGGCGACGAGAGCGCGGAGCGCGTCGAGCGGGGCTGCGTCCAGCGCTTCATAGCTGTCGTCCCGCCATGCGGCGTGTCGATTGATGGAGGCCACGCCCCCCTCGACCTTCAGGATCACGTCGGGCTCGAGCCCGATGATCGAATAGCGCCCGCGCACCGATCCGCCCTGCACCGATTCGAGCAGGAAGGTGTTGCGACGGCCCTCGGCCAGCTTCAGATAGGTGCCGATCGGGGTTTCGAGGTCGGCCACGATGCGCCGGAAGACGATCTGCGAGCGCCCCGCCGCATAACCTGCGGCGAAGTCTTCGAAGGGATCGTGCTCAGGACCTTTTACCGACATGTCCACCGCATTCATGCTCAGAGCGCCTCGTCAGCCGCGAGAAGCTGGTTGAGGGCCGACTGGTTGATCCTGAGGCCTGCTTCGTCCCGAAGACCGGCGACAAAATCGAGATAAAGGCTGTCGCGCAGCGCCTCGGTCACGAACTCGCGGGTTTCCGGGGCCGGCTCGGACTGGGCCGGCGTGATCTCGACGACGCGGAAGACGACATAGTCGCCGGCGCCGTTGACGGCCGAGCCGACATGGCCGACGCCCCCGCCGAAAGCGGCTTCGGCGACGGCGCCGTCAAGCACCTGCGTGCCATCACCGGCGCGGCTCAGCGGCTGGGAGAGGGTTGGGAACTGGTTGACCTGCATCCCGACCTCGAAGAAGTCCTCTCCGGCCTCGAGATCGGCGACGAGGGTCTGCACCTGCTCCTGAAGCGCGAGATCGGTTTCGCGCGCAGTCCAGGCGGCAACCACCTGGTCGCGCACCTCGTCGAGAGCGAGATCGCGCGCAGGCTCGACGGAATCGAGCTCGAAGAAGACGTTGTTGTTCGCGCCGAGTGAAATCGTCGGGGCGAGAGGGGCATCCTCTGCGGTCGAGAAGATCTGCGTCGCGATCCGCTGGCGGCTCTCGGCATCGAGATCGCTGAGGACGGAGAGTTCGCCGCCCGCAGCGGTTACCCCGACTTCGTGAAGGGTGAGCCCGAAGCGCTCGGCGATCGTTTCGATGGGCTGGAAGGAGGCGCGCAGCTCCTCGATCTGGTCGAGCGTCTCGATGTAGCCGGCGCGCGCATTCGCAAGCGCGACGCTTTCGGCGACCCGGTCGCGGACTTCGGCGAGCGGGGTTTCCCCGCCACCCTCGATGGCCGAGACGTGCACGGCACGGCGGCCGCCAATGCCGGGGATGATCGCGAACGCGCCCTCTTCGAGGCCGAAGGCGGCGTTGCCGAGATTGTTGTCGGTCACCTGGGTGCGGGCGAGGGTGCCGAGCTGGCTGGGCGTGACGCCCGCTTCGGCGACGAGATCCTCAAAGCTCTCGCCCGCCTCGAGGCCCGCCTCGAAGCGCGAGACGAGTTCGGGAGTGGAGAGCACCACCTGCTGGAGGGTGCGGCGTTCGGGCCGGACGTAGTTCTGACGGGTGCGCTCGTATTCCGCCTCGATCTCGGCGTCGGACACCTCCATGTTCTCGGCCAGGGTCTGGGGCGAGAAGGAGATGATCTTGACGTTGCGGGTCTCCGGGGCGCGGAAGCTGGCCTGGTTCTCCTCGAGATAGGCCTGCAGGGCCTCCTCGGTCGGTTCCTCGACCGGCATGGTGTTGGCCTGGTTGAGGACGATGTAGTCGATGCTGCGTCTGTCGCCCGTGTAGCGGTTCACCAGCTCCTGCGCCGTGGTCGAGACAGGCGTACCCCCGAAGAGGCCGAGCGACAGCTGCTGGCGGCGCGCCGCATTGCGCTGGAGCTGGAAATATTCAGCTTCGGTGAAGCCATTGGCCTGCAGGACGCGCACGAAATTGGCGCGATCGAAGCCGCCGAGCGTGCCGCCGAAGGAGGGATCCTGCCGCACGAGCTGGGCGAGCCTGTCCTCGGAGACGCCAAGCCCGAAATCGGCGCCGAGCCGGTTGATCGCAGCGTCCGCCGCAAGCCGGTTCAGCACGACGGTCGGAATGCCCATCGCGACCGCATCCTGCGGGGTGGGGACCATGCCGGTCTGCTGGGAGAAGGCGTTGATCTGCGCCTGGTAGCCACGCTGGAACTCGCGCGCGCTGATGTCTTCCTCTCCCACGCGGGCCACTGTATTGGACCCCAGGTCGAAGATCACATTGGATATCCCGAACAGGGCAAAGCTCATGACGAGGATGCCGAGGAAGATCTTGGCGGGCCAGGTCCGGCCGAAGGCGCGCAGGCTGTCGAGCATGTCGTCTGGTTCCAGGCGTATGAAGGGCTGGCCGAATGGCCGGCCGGCCGATACTAGCATTGTGCACAAGCGGGGAAACCGGAATTCCCCGGCCGGTGCGCGATGGGGTTCGACTTTTTCTATGCGTCGGGCGTTTCGGCTTGAAACCCACCGGCGCGCTGGACAGGCTCCGGAACCTGCCCCATGGCGGGGGTTATGGCAAAGTCCGGTTCAAAGCAAGTAGGAGACCGAAGAGGTGAGTGCACGCATGACGCCGCTGATCGTTGGAAACTGGAAGATGAACGGGCTGGGCGCATCGCTCGGTGAATTCGCCGATCTCGCGAGCCTGCTGACGACCGGGGAGCCGCCGCGCTGCATCGTGGCGATCTGCCCGCCGGCAACGCTTCTGTCCCAGATGGCCGACCAGGGCGCCCTGAGCGGAATTTTGACGGGCGGACAGGATTGCCACGTGGCGCAGAACGGGGCGCACACCGGGGACATTTCGGCCGCCATGCTGGCCGATGCGGGCGCGCAGTTCGTGATCGTCGGGCACTCCGAGCGCCGCGCCGACCATGGCGAGACGGACGATCTGGTGCGCCGCAAGGCAGTGGCGGCGCTCGCGGCTGGGCTGACCCCGATCATCTGCGTGGGGGAAACCGAGGCCGAACGCGATGCGGGGCAAGCCGAGGCCGTGGTCGGCGCCCAGCTGGCAGCCTCGGTGCCCGACGAGGCGGCCTCACACGAGGTGGTCATCGCCTATGAGCCGGTCTGGGCCATCGGCACCGGTCGCACGCCGACGAACGAGGAGATCGGCCAGATGCACGGCGCCCTGCGCGCGAGGCTCGTCGAGCGCTTCGGGGACCGCGGGGCGGCGATCCGGCTCCTCTACGGGGGCTCGATGAAACCGATCAACGCGCGCGAGATCCTGATGATCGACAATGTCGATGGCGGGCTCGTCGGTGGAGCCAGCCTCTTGGCGAAAGACTTCTATGCCATTATCTGCTCGGTTTAGGCTGGCAATCGCGGGTTCGTGGTTGTAGAAGGCCCGCAAATCCAAAACTGGAAGACCGAGTTGAGATGGCCAACGTCCTGATTGTTGCGTATTTGCTGATCGTCCTGGCGCTGATTGCAGTGATCCTGCTGCAGCGTTCGGAAGGCGGCGGGCTCGGCATGGGCGGCAATGCCGGTGGCATGATGACGGCCCGCGGGTCTGCCAACCTGATGACGCGGACGACGGCAGTGCTTGCGACGCTGTTCTTCGCGACCGCGATCGGGCTCACCATTCTTGCCGAACTCGACCGCAGCACGCAGTCGATCCTCGATCGCGCGGCGGACGGGGTCGGCGCGGGTGCCGTTGCGCCCACGACCGTGCTCGATGCGCTCAACCAGCTCCAGGGCGACACGCCGGCAACGCCTGCTGCGCCTGCTGCCCCTGCCGCACCGGCATCCGATCCCGGCCTCGCCGTGCCGACGACGCCATCGGCGCCCGTCGATGCGGCACCGGCAGCTCCGGTCGATGCGGCTCCGGCAACGGCGCCCGCCGCACCTGCGGCGCCTGCGAACAGCATCGCACCCGCCGCGCCCGCCAACTGAGGCGGCGGCACACGAGATACCGGGGAGGGGATGGCGACATCCCCTTCTTCTTTTGTGGGGAGCGTTTCGAGGACGCTTCCGAATCAGAGTTACGAACCCATAAGGTCAAGTTCCATGGCTCGGTACGTTTTCATCACCGGAGGCGTGGTGTCCTCATTGGGCAAGGGGCTGGCTTCGGCCGCGCTCGGCGCCGTGCTGCAGGCGCGCGGATACAAGGTCCGCCTGCGCAAGCTCGACCCCTATCTCAATGTCGATCCCGGCACCATGTCGCCAACCCAGCATGGCGAGGTCTTCGTCACCGATGACGGGGCCGAGACCGATCTCGACCTCGGCCACTACGAACGCTTCACCGGCCGCGCGGCCAATCGGCGCGACAACATCACCACCGGGCGGCTCTATTCGGACATTCTCGCCAAGGAGCGGCGCGGCGATTATCTCGGCGCGACTGTGCAGGTCATTCCCCACGTCACCGACGCGATCAAGGAATTCGTGGTCGAGGGCAATGAAGAGTTCGACTTCGTGCTGGTCGAGATCGGCGGCACGGTGGGCGACATCGAGGGGCTGCCCTTCTTCGAGGCGATCCGCCAGCTCGGCAACGACCTGCCGCGCGGGCATGCGTGCTATCTGCACCTGACGCTGATGCCCTACATTCCGAGCGCGGGCGAACTGAAGACCAAGCCGACCCAGCACTCGGTCAAGGAGCTGCGCTCCATCGGCATCGCGCCCGACGTGCTGCTCGTGCGCTGCGACCGGCCGATCCCGGAAGGCGAGAAGAAGAAGCTCTCGCTCTTTTGCAACGTGCGCGAGAGCGCCGTGATCCAGGGGCTCGACGTCGCCTCGATCTACGACGTGCCGCTCGCCTATCACGAAGAAGGGCTCGATCGCGAGATCCTCGCCGCGTTCGGCATCACCGATGCGCCCGAGCCGAAGCTCGATGCGTGGCGCGAGGTTTCGGCGCGGCTCCACAACCCCGAAGGCGAGGTCAACATCGCCATCGTGGGCAAGTATACCGGCCTCAAGGACGCCTACAAATCGCTCTCGGAAGCCCTGACCCATGGCGGGATCGCCAACCGGGTGAAGGTCAACATCAACTGGATCGACAGCGAGATTTTCGAGCGCGACGACCCGGCGCCCTATCTCGAGCACATCGACGGCATCCTCGTGCCCGGCGGGTTCGGGGAGCGCGGCTCGGACGGCAAGATCCAGGCGGCCCGCTTCGCGCGGCTGCGCAGCGTGCCCTATTTCGGCATCTGCTTCGGCATGCAGATGGCGTGCATCGAGGCGGCGCGGAACACAGCTGGCATCAAGAGCGCCAGCTCCACCGAATTCGGCCCGACCCGTGAGCCGATCGTCGGGCTGATGACCGAATGGGTGAAGGACAACCAGACCCAGACGCGCCGCACGGACACCGATCTGGGCGGCACGATGCGGCTCGGCGCCTATCCCGCCCAGCTGCGGCGGGGCAGCCGGGTGGCCGACATTTACGGGACGACCCACATCTCCGAGCGCCACAGGCACCGCTATGAGGTGAACATGGAGTACCGCAAGGTGCTCGAAAAGAACGGGCTCTTCTTCTCGGGCGTGTCGCCCGACGGCAAGCTGCCCGAGATCGTCGAACGCACCGACCATCCCTGGTTCATCGGCGTGCAGTTCCACCCCGAGCTGAAGTCCAAGCCCTTCGAGCCGCACCCGCTTTTTGCCTCGTTCATCGCGGCGGCGGTCGAGCAGAGCCGACTGGTCTAGGGGCGCCTTCGATGGCCGAGATCGTCAACCTGCGGATGGCGAGGAAGCGCAAGGCGCGGGCCGATAAGGACGAGGCGGCCGCCCAGAACCGGGTACTGTTCGGGCGCAGCAAGGCCGAGCGGGAAAAGACCGAAGCCGAGGCGAAGCTTGCCGGGCGCAGGCTCGATGGCCACCGGCGCGAGGACGGGGAGGGGGCCTAGAGGCCCCCTTCGCCATTCAGCGGGCCATGGTCAGACGGCCTTGCCCATTTCACCGGCGAGCTGGCGCACGAGCTGGATTGCAACGCGGCCGGAGCGGGCGCCACGGGTGGCGGACCACTCGATGGCGCGGGCCCGCAGGGTCTCGTCGTCGATCTCCATTCCGTAAGCGTCGCAATAGCCACGCACCATGGCGAGATAGGTCGGCTGGTCACAATTGTGGAAGCCGAGCCAGAGCCCGAAGCGATCCGAAAGGGAGACCTTTTCCTCCACGGCTTCGCCCGGGTTGATCGCGGTGGCGCGTTCGTTCTCGATCATGTCGCGCGGCATGAGGTGGCGCCGGTTGGACGTCGCGTAAAGGAGCACGTTGTCCGGTCGGCCCTCGAGCCCGCCATCGAGAATCGTTTTCAGCGCCTTGTAGCTCGTCTCGTCGCGGTCGAAGCTCAGATCGTCGCAAAAGATGATGAAGCGGGCCTCGTCCTGCCCGATGCGGCGCATCAGCACCGGAAGCGATTCGATATCCTCGCGCGCAATCTCGATGAGGATGAGCCGTTTGAGCCCGGGCTCGTCGAGGGCACCGATATGGGCGTGCACGGCCTTGACCAGCGAGCTCTTGCCCATGCCCCGCGCGCCCCAGAGGAGCGCATTGTTGGCGCCGTGGCCGCGGGCGAACTGCAGCGTGTTGTCGAGCAGGATGCTGCTCACATCGCTGATGCCCTTGAGGAGATCGAGCGGCACGCGCGACACTTTTTTCACCGGCAGAAGCCGGCCTTCGGCCGCTTCCCAGTGATAGGCGTCGGCCTCGCCGAGGTCCGGTTCGGACGCGGGCCGGGCAGGCAGGGCGTGTTGCAGGGACAGGGCGATGCGGTCGAGCGAATCCGCGATCCGCGCGAGCTGGTCTTCGGTGTTCACTTGTCGGAAAATCCTCCGGGATTCGGCGGGTGACGGCGCCCTGATTGGCTTTGCAATCGCCAAGGCGCACTTGTATAGTCCGCGCGATTTCGTGCCGGGTGGGTATGCCCATTGCCGGATTGGCCGCCAATATGGAATTACCGGCGGCCTTTTGACAAGCGACAGCCAACCTGGACGCCAAGGAGTTCTCAATGTTCGTTACCCCTGCCTATGCACAAGCCGCCGGTGGTGGCGGAGCAGCGGAAATCTTCACCTCGCTGATCCCCATCCTGCTGCTTATCCTCATCTTCTGGCTGCTGATCTTCCGCCCGCAGCAGAAGCGCCTCAAGGCCCAGCAGGCCATGCTGTCGGCCATCCGGCGCGGGGATACGGTGGTCACCAGCGGTGGCATCGTGGGCAAGGTCATCAAGGCCGTGGATGGCGAGGATCTCGAAGTCGAGATCGCCCAGGGCACGCGCGTCAAGATCGTCCGGCACATGGTTGCGGACGTGCGCAGCAAGGCCGAACCGGTCAACGACAACAAGCCGGCCTGACCGGCAGACCAAGGCCCGATCCCGCAAGCGTGAAGCCGGGGTCGGGTTTTCGACATAATGGGGGCGGGTTTTGCGCGCATGCGGCCCGCCTCGACCTCCTCGTTCCGGAAGCGCTGGCAATTTGTGCCGCGCCTCACCATCTGGGGTCGATCTGGATACGGGGAGCCCATGCGCGCCCCTATTCGTCATTTGACAGGCACACCGGGCCGGCCCCGAGGGGCGACCGCGGCTTTCAGGACTGACACGACATGCAATTTTCGCGGCTGCGCACGGCAATCATCTTCATCGTTGCCCTGTTGGGACTGGCTTTCCTACTGCCCAACTTCCTGAATGAAGACACGCGCGCATCGCTTCCCGACTGGATGCCCAATCAGGAGATCACGCTCGGTCTCGACCTGCAGGGCGGATCGCACCTGCTGCTGCAGGTCAATCGCGACCAGATCGTGGCCCAGCGGCTGACCGACCTTCGGCGTGACGCCCGGAACGTTCTGGCCAACCAGAACGGCATCGGCAACATCATCACCAACGACCCGTCGGGCAACGGCATCCTTGTCGAACTGACCGACCCTGCCCAGCGCGACGCGGCCAATGCGGCGCTCCAGACGCTGCAGAATCAGATCGCCAGCGCGCTCTTTGCCGGCGCCGGCACCAACGAACTCGCCTTCAGCGAGGCCGCCGACGGACGTCTGCGCGTCGCCCTCACGCCAGACGGCATCGAGGAGCGCATGTCCGCCCTCGTCGCGCAGTCGATCGAGGTGATCCGCCGCCGTATCGACGAAGTCGGCACGACTGAGCCGGCGATCCAGCGCCAGGGCACCGATCGCGTGCTCGTCCAGGTGCCGGGCTTCGGCGATTCCGAGCGCCTCAAGGACCTGATCTCGCAGACGGCGCGCCTGACCTTCCACATGGTTCATCCCTCGATGACCGCCGCACAGGCGCAGGCCCAGGGGCTGCCGCCGGGGACGATGATCCTGCCCTCGATGGACGGCCCGGACGAGCTCATTTTCGAGGAAGTCTCGCTCGGCGGCGAATCGCTGACCGACGCGCAGCCGAGCTACGACCAGCAGTCGAGCCGACCCGTGGTGACCTTCCGCTTCGATACGCGCGGCGCCATCGTCTTCGGCGAAATCACCTCGCGCAATGTCGGCCGTCGCTTTGCCATCGTGCTCGACAACCAGGTGATCACCGCGCCCGTCATCCAGCAGGCGATCACCGGCGGCACGGGTCAGATTTCGGGCAGCTTCACGACCGAGACTGCCAATGACCTTGCCGTCCTGCTGCGTGCCGGTGCGCTGCCGGCCAGCCTCGACGTGATCGAGGAGCGCTCCATCGGCCCGAGCCTGGGTGCAGACAGCGTGAGCGCCGGCGTTCTGGCTGGAATCGTTGGCGGTCTAGCCGTGCTCGGGTTCATGCTGCTCGCCTATGGCAAGTTCGGGCTCTTTGCCAACATTGCCGTGGTTCTCAACGTCGTGCTGATCCTCGGCGCCCTCTCCATGCTCGGCGCGACACTCACGCTTCCGGGCATCGCCGGCATCGTGCTGACCATCGGCATGGCGGTCGATTCCAACGTGCTCATCTACGAGCGCATACGCGAGGAGTACGCGGCGGGCAGATCGATCGTCTCCTCGATCGAGGCGGGCTTCGAGCGCGCCATGACCACCATTCTCGATTCCAACCTGACGACCCTGATCGCGGCGGTTGTCCTGTTCTTCCTCGGCTCCGGCCCCGTGCAGGGCTTTGCCGTCACCCTCGCCATCGGCATCCTGACGACGCTGTTCACGGCCTATCTCGTGACGCTCTTCATCGTCGGGCGGTGGTATCGCTGGTTCCGTCCCAAAACCCTCAAGGTGCAGTTCGTCCGCTTCATCCCCGACGGCACGAAGATCCCCTTCATGGCCTGGCGCCGCTATGCCATCGCGCTTTCGGTGGCGGCCTCGATTCTCTCGCTGGGCTGGTTCGCCATCAACGGGCTGAACCTCGGTGTCGATTTCCGCGGCGGTTCCTCGATCGAGATCCAGTCCGTCGAAGGCCCGGCCGACCTCGCCGCAATCCGCTCGACGCTCGGGGAACTCGATCTCGGCTCCTACCAGGTGCAGGGCTTCGGCTCGCCGGAGGACGTGCTGATCAACGTCGAGACCCAGCCGGGCGGCGACACGGCCCAGCAGGCGGCAGTTTCCCAGATTTTGGGTGCGTTGGGCGACAGCTACGAAGTGCGGCGCACCGAAGTGGTTGGCCCCACCGTCTCGGCCGAGCTGGCCATCACCGGCGTCATCGGCGTGGCCGTCGCGCTCTTCGGTATCCTCGTCTATCTCTGGTTCCGCTTCGAGTGGCAGTTCGCCGTGGGTGCGGTGATCTCGACGCTGCACGACATCATCATGACGATCGGCCTGTTCGCCATAGCGGGGCTCGAATTCAATCAGACGAGTATCGCGGCGATCCTGACCATCGTGGGTTATTCGCTCAACGACACCGTGGTGATCTACGACCGTATCCGCGAGTACATGCGAAAATATCGAAAGATGTCGCTGAGCGAGCTGATCGACGTTTCGATCAACTCGACCCTGCCGCGGACGATCCTGACCGGCCTCACCACATTCTTCGCGCTCCTTGCGCTCGTGGTGTTCGGCGGCGAGGTGATCCGCAGCTTCACCATCGCCATGACCTTCGGCGTGGTGATCGGTACCTATTCCTCGATCTTCATCGCCGCGCCCATCCTCATCTATCTCGGACTGCGCGCGCGGCCCGAGGAGATCGAGGAGGAGGCCAAGGAGAAGCGTCCCGACGGCGCCATGGTCTAGCGTGAGCGATCTCGGCCACTATCCCTACCAGGCCGGCATCGACGCCTATGGCAATGGCGGGTTCCGGTTCGCGGACATGTCGCACCGGGGCTCGCTGCTCTGCCTGCCGAGCGGCATGCATGGCTGGGCCCCGACCAGCGCCGCCGAGGTAACGCTCGAAACGCTGGCGCCCGCGCTCGCGGTCGCCGACGAGATCGACGTGCTGCTGATCGGGCTCGGCGCGGACATTGCGGCGCTGCCGCGCGAAATCCGCGAGGCGTTTCGCGCCCGCCAGGTGATCATCGAGGCGATCGCCACCGGCGGGGCGGTGCGGACCTACAACGTCCTCTTGGGTGAGGGTCGGGCGGTCGGCGCTGCGCTCGTTGCGGTGGAGCGGGCCCGGTGACAGCGCCTGCCGAGCGCGACGGAATCGTCGCCGATTTCCTTCGCGAACACGACAGGGACCGGTATCTCGCAAGCCTCGTGCTGCCGCAGGCCCGGCGTGCGCCGATCCAGGCGCTCTATGCCTTTGCCGCCGAAATCGCGGCGGTGCGCGAGCGGGTCAGCGAACCGGCGCCGGGAGAAATCCGCCTCCAATGGTGGACCGATGCGCTTTCGGGGGAGGGCCATGGCTCGGTCCGGGCCAATCCGGTTGCGGACGCGCTGCTCTCGGCCATCGGCGAGTACGGGCTGCCGACGGTGCCGCTCCTCCGGCTGATCGCGGCCCGGCGCTTCGACCTCTATGACGATCCGATGCCGGATCTGCCGACGTTCGAAGGGTATGCCGGCGAGACCGTTTCGGTGCTTTTCCAGTATGCCGCGATGATCCTCAATGACGGCCAGCCGGTGGAGCCGGGCGATGCGGCGGGGCATCTGGGCGTCGCGAACGCACTCGTGGGGCATTTGCGGGCTTTCGGGCACATGTCGAGCCGGGGGCGCATCATGCTGCCGCTCGCCATGCTGACCGCTAACGGGGTCAGCGAGCACGAGATCTTTTCAGGGACGCCGAGCGAGGGGCTGGCCGAGGCCCATGGCCAGTTCGTGGGACTGGCGCGGCTCCATCTCGACAAGGCGGAGACCGCGATCCGGGCATTGCCGACGCCGCTTCGGCCCGCCTTCGCGCAGATCGCGGTATTACGGCGCCAGCTGGCGCTGGTCGAGCGACAGGCGGGTTCGCCCTTCGCGGCGCCGGCCGATCTCGCCGACTGGCGCAAGATTGCGGTCTTGGCCGGCTGGCGGCTCCGGCGCGGCTGATTACTGGAAGGCGGTTTCGGCAAAACTTCTCAGCTTGCGCGAATGGAGCCGCTCGGCAGGTTCGGAGCGCAGGATTTCCATGGCGCGCAGGCCGATCAGCAGGTGCTGGTTGACCTGTGTCCGGTAGAAATCGGAGGCCATGCCGGGCAGCTTGAGCTCGCCGTGGAGCGGCTTGTCCGAAACGCAGAGCAGCGTGCCGTAGGGGACACGGAAGCGGAAGCCGTTGGCGGCGATGGTCGCGCTCTCCATGTCGAGCGCCACTGCGCGCGACTGGCTGAGACGCTGGGTGATCTCGCGCTGGTCGCGCAATTCCCAGTTGCGGTTGTCGAAGGTGGCGACGGTGCCGGTGCGCATGATGCGCTTGGTCTCGAGGCCTTCGAGCTTGGTGATTTCGCCAACGGCACGCTCGAGCGCGATCTGGATCTCGGCGAGCGCCGGGATCGGCACCGAGAGCGGCAGGTCCGCATCGAGTACGTGATCTTCGCGCACATAGGCATGCGCCAGGACGTAATCGCCCAGCTCCTGGGAATTGCGCAGGCCAGCGCAATGGCCGAGCATCAGCCAGGCATGGGGGCGAAGCACCGCGATATGGTCGGTGATCGTCTTGGCGTTCGAGGGACCGACGCCGATATTGACCATGGTGATGCCGCGCCCGCGCCCTGCGGTCAGGTGGTAGGCGGGCATCTGGGGCATGCGGGCCGCGAGCGTGCCGGTGACGCCCTGGCCCGTGCGCGCATTGTGGGTGATGCGGCCACCGGGCTCGACGAAGCTGTCGTAATGGGCGTGGCCGGACTGCATGTGATCGTGCGCCAGCCGGCAGAACTCGTCGATGTAGAACTGGTAGTTGGTGAAGATCACGAAGTTCTGGAAATGCTGCGGCTCGGTGCCGGTGTAGTGGCTGAGCCTGAAGAGCGAATAATCGACGCGCGGAGCGGTGAAGGCCGAAAGCGGGTAGGGGCCGCCTGCTGGCGGAATGAAGGTACCGTTGGCGATCTCGTCATCGGCATCGACGAGATCGGGGGCGTCGAAGATGTCGCGGAGCGGAATGTCGAGACGATTGAGAGCCTCGCCATCGAGCCGCTCGCTGACCCCCAGCGCGAAATGGAGCGGAATGCGGGTATCCGATTCCCCCACTTCGATGACCCCGCCATGATTGCGCAGGATGACCGTGAACTGCTCGATCAGATAGGTCTTGAAGAGCAGAGGCGCGGTGACGGTGGTGCGGTAGATGCCGGGGGTGTGGAGGTAGCCATAGGGCAGGGTGGAATCGGTCTTGCCGTAGCTCGTCGAGGTGAGCTGCACCACCGGATAGAAGGCCCGCACGCGCCCCTGCGGAATGACGCCCTGCGCAAGCGCCATCAGATGCTCGCGGATAAAACGGGTATTTCGCGCGTAGATCTCGGCCACGTATTCCCACGCCGCTTCCGGGTCGGAGAAGGTCTTGTTGGGGAGGTGCGGGGGGCTGATGATCGTCATGTTCGCTCTCGCAGGGGACCGGATGGCGCAAGGCGCGGAACCCGCGCTTCACGCTTCAGTGATGGGGGCTTTTACCGCCCCATTGCCACGCCATCTATGGTGGAGTTCGCTGGATACTGCAAACGACCCATGCACCGGTGAACGCATGCGAGGCGGCTCGCCGCTGCCCCCAAGCCCTCAACAGTGCGGCGACCCCTTGCGGGGCTGTACCTGCCCAAAGCAGGTGCAGCCCTTTTCATTTGTGCTGAGCGGAACGCAGAAGCGGGCGCCGAAATGGGCGAGGGCAGGGGCCACGATCCCGGTGGCGTAACCCTGCCCTCTGCTTAAGCACGCCGATGGTGTGCCGAAATCCTTAACGAAGGGTTAAGGAAAATAGGCAAGCACGCCGGTCCGCGGATTGCGCTTCTCGTAGAACTCGTTGCCGCCCGCCTCGAGCACGTAGAACATGTTGTCGTAGGGGAAGCGGAGGCCCGCAGTGTGGAAATGCTGCGCCTGCCGGACGCCATGATGGCGCTGCCCGCGAATGATCGAATCGGCGACTTCGCTCGCAAGGGCAACGCTGCGCGTTTCGCTCATCGGACGGGTGAGGACACCTTGTGCGAACTGGTTCTTCTGCCCCACCACGCCGCAGATCGAACTGGGATAGCGGTCGTCCTGGACGCGGTTCATGACGACTGTGCCGACGGCCAGCATGCCGTCGCGGCTCGAGCGGATGGATTCGAAATACATCGCGCGCATCAGACATTCCTTCTCCGAAACGCTGGCAAAGCCGCCACCGCCCCAGCCGAACCCGAAGCATCCCGAAAGGGAGAGGGCGGCGACGATGGCGGCAAGAGGCGTGCGGAGACGGGCGAAACGCATGAACTTTTCCCGGTCTGTCGGAGATTGGAAAAGATTGCGGGAACGGGCTTAAGATTTGATTGAGATCCGCAATCGGACAGGCGACGTAGTGACTTCGGACCTTGGCGCTTGACCCGGGTCCGGCCTATGGGCCCTATAGGCGCAGCCCCTCCAGACGAGCCCTCATGACCCCAGCCGACCCACAGCAAACCGACGCCGGAAGCCGCCACCTGCTGCTGGTGGGCGCAGGCCTGGCGAACGGGCTGATTGCGCTGCGCATGGCGCGGCAGGACCCGCAGGTGCGCATCACCATGATCGATGGTGCGACTGAGCCGTTCGGCGAACACACATGGTCCTTCCATACGGCCGATCTCAGCCCCGAGGATCTCGACTGGGTGCTGCCGGTGGCGGCCCATAGCTGGACGGGCCAGCAGGTGCGGTTTCGCGCCCATTCCCGAACGCTCGGGACAGGCTATGCCTCGCTGACCTCGGCCTCGGTGCGTTCGGCGGTCGAAAGCCTGCCGAACGTCGAAATCCGCACGGGCGCGCCGGTCGCGGAGGTTCATGCCGACCGCGTGGTGCTCGCGAGCGGAGAAACGGTTGCGGCCGATTGCGTGATCGATGCGCGCGGGCACCGGAAGAGCCCGCACATGCAGTTGGGCTTTCAGAAATTCGTCGGGCTCGAGATCGAAACCGAGACCCCGCACGGCATTTCGGTGCCGATGATCATGGACGCCTCGGTGGACCAGAAGGACGGCTATCGGTTCGTCTACCTGCTGCCATTCTCACCCACCCGGCTGCTGATCGAAGACACCCGCTATGCCGATGGGGAGGCGCTCGACCTGCAGGCGCTTGCCGGGGACATTTCGGAGTACGCCGCCGCGCGGGGGTGGGAAGTGAAATCCGTCGTCCGCGAGGAGCATGGCGTACTGCCCATCGCGCTTGCCTTCGATGCCGAGGCCTTCTGGCGCGACGCGCCCCCGGATGTGCCACAGGCCGGGATGCGCGCAGGGCTTTTTCATCCCACCACCGGCTACAGCCTGCCCGAAGCGGTGAGGGTCGCCAATGTCGTCGCCGACAGCTGGCCCACCGGCAGCGCGGCATTGGCCGGGCGTATCCGCGAACACGCGCTCGGGCGCGCGCGGGCCCAGTCCTTCTATCGGCTTCTCAACCGCATGCTGTTCCGTGCGGCAATACCGACGCGGCGGCACCTCGTTCTCGAGCGCTTCTATCGCCTGCCGCAGAGCCTGATCGAGCGCTTCTATGCCGGCCGCACGACGCCCGCCGACATTGCGCGGATCCTCATCGGCAAGCCGCCCGTACCCATCGGCCGGGCGCTCTCTTGCCTCAGCGAACGCAGATTTCTCCAGGATGCCGGAAAGTAGATGAGCATGACACGCAGTGCGGCAGTGATCGGTGCGGGGTTCGGGGGATTGGCGCTGGCCATCCGCCTGCAGAGCGCGGGCGTGCAGACCAAAGTCTACGAGAAGCGCGACAAGCCCGGCGGGCGCGCCTATGTCTACAGCGATGACGGCTTCACCTTCGACGCGGGCCCGACCGTGATCACCGACCCCGATTGCCTCGAGCAGCTCTGGGCGCTGAGCGGACGCAAGATGTCGGACTATGTGACGCTCCTGCCCGTGACGCCTTTCTACCAGCTCTGCTGGGAGGACGGGTACCGCTTCGACTATGCCAACGACCAGGAGGCGATCGACCGGCAGATCGCGGCGAAATCGCCCGACGACGTCGAGGGGTATCGCAAATTCCTCGCCTATTCCGAGGACCTCTATCGGGAGGGCTACGAAAAGCTCGGTACGGTGCCGTTCCTCAATTTCTGGTCGATGATCAAGGCGGCGCCGCAACTGATACGGCTCGAAAGCCATCGCAGCGTCTATTCCAAGGTCGCGAGCTACATCAAGGACGACCAGCTTCGGCAGGCGTTCAGCTTCCATTCGCTGCTCGTTGGCGGCAATCCCTTCGACACCTCCTCGATCTATGCGCTGATCCATGCGCTCGAGCGCAAGGGCGGGGTCTGGTTCGCCAAGGGCGGCACGGGCGCGCTGATCGCAGGCATGGTGCGGCTGCTCGAAGATCTGGGCGGCAAGGTCGAGCTCAATGCCGAGATCGACCGGATCGAGGCCGAGGGCGACCGGGTGAAAGCTGTGGTGCTGAAGGATGGCCGGCGCGACGCCTTCGACATGATCGCGAGCAATGCCGATGTGGTCCACACCTACAAGGCGCTGCTGCGCGGAACCCCGCGAGGGGAGAAGCAGGCGCGGGCGCTCGAGAAGAAGCGGTTCTCGATGTCGCTCTTCGTCGTCTATTTCGGGCTTTCGACCAAGCGCCCGGACCTGCGGCACCACATGGTGCTGTTCGGGCCTCGCTATCGCGAACTGATCCGCGAGATCTTCTCGGCGGACGGGCTGGCCGAGGATTTCTCGCTCTATCTGCACGCGCCATCGGTGACCGACGACAGCCTCGCCCCTGAGGGTGGCAGCGCCTATTACGTGCTTTCCCCGGTGCCGCACCTCGGGACGGCCGATATCGACTGGGCGGTCGAGGGACCGAAATATCGCGACCGCATCCTCGATTACCTCGAAGAGCACTATATCCACGATCTTCGGCGCGACCTCGTGACGGTGCGCCATTTCACGCCTTTCGATTTCCGCGACGAGCTCAATGCCCATCTGGGTTCGGCCTTTTCGGTCGAGCCGATCCTGACCCAGAGCGCATGGTTCCGCCCGCACAACCGGGATGACGAGATCTCCAATCTCTACATCGTGGGGGCAGGCACGCATCCCGGCGCCGGTATTCCCGGCGTCGTGGGGTCGGCCAAGGCGACGGCCGGGCTGATGATCGAGGATGCGCAGAAATGAGCAGCGCCGACGGCGTCGTCGCGCTTTCCGAACAGTCGATCGCCAAGGGCTCCAAAAGCTTTGCCGCAGCGGCACGCCTTTTCGACCGGCAGACCCGGGACGACGCGGTGATGCTCTATGCCTGGTGCCGGCATTGCGACGACGTGATCGACGGCCAGACCTCCGGACATGACCAGATCGCCGATTTTCGTACCGGGCAGGCCGAGCGGCTGGCGCTGCTGCGGGCCCAGACCGACGCGGCACTTATCGATGGCAAGGCCCACGACCCGATCTTCGAGGCCCTGCGACGGGTGGCCGAGCGCCACCAGATGCCGGCGGTCTATCCGCGCCAGCTGCTCGACGGGTTCGAGATGGACGTCACCGAGCGCCGCTACGAGACGCTCGAGGACACGCTCGACTATGGCTATCACGTCGCCGGGGTCGTGGGCGTGATGATGGCGATGATCATGGGCGCACGGGCCCCCGGCGTGCTCGACCGGGCTTCGGACCTCGGCATCGCCTTCCAACTCACCAATATCGCGCGGGATGTGATCGAGGATGCGCGGGCGGGGCGGGTCTATCTGCCCGCAGAGTTCCTCGCCGCCGAGGGGATCGGCACGGTGGATGCGGCGGACCCGGCGCAGCGCGCGCCGCTGCACCGGGCGGCGCTCAGGCTGCTCGAAATCGCCGAGACCTATTATGCCTCGGCCTATCAGGGCATGGCGGCGCTGCCGCCGCGTTCGGCCTGGGCGATCGCCGCTGCGCGGCGCGTCTATCGCGAGATCGGGGAGCGCCTGCGTCGCGGCGGGCCGGCGGCCTGGGAGCGGCGCGTTTCCACCAGCAAGACCGAGAAGATGGCGCTGCTTGCGATTTCGCTTACGGACGTGGCGGCGAGCCGGATGGGACGGGCCGACGTGCCCCGCACGGGGCTTTACCGTCGGCCCCTCTGAGCCTCAATGGGCGGTGGGGCGGTTCTCGTCCTCGCTGAGCGCGGTGCGGTCATAGCCCTTGCGGTTGGCGTCGAGCTCCTTGACGAGCTTGTCGACCGGCTTGGCGTAGACGAAGCCGAAAGAGACGCAGCCATCGCGGCCCTGCACGGCATGGTGCAGGCGATGGGCCTGGTAGACGCGCTTCAGATAGCCTTTGCGCGGCACGTATTTGAACGGCCAGCGCTGGTGCACGAGCCCGTCATGGGCCACGAAATAGAGAAAGCCGTAGATGGTGAGCCCCAGCGCTACGTACCAGAGCGGCCAGTACCAGAGGGCGCCCGCCCAGAAGAGGGCAATGGCGATCACCCCGAAGACGACGGCGTAGAGGTCGTTCTCCTCGAGCATGCCCTCATGCGGCTCGTGATGGGATCGGTGCCAGCCCCAGCCCCAGCCATGCATGATGTATTTGTGCGAGAAGGCGGCAAACCACTCCATGAACACCACCGTGGCGAGGGTGATGGCGGCAGGCACCAGAAAATAGAGAAGATCCATCGAGTAGAGGCTCCTAGGAAATCACGGCCGGGCGCGCCTCGGTTGCGCGGACGGTCGGCAGCTTCCACCAGGGAACCCACGGCTTGTCGTGGTGCTCGTGGTGGTAGCCGAAATGAAAGCACGTCAACAGCGACACCGGCCAGGAGAAGTCGTTGGACCGGGCGCGATGACGGTCGGGGAAGGTCTCGTTTTCCTCGATCCGGTGCGGCCGGTAGGTGCCGAAATAGAAGAGCTGGATGGACGAGAGGATCGCTGGCAGCGCCCAGAAGAGCAGAATGAGCGGGAAGCGTTCGCGCAGGATGACGACGTAGAGCACCACCGCGATGGTGAGGAAGCCGAATTCGCGCCAGCCGAAATAGGTGCGGAAGAAGTTGAGATACCACGGCCAGAAGCTGCTGGGATGGTTGGCGTCGAAATCGGGGTCGAGCGCGGTGCCGGCATGGCGGTGGTGATCGTGATGGCTGCGATAGAGCGTCTCGTAGGAAAAGCCTGCGTAGAGCCCCACGCAGATGCGGCCGATGAGCCGGTTGATGTCCGGGCGGCCGGGCACGAGCGAGCCATGCATGGTGTCGTGCGCGACGATGAAGAGCCCGACGCTGAGCCAGGTCTGCAGCGCGACGACGAGCGGGATGGCCGGCCAGTAGACCGACCAGTCCACAAAGAAGATGCTGCCGACATGCACGGCGAGCCAGGCGCCGACGACGAGTGCGGCAAGCGTCAGGCTGATCGCCGTGTCACGGCGGGAGAGAGCGGGAAGCGATCCGGTAGCGGCCATTTCAACCATCTCCAGGAGGCATCAGAGCCTCAGTCTCGCGCGGGATATCGCAATCGATGCCAGTAGCCCCAGAAGGCCGGTCAGCGCCAGCGGCAGGAGCGAACCGGTCAGGTCGGCCAGCGCCTCGCCGCGCCAGAGAACCCCATGATAGGCCTCGATCGTCCAGGCATTGGGAGTATACCAGCCGACATCCTGCAGCCAAGGCGGCATCATGTAGCGGGGCACCATGCTGCCGCCTATGGCCGAAAAGACCAGCACCACGAATGTGGAGATTGTTTGAGCCTGTTGCTTGCTGGTGCATGCCGACGCGACAAAAAGCGCGAGGCCCGAGGCCGCCATGGCGGCAAAGAGCGTGGTGAGGAGCCAGGCGAGGGGATCGGCACTGACGTCCACCGAATAGGCGAGGGCGGCGACGAGGAAGATGAGCCCGACCTGGATGACGCCCTGAGCGGTGAGGAAGAGATATTTGCCGATGACGACCACATCCGTGCCGGCGGGGCCGACGGCGAGGCGGTCGACGATGCCCGAATTGCGCTCCTCGATCAGGGTCGCGGCCCCCTGCATCGCCGAAAAGAGGAGAAAGAGGATGGCGACCGCGCCCGCGTAATAGGTGACCGCGCCGCCGCTATTGCCGCCACCCCCGACGACCTGCTGGGCGACGAGCCCGCCACCTTCGGCAGGCGTGTCGCCCGCATCGGCGGCGATTGCCTCGAGCCCGGCCGCGAGGCGGGCGGACTGGCCGGGGTCGAACCCGCCGACCAGTTGCTCGACGAGCGGCGCGGTCCGCGCGAGGCCGATCTCCGGAAGGGTCTCGGCGACAAGGCGCTGAACCTGCCCTGCAACGATCCCGCCGGCCATGGCCTTGCCGGGATCGACGAAGACGACGATCGGCGCCTCGTCACTGGGACTGTCGAGGGCGCTGCGCACGAGTATGCCCGCATCGGCACGGCCCGCTTCGACGGCGCTGCGAAGGGCCGCTTCGTCGACCGGATTATCCGAGAGGACGCGCAGGCCGGGCTCGGCGCGCAGCGCGGTCTCGAGCCGCTCGGTGACAGGAGAGGGCGCAAGGACGGTGTAGCCGACCTGCAGCTCCAGCTCGTCGCCGCTGGTGCCCGAGAAGATCGCCGCGAAGATCACGAAGATGGTCGGGGGCAGCAGGAACGCCATGGCGAGCGCTCCGCGATCGCGGATCAGCGAGAGGGCCATCACGCGAAGCATGGCGAAGATCATCGGTCGGGCCCTGCCTCGTTTCGCGCCAGATGCAGGAAGAGACTGTCGAGCCCGGGCTCGCGGACACGGATTTCGCGCACGGGCGAACCGAGGCTCTCGAGCCGTGCCGACAGACCGGTCAGCGTCTCGTCGATCACCATGCCGAGCGTCGTCCAGATCGTGGTGTTGTGCGAAGGCATGAAGCCCGCTTCGGCGAGGGCCGCTCGACCCTCGGCTTCGGGCGGGCGGCGCAGCTCCAGCATCACCTCCTTGCCGCCCTGAAAGGCGAGATCGATGAGATGGCGCGGTGCGCCCTGGGGGCCGATCACTCCGCCGCGCAGAAAGCCGACTCGCGAGCAGAGCGCCTCGGCCTGGTCGAGGTCATGCGTTGCCAGAAGCACCGCCATGCCGCCGGCACTAAGATCGCGAATGACCTCGTGCAACTCGTTGCGCGCATCGACATCCACCCCGACGGTCGGCTCGTCGAGAATGAGAAGGTCGGGCTGGTGCAGGATGGCGGCGGCGATGTTCACGCGGCGCTTCCAGCCGCCCGAAAAGATGTCGACGCGCTCCTCGAGCCGTTCGTCGAGCCGCGTGGCATGGGCCGCCCATGCGATCGCTTGCCGCCTTTCGCTGCGCGAGAGCCCCGACAGCGCGCCGAAGACGTCGAGATTCTCCCGCGCGGTCAGATGCATGTAGAGCGCGATTTCCTGCGGCACGAGACCGATGTGATGCAAAGTGTGCCGATCGCGGTTGGACTGGCCGACGATGCGGATATCGCCCGAGGCGGGGCGCACGCGCCCGCAGATGGCACGGATCAAAGTCGTCTTGCCCGCGCCGTTCGGGCCGAGCAGGCCGAAGACCTCGCTGCGCCCGATCTCGAGCTCGAGATGCCTCAGGACATGTCTCTTGCCGAACCGGACGTCGAGCCGGTCCACTTCGAGAACCGCCTCGCCGCGATCGGCAGCGAACCGGTTTGCACTCAAGGCGTGACGATCCCCTTGGCAGCGAAGATGCGGCTGACGAGGGCGCGCATGGGCTCGGGCGAAACCCCGGACTCAACGAGTGCCGCATCGGCCTGCGCCAGATGCTCCTCGAAGCTGAGACGCGCCCGCTCCACCCCGAGCATGGAGACGAGGGTGGGCTTGCCGCCGTCCTTTCCGACATCCTTGCCGATATCGGCCGCGGCGGCGGTCTGGTCGAGCAGGTCGTCCGCGGTCTGGAAAGCGAGACCCAGATGGCGGGCATACCGGCCGATGGCGGCCGTCTCGCGCGGGCCGAGCCCGGCGATTACCGCGCCAAATTCCGCCGATGCGACAAAAAGCACGCCGGTTTTCAGCCAGTTGACGTCCTCCACCGCGTCGCGGTCGAGCCCGTCGCGGAAATTGAGGTCGAGCTCCTGGCCGGCGACAAGACCCTCGCAGCCGATGGCGCGCGCCATGATCGCGGAGAGCCGGGACCGCGTTTCGGCAGGAAGGGCGTCGATATCGGCCAGAATGCCATAGGCGCAGTTCATGAGCGCGATGGCCGCGAGGATCGCCGTCGCTTCGCCAAAGGCGACATGGGTGGTCGGCCGCTGGCGACGCAGCGCCGCATCGTCCATGCACGGCAGATCATCGAGGATGAGCGAGGCGGTGTGGACCATTTCGAGCGCGCAGGCAGCGTCGAGCACGGCGGCGTGGCTCGCCTCGTCCGGCGCGGCAACGAGATAGGCGAGCACCGGCCGGACGCGTTTGGAGGGTGCGAGCAGCGCGTGGCGAATGGCGCCATTGAGCGATTGCGGTCGCTGTTCGGCCGAGGGCACGAGTTCCCCCAGGCGCCGGTCGATCGCTTCGCGGAGGCGGGTGAAATCGGCGAGCAGTGGCGAGGGTGCACCGCGCAACGGGCCCGAACCCTCGCGCCGTCCGGCAAGCTCCTGAATTTCGCCCATGACCGCGTCCCTTCAATCGATGGACAGCTTTGCGACTGCCGCAGGTGCGCTGACCCGGCGCACGGACCTTCCCGCTGCAGCGGACGGGCCCACTCATAACCTGTGTTGCAGTTTTGAGCGGGCGCGCCCAAACTGCAAGCACAATGTCCTGCAAATGCCGTGAATGGGAGGCCGCACTGCTCACGGATCGGAAGAACCAGCACCTGCAACTGGTGCTCGAGGGCAAGGGCGCGGCGGCACCGGGCATCAGCACGGGTTTTGAACGATTCGCATTCGAGCATATCGCCCTTCCCGAAATCTCGCTCGAAGACGTGGATATCGGCACCCATTTCCTCGGAAAGCGGATGAGCGCGCCCCTGCTTGTGAGCTCGATGACGGGCGGGCCGGCGCGTGCCGCAGCGATCAACGCCAATTTGGCGGAAGCCTGCGAGGCCCTCGGCATCGCGCTTGCGGTGGGCTCGCAGCGGGTGGCCATCGAAGGCGCATCCGCCAGCGGGCTCGGGCTCGATCTGCGCCAGCGCGCACCGACCATTCCGATTCTCGCCAATTTCGGCGCGGCACAGCTCAATCTCGGCTACGGCCCGGATGAGGCGCGGCGCGCCGTCGAGATGATCGGCGCCGACGCGCTCATCATTCACCTCAACCCGCTGCAGGAAGCGGTGCAGCCCGAAGGCGACCGGGACTGGCGCGGGCTGCTCATGCGGATCGAGGCGCTGGCGCGGGTGCTCGAGGTCCCGATCGCGGCAAAGGAGGTCGGCTCGGGGATAACCGGTGCGCTGGCGCGGCGGCTCGTCGATTGCGGGGTCGCGGTTATCGACGTGGCGGGCGCCGGGGGGACCTCCTGGGCTGCCGTCGAGGCAGGGCGCGCGCGCAACCCCTCGGAGGCGGCGATTGCCTCGGCCTTTGCCGGCTGGGGGCAGTCGACCTCTGACGCAATTCTTTCGGTGCGCGAAGCCTGCTCCGATGCGGTGATCGTGGGATCGGGCGGGATTCGCGACGGCATCGACGTGGCCAAGGCTATCCGTCTCGGCGCCGATATCGCGGGGCAGGCCGCGGGCGTACTGGCGGCGGCCAATACGTCTCCGGAGGCCATCGTCGAGCATTTCGGCATCGTCATCGCGCAGCTGCGGATCGCGTGCTTCTGCACTGGATCGGCCGATCTTTCAGCGCTGCGGCGGGCACCGATCCATCGCGTGCCCTCGGCACTGCCCGAGTCGCTTTTCGCCCGGTAGAACCGGCGACGCATCCGGAGAACCGGCTAATACTTTCGGATTAGGCGCGGCCACGGCGCCCGGCGACCCTGTGGTGTCCCATTGGGGCGAAATGCGGCGTTCTGCCTCAGCTTTGCCAGAGTTCGGGCACTGCCCGCGGCTTTGAAGAGGCTTCAGAGCGTTCCGTCAAAATTAGAACGCCGGTCTAAGCGTAGTTGCATTGGCGGCAAAGCGTGGACTAGGCTGGACCCAACCTAAAAGCGAGGAGCCCAGGACAGATGATCGGCAAGAAGGTTTTGAGTTTTGGTCTGGCGGCGGTCTTGGGCGGTGCCCTGGCGTCGGCCACGATTGCCGGTGGACTTCCGGGCGCGCCCGCATTGACGGGTTCGGTCTTCGACGCAGCAGCTCCTGTACTGCGCGTTGCGCAGGCGGACGATGAGATGCTCGCCGCCATGATGAGCGAAGGCGAGCCGATTTATCAGGACTTCTGCTCGGCCTGCCACGGCACCAGCGGACGCGGCGATGTGGGCCCCGGCCTCGTGGGCAATGGCCGGCTTGCCGATCCCGCCTTCGTCTATCGCCAGATCGCCCAGGGCGGCAGCGAGATGCCCGGCTTCGACGGCGTGCTGAGCGAAGAGGAACTGCTGGCCGTCGGCCACTACGTGATGAACGCGTGGGGCAATGAGTACGGTCCGCTGACCGCCGAGACCGCCGGCATCGCCGAGTAGGCATGACGGGCCCCGAGGGGCCGTCCGCAATCGATTTCACGACAGGACGCCGGCCACCCGGCCGGCGATCGATCCGTCGCGCCCGTTTTCTGGGCCGGCGATCCGCAGACTCCCGTCGGGCACCATGTCCGACGGCTCGAAGATGAACCCAAATGAGGGAGAGGGAGGACTATGCTTCGCAAACTGCACTCGACCGTCCTGGTCTCCGTCGTCAGCCTGGGCCTGGCCCTGTCTGGCGCGGTCGCGCAAGACGCAACCACTTTCGGTGACAAGCTCGGCTTCATGCCCGTCGCCGACACCAATCGCCCGCTGATCGGAGGCACCGGCCACGTCTCGGCCACGCTGGATGGCAGCACGCTGACCATCGAAGGCGAGTTCGAGGGGCTTCGCAGCCCGGCGACCGTGCTCGCGGTCCATACCGGGCCGATGGCCCAGACCGGGCCCGAGATCGCCCAGATCGAGATCGAAGGCGGCGCCACCGATGGCAGCTTCTCGGGCGAGATCGAGCTCGACGACGAGCAGCTCGCAATGCTCCAGGACAATTCGATCTACGTGGTCGTGAAGTCCGAGCGCAACGACACCGGCGAACTGCGCGCCTGGCTCGTCGCCAACAACGCCCAGTGATGGGATCGACACACTAAGAGGAGGGGAGACAATCATGGTCTCGATCAAATACGGCCTCGCCGCGCTGATGGCGTCGACGGCCCTGCTGGGCGCGGTGCCCGCAGCCCTGGCGCAGCAAGACTTCACGCCGCTTACCGACGAAATGATGACCGATCCGGATCCGGCGGACTGGATCCACTGGCGCCGCACCTATGACGGGCATGGCTACAGCCCGCTCGAGCAGATCACGTCCGAGAACGTGCGCGGGCTCGAGCTCGTCTGGTCCTGGGCGATGGAGCCCGGCACCAACCAGCCGACCCCGCTCGTCTATGACGGCATGATGTTCCTGCCCAATCCCGGCGACATCGTTCAGGCCTTCGACGCAGCTTCGGGCGACCTGA
This sequence comes from Arsenicitalea aurantiaca, assembly GCF_003994485.1. GTDB lineage: Bacteria > Pseudomonadota > Alphaproteobacteria > Rhizobiales > Devosiaceae > Arsenicitalea > Arsenicitalea aurantiaca. The sequence continues at coordinate 418,961 of NZ_RZNJ01000002.1, forward strand.
TCTGGGAATATCGGCGCGACATGCCCGAAGAGGTCGGCCTCGGCCGCCCGGCGCGCAACATCGCCATCTATGACGACAAGATCTACCTGTCGGCCGATGACGGCTTCGTCGTCGCGCTCGATGCGCGCACCGGCGCTCTCGTCTGGGAGACCGAGCGGGCCGACTACACGAAGGCCTATTTCTCGTCGTCGGGCCCGATGGTGGTCAATGGCGTCGTCATCGCCCAGCTCAATGGCTGCCAGCAGTTCTACGAGGACGGGTGCTACTTCACCGGCCACGACGCCCAGACGGGCGAGGAACTCTGGCGTACGTCCACCATCGCCCGCCAGGGCGAAGAAGGCGGCGACACCTGGGCCGACCTGCCGAACGAACTGCGCGGCGGCGGCGACACCTGGATCACCGGCAGCTACGATCCCGAACTCGACCTCTATTATGTCGGTGTTGCCCAGCCCAAGCCTTGGGTGCCCGCCAGCCGTGGCATGACCACCGAGGATGACGCGCTCTACACGAGCTCGACCATCGCGGTGCGTCCGCAGACCGGCGAGATCGTCTGGTACTACCAGCATTCGCCCGGCGAAGCGCTGGACTGGGACGACGTGTTCGAGCGCGTGCTGATCGATATCGGCGACGAAAAGACCGTCATGACGATCGGCAAGAGCGGCATCCTGTGGAAGCTCGACCGCGAAAATGGCGATTATCTCGACCATATGTTCGCGACCTTCCAGAACGCCTGGATCGACTTCGACGAAAACGGCCGTCCGACCTATCGCGAGGACATCCGCAACGCCCAGGTCGGCGACACGCTCTCGGTCTGCCCGAGCACGGCAGGCGGCCATGACTGGCCCGCAACGAGCTATTACGAGCCCTCGCAGCTCCTGATCATCCCGCTCAGCCAGAGCTGCATGGAGATCCGTGGCCGCGAAGTCGAGCTCGTGACGGGTTCGGGCGGCTCGCAGGCCGATCGCTGGTTCTTCGAGATGCCCGGCACCAACGGCAATCTGGGCAAGCTTTCGGCGATCAACGTGGAGACGATGGAAGAGGTCTGGAGCGTCGAACAGCGCGCTTCCTATCTCACCGGCATCCTCTCGACCGCCGGCGGCATCGCCTTTGCGGGCGACCTCGACCGCTACTTCAAGGCCCATGACGTGGAAACCGGCGACGTCGTCTGGCAGACCCGCCTGCCGACCTCTGTTCAGGGCTTCCCGATCACCTATGAAGTCGATGGCCGGCAGTATATCGCCGTGACCACCGGCCTCGGTGGCGGCAGCCCGCGGAACGTGCCGCGTCTGGTGACCCCCGATATCGTGCATCCGAGCGTGGGCAACGGCGTCTACGTCTTCGCGCTGCCGCAGAACGATTGATCGGCGTCGTCAAATGAACTCTGAAGGGGCCGACTGGCCCCTTCATCGTCTGCCCGGGAGGAGACCGTGGTGATGACTTCTATGAAACGCCGCCTGTGCGCGGCGCTGGCGGCCTTCGCTTTCGTGGGCACCGAGGCGATCGCTCAGATCGCCATTCCATACGTTCCGCCCGAACTGCACCAGGAGCGCCGCTGGCTGCGCGGCAGCACGGTGACCTTCTGCATCTGGGAAGTGAGCCCGACCTTCGCGGTCGATCGCGAGATCGGCCAGGCGATTGCCGACGCTTTGCTGCTCGAAGCCGATTTCCGCGTCTACGACAACCGCGTGCCGCTCCTGGGCGACGATTTCTGGGAGGCCGTCTTCATCCAGCTCGCCGAGCAGTGCGATGCGGTGATGGGCTTTTCGATCGCGGGCAATCTGTCCTCGGACTGGCTCTTGCCCTCGAGCCCCTATTTCGAAGCGCCGTTCGTCCTCGGCGTCACCAATCCGGACTATCGCCGCCTCGGGGACATTCCGCCGGGCCGTCCGATCGGTTCACTGCTCTATACCCTCGCCGATGCGCGGCTGATGGAGTACCAGTCCGTGCTGCCCCAAGAGCAGCGCTGGACGCGCTATCCGTTCTCATCGGCGCAGCAGGGCCTCGATTTCCTCAATGACGGGCGGGTGGAAGGCACCATCTTCTGGACCCCGACGATCGGTCAGCTGACCGACGGGGATCCCGAAGGGCAGGGGATCCGGCTCGTGCCACTGGATCCTGTGACGACCCCGCCGAGCCCGATCGGCATGATGCTGCGCGAACACAACGCCTTTCTTCGCAACGAGATCGACCAGGCCATCGCCGCCCTGCGGGCGGACGGCACGATCGACGCCTTGGTCGAGGCTGCGGGCATTCCAACGCTGAGCGCGCAGTGATGACGGGCTGCGGGTCGGGAGGCCTGAGCGCTCGATGCTGACCGAAATCTCGATGCCGCAGATCATGATGCGCATCATCGCCATGGTGGTGCTGATGGCGGTCCACGGCTTCTCGCTGGCCTTGCTCGCGCGGGCCTTCGGTGACCGCGGCCCACAATATGACGGCAGGCTGACCCTCAATCCGCTCAACCACCTCAACGTCCTCGGGCTCGTTGCCGGCATCGCCGGCAGGACGGGGTGGATCATCCCGATGGACATCGCGCCGAAGGACGTCCGTGACGGGCGCGCCGGAATCGTCGCAATCGTCGTGCTGAGCCTTCTCGTGCTGATCGGCTTCGGCATGCTCGTGCTGCAGGCCCGGATTCTCGCCGCGAGCCTCCTCGATCCGACGATCTCGAATTATGTCGTGATGGGCATGACGACGATCGCCGACTGCGCGGCGTGGTTTGCCGTGTTCAATCTCCTGCCGCTGCCGCCCCTGACCGGGGGGCTGATCCTCGCCGCCTTCGCGCCGCGCGCGGCCGCTGCGATCGCAAAGCAGAGCTTCTGGATCGGGTCTGCCATCGTCATCCTGATGGTGCTGACGCGCGGAACCTGGATGCAGCCTCTCGTTACGCCCGTCCGAAACCTCGTATTCCTCGGGTTCGGCGGCTGATCAGTCGAGCCGGCCTGCGGCATAGGCCGCCTCGATGAGATCCACGGCCCCGGCCAGTCCCTCATCGACGATGTGGAGGTAACGCGTCCAGTCCTCGAGCCTGCCGAGGTCTTCGGCGCCATCGGAAATGCCGCGAAGCGCAATGAGCCCGACGGTGAAGGCCTGGCAGGCGCGCAGGATCGCGAAGGTCTCCATGTCGACCATGTCGGCATCGATGGTCTCATAGGCTGTACCCGAGACGATGTTGGCGCCGGTCGAAAGCCGGGCGGTCTCGAGACCCTCGAGGATCGGGGAGAGCGGCAGCTCGGCGGGTAGATCGAGGAAGGGCGTGACGCCGCGGGGAAAGCCCAGCGGGCTCGCATCCATATCGCGATAGGAAACCGAGCGCGCCTGATAGACGCCGCCCTGCCTCAGGCGGTTCGAACCGGCGGAGCCGAGGGAAACGACGAGCTGCGGGAGCGAGCCGGCCTCTCTGCGCCTGGCGAGTTCGCGGGTCGTGTTGATGGCGGCCTCGACCGGGCCGACCCCGATCATGACCGGGTCTATGCGGGACCTCAGCGCAGCGCCATACTCGGCATCGGCGGCCATCAGATAGAGGATAGGATGGCGTTGGCGGGTCATGGCGGGATCCGTGACGGAGGGGCGTGCGTTTTGCCCCAGAACTAGACGTTCATTTGCCACCCATCAAGGAGAGCGGCGATGCTCGCCAACAGACGCGTCGGAACGATGATCCCCGTACATGACCTCAAGCGCGCGACGGACTGGTATCGCGACAGGCTCGGGCTCGAACCGAAAAGCCGATATCACGACATGGGCGCCAGCTACGTGCTGGGAGAGGGCACGGAGTTCTTTCTCTACCAGACCCCGAATGCCGGGCAGGCACCCCATACGCTGATGTCCTTCTATACCGATACCATCGAGGAGGACATGAAGCGGATGCGCGAGGCGGGCGTCGAATTCATCGACTACCCAGAACTTTCCACCGTCGACGGGCTGATGGACACTGGCGAAGTCAAGAATGCCTGGTTCAAGGATTCCGAAGGCAACATTCTGGGGATCGTGGAGGGCAGCTGACCACGGGACGGGTGACCCGGCATCACGCCATCAGCGTCTCCCGGCAGCAGGTCTCCCCGCTCATTTTTTCTCCCGCTTCGCCTCCAAACGAAATGCGGCGCGCTTGTGAATGTCTACTGAAAAGATAGCATTAATGGGCTCGCTTAACCAAGGAGAGAGCGATGAAAAGACTGGCAACCGTCCTCGCTTATGGCGCACTGACGGCCTCACTGTCGCTCGGCTTCGCACTGACCGTGCATGCCCAGGACCAGACGATTATCAACGTGTCCTACGACCCCACGCGCGAACTCTATCGCGAGTTCGACGAGGCCTTCGCGGCCCATTGGCAGGAGACGACCGGCCAGACCGTGGCCATCCAGGTGACCCATGGCGGTTCGGGTTCACAGGCCCGGACGGTGATCGATGGCCTCGAAGCCGACGTCGTGACGCTCGCGCTCGAAAGTGACATCAACGCGATCGCCGACGCGACCGACCTGATCCCCGACGACTGGCGAGGACGGCTCGAGAACAACAACGCCCCCTATACCTCGACCATCGTCTTCCTCGTACGGCCCAGCAATCCCAAGGGGATCGCGGACTGGGGCGACCTCATCGACGATGGCGTCGAGGTGATCACGCCGAACCCGAAGACCTCGGGTGGCGCGCGATGGAATCTTCTCGCCGCCTGGGCCTGGGCCCGTAACGAGTTCGGTAGCGAGGACGGCGCGCGCGATTTCGTATCCGAGCTCTACCGGCACGTGCCGGTGCTGGATTCGGGTGCTCGCGGCTCGACCACGACTTTCGTGCAGCGCGGGCTCGGCGATGTGCTTCTCGCCTGGGAAAACGAAGCCTACCTCGCGCTCGAGGAATTCGGGGAAGGGGCCTTCGAGATCGTCACGCCCTCGATCTCCATCCTCGCCGAACCGCCGGTGGCGCTGGTCGAGGCCAATGTCGATCGCAAGGGCACGCGCGAAGTGGCGGAAGCCTATCTCGACTATCTCTATTCCGATGTTGGCCAGGCGCTGGCCGCCAAGCACTTTTACCGGCCCTACCGCCCCGAAGCGGCCGCCCCTGAAGACATCGCCCGCTTCGGCGAAGTCAACCTCGTGACCATCGAAGAGTTCGGCGGCTGGCGCGAGGCGCAGCCCGCCTTCTTCGGAGATGGCGGGATCTTCGACCAGATTTACTCCGGCCCCGGGGGCTGATCCGCATGGCCACAGCCGCTCCCATTCGAGCGGGTTGGCGACTGAAACAGCCGAGCGTCATCCCCGGTTTCGGGCTGACGCTCGGTTTCACGCTGACCTATTTCTCCCTCATCATTCTCATTCCCCTCATTGCCCTGATGCTGCGCGCCGCGGGCATCGGCCCGGCCGGTTTCTGGGCGGCAGCAACAGATCCTCGGGTTCTCGCATCGCTGCGCACGAGCTTCACGACGGCATTGATCGCCGCGTCGATCAACGTCGTCTTCGGCACGCTGATCGCCTGGGTGCTGGTGCGGTATCGCTTTCCAGGGCGCCGGGTGTTCGACGCCATCGTCGATCTCCCCTTCGCACTGCCGACGGCAGTTGCGGGGATTGCGCTCACGGCGATCTACGCGCCATCGGGATCCATAGGCGCGCTCTTTGCGCCCCTGGGCATCCGGATCGCCTACACTCCGATCGGCATCGTCATCGCCATGGTGTTCATCGGCCTGCCCTTCGTCGTCAGGACCGTCCAGCCGATTCTCGAGGAGGTGAGCCGCGAGATCGAGGAAGCCTCGGCAACCCTCGGCGCCAACCGCTTCCAGACCATAACGCGCGTCATCCTGCCCGGGCTGGCGCCGGCCATCCTCACCGGCTTCGCGCTCGCCTTCGCGCGGGCGGTGGGCGAATACGGATCGGTGATCTTCATTGCGGGGAACATCCCCTTTGTCTCCGAGATCGCGCCGCTCCTCATCGTCATCCGGCTCGAGGAGTTCAACTATACGGGCGCCGCCGTCATCGCGACGGTGATGCTCTCGATCTCGTTCCTGATGCTCCTTTTCATCAACCTCGTGCAGGCATGGAGCAGAAAGCGGTACGGCTATGGCAACTAGCGGACTTTTCTCGCGCACCGGCCGCTCGCCAACGAGCGAAAGGGTCGGCGTGCAATGGCTGCTGATCGCGATCAGCCTCGCCTTCATGGGACTGTTCCTCGTCATGCCGCTCTATGCGGTGTTCCACGAGGCGCTGCGGCAGGGGGTCGGGGTCTTCTTCCAGTCGCTGCAATCGCGTGATGCGCAGTCGGCGATCCGTCTGACCCTGCTGGTGGCTGCGATCGCGGTGCCGCTCAACGTGGTCTTCGGCATCTGCGCGGCGTGGGCCATCGCCAAGTACGAGTTCAAGGGCAAGGCCTTCCTGATCACGCTGATCGACCTGCCCTTCTCGGTCTCGCCGGTGATTTCCGGGCTCGTCTACGTCCTGCTGTTCGGTTCGGGGAGCCTGCTCGGCCCCTGGCTGCGGGCCAATGGGGTCGAGATCCTCTTTGCGGTGCCCGGCATCGTGCTCGCGACGATCTTCGTCACCTTCCCGTTCGTTGCGCGTGAACTGATCCCGCTGATGCAGGATCAGGGGACGGGCGACGAAGAAGCGGCGATCTCGCTTGGCGCCAATGGGTGGCAGACCTTCTTCCGCGTCACGCTGCCCAACATAAAATGGGGCCTGCTCTACGGCGTGCTGCTCTGCAACGCCCGCGCGATGGGCGAATTCGGCGCGGTCGCGGTGGTTTCGGGCAAGATCCGGGGGCAGACGACCACTATGCCGCTGCAGGTGGAAATGCTCTACAACGAATACAATGGGACCGCCGCCTTCGCGCTGGCCTCGCTGCTGGCGCTGCTCGCGCTTGTCACGCTGGTGCTGAAGTCGATACTCGAATGGCGCTTCGGCGACGAACTGGCCGCCTCCGGGCGCCACTGATCCAGGAATAATTCATGCAGGTTTCCGTCAAGAACGTCCGCAAGGAATTCGATCGCTTCCCCGCGCTGCACGATGTGTCGCTCGACATCGTTTCGGGCGAGCTCATTGCGCTGCTCGGCCCGTCGGGCTCGGGCAAGACGACGCTGCTGCGGCTGATCGCCGGGCTCGAATATCCGACCTCGGGTGCAATCTATTTCGGCGACGAGGATGCGTCCCACAAATCGGTGCAGGAGCGGAATGTCGGCTTCGTCTTCCAGCACTATGCGCTCTTCCGGCACATGACGATCCTCGAGAACGTCTCGTTCGGGCTCAAGGTGCGGCCGCGCGAGACGCGCCCGGCAGCAGCCGAGATCCGGCGCAAGGCGCTGGAACTTCTGGACCTCGTACAGCTCTCGGGCCTCGAGAAGCGCTACCCCAACCAGCTCTCGGGCGGCCAGCGCCAGCGCGTCGCGCTTGCCCGGGCGCTCGCCATCGAACCGCGCGTGCTGCTGCTCGACGAACCGTTCGGCGCGCTCGATGCGCAGGTCCGGCGCGAGCTGCGCAAATGGCTGCGCGAGATCCACGACCGGACCGGGCACACGACCGTGTTCGTGACGCACGACCAGGAAGAGGCGCTCGAGCTGTCGGACCGCCTCTGCGTGATGAGCCAGGGGCGCATCGAGCAGGTCGGCACCCCGGACGACGTCTACGACCGGCCCGCATCGCCCTTCGTCTTCGGGTTCATCGGGGAATCGAGCGAGCTGCCGGCGACGGTGGAGAATGGCGAATTCTGGGTCGACGGCCGCGCGATCGGCGTTGCCGCGACCGATCAGGCGCCGGGGAAGGGCAAGCTCTATTTCCGCCCGCACGACGTCGATCTGGTCGAGGCGGACGCGGCACTGGCCGGTGTCGTCGCCGGTCACCGGCGCGTCGGTGGCACCCGCCGGGTCGAGCTCTCGGTCGGTGGTGACCATCGCAAGGTGGAGCTCGACCTGCCATTCGACCATCCGGCGGGGGAAAAGACGCGACTCGCCTTTCGGCCGCGCCGCTGGCGGTTTTTTCCCGAAGCGGTCTGACCGGAGAGAATTCTTCCATCGGGGGACGATCAGACGCGAATTTCAATCTCGACCAAGTTTATAGAGTTACGCACACTCAGTCTCCAGGCCCGCGATCGGCGGGCCCAAGAAGGAGTGACGGACATGGTCTTCTTCCTTGGAATTCTGCACCCTGCCAAAGGCTCGCCTGTCGACGATGCCGAGGCGCCCAGCAAGAGACGCTTCTTCGGCGGCAAGCCTGCCGAAGATCTACCGACCGATCCCGAGCGCGACAGCGCCATCCTGCGCGCCGGCAAGCCGCTGGATCTCGAGGCAGACCTCGAGCGTCGCTATGCGATGTCCAACTGGCCCTATCCGCTTTAGGCCGGGGGCTTGAAACGGGGCGTGCATCGGCTTGTTCACAAGTCCGATCGACTTTATGAAGGGCCCCGGGCGGCAGGTCTGCCGCATCTTACTTCAATACGCTCCCGGCGGCCTGCCGGGGGCGGCAAGTGCCGGAACACGCATCTCCATGCTGACGCGAAAGGGCAAGTACGGGCTCAAGGCCCTCGTGCATCTGAGCCAGGTGCCGGAGGGACAGCTCGCTTTCGTCGGCGATATCGCCCGCGAAAACAACATCCCCAAGAAATTTCTGGACGCCATCCTCGGCGAATTGCGGAATGCCGGCTTCGTGTACAGCCGCAAGGGCAAGCTCGGCGGCTATTGCCTTGCCCGCCCCGCCGAGGAGATCAGGATAGGCCATGTGGTACGCGTCCTCGACGGACCGCTCGCGCCCTTTCCGTGCGCCAGCAAGACGCGCTATCAACCCTGCGAGGATTGCGACGTCGAAACCTGCCAGGTGCGGCGGGTGATGCTCGACGTGAGGAACGCGATCGCCGAGGTCCTCGACAATACGAGCCTCGTCGCGATGCAGGCCGCCGGTGGCCCGGAGGCGTTTGCCAGCGCCCAGATCCGCGCCTGAGGACATCTATCAGGAGGCGACAATGAACGCTGCCGGCCATGAACGCATCACGATCATCGGCGGGGGCGCAAGCGGCGTGCTCCTGGCGGTACACCTGCTGCGCCAGCCTTCGTCGGATCTGCGGGTGACCCTCGTCGAACGCCGAGGCCAGTTCGGGCAGGGCGTCGCCTATTCGGCACGCCAGCGCGATCATCGGGTCAACGTGCCCGCGCGCGGCATGAGTGCCTTTGCCGATGATCCCGGCCATTTCTACCGTTGGCTGCAGCAAACGGGCGAGCCCCTGCCGGACGGAGACTACACCTTCGTTCCGCGCCGCCTCTATGGCCGCTATCTCGAAGACGTGCTGCGCGAAGCGGCGGCCCTGCGGCCGGGACGACTGCAGGTGCTCTCCGAGGAAGTTCTCGCGATCCGCCAGAACCCCTCGGGCACCGATGTTGCGCTTGCCAATGGCACGAGCATTGCCGGGCATGTCGGCGTGCTTGCGGTCGGCCACGAGACGCAGCCGGCGCGGAGCCGCGGGATCGCGGTACGCGTCGGAGCCGATGACGACACCCCGATCGACCCCTATGCCAAGGTGATGATCCTGGGATCGGGGCTTTCGATGGTGGATGCCTGGATCGCGCTGGCCGAGGCCGATCATCGCGGGCCGATCCTTGTCGTCTCCCGCAACGGGCTTCTGCCGCGCGGTCACAGGGACGTCCCGCCGATCAGCATCGACGCAGCCGACGTGCCGTTCGGCACCAATCTTGGCTACATCATGCGGTGGTTCCGGGCCCTGGTGCGCGAGACGCAGGCTGCGGGCGGCGACTGGCGCAGCGTGGTCGACGGGTTGCGCCCCTACAACCAGCGCATCTGGCAGAGCTGGTCCGAGCGCACGCGCCGCCAGTTCCTGCGCCATGTGCGCCCGTTCTGGAACGTGCATCGCCATCGCGTGCCGCCCCATCTGCACCAGCGCATGGTGGATGCCGTGGCGAGCGGGCAGGTGACCCTGATTGCCGGGCATTTCCTCGACGTGTCCCGGCATGAGGACATGGCCCGCGCCACAATCAGGCGCCGCGGCCTTCCTGCCGAGGCCACCGAAACCATCGATGTCGCGCGGGTCTATGATTGCGGCGGGGTCAGCGTCGATGTCCGTGCCAGCTCCAATCCGGTGATCCGCGACCTCGTCGCGAGCGGTGCGGCGCGCCCGGATGCACTCAATATCGGGCTCGATGTGACGACGACCTGCGACGTGATCCCGGCCGAGGGCGCAGTTTCGGGACGGCTCTTTGCTGTGGGGCCGCTGACCCGTGGACGGTTCTTCGAGATCGAGGCCATTCCCGACATCAGGGTGCAATGCGCCACCCTGGCGCGGCGCCTCGCAACCGGCAGCTGAGACTGCACGCGGGGGCTTGCAAGGCACAGGCGCCGGGAGGACAATAGGGCTGCACCAGTGACGGGTCAGTCCCATGTCCATGTTGCACCGCACGATCTTACCCGCCCGCCTCGATGCCGGCCGCCGGCAGACGATCGAGCCTCTGCTGGCGCTTGCCGACATCCGCATCGGCGGTGATCGCCCATGGCGCTCTCGGTCTCGGCGAGGCCTATATGGATGGCTGGTGGGATAGCCCCGCACTGGACCAGATGATCCATCGCGTGTTGCGGGCCGATCTGCCGTCCCGTATTCGGCCCGATGGCGCGGTGCTGGCCAGCATGCTGCGCGGGGCCCTGCTCAATCCCCAGCGCCGGCATGCTTTCGAAGTGGCCGAACGGCACTACGATCTCGGCAACGATCTCTATGCCGCCATGCTCGACCCGCTCATGGTCTATTCCTGCGGCTACTGGAAAGACGCGCATGATCTCGCGTCGGCGCAAGTGGCCAAGCTCGACCTCGTTTGCAGGAAGATGGGCCTCACGCCCGGCATGCGCGTGCTGGACATCGGCTCGGGCTGGGGTGGCTTTCTGCGCCATGCGGCCCGTCATTACGGCATAGCGGGAACGGGCGTGACCGTTTCGCGCGAGCAGGCCGCATTCGCCGACGCGCACCGCGAGGGGCTGCCGATCGAGACATTTCTCATGGATTATCAGGACCTCGAGGGACGCTTCGACCGCATCGTCTCGATCGGCATGTTCGAGCATGTGGGGCACAAGAACTACCGGGCCTATCTCGAGAAGGCGCGATCGCTGCTGGCGGAAGACGGCCTCATGCTCCTTCACACCATAGGGGGCAACCTCACGACCACCCATGGCGATCCCTGGCTCGAGAAATACATCTTTCCCAATGGCATGCTGCCCAGCCAGCGCCAGATCGGCCAGGCGGCCGAAGGGCTTTTCGTGGTCGAGGACTGGCACAATTTCGGTGCCGACTATGATCCGACGCTGATGGCGTGGCACGACAATTTCGAAAGAGCCTGGCCTCAGCTGGAGGGACGGTACGGCGCGCGGTTCAGGCGCATGTGGCGCTATTACCTCCTCTCCCTCGCAGCTGTCTTCCGTGCGCGCCGGGCGCAGCTCTGGCAGGTGGTGCTGTCGCCCGAGGGGGTGCCCGGCGGCTATATCAGCGTGCGCTGAGCCAGTATTGAATTGCTGCGGACCACGCGGCAGGGTGCACCCTCGATATGCCCGCGGAGGACCAATGGCGCGCGACGTACTCATCGCCTGGGGCGGGCTCGAAACCCACGAGCCCGAAAAGACTGCGCAGATCATCCGGACCATGCTGGAGGGGGAGGGGCTGTCGGTCGACGTGACAGCCGATATCGGCGCGTTCGGCGATCCCGACCTTGCCTTGCGCCGGCTCGTCATACCCAACATCACCGGCGGCGCGATCGAGCGGGAAGCGCTCGACAACCTCATGGGCGCAGTGCGCGGGGGCGTCGGGCTCGGCGGGCATCACCATGCCCTCGCGACCACTTTCCGCGAGGCCTATCTTTTCCACTACATGACGGGCTGCCTCTTTGTCGGCCACCCGGGCAATGTGCGCGATTTCCGGGTCGACGTGACGCGGCCCGACGACCCCGTGATGGCCGGGATCGAGAGCTTCGACTATCGCTCCGAGCAGTATTACATGCTGGTCGATCCCACCCTCGAGGTGCTCGCGACGACGACGTTCGACGGGGTGCCGGACCCGGCGGCCAGGGGCGCCGTGATCCCCGTCGTCTACAAGCGCCGCTTCGAGCAGGGGCGGGTGTTCTATTCCGCGCTCGGGCACAAGGCCGCCGAGTTCGATCGGCCGCAGACCCGCACGATCCTGCTGCGCGGCCTACTCTGGGCGGCCAGGCTGGCCTAGCCCGCAACCCGCGGTTCTGGCAGGCCGCTGACGCCCGGGCGGATGGCAAGCAGGCGTCCCGCAAGCGGCCCCGGTTCGCGCGGCAATTGCACCGCGCCCGGGCTTGCCGTGGTGAGAAAGAGCGTGTCGAGCCCAGTCCCGCCAAAGGCGCACATGGTGATCCGTCCGGCGGGGATCTCGATGTGCCGGTCGAGCCTGCCCTCGGGCGTGAACCTGCCGATGCCGTCGATCAGGGCCGACCAGTAACACCCCTCCGCATCGATGGCGGCGCCATCGGGCCGGCCGAGCCCTTCCTCGATATCGGCGAAGACCGTCTGGTCGCGGATGGTGCCGGTTTCGATATCGAAGGCGAACCGCCAGATGCGGCGCGAGGGCGTGTCGCAGAAATAGAGCCATTTGTCGTCGGGGCTGAAGGCGAGCCCGTTGCCCACTGTGATGCCGCCCTCGTGGAGCGTGTCGAGCGCGCCATCGGCATAGCGGTAGAGCCGGGCGTCGGCGTGCTGGCGGGATTCGTCGATGGTGCTGACCCAGAACCGGCCGCGCCGGTCCGGGCGGCCATCATTGAAGCGGAGGCGGGCCTGATCATAGTCGGGGGCGGCGAGGGGCGTCATCGCGCCGGTTGCCTGAACGAACCGGACGATGCCGGTCCGTAGCGCAATGAGGATGTCGCCATTGGCAAAAAGGCCGATCGAGCCCGGCTCGGTGGGAAGGTCCCACCGGCGCGGCGCGGCTTCAGACATGTCGAGCCGGAAAAGCGCCTTGCCGGGGATATCGATCCAGTAAAGCGCATTCTCCTGGCCGGACCAGACCGGGCTCTCGCCCAGTACGGTTCGGGTGTCGGTGATGGTCTCGATGGCGACGGGCAAGGGTGTTCCTCCTCGGGGATTTCGGCACCGGTCCTAACACAAAGGGGGTGACTATGCGCCACTTCCGGCGTGCAGAAATGTGCTTCGCGGCGTCCCGGGTGAGACCGACGCCCGCGCCTCCGCCCTTGCCCGGGCCGCCCCGGCCGTGCTCATCTGGCGCAAATGAGCGCCGTCGGGCGCCGGGAGGTGAGGGTGTCAGCCGAGTTCGAACGGCGGTTCGCGCCGGTCAGCGACCGGCTCTATCGCTATGCCTTTGGCCTGACCCGCGATCGGGAAACCGCGTCGGACCTGTTCCATGACGCCGTGTTGCGAGCGATCGGGGCGCGTGACCTGCCCGAGGCCGACCCCGCCTTTCGAGCCTGGCTCTTTCGCATCGTGCGCAATCTCTGGATCGACGGGCAGCGCGCCGACCGGCGGCGGGCGGGTTTCGACCGCGAACTGGCAGAGGGTGAACCGGCGCCGGCCAGGCCGGGAGAGCATCCGGTGGAGACCGGCCTCGTCGTCCGCGAGGCCTTTGCCATGCTTTCCATCGAGCACCAGGAAGTGCTGGCGCTGGTTGACATTGGCGGCTTCGGGTACGAGGAAACGGCACAATTGCTGTCCATCCCCAAGGGGACCGTGATGAGCCGCGTGAGCCGGGCGAGGCAGTGCATGTTCGACCTGCTCGCCGGCGACCGCGTCATTCCATTTCCTGCCCAGAAGAGCCGCAATGCCCGTTGAGCCGACCACGGATTTCGAGACGCTCTCGGCCTATGTCGATGGAGAGCTCGATGCGGCGACGGCCGCTGCGCTGGCCTCGAGAATCGCGGCCGATTCGAACCTTGCCCGGCAGGTGGCGGAAATCCATGGGCTTAAGGCCGCCGTCTCGGGGCTCGGGCACGGCGAAACGCCGCGTGCGCTGCCGGCCCGGCCGCGCCGTCCTCGGCCGGCTCTTCGCCATCTCGCGGCCGCTGCGGCCGTCGTCCTGACGCTCGGCATCGCTGCGGTCGGCGGGCAGTTCTGGCGCGACGCGGCTCCCTCCCAGGAGCGCGTGCTTCTCGAAGCGATCCTTGCCGAACATGATGGCTGGCGCCTCTCGATCAACGAGGAGAGCGCCCTGCGTCCGGCCGTCGCGCCCGGCCAGCAGCTTCTCGCCGATGCCGGGCTCGTCCAGATCCATGGCAGTTTCGGCCTCGAACTCGCCGGCGTCACCGCGTCCCATCGTGGCTATGCCGGCCCGCGCGGGTGTCGGCTGAGCGTCTTCGAACTGTCGGCGCCTCTCGATCCCGCTGCCCTAGAAGCGGTGGCGGAAGGCGACGGTGCGCCGCTCGTCCATGCCTGGCAGGCAGGCGGGGCCGGGTTCGTCGCCGTGGCGCGCAATATGGACCCGCTGCGGTTCGATGCGCTTTCTGCAGCGCTGGAGGCGGCCTCGGCCCGTGGTGACCGGGTCGAAATTGCTGCGATCGAGATCCCGCGGACGCCCTGCATTGCGTGAGTTTTGAGTTCTGAGCGAAATTTTTCTTGAGCGCAGGGAATAAACCGGCCGGCCCGTTCGTCTCTTCCTCCAATTGAAGCCATCCCGAGGGAGGATCCGATGGAAAAGATCGACATACGCCGGCGCAATCTGCTTGCCGGTTCGGCCGGCGCCGTGGTGCTGCTGGCCTCGAGCCGGCTGATGGCGCAGGAAGCCCGCCCGCTGCCTGAATATGTCGCCTACAAGGATGCGGACGGGCTCATCGTCCACAGCAACAACACGATCGAAACGCTGCGCTCGGCGCAGGGCGTACAGCCGGTGACGCCCGATCGTCTGCTCTATGTTCGCAACAATGTCACGCCGCCGCCCGCATCGATCCTCGAGGATCGGGATGCCTGGGAGATCACCTTCGAAGGCGTCGGCGAGCCGCGCACGCTGACGCTCGGCGAACTCAAGACCATGGGCGTCGAAACGATGGCGATGGTCCTGCAGTGCTCGGGCAATGGCCGGGCCTATTTCGAGCATTCCCCCGGCGGTACGCCGTGGCAGACCGGCGCGGCAGGCTGCGTTATGTGGACCGGCGTGCCGCTGCGCACCGTGGTCGAGCGGCTTGGCGGTGCCGTTTCCGGGGTGCGCTACGTGACCGGCACCGGTGGCGAGGAGATCCCCGAAGGCATCGAGCGGCTCGACGTGCTGGTGGAGCGGTCGGTGCCAATCGAGGCACTCGACAGCATCATGCTCGCCTGGGACATGAATGGCGAACCGATCTCGCTTGCCCATGGCGGCCCGCTGCGCATGATCGTTCCCGGCTACACCGGCGTCAACAATATCAAATACATCAACCGGCTTGCTCTTACCGAAGATGAAACCGATGCGCTGATCCAGGCGACCCGCTACCGCATTCATCCCGTGGGAACGGAGGGTTCGCCCGAGTATCCGTCCGTCTGGGAGATGGCGGTGAAATCCTGGGTCACCGGCCCGTCCGAGAGCGCCTCGGCCGGCATGAACCAGATCACCGGCCTCGCCTTTGGCGGCATGAACGCCGTCGAGAGCGTCGAGGTCTCCGTCGATGGCGGGGAAACCTGGGAAGCGGCCGAATTCATCGGCCCGGACCTCGGCCGCTACGCATGGCGGGCCTTCGTCCTCTCCAAGGAGCTGGAGCCCGGCACCTACACCATCGTCAGTCGCGCTACCGACAGCGAGGGCAACCAGCAGCCGGAGGAAACCGAGCCGAACGAGGCCGGGTACAACCACAATGGCTGGCGGCGCCCGGGCCTCGAGGTGTCGGTCGCCTAGGCCCCGGCATCCCGATATCGAGACAGGAAAAGTGAGACCTATGGGTTCTTCGAACGGGCGCAGCCTGCTGCGCGGACTTCTCATCGCAACCCTGGCGTTCGCAGCCGCCCCGGCCATGGCCGAGGCGGAGGCGCCGGATGAGGCGAAGCTGGAACTGGGGCGTACGGTGTTCCTCGAACGCGCGCAGCCGGCCTGCGGCATTTGCCACACGCTGGCCGATGCAGGCACCGAGGGCGCCATCGGTCCGGTGCTGGACGATCTTCGCCCGACCGTCGAGGTTGTGACCCGGGCCGTGACGCAGGGCATCGGGCCCATGCGGCCCTATACCGACCTCTCCGAGGAGGAGATCGATGCGCTCGCCCATTACGTCGCGCATGTGACGGGCGCCGAGTAAATCTGACGGCCGGGGGCCTTCGCGTCCCCGACCGTTTCGTCTCGACTAGTCCGGCTTTCGGGCGACGAGGTCGATCAGCGCCGACAGCCCGGAATGGCCCGTGCCTTCCTCGATGACGCTGTCATGGCTCGTGAGCGAGAGGATCTCGAGACCGGGCAATTCGCTGCGCAACATCGGCTCGGTATAGAGGTTTTCGAGAAAAGGCGGCCCGCCGGTACCGTATCCGAGCTGCTCGGGCCGATAGCCATGGAGCAACAGGGTTCCGCCCGGTGCCAGCGCGCGGGTCATGCCCGCAAAGAGGGGGCGGCGGAATGCGGGGCCCGCGAACTGGATGAAGATCGCAACGACGAGGTCGAACTCCGCCTCCGGCCAGTCGAACCGTTCGAGGTCGACGAGCTCGGTGCTGATGGTGACGCCCCGATGTGCGGCGAGGCGGCGGGCCTTCTGAAGGGCAACCGCCGAGGCATCGATGGAGACCACATCGAGGCCCTGTTCGGCGAGCCAGACCCCGTTGCGACCTTCGCCATCGGCGATTGCGAGCGCCCGCCTGTGGAGGCGAACCCGTTCGACTTCGCCCGCGAGAAAAGCGTTGGGCGTTTCCCCGAACAGATAGTCCGGCCGATCGTAGCGGCGGTCCCATTCCGTGCTCATGCGGCGGCCTCCGGCGCACAGTAAAGCGCGTAGAGCGTCTCGAGCACCTGCTTCACCTCGGGTGAGGAGAGGCTGTAATAGACCTGCTGCGCATCCCGCCGCGTCGTCACGAACCCCCAGGCGCGCAGCTTGGAGAGGTGCTGGGAGAGGGGCGACTGGCCCAGTCCCACGCGCGTCCCGAGCTCGGTCACGTTGACCTCCTCGCCCAGCAGATTGCACAGGATCATCAGCCGCTTCGGATTGGCCATGGCGGTGAGGAGCCGGGAGGCCGCGTCGGCATTGGCCTCCATTTGTGCGATGTCCATCTTGATCATATTAGAAAGTTCTTATATAAGAGGATGCGTAGGGACAGTATCGTCCTCCGCCTTCGCGCTTTCAAGGAGGTTCAGATGAAAATCAATGTCGGCACGCCCGACCGTATCGTCCGGCTCGTGCTGGGGCTCACCCTGATCGCACTCGCCCTTTTCTCGGGCCTTTCCGTTTTCGCCTCACCCCTCTTCTACTGGGGCGCGATCGGGATCGGCATCGTCCTCGTCGTTACCGCCACGCTGCGGTTCTGTCCGCTCTACCTGCCGTTCGGCATCTCAACTGCAAGGGTTCTTCGTCGATGACTGAATTCACTCCACTGCTCTCGTTTTTCGGGGGCACGCTGATCGGGCTCTCGGCAGTGCTGCTGATGGCGTTCCATGGTCGCATCGCGGGCATGACCGGCATCATCACCGGGCTCATCCCGCCCGGTGCCACGGACTGGGCGTGGCGCGTCGCGTTTCTCGCGGGCGCCATCGTTGCGCCCATCATCGTCGTGGCGCTGACTGGGCAGGCCGTGGCGTTCGAAAGCCCGGTGCCAACGCCCTGGCTGGTCGTCGGCGGCGTGATCGTCGGGGCAGGGGTCTTCTTCGGATCCGGCTGTACCTCAGGGCACGGGGTGTGCGGCATCGCCCGGCTCTCTCCCCGCTCGATCGCGGCAACGGCCATGTTCATGGCCACGGCCATCGGCACGGTCTTCGTCATCCGGAACGTCCTGGGAGGGTTTTGATGCAGCGCATCGTCTTCGCCGCCATCATCGGTCTAGTCTTCGGCACCGGCATAGCGCTCTCGGGCATGGCGAACCCCGCAAAGGTGCTGAACTTCTTTGATCTGTTCGGTACCTGGGATCCGTCGCTCGCCTTCGTCATGGGCGGCGCGCTGCTGGTGACGGCAGTCGGCTACGCGTTCGTCCTGCGCCGCGAAAAGCCGGTTCTCGCGGACCGTTTCCACCTGCCGGCCAGCCGCAGGATCGACGCGCCGCTGCTGGGTGGCGCCGCGGCCTTCGGCATCGGCTGGGGCATTGCCGGGTTCTGCCCCGGCGGCGCCATTCCGGCGCTCGGGCTCGGCGAAAGCTCGGCCTTCGTCTTCGTCGCATCGATGCTCGCCGGCATCGTGGCGGCACGCACGCTCAGCATCGCGCTCTCGGCGAGGGCGCGTACCGCATGACACACGCAAAGGAGAACGACATGTCCACGCTTCCCTTCACGCCCGATCTTTCGGTCAAGCCGGAGGTCACCGCCTTCTTCGATGCGCCCACCAACACCATTTCCTACGTGGTGAAGGACCCAGCTTCGAATGCCTGCGCAGTGATCGATTCGGTGATGGACATCGATTACGCCGCCGGACGCATCACCTATGACGGGGCCGACCGGATCATCGCCCATATTCGCGAGCACGGGCTGACGCTCGAATGGCTGATCGAGACCCATGTGCATGCTGACCACCTCTCGGCGGCGCCCTACATCCAGTCCCAACTGGGCGGAAAGCTCGGCATCGGCGAGAACATCACCATCGTCCAGGACACGTTCGGCAAGATCTTCAACGAGGGCACCGAATTCCAGCGGGACGGTAGCCAGTTCGACCGCCTGTTCAAGGATGGCGACAGCTATCGGATCGGCAATCTCGTCGCCCATGTGATGCATACCCCTGGGCATACCCCGGCCTGCATGACCCATGTGATCGGCGATGCTGCCTTTGTCGGGGATACGCTCTTCATGCCCGATGGCGGATCGGCACGCGCCGATTTTCCGGGCGGCGATGCGCGCACGCTCTATCGCTCGATCCAGCGTGTCCTGAGCCTGCCGCGGGAGTCCCGCCTCTTCATGTGCCACGACTACGGGCCGAACGGCCGCGACATCCAGTGGGAGACGACAGTGGGCGACGAGATCGACCACAACATCCATGTCGGACACGGGACCGACGAGGACAGCTTCGTCAGGATGCGCGAGGAGCGTGACGCGACGCTCGCCATGCCCAAGCTCATCATCCCCTCGCTGCAGGTGAACATGCGGGCCGGCCAGCTTCCGCCCAAGGACAAGGACGGCAAGACCTATCTCAAGGTCCCGATCAACGGACTCTGAGCCACGGCCCAGATCAAGGAGAATATCATGCAGATCAAGACGATAGACAGGGAATTTGCGACGACGGGTCAGGTGACGCCAGCCGATTTGGCCGCCATAGCGGATGCAGGGTACAAGGCCATCGTGTGTGCCCGCCCCGATGGCGAGGAGGCCGGGCAGCCCGATTTCGCGACCGTTGCGGAGGCTGCAAAGGCTCATGGGATTGTTGCGGTGCACATCCCCGTTTCGGGCCCGCTGGGCGACGGGCAGGTGATCCGCTTCCACGAGGCGTGGCGCGACCTGCCGCGGCCCGTCCTCGGTTATTGCCGTTCCGGCGCGCGAGCCGGCAGCCTTTACGCAACGCTCGAACGCTAGGCCATCATGTCGCTCCGTCCCCATCTGCCCATCCTCGACTGGGGACGGCGCTACAACCGGCAGACCCTGACCAGCGATCTCGTCGCTGCGGTCATCGTCACCATCATGCTGATCCCGCAATCGCTGGCCTATGCGCTGCTTGCCGGGCTGCCGCCCGAGATGGGGCTTTACGCCTCCATACTGCCGCTCATCGCCTATGCGATCTTCGGCACCTCGAGCGCGCTGGCCGTGGGTCCGGTCGCCGTCATCTCGCTGATGACGGCTGCGGCCGTCGGCCGGATCGCCGCCGAGGGCAGCGCGGACTATGCGAGCGCCGCCATCATGCTGGCGGGACTTTCGGGGCTGATGCTGCTCGGCATGGGGCTCTTCCGGCTCGGCTTCATCGCCAATTTCCTCTCCCATCCGGTCATTTCGGGCTTCATCACCGCTTCGGGCATCATCATCGCGACGAGCCAGGTCGGCGGCCTGCTCGGCATCCGCACCGAAGGCCATGCAATGCCCGATCTGCTGGCCTCGATCTTCGCCAATCTCGGAGCGATCCACTGGCCGACTTTCGCGATCGGGCTCTTGTCGCTCGTCCTCCTCATCTGGATGCGGCGGGATCTGGGGCGGCTGCTCGAGCGGATGGGCATGAACAGGAGTGTCTCGCGGATCATCGTGCGGGCCGGGCCGGTCTTCGTCGTCTTCCTCACCATGGCGCTCTCGGCCGGCCTCGATCTGGGCGCGCGCGGCGTGGCGCTCGTCGGGGAGGTGCCTCAGGGCCTGCCCCTCCTGTCGCTGCCGAGCTTCAATCTCGGAACGCTGCAGGCGCTCGTTGTGCCGGCGCTCATCATCTCGGTGGTGGGGTTCGTCGAATCGATTTCGGTCGCGCAGACGCTGGCCGCCAAGCGGCGGGAGCGCGTCGACCCCAATCAGGAACTGATCGGGCTCGGCGCCTCGAACGTGGCGGCCTCGCTCGGTGGCGGCTATCCCGTGACCGGCGGTTTCGCGCGTTCGGTCGTCAATTTCGATGCCGGCGCAGCGACGCCTGCAGCCGGCGCCTTCACCGCCATCGGCATTGCCGGCGCGACGCTGCTGCTGACGCCGGTCCTTGCGGTGCTGCCCAAGGCGACGCTCGCCGCCACCATCGTGATTGCCGTGCTGACGTTGGTCGATTTCTCGATCCTGCGGCGGGCTTGGCGCTATTCGCGGGCCGACTTTGCCGCGGTTGCCATCACGCTTCTCGGCACGCTGGTCTTCGGGGTCGAAACCGGTATTTCGCTCGGGGTCGCCGCGTCCATCCTCGTCTTCCTCTACCGCTCCTCCAAGCCCCACGCCGCCATTGTGGGGCAGGTGCCCGGCACCGAGCATTACCGCAACGTCAAGCGCCACAAGGTGGACACCATGCCGGGCGTGCTCTCGATCCGGGTGGATGAGAGCCTCTATTTTGCGAATGCGCGCTACCTCGAGGATCTCGTCTATGGCGAAGTCGCCGATCGGCCGGGGCTGACCGATGTGGTGCTGCTCTGCTCGGCGGTGAACGCCATCGACATGTCTGCCCTCGAAAGCCTCGAGGCGATCCATGCCCGGCTCGCCGATCTGGGGGTCAGGCTCCACCTTTCCGAAGTGAAGGGCCCCGTGATGGACCGGCTTGAAGCGAGCGACTTCCTCGACCATCTGAGTGGTGCAGTGCATCTCAGCCACCACCAGGCCATGTGCGCCATTGCCGCGTTGCGCGCGGAGGGGGCAGGGGCGCCTGCCATGCCCGAGGAGAGAACCGCATGAGCGACACCATCGCCATCTGCACAGCCTGCGGCGCGGCCAACCGGGTCCCGCCGGGCGAAAAGGCGCGGGCCGGCAAGTGCGGCAAGTGTGGCGCAGCGCTTTTTTCGGGTCAGCCGGTCGACCTTGGCGGCGCGGCCTTCGAGCGCCAGATCGCGCGCTCGAGCCTTCCCGTCCTCGTTGACGTGTGGGCGCCCTGGTGCGGGCCCTGCCGGGTCATGGGGCCCGAATTCGAGAAGGCCGCGCTGGCGCTTGAGCCGGGCATGCGCCTCATCAAGCTCAATTCGGACGACAACCAGCCGATCGCCGCCCGGCTCGCTATCCGGGGCATCCCCACCATGATCCTCTTTGCAGGCGGCAAGGAGGTGGCGCGGACTTCGGGCGCGATGCCGGCAAGCCAGATCGTCGCCTGGGCGCAGGCGCAAAAGGCCTGACGGGGTTCACAAACCGCTCCGCCTGCCCCATCAAGGCGGCTTTCCAACCGGGAGCCGGCACGACATGGCGCGCCTCATTCTCCTCAACAAGCCTTTCGGGGTTTTGTGCCAGTTCACCGGCAGCCCCGGCGAGCAGACGCTTGCCCGCTACGTGCCGGTGCCCGGCGTCTATCCGGCGGGGCGGCTCGACAAGGACAGCGAGGGGCTGCTGCTCCTGACCGATGACGGGGCGCTCCAGGCCCGCATCGCCTCGCCGCGCTTCAAGCTGCCCAAGACCTATCTGGTGCAGGTGGAGGGCGACCCCTCCGATGACGATCTCGCACCCCTGCGGGCCGGCCTCGTGCTCAAGGATGGGCCGACACGGCCGGCAAAGGCGCGTCTCATCGATCCGCCAGCGCTCTGGGATCGCGATCCACCCGTCCGCTTCCGCAAGAGCGTGCCGGACCGCTGGATCGCCATCACCCTCACCGAAGGCCGTAACCGGCAGGTCCGCCGCATGACCGCCGCCATCAACCTCCCCACGCTCCGCCTCGTCCGCTGGTCGATCGGCAACTGGACCCTCGAGAACCTGCCGCCCGGCGCGTGGCGGGAAGTGGAGGTTTGAGCGGAGCCTGAGGCGATCCCACGCGTCAGCCCCTTCCAACCGCCCCGCTTCCGAGCGAGAATGCAGCCGCTGCCAACCGCACGGGAGGTGTCGATGTTTCTCAAAACCATAGAGCCCGCGGAGGCCGAGGGCGAGATTGCAGCGATCTACGCCAGCGAGATGGCGTCCACCGGCAAGGTGATACAGGCGACGCAATGCTGGTCGGCGCGGCCCGACATGCTGGCCCCGGTCGAGCACCTCCTGCATCAGCTGCGGGACGGGTTTTCGCTGGGCCTCCTGAACTTCCGGCTCATCACCTTCGTCGTCGCCCGCTCCGTGCCTTCGAGCTATTGCTCGCACGTCTACTTCAAGGCGCTGTCGGCGATGATCGGCCGGGAGCAGACGCTCGCCGTCCATCGGGATTTTCGCAAGGCCGGGCTCACCGACCAGCAGGTCGCGATGCTGGCATACGCCGAGCAGATCACGATCGACGCCTCGCGCATTGCAGAGGCCGACATCGACGCCCTGCGTGCCGTCGGGCTGACCGACCTCAACATCGCCGACATCGCGCTCGCAGCCTCTTTCCGCAATTTCCTCAGCCGATATTTCGATGCCGTCGGCGCGGAGGCCGAGCCCGAATTTCTCGATGATGACCCGAGCGTGCGGGACGAGATGTCGGTGGGTCGGCGCTGAACACCAAAGACTCGTGAAAGACGGACATCGATGGCGCCGATGATGTCGGCCTCTGAAAAAGGAGATGGCTGCTGTGTGAACAGCAGCCATCTTCAAGATCAGGTCTTTACCGGCAGCACTCTCAGCTACACCCCGTCGTCGTGCCGCAGGTGTCGCACTTCAGGCAGGTGCCGTTTCGCACCATCGTGAAGTTGTGGCACTCGGTGCACTGGTCGCCGGTATAGCCCTTCATCTGGGCTTCGGCGCGCAGGGTGCCGGCATCCTTGGCGGTCGGCGGGCTCGGGATGGGGTCGAGCTCGGCCGGCGCGAAGGCGGCGGGGGCGATCTGGGTGTCGTGCTTCAATGCCGTCGAGGCCTTGAGCGCGGTCACCGTGCCGCCATGGATCGCCTGCACCGGCGCATGGGGCTGATGGTCGCCCGAGACGATCATCAGCGACTTGTTGGCGACCTTGCCCCGCGTCATGCCGCGCGAGACGAAGCGGTCCGCAGGAATGGGGGCAGGGGCGGCGGACACCGGGCGGGCGCCCTGTTCCTCGGCCACGCCCTTGCCGAGCGATGTCGGGCTGTCGGGGTTCACATGCGCCAGGTCGTTGCGATCGAGATAGCTGACGGCCAACTCGCGGAACACGTAGTCGAGAATCGAGGTCGCGTTCTTGATCCGGTCATTGCCCATCACCATGCCAGCCGGTTCGAACCGGGTGAAGGTGAAGGCCTCGACATATTCGTCGAGCGGCACGCCATATTGCAGCCCCAGCGAGATGGCGATGGCGAAATTGTTCATCATCGCGCGGAAGGCGGCGCCTTCCTTGTGCATGTCGATGAAGATCTCGCCCAGCCGCCCGTCATCATATTCGCCGGTGCGCAGGTAGACCTTGTGTCCGCCCACGACCGCCTTCTGGGTGTAGCCCTTGCGGCGGTCCGGCATCTTCTCGCGCTCGCGATAGACGCGCTCGATGATGCGCTCGACGATCTTTTCGGAGACATGCTCGGCGCGCACGGCCGCAGGCATGGCGGCGATGGTTTCAACGACGTCCTCGTCCTCCTCGTCATCGGCGGCCGCGAGCACGGAGGAGTTGAGGGGCTGGCTGAGCTTGGAGCCGTCGCGATAGAGCGCGTTGGCCTTCAGCGCCAGGCGCCAGGAGAGCATGTAGGCTTCCTTGGCATCCTCGACGGTCGCATCATTGGGCATGTTGATGGTCTTGGAGATGGCGCCCGAAATGAAGGGCTGCGCGGCCGCCATCATCAGGATGTGGCTCTCGACCGAGAGGTACCGCTTGCCGATCTTGCCGCAGGGCGTGGCGCAATCGAAGACGGGCAGGTGCTCGGCCTTGAGGTGCGGCGCGCCTTCCAGCGTCATCGCCCCGCAGACATGGATATTGGCCGCCTCGATGTCCTTCTTCGAGAAGCCGAGGAAGGGCAGGAGCTCGAACGAAAAGTCGTTGAGCTGCGCATCCGTCACGCCGAGCGACTTCAGGAAGTCGGCGCCCAGCGTCCACTGGTTGAAGACGAACTTGATGTCGAAGGCCGATTTCAGCGCGCCGTTGAGCGCCTCGATCTTGTCATCGCCAAAGCCCTTGGCGCGTAGCGCACCCGGATTGATTCCCGGCGCCTGGTTGAGATTGCCATGGCCGACGGCATAGGCCTCGATTTCGGCGATCTGGCTCTCGGTGTAGCCGAGCGTGCGCAGGGCCTCGGGCACGGCGCGGTTGATGATCTTGAAATAGCCGCCACCGGCCAGCTTCTTGAACTTCACGAGCGCGAAGTCGGGTTCGATGCCGGTCGTGTCGCAATCCATGACCAGACCAATCGTGCCCGTCGGCGCGATGACCGAGACCTGCGCGTTGCGATAGCCGTGCTTTTCGCCGAGCGCGAGCGCCTCGTCCCATACTGCGCGAGCACGATCGCCGAGCGCGTCCTGGGTGAGCGAGGCGTGGTCGAGCGGCACCGGATTGATCGAGAGGCCCTCATAGCCCTCCGCATTGCCATGGGCAGCGTTGCGGTGGTTGCGGATGACCCGCAGCATGTCGGCCGCATTGCGCTCATAGTCGGCGAACGCGCCGAGCTCGGCGGCCATTTCGGCCGAGGTCGCATAGGAGACGCCGGTGAGGATGGCCGTGACCGCGCCGGCAATGGCCCGGCCTTCGGCCGAATCATAGGGAATGCCCGAGGTCATCAGGAGCCCGCCGATATTGGCGTAGCCGATGCCCAGCGTGCGGTACTGGAAAGACCGCTCGGCAATGGCGCGCGAGGGGAACTGCGCCATCATCACCGAGATCTCGAGCACGATGGTCCAGAGCCGGACCGTGTGCTCGTAAGCGGCGACATCGAAGCTGCCATCGCCATTGCGATAGGGCAGCAGGTTCACCGATGCGAGGTTGCACGCGGTGTCGTCGAGGAACATGTATTCCGAGCACGGATTGGACGCGACGATCGGGCCGGCGGCCGGGCTCGTGTGCCACTCATTGATGGTGGTGTGGTACTGGATGCCGGGATCGGCGGAGGCCCAGGCGGCATAGCCGACCTGTTCCCAGAGATCGCGGGCCTTCAGCGTCTTGGTGACGCGCCCGTCCTGCCGTGCGGTCAGGTTCCACTCGCCATCGGCCTCGACGGCGCGCAGGAAATCGTCGGTGACGCGCACCGAATTGTTCGAGTTCTGGCCCGAGACGGTGAGATAGGCCTCGGAATCCCAGTCCGTATCGTAGATGGGGAACTCGAGATCGGTGTAGCCCTGCCGCGCGAACTGGATGACGCGGAAGATGTAGTTCTCGGGCACCATGGCCTTCTTGGCGGCGCGCACCTCGCGCTTCAGCGCGGGGTTCTTGGCCACGTCGAAGCAGTCGTCGCCATTGCCTTCGCAATTGACGGCGGCCTTCATGATGGCCTTCAGATGCTTGGAGACGGTCTTGGAGCCGGTGACGAGGGCCGCCACCTTCTGCTCTTCCTTGACCTTCCAGTTGATGTATTCCTCGATATCGGGGTGATCGATGTCGATCACCACCATCTTGGCGGCGCGGCGCGTGGTGCCGCCCGACTTGATGGCGCCCGCTGCCCGGTCGCCAATCTTCAGGAAGCTCATCAGGCCCGAGGACTTGCCGCCGCCCGAGAGCCGCTCGCCCGAGCCGCGGAGTTTCGAGAAGTTCGTGCCCGTGCCCGAGCCGTATTTGAAGAGGCGCGCTTCGCGCACCCAGAGATCCATGATGCCATTGTCGTTGACGAGGTCGTCATTGACCGACTGGATGAAGCAGGCGTGCGGCTGGGGATGCTCATAGGCCGATTTGGACTGCACGAGCTTGTGGGTGAAGGGATCGACGTAGAAATGGCCCTGGCCGGGGCCGTCGATGCCATAGGCCCAGTGCAGGCCCGTGTTGAACCATTGCGGGGAATTCGGCGCGACGCGCTGGGTGGCGAGCATATAGCGCAGCTCGTCGAAGAAGGCCTGCGCATCGGCTTCGCTGTTGAAATAGCCGCCCTTCCAGCCCCAATAGGTCCACGTGCCGGCGAGCCGGTCGAAGACCTGCCGGCTGTCGATTTCCGAGCCGTAGCGATCGGCCTCGGGCAGCTTGGCGAGCGCCTTCTCGTCGGGGACGGAGCGCCAGAGCCAGGAGGGGACGGAGTTTTCCTCTACCTTCTTCAGCACCTTGGCGACGCCGGCCTTGCGGAAATATTTCTGCGCGATGATGTCGGCCGCCACCTGACTCCAGCTGGCGGGCACGGCGATGTCATCGAGCTTGAACACGATCGAACCATCCGGATTGCGGATCTCGCTCGTGGTCGTGCGGAAGTCGATGCCCGCATAGGCGCTCTGGTCTGGCTTGGTGTAGCGGCGTTCAATGCGCATGCTCGATCTCTTCCTTGGCGTCTTGTGGTCGCGGGCTGGGGGCGGCGCGGAGGGGGGACTCGGCGTCGGCCCACTCTAATTCGCGCAACCCGTCGCCACGGTCACGGCAAAAATTTCGCCGCCCACAGCTATCTAGGGATGGTGTGGAACATGCTCTGTTCCACAAAATCTGGTGTTTAATATGGGATTTGCGGGGATAACTCGCAAGCGTCATCAATTCGTGACGCAGGTTCGCGAAAACCGTCGAGCCTGCACCGATTCCGCATTTTCGGGCTCTAAGCGTCAGTGGGCGCAGACTCTTTTAATGGCGCGTCGAGCCTGCCGAGCGGCCAATCGGTGTCAAGGCGGATTTTTTCGGTCCTCAGCGCTGCCCCTGTGCATGGACGCCCATACAAGTGATGGGCGGCACGCGCCAAGATGCTGGCACCTGCGCCATGCCCATGCTAGATGCGGGCCGCTGGCATTCACTTGGAAACGGGCATGAAACAGTTCCTCGCCGAAATCTTCGTCTGGTGGCACGGGCAGACCTGGGGCACGCGCCTCTATCTGTGGCGCTTCTTCCGCTATGTGGGCTCGGACGAGTTCGGCAATCGCTATTTCGAGGCCAAGGCCGGGGACAAGCGCTGGGTGGTCTATAACGGGCCTGCCGAGCCGAGCACGATTCCCCCCGGCTGGCATGGCTGGATGCATCACCGCACCGATACGCCCCCGAGCAGCGAGACCTATGCCGCCCGCGCCTGGGAAAAGCCGCATCTGCAGAACCTGACCGGCACGCCGCTCGCCTATCGGCCCGATGGCAGCCTGCTGACCAAAGGCCAGCGCCCCCGCGTCACCGGCGATTACGACGCCTGGTCGCCCGAGTAAGCCGTCATCCGAGCAGTCATGCATTCCGCCCGGTTCGTTTCCGCCTTCGCCATCGCGGCCTGCATGTCCGTTGGCGCGGCATCCGCCGCGACCATCGCCAATCCGGTCGCCGCGTTCAGCGGGCTCGACAAGATCACGGGCCGCATCACCAATTTCGACGTCTATATGGACGAGACGGTCCAGTTCGGCGCGCTCCAGATCACGCCGCGCGTCTGCTACAGCCACACCGGCGATGATAGCTCGGATGGACCATCGGTCTTCATCGAGGTCGACCAGGTGAGCCTGCAGCGCACCGTGCGCCGGATTTTCGCGGGCTGGATGTTCGCAGACAGCCCCGCGCTCAATGCCGTCGATCACGCGGTCTATGACGTTTGGCTCGTTGAATGCAAGACGACGACGGACGTGCCGCCGCCCGCCGGCTAATCCTCCGGGGTCTCTGCCGCGCCACTGGTCCGAGGGCGGTCTATCGCAAAGAAATCCGCCGGCTGCTGCAGCGCGATCGCAAGGCGCGTCTCGTACTCCACGCGGGGAATTTCCATGCCGCCCAGGCTGCGCAGATGGTCGGTCACGAACTGCGTGTCGAGCAGCGTGAAGCCGCCCGCGCGCAGGCGATCCACCAGATGCGCCAGCGCGATCTTGGAGGCATCGGTGCGCCGGTGGAACATGCTCTCCCCGAAAAAGGCGCCGCCGAGGGCAAGACCGTAAAGGCCGCCGACCAGCGCATCGCCGTCCCACACCTCCACCGTATGGCAGAGCCCGCGCGTGAAGAGCGCACCATAAAGCCTTCTGATCTCGGGATTGATCCAGGTGCTCTCGCGCTCGGTCCCAGAGGTCGCGCAGCCCTCGATGACGCCGGGGAAATCGGTATCGATCCGGATCGCGTAAGGGTGGGTCCGCAGGGTCTTGCGCAGGCTCTTCGAGACGCGAAAGCCATCGAGCGGGATGACGCCGCGCCGCTCGGGCGACACCCAGAACAGGTCCGCCGCATCGGCGTCCTCGGCCATGGGAAAGATGCCGGCGCGGTAGGCGCGCACGATGAGGTCGGGCGTCAGCTCCACCGAGAAGGGATCGTTACCCTTGCGGGCCATCGAGTCCATGCCTCTTGAGATAGGCCGCGTAGCCCGCTTCGTAGGAGGCTTTTTCGGCCTCATCGATGCGGCCAGTGCTCATGCAATGGCTGACAGGCACGCACCAGACCCGCTCGAGATCGTAGAAGTAGACCGCGACTTCATCGTCCGCCGGTACGCCCTTGCCGTTCACGAACCCCTCGCGCCCAGAAATCTCGGCAAATTCCGGATCTGGGTGCACGAAGCGGACGACCTCGAAGAAGGCGAGGGTGTCGGAAGCCGGCAGTGCAGGACCTTCGGCTTCCGGCATAATCAGGCCTTGTTCGCGGCGAGGTATTTTTCGAGCCAGTGGATATCGTAGTCGCCGGCAATGATGTCCGGCTCCTTGATCAGGCGCTGGAAGAGCGGCAGCGTCGTCTTCACGCCATCCACCACGAACTCGTCGATCGCGCGGCGCAGCCGCTGCAGGCATTCGGGCCGATTGCGCCCGTAGACGATCAGCTTGCCGATCAGGCTGTCGTAATAGGGCGGGATCGAATAGCCCTGATAGACCGCCGAATCGACCCGCACCCCGACCCCGCCGGCCGGATGGTAGAAGGTGATCTTGCCCGGCGAGGGCGCGAAGGTCTGCGGGTCCTCGGCGTTGATGCGCACTTCGATGGCGTGACCGAAGAACTGCACCTTGTCCTGCGTCATCGAGAGCTTTTCGCCCGAGGCGACGCGGATCTGCTCGTAGACGATGTCGATGCCGGTAATGCGCTCGGTGACCGGGTGCTCGACCTGCAGGCGGGTGTTCATTTCGATGAAATAGAACTCGCCATTCTCATAGAGGAACTCGATCGTGCCGGCGCCGGAGTATTGGAGCTTGCGCATGGCGACGGCACAGATCTCGCCGATCTTGTCGCGCTCGTCGGGCGTGATGGTCGGCGCGCCGGCCTCTTCCCACACTTTCTGGTGGCGCCGCTGCAGCGAGCAGTCGCGCACGCCCAAATGGACGGCATTGCCCTGGCCGTCGCCGAGCACCTGCACCTCGATATGGCGCGGCTTGCCGAGATATTTCTCGATGTAGACGGAATCATTGCCGAAGGCGGCTTTGGCTTCCGAACGCGCAGTCGAAAGGGCGACGCCCAGCTCTTCGGCAGTACGGGCAACCTTCATGCCGCGCCCGCCGCCGCCGGCAGTCGCCTTGATCAGCACCGGATAGCCGATGTCGCCGGCAAGCGCCCGGGCTTCTTCTTCGGTCCGCACTTCGCCATCCGATCCGGGAACCACGGGGATGCCAAGTTCGACAGCCGTCTTCTTGGCCGTGATCTTGTCACCCATGATCTCGATATGGTGCGAGGAGGGCCCGATGAAGGTGATCTTGTGCTCGGTCAGGATGCGCGCGAAGCGGGCGTTCTCGGAGAGAAAGCCGTAGCCGGGATGCACCGCATCGGCGCCGGTGATCTCGCATGCCGCCATGATCGAGGGGATGTTGAGATAGCTGTCGCGCGCCGGGGCGGGCCCGATGCAGACGCTCTCGTCGGCCAGCCGCACGTGCATGGCGTTGGCGTCGGCCTGCGAATGCACGGCAACGGTCGAAATGCCGAGCTCCTTGCAGGCGCGCAGGATGCGCAGCGCGATCTCGCCGCGATTGGCGATCAGGACCTTGGAGAACATGGGCCGGTCTCCTTACTCGATCACGACGAGCGGTTCGCCATATTCGACCGGATGCGCATCCTGCACCAGGATGCGGGTGATCGTGCCCGAGCGATGCGCGGGGATCTGGTTCATCGTCTTCATCGCCTCGATGATCAGCACCGTCTGGCCTTCGCTGACCTTGGTGCCGACATCGGCGAAGGGCTTGGCGCCCGGTTCGGGCGCGAGGTAAGCCGTGCCGACCATGGGCGAGGTGAGGGTGCCCGGATTGGCTGCCAGGTCCTCTGCTGCGCTCGGGGCCGCTGCGCTCGCTGCGGCGACGCCGCCTGCAGGCGCGGTCGGCTGCGGCGCCGGCATCTGCGCGTAATATTGCGGCGCAGCCATCTGCGGCATGGCCGGGCTTGCGTAGGACCGCGTCACGCGCACGCGGAACTCTTCGTGCTCGATCTCGATCTCGGCAAGGTTCTGCTGGTTGAGCAGCTCGGCGATGGCGCGGATCAGGTCCTGATCAACCTGCGATGCCTTGGTCATCTCTGTCTCCCTTGGGGGATGTCTTATTGAAGCTTGTCGGCAAGCGCTTGCAGCGCCAGCCTATACCCGTGAGCCCCGAACCCGCAAATCACGCCATAGGCGACCAGCGAGACATAGGAGCGATGTCGGAAGTCCTCGCGCTGGTGCACGTTGGACAGATGCAGCTCGATCGTCGGCAGGGCCACCGCGCGCAGCGCATCGTGGATCGCGACAGAAGTGTGCGTGTAGGCCGCCGGATTGATGATGATCGCATCGGCGGTGCCGTGGGCCTGCTGGATCCAGGTGACCAGCTCGCCCTCGTGATTGGACTGGCGGAAATCGACCGCAAAGCCCAGTCGGTCGCCTTCCTCACGTGAGATCGCCTCGATATCGGCGAGGCTCTGCGAGCCATAGGTGCCCGGCTCGCGTACGCCAAGCATGTTGAGGTTCGGTCCGTTGAGGATGAGGATCGTTCTGGCCATGATGTCCCGCTTGTGCACCGCGCTCGGGGGCGGCGCAAGCCGCACTACAGGAAGTTCACGAAAAACGCAAAGATTCCGCCGGTTCGGCTCATCCGTCGCACTGCGTGCTGCCGCAGGCGCGCATGTTGGCGATCCGGCCGCGCAGCTCCTCGAGCCCGATGGCGCCGGGGATCAGCTCGTCCCCGATGATGTAGGTCGGCGTGCCGGTGATGTTGAGCGCCTGTGCGAGCGCGTAGGAGCGCTGGATCGCCTCGGTCACAGACGCTGCCTGCATGTCGAGTTCGACCGACACCGGATTGAGCCCGAGTTCCGCGGCCGCCGCCAGCGCCGTCTGGCCCGTAACCTGCCCACGGCCCGTAAAGAGCGTTTCGTGGAAGTCCCAATAGTCGACGTCGGCGCGCGCGACGACGACGCCCACCCGCGCCGCCGCCACCGATTCCTGCGAGAGGATCGGGAATTCCTTGAGGATCACGCGAAGGTTCGGATCCTCATCGAGGAGCGCCGCGAGGTCGGGCAGGGCATTGCGGCAGAAGCTGCAATTGTAGTCGAACATCTCGACGAGCGTGACGTCGCCCTCGGGATTGCCGAGGATGATGTTGTCGGCATCCTCATAGATCTGCGTGCGGTAAGTCTCGAGCGCCGCCAGCGTCTCAGCCGCCTGAGCCGTCCTAAGTTCGATGTCGAGCGCGGTCGACATGCGCTCGAGGATGCGCGGATCGCTCATCAGATAATCTTCGATCAGCGGATTGATCGCCTCGGCGCTCAACGGCGCGGGCTCTGCGGTGGCTGGCGCCGGCCTTTCGGCGAGGACGGTCTCGACGATCGAGCGGATTGCGGCCTCGTCCGGCGCGGCATCGCGCGTAAGAAGCGTGGCGGCCAGACCGCCGGCGAGGGCGGCACTGAGGGCCACGAGGGCAAGTGTGAGGCGCGGCATGTCGTCTCCGGCGGAAAGGCGTGGGGGAGCCTCTAGCAGTTTTGGCGGCCCGCGGCACCCGACACCGGGTCGCAGGCCTTTGCACTTGAGGCCGCTGCCGGATCGCGCTACCGCAATCCCTTCTTGCCAGCAAGTGGGACCGATTGATGACAGAGGCCGCCGAACTCGGGCTCGAGCCGTTCTACGCCATGGAGATCCTGGCGCGCGCCAAGGCGCTCGAGGCGGCCGGGCGCGACGTGCTTTACCTGCAGACCGGCGAGCCCGACGTGCCGCCCGCGCCGCGCGTCATCGAGGCGGTCCGCGCCGCGTTGCCCGAGGCGCAGCGCTATACTCATTCCAAAGGCCAGATCGAACTCCGGCGCGCCATCGCCGAGAGCTATGGCGTCCGGCATGGCGTCGTCCCCGATCCCGAGCGCATCGTCGTCACCATGGGCTCGTCATCGGGCTTCATCCTCGCCTTCCTTTCAAGCTTTGCACCGGGCGCGGCCATCGCGGTCACCCGCCCGGGCTATCCGGCCTATCTCAATACGCTCGTAGGGCTCGGCTTCCGGCCGGTGGAAATTCCGGTCACTGCCGAAAACGGGTGGCGCCTCAGCGCGGCCGACATCGAGGCGGCCCATGCCCGCACGCCCTTCGCGGGTCTGCTCTTTGCCTCGCCCGCCAACCCCACGGGCGCTAGCGTCGACCGGACGGCCCTGGCCGAGATCGCGGCCAGCTGCACCCGGCTCGGCATCCGGCTCATTTCCGACGAGATCTATCACGGGCTCGATTATGGCGTGCCTTCGGCCAGTGCCTTGCCGCTCGCGGCCGATGCCATCATCATCAACAGCTTCTCGAAATATCACTGCATGACCGGCTGGCGGATCGGCTGGATGGTGTTGCCCGAGGATCTCGTGCGCCGCACCGAGATGCTGCAGCAGAACCTCTTCATCTCGGCGCCCACGCTGAGTCAGATCGCCGCGCGCGCGGCGCTCGGGGAGACAGAGTACGCCGAAGCCCAGCGCGCCCGCTATGCCGTCAATCGCGACCGGCTGAGCAGGGGCCTCGCCTCAATCGGCTTCGGCCTGCCGGGCCTGCCGGACGGCGCCTTCTACGCCTATGCAGACGTCAGCGCCTTCACCAATGATTCGCTCGATTTCTGCATGCGCCTGCTCGACGAGACCGGCGTAGCGAGCACGCCCGGCATCGATTTCGACCGCACCGATGGCAAGCGCTATCTGCGCTTCTCCTTTGCCGGCTCGCCCGAGACGATGGACAAGGCGCTCCAGCGCATCGCCGGCTTCGTCGGCCGCTGAGGCCGGTCAGGCGAGCTCGGCGAGGAGCCGTTCGAGCGCATCGAAGCTCATGGCCATGCCGTCCGTCATGCCCGTCGCCATCCCCGCTTCGCGCGCTTCACGGGAGGCAAAAAGGATACGCTGCGCAACGATGGTGCCGTCTCCGTCGGGGATGAAGTCCTGCGTGACCTCCGTCTCGCCTCCGGTCCATTGGGAGTCGAAATTCTCCCGCGAGACGATGCGGTCGGGCGGATCGATCTCGGTGATGATCCCGGTCAGCGCGAAACCCGGCTCCGTCGGATGGGCCCAGCGATAGAAATAGCTGCCGCCCACGCGCGCATCGAAGCGGCATTCGGGCATGGTCCAGCCCGGCGGGCCAAGCAGCCAGCGCTTGATAAGGTCGGGTTCGGTGTGCGCCCGGTAGACGAGCCCGCGCGGCGCACTGAAGCGGCGACGCGTCAGCACCTCGCGATCGGTCGGGATCGTGACTTCGAGACTGCTCATTCAGTGTCCTCCCGTCGTGTCTTTGCCATCCGCCTGCATGTCGGCGAGAACCGCGTCGAGCCGGCGATAGTTCTGGTCCCAGATGTCCCTGTAGGTTTCGAGCCATCCATTGACCGCGGCCAGTGCAGGGCCCTCGATCCGGCACGGCCGGCGCTGAGCGTCGCGCCCGCGCGAGATGAGGCCCGCCCGCTCGAGCACCTTGAGGTGCTTGGAAATGGCCGGCTGGCTCATGGCGAAGGGCTCGGCGAGCTCGGTGACCGTGGCTTCCCCCCGCGACAGGCGGGCGAGGATGGCCCGTCGGGTGGGGTCGGCGAGGGCGGCAAAGGTCAGGTCGAGAGTCTCTTCGGGCATCGTCCAACCATGAGGTTCTGTAACCTAATGGTTATGGAAAGCGCAGCCTGAAGTCAAGCTGGCGCAAGGCTCAGGCCCTGGCCCGACGCAGCCGCCGCACGAGCCGCCCATCGATCAGCATGAGCCCGGCGAAGATGCCGATCATGCCGATCAGATGCTCGGGATGGATCTCTTCGCCCAGAACCACGACGCCAAGCGAAATCGCGACCAGCGGCGCAATGAAAGTGGTGACCGAGAAATTGGTCGCCCCGATCCGGGGCAGTAGCCGGTACATGACGAGAAAGGTGAACCCTGTCGAGACGACACCGATCGCAACCCACGCCGCCCAGGTGGTGCCTTGGGTGATCACAGGTACCCCTTCGACGGCGAGCGCGACGGGCAGGATCCCGATTGTCGAGCCGGTGAGGGCGAGCGTCGCGATGGTCGTCGGGTCGACGCCCCGGAAGGTGCGGGCGAAGTTGAGCCCGACCGCGTAGCAGACGGTCGCGAGGAGGCAGAGCCCGATGGCCCAGATCTCGGCGGTCCCGCCGCCCGCCACGGCTGGCAGCGAAAGAATGGCGACACCCAGAAAGCCGATGCCCACACCCCCGAAGCGCACCGCGTCGGCCTTTTCGCCACCGAGCCAGAAATGACCGATCGTCACCGTCATAAGCGGGGTCAGCGCATTGATGATGGCCGCAACACCACTGGGCAGTGCGCCTTGGCTGATGGGGAAGAGCGTGAACGGCAGCGAATAGGCGACGAGCCCGAGCAGGGCGAGCAACGCATAGAGTTTCGGGTCGCGCGGCAGCGGCTTGCGCATGGCGATGAATACCGCCCAGCAGGCGAGCGCGGCAAAGCCCACCCGACCCGTCGCCACCCACAGCGGCCCCAGTTCGCGGATCAGCAGCGCATTGAACATGAACGAGCAGCCCCAGATGCTGCCCAGAAGAATGACCCAGAACCAGTCGCGCAAAGCCATGACGTTTCTCCGAAGGCGCGGACCATAGGCCTGCCCCGCAGAACCGTCGAACCGATTTTGACGATGGGAGCCATCACTTCCGGTGATGGCAGGAGAATGCTCAGTCGAGCCAGGCCTCGCCGCGCGCCACGCGCGCCAGAGCCTCAGGATAGAGCTTGTGCTCTTCCACGAGCACGCGCGCAGCCAGCGTATCTGCGGTGTCATCGGGCAGCACCGGTACGCGCGCAGCGAGGATCGCTGGACCGTCGTCCAGCGCCGGGATCACCCAGTGAACCGTGCAGCCATGCTCGGTGACGCCGGCGGCCAGCGCCTGTCCATGCGGGTCGAGGCCCTTGAAGGCCGGCAGCAGGGAAGGGTGGATATTGAGCATCCGCCCCCGCCAGCGCTCCACGAACCCCTCCGAGAGGATGCGCATGAAGCCCGCAAGGCAGACGATCTCGGCGCCCCAGCCTTCGAGCACCGCTTCGATCTCGGCGTCGAAATCGGCGCGGGTGTTGAAATCCCGATGCGAGCGCACGGCGGTCGGAATGCCGTGCTCGGCAGCGAAGGCGAGCCCGCCAGCATCCGCGCGGTTTGAAAAGACCCCGACGATCTCGGCCGGATAGTCGGCTGCCGCCGCTGCGTGCACGAGCGACTGCATGTTGCTGCCGCGGCCCGAAATCAGCACGGCAACCCGCTTCCTGACCGGGGCCGCGCTCACAATGCGAGTTTGCCTTCGAAGGTGACCGGCTCGCCCGTGCGTGCCGTCAGCCGGCCGGCGATCGCGGCCGTCTCGCCGGCGGCCACGAGCTGCGCAACGAGCGCATCGGCATCCTCGGGCGCGACGGCCACGAGCATCCCGACCCCGCAATTGAAGGTCCGCAGCATTTCGTGCTGGTCGAGCCCGCCGACCTTGGCGAGCCAGGGGAAGACCGCTGGCACGCTCACCGCCGAAAGATCGACATGGGCGGCAAGGTGGGCGGGCAGCACGCGCGGGATGTTGTCGATGAAGCCACCGCCCGTGATGTGCGCCAGCGCCTTGATGCCGAGCCCGGAGCGCAGCGCCGCGAGGAGTGGCCGAACGTAGATGCGGGTCGGCACGAGCAGGGCGTCCGAAAGTGAAGTGTCGTGGTCGAACGGCGCCGGCATGTACCAGTCGCGCCCGGAAATCTCGACGATCCGGCGCACAAGAGAATAGCCGTTGGAATGGACGCCCGACGAGCCGATCGCGACCAGCACGTCGCCCTCGGCGATGTCGCCGCGCGGCAGGAGCGTACCGCGCTCGGCGGCGCCGACCGCAAAGCCCGCGAGGTCGTAATCCTTGCCGTGATACATGCCCGGCATCTCGGCGGTTTCCCCGCCGATCAGGGCGCAGCCGGCGATCCGGCAGCCTTCGGCAATGCCCTCGACGATCGAGGTCGCGACCGCGACGTCCAGCTTGCCCGTGGCGTAATAGTCCAGAAAGAAGAGTGGTTCGGCGCCCTGCACGATGATGTCGTTGACGCACATGGCGACGAGGTCGATGCCGATCGTCGCGTGATTGCCGGTATCGATGGCGATCTTGAGCTTGGTGCCCACCCCGTCATTGGCCGCAACGAGGATCGGATCGGTAAAGCCCGCGCCCTTGAGGTCGAAAAGCCCGCCGAACCCCCCGATCTCCGCATCGGCGCCGGGACGGCGGGTCGAGCGCACGGCTGGCTTGATCGCATCGACGAGCGTATTGCCCGCGTCGATGTCCACACCCGCCTGCTTGTAGGAAAGTCCGTTCGATGGCACGTTCGGCGTATCAGACAAGGCCTATCCCCACAGTCGGATTCCGGTCGAGAAAATGGGTCTGGCCACGACCATGCGTGTGGCGTATCCAAGGGCTGACCACGAGAGCGCTGATAGCGGCTCCGCCCATTGGACGCAAGGGTTGCCCCGGATGATGACACTGCGAAATCATGTTGCCATCTGGATCGGCTTCTTCGTCGTGTCGATCCTGCTGCTCTGGGTGTTCCGCTCCATCCTGCTGCCCTTCGTCGTGGGGCTCGCGCTCGCTTACCTCCTCAATCCGCTGGTCAACCTTCTCCAGCGCATCCGGATCAGCCGCGGCTGGGCCTCGGCGCTCGCGCTCTTCAGCGTCCTGTCGATCATTCTCGGGCTGATCCTCAGCTTCATGCCGCTCGTGATCAGCCAGGCGATCGGGCTCGTCCAGAGGTTGCCGGGCTATGTCACAGACCTCCAGGCGCTCGCGCGCTCCTATGCTCCCCAGCTCAATGAATGGCTCGGGCCCGAGCGCGCCGCGCAGCTCGAGCAGACACTCGGCGAGCTGACGGCCAATCTCCTCGGCTTCGTCGGCTCGCTCACCGCCGGCATCGCCGCGAGCGGGCTCGGGCTCATCAACACGCTCGCCTTCATCATCGTCGCGCCGGTCGTCGCCTTCTACATGCTGCTCGACTGGGAGGGCATGGTGCGCGGGCTTGACGACCTGCTGCCGCGCGAGCAGCGCACCGAGATCCGCGGCGTCATCGACCAGATCGACCGCTCCATGGCCGGCGTCATCCGCGGGCAGGGGGGCGTCATCCTCGTGCTCTGCATCTATT
Source organism: Arsenicitalea aurantiaca (assembly GCF_003994485.1). Lineage (GTDB taxonomy): Bacteria > Pseudomonadota > Alphaproteobacteria > Rhizobiales > Devosiaceae > Arsenicitalea > Arsenicitalea aurantiaca. Next base: position 456,994 of record NZ_RZNJ01000002.1, read on the forward strand.
ACGCGAGCGCGCTTTCGCTGGTGGGGCTCAATTTCGGCCTCGCCATCGGGCTCATCGCCGGGCTTTTCAGCTTCGTGCCCTTCGTCGGCTTCGCCATCGGCTTCGTGCTCTCGGTCGGCGTCGGCATCGTGCAGTTCTGGCCCGATTGGGTGATGGTGGCGATCGTCTTTGCGATCTTCCTCGTCGGCCAGTTCCTCGAGGGCAACATCCTCTATCCCAAGCTCGTCGGCTCGAGCATCAACATCAATCCGGTCTGGCTGATGTTCGCGCTCTTTGCCTTCGGGCTGCTCTTCGGCTTCGTGGGGCTGCTGCTGGCCGTGCCGCTCGCGGCCATCGCGGGCGTGCTGACACGCTATGCGATCAGCAAGTACAAGGGCAGCACGCTCTATCTGGGGCGGACCGACGACGAGGTTGCCGTGGCCGCTGCCGCTGCGACCATGGGCGAGGTCGCGCCTACGCCGCCCGCACCCCGCCCGCGCGCCGGCCGCCGCACCCGCGGGGCGACATGAGAGCAGACCCGGGCCAGCCCATGAAAGGTCAGCTGCCGTTCGAATACGGGCACACGCCCTCCCATGCCGAGGACGACCTGATCGTGGGCGAGGGAAATCGGCTGGCGCTAGATCACATCCGCGCCTTCCCCGCCTGGCCCGGGCCGCTGACGCTGATCGTGGGGCCGGGCGCCTCGGGCAAGTCGCATCTGGCACGCATCTTCGCGGACCGTAGCGGCGCCGCCTTCGTCGGGCCCGACCAGGCGCAGGCTGCCGCGACCGAGGGCGGCACCCTGCCGCTGATCGTCGAGGATGCCGACCGGGCGGGCTTCGAGGAGGCCGCGCTCTTTCATCTCCTTAATCAGAGTATGCGTGCGGGCCGTCCGCTCCTGCTGACCGCCCGTAGCGAAGTCGCGGACTGGCCGTTTCGCACCGCGGACCTTCTCTCGCGCGCCCGGCTCGCCGCGCGCTTTGCCATAACGGTCAGCCACGACATCCAGCTGTCACAGATGTTCGTAAAGCTCTTCGGGGACCGGCAGATCTCCGTCGAGCCGCGCGTTCTCTCCTATCTCGTCCAGCGCATGGAGCGCTCCGCCGAGGAGGCGGTCGCGCTTGTCGAGACGATGGATCGGCTGGCCCTTGCACGTAAATCGCCGATCACCCGCGCCATCGCTGCCGAAGCCTTGGCCGAGCGCGGGGCGGCACAGGATTGGGACGAGGCCGACGATCATGACTGACCTGACCGAGTTTGCCGAGGCCGAGCCCACGGCGAGCGACATCGACGCGCTCCGCGCGAGTCCGGCCCGCTTCGTCAATCGCGAGGTCTCGTGGCTGCAGTTCAACATGCGGGTGCTGGAGGAGGCGGGCAACGTCAATCACCCGCTGCTCGAGCGGCTCCGGTTCGTTTCGATCTCGGCGAACAATCTCGACGAATTCTTCATGGTGCGCGTCGCTGGTCTCAAGAACCAGGTGCGCGCAGGCATCACGCGCAAGAGTGCGGATGGTCTGACCCCTACCGAACAGCTCGAGGAAATCGCGACCCTCGCCCAGCACCTGCACCTCGAGCAGCAGGATCACTGGCAGACCCTGCGGGAAGAACTCTTTGCTCGCGATGTCGTGATCCATGAGATCGACGATCTCACCCCCGACCAGACCAAATACCTCCAGAAGCTCTTCCGCGAGGAGATCTTCCCGGTCCTGACTCCGATCGCGGTCGATCCGGCGCACCCCTTTCCCTTCATCCCGAATCTCGGCTTTTCGCTCGCCTTCGAGCTCACCGGCCCCGGCGATGCCGCCGCGATGACGGCGCTCGTGCGCGTTCCGCACAATCTGGACCGCTTCATCACCCTTCCGCCCAGTCTCGCGACCGACGGGCGCGTCGAGGTGGTGACCATCGACACGCTCATCAATCTCTTCTTCCACAAGATGTTCCCGGGCTATGAGGTCGCCGGTTCCGGAGCGTTCCGCGTCATCCGCGACAGCGAGATCGAGATCGACGACGAAGCGGCCGACCTGGTCGTCGAGTTCGAATCGGCCCTCCGCCAGCGTCGGCGTGGCCAGGTGATCCGGCTCGAGATCGAAAAGAAGATGCCGCGCGCCCTGCGCCGGCAGATCGCCGACCGGCTCGGCGTGACCAGCGCCGATACCTTTGAGGTCGAGGGCTTCCTGGGGCTCGCAGACGCTGCGCGCATCTGCGACATCAACCGCCCGGACCTCAAATTTCCCGCCTACATGCCGCGCTTCCCCGAGCGCGTCCGCGACTATAATGGCGACATGTTCGCCGCCATCCGGCAGAAGGACCTGCTGGTCCACCATCCCTTCGAGAGCTTCGATACCGTCGCGCAATTCCTCATGCAGGCCGCGCGCGATCCGGACGTCGTCGCGATCAAGCAGACGCTCTATCGCACCTCGCGCGACAGCCCGATCGTCAAGGCGCTCGTCCTCGCCGCGGAGTCTGGAAAGTCGGTCACCGCGCTCGTCGAGCTCAAGGCCCGCTTCGACGAGGAGGCCAATATCCGCTGGGCACGCGACCTCGAACGCGCCGGCGCCCAGGTTGTCTTCGGCTTCATCGAATTGAAGACCCACGCCAAGATGAGCCAGGTGGTCCGGCGCGAGCAGGGCAAGCTCGTCTCCTACTGCCACCTCGGCACGGGCAACTATCATCCGATCACGGCCAAGATCTATACCGACCTCAGCTACTTCACGATCGACCCCTCGATCACCCGCGACGTCGCGCGCGTGTTCAACTTCATCACCGGCTATGCCCGCCCCACCGAGCTCGAGGCGATCGCGGCATCGCCTGTGAACCTGCGCCAGACCCTGCTCGAATGCATTGCCCGCGAGATCAAGCACGCCCGTAAGGGCGAGCCTGCCACCATCTGGCTCAAGATGAATTCGCTCGTCGATCCCGAGATCATCGATGCGCTCTATGATGCGAGCCAGGCCGGGGTGAAGGTCGAGGCGATCGTGCGCGGCATCTGCTGCCTCAGGCCCGGCATACCGGGCTTCTCCGACAACATCCGAGTAAAATCGGTGGTCGGACGCTTCCTCGAACACTCGCGGGTCTTCTGCTTCGGGCAGGGCGAGGAAATGCCCTCGCGCAAAGCGCGGGTCTATATGTCTTCGGCCGACATCATGCAGCGCAATCTCGACTGGCGCGTCGAAGTCATGGTGCCGATCCTCAACAAGACCGTGCACAAGCAGATCCTCGACCGCATGATGGTGGCCTATTTCAAGGACAACCAGCAGAGCTGGGAAGTGCTGCCCGATGGCAGCTCCCACCGCGTGCGTCTCAAGGAGGGTGAGGAACCCTTCAACGCCCACGACTATTTCATGACCAACACCAGCCTGTCCGGGCGCGGCAGTGCCAGCCGACGCGACAGTGACGAGGGGGATGAGTGAACCAGTTCTGGGGCGTCGACGCCGACCCGACTGCCCAGGGTCGCATCAAGGGTGCGCGGCCGGTGGCGGTGCTCGATATCGGCTCCAACTCGGTCCGTCTCGTCGTCTATGAGCGGCACGCCCGGGCGCTGACCGCGCTCTACAACGAAAAGTCGAGCTGCGCGCTCGGTCGCGGCGTCGCTGCCACCGGGCGGCTCGCCTACGAGAACATCGATCGCGCGCTGACGGCGATCCAGCGCTTCGCGCTCGTGTCCAAGCTCATGCGCGTCGGCCGGGTCCATATTCTCGCGACATCCGCCGTGCGCGATGCGGCCAATGCCGCCGCCTTCGTCGAAGCGGTCGAGAAGATCATGGGCGCGCCCGTCCGCGTGCTCAGCGGTGAGGAGGAGGCCCATTTCGCCGCCCTCGGGGTCATTGCCGGCATGCCCGATTTCGACGGCGTCGTCGGGGATCTCGGTGGGGGCAGCCTCGAATTGTCCTCGATGCTCAATGGCACCGAATCGGTCGGCGAGACCCACCAGCTCGGCGTCATCCGCCTTCAGGACGATAGCGACAACACCCCTGCCAAGGCTCCCGACATCGTGCGCGAGCGGCTCGCGACCTCCGAGCTCTGCACCGGTCAGGAGGGTCGCACCTTCTGCGCCATCGGCGGCACCTGGCGGTCCCTCGCCAAGATCCTCCAGGCCGAGGAAGACTATCCGCTCCGGATGATCCAGCACTACGAGGTGCGGAGCGAGACCGTCCTCAAGCTTTGCGACGACATCGTTTCCGCCCTTGCCGAAGGCAAGCCGATGCCCGGCAGCGACGCCGTCAGCTCGTCGCGGCGCGATCTCGTGCCCTATGGCGCGTCGGTCCTCGGCGAAGTGCTGCGGGCAGGGGGGTTCGACAAGGTGGTCTTTTCAGCCCTCGGCGTGCGCGAGGGCTATCTCTACGGCCTCCTCGACCCGCGCGAGCAGGCGGTCGACCCGCTGATGCAGGCGGCCGAGGAAATGTCGCTGCTGCGCTCGCGGTCGCCGGCCCACGCCAATGATTTGATGGCGTTCACCGACGATATTTTCGCGGCCCTCGCCATAGAGGAGACGCCCGCCGAGCGCCGGCTCCGGCATGTGGCCTGCCTTCTCGCCGATATCGGCTGGCGCGGCCATCCCGATTATCGCGGCACCCAGAGCGTCGATATGGTTGCCTACAGCGCGCTGACCGGCATTGACCATCCCGGCCGCGCCTTCCTCTCCCAGGTGCTGGCGCTTCGCTATATGGGCCTCAAGTCCAAGCACGTCGCCCAGCCGCTGATGGCGCTCGCCGGCGAGGACGGATCGGCCCGTGCGCGGCTGATCGCGGCGGCCTTCCGCGTTGGCTATCCCATGTCCGCCGCCATGCCGGGCGTCCTCCCGCGCGCCCGCTTCACCCTCCTCGACAAGACGCTGACCCTCCACCTGCCGGCCGATCTCGCCTTCCTCGATGGCGAGCATCTGCGCGGCAGGCTCGACCAGCTGGGCAATGTCGCAAGCGGGGTGAAGTCGACGTCCATCGCGGTGCTTGCCGCCGAACCGGCCGCCTGAGCTACTTTCTCAGCGCGTCGGCCTGTGCTGGCGTCAGCGGCCGGATCGGCCGTCCATCGAGCATGAGGAAGAGCCGGGCCGTCTCCTCGAGCTCCTCGGTCGCGTACTGGGCCTCGCGAAGGGTCTTGCCCGACACCACCGGCCCATGATTGGCGAGCAGCACGGCGTGATGGGTGCCGGCCTCCTTTTTCACCGCCAACGCCAGATCCCTGTCGCCCGGAGCGAAATAGGGAATGAGGGGCAGCCGCCCCACCCGCATCACGAAATAAGCCGTGAGCGGGGGCAGCACGTCGGCCGGATCGACATCGGCGAGAATCGACACCGCCACCGAATGGGTCGAGTGCAGATGCACCACCGCGTGGTCGGCATTCCGCTCGCAATACATGCACGAATGGAGGAACGCCTCCTTGGTCGGCTTGTCCCCGGAGATGTGCGCACCATCACTGTCGAGCAGCGACAGTCTGGCGGGGTCGAGGTCTCCTAGGCTCGCATTGGTCGGGGTCATCAGCAGCGTCCCGTCCGAGAGCCGCATGCTGATATTACCGGTCGATCCCATGGTCAGTCGCCGTTCGAACAGCGAGCGGCCGACCTTGCAGATCTCGTCGCGCGCCCGGGTCTCTTCGCTGATGGTCGCCGTCATTTGAGAAGGTCCCAGGCCTTGATGAAGAAGTCGTCCGTGCCGAAATTGCCCGATTTCAGCGCCAGCGCTAGCTTCTGGTCGGTGCCGTGCGAGACCGTCCAGGGCACGCCCGGATCGATCTCGGGTCCGATCCGCAGCGCCGAGACGCCGAGCGCCGCCACCACCGCACCCGAGGTTTCCCCGCCCGCAACGAGGAACCGGGTGAACCCCTCGTCTTTCAGCGCCTGCGTCACAGCGGCCAGGTAGTGCTCCACCGTCTCGCCCGCCGCGTTCCGGCCCAGCTGTTCCTGCACCGCGCGTACGGCCTCGGGCTCGGCACTTGAATAGATGAGCGGTATGGCATCGGCATGCTCGCGCACGAAAGCCAGCGCATCCTCGACGCGGGTGCGGCCCTCGGCAATCGCCATGGCGTCGAGCCGCATGGCCGGCATGCCCGCAGCGATGGCAGCGGCGACCTGTCGCCGGGTTGCGGTGGAGCAGGAGCCCGCGAGCACCACGGCCCGTCCGGGCGCCGCCGCCATAGGCTCGGTGTCCGGCGCCCGCGGCGCCTCGAGAAAATTGGCAGGCAGGCCAAGCGCGACGCCCGAACCGCCAGTGATCAGCCGCAGGCCTTTCGCGGCCCGACCGATGGTCCTCAGGTCCGCATCGCTCACCGCATCGACAATGGCAATGCCCTTAAGCCGCTCTAACGCTTCCGCCAGAACGTCGGGCCCTTGCGATACCGTCTCATAGGCGATCAGCGACACGGGCGTTTTCGCCTGTCGCCCGAGCACGCGCACGAGGTTCGCGTCCCGCATCGGGTTGAGCGGATGATCCTTCATCGGGCTGTCCGAGAGCAGCTCGTCCCCGACGAACAGGTGCCCCTTGTAGACGGTGCGCTTGTTCACCGGAAAAGCCGGGCAGGCGATGGTGCGGGTTTCCCCCAGCCGCTTCAGAAGCGCGTCGGTCACCGGCCCGATATTGCCCTCATCGGTCGAATCGAAAGTCGAGCAGTATTTGAAGAAGAGCTGCCGCGCCCCCGCAGCCAGCAGCACCTCCGCCGATGCCAGCGACATAGCCACCGCCTCTTCGGCCGGGTTGGTGCGTGATTTCAGGGAAACGACGACCGCCTCGGCGCTGCCGAAATCGCTGTCCGGGGCCGGCACGCCGACCACCTGCAGCACTTCGAGCCCCTCCCGAGCCAGCATGAGCGCGAGGTCCGTCGCCCCCGTCAGATCGTCCGCGATTGCGCCAATGAACATTGGAGCGTCCTTTCCTGCCTTCTAATCCTCGTCACGCGGTCGCGCCGGCGACGATCTCAAATCCTACATCGATGATGGCGGGCCCGGTCTCGGGCCCGTCGTCCATCACGATCCGCTCCACCGCGATCTCGCCGATTCGTTGCCGGTTCGCCCTCAGCGTCGAAAGCGGCTTAGGCAACGCCTGGCCGATATCGAGCCCATTGCAGCCGAAGAGCCCAAGGCGCCCCGGCACGTCCATCCCTTCCGCCATCGCGTGAAAGACACCGCCCACGGCCATGTCATCATTGGAGAAAACGACCACGTCGCAATCGGGATGCTGGGCGAGCAGAGCGCCGAGCCCGCTCCGTCCGCGCTGTACCGAGCTCGCGCCACCCGTCAGGTGACGCCGCTCGAGCGGCGCGCCCGCTTCACCCAGCTGGTCGACGAGCCCCTTGAGCCGCGCCGCAGCCCGAAGATCCGCATCGAGGTCGTGGCCGACATAGCCAATCCGGCGATAGCCGCGCGCCAGCAGATGCCGGGCGCTCGCACGCCCGGCCTCGAGATGGGAAAACCCGATGGCGAGATCGATGGGTCGATTGTCGATGTCCATGATCTCGGCGACACGGATGCTGGCGGTTTCGAGCATGCGGCGGGTTTCGCGCGTGTGCTCGAGCCCGGTCAGAATCATTGCAGCAGGCTTCCAGGCCAGCAGCGAGCGCACCAGCGCTTCCTCGGTTGCAGGGTCGTAGTCGGTCACCCCGACCACCGGCTGATAGCCCGAGCGCGACAGTGCCTGCCCGATGCCGGCCATGACTTCGGGAAAGACGTTGTTGGTGTGCGAGGGCAGGATAACCCCGACAAGGTTGGAGCGCGCCGAGGCGAGCGAACCGGCAAGACCATTGCGGACATAACCCGTGGCAGCGACCGCACGCAGCACCTTGTCCCGGGTCTCTGCACGGATCGGACCCCTGTCGCGCATCACGCGAGAGGCCGTGATCTCGCTGACGCCGGCCATGCGCGCGACGTCCGCCAGAGTGACCCCATGGGTAGCCGGTCGCTTCACATCCGCCTCATCATTTATGACAGCGGCACCATATCGGGTTGGCTCGGCCGTGCAAGCGGGCTAAGGAAGAAATGTCAGCGCTGTCATCTCGGAGGAACTGCGGATGGGTGGAATGAGGGTGGCCGTGATCGGCCTGGGGTCCATGGGTCTGGGCGCAGCGCTTTCGCTGCTGCGCGAAGGGATCGACGTGCGTGGCTGCGACCTGTCCGACGCGCAACGTAACCGCTTCGCCTCAGAGAACGGCCAGGTATTCGACAATCCCGCAGCGGCAGCCGAAGGCGCCGAGGCCGTGCTTCTTATGGTCGTCAACGCCGCCCAGACCGAGGATGCGCTCTTCGGGGCGGGCGGCATTGCGAAAGCCATGGCGCCCGGTGGCGTCATCATCTCGTCGGCCACTATGGCGCCCGACGATGCGCGCGCACTTGCGGCGAAGGCCGAAGGGCAGGGGCTTCTCTACCTCGATGCGCCAGTGAGTGGTGGGTCGGTCAAGGCGCTCGCCGGCGAGATCACCGTGATGGCCTCGGGCAGCCAGGAGGCCTTCGCCGCCGCCGATCCGGTGCTTTCGGCCATTGCCGCAAAGGTCTACCGGCTGGGCGACGAAGCGGGCCTCGGCAGCGCCTACAAGATCATCAACCAGCTCCTCGCGGGCATTCACATCGCGGCTGCCTGCGAGGCGATGACGCTGGCGAGCAAGCTCGGGCTCAACCTCGAGACCGTGCACGAGGTGATCACCGCCTCGGCCGGCAACAGCTGGATGTTCGCCAATCGCGTGCCGCACATCCTCGCCGGAGACTATACCCCGCACAGCGCCACCGACATCTGGGTCAAGGATCTCGGCATCCTCTCGACCATCGCCGGCAAGGAGAAATTCCCGCTGCCGCTGACGAGCGCCGCCCAGCAGATGTTCCTTGCGACATCCGCCGCCGGGATGGGGCGCGACGATGACGCATCCGTCGCCCGGTTGATCGCCCGGATCACCGGGGTCAAACTGCCCGGAACCGAGGAGGACTGATCCATGCCGCGCCTTGCCGCCAATCTGACCATGATGTTCAACGAGGTCCCGTTCCTCGAGCGCTTCGCCGCCGCTGCGGCCGCAGGCTTCGATGCGGTGGAATTCCTCTTCCCCTATGATTTTCCGACCGACGAAGTCTCCCGCGCGCGCGCCGATGCCGGCGTAGAGGTCGTCCTCTTCAACATGCCGCCGGGCGACTGGAGCAAGGGTGAGCGCGGTATCGCGGTCTTCCCTGATCGTGTCGGGGAATGGCGCGGCTATCTCGACAAGGCGCTCGACTATGCGCAGGTGCTCGCCGTGCCGCGGCTCCACATGATGGCCGGGATCGCGCCATCGACAGATGCATCCGCGCGCGCCGCCTATCGTGACCGGCTCGCCGAAGCGGCGGACCGGCTGGGCGAAGCAGGGCTCGATCTCCTCATCGAGCCGCTCAACAGGCGCGACATGCCGGGCTATCTGCTCGATGACTTCGGCATGGCGGCAGACCTCATTGCCGATCTCGCCCGGCCGAACCTGAAGCTTCAGTTCGACATCTATCACCGCCAGATCCTGCATGGCGACGTGACCCGGGCGCTCGAGGCGACGCTGCCGATCACAGGCCACGTCCAGCTCGCCTCGGTTCCGCTCCGCAACGAGCCGGGCACCGGAGAGTTGGACGATTTCGCCATCCTGCGCACGCTCGACCGGCTCGGCTACACCGGGCATGTCGGCCTCGAGTACCGGCCCGCAGGCGATACGGTCGCCGGCCTCTCCTGGCGCGAGCGGCTCTGACCCCACGCCTTTATCACCGCCGCCCCGATCGGGGCGGCGTTTTTGCTTGGCCCTCGAACCGCGCCTGCAGCTCGCCTGCAGAGGGTTGACACCCACGCGCCGATAAGGTTCTCTCAACTGGTCTGGTGGATGGACCACCGGATCACGGGGAGGAGGAACCCGGCGTGCTTGCGGCTCACAAATTGCTGCTCGACAAGTCCACGGGTCTCGGCCGTTCCCTCGAACGCCGGACGATCAAGGACGTGATCGCCGACAAGCTCGCCGCGCTCATCGCCTCGGGCGTCATGGAGGTGGGTGACGAGCTGCCGAGCGAGCGCGAGCTCGCCGCCGCGCTCTCGGTCAGCCGCGAAACCGTCCGCGGCGCCATCCAGACGCTCGCAGCCAAGGGCATCCTCGAAGTCGCCCACGGCACTCGCACCCGCGTCGCCAATGTCGACTTCTCCGGCATGGCGGTCGGCATCACCAACCGGCTCAACGTCGACAGCTATGATCTCGACTGGGTGCACGGCGCCCGGCTCCTGATCGAGCAGCAGGTGGTGGGCGACGCAGCCGAAAAATTCCCGCGCGAGACGCTCGAGCGGCTCCACCGTTCGCTCCGCGCCCAGGCGGCCTGCATCGAGGACCCGGTGCAGTTCCTCATCTGCGATCGTGAATTCCACGTCGCCATCTACCGGGCGTGCGGAAACCCGCTCCTCGCCGACATCGTCACCGATCTCTACACCTACATGATGGATCACCGCCGGCGCGCCATCTCGCAGCCGGGCACCATCGCCCAGAGCTTCGCCGACCATCAGGCCATCGTGGCCGCGCTCGAAAAGCGCGACCGCGTCGCGGCCATGGCGGCCTTCGCCGCGCATGAAGAGCGCATCTATACCTCGACCCGGAACCTGCTGGCCCAGACGGGCGGCAGGCGGCGCTGAGGGCAACAGGCCGCACGCCCATGCGGCTCATCCCAGGGAGGATCGAACTATGACTACCCGTCGCAAACTACTGGCCATGGCTGCCATGGCGACCACTGCCATCACGCTCAGCTTCGGCGGCGTCGCACCCGCGCTCGCCCAGTCCCAGAACATCGTCTACCTCACCCCCGGCCTCGACCTGCCGTTCTGGCGCTATCTCGCGCGCGGCGTCGAAGCGGTGGCGACCGAGAAGGGCTACGGCTTCCAGGCCCTCGATTCGGCCAATAGCGCCCAGACCCAGCTCCAGAACGCGCAGGACGCGATCGCCCGCGGCGTCGCCGGCATCGTGCTCTCCCCAACCGACAGCTCGACCGCTCCGAGCGTGCTGCAGCTCGCCGAGAATGCCGGCATTCCGGTTGTCATCGCCGATATCGGCACCAATAGCGGCAACTACGTCTCCTTCATCATCTCGGACAATTATGAAGGCGCCAACGGCACGGGCGCTGCCCTGGCCGAAGCCCTCATCGAAAAGGGCTGGGAAGATGGCTCGGTCGGTATCGTCTCCATCTCGCAGGCCCGCCTCAACGGCCAGGCCCGCACCGCCGGCTTCAAGGACGCGCTCGCCGCGGCGGGCATCACCGGCGACGCCGGCCTTCAGCAGATGCAGTCCTACACCGCCGACGAGACCTTCCGCTTCACTCAGGACATGCTGACCGCAAATCCCGAGATGCGGGGCCTTTTCGTCCAGACCGACCAGCCCGCGATCGGCGCACTCCGTGCCATCCGCGCCGCCCGTCGCGAGGGCGAGGTGCTGGTTGCCGCATTCGACGGTATTCCAGAGTTCGTCCCGCTCCTGCAGTCCGGCGAACTCGTCGCCTCGGGCATGCAGCAGCCTTACCTGATGGGCCAGACCTCCGCCGAGGCGCTGTTCGACCATCTCGAAGGCAATGAGGTGGAAAAGGAGATCCTCGTGCCGATCGTGATCGTCACCTCCTCGAACATCGAGGAAATGCTGCCCACCATCAGCCAGACGGTCTTCGCGGGCGAAGTCCAATAGGCCTTCGACCCTGACGCGAACCTGCGGCTCGCCCAGTGCGGGCGCCGGATCATCCGGCGTCCGTGGCGGGCCGCACCCAATCGGCAGAGGCAAGTCATGACCATGGCCACGGCCAGTATCGAGCAGACCGCGAGCGGCACGATCATGCTGTCCGCGTCCGGCGTCTCCAAGCGTTTCGGCAGCACCCGTGCCCTTGTCGACGCAGCACTCGAAGTGCGGTCAGGGGAGGTGCACGGCCTGCTCGGCGCCAATGGCGCGGGCAAGTCCACGCTCTCGCGCATCGTCAGCGGCCACATCGCGCGCGATGCGGGCGAGATGAGCTATGCCGGCTCTCCCTTCGCCATCCGCTCGACCCGCGATGCCCTGCGCGCCGGCATCGCGCTCGTCGCGCAGGAGACGAGCCTCGCGCCCGAGATGTCGGTGCTCGAGAACATCTTCCTGCCCGAGCTCGGCCGCGCCGGCCGGCTCTCCTACGGCGCGCTGCGCAAGCGCGCCCACGCCATTCTCTCCCGCCTCGGCCGCGACCATGCCCTGCCGCTCGACGCCGAGGTGCGGCGCCTGTCGGCAGCACAAAAGCAGCTCGTCGAGATCGCCAAGGCGCTCGCACTCGATGCGAGCCTCGTCATCTTCGATGAACCGACCGCGTCGCTCAGCCCCTCCGAGGTCGATCGCCTCTTCGACATCATGGCCCGCCTGCGCGATGATGGGCGCGGCCTCATCTTCGTCTCGCACCGGCTCGAGGAGGTCTTCGCGATCACCGATCGCGTCACCATCCTGCGTGAAGGCACGACCGTCGCGCGCAATCTTGAAACCGCGCAGCTGAGCCAGTCCGACATCATCCGCCACATGGTGGGCCGCGAGCTCGACGCGATCTACGGCAACCGTGAAGCCGTGCGGGCCACTCCAAGCGGCGAAATCGTCTTCGAGGTCGAGAACCTCGCCGCCCGGCCCGAAGTGCGCAATGTCTCCTTTTCCGTGCGCCGCGGGGAGGTGCTGGGCCTCGGCGGTCTCGTCGGCGCGGGGCGATCGGAAGCCGTCGAGGCCATCTTCGGGCTGCGGCCGCGCGACGCCGGCACCATCCGCATCGATGGCAAGGCCGTCGATCCGCGCACGCCCGCCGATGCGATCGCCCTCGGCATCGGCCTCGTCGCCGAGGACAGGCGGGCCCAGAACATCGTGCCCGACCTGACCGTGCGCGAGAATCTGCTGCTCGCCCATATCGGCCGGCATAAGGGGTTCGGCCTCGGCTACGGCCAGCGCAGCCGCAAGGTCACAGATCTCCTCGGCAAGCTCGGCCTCCCCGCCGACCGGCTCGATTCGAACCTCCTCAACTTCTCTGGCGGCATGCAGCAGAAGGTGATCATCGCCCGCTGGCTGCTGGTTGAACCCACAATCCTGATCCTCGACGAGCCGACCAAGGGCGTCGATATCGGCACGCGCAGCTCGATCTACGCCATTCTCCGCGACATCGCGGCCGAAGGCGTCGCCGTCATCGTCATCTCCTCGGATTTCGAGGAGCTCCTCGGGGTCTGCGAGCGTGTCGTCGTGGTCAGCGACGGGCTCTCCATCGCCAATCTGCCCACGAGCGTTCTGAACGAGGAAAAGCTGACTCTGCTTGCCGCGCCGCGGACCTCGACCGAGCGCAATGTGAGCCTGCTCAGAAGCCTCAGCGCGGAGTTCGGTGCCACCGCCTTCTGGGCGCTGGTCGACGGAGACGAGCTCATCTGCCTCGGCGCCGCATCGGCCGATGGCGCCCCCGAGATCGGCCTTGCTGCCGGCGAGGCCGCCACCGGGGCGGAAACCGCGATTGCCCGCGCCGTCACCGAGAAATCCGAGGGCTTCGTCACCGAGCCCGAAACCGGCCTCCAGACCCTGCTCGTGCCCATGCGCAACAAGCGCGGGCACGATCTGGGCTGGATCGGCCTCACCCTCGCTGCGGGCAAGGCCGTGCCCGACCCGCGCGACATCGTCGAGCGCGTCATCGCCCGCACCGACGCCGAAGAGACAACAGGACCAAACCGATGACCACCTCCACGTCACCCCTTGCCGGCGGCCTTGGCCGGATCGCCAAGAGCCTCGAAGTGCGCATGCTGGGCCTCGCCCTCGTGCTGGCCGTGGCCCTGTCGCTGCTCTCGCCCTATTTCCTCACGCAGAACAACATCTTCAACATCCTCGACCAGTCCGTCGTGATCGGCATCGTCGCCGTCGGCATGACCTTCGTCATCCTCACCGGGGGCATCGATCTCTCGGTGGGGTCGGTCGCGGGCCTCACCGGCATCGTCCTGGGGCTCGCGCTCCAGCAGATGCCGATCCCGCTCGCCATCGGCGCGGCTGTCCTCGCGGGGGGCGGCATCGGGCTCGTCTCGGGGGTACTCGTCGCGGTTTTCGGCCTCGCGCCTTTCGTCGTCACCCTCGGCATGATGGCCATCGCGCGCAGCCTCGCCTACATCTTCTCGGGCCAGACCGCGATCTCGGCAATCCCCTATGATCTCTCCAACATCGTCTATACCGTCGTGTTGGGAATCCCGGCCAACGTTCTGTTCCTGCTCGCGCTTTACGCTCTGGCCTGGGCCTATCTCACCTACACCAAGGGCGGCCGCACCATCTATGCGGTGGGTTCCAACAAGGAGGCCGCCCGCGCTGCCGGCCTCAACGTGCTGCTCTATTCCATCCTGCCCTACGTCATTTCGGGCGCACTCGCGGCCGTCGCCATCACCTTCTCGATCGCCCAGATCCTTTCGGCCGATCCGCTTGCCGGCAACCAGATGGAGCTCGACGCCATCGCCGCCGTCGTCATCGGCGGCGCGAGCCTTTACGGGGGCAGGGGGTCGATCATCGGCACGCTGATCGGCGTGCTGATCATGGTGATGATCCGGAACGGCCTCAACCTCATGGGCGTCTCGCCCTTCTGGCAGGGCACTGCCATCGGCTCGATCATCATCCTCGCGCTTCTCGCCGAGCGGCTCGTCAACTGGCGCTCGGCGCGCTGAACAAGAAGGAGGCATCCATGTCAGAGACCCCAAGTCGCGCCATCCGGCTCTTCGGCACCGAGCAGCCCGTCACGCCCCCGCGCATCCTTCGCGCAGGTCCGCTCACGGCCGAGCTGGAAGCGGGCAACCTCCGCTACATCCGCTTCGGTGGCATCGAAGTCATCCGCGCCATCTCCTTCATCGTGCGCGACCGTGACTGGGGCACCTATGATCCCGTAATCGAGGACCTGACGGTGGACGAACGCGCCGATGGCTTCGTCGTCACCTACACCGCTCGCGCCGCCGATGCCGCGCAGGCCTTCTCGTACTCGGCCCATATCGAGGGGCAGGCGAGCGGTCGGCTGGTCTTTTCGAGCCGGGGAACGGCCGAAACCGACTTCCTCACCAACCGCACGGGCTTCGTCATCCTCCATCCCATCGATGGCGTCGCCGGCGA
Source organism: Arsenicitalea aurantiaca (assembly GCF_003994485.1). Classification (GTDB taxonomy): domain Bacteria; phylum Pseudomonadota; class Alphaproteobacteria; order Rhizobiales; family Devosiaceae; genus Arsenicitalea; species Arsenicitalea aurantiaca. The sequence continues at coordinate 472,030 of NZ_RZNJ01000002.1, forward strand.
GCGCGTGGAGATGGCCCACACCGACGGGCGGGTCGTCGAGCACCGCTTCCCCGATCTCATCGACCCCGTCCAGCCCATGATGGATCTGCGCCAACTCACCCATTGGACCGATGGGCTCAGGGTCGCCTGCCGCATGGAGGGTGACACTTTCGAGATGGAGGACCAGCGCAACTGGACCGACGCCTCCTACAAGACTTATGTGCGTCCGCTCGCCCTGCCATGGCCCTACACGATCGCAAGGGGTGAGACGCTGGAGCAGGCGATCACCCTTACGATCGAAGGAAATGCCGCAACGGGTGCCTCGGACGCGCCGGTCACGGTCGCCATAGGCTCGCCCACGGGGCAGGTGCCGCCTCTGGGGCTCGGGCTCGATCCCGCCGACACGGCCGCAGCGAGCTCCGTCGCCAGCACCGTGTCCCAGATCGGCGCCGCCCATATCATCTGCCACCATGATGCGCGCCGAGGCCATGACGAGGCGACGCTGCGTGCCCAAGTCGCGTTCGCCCGGGAGATCGGCGCGGAGCCATGGCTCGAAGCGGTCGTCACCTCCGTCGATGGCTTTGAAAGCGAAATCGCCGCGCTCGGCAAGATCTGCGAGGCTCTGGGCTCACCCTTCAGGACCGTGCTCGTTTCGCCGGCGCCCGATCTCAAATGCACCTTGCCCGGCAGCGAATGGCCGCCCGCCCCCCCGGCGCGCGAGATGTATGAGGTGACCCGCCGGGCCTTCCCCGAGGCCCGGATCGGCGGCGGCATGTTCAGTTATTTCACTGAGCTCAACCGCAAGCGGCCGCCCACCGAGGCGCTGGATCTCGTGAGCTTCACGACATCCGCTCTCGTTCACGCGGGCGACGACCGCTCGGTCACCGAAACCGTCCAGGCCCTCCCGGCCATTGCCCGAAGCGCCGTGGCCATCGCCGGGGAGCGCCCCTACGCCGTCGGTCCGTCTGCCATGGGAATGCGCGACAATCCCTATGGTGAGGCGCCCAAGGAGAACCCCGAAAACATCCGCCAGGCGATGAACCGCAACGATCCCCGCCAGCGCGGCCTGCTGGGCGCCGCGTGGGCGCTCGGCTATTTCGCGCGCTTTGCCTATGGTGGGGCCTCGGCCATCGCCATCGGGGCGCCCGTCGGTGCGCATGGCGCCGTGGCTGCGCAGACCGGTCTGCCACAGCCCTTCTTCGACACGGCCGGAGGCGTCTATCCCGTTTTCCACGTCCTCCGGGGGCTTGCCGCCCGCAAGGGGGCGGAGCTTCTTGCCCTCGACATTTCCCGGCCCGGCCAGCTCCTGGGCCTCGCAATCCACACCGGCGAGGGCACGGAAGTCTGGCTCGCCAACCTGACCGGCGAAGCGATCACCATCGCGCCGGACTTCGCGGTCGGCGCGGTCGCCCGGCTGGATGCGGACAGCTTTGCCGAGGCGGCGAAAGACCCCGCCTTCCTCGATAATTCGAAATCAGCCGGGGGCGAGCCCCTCACTCTTGATGCCTATGCGGTGGTGCGGCTCATGGCCGACCGGGCCAGCTAACCAGAAGGATCTCCAATGCACGTTCTGATCATCGGCGCCGCCGGCATGGTGGGGCGCAAGCTCGCCGAAAGCATCGCATCGGGGGAAAGCCTCGCCGGCCAGCCGGTCGAAAAGCTCACCCTGATGGACGTCATCCCCCCGACCGCCCCAGCGGGCTTCACGGGCGAAGTCGTCATCAAGTCCGGCGACATCGCCGACCCTGCCGTTTCGACCGAACTGGTGTCGGGCCGCCCCGACACGGTCTTCCATCTCGCGGCGATCGTGTCGGGAGAGGCCGAACTCGATTTCGACAAGGGCTATGCCATCAATCTGGACGGCACCCGGCACCTCTTCGATGCCATCCGGCATGAGGGCCAGAACGCCCCCTACAAGCCGCGCGTCGTCTTCACCTCGTCCATTGCGGTGTTCGGCGCACCTTTCCCGGACAAGATCGGCGACGAGTTCTTCCTCACCCCCCGCACCAGCTATGGCGCGCAGAAGGCGATCGGCGAACTGCTTCTCGCCGATTACTCGCGCAAGGGCTTCTTCGAAGGCATCGGGATTCGGCTCCCGACCGTCTGCATCCGCCCGGGCAAGCCGAACAAGGCGGCCTCCGGCTTCTTCTCCAACATCCTGCGCGAGCCGCTCAGCGGTCAGGAGGCCGTGCTGCCAGTCGACGAGAGTGTCCGGCACTGGCATGTGAGCCCCCGCCGCGCCGTCGGCTTCCTGCGCCATGCCGCCGAGATCGACCTCGAGGCGGTCGGGCTGCGGCGCGTGCTCAACATGCCCGGCCTTTCGGCCACGGTCGGTGAGCAGATCGAGGCTCTGCGCCGCGTGGCCGGCGATCGAGCGGTCGCCCTCATCCGGCGCGAGCCCGACCCGATGATCGGGGAGATTGTCGCCGGCTGGCCGCGCGATTTCGATCCGGCGCGCGCGCTGGCGCTCGGCTTTGTCGGCGATGCCTCCTTTGACGAGATCATCCGCATCCATGTAGAGGACGAGCTCGGCGGCCGCATCGGCGGCTGAGGGGAGGGCTCATGCCAAACGATTCTGCACCGGCCGCGGCCGGTAACTTTCGCCTCGACGGCACTGTCGCGGCGGTAACCGGCGGCGCCAGCGGCATCGGCCTTGCGGTCGCCCGCATGTTCGGCGCCGCCGGCGCCCGCGTCATCGTCATGGATCGGGACGGCGCAAAGGCCGAAGAAGCGGGCTCCGGGATCCCGGGCGCCACGGGCGTCACGCTTGACGTCGCCGATGAGGCCGCGGTCGATGCCGCCTTCGCCGCGCTCCCGGAAATCGGCGTCCTCGTCAACAGCGCCGGCATCGCGCTCCGTCATCCGGCGGTCGAGCATTCGCTGGGCGATTGGGAGAAAGTCGTTTCGGTCAACATGACCGGCAGCTTCCTCTGCGCCCGGGCTGCAGCCCGCCAGATGCTGGCGGCGGGTCGGGGCGGTGCCATCGTCAACACCGCCTCGATCATGGGGCTTTCGGGCGGCGGGCTCTATCCCAACATTTCCTACCAGACCACCAAGGGCGCCATCGTCAACATGACGCGCGCGCTCGCCGTCGAATGGGCCGCATCCGGCATCCGCGTCAACGCAGTCGCACCCACCTATGTGAAGACGCCGTTCATAGCGCCGCTCCTCGCCCAGCCCGAGCTGGTCCGCCGCATCGAGGCGATGACGCCGCTCGGGCGCCTTGCCGAACCCGAGGAGGTCGCAGCCGCCGTCCTCTTCCTCGCATCCCCCGCCGCCGGGATGGTCACTGGGCACACCCTGCCGGTCGATGGCGGGTTCCTCGCCCAGTAACTCACGGGGGAACTCGGCCGGCGCACCCGTGAGCGGCGCCGGCCTCTGCCTCAGGCGTCGATCTCGAACTCCACCACGCCCTTCCGGGTCGCCGCGAGCCCCAGCCGCCCGTGCTTGATGGCGAGTGCCTTCTCCCCGAAGAGCTTGCGCCGCCAGCCCTTGAGCGGCGCCACGTCCGCATCGTCGTCCAGCACCAGCGCGTCGATGTCGTCGGATGTCGCGATGATCCTCGGCGCCACGCCATGCTCCTCGGACACCGCCTTCAGCAGCACCCGGATGAGGTCGCCGACGGCGCCCTTGGGCGAGGGCCCTCGATAGCGCTCCGGCATGGCCGGCAGCTCGGATTTCGGCAGCTCCTCCACCTGCTTCAGGAGCGCGATGATCTCCGCCGCCGCCGAAGAGCGGCCAAAGCCGCGCTGCACTGCGCGCAGCTTTTCGAAGGCCTGCGGCGAAGTCGGCCGCTGGATCGCCAGTTCGGCCAACGCGTCGTCCTTGAGAATGCGGCTCCGCGGCTGGTCGGCGCTCTGCGCACGCTCCTCGCGCCATGCCGCCAGCACCTGCAGCGCCGCAAGGTCGCGCGGCCGGTTGATCTTGGCCTTCAGCCTCTGCCAGGCCTCCGACGGGGTCACCACATAGGTCTCGATCCGCCGCAGCGTCTCAAGCTCGTCCTCGACCCAATCTTCGCGCCGCGTTTCGCGCACCTGTTCGCGCAGGGCCTTGTAGATGTCGCGCAGATGGGTCACGTCCGCCAGCGCGTAGCTGCGCTGCTTCTCGCTCAGCGGCCGTGCCGACCAGTCGGTGAAGCGCGAGCTCTTGTCGATTTCCGCGCCCACCACCGAGCGCACGAGATTGTCGTAGGAAACGCTGTCGCCGAAGCCGCAGACGCTCGCTGCGATCTGGGTATCGAAGATGTTGGCCGGCACCCGCCCCGTCAGCTTTACGAAGATCTCGATGTCCTGCCGGGCGGCATGGAACACCTTGGTCACGTCCGCATCGTCGAGAAGCCCGAAGAACGGCGCCAGGTCGATCCCCGCCGCGAGGGGATCGACAAGCACCGCCTCGTCCAATGTCGCGGCCTGCAGCAGGCAGAGCTTTGGCCAGTAGGTCGTCTCGCGCAGAAACTCGGTATCGACCGTAACGAAATCGAATTCGCGCGCCCGCGCGGTGAAGTCTGCAAGGGCATCCGTTGTGGTGATGAGCTCCATTATCCCGCCATTCTCAATGTGTTAATATTCTCCTAACAGGGGATGGGCCTTGGCTCCAGTGCGGATTCGCGTCTGGCGTTCAATGCTTTGCGCGCATGGTAAAGCCGGGCAGGGGGCTCGCCTTGACAAAAGGGCTGCCCCATGCGCTTTTCCGGCCCGAATCCAGCCATTCCGTATAGATCAGAGACGTCAGATGCACCGCTACCGTTCGCACACCTGCGCAGCGCTCACCACGGGGGATGTCGGCAATCCCGTGCGACTGAGCGGCTGGGTCCACCGCATCCGCGATCATGGCGGCCTGCTCTTCATCGACCTGCGCGACCATTACGGGCTGACCCAGTGCGTGGTCGATCCTGATTCTCCCGCCTTCGCCGAAGTCGAGAAGGTCCGGGCCGAATGGGTCGTGCGGATCGACGGCGAGGTGAAGGCCCGCACGCCCGAGACGGTCAACACCAATTTACCCACCGGCGCCATCGAGGTCTTCATCCGCGAGATCGAGGTTCTGGGCCGTTCCGCCGAGCTGCCCATGCCGGTCTTCGGGGATCAGGACTATCCCGAGGAGACGCGCCTCAAATACCGCTTCCTCGATCTGCGCCGCGACGGGCTGCACAACCGCATCGTGCTGCGCTCCAAGGTCATTGCCTCCATCCGGCGGCGCATGATGGATCTGGGCTTCATGGAGTACCAGACCCCGATCCTGACCGCGTCGAGCCCCGAAGGCGCGCGCGACTTCCTCGTGCCGTCGCGCCTGCACCCGGGCAAGTTCTACGCGCTCCCGCAGGCGCCCCAGCAGTTCAAGCAGCTCCTGATGATCGCGGGCTTCGATCGCTATTTCCAGATCGCGCAGTGCTTCCGCGACGAGGATCCCCGCCATGACCGGTCCTCGGAGTTCACCCAGCTCGACATCGAGATGAGCTTCGTCGAGCAGCAGGACGTGTTCGACGCCGTCGAGCCGCTGCTGCGCGGCGTGTTCGAGGAATTCGGCAATGGCTGGCGGGTCACGCAGAAATTCCCGCAGATCCCCTATGCCGAAGCCATCCGCAAATATGGTTCGGACAAGCCGGACCTGCGCAACCCCATCGAGATGGAAGCCGTCACCGAGCATTTCTCCGGCTCGGGCTTCAAGGTCTTTGCCGGGCAGATCGCCAACGACCCCAAGGTCGAAGTCTGGGCGATCCCCGCGCCGACCGGCGGCAGCCGCGCCTTCTGCGACCGCATGAACGCCTGGGCACAGGGCGAGGGCCAGCCGGGCCTCGGCTACATCTTCTTCCGCGATGGCGAGGGCGCCGGCCCGATCGCCAAGAACATCGGCCCCGAGCGCACCGAGGCCATCCGCACCCAGCTCGGCCTCAAGGATGGGGACGCGGTCTTCTTCGTCTGCGGCCTGCCTCAGAAATTCTACAAGTTCGCCGGCGAAGCGCGCACACGTGCGGGCACCGAACTCAACCTCCTCGACGTCGAGCAGTTCGCTTTCTGCTGGATCGTCGACTTCCCGATGTTCGAGTGGAGCGAGGAAGAGAAGCGGGTCGATTTCTCGCACAACCCCTTCTCCATGCCGCAGGGCGGCCTCGAGGCGCTCGAGACGCAGGATCCGCTCACCATCAATGCCTTCCAGTACGATGCCGTCTGCAACGGCTACGAGCTGAGTTCGGGCGCCATCCGGAACCATCGGCCCGACATCATGCGGCGTGCCTTCGAGATCGCCGGCTACGACATGTCGACCCTCGAGGACAAGTTCGGCGGCATGCTGCGCGCCCTCCAGTACGGCGCGCCGCCGCACGGCGGCATTGCGCCGGGCATCGACCGGATCATCATGCTCCTCTGCCATGAGAGCAATCTGCGCGAGGTCACGGCCTTCCCGATGAACCAGCAGGGCGAAGACTTGCTGATGGGTGCGCCCTCGAGTGTCTCGGCCAAGCAGCTGCGCGAACTCTCGATCCGCATCGCGGTCGAAAAGAAGGACTGATGATGGAAGAGGGCGCCCGCTGCGGCGCCCTCCGTCTCCGCATTCAGGCCTTACCAGTTAACGCGCATTAACCGGGCCTTAAGCCTGTCGCTGCTATTTCGGTAGACGTTGCGGCGTCGAAAGTTCACCGGCAGTGAGAGCGAGATATTCTCATATCCTAGTGCTGGTCAGCGCCATGCTGGCCTTCGCGCCCGTCGTGGCCGTAGACTATCTCCTCGACAATTACGTGCGTGTCCGCGAGCGGGCCGTGATCCAGCAGCGGGTCGACACCTTCGCCGAGCGTATCTCCGATTCGGCGAACGCCGCCGTGGGCTCCCTGCGCCGGATCCTGTCCCAGAGCCCTTCGCTCTGCACCCCGACCTTCCTTTCCAACGTCCATGCCGAAATGGGCGCCAGCCTCTCGCTGCGCCAAGTGCTGGTCGAAAACAGCGACGGTGTGCAGTTCTGTGACGCGCTGGGGCGCGAGGTCGACTATGTCGCGCTCTCGCAGGATCTGGGCCTGCCGCGCCAGACCGAGCGCCTCGCGGTCGTGCAGATGAACGGGCTCGACATGCCCGTCCTCAAGGTCACCCAGGGATTCGGCAACAACCGCACGGTCGCAGCTTTCGTACCCGTCCTTGCCAATCCGCTCGAGGGGCTGGCTCTCGGTATGCCCCCGGCCTCCGTCCTGCGGATCGCCCTGACCGACGGGACCGATATCGTCACCGTCGGCGATCCGACGGGCTATGATCAGCGTTCGGGAACCGAATACATCTCCGCCAGCGCCTTCGTCGGGGAGCTGCCCATCCGGGTGGATGCGGCGATGCCCTTCGCGCTCGTACGCGCCGATTATGCCGATCTGGACCTCAGCTTCACCCTTATCGCCTGCGTGATGAGCGGTGCGTTCCTCTTCCTCGCCCTGCAATATGTGCGCCGCTCGGCCATTCCCGCCGTCGATCTCGAGCGCGCCATCGTTGCTGGAGAGCTCAAGCCCTATTACCAACCCGTCATCAACCTGCGCACAGGCGAACTCGCCGGCTGCGAGGTGCTCTGCCGCTGGGAGAAGCGCTCGGGCGAAGTCGTGCCGCCGGGCGCCTTCATCGACTATGCGGAGGTGACCGGGCTCGCCATCCCGATGACGCTGAGCCTCATGCAGCAGGTGCGCACCGACCTCTCCGATCTCTGCACCGAAGTGCCCGGCCTCAAGATCAGCATCAACCTCTTCGAGGGCCATTTCCGCGACAGCACCATCGTGGAGGACGTGCAGGCCATATTCGGCGGCAGCCCCATCAACTACCGCCAGCTCGTCTTCGAAATCACCGAACGCCGCCCGCTCGGCAATTCGCTCCAGGCCAACAGCGTCATCTCGGGCCTCCACGCCCTCGGCGCCCGGCTCGCCATGGACGATGCGGGCACCGGCCATTCCAACCTCGCCTACATCGAGACGCTCGGCGTCGACGTCATCAAGATCGACCGCGTCTTCGTCGACATGATCAAGCCAGGCGCCACCCAGGTGCCCATTCTGGATGGGCTGATCGCCATGGCGCGGGACCTCGGCACAGAGATCGTCGCCGAGGGCGTCGAGACCGAGGCCCAGGCGCTTTACCTCCGCGCGCGCGGTGTCGTGATGGCGCAGGGCTACCTCTTCGCCCCGGCGCTCAAGGTCAATTCCTTCCGGGAGCTGGCGCGTGCATTGCATGCCCGGCACGGGCAGAACGTCGCACCGGTCGGCCAGGGCGTGCCGGACGCGGCCTGAAGAGGCGGAATCCCGCCCGTCGGCCTTTTCAACGGCGCCATTTAGTGACATTGACGAGGCCGCTAGAAAGAAGGGGGGCGTGCCTGTGTCTACCGACATGACCGAACAGAAACGTGCGCTGCGCGAGGCCGCGCTGCATTTCCACGAATATCCCAAGCCCGGCAAGCTCGAGATCCGCCCCACCAAGCCCCTCGGCAACCAGCGCGACCTCGCGCTCGCCTATTCCCCCGGCGTCGCCGCTCCCTGCGAAGAAATCGCTGCCGACCCCGATGCGGCGGTGCGCTATACCTCGCGCGGCAATCTAGTCGCGGTCATCTCCAACGGCACCGCCGTGCTCGGCCTCGGCGCAATCGGCGCCCTCGCGAGCAAGCCGGTGATGGAAGGCAAGGCAGTCCTATTCAAGAAGTTCGCCGGCATCGACGTCTTCGACATCGAGGTCGACGAGACCGACCCCAAGAAATTCATCGAGGTCGTCGCGCCACTCGAACCTACTTTCGGCGGCATCAACCTCGAAGACATCAAGGCCCCGGACTGCTTCGAGATTGAGGAAGCGCTCCGCGCGCGCATGAACATCCCGGTCTTCCACGACGACCAGCACGGCACTGCCATCATCGTCGGCGCCGCCGTCCTCAACGGCCTCGAGCTTTCCGGCAAGAAGATCGAGGACGTCAAGATCTGCACCTCCGGTGCCGGCGCCGCCGCCATCGCCTGCCTCAAGATCCTCGTCGCCCTTGGTGCGCGCCACGAGAACATCTGGGTCGCCGACAAGGACGGGCTCGTCACCAAGAACCGGCCCGACGTGACCGATCGCTGGCGCGGGGAGTTCGCCCAGGACAGCACCGCCACGACCCTCGCCGAAGTCATCGACGGCGCCGACATCTTCCTCGGCCTCTCGGCGCCCGGCGTCCTGAAGCCCGAAATGGTCGCCCGCATGGGCCGCCAGCCGCTCGTGCTGGCCCTCGCCAATCCCGTGCCCGAGATCATGCCCGAAGAGGCCCGCGCCATCCGGCCCGACGCCATGATTTGCACCGGCCGGTCGGACTATCCCAATCAGGTCAATAACGTCCTCTGCTTCCCCTTCATCTTCCGCGGCGCGCTCGACGTGGGCGCGACGACCATCAATGAGGAGATGAAGCTCGCCGCCGTGAAGGCCATCGCCAAGCTTGCGCATGATCCCGGCCTCGAGGTGTCGCCCACCGGCCAGCCCGCGATCTACGGGCCCGATCACATCATCCCGAACCCCTTCGACCAGCGGCTCATCCTGCGCATCGCCCCGGCCGTTGCCGCCGCTGCCATGGAGACCGGCGTCGCCAAGCGGCCGATCGAGAATTTCGATGCCTATCGCGACAGCCTCAACCGCTTCGTGTTCCGGTCCGGCCTCGTGATGAAGCCGATCATCGACCGGGCGCACGGGCAGGGGATGCGCGTCGCCTTCGCCGATGGCGAGGACGAGCGTGTGCTGCGCGCCGCCCAGGTCATCCTCGAGGAGCGCATCGCCCGGCCCATCCTCATCGGCCGTCCGGCGGTCATCGAGCAGCGGATCGCCCGCTTCGGGCTCACCCTCGATCCCACCCGCGATTTCGAGATCATCAACCCCGAGGATGATCCGCGCTATCGAGACTATGTCAGCCTCTTCCACTCCCTCGTCGGCCGCAGCGGCGTCACGCCGGACACGGCCCGCACCATCGTGCGCACCAACACCACTGTCATCGGTGCGCTCGCGGTCAAGCGCGGGGAGGCCGATGCGCTGCTCTGCGGCCTACAGGGCCGCTTCATCAAGCACGTGCGCGACATCCGTTCGGTCCTTGGGCTGCAGGACGGCATCAAGGACGTCTCGGCGCTCTCCATGCTGATCATGCCGCGTGGGGCGTTCTTCCTTGCCGATACCTATGTGAACATGGAGCCGACAGCCGACGAGATCGTCTCGATCGCGCTGCAGGCGCGCGACCACCTCAAGCGCTTCAACATCGAGGCCCGGGTGGCGCTGCTCTCCTACTCGAACTTTGGTTCGCGTGACGGCGACACCGCCTACAAGATGCGCGAGGCCTATCAGAAGCTGAAGGCTGTCGCCCCCGAGATGATCGTCGAGGGCGAAATGCAGGGCGACCTCGCCCTGTCCGAGCAGCTGCGCGAGCGCTACATCCCCGACACGGTCCTGCGCGGCGAAGCCAACCTTCTTATCTTCCCGAACCTTGATTCGGCGAACCTCTCCATGACCCTGCTCAAGGAGATGAACGAGGCGATCTCGGTCGGGCCGATCCTGATGGGTCCCGGCTCTCCCGCGCACATCCTCGCGCCCTCGACGACGAGCCGCGGCATCGTCAACATGACCGCCATCGCCGCGACAGAGGCGCTCGGGCTTACTGCAGCAGCCGAGTAAGCCAGTCCGGCCTTGGATATGCCCCGAACGGCGCTACCATGCCGTTCGGGGATGATCCCGTCGGGGGCTGGAGGGCCGTAATGAGCTGGAGATCGCGCTTCGCACTGGCGCCGGATGCGCTGGCCACACTCTGGCGCTTCCCCCTGCCGGTAGTCCTTGCTGCCATCGCCGCCGCCATTCTCGTCGGCGTCGCCACCGGGCTCCTCTCCGATAGCGACGATTTCTGGCCGCGCGCCGTTCTCGGGCTCGGCGTCGCGTTCCTCTTCGGCACCGCAGGCGTGCTCTACCGCGAATCGCGCCCCTATGACGGGATCCCCGGGCCGCTTCTCGCCTTTGTGCTGCCACCGCTCGCCGGCCTTGCCTGCCTGCCCCTGGCCGAACCCTTAATCGCCCCATACGTGCTGCCGGTGATCGCGGTGCTCTGGCTCTCGGTGTCGGCTTTCACCCGCATCGGCCGCGGCAGCCTCAGGGCCGAGCAGCAGGACCGCTTCTGGTGGCTCAACCATCAGGGCGCGACCACGGCGATCCTCGCCATCATCGCCTTCCTGCTGGTCGCGCTCGGCATGGTCGCGATCGAGCGCTCCCTCGCCATCCTCTTCGGCCTCGAAACACGCGATTTCTTCTACGATGTCGTGCTGCCCGTGGTCGGGGCCTTCCTCGCGCCCGTATATTGGCTGACGACGCTGCCGCGGCTCGATGCCTATGACCCCAATGCGCTGCGCCGTCCCGATTTTCTCGCCCGCGCCGTCGGCTTTCTGGGCCAGTTCATCCTCGCCCCCGTGCTGTTCGCCTATGCGGGCATCCTCCTCGCCTACACCGTGCAGATCGCCGTCACCGGCACGCTGCCCCAGGGCATGCTCGGCTGGATGGTGCTCGGCTATGTCGTGAGCGGCGCCGCCACCTATCTTCTTCTGCACCCCGCCTTCATGCGCGAGCGTGCGCTCGTCCGGCTCTTCCGTCGGATATGGTTCTGGCTCACCCTCGTGCCGCTGGGGCTCTTCGCCGTCGCGGTCTGGATCCGCGTCGATGCCTACGGGCTGACCTCCGAGCGCATCTTCCTCGTCGCCGGCGGCGTCTGGGCGGCGCTCCTCGCAGCCTTCTTCATCCTCCGGCGCGGCGATATCCGCCTTATCCCCGCCATTGCGGCAATAATCCTCGCCCTCATTTCAGTCGGCCCGTGGAGCTATGAGAACGCACCGCGCTGGGACCAGTCGGCCCGCCTCGAGCGGCTGCTGGTCTCGGGTGGCATCACCGGCCCGGACTCAGTTGCCCGCTGGACCGTCGCCGAGGCCCGCGCCGCCCGCAGCGCGATGACCTATCTCGCCTATGAGGCGCGCGACAGCGCCGCGCTGCGCGAAGTTCTCGCGCGCCATGGCGTCGCCTATGATGGTGCGCGCCGGCCCATCGAAACCCTGCTCAGCGGCTGGGGTGTTCCCGATGAAGGCCTTGTGGGGCCGGGGACGACCTACCTGTCGGTAGACCGGCAGCGCTTCGGCGGCAGTGTCGACGTTTCGAGGACGCCCCATCTCGTCGGCGCGGTGCAGGCCGGGGATTTTGCCTCGAATGCCGGTCCGCTCGCCTTCCGGCTTACCGAAAACCGCCTGCAGGTCCGCCAGCAATTCCGCCTCGTCGAGATCGACCTTGCCGACTGGGTCGCCAGCCAGCATGAAGGCACCGCCATCGATCCGGTCATCGACTTCCTGATCGGCGGCACGCGCTATCGCATCGCGCTCGACAGCGCCTCGATCGAGCTGCGCGAAGAAGGCGACGCCGTCGCGCGCCGCCTCACCAACCTCGCCGGAACGCTCTTTTCAGAGCGTCCGCTGGAGCAGGTCAGACCCAGCCCTGAAGGTCTGCCAGCGCGCGCGAGGTGATCGCCCGGCGCTTGGCCTGCGTCTTCTCGACCGACTTCCAGCGTTTCACGCCTTCGGGCTTGCTGATGGTCACGGGCGGAAAGAGCCCGAAATTGACGTTCATCGGCTGGAACGAGCGCGCACCCGAATAGGCTTCCGCCTCGATATGGCCGCCCGTGATGTGCGCGATGAGTGCGCCGAACGCCGTCGTCATCGGCGGCGTGGGCAGGGTCTCGCCCCGCGCGTCCGCCGCGGCAAGCCGGCCAGCGACGAGCCCGATCGCTGCGCTCTCCACATAGCCTTCGACGCCCGTTACCTGGCCGGCGAACCGCAGCCGCGGATCGGCCTTGAGCTTCAGATCGGGTCCCAGCACCTTGGGCGAGTTGATGAACGTGTTCCGGTGCAGTCCGCCGAGCCGCGCAAACTGAGCGTTCTCGAGCCCCGGGATCATCCGGAAAATCTCGGTCTGCACGCCATACCGCATCTTGGTCTGGAAGCCGACCATGTTCCAGAGCGTGCCGAGCGCATTGTCCTGGCGCAGCTGCACGATCGCGTGCGGCTTGACCGTGGGGTTGCGCGGATTGGTCAGGCCTACCGGCTTCATCGGCCCATGGCGCAGCGTTTCGCGGCCGCGCTCGGCCATCACCTCGATAGGCAGACACCCGTCGAAATAGGGCACCTTCTCCCAGTCCTTGAATTCATGCAGCGGCGCGGACAGCAGCGCATCCACGAAGTCGTTGTACTGCTTCTCGTCCATCGGGCAGTTGAGATAGTCCGCCCCCGTGCCACCCGGTCCCGCCTTGTCATAGCGCGACTGCGCCCAGACGATGTCGCGATCGATGCTGTCGGCGTGCACGATCGGCGCGATCGCGTCGAAAAAGGCCAGCGAATCCTCGCCCGTGAGCTTCGCGATCCCCTCCGCCAGCGCCGGGGAGGTGAGGGGACCCGTTGCGATGATGACGTTGGTCCACTCCGCGGGCGGCAGGCCCGCCACTTCTGCCCGGTCGATCTCGATCGAGGGGTGGTTGGCGATGGTGCGCGTCACCTCCTCGGAAAACGCATCGCGGTCGACCGCCAGCGCGCCGCCTGCCGGCAGCTTGTGCTTGTCCGCCGCTTTCATGATCAGCGAGTTGCAGCGCCGCATTTCCTCATGCAGCAGCCCCACCGCATTGTGCTCGTGATCGTCCGAGCGGAAGCTGTTGGAGCAGACGAGTTCTGCGAGCCCGTCGGTGTGGTGCGCATCGGTGGCGCGCACCGGTCGCATCTCGTGCAGGATGACGCGGGCGCCCGCCTCGGCGGCCTGCCACGCAGCTTCTGATCCGGCGAGCCCGCCGCCGATGATATGAATGGGTTCTGTTGACATGGCCGGCTGATAGCAGGCGCCCGGGCCCCGCGCAATCGCGCCGGCAAAAGGGGCGCGCCGCTTCCGGCACGCCCCCCATCAAGGCTCGGTGATCTGTCGTCTCAGGCCGCGCGACGCTCGTGCCGGCCCTCGAGGATTTCTCCTGCGATCTTGTCGCAGAAAGCCGGCAGATCGTCCGGATTGCGGCTCGTGATCAGCCCCTGGTCGGTGACGACAGTGCTGTCTTCCCAGAGCCCGCCTGCATTGATCACGTCGGTCTTGACCGACGGATAAGACGTCACCTTGCGGCCCTTGACGATGCCGGTCTCGACCAGCAGCCAGGGCGCATGGCAGATCGCCGCGACGACCTTCTTCTGCGTCCAGAATGCCTTGATGAGATCGAGCACCGATGTCTCGACGCGCAGCAGGTCCGGGTTGATCTGCCCGCCCGGCAGCACGATGGCGTCGTAATCGTCCGCCGAAACCTGATCCACCGTCCGGTCGACCTTGACCGCATTGCCCCAGTCGGTCTTGTCCCAGCCCTTGATCTCGCCGGCTTCGAGCGAAATGATGTGCACGGTCGCACCGGCATCCTTGAGCGTCTTGTGCGGCACTTCGAGTTCGGACTGCTCGAACCCGTTGGTCGCGACGATGGCGATGGTCTTGCCTGAAAGATCACGCATGATTCTGCTCCATATCTGTTGGTATGGAGCTTCAACGGCGCGCCGCGCAGCGCGGTTCCAGCCTATAGGGAGCATTGGACCATGGCCGACATCACGATCTGGGGACGGCTCAACTCGTCCAACGTACAGAAGGCCATATGGGCGCTCGAGGAGCTCGGGCTCGACTATGCCAGCATCCCGCTCGCCGGCAGCTTTGGCGGCAACAGGACGCCCGAATATCTCGCCATGAACCCCAACGGCCTCGTGCCCACGCTGCGCGACGGAGACCTCGTCCTCTGGGAGAGCCACGCCATCGTCCGCTATCTCGCCGCCGCCTACGGGATGGGCACGCTCTGCCCCGAGCCGCTCGCCGAGCGCGCCATCGTCGACCAGTGGACCGACTGGACCGCGACCACCCTGCAGCAGGGCTGGCTGCAGGTCTTCTGGCTGCTCGTGCGCACCCCGCCCGAGGAGCAGGACCCGGTGGCCATCGATCGCGCCGTCGCACGCGCCAACGAGGCCTATGCGATCATGGACCGTCAGCTGGCACGGACGCCCTTCATGGCCGGCGATCGGTTGACCTACGCCGACATCGTCTCGGGCGCATCGATGTATCGCTGGATGACCATGGACGTGGAGCGCACCCCGCTGCCCCATCTCGAAGCCTGGTACGCCCGCCTCCTCGACCGCCCCGCCTACCGCAAGGCCGTCTGCGTCTCCTATGAAGAGCTGCGTGGCCGGCTGGCGTTCTGAGGCTATCCCGGCCGCCGAGCTGTGGCGAGAAGTGCCGCAAGCATGATCATGCTGGCGCCGGAAAACGCCCGAAGCCGCCGGACCAGCTTGGGCCGCGTCGTTGCGCCGTCGCAAATCCGCCCGGCAATAAACGCCACGACGATGTCGGCCAGCGTATTCAGGGTTACCGAAACGAGGCCGAGCACCACGAACTGAAGCGCCACACTGCCGGTAGACGGATCGACGAAATGGGGAATGAAAGCGAGAAAGAACGCGGCGGTCTTGGGGTTCAGCGCCTCCACGATCACCCCTTCGCGAAACGCCCGCCTCACGCCCGAAGGCGCTGCACCTCCATTGTCGATGGAGAAACGAAGCGGCTCCCGCCGGGCGGCGAGGATGGTGCGCACACCAATCCAGGCGAGATAAATCACGCCCAGAATCTTGAGAAGGGTAAAGAGCTCGGCACTGGCGAGAACGATCGCCGATACGCCCGCCGCGCCGGCGACGACATGCACGATGCCCCCGACACCCGTCCCGAAGCTCGACGCGATGCCCTCCGCCCGTCCGCCCGACAAAGTCCGCGCCGCGACATAGAAAATGCCCGGCCCGGGCGTGATGGCCAGGAGCAGGGCCGCAGCGATATAGAGGGTAAGTGCGCCAGCGTCGATCATGGGTAAAGCAACTTTCAAAGAAGCAGCTTAGCTCGCGCGCCGCCACGTTTCCAGATCTGTCCGCACAAAGCAAAACGCCCGCTCCTTTCAGGAAGCGGGCGTTCGATGCTTTTCGACGCTAGATGCTGACCAACAACCTTTAGAGGGTGTTGGCATGATCGCGGGCGATACGCTGGATGTCGGTGCGGGTGATGCCCAGATCAGAGAGCTGACGATTGTCGAGAGCGGCGAGCTCACGGACGGTCTGCTGGTAGGCGGCCCACTTCTTGAAAGTCTTGCGAATGTCCATTTGTCTGTCTCCTTGTCTTACAGGGAGATATCTAGTCCTCGTCGGTCCCGATGAGCAGACCCAGATTGCTCAGATTTGCCATGCGCCGGATGCAGGCCTCGATCGGTTTTCCTTCACACTGCATTAAGCGCGATGGCCAAAACGCGACGGCCGCCGGGCGCTCCGGCGGCCGTCAATACCTGAGACCGCCGTAAGGCTTCAGCGGTCGAACAATCCACGGGTCATCTTGGTGAAGTCGGGCCCGGCGATCCCGAGCATGCCCGTCCCGCTGGTCGAGGGCACGTCGTTTTCGCGCAGGGTCTGCTTCACATCCACGAGGCGCCTCGTGCGCCATACGGCTCTTACGAACATCGGCGTTCCTCTCGGCTTGCGTCCTGCAGCTCCGAACGCCACCATGATCGCGCGAATCGCGGCGGCCAGCCATCACCTCGCCCTCAGGGTCGCCATGCGCCACTCGCATGCCGCGACCGCACAATCGTCACATTCCAAAAAGGCCCAAACTCCCGGATGGCCAATCCGGCCAGTCTGGCTATTCCGCCGCCTGGCCGATCTTGCCGGGCCGGCGCTCCATGACTTCCTTGAGGAAGCGTCCGGTGTGCGAGCGCGGGTTGGCCGCCACTTCTTCGGGCGTTCCCATCCCGACAATCTCCCCGCCACCGTCGCCGCCCTCGGGCCCGAGATCGATCACCCAATCCGCGGTCTTGATCACCTCGAGATTGTGCTCAATCACGAGCACCGTGTTCCCGGTGTCCACCAGCTCATGCAGCACCTCGAGGAGTTTGGCGACGTCGTGGAAATGCAGGCCCGTCGTCGGCTCGTCCAGCATGTAGAGCGTCCGCCCCGTCGCGCGCTTGGACAATTCCTTGGAGAGCTTCACCCGCTGCGCTTCGCCGCCCGAAAGCGTCGTTGCAGGCTGGCCGACCTTCACATAGCCGAGCCCCACGCGCTGCAGCGTCGCGAACTTGTCGCGGATCGAGGGCACCGCGGCAAAGAACTCCACAGCTTCGTCGATCGTCATGTCGAGGACGTCCGCGATCGACTTCTCCTTGAACTCGACCTCCAGCGTCTCCCGATTGTAGCGCTTGCCCTTGCAGACCTCGCAGGTCACGTACACGTCGGGCAGGAAGTGCATCTCGATCTTGATGACACCGTCGCCCTCGCACTTCTCGCAGCGCCCGCCCTTGACGTTGAACGAGAACCGCCCCGGCCCGTAGCCGCGCGCCTTGGATTCCGGCAGGCCGGCAAACCACTCGCGGATCGGGGTGAAGGCGCCCGTATAGGTCGCGGGGTTCGAGCGCGGCGTGCGCCCGATCGGGCTCTGGTCGATATCGATCACCTTGTCGAGGTGCTCGAGCCCGGTGAGGTGGTTGTGCGGCGCAGGGTTGACCCGCGCACCGTTCAGCCGGCGCGCCACGGCCTGATAGAGCGTGTCGATCATCAGGGTGGACTTACCGCCGCCCGAAACCCCGGTGATCGCGACGAAGAGCCCGAGCGGCACGTCGACCGAAACATTCTTCAGATTGTTGCCCGTCGCCCCATCGAGATGGAGCGCCCGCGCCGCGTTCGGCTTGCGCCGTTCGGGCGGCGTCGCGATACCCATCCGCCCCGAGAGATATTGGCCGGTGAGGCTGTCGGGATGGCGCAGAATATCGTCCGGCGTGCCTTCGGCGACGATGCGCCCGCCATTGACGCCCGCGCCCGGGCCGATGTCCACCACATGGTCGGCGGTGAGGATCGCGTCCTCGTCATGCTCGACCACGATCACCGTGTTGCCGAGGTCGCGCAGTCGCCGCAGCGTGTCGAGCAGCCGCGCATTGTCGCGCTGGTGCAGCCCGATCGAGGGCTCGTCGAGAACGTAGAGTACGCCCGTCAGTCCCGAGCCGATCTGGCTCGCGAGCCGGATGCGCTGGCTCTCGCCGCCCGAGAGCGACCCTGAATTGCGCGCCAGCGTCAGATAGTCGAGCCCGACATCGTTGAGGAATTCGAGCCGCTCGCGGATCTCCTTGAGGATGCGCTCGCCGATGGCCCGCTGCGTCTCGTTGAGCGCCTCGGGCAGCGTCTCGAACCAGACCGCTGCCTGCCGGATCGATTTCTCGGTGACCTGCCCGATATGCACGCCGCCGACCTTCACCGCCAGCGCCTCGGGTTTCAGCCGATAGCCATTGCACGCGACGCAGGGCGCCGAGGACATGTATTTCTCGATTTCCTCGCGCATGGCTGCGCTCTCGGTTTCCCGGTAGCGGCGCTCGAGATTGCCGATCACGCCTTCGAAGGGCTTGGTGCTCTTGTAGGTGCGCAGGCCATCGTCATAGACGAAATTGATCGGCGTCCGGCCGGTGCCGTAGAGCACCGCATCGCGCACGTTCTCGGGCAGGTCCTGCCAGGTCGTCCCGGTCGAGGCACCGAAATGCTTGGTCACCGCGTTCAGCGTCTGCTGGTAATATGGCGCCGACGTCTTCGACCAAGGCACGATCGCTCCGTCGCGCAGCGACAGCGTCACATCCGAGACGATGAGATTGGGATCGATCTTGGCTTCCGTCCCGAGCCCGTCGCAGACCGGGCAGGCGCCGAAGGGATTGTTGAACGAAAACAGCCGCGGCTCGATCTCGGCGATCGTGAAGCCGGAAACCGGGCAGGCGAACTTCTCCGAGAAGGTCATCCGCCGCGCGCTCCCGTCCTTCTCTTTCTCGTCCACGAATTCGGCGATCGCGATACCGTCGGCGAGGAGCAGCGCCGTCTCGAAGCTCTCGGCCAGCCGCGACGCGATCTCAGGCCCGACGACGATGCGGTCGACGACGATCTCCAGGTCATGCTTCAGTTTCTTGTCGAGGGCAGGGGCGTCCTCGATGTCGTAGAATTCCCCGTCGATCTTGACGCGCTGGAACCCCTTGCGCATCAGCTCGGCGAGCTCGCGCTTGAACTCGCCCTTGCGTCCCCGCACCATCGGCGCCATCAGGAACAGTCGCGTGCTCGGCGGCAGCGCCAGCACCTTGTCCACCATCTGGCTGATGGTCTGGCTTTCGATCGGCAGGCCCGTGGCCGGCGAATAGGGCACGCCGACGCGCGCGAACAGCAGCCGAAGATAGTCGTAGATCTCGGTGACCGTGCCCACCGTCGAGCGCGGATTGCGCGAGGTGGTCTTCTGCTCGATCGAGATCGCCGGCGAGAGCCCGTCGATCTGCTCGACATCGGGCTTCTGCATCATCTCGAGAAACTGGCGCGCATAGGCCGAGAGGCTCTCGACATAGCGCCGCTGGCCCTCGGCATAGATGGTGTCGAAGGCGAGCGAGGATTTTCCCGATCCCGACAGCCCCGTCATCACGATCAGCTTGTCGCGCGGCAGCCTCAGGTCGACCGACTTGAGGTTATGCTCCTTGGCGCCACGAATGACGATCTCGCGATTGGGATTGGGAGTGTCGGCCATCAATACCGTCCGTGGATGTGCCCCCGCGCCGGACGGTGCGGCAGGTCGATGCTGCTGTGCCCCTCAACGGGCGGAGTGCGCTCGTGGTTCAGATAGGCGCAAGGCTGCGCACCCGCAAGCGAGGAGGCGTCCGCTCGCCTCACCCCAGCCATGCGCTGCGGGCACGATCAGGAACATATGCGGAACACGGGGATTCGGCAAGCGCCTGTGGATAAGTGGGTCGTGCCGCCAGGCCCCTTGACTCCGGGCGGGTTCGGAAGAACATAAACGGAACCTATGCGCATCGGCCTCGCTTTCCCTGTGGGTTACGCGACGCCATATCGGATTTGTCGCCCGACATCGGGGCGCAAAAGTCTTAGGATGCGCGCCGAAATCGGGCCAGTCGGCCCCGGAAGTTCAGGAAGGACGGAACATGGCAGGCAGTGTGAACAAGGTGATCCTCGTCGGCAATCTGGGTGCCGATCCCGAGGTACGCAGCCTGCCGAGCGGCGGCAAGGTGGTCAATCTCAGCGTCGCCACCTCGGAAAACTGGCGCGACAAGAACAGCGGCGAGCGGCGCGAACGCACCGAATGGCACCGCGTGGTGATCTTTTCCGAAGGGCTGACCCGCGTCGCCGAGCAATATCTGCGCAAGGGCTCCAAGGTCTATATCGAGGGTCAGCTGCAGACCCGCAAATGGCAGGATCAGTCGGGCCAGGACAAATACTCCACCGAGATCGTCCTGCAGGGGTTCAACTCCACCCTCACCATGCTCGACGGGCGCGGCGAGGGCGGTGAGGGCGGTGGCGGCGGCTTCTCCAGCCCGCGCCAGTTCGAAGGTGGTCGTGGCGGCGGGGAGGGCGGCGGTCGCCGTCCATCCAGCATGCCGGCCTTCGAATCGGGTGGCTCCGACGACGATATCCCGTTCTGATCGCAGGGCGGCTCGACAGCGAACGCGAAATGAAAAAGGCGGTCCCAAGGGCCGCCTTTCCTTATTTCAGCCCGGCAGATGCCTATTTGGAGAACGGCACCCGCGCCGAGACCGTGCTGCCCGACTTCGCGTCGACGACGTTGAAGTCGACGCTGATCTGGCTGCCCGAGAGCGTGATGTTGGAGGTGATCGTCATGTCGTTCCCCTCGCTGGTATCGCGCTCACGCAGGTTGAAGACGAGGTTGTTGCCCTGCTTGCGCCCGATCGCCACGCCCTGGAAGGCGGTGTTCGAGCTCATCACCGCCTCGAAGCGGCGGTTCGCATCGACATAGGCCAGGGTGCCGGCGATCGACAGGTTCGCGCCCGCCAGCGTGCAGCGGCCGTTATAGTTGACCCGGTCCTGATTGCCCTCGGTCAGCGACAGGCGGCACACCACGGTTTCGGTGTTGGCGCCGCGCATCTGCCCGCGCCCGCGCCACTCCCCGACATAGGATTTGAGGAGCGCCACATCGGCAGGGGCGGCGGCGACGGGCACGGCCTGTCCGCCCGACACGGCCAGTATCCCGGCGAGCGCGGCTGCACGCATCAGCTGCCTCGGTTCAATCATTTCTGTTCTCCAAGTGAATCAAAGAAGCGCCCCCCGGCGATCAATAGAGACGGTAGGATCAACAGGTCGGCGAAGACTGCCCAGAGCAGCGTTATCACAACGAGTGTGCCGAATATAGCAACTTGCGGGAGCGCCGAGAACGCGACCACCGACACGCCGGCGCAGAGGATCATCGTCGTCGCGACGATGGCCGGCCCCACCCGCACCAGCGCGGCGTCGACGGCTTCCTTGTTGCTCTCGCCATTGCGGCGGTGCCGGACATAGGTCGAGAGATAGTGGATGGTGTCGTCGAGCGCGATGCCGAAGGCGATGGTGAGAGCGATCACCGTGGTGATCTGCAGGCCCGTGCCCGAGAAGTAGAGATAGAGCTCGGTCCCCAGGATCGGCAGCACGTTCGGCACGAGCGAGACGAGGCCGATCTTCCAGGACCGGAAGGCGAGGCTGATCAGGAAGATGTTGAGCACGATCGCGCCCATCAGCGAATTGCGCAGCGCCTCGATGATGTCGGTGCTCGCAAACGTCGTCATCAGCCGATAGCCGGACGTTTCGGCCGCGATCCCCGCCTCCGCCAGCGCCGCATCGGTGTCGTTGACGATCCGGCGCAGTTCGTTGGAATCGATGATGGTGGGAAGAAAACCCGTCACCAGCGCCTGGCTGCCGTCATCGGTCACGAAGCGCTGCCTGAGGAATGGCCCGACCGCATCGAAGATCTGCTCGCGGCTGAACCCCGCATCCGAATAGGTGAAGAGGCTCGCCCCCGAGATCACCTTGCCTTCACCCACGCTCGCCTCGAGAATCTCGTGCACCTGGCGCACGCGCTCGAAGTCCGCATCGGTCAGGTTCGGATCATTGCCCTCGAGCGGCACGCGCACATAGACGGGCGCCACCCCGCCGACGCCCGAATCGATGCTCTCGGCGGTTTGCAGCGCCGCCGAATCCCGGGGCAGGAAATCCTCGAAGGAAAACCGCGGCTGCAGCTGGAAATGCGGATAGAGCATCGCGACGGCGGCGATCAGCCCGCCGATCGCCAGCGCCTTGGCTCCGGAATTGACCAGCATGCGTGCCGGTGGAATGGGCGCCGTCACCGCGACCGACAGCTTGCGCGGCGGTACGAAGCCGAGCCGGATCGCGAGCAGCATGATCAGGGGCGAGAAGGTCGCAACGCAGACATAGGCCATGCCGACCGAAACCATGCCAGAGAGCCCGAACTCCTCGATGCCCTGGCCCTGCACCACCGTCAGCGTGGCGAACGACACCATGGTGGTGAGCGAGGTCAGCGCTGCGGCCGGCAACACCCTGATGATCGCCTGTCGCAGCGCCTCGCGCGGGTCCATCCCCTCGTTCCAGAGCCGGATCCAGGAGAAGGTGAAATACATGCTGTCGGCGAAGGACAGCACCAGCACCAGCGTCGTCACGATGATGGTGAGGAAGGTGAACGAGCCAAAGAGCAGCATCACCGTGCCGATCACCCAGAGCACCGCAAGCCCCGGCGCAACCGTCGCGATCAGCGCCGCCCAGATGTTGCGCAGGGTGAGAAGCGCGATCACGGCCCCGATGAGGAACCCGAAGATCGAGAACTTGGTCTGGTCCGCCATGCTCGCGTCCAGCATTTCGGATGTCCAGATCGGCGGACCGGTCAGCTCGACCCGCACGTCGTCGCTGTCATAGAGCGCGACCAGTTCCCGCAGGCTCGCGATCATCGCCTGCGTGCCGCCCGGCGCGCTCGTCAGCTCGTTGTTGGGGAACATGATCATCACCATGCCCGAGAGGTCTTCCACGATCAGGTTCTGCATGATCGGGTCGGTCTGGCGCAGCTCGGTCAGCACCTGCCGCACTTCCTCGGGGCTCGACATGTTCTCGGGCACCGCGGGCACGGTCTGGTCGTCGCCTGCCGGCTTTCGGAGCGAGAAGGGCGAGAGCGTGCCCACCGCATAGTCGTTGAGCTCGAGCTCGAAGGCGAGAAAGCGCAGCTCTTCGATCACGTCGGGATCGGTCAGCCGATCGGTGGTGACAAGCACATAGGCATCGTCCTCGAACGTGCCGAATGTCGCCGTCAAATCCTCATAGCGCTCGAAATGCTCGCCGGACGCGTTGAACACGCGCATCAGGTCGCCATCGACTGAAACCCGGGGGGTCTGCGCGACGCAGAGCGCCGTGAACGCAATGACGAGAGCCGCAACGATGCGCGGATAGCGGAGCGTCAGGAGGCCCAGCCGCTCGAGTCCGAAGCCGATAGACACTGATTCTGTTCCCCCAACAGTCAAGCCCGTGGATTACTATGGGCTCATCTCGCGCGCGTCCAGCCGCGGGGGCGCTTCCCGTCCCGAACGTGATCCAAAAAGCATGGTCCCGCCCAACCACGCCAATGGCAGGGATCGGGCCGGAGAGGGCACCGGCGTGGCAAACCCGACAGGAATCGCCTATATCATGGTCAATTCTGCCAACCGCCAAGAGCCCAGTGACAGACAAACCAGAAGATCAGGCCCGCCCCGGCGGCCCGAGTGACATCGCGCCGATCTCGATTTCCGACGAGATGCGCAAGTCCTATCTCGATTACGCCATGAGCGTCATCGTGAGCCGGGCGCTGCCCGACGTGCGCGACGGGCTCAAGCCCGTGCATCGGCGCATCCTCTATTCCATGCACGAGCAGGGCTATGAATATAACAAGCCCTACCGCAAGTCGGCGCGCGTGGTCGGCGACGTCATCGGTAAATACCATCCGCACGGCAATGATGCGGTCTACTTCTCCCTCGTGCGCATGGCGCAGGAGTTCTCGCTCCGCGTCACGCTGATCGACGGCCAGGGCAATTTCGGCTCCGTCGATGGCGATATGCCCGCCGCCATGCGCTACACCGAAGTGCGCATGGAAAAGGTCACAGGCTCGCTGCTCGACGACCTCGACAAGGACACCGTCGATTTCCGGGACAATTACGATGGCTCCGAGAAAGAGCCCGTCGTCCTGCCCGCCAAGTTCCCGCACCTGCTCGTCAACGGCGCCGGCGGCATCGCGGTGGGCATGGCCACCAATATCCCCACCCACAATCTGACCGAGGTCATCAACGCCGTCCTCGCCACCATGGACAATCCCGAGATCACGGTCGATGACCTCCTCGAGATCATGCCGGGCCCCGACTTCCCCACCGCCGGGATCATCCTCGGGCGTTCGGGCATCCGCTCGGCCTATGAAACCGGGCGCGGCTCGATCCTCATGCGCGGCCGCGTCGAGGTGGAGGAGGTGCGCAAGGAGCGCGAGGCGCTCATCATCTCCGAGATTCCCTACCAGGTGAACAAGGCGACGATGATCGAGAAGATCGCCGATCTCGTGCGCGAAAAGCGCATCGAGGGCATCTCCGACATCCGCGACGAATCCGATCGCAGCGGCATGCGCGTCGTGGTCGAACTGAAGCGCGATGCCGTCGCCGACGTGGTGCTGAACCAGCTCTACCGCTTCACCCCGCTGCAAACCTCGTTCGGCTGCAATTTTGTTGCTCTGAACGGCGGCAAGCCCGAGCTTCTGGGGCTGCAGCCCATTCTCTCCGCCTTCATCGACTTCCGTGAGGAGGTCGTTACCCGGCGCACCAAATTCCTCCTCAACAAGGCGCGCGACCGCGCCCATGTGCTCGTCGGCCTCGCCGTCGCCGTCGCCAATGTGGACGAGGTGATCGCGCTCATCCGCGCCGCGCCCGATCCGGCGACTGCCCGTGAACGCCTCATGGAACGTGACTGGCCGGCGCGCGATGTCGCGCCCCTGATCGCGCTCATCGACGATCCGCGCCACCGCATCCAGGAGGACGGCACGTTCCGCCTGTCCGACGTGCAGGCCCGCGCCATTCTCGCATTGACCCTGTCGCGCCTCACTGCGCTCGGCCGGGACGAGATCGGCAACGAGCTCAACGGCCTCGGCGAAGAGATCTCCGACTATCTCGACATCCTGCGGTCCCGCGATCGCGTCCGCGCCATCATCCGGGACGAGCTGACCGAGATCCGCGACCAGTTCGGCACCCCGCGCAAAACCTCGATCGAGGAAAGCGCCGCCGATTTCGAGGACGAAGACCTTATCGCCCGCGAGGACATGGTCGTCACCGTCACCCACGGCGGCTACATCAAGCGCGTGCCGCTCTCGAGCTACCGGGCGCAACGCCGCGGCGGCAAGGGCCGCTCGGGCATGGCGACGCGGGATGAGGATTTCGTCGCCCGCCTGTTCGTTGCCAGCACCCATACCCCGGTGCTGTTCTTCTCCTCGCGTGGCATCGTCTACAAGCTCAAGGTCTGGCGCCTGCCCATGGCCGCGCCGAATGCCCGCGGCAAGGCGCTGGTCAACATCCTCCCGCTCCACCAGGGCGAGCGGATCACCTCGATCATGCCGCTGCCCGAGGACGAGCGCGAATGGAGCGATCTCGACATCGTCTTCGCCACGACCTCAGGCTCGGTGCGCCGCAATTCGCTGGCCGATTTCACCTCCGTCAACCGCAATGGCAAGATCGCCATGAAGCTCGATGACGAAGAGGGCATCGTCGGCGTCGAGACCGCGCGCGAAAGCGACGATGTGCTGCTGACCACTGCGCTCGGGCGCGCCATACGCTTCGAGATCGGGGACGTCCGCGTCTTCAAGGGCCGCGATTCCACCGGCGTGCGCGGCGTCTCGCTGGGCGAGGGGGACAGCGTCATCTCCATGTCGATCCTCCGGCATTTCGATGCGACCCCCGCCGAGCGCAACACCTTCATCCGCCAGTACGCCGCCAATCGGCGTGCCGTCACGGGCGAGGACGCCGATGCCGAGCCGCAGGGTGGCGAGGATGCCGAGGATGATGCCGGCGAGGCCGCGATCTCGGTCGAGCGCTACGCCCAGATGGATGCGGCCCAGCAATTCGTGCTGACGGTCAACGAGAAGGGCTTCGGCAAGATCTCGTCTTCGTACGATTTCCGCATCTCCAATCGCGGTGGCAAGGGCATCCAGGCGACCGATCTCTCCAAGCTCGACGAAATCGGCCAGCTCGTGGCGGCCTTCCCGGTCGAAGAGTCCGATCAGCTCATGCTCGTCAGCGATGGCGGCCAGCTGATCCGCGTGCCGGTTGAAGGCATCCGCTTTGCCAGCCGCGCCTCCAAGGGCGTCCGCATCTTCCACACCGCAAAGGACGAGAAGGTCGTTTCGGTCGAGCGGATCAACGACACCGGCAGCGAGGACGATGCCGAGGACGGCGAGGAGCCGACCGCTGAAGGGGAGGGCGGCGAGGCCTGATCCGGCCCCGCGCAACCTCGTCAGCACGCATTAGAAAGGCCCGCCCTGGCATCTGCCACGGGCGGGCCTTCCGCTGAAGACCGCTTTTCACGGCCCCCCGATGTTCGATCTTCCCACGCTCGTTTCCTTCATCGTCGCGGCCTTCGTCGTCACCATCGTGCCGGGGGTGACGGTCTCTGCCATCGTCTCCACCTCGCTCGCGCGCGGGCTTGCCGCCGGTTTCTGGCTCGAGCTCGGCGCGCAGATCGGGCGGCTCGGCATGGTGATCGTCGTCGCCGTCGCGCTCGAAGCGGTCGTCGGCTTCGTCACCTTCGCCTTCGATTTCATCAAATATGTCGGGGCGGCCTACCTGCTCTGGATGGGCGTCAATTATCTCACCTCGCGCAGCACGGTCGAGATCGACCGCGTCGACGATGCCGGCGCACCGGGGAGGCTCGTCCTCTCGGGCATCATGGTGCTCTGGTCCAATCCCAAGGCGCTCCTCTTCTTCGGCGCCTTCCTCCCCCAGTTCGTCAATCCCGCCTATCCCGCCTGGCCGCAGGTCCTCGTGCTGGGGCTGATCGAAATGGGCGCGGCACTCATCACCGACGGCGCCTATATCGTCATCGCCGCCCGGGCGCGGCACCTGCTCGCCGGGCGCAGTGCGCGCCGGGTCAACCAGATTGCCGGCGCGCTCCTCATCGGCGCCGCGGTCTGGCTTGCGCTCCAGCATTGAGTTTGTACGCTTGAAGTGCGAGAAGCCCCAAGGGCTTGAGAAGGCAGTGGAGGCATGGCCGTGACCCGACTCGTAGGTTTCTATCCCGGCTCGTTCGATCCGCTCACCAATGGGCATCTGGACGTCATCGAACGCGCCTGCCGGCTCGTCGACCGGCTCGTCGTCGCCGTGGGCACCCACCACTCCAAGCAGCCGCTCTTTTCCCATCCCGACCGGATGGCCATTCTGCGCCAGACGCTCGAGCCCGTGGGCAAGCGCACCGCCACCGAATTCGAGATCGTCGATTTCGGCGGGCTCATGGTTCACGCCGCCCGCCAGAACGGCGCAACGCTCATCATTCGCGGCCTGCGCGACACCACCGACTACAATTACGAGATGCAGATGGTGGGCATGAATGCGCAGATGGCGCCGGACCTTCAGACCGTCTTCGTGCCCTCCAGCCCCCATGTCAGGCACATCTCGGCCACACTCGTGCGCCAGATAGCGGAGATGGGCGGTGACATTTCCGCCTTCGTCCCCACCATCGTACTCAAGGCACTGACAAAAGCATGATGCTCTTCAAGACCACCGCCCGCCGCCTTGCCGGCACGCTGGCCCTCGCGTCCGTCCTCGCTCTCGGCAGCACCGCCGGCTTCGCCCAGGATGGCACGCCCCATCTCCTGCTCGAACTCGAGGATGGCACCGTCGAGATCGCCCTCCAGCCAGAGCTTGCGCCGAACCATGTCGAGCGCATCGTCGCCCTTGCCGAGCAGGGCTTCTACGATGGCGTCGTCTTTCACCGCGTGATCACCGATTTCATGGCGCAGACCGGCGATCCGACCGGCACCGGCATGGGTGGGTCCGACCTGCCAGACCTCACTGCCGAATTCACCAGCACGCCCTTCGTCCGTGGCACGCTGGGCATGGCCCGTTCGGCCAACCCCAACTCCGCCAATTCCCAGTTCTTCATCGTCTATGCCGATGCGCCGCACCTCAACGGTCAGTACACCGTCTTCGGCAACGTCGTTTCCGGCATGGATTACGTCGATGCCCTCGAGCAGGGCGATCCCCGCAATAACGGCGCCGTCGCCAACCCCGACAGCATCGTTTCCGCAACCATCGAATATCGCTAACGAGCAAGATTGGAGCCGATAATGGCTGACTACAAGGATCCCGAGAACACGCTGGTCATCGAGACCACCAAGGGCAACGTCGTCATCGAGATGCGCCCGGACCTCGCCCCCAACCACGTCGCCCACATCAAGAAGCTGGCGCGCGAGGGGTTTTACGACGGCATCGCCTTCCACCGCGTGATCGAGGGCTTCATGGCCCAGACCGGCTGCCCCAACGGCACCGGCACCGGCGGGTCGAAATACCCCAACCTCAAGCAGGAATTCAATTCCGAGCCCCACGTGCGCGGCACCGCCTCCATGGCACGCGCCCAGAACCCCGACAGCGCCAACTCGCAGTTCTTCATCTGCTTTGAGGACGCGCCCTTCCTCAACCGTCAGTACACGGTCTGGGGCAAGGTGATCGAGGGCATGGAAAACGTCGACCAGATCAAGCGCGGCGAGCCCGTCCAGAGCCCCGACAAGATGGTCAGCGTCAAGGTCGCGGCGGACCTCGCAGCCTGATGCGGACCCTGCTGCCGGCCGTCCTGCTGCTTGCCGGGTTCGCCCAGCCGGCCATGGCGACAGGCACCATCACCTGCACCGATCCCGCGGGCGATGCGACCATGACGCTTTCGGTGGGGACGCTCAGCGTCCTCTCCATCCTCCGCGCCGAGATCACCATTGGCGAGGAGAGCTGGAGCACTGATCCCGTGATCGCCCCCGGCACGTTGATCGTCGCCGGCCAGGGTTTCGAGACCGAGGATGGTCTCTGGGCGAGCTTCACCGACGAAGCCGTCAACGACATCGTCGGTGAACTGCGTCTCGCCAAGGCGAGCGAGGGCCGCGATTTCGTCATGGCCGGCACGCTCGCCATGCCCGGAGTGGGCGCCTACGCGATGGTCTGCGAGGGGCCCTGAGCCACCCCGCTTGCGATCCAGGCCGACAATGCTTAGTGGGGAGAGGCCGGCGCGCGAGTGCCGGCCTTTTCCTTGCGGCCTCCAGATCCCGGACCCCGTCCCATGCGCGTCGACGAATTCGATTTCGAGCTCCCCGACTCCCTGATCGCGCTCCATCCGGTGGAGCCGCGCGATGCCGCGCGCCTGCTCGTGGTCGATCCCGCGACCGGTCTCGCCGACCGGCACGTTCGCGATCTCGTGGACATTCTCGCCCCCGGCGACGTGCTCGTCGTCAACGACACCCGCGTGCTGCCCGCCGCGCTCACCGGGGAGCGCATCCGCGGGGAGTCGCGCGCCGCGGTCTCGTTCAACCTCCACAAGCGCGTCGACGCGCACACCTGGCGCGCCTTCGCCCGCCCTGCCAAGCGCCTCGGGCTGCTCGACCGGCTCGAACTGGGCGAGGGGGAGGGCCCGAAGCTCGGCGCCACCCTCGCCGGCAAGGGCGACACGGGTGAAGTCACCATCGAATTCGATCTTGGCGGTGCGGAGCTCGACGAGGCGATCAAGGCCCATGGCGCGATGCCGCTGCCGCCCTATATCGGCTCCAAGCGCAAGCCCGAGGCCCGCGATGCCGTCGACTACCAGACCGTCTATGCGGCGGTCGATGGCGCCGTCGCCGCGCCCACTGCGGGCCTGCATTTCACCGAAACCCTGCTCCAGGCCCTGTCGGACCGCAGCGTCGGGCTCGAGCGCGTCACGCTCCATGTGGGGGCGGGCACCTTCCTCCCTGTCAAGGTGGAGGACACCGCCGAGCACCGCATGCACGCCGAATGGGGCGAGATCACCGAGGCAACCGTACACCGGCTCAATGCCCGCATCGCCGCCGGCGGCCGCATCATCGCGGTGGGCACGACCAGTCTCCGCCTTCTCGAGACCGCGGCCCGTGCCACCGGCCGCCTCGCGCCCTTCAGCGGGGAGACCGACATCTTCATCACCCCCGGCTTCCGCTTCCGCGTCGCCGACATGCTGATGACCAATTTCCACCTGCCGCGCTCGACGCTCTTCATGCTCGTCAGTGCCTTTTCGGGGCTCGACACCATGCGCGACGCCTATCGCCATGCGATCGAGGACGGCTACCGCTTCTACTCCTATGGGGACGCTTCGCTCCTCATGCGCGACCGGAGCCGGGACGAAGACGAATGACCAAGACGAAGTTCACCCTTTCGGCCACCGACGGCCTCGCCCGGCGCGGCCGCATCGACATGCCGCGCGGCGCAATCGAAACGCCCGCCTTCATGCCCGTCGGCACCGTTGGCACCGTCAAGGCGATGTATCCCGAGCAGGTGCGTGACACCGGCGCCGACATTCTCCTCGGCAACACCTATCACCTGATGCTGCGCCCCGGCGCCGAGCGCGTCGCGAGCCTTGGCGGCCTGCACGATTTCATGGACTGGCAGCGCCCCATCCTCACCGATAGCGGCGGCTTCCAGGTGATGTCGCTAGCAAAGCTGCGCAAGCTCGATGAACGCGGCGTCACCTTCCGCTCCCACATCGATGGGTCGGCTCACGAGCTGACGCCCGAGCGCTCCATCGAAATCCAGCTCCTGCTCGACAGCGACATCATCATGCAGCTCGACGAATGCATCGCGCTGCCCGCCGAGCACAAGGAGATGGAACGCGCGATGGAGCTCTCGCTCCGATGGGCCGACCGGTCCAAGGCCGCCTTCGGTCAGCAGCCGGCGCGCATGCTCTTCGGCATCGTGCAGGGTGGCGACGATGCCGCGCTGCGCGCCCGCTCGGCCGCCGGGCTCGCCTCCATCGGCTTTGACGGCTATTCGGTGGGTGGCCTCGCGGTCGGCGAGCCGCAGGAGGTGATGTTCCGCGTTCTCGAAGATCTCACCCCCGAAATGCCGAAGGAAAAGCCGCGCTACCTCATGGGTGTCGGCAAGCCCGACGACATTCTGGGCGCAATCGGGCGCGGCATCGACATGTTCGATTGCGTCCATCCCACCCGCGCCGGCCGGCATGGCCACGCCTATACCGCGATGGGCGTCGTCAACTTCAAGAACGCCCGGCACAAGGATGATCCGCGTCCCCTCGATGCGAATTCCGAAAATCCCAATTGCCGCCGCTTCTCGCGCGCCTATCTCCACCATCTGGTGCGCACCGAGGAAATCCTCGGCGCCATGATCCTCTCCCAGATCAACCTCCACTACTACCAGACCCTCGTCAAAGGCGCCCGCGCGGCGATCGAAGCCGGCCGATTCGCCGACTTCGCCGCCGAGACGCGCGAGGGCTGGGCAAAAGGCGACCTGCCACCGGTCTGAAATCGTACGGGGCCTTGACCCTTGGGGTCCGGGCTTGTCCCCGGGGGCCATCTGGGCCAGTCTTGCTGCGTCGGCCTCAGGCCGGCAATCAAGGGGCCAAAAAGACGATGAACGATATGACCTACGCTCCAGACTTTGCGGGCCTGAGCGCCCATCGCGCTCGGCTCGAGCGCACCGACATGCGCACGCTGTTCGCCGCCGATCCGGAACGCTTCCGCACCTTCTCGGCCACCGAGCGCGACCTCCTGCTCGACTATTCCAAGAACCGCATCGACCTTGAGGCGATGACCGCACTCTTCGATCTCGCCCGCGCGGCCGACCTCGAGGCGCGGCGTGACGCGATGTGGTCGGGCGAGGCGATCAACACCACCGAGAACCGCGCCGTGCTGCACATGGCTCTGCGCCATCAGGACGATACCCGCGTCCTCCTCGGCGGCCGTGACGTCATGCCGGCCGTGCGCGAGACGCTCGAGCGCATCCGCGTCTTCACCGATGCGGTACGCGGCGGCGCGCTTACCGGCGCTACCGGTCGGCGCTTCACCGATATCGTCAACATCGGCATCGGCGGGTCCGATCTCGGCCCGGCCATGGTCACACTCGCGCTCGAGCCCTACACGCGGCCCGACCTGCGCGCCCACTACGTCTCCAATGTCGATGGCGCCCACATCAATGACACGCTGAAGCGCCTCGACCCTGCAACGACGCTCTTCGTCGTCGCGAGCAAGACCTTCACCACCGACGAGACCATGACCAATGCCGGCTCTGCCCGCGCATGGATCGCCCGCTCGCTCGGGGAGGGCGCCGTCGGCAGCCATTTCGCCGCCGTCTCCACCAATCTCACCGCCTGCGCCGCCTTCGGCATCCAGGAAGATCGCATCTTCGGCTTCTGGGACTGGGTGGGCGGCCGCTACTCGGTCTGGTCGGCGATCGGCCTGCCCGTCGCGCTCGCCATCGGGTTCGACAATTTTTCGGCCTTCCTCGCCGGCGCCGCGCAGATGGACGTGCATTTCCGCACGACCCCGCTCGAGCAGAACCTGCCGGTCATCATGGGCCTGCTCGGGGTCTGGTACCGCAATGTCTGGGGTTTCCCGACCCACGCCGTGCTGCCCTACGACCAGAGGCTGAGCCGCTTTCCCGCTTACCTCCAGCAGCAGGACATGGAATCGAACGGCAAATCGGTGACGCTCTCGGGCGCGCCGGTCGGCTGGTCGACTGGTCCCGTGGTCTGGGGCGAGCCCGGCACCAACGGCCAACACGCCTTCTATCAGCTGATCCACCAGGGGACCGACGTCATCCCTTGCGATTTCCTGCTCGCCGTCGTCCCGCAGGAGAAGCTGCCGCCGCACCATGCCAAGCTAGTCGCCAACTGCCTCGCCCAGTCCGAAGCACTGATGCTGGGCAAGACGCGCGATGAGGTGGAGGCCGAACTGCGCGCCGAGGGGCTGGACGAAGCCGCCATTGCCGCGCTCGCTCCTCACAAGGTGTTTCCCGGCAACCGGCCGTCGAACACCCTAATCTACGAGAAGCTCGATCCGCGCATGCTCGGGCGCCTCATCGCGCTTTATGAGCACAAGGTCTTCGTCCAGGGCACCATCTGGGGCATCAACTCATTCGATCAATGGGGTGTCGAGCTCGGCAAGCAGCTTGCCAAGGCGCTCCTGCCAAAGGTGACGGGCGAAGCAGACGCCCAAGACCACGACAGCTCCACGCGCGGCCTGCTCGAGCATTTCCACGCGCTGAGCGCCTGAGCGCTCAACCCTGTGGCACATAGAGAACGATCGCCCCTTCGGCGCTCGTGATCGCGACGACGTCACCGGCATCGTGCCCGGCGGTCGCGAGCGCATCGGCAAGCCGGGCATTGTCCGCCACGAGGGGCGCGAGTTCGGCCATGCCCGATCCGTCGATCGAAACCCCGTCGCAGAGCGGCACGATGGCGACGGCACTCTCTGCGCCGATCGGCACGATCTCGGCCGCATGCATCAGGCGACCCGACACGGTGTCGCTGCAGGTCGATGCCGCGACCTCTTCGGTCTCGGTCGGAAGCGGCTGCGTCGAGATCCCGGTCGAGGCCTGCCCGATGGTCGTCCCCACGGGCACGCTCTCCGGCTCCCCGCGCTGCCCGCCCGTTGGCAGGCTCACATCGAGACCCGCCCCGACCGAGCCGATCCCGGTCGAAACCCCGACGCTACCGGAGCCACCCATGCTGCCGTCGCTCGGCCGCGCATCGAGACTGCCGCCAACATCGAGCGAAACCCCGACGCTTCCGCCCAACGCTTCGACGCTTGTGCCCGAAAGCCCCGAACCTTCAGCCGCCGGCTGGCCCAGCGCAGGGGCGGCCGAGAGGATGAGCAATGCAATGAGCAGGAGGGGCGGGCGCTGCATGTGTGGCGTCTCCATGGCATCTTTTGACGTCCAACGGCGCCAGAGCCCCGCGAGTTGCACGGGGCCGTCGCGGCCCTGCCGCATCATCGCCTTCGATCAGGAGAGATTGGTACGCCGGGAGGGGGTCGAACCCTCGACCATTCGATTAAAAGTCGAATGCTCTACCACTGAGCTACCGGCGCTCCGGGGACGGAACGTCTGGGCGCGGAACATAGTCGCTGGCCCGTGCCTGTCAACCGCAATTCAGCCCGCTTCCGCCGCTCCGCCCAGCCTTTCCCCGCGATAGGGCACCGGGTCGCAGGTGATGCCGACCGGCAGCAGGCGCTGGCAGAGCGCCGACGCCGCATTCGGGGAGGCGAGGGGGCCCACAACCAGCCGTCCGGCCTCGCCCTCGCCATCGAAGCGCGGTTCGAGCCCGATCAGCAGCATGCCGACCTTGGCGGCGATGTCCGTCCACGCGGCGTCCGCGTCGCCGCGCGCCACATCCGGCCCGAGCGCCACCGCCTGCGCCGCCTCGAGCTCTTCGATCGTTTCGAGTTGCAGCGCCGCCAGCAGCGCCGTGCCGTCATCCTCGGCGTCAGGGGCAGCCGGCACTTCGAGCGCCGCCTCCTCTTCGCCTGCCGGGGCGTCGGCCTCGGGCTCGGGCTCCGCCAACGGCTCGGGCACGGGCGGCATGGGCTGCAGCGATCCGTCCCCCGCCACCAGAACTGCCGCCTGGGGCATCATCGGCCCGCGCTGCACGCTCATCGTCCCGCCGAACACGTCGAACTGTTCGGGCGCATCTCCGCTCTCGGCCGCCGCGCCGATCGAGGCGGTGAGATTGCTCCGGTCGATGGGCGCATTGTCGGGCAGGATTTCGAGCAGGTCCGGTATCGAGACCTCCAGCGCACCCACCCGCCGCGACGTCTCGCTGCCCCGCTGCTCGGCGAGCGAGAACCGCGCCGACATCGTGGCGTTTTCCTGCCGCAGCTGAGCGATCGCCGCCTGCTGGCTGATGAGCTCGCCATGCAGCTGGTTGAGCGTCGCCCCGTCCGCCCGGCTCGCATGCAGTGCCGCGAAGACCTGCGGGGGCACGCGCGCACCCACATTGGCGGCGAGCACGGCAAACGCGCCGCAGCAGAGCGCCACCAGCGCCCATGCGGTCACGTCCGATTGCCGGAACTGGTCTGCAGCACGCGCCAAGCGTCCCCCCGGACGGAGTGTCGAATCATCGCCGATCCGTGCAGTTTAGTGTTTCGCCACGTCCGGTTGGAACGAAATCGAAGGGCGCAGCCCCGCCAGTGCCGCGGGCATTATCGGTTTGCCAAGGGATCGGCCTTAGTTTCGTGCCAATCCCGGCCAAAACAGCGACGAAAGAGGCAGGAAGCGAAAATGGCTGAACTAGCGGCGATCGTGCTGGCAGCGGGTGAGGGCACCCGCATGCGCTCGAGCCTTCCCAAGGTCATGCACCCCATTGGCGGTCGCCCCATGCTGGGCCACGTCCTCGCTTCGGCCACGCGCGCCGGCGCCGCTCGCCTTTCGGTCGTCATCGGCCCCGATCATCAGGGTGTCGCCGCCATGGTCGCCGCCGATTATCCGGGCGCCGCGATGGTGACCCAGGCCGAGCGCCTCGGCACCGCCCATGCCGTGCGCGCCGCCCGCGACCTCTTTTCAGCAGGGACCGGCAATGTCGTCGTCCTCTTCGGGGATGGCCCGCTCGTCCGGCACGACACCATCGCCGCCGTCTCCGCCCGGCTCGAGGCGGGCGCGGACATCGTCGTCGTGGGCTTCGATACGCCTGACCCCACGGGCTATGGGCGCCTCCTCACCGAGGGCGGCCGCCTGCGCGCCATCCGCGAGCACAAGGATGCGAGCGAAGCCGAACGCGCCGTCACGCTCTGCAATTCGGGCATCATGGGCTTCCGCGCCGAGGCCCTGCGCGCCATCATCGATCGCATCGGCAATGCCAATGCCAAGGGCGAATTCTACCTGACCGATGCCGTCGAGCTCGCCAATGCCGATGGACGCGAGGTCGCCTTCACCACCGCTCCGGCCGATGAAGTGCTCGGCGTCAATGACCGCGCCCAGCTCGCCCAGGCCGAACGCCAGTTCCAGGATCTGCGGCGGCAGGACTTCATGGCCGCCGGCGTCACCCTGCGCGATCCGGCGACCACCTGGCTCTCCTGGGATACCGAAATCGCGCGCGACGTCCTGATCGAGCCTTCGGTTTTCATCGGTCCGGGCGTCCGCATCGGCGAGGGCGCAATCATCCGCGCCTTCAGCCATCTCGAGGGCACGACGATCGGCGCCGGCGCCGAAATCGGGCCCTTCGCGCGCCTCCGCCCGGCCGCCGAAATCGGCGACGGTGCGAAAATCGGCAATTTCGTCGAGGTCAAGAAGGCCGAGATCGCTGCCGGCGCCAAGGTCAACCACCTGAGCTATGTGGGCGATGCCAGCATCGGTGCGAAGGCCAATCTCGGCGCCGGCACCATCACCTGCAATTACGACGGCACCAACAAGCACCGCACGGTGATCGGGGCAGGGGCCTTCATCGGCTCCAATTCTTCGCTCGTCGCGCCGGTCGAGATCGGCGAGGGCGCCTTCGTCGGCTCGGGCAGCGTCATCACCGAGGACGTGCCGGCGGATGCTCTGGCGCTCGGGCGTGCCCGCCAGGTCGTTAAGCCCGGCCATGCCGCAACCCTCCGCGAGCGCGCCCGCGCGCTCAAGGCCCAGAAATCGGGGAAGTAATCCATGTGCGGCATCGTCGGCATCATCGGCACCGAACCCGTCGCCCCGCGCCTCGTCGAGGCCCTGCGGCGGCTCGAATATCGCGGCTATGACAGCGCCGGCGTCGCCACGCTCGATGGCGGCACGATCGGTCGCCGCCGCGCCGAGGGCAAGCTCGGCAATCTGGCCCAGAAACTCGCCTTCGAGCCTTTGGGCGGCACCATCGGCATCGGGCACACGCGCTGGGCCACCCATGGCGCGCCGACCGAGCACAATGCCCATCCCCACGCCACCGAGCGCGTCGCCATCGTCCACAATGGAATCATCGAGAACTTCCGCGAGCTTCTCACCGATCTCGGCAAGGACGGCTATCTGCCCAAGACGCAGACCGATACCGAGTCCGTCGCGCTCTGGGTCACCCGCGAGCTCGATCGCGGCCTCGCCCCCGAAGCGGCCGTGGCCACGACGCTGAAGGCCCTGCGCGGCGCCTTCGCCCTCGCCTTCCTCTTCAAGGGCGAAGAGGGCATGCTGATCGCCGCGCGGCGCGGTGCGCCTCTGGCCATCGGGCACGGCACCGCCGAGATGTATCTGGGCTCCGATGCGATGGCGCTCGCGCCCTTCACCTCGCGCCTCACCTATCTCGAAGACGGGGACTGGGCCGTCATCACGCCCGCCGGCGTCACCATACGCGACGGTTCGGACGGCATCGTCCGGCGCGAAACCCAGCTCTCGCAGGCCTCGGCGCTCCTCGTCGACAAGGGCAATCACCGCCACTTCATGGCCAAGGAGATCTACGAGCAGCCCGAGACCATCTCACACACGCTGAGCCACTACGTCGACATGGGCAATGAAGCGGTCGCCCTGCGCGAGGCGCTTCCGTTCGATTTCGCGGATCTCTCGCGGCTCACCATCAGCGCCTGCGGCACCGCGTCCTTCGCCGGCGCGATCGCCAAATACTGGTTCGAGCGCCATGCCCGCCTGCCGGTCGATGTCGATGTCGCCTCCGAGTTCCGGTATCGCGAGCCCCCGCTCGAAAAGGGCGGCCTCTCCCTCTTCATCTCGCAGTCGGGCGAAACCGCCGACACGCTCGCCGCGCTCCGCTACTGCGCGGGGCAGGGGCAATACGTCGCCTCCATCGTCAACGTCGCCGAATCCACCATCGCCCGGGAAAGCCAGGTCGTCTTCCCGACCCTTTGCGGGCCCGAGATCGGCGTTGCCTCCACCAAGGCGCTGACCGCCCAGCTCACCGCGCTCGCCAGCCTCGTCATCGCCGCCGGCGTTGCGCGCGGCACGCTTGATCGCACCCGCGAGGCCGAACTCGTCCGGGCGCTCGTCGCCCTCCCGAGCGCCGTCTCCGCCGCCCTCGGCACCGAAAGCCAGATCGTCGAGATCTCCCGGCGGCTCTCCAAGGCGCGCGACGTCCTTTATCTCGGGCGCGGCCCGATGTTCCCTGTCGCCATGGAAGGCGCCCTGAAGCTCAAGGAAATCAGCTACATACACGCTGAAGGTTATGCAGCAGGCGAGCTCAAGCACGGCCCCATCGCGCTGGTCGACGAGGCGATGCCCGTGATCGTCGTCGCGCCCTCGGACGAGCTGATGGAGAAAACCCTCTCCAACATGCAGGAGGTCGCCGCCCGTGGTGGCCAGATCATCCTCATCACCGACGAGGATGGCGCGCGCGCCGTCGGCGAAGGCGTCGCCGAAACCATCGTCATCCCGAAGGTCGAGAGCTTCGTCGCGCCCATCCTCGCCATGATCCCGGTCCAGCTCCTCGCCTACCACACCGCCGTGATGATGGGCACGGACGTGGACCAGCCCCGCAATCTCGCCAAATCGGTAACGGTGGAGTAGGGGTCAGTCGACAATCTCAGCGACAACGCCGAATTCACCTGCAGCGGCGACGAGGGTCCGATCGAGCGTGGCGAGAGATGCCCCGTGCCGTTTGGCGAGGGCGAGATGCAGCGCATCGCCTGCTCGCAGTCCGGTTTGAAAGCGGTGCACCATGGCAGCGGCGAGGGTGAAATCGGCGCTGCCGACTTCGAGCCGCTGAAAGTTGCTGGCCTGCGTAACCGAGAAGGCCTCATCGATCAGCAGGCGTGTGTCCATGCTGAGCGTTCCGCTACGCATCTTGCGCGAGAGTGCTGAGGCGAACTCCAGCTCCGTCCAGTCTGAGAGAGCCAGTTGCGCGCCTGCAATCCGGGCGAACCAGCCGAGT
Source organism: Arsenicitalea aurantiaca (assembly GCF_003994485.1). GTDB lineage: Bacteria > Pseudomonadota > Alphaproteobacteria > Rhizobiales > Devosiaceae > Arsenicitalea > Arsenicitalea aurantiaca. The sequence continues at coordinate 510,689 of NZ_RZNJ01000002.1, forward strand.
GCGCGTTCGCTGTCCCGTTCTGTCACATGCATCGCGACCAGCAGGCTGGTATCGACGTAGATCATTAATAGCGATCGTCGTCGCGCATCGCGCGAACAGTGTCGACAGCGGGCTCATCCTGAAAAGGGATGCGCGCCAGATGTGCGCGCAGGCGCTCCACGTCCACCGGCGGTTTCGGCGTCACCGCGGGCCCGAGCCGCGCCACCACCTTGCCTTTCCGGGTGATCTCGATCGTCTCTCCGGCTTCCACACGATTGACGAGTTCGCTGAGCCGCGCCTTCGCATCGGCAAGACTGACTGCACTCATCCCGGCCTCCTGACCATCTCCCTGATCATATAACATCTGGACGGCCCCTCTCCAATCTCAACCCGCCCGGATCAGGGGGATGGCGAGGTCCTTGCGGAAGAGGTGCAGCAGCACGCGCATGGCTTCGCCCTCGGCGCCGGCCAGTCCCGGATTGCGCGCCAGCGCCTCAATCGCATCCTCATGGGCCCATTCGAGCAAATAGCTGTGCACGTCCGGCACGGCGAGCCGATAGCCCGGCATGCCGGACTGCCGCGTCCCGAGCACATCGCCCTGGCCACGCAGTTCCAGGTCGCGTTCGGCGATCACGAAGCCGTCCTCGGTCGACTTGATCGTCTCGAGCCGCGCCTCCGCCGTTTCGCTCAGCGGCGTCTTGAAGAGCAACAGGCACGCCGAACGCTTTGCCCCGCGCCCGACCCGCCCGCGCAGCTGGTGCAGCTGCGCCAGCCCGAACCGCTCCGCGTGCTCGATGATCATGATCGAGGCATTGGGCACGTCGACGCCCACTTCGATCACCGTAGTCGCCACCAGTATGCGCGTGCGCCCCGCGGCAAAATCGGCCATCACCGCCTGCTTGGCGGCTCCGCTCATCCGCCCGTGCACCAGCGCCACCTCCGCGCCGAACACAGCCTGCAGTTCGGCGAACCGGTCCTCGGCCGAGACCACGTCCAGCGTCTCGCTTTCCTCCACCAGCGGACACACCCAGAAGGCCTGCGCCCCCTCATCGATCCGCGCCCGAAGCCGGGCCACCACGCGCTCATACTCGCCGATCGGCAGCACCGCGGTGTCGATGGGCTGACGCCCCGCCGGCTTCTCGCGCAATATGCTGACTGCCATGTCGCCGAAATGGGTGAGCACCAGCGTGCGCGGAATCGGCGTCGCCGTCATCACCAGCAGATCGGTGTGCCGGCCCTTTTCCGACAGTGCCAGCCGCTGGTGGACGCCGAACCGGTGCTGTTCGTCGACCACCGTCAGCCCCAGATCGCGGAACGCGACGCCCGACTGGAAGAGCGCATGGGTCCCGACGGCAATGGAGGTCGCGCCGCTCGCCAGGTCCTCCAGGGCCGCCCGCCGTTCTGCCGCCTTCTGCTTGCCCGTCAGCAGCACGATGCCGAGCCCCGCCCGCTCACAGAGCGGCTTCAGGGTCTTGTAGTGCTGCGCCGCCAGAAGTTCGGTCGGGGCCATCAGTGCCGATTGCGCGCCGCTTTCGGCCATCGCCGCCATCGTCATCAGCGCCACGACCGTCTTGCCCGAGCCGACATCGCCCTGCAGCAGCCGCGACATGCGTTCGGGCGCGGCGAGGTCGCGGCGGATGTCCTCGAGCGCCGCCTGCTGGCCCGCCGTCAGCGAAAAGGGCAGGGCGGCCGCCACGCGCTCGGTGATGGCGCCGGTAAAGACGCGCGCAACGCCGCGCGGCGCCACGAGTTCGCTGCGCACGAGGAGCAGCGCCAGCTGGCCTGCGAGATATTCGTCGTAAGCGAGCCGCGTGCGCGCTGCTCCGCCCAGTTCCGCATCTGCCGGGTTCTGCGGCAGGTGCACCCGCGCCATCGCCTCGCGAAAGCCGGGCCAGGGGCCGCGCCGGGCCTCGGGCACCCATTCGGGCAGCTCCGGCACGGTATCGAGGATCTGGCGGGTCAGCTTCACCAGCACCTTGGCGCTCAGCCCATGGGTCAGCGGGTAGACCGGCTCGACCAGCGGCAGCGTCTCGAATTTCTCGGGCTCGACGATATAGTCGGGATGAGTGATCTGCTTTTCGCCGTTGAAGAACCCGACCTCGCCCGAAACGAAGCGCGTCTCGCCCACCGGCAGCGCCCGCTCCACCCATCCCCCCTGCGCGCGGAAGAAGACGAGCTGGATATCTCCCGTCTCGTCATGGGCCATCACCCGATGCGGCACGTGCGGCTTGCCGCGCGGCGGGGGCAGATGCCGGTCGATATGGAGTTTCAGCGTCGAGATGTGCCCGTGATAGGTGTTTGCCACCCCGTCCATCCGCCGCCGGTCGACGAAGCCCGACGGCATGTGCATCAGAAGGTCGAGCGCGATCGCGTCCTGTCCCTCGGGCGCGCCGAAGAACCGCGCCAACAGCGCGCTCAGCTGCGGCCCGACGCCCTTGCTCGAGCGCAGCGAACGGAACAGCGGATCGAGTATGGCGGGACGGGACAAAGGTGGGCTCTGAATGCTCGAATGCGCCTGCGGCAAGGCGCGCTGTGGCTAAGGGCTGACATTTACCACGCCAGAGCGTAAGGAAAGCGCCTTCAAATTGCGAGATCGTCCGCTCATGGCCGACCAGTCCCCAGCCGGAGAAGACATCCTGATGCGCCGCAAGCGCCTGCGCTATCGCGCCTGGCATCGCGGCACGCAGGAGATGGACCTGATTCTCGGCCCCTATGTCGATGCACATCTCGACCGGCTCGACGGCGCCGCCCTCGACCGGCTCGAGGCCTTCATCGCCGAGGAGGACGTGCTGCTGCTCAAATGGGTGATGGGGCAGGAACCTCCACCGCCCTCGGCCGATTCCGAGCTCATCGCCGAGCTTGTCGCCTTCCGCCAGTCCTCCTCCCGGTAATCCGCCCCGTGACCGCAAAGACGTCCAAGACGGACCTTCCGTCCCCGATCCGCACCATCGCCAATGTGCCCGACGGCATGCAGCCGATCGTGCTCGCGCGCCAGCTCGAGCAGCGCCTCGCTGCCGAGCCCGACGCGCCGGTCGCCGCCGTCTTCGTTGCGCGCGACGGCAGGCGCCTGCAGCGCATGGCGGAGATCCTCGAGCAGATGCTGCCCGGCCATCCGGTGCTCACCCTGCCGGCCTGGGACTGCCTGCCCTATGACCGCGTCTCGCCCAATGGCGTCACCATTTCCGCCCGCATGACCGCGCTCGCCGCGCTCACCGATCCGGCGACCAAAGGCGCCATCGTCCTCACCGCCGTCAACGCGCTGATCCAGAAGCTCCCGCCGCGCGAAACCGTCGCGACCATGAGCTTCTCGGCGGCCGCCGGGCAGGTGGTTGATAGCGAAAAGCTCATCGCCTGGGCCGCCAATAATGGCTATCTGCGCGTCCCCACCGTCCGCGAGACCGGCGAATATGCGGTTCGCGGCGGGCTGATCGATCTTTTCCCCGCCGGCATGGAGAGCCCGCTGCGCTTCGATTTCTTCGGCGCCCAGCTCGAAACCATCCGCACCTTTGATCCCGACAGCCAGCGCAGCACGGGCAATCTCAAGCGCATTGCGCTCGCGCCGATGAGCGAGGTGGTGCTCGACGCCGAGACCATCCGCCGTTTCCGCACCCGCTACACCGCCGCCTTCGGCGGCAACACGGTCGATGATCCGCTCTACACCAGCATCAGCGCCGGGCAGCGCTTTCCCGGCCTGGAGCACTGGATCCCTTTCTTCTACGACCACATGGACCGGCTCGCCGACTATGTGGGCGATGCGCCTTTCGTCCTCGATGATCAGGTGCGCGAGGCCTTTGCCGACCGCCAGACCCAGATTGCCGACTATTACGAGGCCCGCGAGGACGCCCGCACCGCAAAGCAGGCGACGACCTCCGGCGCCCCCTACAAGCCCGTGCCACCCGGCGAACTCTACGAGATCGAGGCCGACATCGCCCACCTGCCGGGCGGCGACATCGTCCAGTTCACGCCCTTCGTGCCGGGCGAGGGCAGGGGCATCGAGGATGCCGGCGGCCGGCTCGCGCACAATTTCGCTGCCGAGCGCGCGAGCCCCGAGACCAACCTCTTCGCCGCCGTCGTCGCGCTCCTCAAGGAGCAGCGCAAATCCGGCCGCCGCACGATCATCGCCTGCTGGAGCGAGGGTTCGCGCGATCGCATGGCACAGGTCCTTGCCGATCACGGGCTCGCCCATCCGCGTCTCGCCGCCAATTGGCAGGATGCGGCGACCACCTCGCCCAACACCACCGCGCTCGTCGTCCTGGGGCTCGAATCCGGCTTCGAAACGGACGAAATGCTCGTCCTCTCCGAGCAGGACATTCTGGGCGAACGCCTCCTGCGCCCGCAGCGCCGCAAGAAGGCGAGCGACGCGCTCACCGAGGCGACCAGCCTCGCCGCCGGCGATCTCGTCGTCCACGTCGATCACGGCATCGGCCGCTTCATCGGCCTCAAGGCCATCGAAGCGGCAGGCGCGCCCCATGATTGCGTCGAGATCGAATACGCGCGCGGCGACAAGCTCTACCTCCCCGTCGAGAACATCGAGCTGCTCTCCCGCTACGGCTCGGAAGAAACGGGTGGCGAGCTCGACCGGCTCGGCGGCGTGGCGTGGCAGGCCAAGAAGGGGAAGCTCAAGAAACGCATCCGCGAGATGGCCGAGCAGCTCATCAAGATCGCGGCCGCCCGCCAGCTCTCGCGCGCCGAACCCATCGAATATCCGGTCGGCGCCTATGATGAATTCGCGGCCCGCTTCCCCTATGACGAGACCGAGGACCAGCTCAACGCCATCGGCGCCGTGCTCGACGATCTGACCTCCGGGCGCGTCATGGACCGGCTCGTCTGCGGCGATGTGGGCTTCGGCAAGACCGAGGTCGCGCTCCGCGCCGCCTTCGCGGTCGCGCTATCGGGTCGCCAGGTCGCCGTCGTCGTGCCCACGACGCTCCTCGCGCGCCAGCACTACCGCACGTTCGCCGAGCGCTTCTCCGGCCTCCCGGTGCGCGTCGCGCAGGCCTCCCGCCTCGTCAGCGCCGCCGAGCTCAAGGCAACCAAGGAGGGCCTCGCCGCGGGCCAGGTCGACATCGTCGTCGGCACCCACACCCTCCTCTCCAAGACCGTGAAGTTCGCCGATCTGGGGCTCCTCATCGTCGATGAGGAGCAGCATTTCGGCGTCGCGCACAAGGAGCGCCTCAAGGAGCTCCGCGACAACGTCCACGTCCTGACCCTCACCGCGACACCGATTCCGCGCACCCTGCAGCTGGCGCTCACCGGCGTGCGCGATCTGAGCCTCCTCGCGACCCCGCCCGTCGATCGCCTCGCCATCCGCACCTTCATCTCGCCCTTCGACGCGCTCAGCGTCCGCGAGGCGCTGCTGCGCGAGAAATACCGCGGCGGCCAGTCCTTCTATGTGGTTCCGCGCATCAAGGACCAGGTCGACATCGCCGAGTTCCTGCGCACCCAGGTGCCCGAAGTCTCCTTCGTCGTCGCCAATGGCCAGATGGCGCCGGGCGAGCTCGACGACATCATGAACAATTTCTACGACGGCAAGTTCGATGTCCTCGTCGCCACCACCATCGTCGAATCGGGCCTCGACATCCCCAATGCCAACACGCTGATCGTGCATCGGGCCGATCATTTCGGCCTTGCCCAGCTCTATCAGATCCGCGGCCGCATCGGGCGCTCCAAGCAGCGCGCCTACGCGCTCTTCACCGTCCCTGCGGACCGGAAGCTCACCGATACCGCCGAGCGGCGCCTCACGGTCCTGCAATCGCTCGAAAGCCTCGGCGCCGGCTTCCAGCTCGCAAGCCATGATCTCGACATCCGCGGCGCCGGCAATCTCCTCGGCGAGGAGCAGTCCGGGCACATCCGCGAAGTGGGCTTCGAGCTCTATCAGTCCATGCTGGAGGAAGCCGTCGCCGCCCTCCGCTCGGGCGAGGCGGAGTACGAGGATACCAATGAGTGGAGCCCGCAGATCTCGCTCGGCATGCCGGTGATGATCCCAGAGCACTACGTGCCTGATCTGCAGCTGCGCATGCAGCTCTACCGCCGCCTCGGCGATCTCGCCGATGCCCGCGAGATCGACGCGCTGGGCGCAGAGCTCATCGACCGATTCGGTCCTTTGCCCGACGAGGTGGAGGCGCTCCTCAAGATCATCCTGGTCAAAGCGCTCTGCCGCACCGCCAATGTCGAAAAGGTCGATGCCGGGCCCAAGGGCGCAGTCGTCACGCTGCGCAACAACGAGTTCCCCGATCCGGCCGGTCTCGTGCGCCTCGTCTCAGATCCGGCGAGCAATGTCCGCATCAAGCCCGACCAGAAGCTCGTCTTTGCGCGCAACTGGCCGACGCCCGAGCAGCGCCTCAAGGGCACCGCGGCAATCCTTGCGCGCCTTGCCCGCCTCGCCGAAGGCAGCAGCGCCTAGGCAACACCTTCTGCGATAACGCTTCTGTAAGGGCGGGGTGTCATGTTATTGCCCGATTTGAGCCCTTGAAGGGCGTGGTCTACAGCCGGATGGCCGAGCGTCACCGGACCTGCCAAGGGAGCTCCAAGGACACTCGATGACCCTCAAAAACATTCTCCTCGCCGGTCTAGCAGCCGCGGCCCTCGTCATGCCGGCCGGTGCTGCGTTCGCGCAGAATGGCGAGGCCGCAGCGCCTGCCGCCGCTGCCGCGCCGCGCACGCCCGAGCAGAACTGGCTCAAGGTCTGCGACCCGCTCGATAATGGCGAAGAAGCCTGCATCATGCGCCAGGTCGTGCTGAACAATGGCCAGTTCCTCGGTTCCTTCCTGCTGCGCGACGATCCGGGTCAGGAGAGCCGCCTGCTCGCCGTCGCCGCGGTTCCGCTCGGCGTGCTGCTGCCCTTCGGCCTTACTTGGCAGATCGATGGCGGCAACCCGATCCGCGTGCCCTTCATGCTGTGCGACCCGCAGTCCTGCGCCACCCAGCTCGTCATCAACGAAGCCTATGTGACGTCGCTGAAGCGCGGCGGCAAGCTCAAGCTCACCGCCAAGAACCGGCAGAATCAGGATCTCGTCATCGAGATTGATCTGGCCGGCTTCACCTCCGTCTATGATGGCGAGGCGACGCTGACCTTCGACGAATTCGCCCAGGAAAGCACGACGCCTTCCGCCCTCGAGCAGGTCCTTCAGGATCGCGCCCAGCAGATGCGCCAGCAGCTCGACGGTGCCGGCGCCGCGCCGGCTGCTCCCGAGGCTCCGGCCGCGCCCTGATCGGGCTCGCATCGACCCACATGCGAAGGGCGCCCTCGGGCGCCCTTTTTCATGGCCTCAGCGCCCTGTTGCGCCCATGCCCAGCCCGAAGGCGCGGCGCCTCAGGCCCGGCAGCAGCTTCAGCGCCCAGAGCCCGCCCGCCCGCGCGGTCTGTGCGGGCAGCATTTCGCTCAACAGCGAGCGGAAGAGCCCGTCCACCATCGCGCCCGTGCGCAACAGGTCGGGCGCCCGCGATCGGGCATAGTCTGCACTGACCCGCTCCGCCCAGCCCTCCTGCCGCCCGCCCTCGAGCGCGATGACACGCGCCAGATCGGCCACGTCGCGCAACCCGAGGTTCAGCCCCTGCGCGCCGATGGGCGGGAACGCGTGCGCCGATTCCCCCACCAGCACCACTCCGTCGCGCCCGGCGAGGTCGACCCCGAGCGTGCTGAGCGGAAAGACGAAAGCGCCGGTCACCGGCTTCAGCGCCCCGAATAGACCTTTCGACTTCGCCATCAGCGCTGCCGCAAAGCCTGCTTCGCCCGCGCCTCGCGCGGCCTCGAGCCGTTCGGGCAGGTCGATCCAGACGAGGTTGGCCCGGTTCTCCCCCGCCGGCACGAGCGTGAACGGCCCGTCCGGATAGTGAAATTCCACAGAGACGCCCTCGAGCGGCCGCTCCAGCGTCAGGTCGCAGACGAGAGCGGCCTGCCGGAACGCCCGCTCGCGTACCCTGAGCCCTGCTGCGCCGCGCACGGGCGACCCCTTGCCGTCCGCGCCCACCACCAGCGCCGCTTCGACGATCGAGCCGTCCCCGAGCGTCAGCCGATGGCTGCCGTTCTCGCCCGCCGCCATCGCGCTCATGCCGATGTCGAGCGTCGTCAGGCCGGGCAGGGCGCGTCCCGCCGCCTCGAAGGCTTCGGCCAGCCGTGCATTGGGCAGGTTCCACCCGAAAGCCTCGAGCCCTGCCTCGCGCGCCTCGAAGAGCGTCTCGGGCGCCCGCACCAGCCGGTCCGTCGCATCGATGATCCGGATCGCCTCGAGCGCCGTCCCGATCGCCGCCGGATCGGCCAGCAGCCCGGCCTCCGCCAGATACTGCACGCTCGGCATCATCAGCGCCGAAGTCCGCGCATCGGGCCGCCCTTTCGGCGCGAGGTGAAGCGTGTCGACCCCGGCCCGCGCCAGTGCATGCGCCGCACCGAGCCCGGTCAGCCCCCCGCCTACGACCACTGCTTCATGGACCCGGACCATCGCCGCCTCCTGCCGTTTCATGAGAGAGACGTAACATTCCGTACCGTGCTGAACCAGCCGACCGGCCGCGCGTTATTGGCGCACGTCCGGCCCGTCCGCGCCCCATGCAAAGCCCATGGGCAGGGCGCACCGGCCGCGCTACATTCGCCAAGGCACTGGCCCGGAGCCCCCTTCAAATGCTGGAACTTCTCACCGATCCCACCATCTGGATCGCGTTTGGCACCCTGACGGTCATGGAGATCGTCCTCGGCATCGACAATATCGTCTTCATCTCGGTCCTCGTTTCGCGGCTCCCCGCCGCCGAGGCCGACCGTGCGCGCAAGATCGGCATCGGCCTCGCGCTCGTTTTCCGCATCCTGCTGCTGTTCGCGATCACATGGATCATCGGGCTCACCCAGCCGGTGATCAGCGCCTTCGGCTTCGATCTCTCCTGGAAGGACATCATCCTTCTCACCGGCGGCCTCTTCCTGATCTACAAGGCCACCCACGAAATGCATGCCGAGATCGAGGAGCCGCACGAGGCCGATCTTGAAAAGAAAGCCGTCTCGGCGACCTTCTCGGCCATCATCGGGCAGATCGTCATCATCGACATGGTCTTTTCGATCGATTCCATCGTCACGGCCGTCGGCATGGTGCCCGCCGACCAGGTCGTCGTGATGATCGCCGCCGTGCTCGTCGCGGTTACGGTGATGTTCCTCGCCTCGGGCCCGATCGCGCATTTCGTTGCGGAAAATCCCACCACCAAGGTGCTGGCGCTCGCCTTCCTCCTGCTGATCGGCGTATCGCTGGTCGCCGACGGGCTCGGTTTCCACATCCCCAAGGGCTACATCTATTCGGCCATGGCCTTCTCGGTGCTGGTCGAGGCGTTCCACATCTTCGCCCGGCGGCGAAAGGCTCGCCACACGGCCAACCCCACGCGCCTTGCCGCAGCCGCGACGCTGCCGGGGCAGGGGGCGCTCGCCGCAGCGATCCCCTCGGGTCCCGGCCCGGTTCTCGCCGAGCCGGCCGAACCGCGCATCCGCCCACGCTCGACCCCGGCGAGCCGCGCCCGCGCCCGCCCCAAATCCGCGCCCCGCAAGAAGTGACGTCTCCCCCGGCCGCGTCCAGCCCGCGGCCGGGGCTTCTCATCCCGCGAGCCGATCTGGACAGCCCGCCCCAAAAAGCCTAAACCGCAAACGCCCCGGCCGGCCCCGCGCCCGCCGGGTCCGGAAGGGTGGCAGAGTGGTCGATTGCAGCGGTCTTGAAAACCGCCGATGGGCAACCATCCGTGGGTTCGAATCCCACCCCTTCCGCCACCCCCTCGTTCGTCATCAATGATTTTAAGTGGTTAAGGGCTGGACTTGGCTAACCTATCCCGAGGTTAGCCATTCTTACGTTCACGCTCTGGTCCCGTCACGGCGCGATGCGGAGCCGCGCGATCTTCTCGCCCTCGAGTACGAACGCATAGCGCAGATCGATCGGGCTGCCCGGGAAATCGCCCGTCAGATGCCCGGTCACCACCGTCTCGCCATCCGCCTCCGCAACCGCGAACGGCTCGGTGCGGTAGCTGAATCTGCTCGAAGTCTCCGTCTTCCACTTCCGGATGGCGTCGCGCCCCACATGGGTCTGGCGCTCGTCCGAAACGACGGCCGTTTCGGTAAAGCACCGGGCGACGGCGTCGGCGTCCTCACGATCGGCGGCAAAATACGCCGCGATCGGCGCGGGCAGGGGGATTGGCATCGAAAATCTCCATCGATTGTCTCCGCGCTGAGATCGGCCTAATCTGACGGGATGACAAGAACGGACGAAAAAGTAGGGTACTTACCCGCAGGTGAGCCCAATTCCCACACGCGGGAATCCGCCGCCGATGGCGTCGAGAGCGTCCTGCGGATGCTCGAGGGCCGGTGGAAGCTCATCATCCTCTTCCATCTCTTCGGCGGCCAGGTCCGGCGCTTTTCAGACCTTGAACGCGCCATCGCCGGCATCTCGCAGAAAATGCTGATCCAGCAGCTCCGCCAGCTCGAAGCCGATGGCATCGTGAGGAGGATCGTCCACCACCAGGTGCCGCCCAAGTTCGAATATTGCCTCACCGAGTGGGGCCAGGCCCTCTGCCCCGCGCTCGACGCCCTCCTCGCCTGGAGCGCAGAGCGCAGCGAGCATACCCCGTCGCCCGATCCCGCAGCCCCCTAGAAACGAGCGTGTCCCCGCCCCCCGATCGGGGGAGGGCATCCTCTCTGGCCTGATGAGCGCCGCTGGCGCCGCCCAGGAAGCCGAAATCATCGCGCTCGGTGATGGCTCATCGCTTACGGTCGAGGGCTGACCTCCTCGACCAAAAACGAAGACGCCTCCGCCTGACGCCCCCCCGCCGCAGCCTAATGCCCCAGCACCTTCGCCATCGCGTTGGGCTGGTCGTGCCTCGCAAGGCTGTCCATGATCGTGGCGCTCGCCTCGTTGAGGCCGATCACCTCCACCTCGACACCCGCCCGGCGGAACTTCAGCACCGCGATATCGATGGCGTTGACGCCCGTCAGGTCCCAGATATGGGCCTTGCTCACATCGATGACGACCGTCTTCACCGGCTCGGCGAAGTCGAGGGCGCCCAGAAAATCCTCCGCCGACGCGAAGAACAATTGCCCCTCGACCAGATAGTCGCGCCGCATCCCGTCCTCGGAGAGCCGGGAGGTGAGGCGGAAGATCTGCGCGACCTTCCAGGCAAAGAAGATGCCCGACAGCAGCACGCCCACGCCCACGCCCAGCGCCAGATTGTGCGTCCACACCACCACCATGACGGTTGCGAGCATCACGAGGCTCGAGCGCCGCGGATGGTGGGCGAGGTCCCGCAGCGATGTCCAGCGGAACGTGCTGACCGACACCATGATCATGATGGCGACCAGCGCCGGCATCGGGATGAGCCCGACGAGATCCCCAAGCACCAGCAGCAGGAACAGCAGGAACGCCCCCGCCACGAAGGTGGAGAGGCGCGTCCTGCCGCCCGATTTCACGTTGATGACGGACTGCCCGATCATCGCGCAGCCGGCCATCCCGCCGAAGAGGCCGCTCGCGATATTGGCGATCCCCTGGCCCACGCTCTCGCGGTTCTTGTCGCTGCCCGTATCGGTCATCTGGTCGACGATCGAGGCCGTCAGCAGGCTTTCGAGCAGCCCCACCGCCGCCACCGCCGCCGAAGTGGGCAGGATGATCAGGAGCGTCTCGAGGGTAAAGGGCACGTTGGGAAAGAGCAACACGGGCAGGACATCGGGCAATTCCCCGAGATCGGCCACGGTGCGGATGTCGATGCCGATGGCGAGCGCCACCCCGGTCAGAACGAGAATGCAGACCAGCGGGGAGGGGATGGCCCGCGTGATGCGCGGAAAGAGATAGATGATCGCAAGGCCCGCCGCGATCATCAGATAGGTTTCCCACGTGACGCCGATGAGTTCGGGCAGTTGCGCCATGAAGATGAGGATCGCCAGCGCATTGACGAACCCCGTCAGCACCGAGCGCGACACGAAGCGCATGATGTAGCCCACGCGCAGCCAGCCCGCGACGATCTGGATGATCCCCGCGAGAATGGTCGCCGCCAGCAGATAGTCGAGGCCATGATCGCGCACCAGCGCACCGAACAGCACCGCCGTGGCGGCTGTCGCAGCCGAGATCATCGCCGGCCTGCCGCCCGCGAACGAGATGACGATGGCGATCACCACCGAAGCGTAGAGCCCGACCCGCGGGTCGACCCCGGCGATGATCGAAAAGCCGATCGCCTCGGGGATCAGGGCAAGGGCGACGACCACGCCCGAAAGCACGTTTGAACGGATATCCGTGAACCAGTCACGGCGGATGGTTTCGATTTTGAGCATCAAGATCACAAATCCCAGCCGGCGGTGCGCAAGGCGCGCCCGGGCAAATCTGGGTTTTCTTGATTGTCCGGCGGATCGGCGGCCGGAAGAGCCACCCGGAATTGCACCGGGTCCAGGATGAGTGCCCACCCTTTGCCACACTCGGGATGAGGCAACAACTGATAAGTTGGGGGAGGGGGCGGCGGGTTCAGGCGGACTTGATGGCCATAGCCGACCGCTGCGCAGAGACCGTGCACCGCGCCACTGTCGCCGCCGCGCTTCCTGCGACCGGATGGTGGTGGGTTGGAGACTGGCAGCTTATGGGAGCTGCTTGACGAGAACCGGACGGTCCGGGTGGGGTTGCGCACTCTGTAGTGGGACCTTTACGTGCGACCAGCGCCCATTACGGCTGGTACTCGATGGCCACACTAGTCTCCGCTTGCGGCGCCCATCCCAAGCTTCGGTGGCAGCCAGTCACCGATCGTTCGCTAGAGCTTCACTGCACGACCAGACATCCGTTCCGCATCCATATATATGTGCGCGTTGTCCGCGGTCTTCGTCCTTGGAACCGCCACTTGAACCTGCCGCGCATCGACAATGTCGCCGCCCGCATACGCCGCCACCACCAGTCCGACAACACTCATCGCCTGCACGGAGAGCGCCGCCGCACTGGCCTTGTCTTGCATCGAGGCCCAATCTAGAGCGGCATCTGCTCGTTGAAGCCACACGAACAGAGAAGGTTCGCCCGCGATCAAAAAGTACCGCGCAGGATGCTCTTTGAGGGTCCCAAGACACTTCTCAAGCATCTTGGCAAGCTCGACACGGGTGTTCTCATCATAGTTGCGGATATGGCTGTCCGCACCCAGCCTCCCGGCTGCGCCCGTTTTTTCTAATGCCGCGAGCAGCTGCAAAACTCCATCAGGATAGGCTTGACGCGGAATAGGGCGCGCCGCCCAATCCTCACCTTCGAAGTGACGGTCCACCTTCTCGCTCATGCCGTCCCAGATTATTAGGCTGGGCCGCCCTTGCGCTCGCTGCTGGTCCGCGATCTCCATGTCAAACCGGTTCTTCCAGATGTAGGCTCCCAGATGGTCCAACTCATCGAACAGGTGGGCACCGCGCATGCCCGCAACGGCCTGGCGCACCTCCATGTAATGCGCAAACTCACCCGCCGTGGGCAGGAAGCGCCGCAGTACGAAGAGGTCGTCAATCGAGAGGGACACGAATGCGTGTCTCCCCAGTATTGGTAGGATTTCCGGAAGTTCCTTGCAGAAGGCGGAAAACGGCGAAAACGACTCTACTGTAAGGCCAACCGGAAACATGGCGCGATAGTCCGCGCGCCGAAGGCGGCCGCACTCGAGGTACTTCTTGCCCGTCCAGGTGAAAATCGGCACCTCGTCCGCGGAGTCGAGATAGTCGAAAAATCTCCTGCATTGTTTGTAGGCTTTGACCACAAGGTCCTGCACTGCTTGTGCGTGGCGATCGAAGTCGAGGGCGGGAGAGGCGATTGTAGCGGCGGCACCCGCCTTGGCCTCAACCAGAAACAGCACATCGTCGAGAAGAATGAGCGTATCATTCTCTACCCACTGCCGGCTTACGGGGTCGCGGTAGTAGACCTCGTTGTAGATCGTCGCGCCTTCCAGCTGCGAAGATAGCAGGTCAGCGAATGCGGTCTCACCCAGAGCCTTCTGGCGGTCCTCAAAGTCCTTTTTGTACTCCGGCTTGCGGTTCAGCAGGTTCCAAAGCAACGCGCGGTAGCCCGCGTCGCGAGGCAGGCACGGATCGACGGCGTAGTATTCCTTGCCTAGCTGGATTAGCGGCTTCTTCCGCGCGGGCAACGTCCTATATGGTGTCCCGGCATAGGAACCGGGAGCAAAGAACTCCGTTTCCTCGCCGCGTCGGTAAGCCAGGTCGGCTAGAAGGTCGCCGGGGAGCTTCGTGTGACGGCTCACGTTGCTTGTGCCACCCCTAACCATGTCATCCATGGCAAGCGCCGCCGCCCGAATATCAGCGGAATGGGTTTCGGCCCACTCGGCCGCCACTTCATCAAATGACTTCCCCCGAGCCTCCGCAAAGGCTTGTGCGGCGTCAAAGTGTTTGGCAACCTCGTCAAAGGCGTTGGCGTGGCCGGCACGGGCAGCGTCAGCCATGTCCTGAAAGCCCGCCGCAATATCGGCAGCGCCCACACCATACGCATCGCGCAGCATCCCGTCGTGTGGGGCCAGCACATAGGCGAAAAATTCGCCTTCTAGGACTTGGTATCGATTACCCCGCAGCATGACCCAGTTGGATTTCGCCCGGAACTGCAATTCAGCCGTGCTTGGTCCGAAGATGCCGGTTTCGGTGTCTGCCGAGGTGGCCATGGCGTGGATGATGGCCTGCATTCGCAGTTTCTTGCTGAGTTCACAAAGTTCGACACAGGCGGCCTCGTCGAACTCCGCGTCCGTCTCGGGGTCCGACGCCAGGACAGCGTGGACGTACTCAAGCAGGAACTGGCTATCGTTGATCAGGTCTAACCGCGTCGCGTCCGTTTCTTTCGGGTGTTCCGCGTCGGATTCGAACATGGCACCCATAGCCCGCTGCGCCTGGATGTATCCCAGCAGGTCGTGCGGTGGCTGCGCGGCAATGATCGCCCGCATCCGTGCGGCCAGATCTTCCATATCTGAGAGGAGAGAGGCGGCCGTTGCCTCTAGCTGGTCTTCGGTAGTGCCCTCGAATGCCATGTTTACCTCCGCCTGAACACTAGCCCGAGATTGATCCTTTGGCATCTGGGTTGGGTCCACTATGCTGGTAGCGGCAACCGATGTGCCAAGTGGGAGGTGGCTGCGTCCACCTGATAGTTGGGCGGCCTGACAGTGTCCGCTTATCGGAAGTTACCAAGTCCAATCGACCGGCCGGGATGGCGTCGTATCCCGACCGACACCCCCCACACCCCCTCCCGCCCACACCCTACACCTGCTATCCTCCGCCCCCGGAGGCCCGACATGTCGCCATTCCATCCCCATCGCGAAAATCATCTGATTGAGCGGATCGGCTGGCTGCGGGCGGCGGTGCTGGGGGCCAATGACGGGATCGTCTCCACCGCCAGCCTCATCGTCGGCGTCGCCGCGGCCTCGGCGGGCACGTCCGAAGTGCTGATCGCGGGCGTTGCCGGGCTCGTGGCGGGCGCCATGTCCATGGCGGCGGGCGAATATGTCTCGGTCAGTTCCCAGTCCGATACCGAGCGGGCCGATCTCGCGCGCGAGCGGGCCGAGCTCGAGACCCAGCCCGAGTTCGAGCGCGCCGAGCTTGCCGAAATCTACGTCAGGCGCGGTCTCGATCCCGCTCTCGCCGGGCAGGTCGCCGACCAGCTGATGGCAGCCGATGCGCTCGGCGCCCATGCGCGCGACGAGCTCGGTATCTCCGAGATCACCACCGCCCGCCCGGTGCAGGCGGCGCTGACCTCCGCCGCCACCTTTGCGGTGGGGGCCGCGCTGCCGCTCCTCATGGTGTTCGTCCTGCCGCCATCGCTGCTTGTCGGGGGCGTGGCGCTCGCCTCGCTCGCCTTCCTCGCGCTCCTCGGCGCGCTCGGGGCGAGGGCAGGGGGCGCCGGCATCCTCCGGCCCACCCTGCGCGTCACCTTCTGGGGCGCGCTCGCCATGGGCCTCACCGCCGCCATCGGCGCGCTTTTCGGCACCGTCGTCTGAAGGATTAACATCGGTTAGCCGCGCAACCCATGTGCGCGCCCCGCATTCTCCCCTCGCAACGACAAACGACGCCTGACCGACCTGGCCGCCTGTCCTCCCCTGGGGCAGGCGGCTTTTCTATGCGGCGCCGCTCGCGGTCTTCTCGAGCGCATGGCGGGCAAGCCCATCCCCCTGTGCCGCCGCCAGCTCCAGCATCCGGCGCGCATCCGCCTCGTCGGGCGCCACCCCCACGCCGTCGCGCAGGCACAGCCCGAGCCGCGTCTGCGCCCCGGCATGGCCCTGCGCTGCCGCAAGCGCCAGCCAGTGCACCGCCCGCGCCGGGTCACGCGAAATCCCGTCCCCGAAGAGGCAATGGATCCCCATTTCGTACTGGCTCGCCGCATCGCCCTGTTCGGCGGCGAGTGCGAACCAGCGCACGGCCTCGTCCGCATCGCGCTCGGCCCCGAGCCCGTCCCGGTGCGCCACCCCCATGGCGTAGCGCGCGTCCACGAGCCCGCCTTCGGCCGCCATCCGGTACCACCGCGTCGCCTCGACATGGTCGCGCGCCACGCCCCGCGCCAGCATGTGCGCCAGCCCCATGCTGAACTGCGCATGGAGGTGCCCCGCTTCCGCCGCGCGCCGGTAATGGGCGAGGGCGGCCGCATGGTCCTGCGCCACCCCCTGTCCCAGCTGGTGCATCGCCCCCAGCCAATATTCCGCCCCGGCGTCTCCGGCCTCCGCCAGCCCCCCGAAGATCGCGAGCGCCCGGGCATAGTCGCCCGCCTCATGGGCCGCCACCCCATCCTCGAACCCCGCGGGCCGCCCGCCCAGCACCCGCGAAAACGCCGCGCGAAAATCCATGCCTCACCCCGGCCATACTCAACCAACCCGCAAAGGCTAAGCTGCCCCACGCGTGAGACAACCCCCCGTTCGGGGCAGGGGGCCCGCTTGCCCTTGGCCCCGCGCCCGAACCCTCCTATCGTCGCGCCATGCCGTTGATGCCCGCCACCGCCCGATGAGTCCCGATCCGTCCTTCCGCCCGACGCTGTTGCCCCTCGGCGATGCGGCGCTCCTCATCCGCTTTGCCGATGCGCTCTCCGAGCCGGCCAACCGAGCCGCCATTGCGCTTGGCCGCGCGCTTCTCGCTGCCCCGCCACAGGGCGTGCTCGAAATCCAGCCCAGCCTCGTCTCGGTCCTCCTCCGCTACGATCCGCGCAGAACGCGCTTTGCCGATCTGGCGGGCGAAATCCGCCTCCGGGTCGGCAGCCTCCCGCCCGCCGAAGCCGAATCCCCGGTGACCCACGAGATCGCAATCGCCTATGGCGGCCCGGACGGGCCCGATCTTAAAGAGGTGCTCGCCGCCACCGGCCTCACCCGATCGGGCTTCCTGTCCGCCCATGCCGCCGGCCCGCTCCGCGTCCTCGCCACCGGCTTTGCGCCCGGCTTCGTCTATTGTGGCTTCCATCCCGAGCCGCTCCACCTGCCGCGCCGGCAGGCGGTGCGCCGCTCGGTGCCCGCGGGCAGCGTGCTCTTTGCCGCCGGGCAGACCGCGATCGCCGCCACCGCCATCCCCACCGGCTGGCACGTCATCGGGCGGACCGATCTGCGCAATTTCGATCCGGCGCGCGAGCCCGTCACCCGCCTCGCCCCCGGCGATCTCGTCGCCTTCCGGTCCGTTCCATGAGCGCCGCCCTCGAAATCACCCGTGCCGGCCCGCTCGTCTCGATCCAGGATGCGGGCCGCTTCAGCGCGCTCCGCCACGGCGTCGCCGCCTCCGGCCCCATGGATCGCGCCGCCTTCGCCGCTGCCGGCGCCGCGCTTCCCGCCCGCGGTACCGCCGGGCTCGAATTCACCGCCGCCGGCCTCGCCTTCACCCTTGCGGGCGGCCCGACGCTGATCGGCTTTGCCGGCGGGGCATTCGCCATCACCCGCAATGGCAGCCCGCTCCCCTGGCCCGGCCACGCCCGCCTCGCGCCCGGTGACCGCATCGCCATCGCGCCGGGCCCCTCGGGCAATTACGGCTATCTGCGGCTCGACCGGGAAATCCTCGTGCCGCCCCTCATGGGCAGCCGCGCCACCAATCTCACCATCGGCCTCGGCGGCTTCGCCGGCCGCGCGCTCGCCCCGGGCGATAGCGTCCCGCTCGGCCCCGCCTGCGCGCCGGAGCCCGCCAAACCCGTCCCACCCGCACCCGCCGATGGCCCCATCCGCATCCTCTGGGGTCTCCATGCCGATCGCTTCCCCGCAGCGCTCCGCACCCGTTTCCTCGAGGCCGATTTCACCGTCTCGCGCCGGCTCGACCGCATGGGCGTCCGCCTCGATGACGGGGAGGGGGTCTTTGCCGGCGCCGCCATCCTCTCGCTCGTGTCGGACGCCATCGTCCCCGGCGACATCCAGATCCTGGGCGACGGCACGCCCATCGTGCTGATGGCCGATCACCAGCCCACCGGCGGCTATCCGCGCATCGCCACCATCATCTCCGCCGATCGCGACCGCTTCGCCCAGCTCCGCCCCGGCACGCCCGTCCGCTTCCGGTCCGTCACTCTCGATAGAGCCCGCCCGTGACCCATCTCGATCTCAATGCCGATCTCGGCGAAGGCCTGGGCGGGGATGCCGAGATGCTCGCCATCGTCTCGAGCGCCTCGATCGCCTGCGGCGGCCATGCCGGCGACCCCGCCTCCATGCGCGCCGCCCTCCGCGCCGCCGGCCGCCATGGCGTCACCGCCGGCTACCACCCGGGCTTCCTCGATCCCGAAAATTTCGGCCGCACCCGGCTCACCCTCGCGCCCGCCACCCTCGAGCGCCAGCTCCGCACCCAGCTCGAAGCGCTCGCCGCCATCGCCGCCGAGGAGGCTGTGCCGCTCCGCTACGTCAAGCTCCACGGCGCGCTCGCCAACATGGCCGCCGAAGACGAGGCCCTCGCGCGCCACTGCTTCTCGGCCGTCCGCGCCTTCGATCCCGGCCTCGCCATCCTCGCGCTCGACGCGACCGCCCAGGTCAGCGCCGCCGATGCCCTCGGCCTCGCAATCATCGCCGAAGCCTATGCCGACCGCGCCTATCGCGCCGACGGGCTCCTCGTGCCCCGTGCCGAACCCGGTGCCGTCCTGCACGACCATGCCGCCATCGCCTCACGCGCCCTTCGCCTCGCCGAATCGGGCGAGCTCGTCGCCAGCGACGGCACGATCCTGCGCACCCGCGCCCGCTCGCTCTGCATCCATGGCGACAATCCCGAGGCCATCGCCATCGCCCGTGCGGTGCGCGCGGCATTGACCGGGGCCGGCATCGCCATCCGCGCCGCCCTCTGAACCTTGCGCCGGGCCGCGATCTCCTTCATATCCCGCCCGACAACAAGCGGGGGTCTGCCATGACTGCGACCATCATCGACGGCAAGAGCTATGCCGAGGGCCTGCGCGCCCGCATTGCCGGCCATGTCGAACGGCTGAAGGCCGATCACGGGATCACGCCCGGCCTAGCGGTCGTCATCGTGGGCGAGGACCCCGCCAGCCGCGTCTACGTGACCAACAAGGCTCGCCAGACCGCCGAAGTCGGCATGCATTCTGAAAAATACGAGCTCGCCGCGGAGGTCCCCGAGGCCGAGCTCCTCGCGCTGATCGGCCGGCTCAATGCCGACCCCGCGATCCACGGCATCCTCGTGCAGATGCCCGTGCCCGATCACATCGACCCCATCCGCGTCATCGAAGCCATCGCGCCCGAAAAGGACGTCGATTGCTTTACCCCGGCCAATGTCGGCAAGCTCACCATCGGGTTGCCGGCGCCGGTCTCCTGCACGCCGCTCGGCTGTCTCATGCTGCTGCGCGACCAGCTCGGCACGCTGTCGGGGCTCAACGCCGTCATCGTCGGCCGCTCCAATCTCGTCGGCAAGCCGATGGCCCAGCTTCTCCTGCGGGAAAACTGCACAGTCACCATCGCCCATTCGCGCACCCGCGATCTGCCCGCGCTGCTTGCGCAGGCCGATATCGTGGTGGCCGCCGTAGGGCGCCCGCTGATGGTCAAGGGCGAATGGCTGAAGCCCGGCGCGACCGTCATCGATGTCGGCATCAATCGCGTGCCTGCGCCCGAAAAGGGCGAGGGCAAGACCCGCCTCGTCGGCGATGTCGATTATGAAAGCGCCCTGGGGATCGCCGGCGCGATCACCCCGGTGCCGGGCGGTGTTGGCCCGATGACCATCGCCTGCCTCCTCGCCAACACGGTCACCACGGCCTCGCTGATCAACGGGCTCGTGCCCCCGAGCGACCTTACGCCTTGAGGACGAACCGGCGCGCGACCCTGTGGTCGCGCAGCCCCGTCGCCGGCAATAGACCTGAAAGCGCCGCCCGCGCCCGCTCGGCCCGTTCGGGCGATCCGGCGTCCACGATCACCTCCAGCGGCTCGGGGCGCAGCCCGAGCCGCGCTTCCTCGAGCAGATTGAAAAGCGCGGTGCGCACATCGGCGCGGCTCGCGCAGGCGGGGCATTCCGCGCCCGGCGCATGCGCGTGGAGCGCGCCGGCAAGGGTCACGACCGCGACGCCCTCGGACATCGGGGGCAGGGGCCCCGCCACCACGTTCACTGGTATGCGGGCATCGCCCGGGCTGCTCATCAATTGGCCTTCGCGCCCGGCACGTAGTTGAGGATCGGCCCGAGCCAGCGCTCGACTTCGGCCACCGCCATGCCCTTGCGGGCGGCATAATCCTCCACCTGGTCTCGCTCCACCTTTGCCACCCCGAAATAATAGCTTTCGGGATGCGAGAAATAGAGCCCCGAAACCGACGAGCCCGGCCACATCGCATAGCTTTCGGTCAGGCTGACCCCGATCCGCGCCTTGGCGTCGAGCAGCGAAAAGAGCGTCGTCTTCTCGGTGTGGTCGGGCTGGGCGGGATAGCCCGGCGCCGGGCGGATGCCGCGATAAGGCTCGCCGATCAGCATCTCGGGGGTAAAGGTCTCGTCCGCCCCATAGCCCCAGAATTCCTTGCGCACCTTCTCGTGCATGCGCTCGGCAAACGCTTCGGCAAAGCGGTCCGCCAGCGCCTTCACGAGGATCGAGGAATAGTCGTCATGGGCCGCCTCGAACCGCTTGGCGATCTCGATCTCCCCGGTGCCGGCCGTCACCACGAACCCGCCGAGATAATCGGCCTTGCCGCTCTCGACCGGAGCCACGAAATCGGCCAGCGCCATGTTCGGCCGCCCGTCGCGCTTGGACAATTGCTGGCGCAGGGTGAAGAGCGTCGCAAGTTTGCTCGTGCGCGCCTCATCGGTGAAGAGCCTGATGTCCTCGCCAACGGCGCCGGCCGGCCAGAAGCCCACCACCGCCTTGGGCGTAAACCATTTCTCCGAAATGATCTTTTGAAGCATCGCCTGCGCATCGGCAAAGAGCTGCCGCGCCGCCTCGCCCTGCCGCTCGTCCTCGAGGATCTGCGGATAACGGCCCTTCAACTCCCAGGTCTGGAAGAAGGGCGTCCAGTCGATGTAGCGGCTCAGCTCCTCGAGATCCCAGTCCTCGAACACCTGCGTGCCCAGAAAGCTCGGGCGGGGCGGGACATAGCTCGACCAGTCGGGCCGGAAGGCGTTCTCCCGAGCCCGCTCCAGCGGCAGCCGCAGCTTCTCCTCCTCGCTGCGCGCATGGCGCTCGGCCACCTGCCGGTACTCGTCCCGCACCGTCTGCACGAACCCCTCCCGCATCTGGTCCGAGAGCAGGTTGGAGACCACGCCCACCGCGCGGCTCGCATCGTTTACATAGACGGTCTGCCCGCGCGCATAGCGCGGGTGGATCTTGACGGCCGTGTGGACGCGGCTGGTCGTCGCCCCACCGATCAGCAGCGGAATGTCGAAGCCTTCGCGCTCCATCTCGGCGGCAACGTGCGCCATTTCGTCGAGCGAGGGGGTGATCAGCCCCGAAAGCCCGATCGCGTCGACCTTCTCGGCCTTCGCCGTCTCGAGGATCTTGCTCGCCGGCACCATGACCCCGAGGTCGATGATCTCGTAATTGTTGCAGGCGAGCACGACCCCGACGATGTTCTTGCCGATGTCGTGCACGTCGCCCTTCACCGTCGCCATCAGGATCTTGCCTGCGCTCTGCCGGCCTTCCCCGCCATTTGCGAGTTTCTCGGCTTCCATGTAGGGCAGCAGCACCGCCACGGCCTGCTTCATCACGCGGGCCGATTTCACCACCTGCGGCAGGAACATCTTGCCCGCGCCGAACAGGTCGCCGACGATGTTCATGCCCGCCATCAGCGGGCCCTCGATGACATGCAGCGGGCGCTCCGCCCTGAGGCGCGCCTCTTCGGTGTCCGCATCGATATATTCGGTGATGCCGTTGACCAGCGCATGGGCAATGCGCTCCTCGACCGGCTTTTCGCGCCAGGACAGATCCTTGGCCTTTGCCTCCCGTCCGCCGGCGCCGCGATAGCGTTCGGCAAGGTCGAGCAGCCGCTCCGTCGCATCCGGATTGCGGTTGAGGATCACGTCCTCGCAGGCATCGCGGAGCTCGGGGTCGATCGATTCATAAACGGCCAATTGCCCGGCATTGACGATCCCCATGTCC
The DNA here is from genome assembly GCF_003994485.1 of Arsenicitalea aurantiaca. Classification (GTDB taxonomy): domain Bacteria; phylum Pseudomonadota; class Alphaproteobacteria; order Rhizobiales; family Devosiaceae; genus Arsenicitalea; species Arsenicitalea aurantiaca. Next base: position 533,125 of record NZ_RZNJ01000002.1, read on the forward strand.
ATGCCCGCCTGGATGGCGTGGTAGAGGAACACCGCATGCATCGCCTCGCGCACCGGCTCGTTGCCGCGGAACGAGAAGGAGAGGTTCGAAACCCCGCCCGAAATGTGCACGTGCGGCAGCGTCTCGATGATCCGGCGCGTGGCCTCGATGAAGTCGACGCCGTAATTGTTGTGCTCCTCGATGCCCGTGGCGACCGCGAAGACGTTGGGATCGAAGATGATGTCCTCGGGCGGGAAGCCGGCCTCTTCGGTCAGGAGCTTGTAGGCGCGAGTGCAGATCTCGACCTTGCGCGCCTCGGTGTCGGCCTGCCCCTTCTCGTCGAACGCCATCACGACCACTGCGGCGCCATATGCTCGGCAGAGTCGCGCCTGGCGCAGGAAGGTCTCCTCGCCCTCCTTCATCGAGATCGAGTTGACCAGCGGCTTGCCCTGCACGCATTTGAGCCCGGCCTCGATCACCTCCCATTTGGAGCTGTCGATCATCACCGGTACCCGCGCAATGTCGGGCTCGGAGGCGACGAGGTTGAGGAACTCCACCATCACCTTCTCGGAATCGATCAGGCCCTCATCCATGTTGATGTCGATGATCTGGGCGCCGTTCTCGACCTGGTCGCGCGCGACATCGAGCGCGGCCGCGTAGTCGCCCGCGGTGATCAGCTTCCTGAACCGGGCCGACCCGGTGACATTGGTGCGCTCCCCGATGTTGACGAAGGGGATGTCCGCAGTGAGCGTGAAGGGCTCGAGCCCGGATAGCCGCATCAGCTTCTCGGCTTCGGGCACCGCGCGCGGCGCGTGCCGCCCGACGGCTTTTGCGATCGCCGCGATGTGCTCGGGCGTCGAGCCGCAGCAGCCGCCCACGATGTTGACGAGCCCGTCCCGGGCAAAGCCCTCGATCTGGTGGGCCATCGCCTCTGGGCTTTCGTCATACTGCCCGAACTCGTTGGGCAGCCCCGCATTGGGATAGGCGCAGACCAGCGTATCGGCCACTCCGGCCAGTTCCGCCAGATGCGCCCGCATCGCATTGGCTCCGAGGGCGCAGTTGAGCCCGATGGTGAAGGGCTCGGCATGGCGCAGCGCGTACCAGAAGGCGGTCGGCGTCTGGCCCGACAGGGTCCGGCCCGACAGATCGGTGATCGTGCCCGAGATCATCACCGGCAGCGTCACGCCCATCCGCGCGAACACCTCGTTGCACGCGAACACCGCCGCCTTGGCGTTCAGCGTATCGAAGATCGTCTCGATCAGGATGATGTCCGAGCCGCCCTCGATCAGCCCCTCGATCTGCTCGCCATAGGCGATCCGCAACTCATCGAAGCTCACCGCTCGATAGCCGGGATTGTTGACGTCCGGGGATATCGATGCGGTCCGGTTGGTCGGGCCGACCGCACCGGCGACGAAACGGCGTCGGCCATCATCCTTCTGCGCGCGGTCGGCAGCCCGACGCGCGATCTGCGCTGCCGCGACGTTCATCTCGCGCGCCAGCGCCTCCATGCCGTAATCGGCCTGGGCGATCGTCGTCGAGGAGAACGTGTTGGTCTCGAGCAGATCAGCGCCCGCCATCGCGTAGGCGTAGTGGATATCCTCGATCGCCTTGGGCTCGGTCAGAACCAGCAGGTCGTTATTGCCCTGCAGGGGGCGCTCCCAATCCTCGAACCGCTCGCCGCGGAAGTTATCCTCGGTGAAACCGAGCTTCTGGATCATCGTCCCCATCGCACCGTCGAGGATGAGGATTCGCTCCGCTGCCGCAGCGTTCAACGCCGCGAGGATTTCTTTTCCGTCTTGACGGGGAAGAGGCGAGGGGGCGGATGAGGAGGAAGCGGTCATTCTGCGTGCCCGATACTGGTTGGCGCGACATTCGGGTCGAGCATATAAAGATTTCTTTATATGATGGCCAGCCCGATTTCAAACTTGTGTAATTTCGATAAAATTTGACGCCACATTGTATCGAATTAACCGCAGGGCAACCACGATCGCGTCCGATGGGGGATAAGCCGGCGAACCTTGGTTATGGTCGCCGTCAGGATCGACTCGAGGTATGTGCTCTTGACTTCCAACCCCCGCTCCCTTCGCCGGGCAGCCCGCCTTTCCGTCCTCTGCATTGCGAGCGGAGCGCTGCTCGCCGCCTGCAGCGGAGGCGGCTTCGTAGGCACCGGAGCGACCGTCAAGCGGGCCGCCTTCACCTCGTCCGAATATGGCGTCGCGGTCTCCCCCCGCGTCACCACCAACCCCAACCCGCCACGCGGCGGCGGGCGCTATCAGGTCGGAAATGCCTATACGGTGCGGGGGGTTACCTACACTCCTGCACACCAACCCGACTATAGCGCCACCGGCACCGCGTCCTGGTACGGCTCGGATTTCCACGGCCGCAAGACGGCCAATGGCGAGATCTTCTCGGCCAACGCAATCACCGGCGCCCACCCCACGCTGCCGCTGCCGTCCTATGTCCGGGTCACCAATCTCGACAATGGCCGCGCCGTCACCGTCCGCATCAACGACCGCGGCCCCTACGTCGCGGGCCGGATCATCGACCTCTCGCACCGGTCCGCCGAGCTCCTCGGCTATGTCAACAAGGGCTCGACCAACGTCCACGTCGCCTATGTCGGCCCCGCGCCGCTCGAGGGCGACGACACCCGCATGCTCCTCGCCAGCGTCTCCGGTCCCCCGCTCCCGCAGCAGGGAAACACCCGCGTAGCCTCGAGCGGAGGAGGGCGCCCGACCTCCCTCGTGGGCATGGCGAGCGACTTCATCGGCGGCATGTTCGGCTATGCCGACCCTGCCGAAGGCGCCCGCGCCATCAGCGCCGCACACGCGGCGGCCGAAGCCATGGCCACGCGACCGAACGCCCTCGACGCCTGGGCTGAGACCATCGACGAAGATGCCCGCGCCATCCGGCTCAGCCTCGGCGCCTTTGCCAATCGCGACAATGCCGATAGGCTGGCTACCGAGTTCGCACTGCTCGGCGCGGTCGAAGAAACGGAGATCGAGATCGGCGGCCGGCGCGCAACGCAGCTGACGCTGACCCGACTCAAGCCCGGCGTCGGTCGCACCGATGTGATCGCGCTGGCCGACAGGCTGGGTCTCACGGGCCTCTCCTTGCGCTAGACTGCAGCCGGGCGGGCAACCTGGTGAATTCTATGGGTGGGAGAATGGACATGCTCAACCGCATCAGAAGGATAGGCGCAGTCCTTGCCGTCCTGGGTCTGGCGTCGTTCGGCGGAACTGCCGGCGCACAGGACTTCTCCACCACCGCCGAGTTCGCCGCGCTGATGGACTTCGAGTCGGGCACGATGCTCTATCAGAAGAATGCCGACGAGCGTCTCGAGCCGGCCAGCATGGCCAAGCTGATGACGATCGCCGTCGTCTTCGACGAGATCCGGCGCGGCCGGCTCACCATGGATGACGAGTTCTTCATCTCCGAACATGCCTGGCGCACCGGCGGCGCTGCATCGGGGGGCTCCACCATGTTCGCCGAGCTCAATTCCCGCGTCCGGGTCGAGGACCTGCTGCGATCGGTCATCATCCAGTCGGGCAATGACGCCTCCATCGCGCTCGCCGAAGGCATTGCAGGAACTGAAGAAACCTTCGCGCTCGTAATGAACCAGACCGCCCAGCGGATCGGGCTCGAGAACTCCCACTTCACCAATGCCGCCGGGCTTCCCGACCCCGACATGTATTCGACGGCCCGCGATCTGGCCGATCTCGGACGCTATCTGATCCGGGAATATCCCGAGCACTATCACATGTTCTCGGAGCAGGAATTCACCTGGAACAACATCCGCCAGCAGAACCGAAACTCGCTGGTCGAGATGGGGATCGGCGTGGACGGCCTGAAGACTGGACACACCAATGCTGCCGGCTATGGCATCGTCGCCTCGACCACGGCGGGCGGACGTCGGCTGATCGCGGTCGTGCACGGCCTCGACAGCATGCGCGAGCGCGCCGAAGAGGGGCGTAAGCTCATCACCTGGGGCACGCGCGGGTTCGAGCTGCTGCCGATCTATCCCGAAGGCGCCGTGGTCGGGCACGCCGACGTCTATGGCGGTGCCGAGCCCAGCGTTCCGCTGGTCGGCAATGGCAAGATCGACCTTTTCATTCCCCGCGGCGCACAGAACTGCCCGCAGGCGAGCATCGTCTATCGCGGGCCCCTCCGGCCCCCGGTGGCCGAGGGAACGCAAGTTGCCGAACTGCACGTGATGTGCAATGGGGTGCTGGTGCAGCAGACGCCACTCTTTGCCGGCCGCGATGTCGGCGAGGGCGATCTCATGCGCAAGGCAACGGACGCCCTGAAGCACCTGGCCATTGGCTGGCTCTGAGCCCAGGGGCGACATAATCGGGATAGATCAATCCATGCTGGATGTGCCTTTGCCGCGCCCAGCCCGCTTCGTCACTTTTGAAGGCGGCGAGGGGGTCGGCAAGTCCACCCAGGTCAAGCGCCTGCTCGCGACGCTGCGCCGCCTCTCGGTTGACGCGGTTGCGACGCGCGAACCGGGCGGCACCCCCAAGGCCGAGGCGATCCGCTCCTACATCCTGCAGGGGCGCAGCGAGAGCTGGGGTGCCGGAGCCGAGGCCGTGCTCTTTGCGGCTGCCCGCCATGACCACGTCAAGGAGCTGATCGCCCCGAGCCTCGCATCGGGGAAATGGGTGATCTCGGACCGCTTCCATGATTCCACCCGCGCCTATCAGGGACTGACCGGCGGGGTAGACGAGAAGCTGATCACGGGCCTCGAGGTGCTCGCGCTCGACGGGCACGCCCCGGATCTCACCATAGTGCTCGACATGGACCCCGAGGAAGCGTTCGACCGCGTCAGCCGCCGGGAACTGGAGGGCGCCCTGGTCGAAACCGGCGACCGGTTCGAGAAGGAAGACCTTGAATGGCATAGCCGGCTCCGCGAGGCGTTCCTTGAAATCGCGCGCAACAATCCCGAGCGGTGCGTGGTCATTCCCGCGGCCCAGACCCCGGATGCGCTGGAGATCCGCATCTGGTCGGTCCTGACCAAACGCTTCCCCGAGCTGCTTGCCGGGCGCGGATCGTGAGCGGGACGGACGAACGGCGCGAACCGGACCAGCTCGACGGCGTCCCACTGCCCGAACACCAGCCGCATCTTTTCGGTCACGCCGGGCCACTTGCGGCGATCCGCGAGCAGATCACGGCAGGCCGACTGCCCGGAGCAATCCTGCTGCATGGACCACAGGGCATCGGCAAGGCGACCCTGGCCTTCCGCATTGCCCGCGACATCCTCACCGCGACTGGGGATGAGGACGCCCACCGCGTCGACGAGCAGGTGATTGCGGACGCACATCCCAACCTGTTCGTGCTGCGCAAACAGCTCAAGGACGCACGCAGCTTCTATACCGTGATCCGCGTCGACGAGATTCGCGATCTGCGCGAGCGCATGCGGCGGACGCGGGGGCGCGCGGGCCACCGCATCGCCATCATCGACAGCATAGACGACTGTAATCCGAGCGCTGCCAACGCGCTGCTGAAGACCCTCGAAGAGCCGCCCGCCGATACGGTCTTCCTGCTCGTCTCGCACCGCCCGGGCACGTTGCTGCCAACCATCCGCTCTCGCTGCCATGTCGTCGCGCTGCGGCCGTTGCCCGATGAGGACGTCCGGGCAGTGCTGAGCGCGAACGGAGGAGCGTCGGATAGTGCCCAGATCGGCGAGGCGGTGAAACTCGCTTCCGGCCGACCACGCCGCGGGTTCGAGGCGCTGATGCTGGGCGGCGAGGGGGTTCTGCCCGTTCTATCCGGATGGCTCGACAACCCGCTCATGACGCCGGCCGCCCATATGGCAATTGCCGACGCCATCGCAGCCGACAAGGCCGGGGCGGAAGCGGGGTTTGCCCGAGAACTCATTCTGGCTGCCCTCGCTCGCGAGGCGCGCGAGGCGGCGATCGCCGGCCCGGCTCAGCGCAGCCGGCTTGCCTCCGCAAACGAGCTATGGGACAAGGCGCACGCCCTGTTTGCCGAGGCGGATAGCCTCAACCTCGATGCCCGGCAGACCCTGACTGCGGTTCTCGACGCGATCCGCAGCCATGCCGAGCTTCACGCGCCCCCGATCGAGCGACCATGACCGACAAGCAAGACCGCGAACCCTTCTACGTCACCACTGCTATCTCCTATCCCAATGGCGACCCGCATATCGGGCATGCCTATGAGATGATCGCCACCGATGCGATCGCGCGTTGGAAGCGACTCGAGGGCCGGGACGTCTTTTTCCTCACGGGCACTGACGAGCACGGCATCAAGATGGTGCAGACCGCCCAGGCCCAGGGCATCACCGTGCAGGAGCTCGCAGAAAGAAACGCCGCACGGTTCAAGGCGTTGGCGGGTGCGCTCGACATTTCCAACGACGACTTCATTCGCACGACCGAAGAGCGGCATCACAGGTCCGCTCAGGATCTGTGGCGCAAAATGCTCGCCAATGGCGACATCTATCAGTCGAGCTATGAAGGCTGGTATTCGGTGCGCGACGAAGCTTATTTCGACGAGAGCGAGCTTTCCGAGGACGGCGAGGGGCGAAAGTTTGCCCCTTCCGGCGCGCCGGTCGAGTGGGTGGTGGAGCCATCATACTTCTTCCGCCTATCGGCCTATCAGGACCGGTTGCTGAAGCATTACGAGGACAACCCCGACTTCATCGCACCGCGCGAGCGCCGCAATGAAGTGATGTCCTTCGTCAAATCCGGGCTGCAGGACCTTTCGATTTCCCGCACCACCTTCGACTGGGGCATCCCCGTGCCCGACGCTCCGGGGCACGTGATGTATGTCTGGGTGGACGCCCTGACCAACTACATCACCGGCGTCGGATATCCCGATACCGAAAGCGAAAGCTTCAGGCGCTACTGGCCGGCAGACCTGCACGTCATCGGCAAGGACATCGTGCGCTTCCACACCGTCTACTGGCCGGCATTCCTGATGAGCGCAGGCCTTGCGGTGCAGCACCGCGTCTTCGCCCATGGCTTCCTGACGGTCGAGGGCAAGAAGATGAGCAAATCGCTCGGCAACGTCATCGATCCGTTCGCCCTGATCGAGGAGTTCGGCATCGACCCCGTCCGGTTCTACTGCCTGCGCGAGGTCAGCTTCGGGCAGGATGGTGATTTCGGCCGCGACAAATTCATCAATCGCAACAATGCCGATCTCGCCAATGACCTCGGTAACCTGGCGCAGCGTTCGCTTTCGATGATCGGCAAGAACTGCGCCGGCGTCGTGCCGAAACCTGGTGCCTATAGCGAAGCCGACCAGGCTTTGCTCACCCTCGCCGATACCGCGATTACCCGCGCGAGCGAGGCGATGGACCGGCAGCTCGTGCACGAGGCAGTCGCCGCACTCTGGGAGGTGGTCGGAGAAGCAAACCGCTACTTCGCGAGCCAGGAACCCTGGGCCTTGAAGAAAACCGATTTCGAGCGGATGGGCACGGTGCTCTACGTTACCGCCGAAACCATCAGGCGTGTCACGATCCCCGCATTGGCGTTCATCCCCGGATCGGCAGGCAAGATCCTCGACTTCCTCGCGGTTTCCGATGCCGACCGGCTGATGTCCGATGCCGATGACGCGGGTGCATTGAAGCCCGGCACGGTGTTGCTGACGCCAGAGCCCGTCTTCCAGCGCTTCGAGCGCGACAAGGCTGGCGCCTGATGCTGGTCGACAGCCACTGCCATCTCGATTTCGAAGCCCTGTCGGCCGATCTACCGGCGGTGCTGGCGCGCGCCGAGACCGCCGGCGTCGGCGCGATGGTGACCATATGCACGCGGGTCAAGAAATTCGACACGATCACCGCGATCGCCGACGCCTACAGCCAGGTCTGGTGCTCGGTGGGCACTCACCCGCACAATGCCGATGAGGAACTGGATATTGCCGCGCAGGACCTGATCGCGCTCTCCGAGCATCGCAAATGCGTTGCGATCGGGGAGGCGGGCCTCGACTATTTCTACGACAACGCCCCGCGCGAGGCACAGGCAGAAGGGTTGCGGCGCCACATCGTCGCCGCCCGGGAAACCGGCCTGCCGCTGGTCATCCACAGCCGTGCGGCAGACGATGACATGGTCCGGATCCTTCAGCAGTCAGCGGAGGAGGGGGCCTTCCCCTTCGTATTGCACTGCTTCACCGCAGGGCCGGAACTCGCGCGGGTCGGCCTCGAGCTGGGTGGCTATATTTCCTTCTCGGGCATCATCACCTTCAAGAATGCCGAGGAGATCCGCGCGATCGCCCGTGAAGTGCCTGGCGACCGGATACTCGTCGAAACCGACGCTCCATATCTGGCGCCGATCCCGCATCGTGGGGAGGCGAACGAGCCGGCTTACACGCGACACGCTGCCGAGAAACTGGCAGAGATCCGCGGCGTATCCTTCGGCCAACTGGCCGACCAGACGACCGCGAACTTCGCGCGTCTGTTCTCCAAGACCGGAATGGCATGATGCCTGCTGCCCAGAGGATCATCGCGACAATCCTGGGCTGCGGATCCTCCGGCGGCGTCCCGCGCATCGGCAATATCTGGGGCGCCTGCGACCCAAACGAGCCGCGCAACAGGCGGCGACGCTGTTCGCTGCTGCTCGAAGGGTTTACCGAGGGCATTACGGCGCCCACACGCGTCCTCATCGATACAGGCTGCGACCTTCGCGAGCAGCTTCTCGAGGCCGAAGTGGACCGGCTCGACGCCGTTCTCTACACCCACGAGCACGCCGACCACACTCATGGCATCGATGACCTCCGGGTCCTGGCGCTCAACAACCGGCGCCGGGTGAACGTCTACTTCACCCAGGAAGCCGCCGCCCGGATCGTGCCGTCCTTCGCTTATTGCTTCACCGCGCCGGCCGGCAGTGACTATCCGCCCATCCTCAACCAGCACATCATCGAGCCTGGCGATACGCTCGAGGTCGATGGTCCGGGCGGAACGATCACCGTGCGCGCCTTCGACCAGATCCACGGCAACATCAATTCGCTGGGCTTTCGCGTTGGCGGCTTCGCATATTCCTGCGACCTCTCAGCCTTGCCGCCACAGGCGCTGCCAAGCGTGAGCAATCTCGACATCTGGGTTCTAGACGCCTTGCGGCCGACGCCGCATCCGAGCCATCTGAGCCTGCCGGAATCGCTCAGGCTCATCGAGCAGCTTGCGCCTCGCCAGGCGGTGCTGACCAACCTGCACATCGATCTCGATTACACTGAGCTGCTGGCGACGACCCCGCCAAACGTCCAGCCGGCATTCGACGGCATGAAGATCGACGTCACCGCCGGTAGGGTCCTCGACTGAGACAAGCGGCAGCGCGGGAATTTATCCACGCCTCCCGTATCCAAGCCATAATCGGCAATCGCAGCGCTGGAGCGCTGAAAACGCAGCAAAATCAACAAATCGATCTACCCAAAAGTTCCATAATATCTCTTATGCGAAAACCGGGTCGGTGACGTTGTCCCAGTACGACTGGCCTTTGCTGGCCTCTCGATCAGCTGATGCCGTCCCCTTTTCGTGAACCTGCATCGAGCCCTCAGCCCGGCCACCACTGCGTCGTCGACCAATGCGAGCCCCCTTATCTTCCGCTACGGTGCGTCATCGATTCCTGCAGGAGCCTCAGATGCAGCCTTCACGCGAGCTCTCACGACTGGTCGAGATCATGGCTGCGCTACGCGATCGCGAGACCGGCTGCCCGTGGGACCTGGAACAGGATTTCGCATCGATCCGGCACTATACGATCGAAGAAGCCTATGAGGTTGCCGACGCGATCGAGCGAGAGGATTTTGACGACCTTCGCGAGGAACTCGGTGATTTGATCCTGCAGCCGATCTACCACGCGCAAATGGCCGCCGAGCGCGGGCTCTTCGATATTGGCGACGTGATCGAGGCGATCACGCGTAAGCTGATCCGGCGTCACCCGCACGTCTTCGGAGACGTCGCGGCCGCAGATGCTGGCGGCGCCAAGGCCCGCTGGGAAGACATCAAGGCCGATGAGCGTGCTCAGAAAGCTGCGCGGAAGACTGTCGAGGCGACGTCTTCTGTCCTGGACGATGTCCCGCTGCCTCTGCCGGCCCTGGCCCGCGCCGAGAAGCTGGCAAAGCGTGCGGCGCGGGTCGGCTTCGACTGGCCCGATGGCGCCTCGGTGCTGGACAAGGTCGAAGAAGAGCTCGAAGAAGTTCGGGGCGCCATGGCGGATGGCGACAAGCCGGCCATGCATGAGGAGATCGGCGATCTACTGTTTTCGGTTGCCAACCTGGCGCGCCATCTGGGTGTTGATGCCGAAGGCGCATTGCGCGATGCCAACCGCAAGTTCACCCGACGGTTTCACCATGTGGAAGAGCGCTGCCGCGAGGATGGTGTGGCCCTCGACGAGGCCGGCCTCGCTCAACTGGAGGCTTACTGGACGGAAATACGCCGCGCCGATAAGCAGCGCTGAACTCAGGCAGGCATGATCCTGCCGGCATAGCGGCTTGCAAAGGCTGCACTATGTCGAGGCTCGACCCGCACTTCGAATGTGACGCCCTCCGGGTCACTCTCGTCGCGGGAAATGATCTCGGCGTGGTTGTAGAGCCATCCGACCTCTGCACCGTCGCTGTGCGGCAGATAAAGCTTGTAGCGCCGGCTTTGCTCTGCGAGCGCGGTTTCAACGGCAAGCTTGAGGTCGTCCAGCCCCTCGCCCGTTACTGCCGAGACGGGCACTGTGGCAACCACCCTCCCCGCCGGATGCACGCCTTCGAGCAGCACCTCGCGATCTTCCGCCGGGATCAAATCGATCTTGTTCCAGACCTCGATGATCGCTGCACTGTCGGCGGTGACACCCAGATCGCCCAAGACCTTCAGGACATCCTCGGCCTGCGCATTGTGGTCGGGATTGGCGACGTCCCGCACATGCAGGACGACGTCGGCATCCACGACCTCTTCGAGCGTTGCCCGGAACGCCGCGACGAGGTCCGTCGGCAGATCGGCGACGAACCCCACCGTGTCCGAGAGCATCACTTCTCGCCCATGCGGCAGCGCAATCTTGCGCACGGTGGTGTCCAGCGTCGCAAACAGCAGATCCTTGGCGAACACCTCCGAGCCGGTCAGTGCGTTGAACAGGCTGGACTTCCCCGCATTGGTGTACCCGACCAGCGCGACCACCTGGAACGGCACGTCATCGCGCCTGCCCTTCTGCTGGGAGCGCGTGCGCCGCACCTTCTCGATGCGTTCTTCGAGAAGCGCGATACGCTCCTGCAATTGGCGCCTGTCGCTCTCGATCTGCGTCTCGCCTGGCCCACCGAGGAAGCCGAAGCCACCGCGCTGGCGCTCAAGGTGGGTCCAGGAGCGCACGAGCCGGCTCTTCTGGTAGTTGAGATGGGCGAGCTCGACCTGGAGCACGCCCTCACGCGTTGCCGCGCGCTCGCCGAAAATCTCGAGAATGAGCGCGGTACGGTCGAGCACCTTGGCGCCGGTCTCGCGCTCGAGGTTGCGCTGCTGGATCGGCGTAAGCGCTGCATCCACGAGCAGGAGCTCGATGTCGTCAGCCTTCACCCGGTCGGCCAGGCTCTTGACCACGCCGCCTCCGAGGAGCGTCGACGGCTTGACCTCACGTACGCGAACGACTTCTGAAAAGCGCACGTCGAGGCGGATGGCCTCGGCAAGCCCTTCGAATTCGGCCTGACGCGCTTCGATGCTGTGACGAGAAAACCGCCCGCGGATGTCGGGCACGATCAGCCCAGCGCGGGTCGGCGCGATCGTCTGGTCCACGAAAGGCTGTAGACCAAGTTCCTCTTCTTCGAATTCGCCCATCAATTATGGCGCCCTGCCCCGCTCAACGCGTGACGGGCGCGCTCTCCTGTTCTGCATCTGCCGCGACCCGAAGGCGCGGCACTGCAGAGTTAATCACTGTCGGCAGCGTTGTGTTCCGGGTCGAACAGCTGGATGGGTGCGCCGGGCATGATGGTCGAGATCGCATGCTTGTAGACGAGCTGCGATTGAGCATCGCGCCGCAGCAGCAGGCAGAAATTGTCGAACCAAGTGATGACGCCCTGAAGCTTGACCCCATTGACCAGAAAGATGGTGACCGGGACCTTCTGCTTGCGCACGTGGTTCAGGAACGCGTCCTGAAGATTTTGCGTCTTTTCGCCGGGCATTTTTGGCCTCTTTTTCGGCGGCAGTGTGTCTTCAACGATCCTTCGGATCGCCAATTTGTCCACCCCGGAGATACCGCCCCGTCCCCCGGGAGGTGTCACTCCCTTGAGGAGCGACATCAAGAGTATGGCATGTTTGCAAAACGCTGCCTACCCGGCGCAAATGCATGGGCCGGTTGATGCTTTGGCCGGCCTCAGAGCCCGAGAGACTTGATCTTGCGATGGAGCGCGCTGCGTTCCATCCCCACGAACTCGGCGGTCTTGGAGATGTTGCCGCCAAAGCGCTCGATCTGCGCAAGCAGGTATTGACGCTCGAAAACTTCGCGAGCGTCACGCAGCGGCAAACTCATCAGATGCGCCGAAGCGTCCGTATCCCCAACTGTCGGAAGCACCTCGCCGATGTCCGAAGGCAGCATTGCAGCGGTAATGACCCCGTTCTCGGGCGCCTGGTCCTTCAGGAGGATGAGGAGGCGCTCAAGCGAGTTGCGGAGTTGACGGGCATTGCCCGGCCACTCCTGGGCCTGAAGAACAGCGACGGCATCCTCCCCGATGCTGAGCCGCGCCAGATTGTGCATTCGGCACACCTGCTCAATGAACACCTTGACCAGCGCCGGCACATCCTCGCGGCGCTCTCGGAGCGGCGTGAGCTGTATCGGGACTATCGAGAGACGATGAAAGAGGTCGGAACGGAACTGGGCTTCCTCGATCTGCTGCGCGACGTTCTGCGAGCTCGAGGAGATGATCCGGACGTCGATCGGCACCGCAACCGCTCCGCCGACGCGGTTGAACTTGTTCTCGACCAGCGTACGCAGCAGCGAGGCCTGGGCCGCGGCAGGCAGCGTTGTGATCTCGGAAAGATAGAGCGTACCCCCATGCGCGCGTTCGAGAGCCCCGACTTCCGTCCGCAAGGTCCCGGTCTTTTCGCGCGTCTCTCTTCCGAACAGCACCACCTGCACTTCGTCGGCCGAATAGAGCGAGCAGTTGATTTCCACGAATGGAGAATCGGCGCGCGGGCTGCGTTGATGGATCAGGCGGGCGCAGAGCCCCTTCCCCGTTCCCGAGGCACCCGAGATGAAAATGCGGGAATTGGTGGGCGCGGATTTTTCGATAAGGGACCTGATCTGGTGGAGCGCCGGGGACGTCCCGACCATCTCCACCGTCTTGCCGGTGGAGCGTTCTCGCAGATCCGCGACTTCAGACTTGAGCCGCGTTGCCTCCATGGCCCGCTGCGTGATGAGCAGGAGGCGGTCGATCTTGAATGGCTTTTCGATGTAGTCATAGGCCCCGCGCCGGATCGCCGAGACGGCCGTTTCCACGTTGCCGTGCCCCGAGATCATCACGACGGGCATCTCCGGATGGTGCGCCTGCAGAACGTCGAGCAGCTGCAATCCATCGAGACGACTGCCCTGCATCCAGATATCGAGAAAGACGAGGCTGGGGCGCCTGCGCGCGATTTCGTTCAGCGCCGAATCCGCGTCATGGGCCTGCCGGGTCTCATAGCCCTCGTCTTCCAGAATGCCCGCGATGAGGTCGCGGATATCGTCCTCGTCATCGATGATGAGAATGTCGAGCGCCATTATTTGTTTGCGACCGCTGGCAAGAGCGGCTCCTCTTGTTGTTGGGGCCCGAACGTGCCGTCCGCCGTCCGCGGATCGGCTGCCTCCTCGGCCTGCCGTTCAGGCATGTGCGCCATCAGGGTAAAGGTGAAGCAGGCGCCGACGCGGCCATGCGGATCTGGATCGGCGTCGACCAGTTCCACCGTGCCGCCATGCTGCTCGATGATCTTGGCGACGATGGCTAGGCCGAGCCCAGTGCCCTTTTCGCGGGTGGTCATATAGGGCTCCAGCAGGCGCTGGCGGTTGTCCTTCGGCCAGCCCTTGCCATTGTCGCAGATCGAGACGCGCACGAAATCCCCCTCGCGCTGGGCACTGGCGATAATCCGTGGCGCCTCGATCTGGTCGAGCCCGACGCCTTCGATGGCCTCAACCGCGTTCTTGATGAGATTGGTCAGGCACTGTGAGATCAGACGGTGATCGAAGACGGCTTCCAGAGTTTCGTCTGGCAGATCGATGGCAATCTCGATCTCGGGCAGGCGAACGCTTTCGAGGAACACGGCCTGGCGGACGGTGTCCGAGAGGTCTCCCCGCTCGAGCGTGGCCTCGGGCATACGCGCGAAGGATGAGAATTCATCCACCATCCGCCCGATGTCTCCGACCTGCCGCACGATGGTGTTGATGCATTTGTCGAAGACCTCGAAATCGTCCGAGAGCTTCGAAGCATATCGGCGGCGCAGGCGCTCGGCGGACAGCTGAATGGGTGTCAGCGGATTCTTGATCTCGTGGGCAATGCGGCGGGCGACATCGGCCCAGGCGCCGGTGCGCTGCGCCGAAAGCAGGTCGGTAATGTCATCCAGCGTGACGACATAGCCCTTGGATTCCGTCATCGTCCCTTCGCGCGTCAGCTGCACCTGATAGGTGCGATAGTCAGGACCGGAGCCGATCTCGATCTGGTCGCGGATCTGCCCGCGCCGCGAGGACTTGGCCCGCTCGATGATGGGGGCAAGCGCAGGCACCATTTCATCGATGCCGCGGCCAATCAGGGTGATCTCGTCTACCCCGAACATTTCGCTGGCGCGTGCATTGACCAGCGTGATCGCGCCAAACGCGTCGAGCCCCACGATGCCTGCCGAGACGCCCTCCACCACGGCTTCGGTAAACTGCCGACGTTTTTCATTGGTTTCGTTAGCGCGAACAAGAGCTTCACGCTGGTTCTTCAGCTGCTGCGTCATGCGGTTGAAGCGGTTGCTGAGATCCCGAAGATCGCCCCTGCCCTCCTGAACCGGGACCTGAACATCGAGATCACCGCGGCTGACGCGGTTGGAGGCGACCATGAGGTTCCGGATCGGATCGACGAAGCGGTTGGCCAGCGCAATGCCGATCCAGAGCGCAGCAAGTAGCAGCACCAGCGCCAGGCCGAAATACATGATCGTGAACGTGATCTGGAACACAAGGCGGTTGGACGCATACTCGCGATACTCGGTTATGTTCTCGTCCGTCAGGCGCATGAATTCGAGCACCTCGGGGTCGACGGGACGGGCGACGAACAGGAAGGTATCCTCGTAATTGCGCAGCTTGACGACGGAGCCGACGAGATTGGTCCGTCCCGGGGCGATGAGCGTCGGCACGCCCTCCTCGACACCCTCGGTCAGGCCATCCGGCACCTGTGGAGGCGTGCCCTGCGCATTGATTTGCGCGCGCATCAGCGTGTCCCCGTCCCCCGAGATAAGGGAGGTGAAGGGTAGAGACCGCGTGATGGCGAGCGCAGTGAGGATGCGCTCGAAGCGGCTGCGATCGCTCTCGAATGTCCCCCGCGCCTGCTCGAGTTCGCTTGCCACCCAGATGATATCGTCGCGCAGAACCTGCGCGTGCTCGAGCATGTAGGAGCGCGCAACGAGCCGCGAACTTTCAACGATCGTGCGCGTCCGGTCCGAAAACCATTGGTCGAGACCCTGGTTCAGCGAGATGATCGCCACCACCGCGACGATGACGGCGGGGACGGAAGCTGCGAACGCAAACATCCCCACCATGCGCAATTGGAGGCCGGAGCCGGCTTGATTGCGCATGCGCGCCTGGATGAGGAGCACCGCCTCGGTCAGGACGAGCGCAACCACCATCATGACGAGGATGCCGTTGAGCACCCACATCACTGTCCAGACCTCGGGCGCCGGATCGATCTCGGTCGTGCCCGTCATGACGAGGAACGAGACCGACGAGACGAGCACCGAGGCGAGGACGACGATCAGCCCGAGAAAGCGGAAACCCCTGCGATTGCCAAAGAAGGCGGGCGCGCGCGGGGGCGCATCGGCCCCGCTATCGATGGGCGAGCGCATCGCTTCTGGTGCCAGGGTTGCCTCGCTCATGTCCACACTTGCTGCTGGGAGTGGCCGTCCAGCTATCGAAACATCATGGCATCATAGTGTGGCCGACTTGTCGCAACCCTTCAAGACAAATGTTGCCAAAATGTGACACTTGGCGACTGGGAGGCGCTTCCCTTGCTGCCAGCCTCAGCCCTGCCGACGGCTCTGCTTCACGATTTCGATCGCATGCGCCCTGATCTTCTTGCGCAGCGTGTTGCGGTTCAGGCCGAGCAGGTCTGCAGCCTTGATCTGGTTGCCACCGCACGCGTTGAGGGCCATGGCGATCAGCGGCGCCTCCACCCGGTCGAGCACGCGCTGGTAGAGCCCGGCCGGCGGAAGGTTCGGCTCATGCTCCCGCAGCAATTGCGATACATGCGCCTCCACCGCCGTCGAAACATCGACATGCCCCGAGGCACTAACCACGGGCTGCCGGTCTGCGAGGTTGAGCTCGCTTTCGACGATCTCGAGCGAGATCGATTCGTCGGCATAAAGTGCGGAAAGCCGGCGTACGAGGTTTTCGAGCTCCCTCACGTTCCCCGGCCAGGAATAGTTCTGCATCAGCCGGATGGCTTCTGGCGAGATCGTCTTCACCGGCTCGCCCTCGCGCTGGGCGGCCCGCAGGAAGTGCATGACCAGATCGCCGATATCGTCCGAACGCTCGCGCAGCGGCGGCAGGCGGATGGGCACTACGTTGAGGCGATAATACAGATCCTCGCGGAAGAGCCCCTGCCGGATCATCTGGCTCAGATCGCGGTGCGTCGCCGCGACAATGCGCACGTTCGATTTGATCGGCGTGCGCCCACCGACCATGGTGTACTCACCCTCCTGCAGCACGCGCAGGAGGCGCGTTTGGGCGTCCATCGGCATGTCGCCGATTTCGTCCAGGAAGAGCGTTCCGCCCTCGGCCTGTTCGAAGCGGCCGGAGGACCGGGCCGTGGCGCCGGTGAAGGCGCCCTTCTCGTGCCCGAAAAGCTCTGCTTCGATCAGGTCGCGCGGGATCGCGGCCATGTTGATGGCGACGAAAGGCCCGTTGCGGCGCTTTCCAAAATCATGGAGCGCTCGCGCCACCAGTTCCTTGCCGGTCCCGCTTTCCCCCGTGATCATGACCGTCAAATCGGTCTGCATGAGCCGCGCCAGGGCGCGGTAGATGTCCTGCATCGCCGCCGAACGGCCGACGAGCGGCATGTGCTCGCCCGGCTCCTCGGCCCGTCGCTCCGCGGGCGTCGGCTTCTTGGCATCAGCGAGCGCCCGCGCCACCACCGAGAGGACCTCGGTGATGTCGAAGGGTTTGGGCAGGTACTCATAGGCACCCACCTCATTTGCGCGGATGGCCGTCATGAAGGTGTTCTGAGCGCTCATCACGATCATCGGCAGATCGGGACGCAGCTTCTTGATCTTCGGCATCACGTCGAAGGCATTGCCATCGGGCATGGCGACATCGGTGATGAGGATGTCGCCTTCCCCGCGCGAAACCCAGTTCCACATGGTCGAGATGTTGCCGGTGGGCCGCACCTCATATCCTGCCCGCGTCAGTGCCTGATTGAGCACCATGCGGATCGCCGCATCGTCGTCAGCAAGAAGGACGGTATGTCCGCTCATAGAGATTCAGCCTCTTTTGAAACAGGCAGCGACCCTCCGCTCGCCACCGGCAGGAGGATGCGGAAACGCGTCCTCCCCGGTCGGCTGTCGCTGTCGATTACCCCCCCATGGTCGCCGATGATTTTGGCGACCAGCGCCAGACCCAGTCCCGACCCGTTCGCCTTGGTGGTGACGAAGGGATCGAAGAGGATGGGCAGCAGGTCCGGCGGAACCCCCGGCCCGTTGTCCTCTATGATGATTTCGAGCGGCAGCGAGATGCGTTCGGAGACGCCCGTGACGCTGATGCGGATGCCCGGCCTGAAGGCTGTGTAGAACCGTATTTCGGGCTTCTGCGTCCGCTCGAGTGCCTCGGCGGCATTCTTGACGAGGTTGAGAAAGACCTGGATCAACTGATCCCTGTTGCCGAGCACGGGCGGCAGGGACGGGTCATACTCCTCGGAAAAGCTGATGTTGCGCGCCACTCCGCTCCGCGCGAGAAGCTTCACCCGGTCGAGCACGACATGGATGTTGATCGGCTCTCGCTCCATAGGCCGCTCGTCCCCGAAGACCTCCACCTTGTCGATGAGGTCGACGATCCTGTCGGTCTCCTCACGGATCAGCCTTGCTAGCGGCAACTCTTCGCTCGTGACGCTCTGTTCCAGCAATTGGGCCGCACCGCGAATCCCCGACAGCGGGTTCTTGATTTCGTGGGCGAGCATGGACGCCAGCCCTGTGACCGAGCGCGCCGCACCCCGGCTGACGAGTTGCCGGTCGATCTTGTCGGCCATGGTCCGCTCCTGGAAGAGCAGCGCCACGCGGTCTCCGGCCTCAGGCATCGGACTTGCGAAAACGTCGACGATCCGCTCATCACCGAACCGGGAGGAGCCTACACGCACGCGGTACTCCGTCATTGGTGCGCGCCGCTCTATGACGGACTCGAGCAGCGACAGAATCGGCGAGCCGAAAGCAATGAGATCGTCGAGCCGCTGGCGCGTCAGGACCGAGAGAGACGCTCCAAAAAACGCTTCTGCAGCATAGTTGACGAAGGCGATGGTATGATCTTCCTCGCAGACGATCACCGGCTGCGGCAGCGCCTGCAGCACCGCGGTCGACAGCTCGGGGAGGATGGTCTTGGTCATGCGGCGTCCTTCCAGCCGGCGCCGTAGATCGCGCCAATCATCTGCATCACTTGTGCGGGATCCTCCGAGCCCAGCAGCGTCTTGCGCTTCTCCCGGTCGATCTGGATTTCATTTCCCTCGAGGTACCAGTCGAGGTGCTTGCGGGCGACACGTACGCCGACCTCTTGGCCGTATTCGACGAGCATCCGCTCGTACTGCCCGGCAATGAGCTCGGCCAGCTCCGCTCCTTGCGGTGCCGCCTGAACCGGCGCGCCATTGAGCGCAGCCCCGATCTGGCCCACCAACCAGGGCCGCCCCTGCGCGCCGCGCCCGATCATCACCGCCGCAGCACCTGAAAGCTTGAGTGCCTCGCGGGCCTTGGAGATGTCGGTGATGTCGCCATTGACGACCACCGGCACATCGACCGCATCAACCACAGGCCGCACGAGCGCCCAACGCGCAGTGCCCTTATAGAACTGCTGCCGGGTCCGTCCGTGAACGGTGATCATCTGCACGCCGGCATCGACCGCCCGGCGCGCGATATCCGCCGCATTGAGGCTGTCGTCGTCCCATCCGAGACGCATCTTCACGGTCACCGGAAGTGCGGTCGCCTTCACCACCGCCTCGATCAGAGCGAGCGCCTGGTCCGGGACGCGCATGAGGGCCGAGCCCGCATAGCCGTTCGTGACCCGCTTCGAGGGGCACCCCAGATTGATATCGATGATGTCCGCGCCGGCGTCAGCGGCAATCTCGGCTCCGCGGACCAGCCACTGCGCTTCGCACCCGGCTAGCTGCACGACATGCGGGAGCTGGCCGGACTTTCCGAGCTTGCGCACCATATCGGCATGCCCGGTGCCGAGCGCCGCGCTGGCTATCATTTCGGACACGACCAGACCCGCCCCATAATGCTCGGCGAGCTGACGCATGGGGGCATCGGTAATCCCGGCCATTGGGGCGAGGAGAGCGCGATTGGCTAGCGTGTGCCGTCCAATGCTCAAGGCGCAGGCAGTGTCGGTCAACGTATGCACCGGAATTGTTCAGAGCGCGCAGAATGCCCGCACAATAGTCAAAATCATGCCAGACGCAACCGGACAAACCGCCGCTGATCGGGAATCTGGGAGCGGGCAGCTTGCCGTGGTCGGGCCCCGCGGATAGACCGTCAGAGGCTTCAGTGCAGCAGAAAAACGACATCAGGATGAAGATTTGAGCGCAGCGTCCACAATTGTCGCCATCGTCGTCGCAGCCGGTCGGGGCGAACGCGCACGCTCCGGCAGCGCGGATCCCAAACAGTACCATCTCCTCGCCGGGCGACCGGTGCTGGAGCATACTTTGAGGGCCCTGCTGAGCGCCGACCGCATCACCCATGTGCTGGCCGTGATCCATCCCGAACACGATGCGCGCTATGAAGGCATCGGCATCAGCGATGCTCGCCTGCTCCCACCCGTCCACGGGGGCGCGACCCGCCAGGCATCCGTATTGGCAGGGTTGAAGGCAATTGCCCCCATGAAGCCGGACCTCGTGCTGATCCACGATGCAGCCCGGCCCATGGTCACGCCCGAGATTGTCGACGGGGTCATTGCCGGCCTCGCGGACAGCGCCGGCACCCTGCCCGTCGTTCCGGTGACCGACACCATCAAGCGCTCCGATGATGGGCGCAGGGTTGCCTTGACCGAAGAGCGTAGCCGGCTATTTGCCGCACAGACGCCTCAGGGTTTCCGCTTCGCCCAGATCTTTTCGGCACACATGCGCGCCGAACGCCTGCCTCGCGAGTTCACCGACGACGCAGCGATTGCCGAATGGGCCGGCCTCGAAGTGGCGTTTGCGCCCGGCAGTTCGCGCAACATCAAGATCACCCTGCCTGAAGATTTCGAACGCGCGGAGCGCCTGATGACCGGAAACATCCCGACGATGGAAACGCGGATCGGGACTGGCTTTGATGTCCATCCCTTCACCGAGGGCGATGCCGTCTTTCTTGGCGGCGTGCGGATCGAGCATGATCGGACGCTGGAAGGCCATTCGGACGCCGATGTGGCCCTCCACGCCCTCAGCGATGCGCTTTTCGGCGCGATCGGCGAGGGCGATATCGGTCAGCACTTTCCTCCAAGCGACCCCCAGTGGAAGGGCGCGGCCTCGCGCATCTTCGTCGAACACGCGGCCAGCCTCGTCGCAGCCCGCGGAGGCCGTATCGTCAATCTCGACCTTACGCTCGTCTGCGAGGCGCCAAAGATCGGCCCACATGTGCCGGCCATGCGGGAAGCGATTGCTGCCATGTGCGGAATTACGCCTGACCGGGTCGCGGTAAAGGCGACGACCAATGAAAGGCTCGGCTTCATAGGCCGCAGGGAGGGTATGGTCGCACTTGCCTCGGCGAGCGTCGAACTGCCCCGGAGCGCCTAGATGGCGCACCCGCAGATCGACAGTCTCGCGAGGACCGTCATCGCAAAGCTCACCGCGTCAGGGCTGACGATCGCCACCGTCGAGAGTTGCACGGGCGGATTGATCGCCGGCGCCCTCACCGAAATTCCAGGGTCTTCGGCTGCGGTCTATGGCGGGTTCGTCACCTATTCCAATAGCGCCAAATCGGCGATGGTCGGCGTTCCGGAAGCACTGCTCGTCGCCCATGGTGCGGTCTCGGAGCCAGTAGCGCGCGCGATGGCGGAGGGTGGCCGCACCGCAAGCGGCGCGGACATCGTGATTGCCGTCACGGGGATTGCCGGGCCAGGAGGCGGAAGCGCAGTCAAACCCGTCGGGCTGGTTCATTTCGCATGCGCGGCGCCAGGCGGCACGACCCACCGCGTAGAGCGCTTCGGCGATCTCGGGCGCGCACAGGTGCGGGCAGCCACGATACTTGTCGCGCTCCAGATGGTGCTGGACGCTCAGGCCCCGTAGCGCCGATCCGCCTCGGCAACGAAAGCATCGAGAATTTCGTCCTGCTTGGCCGCGAAAGCAGGTTCGGCCACCTTGGCGAGCAATGGATTGGAGATCTTGAAGTCGATGTCGAACCGCACGCGGGTCCCCTGCCCTTCGGGCTCGAAACGCCACGTGCTGTCCAGATATGAGAAAGGCCCGTCGACGGCGCGAACGCTGATGGTGCGCGCGGCCTCATTGATTGCGACACGGCTGGTGTAGGACTGTGTCACCGGACCAAACCCGATCGTCATCCTCGCAAACCGCACGTCCGGATCGACGGGGTCGCGCCGCACCTCCATGGCCCGGCAATTGGGGATGAACCGCGGATAGGTGTCGAGGTCGCCGACCAGCGAAAGCATCCGCTCCGGCAGATGCGGCACATGACGTTCGAGATAGAGATTCATCAGGCGTGCTTTGCCATCCGGGCGGCCTTGAGACGTGCAAAATCCTCGCCGGCGTGATGCGAGGACCGGGTCAGCGGGCTCGCCGACACCAGCGCAAAACCCTTGGCCGTCGCCACCGTCGCATAGGACTTGAACTCCTCCGGGGTGACGAAGCGAAGCACCGGGTGATGCTTGCGGGTCGGCTGCAGGTATTGACCGATGGTCAGGAAATCAACGTCCGCCGACCGCAGGTCATCCATCAGCTGCAGAACTTCGTTCCGCTCTTCGCCGAGCCCGACCATGATGCCGGACTTGGTGAATATCGTCGGATCGATTTCCTTGACCCGCTGCAGGAGCCGGATGGAGTGGAAGTAGCGCGCCCCAGGCCGCACCTTCAGATATTTGCTCGGCACGGTCTCGAGATTGTGGTTGAAGACGTCGGGCTTTGCCGCCACGACGATCTCGAGCGCTCCCTCCTTGCGGAGGAAATCAGGCGTGAGGATTTCGATGGTGGTCCGCGGCGTCCGCGCGCGGATGGCTAGGATCACCTCGGCAAAATGCCGCGCGCCGCCATCCGGCAGATCGTCACGATCCACCGACGTGATGACGACATGCTCAAGCCCGAGGGTCTCGACCGCCTTGGCGACATTTTCGGGCTCATGCGGATCGAGCGCCAGCGGTAGGCCGGTCCGAACATTGCAGAAAGCACAGGCACGCGTACAGATCTCGCCCATGATCATCATGGTCGCGTGCTTCTTGGACCAGCACTCGCCGATGTTCGGGCAACCCGCCTCTTCGCACACCGTCACGAGATTATTCTCGCGAACGATCTTCTGGGTTTCCTTGTAGACCGCAGAACCGGGTGCACGCACCCGGATCCAGTCGGGCTTGCGCAGCATCTCCGTATCGGGGCGATGAGCCTTCTCGGGATGGCGGGGACGAGCCTCGTCCCGCAGATCGATCAATGTGACCAAGACGCGTTCCTAAGGGCGTACCGCAGCACGAGGCCTGCGGAAGGTTTGTATCGGGGGACAGGTCGTGGCGCTGTCCCTTCGGTTTGGGACTTTATATAGCGCAGAAGGCCGGCACCACAAATGGGCCGGCCCGCAGGCCAGCTATTTGCTGGCCCCATAACAGCGATGTGGTGAGGAGCGGAGTGCGCCCGAAGGCGCAGCCCCGCCGCTATCCGCGCCCGCGAATTGCGCGAAAGATCCAGATCAGCAGACATGCACCGATCACCGCCACAATGAGCTGACCGATCACGCCGCCAAGCGTATTTCCGAAGATGAAGAAGAGGATGGCGTTTGCCACCAATGCCCCCACGATACCCATGACGATGTTCATGAGCATGTTGTGGTCGGTCTTCATGATTTTCTCTGCGATCCAACCGGCAATGCCGCCGATGATGATCGCCCCGATCCAGCCGATGCCTTCCATATGTCCCTCCTGAGACCGTTGACATCACGACAACGTCAATGTCGGCAAAGGGATGCGCGCCAATCTCAAACAAGCCGCGCTCAAGCCATGATTTCATCGATATCCACCCATTCACCGTCGCGCATGGCGGACGCGATGGTGGCCTGAACGAGGGCAAGGCTGAAGAGATTGTCGCGCCCGGAACTAAAGCGCGCCGGGATTGCGCCGGTCTCGATCGCCTGCGCGATGGATGCCAGCGTGCCGAGCCGATCGGCATAGCGTGGCGCCACAAGAGCGACATCCTGAGTTTCGCCTTCCAGGGGGCGAAGGCGAACGCGATCTGAACCGGACTGCCCCAGGAACTCGTCGCGAGAAGTCCACCAGATCTCGCCGCCCGAACAGTCGACCGCCCACTCCCCGGCCCAGGGCGTCACCGGGCCGCTGCTCATCCACGAGCCGCGATAGCTGACGATGGTGCCGCGCTCGAATTCGATGGTTGCGAGCCCGACCGGGTGGTGGGCGAACGGACTGCCGGCCGGGTTCCAGGTGCGGCAGGACACGCGCCTCGGATCATCGCCGAGCACCATGCGCATCAGGTCGAAATGGTGGATCGACATGTCAGCGAGTAGCGGATCGGGGAAATCCCAGTACCGATAACCCTGTGTGGGTGCGTGGCGGCGGAAATCCACCGAAACCATGTTCACCGGCCCGAACTTCTGCGCACCGATCAGTTCGGCAACCGCGATGGGCGCCGGCTGGTGCCGATAGTTCTGGCTGACCATGAGAAGGCGGCTCTGCTGCTCGGCCAGCGCCACGAGCGCCTTGGCCTCCGCCATAGTGGTCGTGAAGGGCTTCTCGACGAGAACATTGAGACCCAGTTCCAGCGCTTCGCACACCACCGGGAAATGCGCTTCGGTGCGCAGGGTCGCGATCACCAGATCCGCCGCGTCGACTGCTTTCAGCGCCTCGGCAAGGCTGGTGAAGCACTGCGCAGCCGGAATGCCGAGCTCGTTCTGGACGCGCAGCAGTGCATCGGGGTTCGCATCCACATAGCCGACCATCTCGACCGTCGGGACGTTAGGCAGCACTTTCCGTGTCCAGTCGAAGCCCCAGAAGCCGAGGCCCACCTGTATCGCCTTGATCATGTCAGGCCTTCCTGCGCGCCAGGGCGCAATGGGTCGCGAACTACATGTTCAGTGCGCGACCATAGGCGTCGAGCACGCTTTCCTTCATCGTCTCGCTTAGCGTCGGATGCGGGAAAATCGTGTGCATGAGCTCTTCCTCGGTGGTCTCGAGGTTCATGGCCACGACGAAACCCTGGATGAGTTCGGTGACTTCGGCGCCTACCATGTGCGCGCCCAGCAGCTCGCCGGTCTTGGCATCGAAGATGGTCTTGACGAGACCATCCGGCTCGCCGAGAGCGATGGCCTTTCCATTGCCGATGAAGGGGAAGCGCCCGACACGGATCTCGCGCCCCGACTCCTTGGCCTTGGCTTCGGTCAGCCCGACGCTCGCCAGCTGCGGCTCGCAATAGGTGCAGCCGGGGACCTTCGACTTGTCGAGCCCGTGAACCTTCTCGCCGGCGATCGTCTCGACCGTGATAACCGCCTCATGCTCGGCCTTGTGGGCCAGCATTGGCGGGCCAGCGACATCGCCGATGGCCCAGATGCCGGCAACATTGGTGCGGCCATGGCCGTCCGCCACGATCGCCCCGCGATCGATCTTGACCCCGACGGTCTCGAGGCCGAGACCCTCGGTATTGCACTGGACGCCAACTGCCGAAATCAGACGCTCGGCCGTAACCGTCTGCTTCTCGCCACCCTTGAGTTCGACATGGGCCGTGATCCCGTCCTTGACCTTCTCGACCTTGGTCACCTTCGCGTCGGTGATGATCTTGATGCCGCGCTTCTCGAAGCGCTTGCGGGCATGAGCCGCGATCTCAGCATCCTCGACCGGCATGATCTGAGGCAGCAGTTCGATGATCGTCACCTCCGCCCCCATGGAACGATAGAACGAAGCGAATTCCACCCCGATCGCCCCCGAGCCCATGACGACCAGCGATTTTGGCATTTCCGCCGGTTTCATCGCTTCGAAATAGGTCCAGATGCGGTCGCCATCAGGTTCGATCCCTGGTAGCACGCGGGGGCGCGCTCCGGTCGCGACGATGATGTTCTTCGCCTTATAGGTCCCCTCGCCCAAGGTGTTCTTCGGCACCGGGCCCTGAGGCTGGACGATTTTCTTCTTGGTCGGCGCGACGTTGATCTCGCCGGGCTTGGTGATCTTCGCCTCGCCCCAGATGATGTCGACCTTGTTCTTCTTCATCAGGAACTGGACGCCATTGTTCATCTGCGCAGCGATGTCGCGCGAGCGCTTGACGATGGCGCCCATGTCGAAGCCGAAGCTGTCGGCGGTGAGCCCGTAATTCTTTGCGTGGGCCATGTGCCCGTAGACTTCGGCCGAACGCAGCAGCGCCTTGGTCGGGATACAGCCCCAGTTCGAGCAGATGCCGGCCATGTGCTCGCGTTCAACAATCGCGACTTTCATCCCCAGCTGCGCGCCGCGAATGGCAGCGATATAGCCGCCAGGACCCGCGCCGATGACGATGAGATCGTATTGGTCAGCCATAATTACCTCTTTTCAATCGGCCGGTGCCCGAGGGCACTCAGAGGCCGAGGAGTTTGCTTACGACCGGAACGAGCGCAGTGCCGATGGCGCGCGTATTTTCCGCATCGAGATGGACGCCATCGAGTTCGGTCGCGGTCGCGACCGTAGCGGCGTCGAAAAAAGCGCAGCCGAGATCCTCGGCGACGCGGGCGTAGTGTGTGCCGAACAGCGCTGACTCATCGAGTCCGTTGGCGAACATGTGCGAGAGATCGCGATGCCTCGTCTTTACCACGCGGGGCGGCGCGACAATCACCACTTGCGGGACGGCAACGCCCGGCGCGTAGGGGAAGGTCCGGATGATCTCCACCAGCCTCTTGACCCCCATGGCGGCGCCGAAGGCGGAGCCATTGAGATAGGTCTTGAGGTCGTTCGTTCCGAGCATGATCACGACAGCATCGAGCGGCATGTGGCTGCCGAGAATGGTCGGAAGCACTCTCGCCCCGTTGCGATCGGTCACCGCGCTCCAGTCGTCGAAAGCCGTCGTGCGACCGCCCAGCCCCTCGGGGATGACCCGCGCCCGCCCACCGAGACCAGCCTCCAGAACCGACGGCCAACGATCCTCGAAGGCATGCCGGCCGCCTCCGGCGTCGGGCGTTCCCCAGCCCTCGGCATTGTGGCCATAAGTCAGACTGTCGCCATAGGCGAGGATCGTCTTCATCGATGGCTCCTAGGCCAGCATCATGACAGGATTTTCGATCAGGCCCTTGAAGACACCCAGCAATTCCGCCCCTAGCGCGCCGTCGACGGCGCGGTGGTCGCAGGACAGAGTGACGGTCATGAACGTGCCGGTCTTGATCTGGCCCTTTTCGGCATAGACGCGTTCCTCGCCGGCGCCGACCGCAAGGATCGTGCCGTGCGGAGGGTTGATGACCGCAGCGAAATGCTTGATGCCGAACATGCCCAGATTGGACACGGAAGAGGCCCCGCCCTGATACTCATGAGGCGCAAGCTTCTTGTTACGGGCCCGCCCGGCGAGGTCTTTGACCTCTTCGGAGATCTGGCGCAGGCTCTTGGTGTCGCAGGATTTCACGACCGGCGTGAATAGCCCCCCAGGCACAGCCACCGCAACAGCCACGTCGGAGCGCTTGTGGTAGAGGATGGAATCGCCAGCCCAGGTCGCGTTTGCGGCCGGCACGCGCTGCAGGGCGACAGCCCAGGCCTTCATGATGAAGTCGTTGACCGAGAGCTTGTACTCAGGCTTTCCGTCCTTGGATTTCGGTGCCAGCCCGTTGATCTGTTCGCGGGCATCCATGAGCGCATCGATCCGGCAATCGAGCGTGAGGTAGAAGTGCGGCACGGTCTGCTTGGACTCGGTCAACCGCTGGGCGACCACCTTGCGCATGCCGTCATTGGGTACGAGCTCGTAGCTACCCTCTTCGTAGAGTGCGATGACCTGATCCTTGGTCATGCCGCCCGCCGGAGCGGTGGCGGCAGCGCCCGGAGCCGGTTTCGCTCCGCCCTTCCCGGCCTTTGCGCCCTCGATATCCGCCTTGACGATCCTACCCTTCGGGCCGGTGCCGTTGATTGCGGAAAGCTCGAGGCCGGCTTCCCTGGCGAGCCGGCGGGCGAGCGGCGATGCAAACACGCGCTCGCCGTCCGGGCGCTTGCTGGCTTTCTGCGGTTCGGCCTTGCCCGGAGCTGGAGCATCGGCGGCACTGGCGGATGTCCCCCTCGCCTGCGGCTGAGCGCCGGCATCCTTGGGCGCATCGGCCTTGGGCGCTTCGGGTGCCTTCTTCTCCTCGGCAGGCGGCGTAGCCTTCATGTCGCTCTCGCTCTCGCCATCCTCGAGGAGAACCGCGATGACGGAGTTGACCTTCACGTTCTCGGTGCCTTCGGCGACGACGATCTTGCCGATCTTGCCCTCGTCGACGGCCTCGACCTCCATCGTAGCCTTGTCGGTTTCGATTTCTGCGATGACGTCACCCGAGGAGACGCTGTCGCCTTCCTTGACGTGCCATTTCGCGAGCTTGCCCTCTTCCATGGTCGGAGAGAGCGCCGGCATTGTGATATCGATCGGCATCGCGAACTCTCCTTACGAGCGGTAGGTCACGGCGTTAACGGCCGCGATCACTTCGTCGACATTGGGCAGGGCCAGCTTTTCGAGATTGGCCGCATAGGGCATCGGCACGTCTTTCCCGGTAACCCGCATGACGGGCGCGTCGAGATAATCGAACGCCTCTTCCATCACGCGCGCCGCAATCTCCGAGCCGATCGACCCCTGCGGCCAGCCTTCTTCGACGGTGACGCAGCGGCCGGTCTTCTTGACCGATTCGATCACCGTCGCGCTGTCGAGCGGGCGCAGCGTGCGCAGGTCGATCAGCTCGACGTCCACCCCCGCGGCGACCAGCTTCTCGGTCGCCTGCGTGGCGTAGCGCATCCCCATCGAGTAGGCGACAATGGTCACATCCTTGCCCTTGCGGGCAATCCGCGCCTTGCCGATCGGCAGCACGTAATCGTCGACCTTGGGCACTTCAAAGGTCTGACCGTAGAGAATCTCGTTTTCGAGGAAGACGACCGGCGTGTCGGAGCGGATCGCAGCCTTCAGAAGGCCTTTGGCATCGGCGGCGCTGTAAGGCGCGATGACGTAAAGGCCCGGGATGTGGCTGTACCAGGCCGAATAGTCCTGGCTGTGCTGGGCGGCGACGCGCGCAGCCGCACCGTTGGGGCCGCGAAAAACGATGGGCGCCGAGACCTGCCCGCCGGACATGTAGAGCTGCTTGGCCGCCGAATTGATGATCTGGTCGATCGCCTGCATCGCAAAGTTGAAGGTCATGAACTCGACGATGGGCCGCAGCCCGGCGAAGGCGGCGCCGACGCCGAGGCCGGCAAAGCCGTGCTCGGTGATCGGGGTATCGATGATGCGCCGTGCACCGAACTCCTGCAGCAGGCCCTGGGTGATCTTGTAGGCACCCTGATATTCGGCCACCTCCTCGCCCATCACGAAGACGCGCTCGTCACGACGAAGTTCTTCAGCCATGGCCTCGTTCAACGCCTGGCGGACGGTCATCTCGACCATTTCCACGCCCTCAGGCAGGTCGGGGTCGCTCTCGGCGGTGAACTGAGGAGCAGCCGGCGCGGCCTTCTCAGTAATCGTCGGCTGGCTCGATTTCGCCTCGGCCGCATCAGGCCCGGGTTGCTCGGACTCCTTGGGCGCGGCCGCGTCTGGCGCCTTTTCGGCCGGTGCGGCTTCGTCCTCGCCCTCGACCGCGAGGAATGCAATCGGCGTATTCACCTTTACGGCGTCCGTGCCCTCCTCCACGAGGAGCTTGCCGACGGTGCCGGCATCGACGGCCTCGACTTCCATCGTCGCCTTGTCGGTTTCGATTTCGGCGAGCACGTCACCGGGCGAAACGGTGTCGCCTTCCTTGACCAGCCATTTGGATAGCTTGCCCTCTTCCATGGTCGGCGACAGGGCGGGCATGAGGATATTGGGCATTTGGGGCTCCGGAATGCGGATCAGGCCGCCTGGCCTGTGACGATGTTCATGATAATGAGGGCGAAGAAGGGGATGATTGCCATGACGAAGTACCTGATCCCCTTGCGAAAGCGAGCGACATGTGGGGCAGCGGCCTGGCCGAGGCGTGCCTCGATGGCCGGGTAGTCGAGCCGCCCGAGCGGCCAGAGAACCTCCACCGGCCCGGTGCCGACTGGCGCCAGCCGGGCAATCCCGACCGCGCCGCGCACGATCTGGACAAACCCGACAAGGGCCACCAGCCAGACCAGCGCAGCAAGGATCAGGATGAGGACGTTCATGCCGGGGCGTAAATGTCCGTCCAGAGTTCGGCCGTATCGGGCTCGGGGTCGTTGGTGGCGAAATCAGCCGCCTCCGTCACGATGGCGCGAATCTCGGTCTCGAGTTCCTTGAGCCGGGCTTCGTCGATGATCCCACGCTCCAGCATACGCTTCTTGGACTGCTCGATCGGATCGCGCTCGGCACGCATCGAGGTCACTTCGTCCTTTGAACGGTACTTGGCAGGGTCGGACATGGAGTGCCCGCGATAGCGATAGGTCATCATCTCGAGGATATAGGGACCCTTGCCGGATCGGGCGTGTTCGATGGCGCGGCGAGCGGCGTCGCGCACCATCCGCACGTCCATGCCGTCGACCTGCTCGCCCGGAATGTCGAACGACGCACCGCGCTGGGAAAAGTCCGTTGTCGCGGACGAACGCTCGACTGACGTACCCATCGCGTAACGATTGTTCTCGATGATGTAGACCACCGGCAGGTTCCAGAGCTTTGCCATGTTGAAGCTCTCATAGACCTGGCCCTGGTTGGCCGCGCCGTCCCCGAAATACGTGATGCTGACGGAACCGTCCCCAGTGTATTTGCTGGCGAAGGCAAGGCCGGTACCAAGCGACGCCTGCGCGCCGACGATGCCGTTCCCGCCATAAAAGCGGTGCTCGTTCGAGAACATGTGCATCGAGCCGCCCTTGCCTTTGGAGAGCCCGCCCTGCCGGCCCGTCAACTCGGCCATGACGCCTTTCGGATCGAGACCCATGACGAGCATGTGGCCATGATCGCGATAGCCGGTGATCTGGGCGTCCTTGCCCTTTTCCGAAGCCATGGTAATGCCGGTAACGACCGCTTCCTGACCGATATAGAGGTGGCAGAAGCCGCCAATCAGCCCCATGCCATACATCTGCCCCGCCTTCTCTTCGAACCGGCGGATGAGCAGCATGTCGCGATAGGCCTGAAGCTCTTCCTCTGCGGTAAACTCGGGGAAGTTTGTTGGGCTCTGGTTCTTTGCCGCATTTGCGGCCGCTTTACGCGCCATTGGCTTTGCTCCGAGTGGAAGGCGTTGAGCGGGAACCGATACGGACCCTGCCCTCCCATATTAGCGCCTTCAGGGCGCTCATACCAACGGAGATTTCATCGCAGCCTGGACAGCTATCGCGTTGAAGCACTTGTTATAAGTCGAGTTAACTGATTTTGAGATAACTGCTCGGATGAACCTAGAATTGGTAAACCCGTCCGCGGGTCAACCATGATCAGCACCTCGTCGGCCTGCGCCATGCTCAAAAGCGCGCGCGCACGCTCGCTGAGGATGTCAGGGTCCAGCTTGGCGGCATTGAACAGCTCGACACGATGGCGATAGGCGTCAATCTCCGCCTGAAGCACGTTGGAGCGCATCTGGAGGACCGCGATATCCTCGTGCATCTGCTTCTGGCTCTCGATGCCGAACTGGCCCGACACTACGTTGTAGCCGAGATAGCCCTGGAATGCGAACAGAGCGACGCTGACCGCGAGCGGTCGCCAGAAGGCTGGGCGTTTGAGGCGTGTCGACATGGGGGCAATCCAGATGCTTCTGACATCATGATCGCCCCCGTAGGGTTAAGGTGAGGTTGAAGTCTCAGCCGCGCAGGATGGTCCGTCCAGCATAACGCGCCGCCTGCCCGAGCTGTTGCTCGATGCGGATCAGCTGATTGTACTTGGCGAGCCGGTCGGAGCGCGCGAGCGAACCCGTCTTGATCTGCCCGCAATTGAGGGCGACCGCGAGATCAGCGATGGTCGAATCCTCGGTTTCGCCGGACCGGTGCGACATCACGGAGGTGTAGCGGGCACGGTGGGCGGTATCGACGGCATCGAGCGTTTCACTCAGCGACCCGATCTGGTTGACCTTGACGAGAATGGAGTTGGCGACGCCCATCTTGATCCCCGAGCGAAGCCGCTCGGTATTGGTGACGAAGAGATCATCACCGACGAGCTGAACCTTGTCGCCGATTGCCTCCGTCAATCCCTTCCAGCCGTCCCAATCATCCTCGGCCATTCCGTCCTCGATCGAAATGATCGGAAAGCGTGTGGTGAGGTCGGCGAGGTAGCGGACCATTTCGTCGGGCCCGAGCGAGCGCCCTTCACCGGAGAGCTCGTACTTGCCGTTCTTGAAGAATTCGGTCGAAGCGCAATCGAGCGCTAGATAGACATCTTCTCCGGGGCGATAGCCGGCCTTCTCGATCGAGGCCATGATGAAGCCGAGCGCTGCGTCCGTAGACGAGAGGTTTGGCGCGAAGCCGCCCTCGTCCCCGACGTTTGTATTGTGCCCCTCGGCCGCCAGACCCTTTTTCAGGGTGTGGAAGATCTCCGCGCCGATCCGCACCGCATCCGCGACGCTTTCGGCGCCGACGGGCATGATCATGAATTCCTGGATGTCGATCGGGTTGTCCGCATGCTCGCCGCCATTGATGATGTTCATCATCGGTACGGGCAACATATGGGCGTTCGGGCCGCCGATATAGCGATAGAGCGGAAGGTCGGACGAGTCGGCCGCGGCCTTGGCGGCGGCAAGCGACACGCCAAGGATCGCATTTGCGCCAAGGCGACTCTTGTTGGGGGTGCCGTCCAGTTCGATCATCGTGCGGTCGAGCACGATCTGGTCCAGCGCATCCAAGCCCTGGATCTCGGTAAAGATCAGCGTGTTGACGTTGTCGACCGCCTTGGTGACGCCCTTGCCGCCATAGCTCTTGCCACCATCGCGCAACTCGACGGCCTCGTGGGCACCGGTCGATGCGCCCGAGGGCACGGCTGCACGGCCAAAGCTGCCATCATCGAGCACCACATCGACTTCGACCGTGGGGTTGCCGCGGCTGTCGAAGATCTGTCGGCCCGTGACATCTATGATTGCGGACATGCGAAACCCTTTGCGCTCGTTGGGGAACCCGAGCGCTTTGTCTACTGACTGGCGCGACTGAGGAAAAGGGTCGACCCATAAAAAAATGGGCGACCACCGGGGCCGCCCATTGCTCAGCTGTTCTTGTCTCAGCTCCAGTAGGGCTGAACCTTGTAATATTCGTAGGCCCGATCGCGGTACTGCGCGCCGTCGTCCTTCGTCAGCTCGCTGATCGTATCGCTGGGAGCCGCTTCAAGCTGCTCGCGGGTATAGGGCACGACATATGCGTCGGCGTCCTTTTCGTAATCGAGCACCGACCAGGGTAGCGGATGGTATTTTTCACCGATTCCGAGGACCCCGCCGAACCCGACCACCGCAAACATGATGGTGTTGTCGGTCTTGTCCAGGATGATGTCCTCGATCTTGCCCAGCGTGTCGCCCGAACCATCTTTTACCGTCGTTCCGATGACGCGCGACGCGCGAATTGCCGTTGTGTGACCTGATGCAGTGGTCATTCTTGTTCTCCTTCTTGGACGTTCGGTAACACAACGAACCGTCGCTGGGCCGGTTCCGATCCCCGCGCCCTATCCAGCGCCGAGGTGCACCGCATGCAGGTGCCGCTCATACTGGGTGAGGACATCCGCGATGATCTGCTCACGGGTGTAGTCCATGACGTCGTAATTCCGTCCGCCCTGCCGCAAATAGACCTCGGCCCGGTAGTACCGCCGACGCTCGTCTCCGCGTGATGGGGGCAGATCGCGCATCGCAAAGTCAGGCACGTGATAGGCGCGCACGCGCACGGCGTAGCGGAAGGCCTCGGGCGCCTCGCGTGATCCGGTTTCTAGGGCGATCCCCTTCTCGTCCGAGCTGACCTTCGCATCGACGCTGCGCGTCTGCATTTCGGCAGCGACTGCATCCAAAGCTTCACGGACCGGCCCGGAAAGAAAAGCCTCTGCCTTCTGGCGGGTGGGATAATCGAGAAGAATGGACAGCCGCTTCTGCCAGCTGATCGGCTTGCCGCCGGCTGGCGGCACTGGGAGGCGCTCGCTTCCGGCGCGAATGCGCTCGTCGGCCAGGCCCTTCCAGAGGCCATAGCAGACAAACAGCATGACAATGGTGAAAGGGAGTGCCCCGATGAGCGTAGCAGCCTGAAGGGCGCCGAGCCCGCCCGCCAGCAGAAGCGCGATTGCGACCAGCCCCTCCCCCATCGCCCAGAAGATGCGTTGCCAAACCGGCGCATCATCACGCCCGCCGGCGGTGATCGTGTCGACCACCAGAGAGCCCGAGTCCGATGAGGTGACAAAGAAGATCACGACGAGGATGACGGCGATGACGGAGGTGACCCCCGCGAACGGGAAGTATTGGAGGAACGTGAAGAGTGCCACCGGCGTGTTCGCGGCTGCGGCCGCACTGATTGCACCGGCCGCCACGCCGAGATCGAGCGCGATGGCCGAATTGCCGAACACGGTAAACCAGACCGCCGTCACCCCGAGGGGGACCAGCAGCACGCCGACGATGAACTGGCGGATCGTGCGCCCGCGCGAAATGCGCGCAATAAACATGCCGACGAAGGGCGACCAGGAGATCCACCACGCCCAATAGAAGAGCGTCCAGTCATTGAGCCAGGAATTCGGCTCATAGGCATAGAGTCGGAAGGTCCGGTCGACGAACTGGCTGAGATAGGCGCCGAGATTCTGCACCGTGGCCTGCAGGAGGAACGTGGTCGAGCCGAGTACGGCAACGAATAGAAGCAGCACGAACGCGAGGCCCAGATTGAGCTCGCTCAGCCTGCGCACACCCTTGTCGAGTCCTGTCATCACCGATCCGGTTGCAATCAGGGTAATGGTGACGATGAGCACCACCTGCATGGTGACCGATTCCTCGATCCCGATGAGGAATGCGAGGCCCGAATTGATCTGGGCGACCCCGAAACCCAAGGAGGTGGCCACGCCAAGGACGGTCCCGACGACGGCGAAGATGTCGACGGCATGCCCAATCGGCCCATGAATGCGGTCCCCGATCAGCGGGTGCAGCGCGGACCGGATCGTCAGGGGTAGCCCATGACGAAAGGAGAAATAGGCCAGGGAGAGTCCAACGACCGCATAGATGGCCCAGGCGTGAATGCCCCAGTGGAAAAAGGTCGTGACCATGGCGTCCCGCGCCGCCTGGAGCGTGCCGCCATCGCCTGTGGGCGGCGCTGAGAAATGCAGGATCGGCTCGGCAACGCCGAAAAACATCAGCCCGATGCCCATACCGGCGGAAAACAGCATGGCGAACCATGAAGGGTACGAATATTCGGGCTCCGCGTGGTCCGGCCCGAGCTTGATCTTGCCCGTTTCGCCGAAGGCCAGCACCGCGCAGAAGATCACGAAGCCGGCCACGGCAAGCGCATAGAGCCAGCCGAACGTATCGAGGATCCAGGCTTGCGCCGTGCCGAACCCACCTGCCGCAATCTCCGGGAAGACTATCGCAAAGAGCGAGAAACCAACGATCGTCCCGGCGGACCCGAAAAAGACCGGAGGGTTGATCAGGATCCGGACCGGCTTGTCGGGCTGGGTGCGCGGGGCGTCATCGGCCATGCATCATCGTCCTTGGCTGTTGGGGATTGGTACCAAGCCTAAAGCCTGATCTCCGGCAACGACAACCCGCCCGAGCAAATTGTGTTCCAATTCGGGCAGCGATGATGCGCTTGACGCCGGGACCCGGCTCATATTGACCTCTGCGGCGAAAGCTCCACACAAGGTCACCATATGCGCGCCCGCCTCAAAGCCCTCATCGAATCCCGCGCCTGGGAAGCCGCGATCATCGGCATCATCATTGCCAATGCGATCGTACTCGGGTTGGAGACCGACGCTCGGGTCATGAGAGCCTTTGGCGACCTGCTCGAACTCCTCGATCGCGTCATCCTCGCGATATTCGTGATCGAGATCGTGCTGCGCATCTACGTCCACCGGCTCTCGTTCTTCCGCGATCCATGGAGCATCTTCGACTTTTCGATAGTGGCGCTCGCGCTCTTTCCCACCACCGGCCCGCTTCAGGTGCTGCGTGCACTCCGCATTTTGCGGGTCTTGAGGCTGATTTCGGTTGTCCCGTCTCTCCGCCGCGTGATCGGCGGACTGATCGCGGCCCTGCCCGGCATGGGTTCGATCATCGTGTTGCTGGTGATGGTCTTTTACGTCTTCTCTGTCATGGCCACCAACCTCTTCGGCGCCTCATTCCCGGACTGGTTTGGGTCGATCCCCCGTTCGCTCTACTCGCTCTTTCAGATCATGACGCTCGAAAGCTGGTCGATGGGGATCGTGCGACCGGTGATGGAAGTCTACCCGATGGCGTGGCTGTTCTTCGTCCCGTTCATCATCTCGACGACCTACGCGGTGCTCAATCTCTTCATCGGTGTGATCGTCTCGGCCATGCAGCACGAGAGCGAGGCCGCCGCCAGCGAGGATCGGCATGCAATCCAGGACGCCAACGAGGCGGTGATGGCCGAACTGCGCCTGCTGCGCGGCGAGCTCGCTGAAATGCGCAACGAATACCGCAACAAATAAAAAGGCCCCGCGCTCGGCGGGGCCCTTTGAAGTCTGGGGAGCGGCGCTCAGCTTGCCAGAAGCGGCATCGGGTCGACTGGCGTCGCGCCCTTGCGCAATTCGAAGTGGAGCTGAGGACGCGTTACCGATCCGGTTGTGCCAGCGGTCCCGATGCTGTCGCCGCGGTTCACCACGTCGCCGCGATTGACGGTCATCGAACCCAGATGAGCATAGGCCGATACATATCCGTTCGGGTGGCGGATGAGGATCAGATTGCCATACCCCTCGACGCCGCTGCCCGTATAGATGACGGTGCCGTTCTCGGCGGCGCGGATGGTCGCGCCTTCAGGCGCTTCGATGTTGATGCCGGTGCCGCGGGAAGAGGCGAAATCGGTGATCACGCGCCCGCTGACGGGCCAGCGGAACTTCTCCGCGCCGGACATCTGCGGTTCTGCCGGGGCGGGCAGCGAAGCAACCTGCTGCTGCTGAGCGGGACGCGCAGCCTCGTTAAGCGTCTGCGCTGCGGCAGCGGTGCTCTCCGCGCGCGCTGCCGGTGCTTCGATCAGCGATGCATCGGTGATGGCTGCGGTGTTCTCAGGACGCTGCGGGATCGAACCGAGGATCGGGCTCTGCGTCGGAGCGTCGTTGGCCGCAACCTGGCTGCGCGCGCCGAGGTCGGAGCGCCCGGGAATGGTGATCCGCTGGCCGACGACGATCTTGTCCGGGGAGGACAGCCCGTTCGCCTGGATGATCGACTGCGCAGTCACGTCATAGCGGCGGGCGATGGTATAGAGCGACTCGCCGCTTTCGATCACATGGGTGTACCCGTCTTGCGAGACGGAGACGAGATTGGGAGCAGATGCAGCGGCGACGGCAGGCGGGACGGGCATACGGTCCGCCATCGCGGGTGCGAGGGCTTGCTGAGCGGGCATGGCTGGGAGGTTCCCGTTTGAGGAATTGAGCGGAGGCAAAGTCTCGGTCGAAACCGTGGTCATGGCGCCCTGCCCGCCGACCATTGCGGAGGGGCCCGTGACGTAACCACCGCCACCGCCGCCGATCTCGGCGGGGGGCGTGAAGGGACCAGCCGCAACGCGCTGGGAGGAGGCCAGCGCCATCGGCATGGGTTGGGACAGGTTGCCGGTTCCGCCGGCACTGGCCGAGCCCGTTACCGTGGGATCTCCGAACGCCCGGCCGCCAATCGCTGTACACCCTGAAAGGGCGACGGCGCCGGCAAGGATACCGACCAATGCTACAGTGCCTTTAAGCGCCTTACCGGTCATGCGTTTACTCATCAGTCCACTCGAACACAGGTACTCAACACCCCTGAAGCTAGGCGGTTAAGGTAAAGACGAGTTTAAGACCCATGCGATTTGCAGCAATTTGTTCTGCAGCGATTAAGCGACGGGTAAGGTTACCCTAGCGGCGCCGTGCAAAGCCTAGCCGAGACCCTTGAGAACGGCGGGGATCAGGCCCGGCAGGTCCTCGCTGATCATCCCGGGACCACCGAAAGCCTGCGCCGCCGTGCCATGTATCCACACGGCCGCGGCGGCCGCTTCCCAGCCGGGCATACCCTGCCCCAGGAGGCTGGCAACCATACCAGCGAGCACATCGCCGGCCCCGGCCGTACCGAGCCAGGCGGGCGCCGTTGCGTTGATCGCCGCTCGCCCATCCGGTGCAGCGACCACCGTGTCAGAGCCTTTGAGAATGACAATGGCCGAGGCGCGCCTTGCCGCCTCTCGGGCACGCGTGACCTTGTCGCCAGTCATCTTGCCGAAAAGCCGGGCGAACTCTCCCTCATGCGGCGTCAGGACGACCACCCGGTCTGGCAGACTGGCAATAGCTTGGAAAAGCGCTTCCGGATCGTCGGCGAATGCCGTCATCGCGTCGGCATCGAGCACGATCGACGCGCCTGTGCGCAGAAGTGCGAGGACGCGCCCCCTCACCGCCTCGCCCCGCCCCGCGCCGGGGCCATAGACGACCGCGTTCAAGCGACGATCTTCAAGCAGTGCCTCAAGCGCCTCCGGGCTGTCCGCCTCCTTCAGCATGATCGAGGTGACGTGAGCAGCATGGATCATAAGGGCGTCTTGTGCACCTGCAAGGCTGACAAGGCCAGAGCCGCTCCTCAGGGCAGCGAAAGCGGCAAGCCGCGTGGCGCCGGTCGCCAGCGCGCCACCCGAAACAACGACGCAATGCCCCCTTCCGTACTTGTGTCCGGCCGGATCTGCCGGAGGCAGTTGCCACAGAGCCGGATCGTTCTCCCAGGCGTTGGCGCCTAAGGTTGCAAAAGCTGCATCAGGCATCCCGATGTCGGCAAGCACGAGCTCTCCGCAAAGCTCTCGGCCAGGCAGAATAAGATGCCCAGGTTTCTTCCGAACGAAGGTGACGGTGACATCGGCCTTGACCGCGATGCCGCGCACCGCCCCCGTCGCACCGTCCAATCCTGAGGGCACGTCCACTGCGATCACCGGCAGGCCGGAGGCGTTCAGGGCCTCGATCAGGCGGGCGACCGCGCCATCGATGTCTCGAGACAGACCGGCCCCGAATAGGGCGTCGATCACGATGGGTGCGCCGTCCAGGACCGATGCATCAGCATTGAGCACCGCATCGCCCCAGCGAGAAGCGTTTGTGGCACAATCGCCTTTGAGAGCGTCACGTTCGCCCGCCAGCGCGACGCGAACGGACCACCCCCTATCGCGCAACAGACGCGCAGCGACGAACCCGTCGCCGCCATTTTTCCCCGGGCCGCAGAGAACCGTCACATCCTGACGTCGAAAGCGCGCAATCACCGCATCCGCGACGGCGGCTCCTGCCCTCTCCATGAGGCCCAGGGTCGGAATACCCAGCGCGGCTGCACTACGGTCAGCCGCGGCCATTTCCTGAGGGGTCAGAAGGAGGACGTCCTTCGCGCTCGGGCCGTTCATAAGTTTCCTCCCGCAATTCCAAACAGCAAAAAGGGCCGCCCGTTCCCGGGCGGCCCTCAAAGAGGCGAAACGTCAAGCTTCGATCAGTGGTCGTGGTGGTGGTGATCGTGATCACCTTCCTCGCCATCGTCCTCGGCCTGGATCAGCTTGGCCAGTTCCTCGCGCGTCATCGGCTTGTCGTTCGCCGTGCCGAGCCCGACGACGTAGTCGACGACCTTGTTCTCGAACACCGGCGCGCGCAGCGAAGCCAGAGCCTGCGGGTTCTTGCGATAGTAATCGTAGACCTGCTGCTCCTGACCCGGGAAGCGGCGGACTTCGGCGATCAGCGCCTGCTGATGCTCTTCGTCAGTAACGTCGATCTTGTTGGTGTTGCCGATCTCGGCCACCACGAGGCCAAGGCGCACCCGGCGCTCGGCGATCGTCCGGTACTGTGCACGAGCCTCTTCCTCGGTCGTGCCCTCATCCTCGAAGCTGCGGCCGTGATGCTCGATCTCGTGCTTCACGCGGTTCCAGATCGCGTTGAACTCGGCTTCCACCAGTTCCTCGGGGACGTCGAACTTGTGCCCCTCATCGAGCGCATCGAGAATCTGACGCTTGATGTGCTGGCGCCCCATGGAGCCCAGCGCCGATTCCATCTGCGACTTCACGATCTCGCGAAGCTTGTCGAGATCGTCGAGACCGAGCGACTTGGCGAACTCATCGTCCATTTCGCCCGACTTCGGGCCATCGACATGAAGAATGGTGACGTCGAAGGTTGCCTTCTTGCCGGCCAGTTCCTTGTTCCCGTAATCCTCGGGAAAGGTCACTTCGATCTGCTTCTCTTCGCCCTTCTTGAGGCCGACCAGCTGCTCTTCGAAGCCGGGGATGAACTCGCCCGAACCTACGGTCAGGTGAGCGTGATCAGAACTCCCACCCTGGAAGGCCTCGCCGTCGATCTTGCCGACAAAGGACAGACCGAGCCGGTCGCCGTCTTCGACAACCGCGTCATCGCCCTTGTCTTCATAGCCGCGACGCTCACGGAAAAGGCGCTCGAGCTCTTTCTCGACATCGGCTGCCTCGACCTCGACGACGGGCTTGTCGTAGGCGATGCCACTCAGTTCCATCAGCGTGACGGACGGCAGGACTTCATAGCTCACCTCGAAGGCGAGATCGCCCTCGCCATCGAGCACGCGATTGATCTCAGCCTGATCTTCGGTGAGATCGATCTTGGGCTGGGTCGCGGCGCGTTCGGAGCGGCCGGAAAGCGTCTCGTTGACGCTGGCGTTGATCGCTTCCTGCATGACTTCGGACATGGCGGAGCGACCATACATCTTCTTGAGGTGCGCCATCGGCACCTTGCCGGGCCGGAAACCCTTTAGGTTTGCCTTGCCCTTGATCTCATCGAGCTTGGCATCCAGCCGCGAAGCGAGATCCTGCGCCGGAATCGTGACGGCGAGCTTGCGCTTGAGGCCTTCATTGAGGGTTTCTGTGACCTGCATGGGTAATACCGTCTTTCGTCTCTGTCAGTTGGCCGAGGCGTCGTGCAAGCTCCCGGAATACCGGTACTGGTGCGGGTGAGAGGACTCGAACCTCCACGCCTTGCGGCGCTGGAACCTAAATCCAGTGCGTCTACCAGTTCCGCCACACCCGCGAGAAACCGCCCTTTGGCCGGGGTCGCGAGGGTCTAGCGTAAGTTGGGAGGCCAGTCAAAGCCTGTTTCCATGGCCACTGCCTGCCGGCCCGCCCATTCCTTACGCAATCCGTCACGCGCCATACATCCATGACTGCGCAATTCCTAGCCACTTCGCTTAAGATTTAAGCACCAGCGGTCGCCTCACGTTCTGAGAGAGCCGGTTACGTTGCAGCTAACCCGCTATATCCAAAGGATTTTCTCGGACTTGGCCGGTGTGGCACGGACCATGCATTAAGGTGGGCGGCGTGGATGACACGCCACGAGCGGCTGCAACCAGCGGACGCTTCTAGTGCGGATCGGAGGCTTTTTGTCGCCGAACCGAAAATGCTCTTGTGGAGGCCCGCATGAAAAAGATCGAGGCTATCGTAAAGCCTTTCAAGCTCGACGAAGTCAAAGAAGCGCTTCAGGAGGTGGGCCTGCAGGGTATCACCGTGACCGAGGCGAAAGGCTTCGGCCGCCAGAAGGGCCATACCGAGCTCTATCGCGGCGCCGAGTACGTCGTGGACTTCCTCCCGAAGGTCAAGGTCGAGGTCGTCTGCCCAGACGATCTCGCCGACAAGGCCGTCGAAGCTATCCGCAATGCCGCCCAGACCGGGCGCATTGGCGATGGGAAGATCTTCGTCTATTCCGTCGAGCAGGCGATCCGCATCCGCACCGGCGAATCCGGCGACGACGCGCTCTAGGCCCCTCCCGCCTGAGCCGTAACGCGCCGACTACCAGAACCAACGATTTCCGACTTATACAGGGGAAGAACCTATGACGACCGGAAGCGACATCCTCCAGAAGATCAAGGACGAGAACATCAAGTACGTGGACCTGCGCTTTACCGACCCGCGCGGCAAGCTGCAGCACGTCACGATGGACGCCTCGGTGGTCGACGAGGATCTCTTCGAAGAAGGCACGATGTTCGACGGCTCGTCGATCGGTGGCTGGAAGGCCATCAACGAGTCCGACATGGTCCTGATGCCCGATCCGAACGCGGCCTACATGGACCCGTTCTTCGGTGCGTCCACGCTGGCCGTGGTGTGCGACATTCTCGAACCCATGACCTACCAGCCCTACAACCGCGACCCGCGCACCACGGCCAAGAAGGCCGAGGCCTATGTGAAGGCGTCGGGGATCGGCGACTCGGTCGTGTTCGGCCCCGAGCCGGAGTTCTTCCTGTTCGACGACGTGCGCTACTCGGCCACGCCTTACAATGTGAGCTTCAAGGTCGACTCGACCGAGCTGCCCACCAATAACGACGCCGAATACGAGATGGGCAACACCGGCCATCACATCGGCACCAAGAAGGGCTACTTCCCCGTTCCCCCGCTCGACAGCGCACAGGACATCCGCGGCGAGATGCTCGAGGCGATGGCGCAGATGGGCGTGGTCGTTGAGAAGCACCACCACGAAGTGGCGTCGGCCCAGCACGAGCTCGGCATCAAGTTCGCGCCCATCATCAAGTCGGCCGACGACGTGCAGATCTACAAGTACGTCATCCATCAGGTCGCCAATGCCTATGGCAAGACCGCGACGTTCATGCCCAAGCCCGTCTATGGCGACAACGGCTCGGGCATGCACTGCCACCAGTCGATCTGGAAGGATGGCAAGCCGCTATTCGCCGGTGACCAGTATGCGGGCCTTTCGATGGAAGCGCTCTATTACATCGGCGGTGTGATCAAGCACGCCAAGGCGATCAACGCCTTCACCAACCCGACCACCAACTCTTACAAGCGCCTGGTGCCTGGCTTCGAAGCCCCCGTGCTGCTGGCCTATTCGGCTCGCAACCGCTCGGCTTCCTGCCGCATCCCCTTCGGCCAGTCGCCGAAGGCCAAGCGCGTCGAAGTGCGCTTCCCCGATCCGCTGGCGAACCCCTATCTCGGCTTCGCAGCGCTCCTGATGGCCGGCCTCGACGGCATCAAGAACAAGATCCACCCGGGCGACCCGATGGACAAGGATCTCTATGAGCTGCCCAAGCAGGAGCTGCTCTCGATCCCGACCGTCTCGGCTTCCCTGCGTGAAGCGCTCGAGAACCTCGACAAGGACCGCGACTTCCTCAAGGCCGGCGGCGTCTTCGACGACGATCAGATCGATGCCTACATCGCGCTCAAGATGGAAGAAGTCATCAAGTTCGAGCACACCCCGCACCCGGTCGAGTACGAGATGTACTACTCGGCCTGATCGGTCGACCCGAACGAAGAAGGGGCCCTGCGGGGCCCCTTTTTTTGCATCGGTGTCTATCAACAGAACTGATGCAAGCGCGTCTGCTCTCTTCACGGTAGAGAGGCGTGGAAGTCAGACTATTTCTAGATGATGAAGAACACAGCGGCCACGGCGCAGATGATTATCGTGCGGGGCAAGGCAAAATGAGCAGGCCGGTACGCGATACTCTTTATCCCGGCCTGCATCCATTTCGCAGTCTGCTCGGGCGGCAGCGACAGATACGCTACGCATCGCTTCGCGGCCCCAGCCATACGGCAACTCCAAACAAAAACCGTATGGCCTATGTTTAGCGCGACAGGCTTAAAAAACCGCTTACAAGATGCAAACGCTTGGTAAACGTCAGGCCGGGCGGAGCCGCTCGCGGCCTACGATCTCGTCGCGGCAGAAATCGAACTCGATCAGGTAGACCCAGCGCCCCTCGGTGGCGCGGACCTGGATGTAGGGCCGCCGGGCGACATTGAGATAGATGTTCGAGTAGCCGCGCGCGGCAATGCGCTGCCGGATCTGGTAATCAGTGAGGCAAGGCGGCTGGAAGAAGCGTGGGCGCCTATCCCTGTCCCGATCCACAAACCCCGTGCCAAATCCGAAATGCATGTCGAAGCCGGGCTGCGCCTGCGCCGGCATCGCCGTTACGCTCGCGGCCGCGAGCGAAAGGCCGACAAGGGCGGAACGCAGGATACGTCTGAAGTCTCGCGTCGTTCTCATTTCGATCTCTCCTCTCACTCCCCAAATGCAGAAACCGGCCCACAAGGGGCCGGTTCCACTGGCGGGACGCTGCCGCTAAAAGTTGAACTGCAGGCCGAACCCGCCGCCCGGACGCCCGCCGGGCCGGCGCAGCCGCTCGACGCGGTCGACGACACCGGTGCAGCGATCGACGCGCATCTGGTACCAATCGCGACCATAGCGGGCGACCACTTCGACGCGATCACGGCCGAGATTGCGCGTGATGTCGGCATCGCGGTAGCCGTAGCTGCCCAGGCCGCGAACGATTTCCCGGTTGGTCAAGCAGTACCGCTCCCAGCGTCCGCCACCGCGACCGGGCCGGTGAAAGCCGCGCTCGCCGCTTTGGACGCCGAACCCGAACGAGGGCTGGCCGCCCGAGTCGACGCCAAGATTGAAGTTGAAGGACTGGGCGCTCGCTGGCGTCGCGCCAAGCGAAGCGGCACCGAGGGCCAGAGCGATGACCGCGGCGCGGCCGGTGGTCTTCAGGGTGGAAAGAGCGGACATTTGATCGTCTCCTCGAAGGGGTTGCGCCGCTGAGCCAGAAGCGATGTTCGTAAGCTAGCGCCGCAGGGTTGAACGGATCCGGAATTCGCCATTCATGCTGCGTTCATTTTGGTGCCCCGGAGCGCTCTCGGCGCGAAAAGCCGTGGAAATCGGGCCGCCTTGCCGGAACGGATCGGAAACACTAGGTAAACTCCCACCATGCTATGAGCCGGATCCCACCGATTCGACGCCAGCTTCAGGAATCTCATGTCGCAAAGCGATGATCTTTTCGGCCTTGGGGCAGCCCCTTCCGTGCCCCCTGCCCCCGCTACAGAGCCTGTCGTCCCGCCTACCATGGCACCTGTCAAGTCCGGAGGCGAAAGCTATTCGGCGGCAGACATCG
Organism: Arsenicitalea aurantiaca; assembly: GCF_003994485.1. Classification (GTDB taxonomy): domain Bacteria; phylum Pseudomonadota; class Alphaproteobacteria; order Rhizobiales; family Devosiaceae; genus Arsenicitalea; species Arsenicitalea aurantiaca. Next base: position 577,721 of record NZ_RZNJ01000002.1, read on the forward strand.
AGGTGCTCGAGGGGCTCGAACCGGTGCGCCGTCGGCCCGGAATGTATATCGGTGGCACCGACGCCAATGCGCTGCACCACCTGTTCGCTGAAGTCATCGACAATTGCATGGACGAAGCGATCGCCGGCCATGCCAACCGGATCGAAGTGCATCTCGGCGCGGATGGTTTTCTGACCGTCACCGACAATGGTCGCGGCATTCCGGTCGAGGCGCACCCGAAGTTCCCCAACCGCTCGACGCTCGAGATCATTCTGACGACGCTGCATGCGGGCGGAAAGTTCGATTCCAAGGCCTATGAAACCTCGGGCGGGCTGCATGGCGTCGGCATATCGGTCGTAAACGCGCTTTCGGACATGCTGGTCATCGAAGTTGCCCGGGACCAGATCCTCTATCGCCAGCAATTCGCTCGCGGCAAGCCCGTGACCGGCGTTGAAACGATCGGCAAAGTGCAAAACCGCCGCGGGACCACTGTCCGCTTCCATCCCGATCCCGAGATTTTCGCGGGCAAGGCTGAGTTCTCCCCTGCCCGCCTTTTCAAGATGACCCGTGCGAAGGCCTATCTGTTCGGCGGCGTCGAGTTGCGCTGGTCGTGCGATGAGGCCGTCGCGACCGCCGAGGTGCCGGTCAAGGCCAGCTTCCACTATCCTGGCGGCCTGCGGGACTTCCTGACCGACAGGATCGAGGGCGAGCCCCGGATTGTCGATGAAGTCTTCTCCGGCCGGTCCGGCAAGCCCGGGACGCATGGGGCGACTGAGTGGGCGATCGCCTGGTGTCTCGGGGATGGGTTCGTCTCGTCCTACTGCAACACGATCCCGACCGCAGAGGGCGGCACACACGAGACCGGGCTGCGCACCGCGTTGCTCCGCGGCCTCAAAGCTTATGCAGAGCTCACGAACAACAAGCGCGCCGCCGTGCTGACGGCCGAAGACGTCTTCGGGCATTGTAGCGCGATGCTTTCGGTATTCGTGCGCGAGCCCGAATTCGTCGGCCAGACCAAGGATCGGCTCTCTTCTCCTGAAGCGACCCGCATCGTCGATACAGCGCTTCGCGACGCATTCGACCATTGGCTGGCGGCCTCGCCCAACCAGGCCAGCAAGCTGCTCGACTGGGCGATAGAACGCGCCGAAGAACGCATGCGTCGGCGCAAGGAGAAGGAGATCGATCGGGCCAGCGCGACCCGAAAGCTTCGGCTCCCCGGCAAGCTCGCCGACTGCACGCAAACTGCCGCTCAGGGCGCCGAGATCTTCATCGTGGAAGGCGACTCGGCCGGTGGTAGCGCCAAGCAGGCGCGCAACCGTGCAAGCCAGGCAGTGCTGCCGCTCCGCGGCAAGATCCTCAACGTTGCGGGCGCGAGCCGCGACAAGGTGGCCTCGAGCCAGGCCATCGCCGACCTGATCCAGGCCCTCGGCTGCGGAACGCGCGACCGTTATCGTGAGGATGATCTGCGTTACGACAAGATCATCCTGATGACGGACGCCGATGTCGACGGGGCCCACATCGCGTCGCTCTTGATGACCTTCTTTTTCCAGGAGATGCCGAAGCTCATCGACGATGGTCATCTCTATCTCGCAATGCCGCCGCTCTATCGGATCAGCCAGGGCGCGAAGACGGTCTATGCGATGGACGATCGGCACAAGGACGAGCTAATCGCCGCCGAGTTCAACGGCAAGAGCAAGATCGACATCACGCGCTTCAAGGGACTGGGGGAAATGCCACATGCGCACCTCCGCGAAACGACCATGGACCCGAAGACACGCACTCTGTTGCAGGTGAAACTTCTGCAGGACCGAAGCGATACCGCATCGTCGGTGGACCGTCTCATGGGAAACAAACCCGAAATGCGGTTCGCCTTCATCCAGGAGAACGCAGAGTTCGTCACGGCGCTCGATATTTAGCCAAGGAACGCTGGGCATTAATCAAGCGGTAGGAAACACTTTGATTCGACAGGTGTTTGCCCTATGGTCCCGCTGCGCAAGGGGTACGTCCGCTGACGGCCGCCATACGGGTGGCCGCCGTACCACCCCACCCTGCATGGACAGAAAATTTGACCAGTGACTTTTCCGGGCTTGGCCTCAGCACCAAGGTGACCGAAGCGGTTGCCGCAGCCGGCTACACCAAGCCCACCGACATCCAGGCCCAGGCGATACCCTATGTCCTTGATAAGAAGGACATAATTGGCATCGCACAGACGGGCACCGGCAAGACGGCCTCATTCGTCCTGCCGATGTTGACGCTCCTCGAGAAGGGCAGAGCGCGAGCACGCATGCCGCGCACGCTCATCCTGGAGCCGACGCGCGAACTTGCCGCACAGGTTCACGAGAATTTCGAGAAGTACGGGAAGAATCACCGCCTCTCGGTTGCCTTGCTGATCGGCGGCGTTTCCTTCGAAGAGCAGAACAAGAAACTGGACCGCGGCGCCGACGTATTGATCGCGACCCCCGGCCGTATGCTCGACCAGTTCGAGCGTGGGCGCATTCTCCTGACCGGCGTCGACATCCTCGTCATCGACGAGGCGGATCGGATGCTCGACATGGGGTTCATCCCGGACATCGAGCGCATCTGCGGCCTCCTGCCGGCACGGCGCCAGACGCTGTTTTTCTCCGCGACGATGCCGCCTGAAATCCAGCGGCTGACGAGCCGCTTCCTTCGCGACCCGATCCGTATCGAAGTTGCCCGGCAGAACTCCACTGCCGATACGATCGCGCAGAGCCAGCTTCGCGTGTCCGGCAAGCCGGACGAGAAACGCGCCGCCCTGCGGGGCTTGCTGCGCGACGCCGAAGGGTTGACCAACGCAATCATCTTCTGCAACCGCAAGCGTGACGTCGCGACCCTTGCCCGCTCTTTGCAGCGCCACGGGTTCAATGCCGGAGCGCTCCATGGTGACATGGACCAGAAGAGCCGCACCGAAACCCTCGACGCCTTCCGCAACAACCGCTTGACGCTCCTGATCGCCAGCGATGTCGCTGCCCGCGGGCTCGATATTCCCGCGGTGAGCCACGTCTACAATTTCGATGCCCCGACCCACGCCGAAGATTATGTGCACCGGATCGGACGAACGGGGCGTGCGGGCCGCTCGGGCTCTGCGGTCACGCTCGTCGGGCCGTCAGACGGAAAATATGTCGACGCTATCGAAAAGCTGATCCAGAGGTCGATTCCGCTGCACGAGGGATCGCCATCAACGGTGGACGAGTCAGCTGAAAGCGCTGAAGACGCTCCGCGCGCGTCGCGGAGCCGCGGGCGCACGAGCCGTGGCGGTCGGAAGACACCCGAAGCGAAATCAGAAGCTGGAGCTCCGAAGTCCCAGGGGGCACCCGAGAAGGTCGAGCCGAAGGTAGAGCCGGAAAAAATCGAGGCCAAGTCGGAGCCCACGTCTGGCGGGCGACAGCGCCGCGGTCGGAAATCTGAACAAAGCCAGAGACGTCCGGTCGATAAGACCGCTGACGACGCGGCTGCGCCGAGCGGAAACTATCCGGATTCACCGTTCGGTCCGGACAGCCCCATCCCCGCCTTTCTCCTTCGATCTGCCAAGCTACAATAGTGCCGCCGCGGACTTCGGAGCGCACCTAAGTTGAATGCACCCGATCGACATGGTGGCGCCGTGTTGAAAGGGTCGGTTTAACGCCAACTTAATTGGTATGGCAAAGAATGGCCGGCGCCAAAGACCGAGAAAAAGCGTGGGGACTCTTTTGTCGGATCAGGAATTCAAACGTGCGCTCGGCTATGCCAACGCTGCCATCGAGCTTCTGAAGCGAAGCGGGATTGCGCCCTATCCACAGTTCTACGAGCTGTTCTATACCTATGCCACAGGGGTAAACCCCTCGCTCAATCAGCGCATCAACGCCCTGCTGCGCGACGGCACTGCAACTCTGGACATTGCCGAGACGCTATACAACGAGTTCCTTCGCTCTCACGATGCGAGCGCCAGGATCTCGAGCGTCTCGGAACGCATGTCCGCGCGGATCGGGGCGGTCCATGCGGCGATCAACAGCGTCATGAGCACGGCCGAGGGCTATTCGGGATCGCTGCGGACGGCGTCGAGCGATCTTGGCGGCGACGTGTCGGCTGAACTCCTGCGCGATCTCGTCGCCCGGCTGCTCGAAGAGACGATGCGCATGCAGCAGGCCAATGGCGAGCTTGAGGACAAGCTGACGGCTTCCCAGGAAGACATGGCCGAGTTGCAGCGCGATCTCGACGAGGTGCGGCGCGAATCCATGCTCGATCCGCTGACCAAGATCTTCAACCGCAAATATTTCGATGAGGGCCTGATCGGGGCCATCGAAGACGCGCGGGAGTTTGAGACGCCACTCTGCCTGCTGTTGGTCGACATTGACCATTTCAAGCGCTTCAACGACACATGGGGCCACCAGACGGGCGATCAGGTCCTGAGGCTCGTTGCCATGACGCTGAAGTCGAACGTCAAGGGCCGGGATATCGTCGCGCGTTATGGCGGCGAAGAGTTTGCGGCTATCCTGCCGCGCACCGATCTGGCGGGCGCAGTGACGGTTGCCGAGAATATCCGGAAGGCTGTTCAGGCCAAGGAGTTGCTGAAGCGCTCAACGAATGAGACGCTCGGGCGGATTACGGCCTCGCTAGGCGTTGCGCTGCTGCTCCCCGAAGATAACGCCGCAAGCCTCATCGAGCGAGCGGACCGCTGCCTCTATGCCGCCAAGAACGCCGGCCGCAACCGCGTAATCGGCGAGGACCAGATCAAGAGCGGCGACATCGTCGCTGCCTGACTGTCAGCCAGGCTTCAGACGGCTCGCGCTTCGGCGATGGCCTTGAGATCGGCAGGCTTCAGCTGCACTGATTCTCCGCAGCCGCAGGCACCGGTCTGGTTCGGGTTCTTGAAGGTGAAGCCCGAGCTCATCTTGCTCTGCTCGAAATCCATGATCGTGCCAAGAAGAAACATCGTCGCCTTGGGCTCGACATAGACGTGGACACCGTCCTGCTCGACATGATCGTCACCGGCTACCGGCTCCGCGACGTAGTCGAGAGTGTAGGCCATCCCCGCACAGCCGGCATTTCTGACGCCGACCCGCACGCCCGTTACAGGACGCTCGCTGTCTTCGATGATCTCGTTGATCCGCTCCACCGCGTTCTCGGTCAGCGTCATGATCTTGAAGGCCATTTTCATCTCCGGGCGCAAAGCGCCGTTCAGTAGTTCGACCAGAGGCCGGGCGTGGCAAGCTCGACGAGCAGCCCGTCCGGATCGCGGAAATAGAGGCTACGCCCACCCTGCGGCCAGTCAACCTCGCTTTCAATCGCGACGTTCCGCTCTTCCAGATAGGTCTTCCAGTCCGCCATTGCACCCTCAGGGATGGAAAAGGCGAAATGCTGACGTCCACCACCATCGTGAGGAGGGATGATGCCACCACCGTGGACGGCGACAGGCTCGGACGTACCCTCGCGCCGGAAGAGGATGAAGACCGTGCCGGGCGCGACATCAAAAGCGCAAATCCGCTCGTCCGCGACCATGGCCTTGAAGCCGAAGAGACCCTCATAGAATGCCCGTGACTTCGCGACGTCGGTCACGTAGACGCCGGTTTCCAGAAGTCCCGTCAGGGCCGGCCGGTTCATCCTACCACCAGTTGAGCGCGACCTGCGCTTCCTCCGACATGCGCTCCGCGCTCCAGGGAGGATCGAAGACCATGTTGACCTTGACGTCCTGTATGCCCTCGACCGAGCGCGCCGCGTTCTCTACCCAACCCGGCATCTCACCGGCAACGGGGCAGCCAGGCGCGGTGAGGGTCATGTCGATCTCAAGGTTGCGATCGTCATCCAGGTCGACCTTGTAGATCAGCCCGAGCTCATAGATGTCGACCGGGATCTCCGGATCGTAGACGGTCTTCAGCGCCGCGATGAGGTCGGTCGTCAGGCGCTCCACCTCGTCAGCAGGCAGACTTCCGGTGTGCGTGGGCGCAATCCGCGCATCGCTCGGTGCGGGGGCTTCTGCGGGTGTTGTGTCGTCTCCGGTCATGTCGACCACCTTTACGAAAAGAATGTCCGCGCTTTCTCGATGCCTTCGACGAGCGCGTCGATGTCGTCCCTGCCGTTATATAGGCCTATCGATGCCCGACATGTAGAGCTGACACCGAAGCGTGCGAGGAGTGGCTGCGCGCAATGGGTGCCGGCACGTACCGCTATGCCGTAGCGATCAAGAATGGTCGACACGTCATGGGCATGCGCGCCCTCGATGGCAAAGGAGAATATGCCACCCTTCCCGGGGGCGGACCCGATGATGCGGAGGGCATTGATGCGCGAGAGGCGCTCGCTGGCGTAGGCCGTCAGGTCAGCCTCATGCTCGGCAATCGCATCGCGCCCGAGGGCTTCCATGTAGTCGAGGGCAGCGCCGAGGCCAATCGCCTGAATGATCGGCGGCGTACCCGCTTCAAACCGGTTGGGCGGTGCGCCATAGACGACCCCCTCCTGCGTGACGGTTTCGATCATCTCGCCGCCGCCCTGATAGGGTTCCATGGCGGCCAGCAGATCATAGCGTCCGTAAAGCAGACCGATCCCCGTCGGCCCGTAGAGCTTGTGACCGGTCGCAATGTAGAAGTCGACGCCGAGGTCGGTCACATTGACCTTGGTGTGCACGGCGCCCTGGCTGCCATCGACCATCAGCGGGATACCGCGCTCCCGGGCGATGGCGGCGATCTCGGCGATCGGCACCAGCGTGCCGAGCACGTTCGACATGTGCGTGACGGCGATCATCTTAGTCCGTGGTCCAAGCGCGGCAACGAAGGCATCGATATCGAAGCTACCATCGTCCCGGATATCGACCCAGCGAATGACCGCGCCCTTGCGCTCGCGCAGAAAGTGCCAAGGCACGATATTGGAGTGATGCTCCATCATCGTGATGACGATCTCGTCACCCTCGCCTATGCGCGGCGCGACAAAGCTCTGCGCGACGAGATTGATCGCCTCAGTGGCCGATCGCGTGAAAATCACCTCCTCGACGCGAGATGCATTAAGGAAGCGTCGCGCCTTCTCGCGCGCGCCTTCGTAGGCTTCGGTCGCGCGGTTGGCGAGCGTATGCAGCCCGCGGTGCACATTTGCATACTCGTGCCGAAAGGCATGGTCCATGCGCTCGAGCACCTGCACCGGCTTTTGTGCCGATGCTGCGTTATCGAGATAGACTAGCCGTTTGCCGTGGATCTTCTCATCCAGGATCGGAAAGTCGGCTCGAACCTGTTCCAGCGCGAAGCTCATGGCGTTCCCTGCGTGTTGGGGTGATCCGACCACTTTCAGCGGCCGAGCAACCATCCGTCGATCACCGCCGTCAGCGCCTCGTTGAGTTCGGCGTCCTCGATCGGATCGACGAGCTCCTCAAGGAAAGCGCGGACAAGCATGGTCTCGGCTTCGGCACGCGGAATGCCGCGGCTCATCAGGTAAAACAGCGAGGTTTCGTCGATCTGTCCGCAGGTTGAACCATGGCCGCACACCACGTCATCGGCGTAGATTTCGAGCTCAGGCTTGCTGAGAATCTCGGCTTCGTCCGAGAGCATCAGGCCCTGCATCATCATCTTGGCATCGGTCTTCTGCGCGTGGCGCGCGACGACGAGCCTGCCCTGGAACACGGCGCGCGAACGGCCACGGGCGATCTGTTTGAAGCGCTCCTGGCTCGTGGTGTTCGGCACAGCATGGTTCACGTCGAGCGTGATATCGAGATGCTGCCCGTCTTTCACGAGGTTGAGGCCCGAGAAATCGGCATGCGATCCCTCGCCTGCAAACCGCGCGAAGATCTGAGTGCGGGCTAGCGAGGCGCCTGCATGGATCGCGAGCGTATGAAGCTTCGCATCCTCGGCGAGCTGGTACTCGTGCGTCGCAAAATGCGTTGCCTGGCCGCTTGAGAGATCGACCGCGATGTGGCTGAGACGTGCGCCCTTGCCCAGCGAGATGTAGCTGGCGTGGTTCGACACGTGCGCAGCGTCGCTGCCCGAATATGTCTCGACGATGGTCGCGCTCGCGCCGTCGGCGACGAAGATGCGCACCGAGCCGGCCGAATGGGCTGCCTCGCCCTCGCTGCGCCGATCGATCTGGATCACCGGATCGACACTGCCCTCGAGGGTCAGGCTGAGGCTTTCCCCCGCAAGGGCGGCGTTGAGCCGGACGAGCACGTCGTCGCGCATCGTTAGAACCGAGCCCTCGGAGCGACCGACAATCACCCCGGCAGGCGCCGTCCCCGCATCCTGAACGCGACCGTTCGCGATCATCAGCCGATATGCACCGGCGATTTCGAGTGCCGGCGCGCTCGCGCCGGGGGCAGCACCGGCCAACGGCGGCACGCTGCGCAGCAGCTGCTTGAGATCGGTGTAGTGATAGCTTTCGACCCGACGCGTCGGCAGGCCTGAGCCGCTGAGACGCTCCGCCTGAGCGGCCGCTCCCGCGGACTGCAACTGCGCGATGAGGGTCTGCTCGGCAGGCCCGAGCCGGACGGGAGTGAGGACGCTCATGCCGCCTCCCCGTCAAAGCCGGCATAGCCCTTGGCCTCGAGCTGGAGCGCGAGATCCTTGTCGCCGCTCTCGACGATACGGCCGTCCGAGAACACGTGGACGACATCCGGGACGATGTGGTTCAGCAGCCGCTGGTAATGCGTGATCACGAGCATCGAGCGCTGGCCGTCACGCAAGGCGTTGACGCCCTTGGAGACGACCTGCAGCGCATCGATATCGAGCCCGGAATCGGTCTCGTCGAGGACTGCAAGCGACGGCTTCAAAAGAGCCATCTGCAGGATTTCCGCACGCTTCTTCTCGCCACCCGAGAAACCGACATTGAGGGGGCGCTTGAGCATGTCGCTGTCGATCTGGAGCTGGGCACCCGCTTCCTTCACGGCACGCATGAAGTCGGGGGTGGACAGCTCTGCCTCTCCACGAGCCTTGCGCTGCGCGTTGATCGCAGCCTTGAGGAAGGTCATCGTCGCGACGCCGGGGATCTCGATCGGGTACTGGAAGGCAAGGAACAGGCCCGCCGCGGCCCGCTCGTCCGGCTCCATCTCAAGGATGTTTTCGCCGTTGAGGAGGATTTCGCCCTCGGTGACCTCATAGTCTTCCTTGCCCGCGAGGACGTAGGAGAGCGTCGATTTGCCCGAGCCGTTGCGGCCCATGATGGCGTGGACTTCCCCTGCGGGAATGACGAGGTTCACGCCCTTGAGGATTTCACGCTCTTCGATGCGGGCGTGGAGGTTGCGGATTTCGAGAACGGGGGTTGTCACTGTCTTTCTCCAATGTGCCGGGGTCGCCTATGGCGCCACCCGGATGACGCTGATGGTTAGCCGACGCTGCCTTCGAGGCTGATCGAGATGAGCTTCTGGGTTTCCACCATGAACTCCATGGGAAGCTGCTGGAGGACGTCGCGCACGAACCCGTTGACGATGAGGGCAACGGCCTCCTCTTCGGAAAGCCCGCGCTGCATGCAGTAGAACATCTGGTCGTCCGAGATTTTCGAGGTCGTTGCCTCGTGCTCGAAGTGTGCGCTGGCATTTCGGCTCTCGATATAGGGCACGGTGTGGGCCCCGCATGTATCGCCGATCAGCAGGCTGTCGCACTGGGTAAAGTTGCGTGCGTTCTTGGCCTTCGCATGTGCCGAAACCTGGCCTCTATACGTGTTGTCCGAGAACCCGGCGGCGATGCCCTTGGCGATGATGCGGCTCGACGTGTTCTTGCCCAGGTGGATCATCTTGGTGCCGCTGTCGACCTGCTGGTGGCCGTTGGAGATCGCGATCGAGTAGAACTCGCCGCGCGAATTGTCGCCGCGCAGGATGCAGCTGGGATATTTCCAGGTGATCGCCGATCCGGTCTCGACCTGCGTCCAGGAGATCTTGGAGTTGTGGCCACGGCAGTCGCCGCGCTTGGTGACGAAATTGTAGATGCCGCCCTTGCCGTCCTTGTCGCCCGGATACCAGTTCTGCACCGTCGAGTACTTGATCTCGGCATCATCGAGCGCCACGAGCTCGACCACGGCCGCGTGGAGCTGGTTCTCGTCGCGCATGGGTGCCGTGCAGCCTTCGAGGTAGCTCACATAGCTGCCCTCTTCGGCAATGATCAGCGTCCGCTCGAACTGGCCCGTGTTCCGCTCATTGATGCGGAAATAGGTCGACAGCTCCATGGGGCAGCGGACGCCCTTGGGGATGTAGACGAAAGAGCCGTCCGTGAAGACCGCCGAGTTCAGCGTGGCATAGAAATTATCGCTGACCGGCACGACGGAGCCCAGATACTGGCGCACGAGATCGGGGTACTCCCGAACCGCCTCGGAGATCGAGCAGAAGATGATGCCCACTTTGGCAAGCTCTTCACGGAACGTCGTGACGACCGAGACGCTATCGAACACAGCATCGACAGCCACATTGGCGCTCGCGCCTTCGACCCCGGCGAGGATCTCCTGTTCGCGCAGCGGGATGCCAAGCTTTTCGTAGGTTGCGAGCAGTTCAGGATCGACCTCGTCGAGGCTCTTTGGCCCGGAGGTCGATTTGGGCGCCGCGTAGTAGTACATGTCTTGGAAATCGATCTGCGGATAATGCACCCGCGCCCAGGTCGGCTCGTCGAGCGTAAGCCAGCGCCGGAAGGCGTCGAGCCGCCACTCCAGCATCCATTCGGGCTCGCCCTTCTTGGCGGAGATGAACCGGACCGTGTCCTCGCTCAGGCCCTTGGGCGCGCGGTCGGACTCGATGGTCGTCTCGAAACCATACTTGTACTTGTCCACGTCGAGCGCGCGGACCTTCTCGACCGTCTCCAGATCGATGTTTTCCTTGAGCGTCGGGATATCGAGCGCTGACATGTAGCTTCTCCTGACAGGCGCCGAACCCGCATCCGAGGTCCGGCGCATTTCATCTCTTGGGGCCGATCAGGCCGCCTGCCCTTGCCGGCTGCGATGCCGGGAAAGGACGTGTTCAAATTCCGCGAGAAACGCCGTCGCGTCCTCCTGGGTCGACGTCCAGCCAAGGCTTACGCGCAGCGCGCACTCGGCGAGGCATCGCTCGACGCCCATTGCCACAAGCACATGGCTCACGCCCACCTTGCCCGATGCGCATGCCGATCCGGACGAGACGGATATTCCCGCCAGATCGAGCCCCATCATCGCGACCGAGCTCTTCAGACCCGGAACCGCGAAATTGACGACATGCCCGATACGATCCACACCAGCACCAAAGATCACGGCATCAGGCGACAGCGCCGCAAGCCCGCTTTCGATCGAATGACCCAAAGCCGAGGCCGCCGACCGGTCGAAACGATCGGGAAAGGCCTCAGTAGCAGCCCCGAACGCAGCAATGAGCGCCGCGGACTCCGTGCCGCCACGTCTTCCCTGCTCCTGTCCGCCGCCGGGCACGAGGCGAACGCTATCCGCGTGGCCTTTGACCAGAAGCGCACCCACACCGGCCGGTCCGCCGATCTTGTGCGCGCTCACGGCCATCATATCGATAGCCCGACTCGCAAAGTCCACCGGTGCACGCCCGAAACTCTGCACCGCATCGACGAAAAGCACGTGCGGGGTGGGCCCGACCAGCCGCTCAAGCGCCTCGATGGGCTGCACGACCCCCGTTTCGCCATTCACACTGTGGACCGCGACGAGAAGTCGCTGCCCAATGGCCTCACCCTGGCGTAGCCATTCGGCCACCTGCTCCACATCGATACGGCCGTCGGCGTCGAGATTGGCCTGCGCCAGCCGTCGACCGGTCGATTCGGCCGCCCTCAGTACCGAGACGTGCTCACCCTTGGATACGATGATGCCATCTATGTCGAATGCGCGCACGCCGCCGACGATCGCCTGGGTGATAGCCTCGGTCGCGGACCCCGTGAAGACGACCTGGCCGCGCTCAGCTCCGGCGCGCCTGGCGACCTGGTCCCGCGCCCTTTCGATCAGGTTCCGCAGCGCACGGCCATGTGCGTGTACCGACGAGGGATTGCCCGTCAGGCAAAGGGCGTCGACTAATGCGTCACGCGCTTCGGGCAGAAGCGGTGTTGAGGCATTGTGGTCGAGATAGATCGCACGGTGCGACATGGAGCGCCTGGCCTAGAGAAACACTTCTTGAAATCCGGCGCCCACATTCATTAAAAGGAGCGCTTGCCGCGCGCGGCGTGGCCCTTAAGGGTCGTCGCCTGCTGCGGCTGCCAGTTTCGAATTATTCTAAACTGGTTTTCGAACCCTGTTTTAGGTAGCAGCGGATCATTCGTCAAGCCGACAGGACCGGCGAAGCCCGGTTGGTGCTGCGTTACGGCTCAAGGGAAAGTTTCCATGCCAGAAGTGATTTTCAACGGGCCTGAGGGCCGCCTCGAGGGGCGCTATCAGCAGGGCAAGGAGCCCAACGCGCCCGTTGCCATCGTGCTCCACCCCCACCCGGAATTTGGGGGCACGATGAACAATCAGATCGTCTATCACCTGTTCTACATGTTCGCTGAGCGCGGCTTTTCCGTGCTGCGCTTCAACTCGCGGGGGGTCGGCCGCAGCCAGGGCATGTTCGACCACGGCATCGGCGAACTTTCTGACGCTGCAGCAGCGCTGGACTGGCTGCAGGCGCTGAACCGCGAAAGCCGTGGCTGCTGGATCGCGGGCTTCTCGTTTGGCGCCTGGATCGGCATGCAGCTTCTGATGCGCCGGCCTGAAGTGGAGGGCTTCATTTCAGTTGCGCCCCCGGAGAACCTCTACGACTTCTCCTTCCTCGCCCCCTGCCCGTCTTCGGGTTTGATCATCCATGGCGACAAGGACCGCGTCGCGCCGCCCAGTTCGGTGCAGAAGCTCGTCGACAAGCTGAAGACCCAGAAAGGCATCACGATCGAGCAGCAGATCGTGGAAGGCGCCAACCACTTCTTCGAGGGCAAGGTCGACACATTGATCGACGCCTCGAGCGAGTATCTCGATCGACGCCGCGCCGAGATTGCGGCAGGCATGGGCCGCTGAGGCCCCTGCCCCTACCCTGACGAGCAGGACCACCATGGCACAGTACAAGTCCGATTTTCTCCGCACCCTGTCGGAGCGCGGCTTCATCCACCAGATGTCCGACGACACCGGGCTGGACGACCTGCTGTCGCGCGAGACGGTCACCGGATATATCGGCTTCGATCCCACGGCCTCGTCGCTGCATGTGGGCAGCCTCATCCAGATCATGATGCTGCACTGGCTCGAGAAGACAGGGCATCGCGCAGTCGCGCTTATGGGTGGCGGCACCGGCATGGTCGGCGATCCATCGTTCAAGGACGAGGCGCGCAAGCTGATGGGCGCCGAGACGATCCAGGCCAATATCGATGGCATCAAGCAGGTCTTTTCCCGGTACCTTGATTTTGCCGGCGACAAGTCGCTGATGGTGAACAATGCCGAGTGGCTGTTGCCGCTCAACTACCTCGAGTTTCTGAGGGATGTGGGCCAGCATTTTTCGGTAAACCGCATGCTGAGCTTCGATTCGGTGAAGCAGCGGCTGGACCGGGAGCAGTCGCTGAGCTTCCTCGAGTTCAACTACATGATCCTGCAAGCCTATGATTTCGTGGAGCTCAACAAGCGCTACGACGTCCGTCTGCAGATGGGTGGATCGGACCAGTGGGGCAACATCATCAATGGCATTGACCTCGGCCATCGGATGGCAACCCCGCAGCTCTACGCGCTGACGTCGCCCCTCTTGACCACCGCTTCCGGCCAGAAGATGGGCAAGTCGATGAACGGCGCCATCTGGCTCAACGCCGACATGCTCTCGGCTTATGATTTCTGGCAGTACTGGCGCAATACCGAGGATGCGGACGTGGAGCGTTTCCTCAAGCTCTACACGGTTCTCCCGCTCGACGAGATCGCTCGGATCGTCCGTGACGACATCAACGAGGCCAAGAAACGCCTCGCGACCGAAGTGACGACAATGCTGCGCGGAGAGCAGGCCGCCCAGGAGGCAGCGGAAACGGCCCGCGCCACATTCGAAACCGGCGCGATCGACCTGTCCTTGCCGACAGCAGAAGTTGCGCTTACCGATCTCTCTTCGGGCATCGGTGTGCTCAGCGCATTGGTAAAGGCAGGGCTTGCATCCTCGAATGGGGAAGCACGGCGGCACGTCGCTTCGGGCGCAGTGCGTATCAACGATACGGTCATTGATGACGAGAAGCTCGCTCTCGGCGACGATGCTCTTCTGCCCGAAGGCGTGATCAAGCTTTCGGTTGGCCGCAAGCGCCACGCTTTGCTCAAGCCCGTCTGACCACCGGCCAGTCGCCTCACATTCGGCCCGCCGTCTCCAAGGACGGCGGGCCTTTTATTCTGCGGGTCTCGGTTGCTCGCGTGCGCGATATTCAAAGAGCGCGCGAAACGCCCCCGGGACCAGCATGGAAACCGGGTTGATCAGGAAATCGGGGCTGTCGAGCGGCCCACGTACGGCGAAAGTCACGCCGAGCAGCCCCTCGCCGTCGCGCCCGCCGAGGAGCGGGCCGAAGATCGGCAGCTTCTGGAAGACGTTGTTGAGCCCGAAGAGCGGCACGTAGGTACCCGCCAGGTCGTACTGACGTCGGTCGGTATAGATGAAGCCTCGCATGGTGCCGCCGACCGTGTCGCCTGTCAGCACGCCTTCGGTGACCTCCACCCGGTCCGAACGGCGGATGAAATCCACTTTGCCCGAGGTGAAGCTCAGCTTGTTCTGCCGAGCGATCAACTGGCGCGATTCGCTGTGATTGCCGAGAATCTGAGCGACATTGTCTTCATCCACGATCGCGAAGTTGCGCAGGTTGAAGGTGCCGCGATCAACGCTCGCCGACCTATTGCCATTGAGCACGAGGCTGCCAATGCCGCCCTCGATATTGGCGTAGACGCCCACGAGCCGCAGCAGCGTGCCGAAATCGTTGAAGGCCACCGACATCACGCGTCCATCCGGCGTGGGATTGGTGGTGATCGAGACGCTGCGATCCCCGCCCAACTGGGCCTGAAGGTTTGCGCGCTGCAGGTCGGTTCCACGGATCAACATGTCCAGATCGACGTTGAAAGCGGTCGTGCGATAAAAACCCAGCGCTCGCTCGAGTTCGACATCGAGCGATAGGGTCTGCGTGAACTGAGTTGCCTGAGGCCCGCCGGATCCTTCACCAAGCCCGAAGAAGCGTTGCAGCATGGGCTTGAGATCGAGCTGCTCGCCGCGCAACCGTAGAGCGTAGCCGCCGCGGATCGGTGTCAGCGCCAGTTGCGCCCGATCGCCCGAGCTCAGTGCGAAGGACGAGAATTCCGCCGAGCGCAGTCCTTCCTCGGCATCGAAGTCCAGGCTGCCGCGAAGATTGACATTGCCGAAGGCCAGGCTGATCTGGCTGAGCTCGGTGGTCGTGCCCTCCTGGCGAATGAGTGCCTCGAGCTTGCCGGCCACGCCTGCGCGCTTGGTGACGCCGAGATCGCGAATGTTGAGCCCTGCTCTCGTGATGTCGACGGCCATCTGGATGGCGCCGTCCGCCATCGGGCGCGCCACGAACTGCACCTCGCCTGTCAGAAATTCGGATGCATCGAACCCCATGGCCGCGAGATCCTCGGCCGCAAGCGTCGCGCTCAGCAGCATGTCGGGCGTGCCCTCGAGCGTGCCCTCGACCACCACATCAGCCGGCAATCCATCGATCTGCGCCTGCCCCACCACCCTATAGCCGGCCTGCGAAGCGGTGAACGAAAGCTGCCCGGCATCAATAGAGCGGGCCTCTATCGGCGTCGCACTACCGAAATCGACCACCGTGCCGTTGATTACGTAGTCGAGGCTGGGTGTCGTGCCTTCAGGACCATTGGTGATCGTGGCGACCAGCGCCAGGTCGAGTTCACCTTCCAGCGCATCGAGATCGAGCGGCATGTCGGCATTGGCGATCGCGTCGGGCTGCTGCGACTTCGCAAGCGCCACGATGGCGGGAATGCTTCCCGACACATCCCCCGAGATTTCGATGACATTGGCATCGTCGCCGCCGGCCGACATCACCAGCGCCGCATTCGCGAACCCGATTTCTCCGCCGTCCGTCGCGATGGTCGCGCCGTCGGCGGCAATCGTCACCTCGTCGTCGCGCATCAGCAGGCGCGTATCGCCGTCGATGGCGACCGGCTCCATGCTCTCGGTGACCTGGATCTTCACGCCTTCCCCCACCATGTCGATGTGGATGGCGTTGTTGGGGATCGGCTTGGGCGGCTCGCCGGGCACCGCAACGGTGCCGACCGGGAAAGAGTAGCGCATGGTCGAGGTCTTCACGACGCCTTCGGTGACGTTCTTTACGAACCAGTCCCGCGACTCTGTGGCGATGATATAAGGCCAGAGCCGCTTCAGATCGTCCGCCGTCACCCCTTCGCCGCCGATGTCGAGATCAAAGCCCATGCCGCGCCGCAGCATGTCGATGCGACCACGCGTTTCGATCTGGGCGTCTGCCTTGCGCGCCTCCATGTGGTCGATGCCGACCGCGCCGTATAGCGGCGCCGACCAGCCCGAAAAGTTCATCTCATCAAAGGGCTCCGCCGGCGCTTCCATGTCGTTTGGATGAAGCGCCACATCACGCGCCCGAACGGATATCGCGACAGTGGGGCCGAAAGCATCGTCCAGACCGAGCACGAATACCCCGGACATCCGCCCGGTGCTCCGGCCGATGGTCAGATGGGTCTCGGCCAGGGTGAACCGGGCGTCGTCCGGCTCCCAATTGATCCGCATGATGTTGCTGGCGACGGGAAAATAGTCCGTCTGCAACCGAAGATCGGTGCCGGTCATGTCGACGTCGAACACACCCTCTTCGATCTTGCCGCTCTGGTTAAAGCCGACATCGATCGAGATCGCCCCTGTCCCAACCACCGAAACCATCGCCTCGGGATCGTTGATGAAGGGCATGAAGGCGGAGAAGTCGACATTCGTGACATCCGCACGCAGCCGCGAGCTGCCGTCTTCCTCGACCTCCCGCGCGATCGCGCCCGCCATACGCTGTCCACCGAAGGTCGCGGAGAAGCGGCCTTCCGTTAGGCGCCCGTTCGGACGTGGCGCAATATCGAGAGAGATGGCGCTGAAGCTTCGGAAGAGGCCGTAAAGAGCGTCATTCATATCCATCCGGCCATCCCGGATGACAAGACGCGAGAACACCCCACGCTCCGCTTGCAGTACGATGTCGGCAAGGCTCTGCGCCATTGCTTCAAGATTGTAGATCAACCATTCATTGTCCGAACGGGGGTCGCCGAGCTGTCCGCCGGGCATGGGGCCTCGAACTGCGACGCCCTCGGCTCCTATCCCGACGGCTGGGAAGGCATCCGATCCTTCGAGCACCCGCACGGTCGGCGGCCCACCGTCTGGATCATCTATGACCTCGAGCGTCGAAAGCCGTGGACCAAACAGATCCTGATTCATCTGGATGTGTGGCCCCACCATGGTGACCATGGCCCCGGGCTGGCCAACCAGAGCCCGCAACGGCGAAAACCCTACCTCGAGGGCCTCCATGCGCACTTGGCCACCCGTTTTCTTGTCCTTGAAGACGACAGGGGAAAACTGGAGGACCGGGAGCACAAAATTTTCGAGCGCCAGCGACATGTCGCCCAGCTCGAGATCGCTGGCCTCCGACAGATTGGCGAGAACCATGTCGCGCGCCTGGTCGCGCACGAAGGGCAGCGGAATCGGAGTGATCAGAAGAATGAGATAGAGCGTAACCAGCAGTGCGATCGGGATGCCGGCAAGCCAGGCGGCAAGCCGAACTCTCCGTCCCGCCCGACCGGGCGTCTTCCCGCTCTGCACTGTGCTGGCCGCTGGTTTCACTGTCTTCCGGCGTAAAGCGTGATCGTCAATGGCATGCTACGCCCGGGAATCAACCTGTGCGAGCGGTCTCTTGCCCAATGATACCGGCTGGAATATGGCGCCGACACCCCCACCAACCTCCAAGGACCCTTTCCCCCGATGCCCGCAATCGACCTGACGATCGGAGCCACCGCCCCGGATTTCACTTTGCTGGACCAGCATGGCGAGGCCTTCAGCCTTTCTGCCCACCGGGGTCGCGCCGTCGTTCTCTACTTCTATCCGCAGGATGATACCGACGGCTGCACGCGCGAGAACCTCGAATTCTCCGAGCTCTCCACCGCTTTCGCTGAGGCTGGGGTCACGCTGGCGGGCGTCTCACCCGACGATGTCGATTGCCACGCCCGGTTCGCCGAGAAATACAGACTGCCCATGCGACTGCTCGCAGACCCGGAGCGGACCACCATCGAGGCCTATGGCCTGTGGCGACAGAAGAGCCTCTATGGGCGCGAATATATGGGCCTCGTCCGCACGACAGTTCTGGTCGATGCTGATGGACGCATTGCCGGGCTCTGGTCGGTCTCGCGGATCAAGGGGCACGCCGCTAAGGTACTTGACGCGGCGAAAGCCTTAGGGGCCTGAGGCGGATACGGAGTTCTCCCAGGTTTTGGCCCTTTATTAACCTTAACCGATCATCATCGGCTCCAGTCACATCCAGGGGGCAATGCCCCAGCGTCAGGAGTAACTGGATCGATGCGCACGCCCCACTCGTCGGTGTCCGCGCGACACCACAAGGGCATGAGGCCGGCACTGGCCTATACGCTCTTCGCCCTTCTGTGCGGGACGAATGCCCTGACCCTCGTCGGCTTTCTGATGAGCGCCGACGTGGCAGCCCTCCTCAACGGACGGAACGCGGAGATTCTTTCGGCCTATGAGGACCGCATCGTGCAGTTGCGGGTGGAAGTTGACCGCCTGCACTCGCGCCAGTACGCGCAGGCCGGGGACATCAACCTTCAGTTGCAGGACCTCGCCCAGCAGCAGTCGCTGCTGAGCCAACAGCACGAATACATCCGGGAGATTGCCGGTCGCGCCTCCGAACTCGGTATCAATGCGGCATCGATCAAGACTTCCGTCACCGAGGCCCCGCTTGTCACGGGAAGCCTCAGCCTGGCCGGGTCGCCACACAAGACCCCTGCCCCGATGACCTCGCCCGCCGTCGACGACATTGCTGCGCACGCAGCGCTGGTTTCGGCGATGATGCAGGAGAGCCGGGACGCGCTCTCAGCGATATCGCAGGCGGCATCGGGATCTACCGCCGAGATTGTCTCCGAACTGAAGGCCATCGGGATCGACGCGCGACTTCCTGACCTGCAGGAGGGCATGGGCGGCCCGTTCGTGCCTGCGACCGACGCAAAGGATGCCGCGGAGATCGCGGAAGAAGCGGAGGCGGCGATCGATGCCCTGATCCGGTTTGAAGCTGCACGCGACGCGCTTTCGACTGCCCCGATCTTCCTGCCCATCGACGGTGGCCGACGCGTCAGCTCCAACTTCGGAACCCGCAGGGATCCCTTCACCGGCCGCCGCGCCTTCCACGCCGGCATCGATTTTCCGCGGCCGACGGGCACGCCGGTCTTGAGCGCAGGCGCCGGCAAGGTCAGCTTCGTCGGGACGCGTTCGGGCTACGGCAAGACGGTGGAGATCACCCATGAGAGCGGCCTTGTCACGCGCTACGCGCATCTCTCGGCCTATTTGGTCTCGCCCGGAGCGTCGGTTGCAGCCGGCCAGCCTATCGCCCGCGTCGGCTCGACCGGGCGTTCCACCGGCCCTCACCTGCACTTCGAAGTCCGTCGGCGTGACAGCCCCCTGGACCCGACGGCCTTCATCGAGGCGGGCCGCCGCCTCCAGCGTTTCCTGACCTCAGTCTGACCTCCGTGGCCTGAGTTGTACTCCAGCCCCTCCGGCACCGTCGCGAGGGGCTTTTTCTTGTTCGTCCACGAGGCAAGTCCCAGGCGACCACAGGTGAGCGCGGTGCGGTTCGTGCCGAGTCGAGTTCGCGCTCGGCAATGAACCGACCCCATCGGGACGGTCGCACAAGAATTGGAACGTCATGCCTAGTGTTGGGTGTTCCGGCGCCAGATCGACGCACGTAGACTTTTCCTCCGTCACGTGATGGCGAGACGATGTGCCGACGACGGAGCCACGATGACCACGATTTCGCGAATCCGCAGTATCCGCGCGGCTACATTAATGTCGCTGGTTCTCGGCCCAACCGTGACGGGCAGCGCTCAGGCGCAGGTCGTCGATGCCGGCCCGACCATCACAACGGGTGTGGAGGTGACGCTCCCCTCGTTCCTCAACAATGGGAGCATAAGCAATACCGCTATCGGCAATGCCGCGGTCTATGGCGACGGATCCGGCACGCTTGTCGACTTCACCAACAATGGCCTGATCCGCAGTCTGATAAACGCCCCGGCCGTAAGCCTGAGGGTCGACAGCGACCAGAACGCGGTGGAAAACACTTTCCTCAATAGTAGTACGGGCGTCATCCGATCCATCGGCGTCGGCATCGATCTGCAGGGTGAAATCGGCACTTTCGTCAACGAGGGCACGGTTGCCTCAACGTTCCGAGCCATTGAGCACAGCGGCTTTATCGGTCGTTTCGTCAATTCCGGGCACCTCAGCAGCGCCGAGCGCGATGCCATTCAACTGGGCAGGATCGGCCAGTTTCGCAATGAAGCGGACGGCGAGATCATCGGACGCGACGATGCAGTCATCATCTTCTCCGCCGGCATCATAGAGAATGCGGGCCGGGTCTCCGGGGGCAATAATGGCCTCGAGATCGGTAGCGTAGACGTCTTCCGCAATTTGGCCGGTGGGTGGATCGACGGGCGCGATCAGGAGGCGGTGCTGATCGAAGACGACGTCTCGCGCTTCGAGAATGCCGGGCTGCTGCAGAGCCTCTCCTCGTCCGCAGTCCGTGTGCTCTACGATGTGCAGACGTTCACCAATTCCGGCGTCATCAGATCCCTGAACGTCATCGATGACGCCGATGACGCGCAACCGGAGGCCTATGCGGTTTCCGCGAGACAGCTCGGCGCCTTCTCGAACTCAGGCACGATTGAAGGGCAAAGCTTCGGAGTTGGGGCGGATGTCATCGACAGCTTCCTCAACACGGGCACCATAGCCGCATTCGACCGCGCGGTGCGAAGCCGCCTTGGCATGGATCGGTTCGAAAACCGAGGACTGATCGAAACGACCGACGGGCGCGCGGTGTTCGTCACCGGACATATCTTGGATGGCAACAATTCTGGCACCATCCGGACGCGGGGAGACTTTGCCCTCTTTAGCGGATCCGATGCCGATAGCGACACCGCCGGCTTCGTCAACTCGGGCCTGATCGAAGCGAACGGCATCGGTGCGCTGTTCTTCGGCAGAACCGGAACGATCTCGAATTCAGGCCAGATAATCGGGGCGCAATCGGCCGGACTTGCAACGTTCGGCGCCCGGGCCGTGATCAACACTGGCTTGATCAGTACCGATGGACTGCTGGAGCGGTCGGGCGGCCTCACGATCCTCGGGACGGTCGACCGGGTGGACAACTCGGGCACCATCCAGAGCCTTGGGAGGTCCGGTGGAGCAGGTCTGCTCGTTGCCAATGGGCAGACGTTCAGGCTCGATAACAGCGGTCGCATCATCGGACCCACGGGCATTCTCATCGACACCGAAAATCCATTCGACGGGGCAACGATCCACAATAGTGGGCTGATTTCAGGTCTCGACGGCGTAGCGATTGCATTCGGGCCGGATGGCACCGATCGGCTCATCCTGGCCGATGGATCGAGGATCCTGGGGAACGTGCTGTTCGGCGGTGGGGAAGACGCGCTCGATGTCTCCGCATATGGAGGCAACGCCCTGCTGCGCGTCGAGGGTCTCGAAACCCTTTCCGGCGGCGACCGGGTTGTCTTCCGCAACGCCGTTGCCGGCACCGATTTCGAGGATATCAACGTTGTGGCGCTCGACGGTTTCACTCTCGCTGGGCGTGAGACGTCAGCGATGGTGCTGCAGTTCGCGACGAGCGTGGCCGACCAGATCATGGCCGGCGCGAGGTCGGCCCCACCGGGCTATGCGCTCTCATACGCACCGGCGACCGACCCCATCTTGGCGGTCACCGGGCAACAGCTGACGGGTCCGCGCATCTGGGGCAGCGCAATCACGGGCGGGCGTTGGGCAGAGCACGGTACGGACAGCGCCTACCACGCTGGGCTGGCCGCTGGCGCGATCAGCCAGCTGGACGCCAGAACAGAGATCGGCGTCGCAGCGGCCTATCTCTCTGGCGATGCCAGATCGGGTGAGGATCGTCTACAGACCGACGCAGTGATGGCAGCGGTCCACGGGCGCTACGATCTGGGCGGGGTGGCCTTCGATGCGGCTCTTGTCGCGGGCTACGGAAGTCATCAGGGCGAACGGTCCGTCGCCGCCTTCGACGGCGCCGATATCGCCTCGGCAGCATTTGATGGCTACATCCTTGCCCCGAGCCTCGGCGCCATGGTGCCCGTTCTGGACACCGGTAGCATGACGGTGAACCTGCGTGGCGAAGCCCGCTATGTCGCGAGCACCATTTCGGGTTTTGCGGAGACGGGATCTGCCGCAGCCGTTGCAGTCGGCGAGCAGGCATCTGCGCTTGGCGATGCACGGTTGGGGATCGAGGCGCGCTTGGTGCAGGGCGATCTCGTCATGACCGGCCGTGTGGGCGCCTACGCGCAAACCAGCCTCGGAGCCAGCACCATAGCCATCAGCCATCTCGGAGACGTAGAGACGCGCACCCTGCCGCAAGGCTCGGAAACGGGAACCTATGCCGGGCTTGGGGCAAGTGCCGATCTGGGCGGTGACGTCCGGGTCAACGGAGCGATCGATGTTTCCAGTGCTCTGGCGGGATTAGTCTCCGCTTCGGGGCGGATTGGCCTCGAAGGTCGGTTCTGACTGCCATTCGGGGGCAGTCGGACGGAAGGGGCGTCCTTGGGGGCGCCCCTTCGCATTCAGTCCTTGCCGAGCTCGAGCCCGACCCTTGCGGCGAGTGAGGCTTCCATGAACGGGTCGAGGTCGCCATCGAGGACGGCCCCAGGATTCGAGGTCTCCACGTTCGTGCGGAGATCCTTCACCATCTGATAGGGCTGCAGGACATAGGAGCGGATCTGGTGGCCCCAGCCGATGTCGGTCTTGCTGGCGGCCTCCGCGTTTGCCGCTTCCTCACGTTTCTGCAGCTCGGCTTCATAGAGGCGCGCCCGCAGCATATCCCAGGCCGTAGCCCGGTTCTTGTGCTGGCTTCGCTCGTTCTGGCACTGCACGACGATCCCGGTCGGGATATGGGTGATGCGGACGGCCGAATCCGTCGTGTTGACGTGCTGCCCGCCGGCGCCGGACGCCCGGTAGGTGTCGATCCGCACATCGGCTTCGGACACCTCAATATTAATGGTGTCGTCGATCACCGGGTAAACCCAAACGCTCGAAAAGCTCGTATGCCGGCGCGCCTGGCTGTCATAGGGCGAAATGCGCACCAGTCGGTGAACGCCGCTCTCGGTCTTCAGCCAGCCATAGGCGTTGTGCCCCTTGATCTGGATTGTCGCCGACTTGATGCCGGCCTCTTCGCCGTCATGGATTTCAAGTGTCTCGACCTTGAACTTCCGCTGCTCGGCCCAGCGCGTGTACATGCGCAGGAGCATGTTTGCCCAGTCCTGGCTTTCCGTGCCCCCGGCGCCCGAATGCACCTCGAGATAGGCGTCCATCTTGTCGGCTTCGCCCGAAAGCAGAGTTTCGACCTGGACACGGCTCGCTTCGTTCTTGAGGGCCACGAGCGCCTGCTCGGCCTCGCGCACGATGTCCTCGTCGCCCTCGGCCTCGCCGAGTTCGATGAGCTCCACATTGTCTCTGATGCCCTGCTCGAAGCGGTGCACCGACGCAATCGCGGCCTCGAGTTCCTGGCGCTGGCGCATTACGTCCTGCGCCTTTTCCGGATCGTTCCAGAGATCGGGGGATTCGGACTGCGCGTTCAGCGCGTCCAGGCGTGTCTGTGCGCTATCCCAGTCAAAGATGCCTCCTTAGCAGGGTCAACGCCTGCTGGATTACATCGATGACCTGCTCGGTTTCTGCTCTCATCGGCTTTCCCCGCTTTTCTTGTGACAGTGCGTGGTCATGTAGACGAGCAGGCACGACCGATCAACCGCACCCGCGCGATCGGCCGCGCTCCAAGCGACCTCAGTCCCAGAAGTTGCCGCTACGGGGCTGGCTGAAAAAGCCTCGATCGCGCTGCGGCTGCGGCTGCTGGCGCGCCCTGCGCGGCTGGTCGAAAAAGCCCCGGCTCTCGCGCGCCTGCGTGCGCTGGGGTTGGGCATAATCCTGCGGCGGCGTGAAATACTGGTTTGACCCCACTCCGATCACGGAATTGGGCGCATTCGGTCCGCTGCCCGGCTTGAATGCCTCCGCAATCGCGCCACCGCCATTGGCCTCGATCCCCGATGCAGGGTCGATCAGCATGCGCTGCATGCCCGGAGGCGGCGTGAATTCGAGCACCGGTTCGCCCTCGAGCGCACGCGTCATGAAGTTCGTGAAGATCGGCACGGCCATGCCACCGCCCGTCGCCTGCGAACCCATGTTTCTGGGCTGATCGAAGCCGATATAGACGCCGACGGCGAGTTGCGGGGTAAACCCGATGAACCAGGCATCCTTGTAGTCGTTCGATGTGCCGGTCTTGCCCGCCACGGGACGGCCCAATGCGCGCGCCGCCGTTCCCGTGCCGCGCTGTACGACGCCTTCCATCATCGAGGTGATCTGGTAAGCCGTCATCGGATCGAGGACCTGCTCGCGATTATCGAGAACGACCGGCTCTGCCTGGTTCACCCAGGCCTCGGACCGGCAGGTCTGGCAGACGCGCTCGTCATGCCGATAGACCGTCTTGCCGTAGCGATCCTGTATCCGGTCGATCAGGGTTGGCGTGATCCGCCTGCCGCCATTGGCGATGGTCGCATAGGCAGCGGTCATGCGCATATTGGTCGTTTCACCGGCGCCGAGCGACATGGCCAGCACCGGCAGCATGCTGTCATAGATGCCGAACATCTTCGCATACTCGGCGACGAGCGGCATGCCGATGTCCTTGGCGAGGCGCACGGTCATCACATTGCGCGAATTCTCGATGCCCTTCCGCAGGGTCTGCGGTCCGTAGAACTGCTGGGCGTAGTTCTCCGGCCGCCAGATGCTTCCGTCGCCATTGACGATCTCGAGGGGCGCGTCGAGAACGACGGAAGCCGGGGTGTAGCCATTGTCGAGAGCAGCGGCATAGACGATGGGCTTGAACGAGGACCCCGGCTGGCGCAGGGCCTGTGTGGCGCGGTTGAACTCGCTCTCGGCAAACGAGAACCCGCCCACCATCGCCAGCACACGACCCGTGCGAGGATCCATCGCGGTCAGCGCGCCCTCGATCTCTGGAACCTGCTGCAGCGTGAAGTGATCCGCCTTGCCGTCGACAGGCGAGACGTAGACGACGTCACCGACGTTCAGCACCTGCGAAAGCTGTCGGCTGACCCAAGGGATGTCGGCGCCTGCGAGGGTCCCCGTCACCCGCGTTTCACTCAGCCGGCCGCCGACCTCGTTGCTCGGCCTGAGCCCAATGCGCGCGGAGTTCCCCTCCATCTCAAGGATGACGGCAAGCGTCCATTCGGGAACATCGCGGAGCGGAGTGATCCGCGACACGTCCACGCCCCAGTCCTCACCGATCTCGATACTCGCGACCGGCCCGCGAAAGCCGCGCCCGCGATCATAGGCGATGAGGCCATCCATCAACGCCTTGCGGGCGTATTCCTGCAGGCGCGGCTCGAGCGTGGTGCGAACGGAAAGCCCGCCACCATAGAGCTGATCCTCGCCATAAAGCGCACCGAGCTGGCGGCGAACCTCTTCGGTAAAATACTCTGCGGAATAGAGGCGCGTCCCGGTCTCGCGAGGCGCAACGACCAGCGGCTCGGCCTTTGCCTCCTCGGCCTCTTCAGGCGAGATATAGCCGTTTTCCCGCATACGCTCGAGCACCCAGTTCCGGCGATCGATAGCGGCCTGCGGGTGCCTAAACGGATGGTAGTTCTCCGCCCCTTTGGGAAGTGCGGCGATATAGGCGGCTTCGGCCAGGGTGACCTCGTAGAGCGCCTTGTCGAAATAGTTGAGGGCGGCGGCAGCCACGCCATAGGTCTGGCCGCCAACCGAGCCCAGGTAGATCTCGTTGAGGTAGAGCTCGAGGATCTTGTCCTTGGAGAACGTTGCCTCGATGCGCAGCGCCAGCACCGCTTCCTTGATCTTGCGCTCGATCTCGCGCTCGGGGGAGAGAAAGAAGTTCTTGGCGACCTGCTGGGTGATCGTCGACGCACCGGCCAAGCGGGTGCTCCGGCCATCGATCGCGGCTACAGCGAAGTCACGCAGCTCGCGCGCGATGCCGTTGAAATCAATGCCGCCATGACGATAGAAATCCTTGTCCTCAGCCGAGAGGAACGCCTGGACGATCACCGGCGGGATCGTCTCGATCGGCTGGAACAAACGCCGCTGACGGGCGTACTCCGTGAGCAGCGAACCATCCGCGGCATGCACGCGGGTCGTGACCGGCGGCTGGTAATCCTTGAGAACCGTGTAGTCCGGCAGGTCATTGGATATCTGCTGGAGATAGAGCGCACCGACGCCAACCCCGGCGAGGGATAGGAACATGCCGAAGCCGAAAAGCCAGCCGAGAAGTCTGAACATACGCGTTTCTTACCGTTAGGGGCGCCCGAGCCGCCCGAGAATCATAGCAGAGCGGTGGCCCCTTGTAGACAGGTGGACCCAATCACGCCCCCGCGACCGCCCCGCGGCAAACGCGCAGCGCCCCGATCGGCTCCCTACTCGATACCCGCGACCTCTAGCCCATCGAAATATGTCGATATGCCGCGCGCCAGCGCGTCGACAACCCGATCCCGCCAACCGCTCTCGAGCAGGTTGGAAATATCGTCTGCATTGGACAAGAACCCGAGTTCCACCAGGATCGATGGCACGTCCGGAGCCTGGAGCACGAAGAAATCGGCCTGCCGGAGGGGAAATCTGCGGAGTTCGACCGCGGGCTCGAGCTGGTGGATTATGGCATCGGCCGCAGTGAAGGACTGCCGCCGGGTCTCGCGACGCATGAGGTCGACGAGGATATCGACGACGGCCGGCGTCATCTCGGGCATCGCAAAGCCGGCGATGATATCGACCTTGTTTTCGCGGTCAGCCATGATGCGATCGAGGATATCGGTCGCGTTTTCGTCGCGCGTATAGACGCTCGCGCCCCGGATCTCGGGCTGCTGGAAACTGTCTGCATGCAGGGAAATGAAGAGATCGGCACGGTTCTCCCGGGCAAGCGCTACACGATCCTCGAGCCTGAGGAAACTGTCGTCGGAGCGTGTCAGGGCAACATCGAAGCGCCCGGCTTCCACGAGCACGTCCTGCAGGCGAAGCGCGAAATCGAGGACGATATTCTTCTCGTGGATGCCACTGGGCGTCGAAGCCCCATTGTCGATGCCGCCATGGCCCGGATCGATGACTACGAGCGGGCGAAGCGTTGCCGCCTCGATTGCAGAGCCGCCTGGAGCAGTCGGCGTTGCTGCCTGGTCCGGATTGGCGGTGTAGGCGGCGAGATCTTCGGCAACGCGGGCCGCAAACCCTTCGGGCGTATCGATGATGAAATCGACCACGAGGCGGGCCGGCTGCTCGTCAACCGCGTCGAGCAGATAGGCCTGCTGCACCTGCGCGGGTTCGGCGAGGGTCAGTAGCGTCCGCGCGCGACCAGGCTCGGCAAGCTCAACCGTATAGCTCTCGATTAGCCCCTCGCCAGCCACGGGCGCCGTCCGGACGTCCGAAACCGATGCTGCACGGACGTCGACGGCAATCCTGTTTGGCTCGGAAAGAGAGGCGATGGCAAATGCGGTGGTATTGGACAGATCGATGATCAGGCGTGCCCGCTGAGGCGTGTTCGACACGCGGACATCCTGCACGTCGGGCAATGCGGTTGAAGCGCCCTCAAGGGCCGCCGCTTCGCCCCCCTCGACAACGCTCTCCTCCTGCCCATCCTGTGCAAAGGCAGAAGCCGCCGGACCAATGACAAGGGCGAACATCATGAGGCAGAGCGCGAGGCTTCTGACGATCTGGTTGTACAAAAGTGTCGGTCTCCCAAAGTCCAGCGGCTGATGCCCGACTGATCGGGCGATTCTTGGGCATCGGGCGAATAGGACGTGATTTGCGATGGCCTGCAAGTCACGGCTCGGTGCAGCGTCCCGAGGGGGGCGCGCGACCAGTTTCCTGTTGCCAATCCGCACCAACAGTCCTAAAGCGAATATAGAGGTGGTCTGCTGCCCTGCATCCTGTCGAAGCCCCAGCCCATAAGGCGCGCTCCGCATATGCTGGCAGCGGAGAGCGGCGCGCGGCAGCACCTGCCCGGTCGCTGCTGAATGCGGCAAGTTCCCGCCTCTGAACGGAATTTCGGCCGCGACGGCCGAACGGCGAGCACGGATTACGATCTGCCCTCGCCCGTGAAGGAAGAGGTATATGGCCGTAAGGCAGACGAGACGCGACGCGATCCACAGCCTTGATTGCGCCATTGTCATGCATAGCCACGCTGCCGGCCTGCTTCCCGTCGATGGCGCAGTCAGCGCCCCCGTCCTCAAACCATTCGCCTCGCATTGCGCAACCGAACCGAGGCCGGCTCGCCGGTCCGTTGCCGTTGGCGCGCGAGCGCGCGGAGTAGAATTTTATGGCAATCAAGAGAATGTTGGTGGATGCCATCCACCCGGAAGAAACGCGGATCGTCGTCACTAGCGGGAACCGGCTCGAAGAGTTCGATTTCGAATCCGCCCAGCGGCGGCAATTGCGGGGAAACATCTACCTCGCCAAGGTCACGCGGGTAGAACCCTCGCTTCAGGCCGCATTCGTCGATTACGGCGGCAATCGCCACGGCTTCCTCGCATTTTCCGAAATCCACCCCGACTACTACCAGATTCCCGTCGCCGACCGCGAAGCACTGCTGCGCGACGAGGAGGAGGAAGATCATAACGAGGCCGAGGCGGAGATTGCCGAGACCTCCGTCAGCCAGCCTGCTGACGACGATGGCGAGCAGGACGGCGACGCCGATGGCGACAATGGCCATATCGAGCAGGCGCCGCGCAACAACGAGCCCGTCGAGAGCGTTGGCGGCAGCGACGCGCTCGAGGAGATGCCGGAGCGCCGCAAGCCGTCGCCGGCACGTCGGAACTACAAGATCCAGGAAGTGATCAAGCGTCGGCAGGTCATGCTGGTGCAGGTCGTGAAGGAAGAGCGCGGCAATAAAGGCGCGGCGCTGACCACCTATCTGTCCCTCGCCGGCCGTTATTCGGTTCTGATGCCCAACACCGCACGTGGTGGCGGCATTTCCCGCAAGATCACCAATGCTGCCGACCGCAAGCGGCTCAAGGAGATCGTGGGCGACCTCGAAGTGCCACAGGGACAGGGCATCATCCTGCGTACCGCTGGCGCGTCGCGCACCAAGGCGGAAGTCAAGCGCGACTTCGAATACCTCCAGCGGCTCTGGGAGAATGTTCGCTCGCTGACGCTGAAGAGCCAGGCGCCGTGCCTCGTCTACGAGGAAGGCAGCCTCATCAAGCGCACCATTCGCGATCTTTATTCCAAGGAGATCGACGAGTTGATGGTCGCCGGTGTCGAAGCGCACCGCGAGGCCAAGGACTTCATGCGCATGATCATGCCGAGCCACGCCAAGAACGTGCAGCTCTACACCGATGATCAGCCGATCTTCTCGCGCTTCAATATCGAGCCTCAGCTCGACCAGATGTTCTCCCCGCAGGTCACCCTCCCCTCCGGCGGCTACATCGTCATCAATCCCACCGAGGCTTTGGTCTCGATCGACGTGAACTCGGGTCGCTCCACCAAGGAGCACAATATCGAGGACACGGCGCTCCAGACCAATCTGGAAGCCGCCGAGGAGGTCGCCCGGCAATTGAGGCTGCGCGATCTGGCCGGCCTCATCGTCATCGACTTCATCGACATGACGGAGAACCGGTCGAACCGGGCTGTGGAGCGCAAGCTCAAGGACTGCCTGAAGAACGATCGGGCGCGGATCCAGGTCGGCCGCATCAGCCATTTCGGGCTGATGGAGATGAGCCGCCAGCGCATCCGGTTCGGCGTGGTGGAAAGCTCGACGCACAAATGCCCGACCTGCGATGGCACCGGCATCGTGCGCTCCGTGGAGAGCATCGCACTGCTCGTCATGCGCGCGATCGAGGATCATGTGCTGCGCAAGCCCGGGCAGTCGATCAACGTCAAGGTGCCGACCGATGTGGCGCTCTATCTGCTCAACAACAAGCGCCAGACCCTGACGGCGCTTGAAGCCAAGCACGGCCTCTCCATCACCTTGCTGGCCGATGATCACGTGGGGTCCGCTCACTACCTCATCGAACGAGGCGAAGCGCGTCCGCAGCATCACTCCGAGGTTGCGGTCGACGCCACTCATGTCCGCGTCGACACAGCTGCCATGGACGATCTCGACGACGCCGCGGTCGACGAGGACGATGATGCCGAGGAGGCCGAGGAGACACCCGCCGCAGCCCGCAGCCAGCAGCGCTCCGAAGAAGGCGGAGAGCGCAGCGGACGCCGGCGCCGGCGCCGGAGGCGCGGTGGCGATCGAGACGAGAGCACCCCGGCTCAGCAGGTGCGGACCAGCGACACTGACGACGAGGCCGTCGAACTCGACCAGGGTGCCGATGAGGACGCCACCGAGGCGGCCGGGAATGGCGGGGACCACGATGACTCCGGCGAGCCCCGCAAGCGTCGGCGTCGTGGCCGGCGCGGCGGTCGTCGCAACCGCCGTAACGAGAATGGCGAGCTGATCGAGGACGCACCTGCCGAAGCGGTCGCGGCTGAGACGCGCGCTCCCGAAGTGCCAGAGGAAGCGCCGGTAGCGGCGGAGGCCGAGGCGGACGCTGCGCCTGTGATCGAAGCCCCGCAACCTGCCGAGGAAAGCCCCGCCGAGCCCGAAACTGCGCCCGCAGCCGCTGAAGCTCCGGTGGAGGACACGCCGCCCGCCAAGCCCAAGCGTACCCGGCGTAAGAAGGTCGTCGAGGAGACGCCGGCAGCCGCGGCAGACGCCGCGACGATCGCCAGCGTCGCCGAAGCGGTGCTCGATCCGGCCCTCGACCTTCCTCCGGTCAAGCCCAAGCGCACGCGCCGCAAGAAGGCCGATCCGGTAGCGGTGGAAGAGGTGGAAGCGACCGCAAGCGTTCGGGAGCAGAAAGCCAATCCGCCTGAGGAACTCGCTCCTCCGCCGACCGATCCGATCCTGCCCGAGCCGGTCTTGCCAGAGGCCGCGGCCCCTGCAGCCGAGCAGGAGGACGAAAAGCCGGCCCGTCGTCGCCGCAAGGAACTTCCGGCGGACGAAATCGTGGTGTCTTCTACGGCCGCACCCGCCGAAGAAGTGACCGAAGGCGAAGAGAAGCCGAAGAAGAAAGCCGGCTGGTGGCAGCGCGGCTTCCTCGGGGGCTGATCGCCGCCTCCCGCATGCAAAAGCCCCGCCGATTGGCGGGGCTTTTTCTATTCTGCTGGTCTGACCCGGAAGTGCGGCTCGCTAGATGCCGAGCTTGCTCTTGAGGATTTCGTTTACCGCCTGCGGGTTGGCCTTGCCACCCGATGCCTTCATGACCTGCCCGACGAACCAGCCGATCATCGAGGGCTTATCCTTCACCTTGGCGACCTGATCAGGATTTGCTGCAATGATCTCGTCGACCACCGTCTCGATCGCGCCCAGATCGGTGACCTGCTTCATGCCGCGGGCCTCGACGATTTCGGCCGGATCCCCGCCTTCGGCCCAGACGATCTCGAACAGATCCTTGCCGATCTTGCCCGATATGTCGCCCTTGCCGATGAGATCGACGATACCGCCCAGTTGCTCGGCGCTCACCGGGCTCTGCGTGACGTCCATGCCTTCCTTGTTGAGGCGCGCGGAAAACTCGTTGATGAACCAGTTTGCCGCCAGCTTCCCGTCCCGTCCCTTGGCCATGGCCTCATAGAAGTCGGCCCCGGCGCGGTCGAGCGTCAGCACCATGGCGTCATAGGCGGTGACGCCATACTCGGCGATGAAGCGCGCCTTCTTCTCGTCGGGGAGTTCGGGAAGGCCCTCGGCCAGCTTGGCGATGAAGGCATCGTCGAATTCGAGCGGCAGGAGGTCCGGATCCGGGAAGTAGCGATAGTCATGCGCCTCTTCCTTGGAGCGCATCGATCGCGTCTCCCCGAGCTTGGGATCGAACAGTCGCGTCTCCTGGTCGATCGTGCCGCCATCCTCGAGAATGTCGATCTGCCGGCGCGCTTCATATTCGATCGCCTGCCCGGCAAAGCGCACCGAATTGACGTTCTTGATCTCGCAACGCGTACCGAACGCGCCGCCCGGGCGACGCACCGAGACGTTGACGTCGGCGCGCATCGAGCCCTGCTCCATATTGCCGTCGCAGGTCCCCAGATAGCGCAGGATGGTCCTGAGCTTGGAAAGATAGGCCTTCGCCTCGTCGGCCGAGCGCAGGTCGGGTTTGGAGACGATTTCCATAAGTGCGACGCCGGACCGGTTGAGATCGACGAAGCTCATATTGGGATGCTGGTCGTGAATCGACTTGCCCGCATCCTGCTCGAGGTGCAGGCGCTCGATGCCGATCTCGATCGTTTCCTCGCCCATATCGAGCAGAACGCGACCTTCGCCGACGATCGGATCAAGATATTGCGAAATCTGGTACCCCTGCGGCAGGTCAGGGTAGAAATAGTTCTTCCTGTCGAAGATCGAACGCTTGTTGATCTGCGCCTTGAGCCCGAGCCCGGTGCGCACGGCCTGCCGCACGCACTCCTCGTTGATCACCGGCAGCATGCCCGGCATCGCGGCATCCACGAAGCTCACATTGGAATTGGCAGGGCGGCCGAACTCGGTCGAGGAGCCGGAGAACAGCTTGCTCTCCGATGTCACCTGCGCATGCACTTCCATGCCGATGATGATTTCCCAATCCCCGGTCGCCCCGGCGATGAAGCTCTTTCGGTGCGGCGTGCGCGTGTCGATGATGGTCAAGTCTTGACGTCCTTATTCGATGTCGGGCACCGGCCCGCTATAGGGGTGCAGGCGCTTCTCGAGCCGCACGTTCATTGTGGTGTCTTGCCCCGCGCGGCCCTGCTGGCCGAGCGCGAGGATGTGATAGCCCTGATGCTCATAAAATTTCACGGCGCGCACATTGTCGGCCAGCGTATCGAGCTGCACTGCGTCGGCGCCTTCGAGCTCGAGAATGGACTCCATCCTGCGCAGAAGCGCGGTGCCGATCCCGTGGTTCTGCAGGAGCGGGGTGACGAAGAGGTAGGGAATGTAGGCCCTGCCCCGCGCCCGGCTGCACCA
Source organism: Arsenicitalea aurantiaca (assembly GCF_003994485.1). Classification (GTDB taxonomy): domain Bacteria; phylum Pseudomonadota; class Alphaproteobacteria; order Rhizobiales; family Devosiaceae; genus Arsenicitalea; species Arsenicitalea aurantiaca. The sequence continues at coordinate 610,837 of NZ_RZNJ01000002.1, forward strand.
GCCGACCGAAACGCCTTCAGCCTCGGCAACGATGATCCGGTCGAGGGAGTCGCGCACGGCTGCGCTCAGCCGATCCTGCTCGGCACGCCTTGCGCGGTCGCCGACCCGCAGGAACGGCATCAAATCCCTCTCCCAGGCGACATAACCGATGTCTGCCAGCGTCTCGGCCTCGGAGGCCACAGCCTTGCGGATCACGATCTGGGGCAACATCGGCATGGCTCCGGGTGTTGGCGCCGGTCAGTCGTCCCGGCGGCGTGCTGCGATAATGCCCTTTTCGTAGTTCACATTCCAGTCGATCAAGGTGCGCCAGATCAACTCCGCCTGATCCTCATCCAACCCCATGTCCTCGGCCCGCTCGCGCTGGCGCACGATGATCGCTTCGATGCGGGCCTTGTCATAGGCTTCATGAGGATCGGTCTTGATCTGGGCCATGCGCGTGACATAGCGGTGCCGCTCGGCGAACAGGGCCAGCAGCGACTGGTCGATCCGGTCGATCTCTGCGCGCACGTCTTCCTTGGTTTTACACTTTGCGGGAGGCTTGGTCACGGGCTCGATCCTTGGTCCTAATTTCGGCCTTGGTGTGCAATGGGCGGTCGCCAATTTCAACCGGGCGTGGCGTTTCAATGAAGGAGATCCCGGCAGGGTTTCTGCACCCCGGCCGCCACGATGCTCAGTGCCGCGTCTCTCCGCTGAGCGCGGTCGCGATGTGGGTCCATTCGGCGGACACGCTCGGGGTAGCCCGCTTCTTTCCAGCGCGACGATACCAGTAGTCGGCATTGCCCATATCGGCTTCGATCCAGTGCAGCAGGGCATGGATCCAGTCGAATTCCTGCACGCCTTCCTGCATCTGCACGATGGCGTGGGCGTTCTCCCATTCAGGGCCCATGATCATGCCGCCCTTCTTGATCCACCAGAGCGCCTGCAGAGGCAGCGAGAGCGATTTGGGCGGCTGGGACCAGTCCTGGGTCGAGAAAACGTCTTCGCTCATGGGGCTACCACCAGACCTTGGGAGAAAAATCGATCCCGGCGCTGCGCTCGATCACGCGGCCGGCGGCAAACAGCGTCTCCTCGTCGAAAGGCTTGCCGATCAGTTGCAGACCGAGCGGCAATCCGCTCGCGTCCTTCCCTGCCGGCACGGCGATCCCGGGAAGACCGGCCATGTTGACCGTAACGGTGAAGACGTCGTTGAGGTACATTTTCACCGGATCGGCTTTCATGTCCTCGTCTCCCACCCCGAAAGCGGCGGAAGGCGTCGCAGGGGTGAGGATGGCGTCGACACCGTCGGCGAATACCGCCTCGAAATCCCGCTTGATCAGCGTGCGCACCTTCTGTGCCCGCACGTAGTAGGCATCGTAATAGCCCGCCGACAGGACATAGGTGCCGATCATCACGCGGCGCTTCACCTCGCGGCCGAAGCCGGCGGCGCGCGTGAGCTCGTACATGTCCGTGATGTCCTTGCCCGACACGCGGAGCCCGTATTTCACCCCGTCATAGCGCGCGAGGTTGGACGACGCCTCTGCGGGCGCAACGATGTAATAGGCCGGCAGGGCATATTTGGTGTGCGGCAGGGAGATGTCCCGAACGGTCGCGCCTTCGGCTCTGAGCCACTCGAGGCCCTGCCGCCAGAGTGCCTCGATCTCCTCGGGCATGCCGTCCATGCGGTACTCGCGCGGAACACCGATCACGAGGCCCTTCACGCCGCGCTCGACGGCCGCCGCGAAGTCCGGAACGGCAAGGTCGGCGCTTGTGGAGTCCTTGGGATCAAAGCCTGACATCGACGTCATCAGGAGGGCCGCATCCTCTACGGTCCGTGCGATCGGCCCGGCTTGGTCGAGCGAGGACGCGAAGGCGACGACGCCCCAGCGCGAGCACCGGCCATAGGTCGGCTTGATCCCGACCGTGCCCGTAAAGGCGGCCGGCTGGCGGATCGAACCGCCGGTGTCGGTCGCCGTCGCACCTGCGCAGAGCCAGGCCGAGACGGCAGCCGCCGAGCCGCCCGAGGACCCGCCCGGCACGAGGTCGAGATTGGATCCTTCGCCCCGCCATGGGTTGATGACCGGGCCGTAATAGGAGGTCTCGTTGGAGGAGCCCATGGCGAACTCATCCATGTTGAGCTTGCCGAGCATCACCGCGCCATCCCGCCAGAGATTGGCCGTGACCGTGGATTCATACTCGGGCTTGAAGCCGTCAAGGATATGGCTGCCGGCCTGGGTGTGACTGCCCTTGGTCCCGAAAAGGTCCTTGATGCCGAGCGGAATGCCTTCGAGCGGGCCACCCTTGCCTGCCGCCAGCCGCTCGTCGCTTGCCGCAGCCATCTCGCGGGCCTGGTCATCGGTAACCGCGACATAGGCATTGAGCTTCGGATTGGCCGCGGCGATAGCGCCGAGATAGGCCTCCGTTAGTTCGACGGCCGAGAATGCCTTGTCATCGAGACCCTTGCGGGCAGCGGCGAGGCTCAGGCGGGTCAGTTCGGTCAATTGCACGTTCCGTTCAAAGCGTTGGTGCGCGGGGCACGGCTTCAGGCCGCGACATCGCCCGCAAGGTTCATTTCGTAAAAGGCGGACCACTGGCTCTCGGGGTAGTCGAGGAAGGCTCCGCACCGGGTAAAGCCGCGCCGTTCGTAGAGGCGCTGTGCGCCGGCAAACCCCGGCCCCTCCCCAGTTTCGAGCACCAAGCGCTTCACGCCCTCTGCGCGCGCACGTTCGATGATCGCGGCAAGGAGTTGCGACCCGACCCGCTCGCCGCGCACGGCCTCGCGCGTGTACATGCGCTTGACCTCGCCGACGGCTTCGGGATGCAGTTTCAGCGCACCGATCCCGAGCGCAACGCCGTCTTCGTTTCGGGCGACGAAAACCGTGGTGTCCGCCCCGGCCATCTGCTCCACCGTCATCTTGAACTGGAACTCGATGGGCGACAGAGGAAGCAGATGCGCGTTCAGGAGCGCCACGAGTTCGCGCACATCGTCCTGTAGAGGCGTCTCGACCCCGACCGTAACCGTCATGTCCCTACTCCACGACCTTCGGGACCATGAAGAAATTGTCTTCGGACAGCGGCGCGTTGGCCACGATCTTTTCGGGATAGCCTCCATCCGTGACGACGTCTTCACGGCGGCGGAGAACCATCGGGGTTACCGACGTCATCGGCTCCACGCCGTCCACGTCGACCTCGTTCAACTGCTCCACAAAGCCCAGCATGGCGTTGAGTTCGCTCTCATATCCCGCAACTTCGTCATCGGTGATGCGTATGCGGGCAAGGCGGGCAATCTTCTTGACTGTGGCGGCGTCGACCGACATCGGGTTCCTCGCGGTGTCCGGGAAAGAGCGGCTTGTCTAGCGCTTTTAACAACGCGCGGCCAGCCGGTGTCAAACTTCGAGCGCGAGGCCCGTTTCCAGCGCGACCAGTCCCGCGCCACCCAGATGCTCCGCGATCGCGGAAATGGCCGGATCGACTTCGCTTTCAGGCGCGGCGAGAACAATCAGCCGGGGGCGTGCGATATCGAGCAGAAGCGTCGCGCTCGCCGCCATCTCCTCGCCTGCGCCGAACATCACCAGCACCGAATCGTCGGCCCAGCGCCCGAAGCGCGGCGGAGGACCGCACAGCAGCACTAGCGGGGGCTCTCCCACTGCCTCGATGAGGAGGCTACCGTCACCGATGAGGAAGAGCTCGACGGGTTCCTCCCTCTCATTTTCGTCGATCGCCCTGCGCACGCGGCGGGGCCGCCATCCGGTGGGGTCGATGACAGAAAGGGACGGGTCAGGGCTTGAGAGGGAAACCGAGCGATCCGCCCCAGAGAGGAGTTCTGCCTGATCAATACCCGTGGGCGCCCCGGCGGCGTCGACCACGAGGATCATGCCACCGAGGTGCACCCGCACCGTCGTCCCGCCGAACCAGGTGATTTTCATCGTCGCTCCATCGTCAAGCCGGGCCGGAGCCTATAGGAGGGACATGACCGAGCCAACCGCGAGCCAGAAATGACAGAGGCCCCAGACGATTTCGCAGCCCTCCCTCCCTCGGGAAAACTGCTCGGGCTCGACCTCGGGACCAAGACGATCGGCGTGGCAGTCTCAGATGCGATGCGCTACTCGGCAACCCCGCTGACGACGATCAAGCGCCAGAAATTCACCCAGGATGCCGAAGCGCTGCTGACCCTTTGCACGCAGAACGCAGTGGTCGGGATCGTGCTCGGCCTGCCGCTCAACATGGACGGCTCCGAGGGCCCTCGCGCGCAATCCACCCGGGCCTTTGCTCGCAACTTCTCCGGAAAAACTGCGCTGCCCATCGTCTTCTGGGATGAAAGGCTCTCCACGAGTGCCGTCACGCGTATGCTGATCGAAGCCGACACACGCCGCGACAAGCGGGCCGAAGTGGTCGACAAACTCGCTGCCAGCTACATCCTCCAGGGAGCGCTCGAGCGCCTGCGGCGGGGATAAAGCGGCGCCGCCCTGTACAAGCCCCCTCCGCTCGGCTAGACCGCCCCGAACCCATCGGGACGGAGCGACATGGCCGCCACTTCGCCATCCGGCAACCCTGCTACCGGGACCGCGGGCGGTCCCTTCCCTCCATTTTCCAAGCGTCACCTGCTCGGCATCGCCGACTTGAATCCGGTCGAGATCCTCTCGCTGCTCGACCGGGCCGAGGCGATGATCCCGGTCTCGCGACAGGAGCGGAAGTCTTACCCCACGCTCTCGGGCAAGACGCAGATCAACCTCTTCTTCGAAAATTCAACCCGCACGCAGGCGTCGTTCGAAATCGCCGGCAAGCGTCTCGGCGCGCTCGTGGTCAACATGTCGGTGCGGACGTCTTCGGTCGCCAAAGGCGAGACGCTGAGCGATACCGCGGCCACGCTGAACGCGATGCGCCCCGACGTCATCGTCGTGCGGCATTCGGCTTCCGGCGCGGTTGAGTTGCTGAGCCAGAAGGTCAGCTGCTCGGTCGTCAATGCCGGCGACGGTGCCCATGAGCATCCCACCCAGGCGCTGCTCGATGCGTTGACCATTCGCCAGCACAAGAAGCGGCTCGAGGGTCTCACGGTCGCCATCTGCGGCGACATCACCAATTCCCGCGTCGCGCGCTCGAACCTGCTGCTCCTTGGGGCCCTCAACATCCGCACCCGGGTGATCGCGCCGCGCAATCTCCTGCCCGCCGGCGTCGAGCACATGGCTACAGAGGTCTTCACCGACATGCGCGAGGGCCTGCGCGACGCGGACGTCGTGATGATGCTGCGTTTGCAGCATGAGCGGGCCAACGGGCTGATGATCCCTTCCACCCGCGAATATTACCGCTTCTACGGCCTCGACGCCGAAAAGCTTGCCTTTGCCAAGCCCGATGCCATCGTCATGCATCCGGGCCCGATGAACCGCGGCGTCGAAATCGATCCGGCGATCGCCGACGGCAACCGCTCGGTCATCACCGATCAGGTGGAGATGGGCGTTGCCGTCCGCATGGCGGTGCTCGATGCCCTGCTGCCTGCTGGAGATGCACGATGACCCGCTTCGTCGTCGACAATGTCCATATCGTCGACCCCGCCTCGGGCCACGATGGCCCTGGGGCACTGTTGGTGGAAGATAGGGTCATCCACGATCGCGTCGCCGGTCGCGCGCCGTCTCTGCCCGAAGGTGCGACACGCCTCGATGGAAAAGGGCTGGTCCTCGCACCGGGGCTCATCGACATGCGCGTATTTACCGGAGAGCCCGGTCGCGAATATCGTGAAACGCTGCAGAGCGCCGGCGATGCCGCCGCCGCAGGTGGCGTGACGAGCTTCGTTGCGATGCCCGACACGATGCCGGTGATCGATGATGGCGCGCTCGTCGACTTCATCGTGCGCCGGGCCAAAGCCACGGCCCGCGTCAACATATTGCCGGCCGCCGCCATAACGCGAGGCCTCGAGGGCGCCGAAATCACGGAGTTCGGCCTGCTGAAGGAAGCCGGCGCGGTTTGCCTTTCCGATGGGCGCCGCTCGATCCAGTCGAGCGCCCTCCTCCGCACGGCGATGAGCTATGCAGCCAATTTCGACATGCCGATCGTCCACCACGTCGTCGACAAGGGCCTTGCCGGCGAAGGCGTGATGAACGAAGGGCACTTTGCTTCCGTACTCGGGCTCAAGGGCATTCCGGTCGAGGCCGAGACGATCCCGCTGGCGCGCGACCTGCAACTGGCCCGGCTCACGGGTGTCCGCTATCACGCCGCACAGGTCTCATCGGCGTCTTCGCTTGCGATCATGTCTCGAGCACGCGGCGAAAGCGACCGTCTCTCCTGCGGCGTGTCGATAAACAATCTCTCGCTCAACGAGAACGACGTCGGACCCTACCGTACTTTCTTCAAGCTCTCCCCGCCGCTGCGGGCCGAGGCTGACCGGCGCGCGATGATCGAGGGGCTGCGCGACGGCACGATCGATGTCATCCATTCCGATCACGATCCCAAGGACAGCGAGGTGAAGCGCAAACCCTTCGCTGAAGCGTCCGACGGAGCCGTCGGTCTCGAAACCCTCCTCGCCGCCGCCCTCAGGCTTGTGCACTCCGGGGATGTCGATCTCGTCACGGTCCTTCGCGCCCTGACCCTGCGGCCCGCGGAAATCCTGCGCCTGCCATCGGGGCGTCTCGAAAAAGGCGCACCCGCCGATTTCATCCTCTTTGATCCGGACTATCCCTGGCAGGTCGACGAACGGGCGCTGCGATCCCGTTCCCGCAATACGAGCTTTGAAGGCGCGCGACTTGCTGGCAAGGTGATGGCGACATACGTCGCGGGGGTTGAAGTCTATTCCATGCAGGATCTGAACGCGTGAACGCGCTTGATCTCGTTCTCGGACTGGGGCTTGGCTATTTGCTCGGCTCCGTCCCGTTCGGCCTGCTGCTGACGCGCGCCGCTGGCCTCGGGGACATTCGGGCCATTGGCTCGGGCAATATCGGCGCAACGAACGTCCTGCGCACCGGCAAGAAATGGCTCGCCGCGCTAACACTCCTTCTGGATGCCGCCAAGGGGGCCGTGCCCGTGCTCCTCGCGGCGTGGCTTTGGGGAAGCGAGGCCGCGATGGCGGCAGCGGTAGGCGCCTTTCTCGGCCATGTCTTTCCGGTCTGGCTGCGCTTCAATGGCGGCAAGGGCGTCGCCACGCTGATCGGCGTCCTCTTCGGCCTCAACTGGGTGCTTGGCCTCATCTTCTGCGCCACCTGGTTGCTCGTTGCCCTTGTCGGAAGAATCTCCTCTCTCTCCGCCCTCGTGGCGGCCGCTACCACGCCGATCATCGCTTTCTTCCTTGAGGGACCCGCACTTGCACTGACCATCGCTGTGCTGGCGGCGATACTCTTTTACCGGCACGCCCCCAACATCGCCCGCCTCAGAGCCGGCACCGAACCCCGCATCGGGGGCAGGAAAGCCGAGGCGCCCTGATGGAGGCGGTGCGGACCGGACATGCCCTGACGCGCGCTCAAAAGCTTGCCTGGCTCCGGTTGATCCGTACTGACAATGTCGGCCCAGTCACCTTCCGGCAGCTGCTCAATCGTCTCGGCTCGGCCGAAGCAGCACTCGAAGCCCTGCCTAGACTTGCAGGGCGCTCCGGGGTGCGTGTACCCAGCCTTGCCGAAGCCGAAGACGAATTTGGCGCACTCGAAAATCTCGGCGGCCGACTCGTCGCCGTCGGAGAGCCAGATTACCCACCCCTCCTCCGCCACGTTTCGGGGCCACCCCCACTTGTCTCCATGGTAGGCGGCGAGCGTCTCGACCTCGAAAAGACGGTAGGCATCGTCGGGGCGCGCAATGCTTCGACCGCAGGCCAGAAGATGACGGCGATTCTTGCTGGCGATCTGGGGCGGGCCGGCTACACCGTGATCTCGGGCCTGGCCCGCGGCATCGATACCGCTGCCCATCGCGCAAGCCTGCAGACCGGCACGCTTGCCGTCCTCGCCGGCGGCATGGACCGGATTTATCCGCAGGAGAACGTCCCGCTCGTCGAGGAGATACTCGACCATGGCGGCGGCCTCGTCACCGAAATGCCCTTTGGTTGGGAGCCACGAGCACGGGACTTTCCGCGGCGCAACCGGCTGGTGTCGGGCATTTCGCTCGGCATCGTCGTCGTCGAGGCCGCCAAGCGGTCCGGGTCGCTGATCACCGCACGGCTCGCGCTCGAGCAGAACCGCGACGTCTTCGCGGTGCCGGGGTCGCCCCTTGATCCACGTGCCGAGGGCGGCAATTCCCTCATCCAGCAGGGGGCCCGCCTCGTCACCTGCGCCGCCGACATCGTTGAAACGATCGGTTCTGCCGATCCTTCGACGAACCTTCTCTTCGAGCCGGACTGGGAGCCGGAACTCGGCGCACCGGATCTGACCGAGCCGCCTAACGAAGACGATCGTGACCGACTGCTGTCTGCATTGAGCGTGACGCCGGTCGCCGTCGATGACCTCATCGGCCAAACAGGCATCTCCGCAAGCGCCATGCAGATGCTGCTGCTCGAGCTCGATCTGGCAGGCCGGATCGAATGGGCCAGCGGGCAGTTGGTCGCCCTGCGGGTGACACGCTGATCGCCCCGGGGCAAAGCCTCCCCCGTTGACACTTGGCCCGGGCTTCACCATGTTGCGCCGCGTTGATCACCCCCTACATGGCTGGGCAACTCTTGTTGATGCGCGCCAGTTGCAGGCGGACACTCGTTTCTGAAAGCGGCAGTGAATGAAGCTCGTTATCGTTGAAAGTCCGGCCAAGGCCAAGACAATCAACAAGTATCTCGGCAAGGACTATGAGGTCCTCGCGAGCTTTGGACACGTGCGCGACCTGCCGTCCAAGGACGGTTCGGTGCGCCCGGAAGAAGATTTCGCAATGTCCTGGGAAGTGGACACGGCAGCCAAGAAGCGTCTGGCCGATATTGGCCGGGCTCTCAAGGACGCCGACGAACTCATTCTTGCCACCGACCCCGATCGCGAGGGAGAGGCGATTTCCTGGCACATCCTCGACGTGCTGAAGCAGAAGAAGGCCCTGAAGGATCAGTCGGTAAGCCGGGTTGTCTTCAACGCCATCACCAAGGATGCCGTCACCGAAGCGATGCGGCATCCGCGCGACATCGACGGCCCGCTGGTCGACGCCTATCTCGCACGCCGTGCGCTCGACTATCTCGTCGGCTTCACGCTCTCCCCGATTCTCTGGCGGAAGCTGCCCGGCTCGCGCTCGGCAGGTCGCGTCCAGTCCGTGGCGCTGCGCCTTGTCTGCGACCGGGAATCCGAGATCGAGCGTTTCAAGCCCGAGGAATACTGGTCGGTGATCGCGACGTTGGCGGAGAAAGGCAAGGCATTCGAGGCCCGTCTTTATTCGGTCGACGGAAAGAAGACCGACAAGCTCGACATCAAGTCAGGCGACGAGGCTGGAGCGCTGAAGGCAGCCATCGACGCGGGCCTCTTCAACGTGGCGAGCCTTGAAAAGAAGCCGACCCGTCGCAATCCCTACCCGCCCTTCACCACGTCCAGCCTTCAGCAGGACGCGTCCTCGCGTGCCGGCTTCTCCCCGTCGCGCACCATGCAGGTCGCCCAGCGGCTCTACGAGGACGGGCTCATCACCTATATGCGTACCGATGCCGTGCAGATGGCGCCCGAAGGCATCGATCAGGCGCGCCGCGCGATCGCCAAGGAATTCGGCGACAACTATCTCCCCGAGAAGGCCCGGATTTACCAGACCAAGGCCAAGAACGCGCAGGAAGCGCACGAGGCGATCCGCCCCACGGACATGTTCCGCCACCCCGATACCTTGCGCAATCTCGAGCCAGACCAGCAGAAGCTCTACGGGCTGATCTGGCGGCGGACGCTCGCCAGCCAGATGCGCGCCGCCGAGATCGAACGCACGACTGCCGACATCGAGGTGGTTGGCACCGATCGCGCCATCACGCTGCGGGCGGTCGGATCGGTTGTCACGTTCCCGGGTTTCCTTGCTCTTTATGGCGTCGAGGCCAAGGAGGATCGCGAGGACGGGGACGATGAGGACAGCCGCGAACTGCCGCCGCTGGCCGTCGGCGACCGGCCAGAGTTGCGTAAAGTCGATATCGAGCAGCATTTTACCCAGCCGCCGGCACGCTTTACCGAGGCGAGCCTCATCAAGAAGATGGAAGAGCTGGGGATCGGCCGCCCCTCGACCTACGCCGCGACCCTGACCGTGCTCAAGGATCGCAATTACGTAAAGCTCGAGAAGCGCGCCCTCTACCCCGAGGATCGCGGCCGGCTGGTCACGGCTTTCCTCGAGAGCTTCTTTGCCCGCTATGTCGAGTTCGGCTTTACCGCCAATCTCGAAGAACAGCTCGACAGCATTTCGGCCGGAGAGCTCGACTACAAGCAGGTGCTGCGCGATTTCTGGGAGGACTTCTCCCGCCACGCTACCGAGATCAAGGATCTCCGGGTCTCCGAAGTCCTCGATGCGCTCAATGAGCTTCTGGGCGACCACATCTTCCCCGCCAAGCCGGACGGCTCCGATCCGCGCAGCTGCCCGACCTGTGGGACCGGCACGCTTTCGCTAAAGCTGGGCAAGTTCGGCGCCTTCATCGGCTGCTCGAACTATCCCGAGTGCCGCCACACCATGCAGCTCTCCGACGCTGCAACCGGCGGCGCGGGCGAGGCGGCACCCGGCGACGGAATTCTGGGCGTTGACCCGGAAAGCGGTGAGCAGGTCCTCCTGAAATCGGGCCGCTTCGGTCCTTATCTGCAACTTGGAGAAGGTCCGGAGCCGAAACGCGCCGGACTCCCGAAGGGCCTCGAGCCTGCCGCAGTGACCCTGGAAGAGGCGTTGCAGCTTCTCTCGCTGCCACGCGAGGTGGGCCTCCATCCGGAAACGGGCAAGATGATCACGGCGGGTCTCGGTCGCTATGGTCCCTTCATCCTGCATGACGGGAAATACGCCAACCTGCCCGACGCGGAAGAAGTGTTCACGGTCGGCATCAACCGGGCCGTGGATCTCATAGCGCAGAAGGCCGCCGGTGGCGGACGCGGACGGGCTGCCCCTGCTGCGATCAAGAGCTTCGAGCATGCCGATGGCGAAATCACCGTGCGAGCCGGTCGCTATGGACCCTATGTGAACCAGGGCAAGGTCAACGCCACCATCCCCAAGGAGCTGAAGCCCGAGGACGTGACGATCGAGCAGGCGCTGGAATGGATCGCCGCCCGCGCTGCGGCCACAGGCGCCAAGAAACCCGCGCGTAAGGCTGCGGCCAAGAAGCCTGCTGCCAAGAAGCCCGCGGCAAAGACGGCTACCGCCACCAAGGCTGCAACCAAGACAACCAAGTCGGCCACCACTAAGGCGGCCGCGAGCAAATCAACAGCGGCGAAGACGGCCGCGACCCGGAAAAAGGCGGCCACCGCCTGAAAGAGCTGAATGGCTAAGGCGCCGACGAAACGCCCCTCCTCTAAGCGCTCCCGCCACTTTGCGGTGGGCGAACTGCCAAGCCGCGAGGCGGTGCTCGAGGCGATGGCCAACGAGCCCGACCTTGACGGAAAGCGGGATCTCGCAAAGTATTTCGGCATCAAGGGCGATATGCGTACGCCCTTCAAGGTGCTTCTGCGAGAGATGGAGGGCGAGGGCCTGATTGCGCGCAAGCGTAAGAGCCTGCGCCCGACGGCCATGCTGCCTGCGGTCACCGTGCTCGATATTCCGGCCGATGCCGATCCTGATCATCTGATCGCCTATCCCGCCAGCTGGAACGAGGAAGACGAGGGCGAACGTCCTCGCGTCGAAGTCCTGCAGCCCAAGGGCGCACGCGTCGTTCCCGGGCCCGGCGATCGCATCCTCGCCCGGATAGATGCCGGCGACGAGCTCGTGCCGCACTATACGGCGCGCGCCATGAAGATCCTCGACAAGCCGCGTCGCGGTCAGATCGGCATCGTGCGGCTCGATGAGGGCGGTGCACGGCTGGTCCCGATCGACCGGAAGCAGCGCGAGATGCGCATCGCCAGCGGAGATCTGGGTGAGGCCCGCGATGGCGACCTCGTCGAAGTGGAGGTCAAGACTTCTGGCCGCATGATGATCCCGCGTACGCGCGTGACCACGGTCGTCGGAAATCCCGAGAGCGAAGGCGCCATCAGCCTCATCGCCATTCACAACCTCGAAATCCCCTACCGCTTTCCCAATGCGGTGCTGAAGGAGGCCGAGGCAGCTGCCGAAGCGAGCCTCCAGGGGCGCGAGGACTGGAGGCACATTCCCCTCGTCACCATCGATCCCGCGGATGCGAAGGATCATGACGACGCGGTTTATGCCGAACCGGACACCGACGAGAAGAACCCCGGGGGCCATGTCGTCTACGTCGCCATCGCTGATGTGGCCGCTTATGTCCGCCCCGGTAGCGCGCTGGACAAGGAGGCATACCTCCGCGGCAACTCGGTCTACTTCCCCGATCGCGTCGTCCCGATGCTACCCGAGCGGATCTCCAACGACCTCTGTTCGCTGAAGCAAGGCGTCAACCGTCCCTCCCTTGCCGTGCGCATGGTGCTCGGCGCCGATGGGCGCAAGAAGAGCCACTCCTTCCACCGGGTGCTGTTCCGTTCGGCCGCACGCCTCAGCTATCAGCAGGCTCAGGCCGCGATCGACGGGAACCCGGACGATGTGACCGGGCCCATCCTTGAGCCGATTCTGAAGCCGCTCTGGACCGCCTATCATGCAATGACGCGCGCGCGGGAAAAGCGCAGCCCGCTCGATCTCGACCTGCCTGAGCGCAAGATACTCCTTGATGACAAGGGCATGGTGACCCGCATCCATGTTCCCGAGCGGCTCGAAGCACACCGGCTGATCGAGGAGATGATGATCGCGGCCAACGTCGCGGCGGCCGAAACGCTGGAGCAGCGGCGCACCCCCCTGCTCTACCGGGTCCACGATTCGCCGAGCCGGGAGAAGCTGGCCGCACTTCGGGAATTCCTGAGCTCGCTCGATCTGCCGTTTGCCAAGTCCGAGGCCGTCCGCCCGGTCGACTTCAACCGGATTCTCGCCCGCGCACGCAGCGAGAACAAGATCGAGCAGGTCAGCGAAATGGTGCTGCGCAGCCAGGCGCAGGCCGAATATGCGAGCGAGAATTACGGACATTTCGGCCTCAACCTCGATCGCTATGCCCACTTCACCTCGCCCATCAGACGCTATGCCGACCTCGTCGTGCACCGCGCCTTGATCCGGGCGCTGGGGCTCGGCGAGGACGGGCTGCGCGAGCAGGACATCGCAGGCCTTCCGGGCGTAGCTCAGCACATCTCCTCGACCGAACGCCGGGCGATGGCTGCCGAGCGCGAGACCGCCGACCGGCTTCTCGCGCAATACCTCGCCGGACAGGTCGGGGCGCGTTTCGAAGGCAGGATATCGGGCGTCATCAAGTCCGGCCTCTTCGTGAGATTGGCCGAAACAGGCGCCGACGGATTCATTCCCGCTTCCTCGATCGGCGGGGATTTTTATCGCTTCATGGAAGAACAGCAGGCGCTGATCGGGGACCGTACCGGCGAACGCTTCCGGCTCGGCGACGACGTGATGGTTCGCCTCCTCGAGGTTGCCCCGGTAGCCGGCGCGTTGCGTTTCGAGCTATTGTCCGAAGGCACCCGCGTCAAACCGTCATCTGTCAAACGCGGATCACGCCGACCATCTTCGGGCCAGGCAAGGATGGGACGCAGAAAGAAGTAGGCGATGGGATATCAGGTCAAGACTCTCGAAGAGCGCCCCCTCGGGCAGGCGATGTGGCGCGGGACGCTTTGCAAATGCCCCAATTGCGGGGAAGGCAAGATGTTCAGGGCCTATCTGAAGGTCAATGACGCCTGCCCTGAATGCGGTGAGGAACTTCACCATCACCGCGCCGATGATGGCCCCCCATACATCGCGATCATGATCGTCGGGCACATCCTGATTTTCATCATGCTCCATTTGGAGCTCGTGATGCAGGTGAACCCGCTCGTCTACCTCTACACTCTCGTGCCTCTCGCCGTCGTCATGCCGCTCGCCATGCTGCCGTCGATCAAGGGGTTCCTCGTCGGGCTGCAATGGGCCAACCGCATGCACGGGTTCGACCCCGACCATCGCGATCCCGCACTCCCGGACCCGCGCTGAGCGCTTGACTTTCCGGTCGCAATGACTAGTTTGCGGCAAAATTTCCCAGCCGCGCGGCCTTCCGCGCGGCTCGCTGTTTGAAGGACCGCGACCATGGCCAAAGCCAACACCATCAAGATCAAGCTCGTGTCCACGGCCGACACCGGTTTCTACTACGTGACCAAGAAGAACGCCCGCACCCAGACCGAGAAGCTCGCCTTCCGCAAGTACGACCCGGTTGCGCGCAAGCACGTCGAATTCAAGGAAGCCAAGATCAAGTAGGATCGGCCTCCGATGCAGTTGAAAAAGCCCCGCTCTTGAGCGGGGCTTTTTGTTTGTCGTGGGAGGGATTGGGTGGCTGGTCCAGCCGGCATGTCGAAGAGGCCACTTCGCGCGGCCGGACCAGCCCCCTACGGCCTCAGGAGTTGCGGCGGACCTGAGGTGGCCGTAGGGTTTGCTCGAAGCGACAATGCTTGCCGCCTCGATTTCTTGCGACACTAGAGAAAAGCGTCGCAACCACAAGCAAACACCCCCAGCATAATAAACGCTTAACCTTACCGCTTAACGATTGGCCGGCCCGGCAGATCAGGCGGCGTCGAAGACGACGCGGTTCCGCCCTTCCCGCTTGGCGCGGTAGAGCGCGATGTCGGCCCGCTTCAGGATCAGGTCTGCCGTGTCGGACACGCATTCGTTGAGCGCCATGCCTACAGAAACCGTCACCGGGATCGGACGCGCCGAGGCCGAGACGTCAAAGCCGCGTTCGGCGATGGCGATCCTGATGCGCTCCGCAATGGCCTCGGCCTGGCGGGAATCGGTGTTCGGCATCAGCACGCCGAACTCCTCGCCGCCGAACCTGCAGGCCAGATCGATGCCGCGGATGTTGCGGCGGAGGCGCTGCGCGAATTCCTTCAGCACCGCATCGCCGCAATCATGCCCGTAGGAATCGTTGATGGCCTTGAAGAAATCCATGTCGATCAGCATCACGGCCATGTGCCGACGCTGTTCGCGCGCCTTGGCCAGCATGATATTGAGGTGCCGGTCGAAATAGCGCCTGTTGTAGAGGCCGGTCAGCTCGTCGGTAACCGCCAGCGCCATGGTCTGGGTGACGCTGTCGCGCAGCTGGCAGGCATAGCGATGGCGGCGCAGCTGCGTGCGCACCCGCGCGGCAAGCTCGTTGCGCTCCACCGGCCTCGTGATGAAATCGTTGACGCCGATGTCGAGCCCGCGCACCACCCGCGCCCGATCGCTCTGCTGCGCGATGAGGATGATGGGCAGCGTTCGGCTCTGGTCGAAGGTGCGGATCTGCGAACAGACGCGCAAGGGGTCGAAATTCCCCAGCGCCATGCTGACCAGCACGAGTTCATAGCGGGTTTCCGACAGCGCCTGCACGATGTCCTGCGGGGTCGAGAGAACCGTGACCCGATGCACCGGCTCCAGCGCCGAGCGAATGCGCTCGGCATGCACCGGCTCTGGCTCGACCAGCAGGATCGTTCCGTCCCCGCCCGAAGCCCTCTCGCCAAAGGGGACGAGGTCGTCCATCGCGATCTCTTGCCCGGTGAGGGCCCGTGCCCGCAATTCGTCCGTGAGCGCCTTGAGCCGCGCGAGGCTCCTCACCCTTGCGATAAGCTGCACATCGTCGACAGGCTTTGACAGGAAGTCGTCGGCACCGGCCTCAAGGCCCCGCACCCGGTCCGAGATCTGATCGAGGGCGGTGATCATCAGCACCGGGATGTGGTGAAACCGCGCATCGGCCTTAAGGCGGCGGCAGACTTCGAAGCCATCCATGCCCGGCATCATCACATCGAGCAGGATGATATCGATTTCGGTCGCGGCGCAGATCGCCAGCGCTTCCGGTCCGGAACTCGCCGATAGGGTCTCGAAATACTCGGCCGACAGGCGCGCCTCGAGCAGCCGCACATTCGTCGGAATATCGTCGACGATCAGCACGCGCGCTGTCAAAGCCCTGTGCCCCCAATGCTTCGGGAAAGTGCCCGGTGATAAACGAGGTCCAGGACCTAGTTGGCCGGGCCAATATAGCGGGCAATCGTTTCCAAAAAGTGAGGCACCGATATGGGCTTGGAGATGTAACCCTCGCAACCGCCCTGCAGTATCCGCTCCTCGTCGCCCTTCATTGCAAAGGCAGTGACGGCGATGACCGGGATGGATTGCAGGTCGTCGTCTTCCTTGAGCCATTTGGTGACCACCAGTCCCGAAACTTCGGGGAGCTGGATGTCCATCAGGATCAGGTCGGGGTGATGCGCGCGCGCCAGATCGAGCGCCTCCATGCCGTTGCGCGTCTGTATGATCGCGTAGCCGCGCGATTCGAGCAGATCGTTGAAGAGCTTCATGTTCAGCTCGTTGTCTTCGACGATCATCACGGTCTTGGGCATAGGTCCTCGCTCGCGCCCGCCCGGGGCATGTGGCGGCGGCGCTTCGTTCTGCAACACTTGTGCTGTAACATCAATCTCTATCAGACCTCCACCGAGACCGACCTTGCCCCGTACCCAGACCCTCGTGCCCAGACCCGGTGCCCTTGCCGATCTCTGCCTTGGCCATCTCGCCGAGGATCCTGCCCAGCTTGCGGACTTCCTGGGCGCAACCGGCTACGACCCGCAATCCCTCCGGGCCGCACTTGGCAGCGCCGAGCTCCAGCTTGCGCTCATCGACTATTTTGCGTCCAACGAAGGGCTTCTGCTCGCCTTCTGCGCCAATGCCGATCTCGCGCCCGAGACCTTCATGCGGGTCTGGCACGAGCTCAACCCGTCCATGGGGTGAATGAGGGATGGAGCGGGCGCCACTCCTCTGCCGGGACTGCCTCCACACCGAACAGGTGGACGCTCCCACTTCGCGCTGCCCTCGCTGCGGCTCGCCCCGGCTCGTGCGCCATGAGGAGCTCCTCGGGCTCTCGATTGCTCACGTCGATTGCGACGCCTTCTACGCCACGATCGAAAAGCGGGACGATCCGAGTCTCCTCGACAAGCCGTTGATCATCGGAGGCGGCGTCCGGGGCGTTGTCTCGACCTGCTGCTACATCGCCCGCCAGAGCGGCGTGCGCTCCGCAATGCCGATGTTCAAGGCGACCAAGCTCTGCCCGGACGCCGTCATCATCAAGCCGAACATGGCCAAGTACGTTGCCGTGAGCCGCGAGATCCGGGCTTTGATGGACATGCTGACGCCACTGGTCGAGCCGCTCTCGATCGACGAGGCTTTCCTCGATCTCTCCGGTACGGCGGCCCTCCATAAGGCGAGCCCCGCGGAAGTGCTTGCCCGCTTCGCCCGCCGCGTCGAGGCCGAGATCGGCGTCACCATCTCTGTGGGGCTGAGCCATAACAAATTCCTCGCCAAGATCGCGTCCGACCTCGACAAGCCGCGCGGATTTGCCGTGATCGGCAAGGCTGAGACGCTCGCATTCCTCGCCCCTCGCCCGATTTCCCTCATCTACGGCGTCGGGAAGGTCTTTACCGAGACGCTTGCTCGACAGGGTTTCCACACGATCGGCCAGCTCCAGACCCATCCCGAGGACGATCTCATCCGCCGCTTCGGGGAAACCGGAGCCCGCCTGGCCAGGCTTTCGCGCGGCCAGGACGCGCGCACGATCAGCCGCGACGGCGAGATGAAGTCGGTCTCCTCGGAGACGACATTCAACAGCGATCTGCGCGACTTCGAGGCGCTCTCGACCGAACTTCTCGCGCTCTCGGAACGGTTGTCCGAAAGGCTCAAGCAGAAAGGCCTCGTCGGCGACACCGTGACGCTGAAACTGAAATCCGCCGGCTTCCGGATCAGGACGCGTGCGCGCCATTTGATGTTTCCGACCCAGTTGGCCAATGTGCTATACGAGACGGGCATGCAATTGCTCGCTCGTGAAATTGACGGGACGGCGTTCCGGCTGATCGGCATCGGCATTTCCGGGCTGGCGCCGGCCGGCGGCGACGATCCGGTGGATCTTCTCGAACCGGCTATTGCACGCAAGGCGGCAGCCGAACGCGCTATGGACCGCGTGCGAACCCGCTTCGGGCGCGATGCGGTCATCCGCGGCAAGCTCTACGGGAGGCGCGCGCCAGCGCAGCCGCCCTCTCCTCAGGACGATAACGAAGAAAGCAAATCCCGATGACCACCGCCCTCGATCGACTGCGCGAATACGGCTACGAGCTTCCGCTGGCCAAGGCGCCGGTTGCCAGCTACGTGCCCGTTACGCGCTCGGGCAATATCCTCTACGTGTCCGGCCAGATTTCGGCGAGCGCCGAGGGCGTCGTCGGCGGCCGGCTGGGGGATACGATGAATGTCGTCCAGGGTGGAAACGCCGCCGAGCTCGCAGCGCTCAACGTCCTCGCGCAGATCGTCCACAGCGGCGGCGTCAGCCTCGAGCAGGTGGCCCGAGTGCTGAAGCTGACCGTGCTCGTTGCCTCGACGGCCGAATTCACCGAGCAGCATCTGGTGGCCAATGGTGCGTCCAATCTCATCATTGGCGTGCTGGGGGACAAGGGGAAGCACGCCCGCGCAGCTTTCGGCGTCGCCGCGCTGCCGCTGGGGGCCGCAGTTGAAATCGACGCCGTCGTCGAACTGGCTGACTGAGGCTGCCCAAGTGTCTGGAAAGCCGCTCTTTCCCCGCCCGATCGCGCATCGGGGCCTGCATGATCGCGCCAATGGCGTGATCGAGAACTCCGCATCTGCCTTCGAAGCGGCAATTGCTGCGGGGTATGACATCGAATGCGACCTCCAGCTCACCTCCGATGGCGTGCCTGTCGTCTTCCATGATGACGATTTGGCGCGCCTGACGGGCCGGACCGGCAAAGTCTCGGACATCACTGCTGAGGAGATGACACGCCTGCCGCTTCTTGAGAGCAGCGCCGGCGACTGCCCGATGACGTTCGCCGATTTCCTCGCGCGCATCGATGGGCGGACGCTTCTGCAGGTGGAGCTCAAGCGGCAGCAGGGACCTGCAACACCGAAGCTGGCGCGCGAAGCGGCCGAGATCGCCTCGACCTATCCGGGTCCGCTCGTCTTCGAGAGCTTCGATCCTGCTCAGATCATGCTCGTGCGCAAGTTCGGCTATCTGGGACCGACCGGCATCATCACCTATCGCTACGAGGACGAGAACGCGGACTTCAGCGCCCCTCAGCGGTTCTTCCTGCGGCACATGCTGCATCTGCCGTTCTCACGCTTCGATTTCCTTTCCGTCCATCACGAAGCCTTGACGTTGCCGATGGTGCGGATCATGCGGCGTCTGGGCAAGCCGGTCACAACTTGGACAATAAGGTCGCGGGAGGATGCGTTGGCGGCTCGCCCGCATGTCGACCAGATCGTGTTCGAAGGCTTCACGCCCGAAAGGCCCAATTGACCGAGCCCGTGCTCACCGCAACTGTCCACGAGTCCACCGCATCGATTCCTGAGGAGACGTGGAACGGCCTCGTCCCCGGCAGATCGGGTGTCCCGGACAATCCGTTCCTCGACCATCGCTTCCTCCTGGCCCTTGAGCGCTCCGGCAGCGCCACGGCGCGGACCGGATGGCAGCCCCAGCACATTCTCCTCACCAAGGACGATGGCAGTGCCGTCGGACTGATGCCGCTCTATGCCAAGTCACACTCGCAGGGCGAATACGTCTTCGACTATGCCTGGGCGGATGCGTATGAGCGCGCCGGCGGCGCCTACTATCCCAAGTTGCAATCAGCCGTTCCGTTCACCCCGGTGACCGCACCAAAACTTCTCGTGCCGTCGGGAAACCCCGCTGAGCGCCGCGCCCTCTTGCAGGCCGCGGAGGCCCTTGCCGGACGCCATGGGATCGCAACCGTCCACGCGACCTTCGTGCCGGAGGACGAAGCTGCGCTCGCATCGGCAACGGGATGGCTGCATCGGACCGATACGCAGTTCCATTGGCATAATGACGGGTTTTCGAGCTTCGAGGGCTTTCTCGACACACTCGCTTCCCGCAAGCGCAAAATGCTGCGACGCGAACGGCGCGATGCACTCGAAGACGGGCTGGAGGTCAAATGGCTCACCGGCAGCGATCTGACCGAAGCCGTCTGGGACGCCTTCTACGCCTTCTACATGGATACCGGCAGCAGGAAGTGGGGGCGGCCCTACCTCAACCGCAAGTTTTTCTCGCTCCTTTCCGAAGCGATGGCCGACCGGGTCGTTCTGATGTTCGCCTATGATGGCGACGAGCCGATCGCAGGCACGTTGAACCTCCTGGGTCGCGACACGCTCTATGGCCGGTACTGGGGCGCGACGCGCGACGTACCGTTCCTGCATTTCGAGCTCTGCTACTACCAGTCGATAGACTACGCGATCGCCCATGGGCTTGCCCGCGTCGAGGCGGGGGCGCAGGGCGAACACAAGCTAGCGCGAGGCTACGCGCCGGCAACCACGCATTCCATTCACTGGATCGGCCATGAGGGCCTGCGCCACGCTGTGGACAATTTTCTGGACCATGAGCGGGCTGCGGTCGTCCGACAGCAGGAAATGCTGGACGGACTCACCCCTTTTCGCAAAGGTGAGCGGCTAGATCACGATTGAGGTGAACGCTCACCCATGACGCCGGCCCGGAGGTACCCATGATGGACATTCTGCAAGATCTTACGGTTTGGACGATTCTGTCCTGGCTGCTGCAGGGCGCGGTGGTTTTCGTCATCTCGACCTTCATCTTCGATGTCGTGCATTGGGCGCTGCACAAATGGGCGAAGTCCTCCAACCCGATGCTGCGCATGTTCTCGGGATGGCACAACGTCCATCATAAGTTCCTCGACGAGAAGATGAACATCAACCCGCAATGGGTGAAGGCCAATTTCTGGGCGCATCTCGTGCCGGAGTTCGGAACGTCCGTCTTCGGCACAGTCATCTTCTACGCCTTCTTCCACTGGCTTCCGGTGACCGTGATCCTCGTGATCCATGTCTGGATGTTCATCGGGCGCATCAAGGAAGAGGGTATCGACTACAACCACATGGCCATGGACCGGGTCGGCGGACAGCGTGGCTTCTTCGGGGTCGATCCCAACTATCACGCGCTGCACCACATCCATCCCGACCAGTACTATTCCTCCTATGTGAACGTGTTCGACCTCGTCTTCGGCACGAACTGCAAGATCAAGAAGCGCCGTTTCCTCGTCACCGGCGCCAATGGCGCCTTCGGTTCGGCGATGGTCAAGCGGCTCGAGAAGATGGGCGCGATCGTCGAGACCGCTAAGTCAGGCGTCGACTACGGGCCGGACGATTACGAGCGGATGCGCGAGAAGCTCGAGCGTACCGATGTGCTGGTGCTGGCACACGGGGCAAAGTCCGAGGACTGCTGGAACGCCAACTATCATTCCTTCATCGCGATGATCGACATGTTCACCGAAATCGGCAAGGGCCGGCTCACCGCGCCTGAAGTCTGGGCTCTTGGGTCCGAGATCGAGCTTCACGGCGATTTCGGCCAGGATGAACTCAAGGACTATTGCGTCACCAAGCGCGCCTTTGCCGCGCACGCCCTCGGTTATTACAAGAGCGACGCCCTGCACTATCGGCACATCGTGCCTTCGGCCTTCACCTCTGCCATGGGCAAGGGGATGATGTCGGCGGAAACGGCCGTGTCCATCGCTATGTTCTTCATCAAGCGCGGCTTCACCTACGTCCCGGTGACGCTGACCACCCTCGCCTACTGGAATTATTTCCGCTTCCTCTTCCAGAAGCCGAGCGCGACGCCTCCCTCGACGGACTCCGCTGTTCCTGCAGCCTGAACAACGTCCCCAAGGGTCATGATGGCGCGCGTGAAGCTGCGCCGTTACGCCCAACTCTTTTTGCTTAAACCTTGACTGCGCCTGATTTACCGACGAATTGAAGGTCTTGAAACGTCGCAGGCGGGCCAGGGGCCGCCCCCGCGCCCAGCACGGCGGTTGCGTAGATGAGGTTGGCATGGGCAAGCGCATAGCGATTGCCACGATTGGCACCATGGGAGATGTCCAGCCCTTCGTTGCCCTGGCCCTTCGGCTCCAGGAACGGGGCTACAGCGTCGTGATCGGCACGACGGGGGATTTCGAGGATTTCGTCACTGGCCGCGGCATCGACTTCTACAATCTCGGCAGCGACATCCAGGCCTTCCTGCGCCAGAGCCAGTTCGACAAGGCCATGTCGAAATCCATGCTGCTCTATGCCCCCGCTCTCCTGCGCCAGGGCCAGCGCATCCTACGCGAGGCCGGCAGGCAAGTCTGGGCGATGAGCCAGGATGCCGACGCTATTGTCTTTCATATGAATACGACCTTCGCGATCGACATCGCCGAAGCTCTCGACATTCCCGCGATCATGACGGCGTTCCAGCCGCTGAACCCGACTGGGGAATTCCCCTACTTCGCTTATGACGGCCCGCCGCTCGACCCGATCTTCAACAGGCTGAGCTATGTGGTCCAGAGCGCCCAGCAGACCTATTACGACCTCCCGCGCGACCGCATCCGCTCCAAGCTCCTCGGGCTGAAGCGCCGTCGCCTCACCGGCTTTGGCAAGGACAATCGGGGCAAGAACATCCCGACGCTCCATGCCTACTCGCCCTCCATCTCGCCGCGCCCGCGCGACTGGCCACCCTCGGCCAAGATCACCGGCTTCTGGCGGCTCGAGGACGATTCGGACTGGAGCCCTTCACCCGAATTCCGGGCGTTCCTCGATGAGGGCGAGCCGCCGGTCTATCTTGGCTTTGGGTCGATGCCGTTCGGCGCGCGCAGGAATACGGAGATCATCACCCAGGCGCTCAATCGCTGGGGTGGTCGCGCCGTGATCGCTCAGGGCTGGGGGGGCCTGAGTTCGGAGGATCTGCCACGGACGATCTTCTCGATCGCTAAGGCACCCCACACTGAACTCTTCAAGTACGTTAAGGCGGTCGTCCATCATGGCGGCGCCGGCACCACCTATGCCGGCCTCTATGCTGGCCGTCCGACGTTCATCGTGCCCCAGTTCTTCGACCAGCCCTATTGGGGCCGGCGGGTTCATGAACTCGGCTGCGGCCCTGCGCCGGTCCGCCTGCGCAAGCTGACGGCAAATATTCTTGCGAACGCGCTCGCCAACCTCGTCGGCACGCCCGCCTATCAGCGCAACACTACGCAATTGCAGCAGAAGCTTCACGAGGAAGACGGGACGGCCCGCGCCGTCGACATGATCGAGCGCACCATCGCCGCCTATCCCTTCCAGCCCGACATACCGCAAACCAGAATGAGGGAGGCCTATGACCGAGCCCTATGATCCCCAGAACATCTTCGCGAAGATCCTGAGAGGCGAGATCCCCTCTCATAAGGTGTTCGAAGACGATACGGCGCTGGTCATGATGGACCTCTTCCCCCAGTCCCGGGGACACACCCTCATCGTTCCGAAGGCACCGTCACGCAATCTTCTCGACGCCGATGCCGCGACGCTTGGACGTGTCATGCCTCTCGTGCAGCGGGTCGCGCAGGCGGTGCAGGCTGCGCTGTCGCCGAGCGGTATCCGGATCGCCCAGTTCAACGAAGCAGCGGCCGGGCAGACCGTTTTCCACCTGCATTTCCATGTCATCCCGATTTACCAGGGAGAGCAGTTGGGGCGCCATGGCGGCGGCAAAGCTGAGGCCGAGGAACTTGAGGATCTAGCTGGTCAGATCCGCACACAAATGAGCGCAAATTCTAGCCAATAGATTGTTTCGCTTAATTTTCGGGCAGCACAGTGCTGTTCTCATAGGCGAACGAGATTCCGGTATACCTGCTAAAGCCTTGAGGTCCCTGTATTTTCAAGATGGCATACCCCTTGCACTTGTGATGGCGCGGCCTTGAGCCGCGTTGAGACCATCACAGGATGCAAACCCGATGAAACATTTCGCTCTCGATGCCGCGCTGCGGCGGGTCGTACCCACGGTGGCAGCGCTTGCCGTCACCGCCGGCATGAGCTTTGCCGTCACCGCTCAGGAAGCG
Source organism: Arsenicitalea aurantiaca (assembly GCF_003994485.1). GTDB lineage: Bacteria > Pseudomonadota > Alphaproteobacteria > Rhizobiales > Devosiaceae > Arsenicitalea > Arsenicitalea aurantiaca. Next base: position 634,743 of record NZ_RZNJ01000002.1, read on the forward strand.
ACCGAAGACAGCGCAGACCTCCCCATCGTCTATGTGCTCGCTACGGGCGGCACCATCGCTGGCCAGGGCGCGTCCGCCGTTCGCCCGGCCGAATATCAGGGCGCTCAGCTTTCCGGAAACGAGCTAGTCGACGCCATCCCCGAGCTCGCCCAGCTTGCAGACACCCGCGTCGTGCAGATCTCCAATGTCGGCAGCCCGTCCATGACTTTCGTCGAATGGAAGGCGCTCGCAGAAGAAGCCAATCGGCTGCTCAACTCCGAAGAAGAGAACGTCGCGGGCATCGTCGTCACGCACGGCACCAACACGCTCGAGGAAACCGCATACTTCCTCAACCTGACCGTGAAGTCCGAAAAGCCCGTGGTCGTGATCGGCGCGCAGCGTCCGGCCACCGCGCTCAGCGCAGATGGTCCCTACAACCTCTATACCGCCGTTCGCCTGGCTGCCGACCCGGTTGCCGTCGGCCGCGGCGTGATGGTCGCGATGAACGAGGAAATCAACTCGGCCCGCGACGTGTTCAAGTCCGACACCTATCGCGTCGAAGCCTTCCGCTCCGGCGATCTGGGGTTCCTCGGGTATATCGACACCGACAAGATCACCTTCTATCGCGAGCCCCTGCAGCGTCACACGATCAATAGCGAGTTCGATATCTCCACGATCGACGAGCTGCCCCAGGTCGAGATTGTCTACTCCTATGTCGAAGCCAGCGGCCTCCCGATCACGGCGTTCGCCGAAGCTGGCGTCGAGGGTCTCGTGATCGCCGGGCATGGTGCCGGCGGCAATTCGCCTGCACAGACCACGGCAATCGATGAGCTGCGTGAGGCCGGCAACGAGATGATCGTCGTCCGCTCCAACCATACCGGCAATGGCCGCGTCCTTGACCGCGCCGGGAATTTCGAGCGCCTCGTGCTCCATGCCGACAATCTGCAGCCCAAGAAGGCCCGCATCCTCCTCCAGCTCGCCCTCGCGACCACGGACGATCCGGCCGAAATCCAGCGCATGCTGTCGGAATACTAAGATCGCCAAGGCGATCGGCCTATCGGCCGGTCAAAAAGAAAGGCCGGGATCGCTCCCGGCCTTTTTCGTCTTGAATGAGAACGGCTAGTTCTTTTCGTCGGCCGTCTTGGTCGAGCTCTTCTTGCCCGACTTCGGACCTGTGATCGCCTTGGGCCGCGCCGGGCGCGGCGGCATCGCGATCAGTTCGAGCTTGGAGTCCGGCCCGACGCCGACGACGGCGACGGTGACTGATCCGCCATTGACCAGCTCGCCGAACAGCACCTGGTCCGCAAGCGGCTTCTTGACATGCTCCTGGATGACACGGCCAAGTGGCCGCGCACCCATCCGTTCGTCATAGCCACGCAGGGCAAGCCATTCAGCCGCCTCCGGCGTGAGCTCGATCGTCACGCCACGCTCGGCAAGCTGACCCTCGAGCTGCAGCACGAACTTCTCGACGACGCGCCGCACCACCTGCGGGGGCAACGGGCCGAACGAGATGATCGCGTCGAGCCTGTTGCGGAACTCCGGCGTGAACATCCGGTTGATCGCTTCCTCGTCGTCGCCCTGCTCGCGCTTGCGGCCGAACCCGATCGGGCTCTTCTGCAATTCCATGGCCCCGACATTGGAGGTCATGATCAGGATGACGTTGCGGAAGTCGACCGACTTGCCGTTGTGATCGGTGAGCTTGCCGTGATCCATCACCTGCAACAGGATGTTGAACAGGTCCGGATGGGCCTTCTCGATCTCGTCGAGCAGCACCACGCAGTGCGGATGCTGGTCGACGCCATCGGTCAGAAGACCGCCCTGGTCGAACCCGACATAGCCCGGGGGAGCGCCGATCAGCCGACTGACGGTGTGCCGCTCCATGTATTCCGACATGTCGAAGCGCAGCAGTTCCACCCCAAGCGTGTCGGCCAGCTGCTTGGCGACCTCGGTCTTGCCGACACCCGTCGGGCCGGTGAAGAGGTAGGAGCCGATCGGCTTTTCCGGCTCGCGCAGGCCGGCACGCGCCAGCTTGATCGCCGAAGAGAGCGCCGTGATCGCCGCATCCTGCCCGAAGACCACACGCTTGAGGTTGGTCTCGAGCCCGGAGAGCAGCTCGGCATCGGACTTGCTGACCGATTTCGGCGGGATGCGTGCCATCGAAGCGATCGTCGTCTCGATGTCCTCGACGTCGATCACCGCCTTGCGCTGATCAGGGGTCAGCAGCATCTGGCTCGCACCCGTCTCGTCGATCACGTCGATCGCCTTGTCCGGGAGCTTCCTGTCGTTGATGTAGCGGGCCGAAAGCTCCACCGCCGCCTGCAGTGCATCGTCGGTGTATTTGAGCTTGTGGTAATCTTCGAAATACGTTCGTAGCCCCTTCACGATCTCGATCGCGTCCGGGATCGAGGGTTCGACGACGTCGATCTTCTGGAAGCGGCGGACAAGTGCGCGATCCTTCTCGAAGAACTGCCGGTATTCCTTGTAGGTCGTCGAGCCGATGCAGCGGATGGCCCCGGATGCGAGCGCAGGCTTCAGCAGATTGCTCGCATCGAGCGCGCCACCGGAAGTCGCACCAGCCCCGATGATGGTGTGAATCTCGTCGATGAAGAGGATCGCATCATCCTTTTTCTCGAGCTCCTTCATCACGGCCTTCAGCCGCTCCTCGAAATCACCGCGATACCGCGTCCCGGCGAGCAGCGAGCCAATGTCGAGGGCGTAGACCACCGCGTCGCGCAGCACTTCGGGAACGTCGCCTTCGACGATCTTCCGGGCCAGACCTTCCGCAATCGCGGTCTTGCCGACCCCGGCGTCACCCACATAGATCGGGTTGTTCTTGGAGCGTCGGCAAAGCACCTGGATGGTCCGGCGCAGCTCGGCGTCTCGTCCGATCAGCGGATCGATCTTGCCGGCTCGGGCCTTGTCGTTGAGGTTAACGCAGAAATCGGCCAGCGCCGAACTTTGTCCGCCGGACCGCTCCCCTTCCTCGCTTCCGGCAGGCGTGTCCGCTCCACGCACCCGGCGTTCTTCGTTCGGCCCGGACTTGGTGATCCCGTGCGAAATGAAGTTCACCGCGTCGAGCCGGCTCATGTCCTGCTGCTCGAGGAAATAGGCGGCGTGGCTCTCCCGCTCGGCAAAGATCGCAACGAGCACGTTGGCGCCCGTCACCTCCTCCTTGCCGGAGGATTGCACATGGATCACCGCACGCTGGATGACGCGCTGGAAGGCGGCCGTCGGGCGGGCATCCTGGCCGTTGGGCACGACGAGGCTGTCGAGCTCTTCGTTGATGAAATCCTCGAGGTCGCCCTTGAGCGCCTCGATGTCCACATCGCACCCGTTGAGCACCGAAATCGTCTCGCGATCGTCGGTGAGCGCGAGCAATAGATGCTCGAGCGTTGCGAATTCATGCGCCCGCTCACGGGCGAGATTCATCGCCTGATGCAGGGCCTTTTCTAGTCCGCGCGAGAATGAGGGCATTGTGAAATCCTATTGCTTTTCCATCACGCATTGCAGCGGGTGCTGGTTCTTGCGTGCACTGTCCATCACGCGCGTGACCTTGGTTTCGGCCACCTCGAATGGATATACGCCGCACTCCCCTACCCCCTTGTGATGGACGTGCAGCATGATGCGCATGGCGTCTTCGCGTGACTTGTTGAAGACGTCCTGCAGGACCAGAACGACGAACTCCATCGGGGTGTAGTCGTCGTTCAGCAGAAGCACCCGATAGAGGCTCGGGCGCTTGGTTTTCGGGCGGGTCTTGGTAACCGTCCCGGTTTCGTTTTTCGACTTGTCCCCGTCTCCACCGCGTCCGTCGCCCTCATCGGGCCCGAGGCGGGTGTGCCGGACGCGGTCGAATGATCGCTCTGGCAGCGGCATGGTCATACTCTCACTGGGAAAATCGAAGCAGCATGTCGGCACCATTATGTAGGGAAAACCGAGCCGGTGTTAAGGGGCCTGCGCGCCGATCGTGCTGAGTTGAAGAGCGACGCCGTTTCTCGCCTCTCGCCGCATCGATGCCACAACCGGCAGCTATTCGACCCGGCAGAACTTCACATTTTACGGAATGGTAACGGGGCACCGGTAACCTCGGGTTCAGTAATGCGGATGCGGAAAGGCCTTTGGGGGAAGGCGGCGCCATCCGATGTCAAGTAATTGTGTACGGGCGCGTAGACCGCCCGAAAAAATCGGAGTTCAGGGTGGCTTCCTCAGCGGCAAAGACCCCAACGCGCCAATATCTCTCGCGCATCCTCTTCGCCATCATCACCGCCGTGACCCTGCTGGGCGCAACTGCGGCCAATGCTCAGGGCATCGAAAACCTGCGTAAATACGCAGGCATCGTGGTCGATGCCAAATCCGGCAAGGTGCTGTACGAAGAGAATGCGGATGCTCGGCGCTATCCTGCCTCGCTCTCCAAGGTAATGACGCTCTACATCGTTTTCCAGGAGCTGAACGCCGGAAATCTTCGTCTCGATACCAAGATGACGGTTTCCCGCCATGCTGCCGCTGCGGTTCCGACCAAGCTGGGTCTGCGTGCCGGCTCGACCATCACCGTCGAGAACGCCATCAAGTCCCTCGTCACCCTTTCGGCAAACGATATGGCCCGCGTCGTCGCCGAGCATATCTCGGGCAGCGAGAGCCGGTTTGCCGAACGCATGACCGCAACCGCCCGCGCCCTCGGCATGAACCGCACCACCTATCGCAATGCCTCAGGCCTACCCGATGGTGCGCAGATCACCACCGCACGCGATCAGGCGATCCTCGGCATCGCGGTCTACCAGCACTTCCCGAAATACTACGAGTTCTTCCAGACCAAGAGCTTCACCTATAACGGCCGGACCTATGGCAACCACAACCGCCTGCTCGGGTCGAACGGCGTCGACGGGATCAAGACCGGCTACATCAACGCTGCAGGGTCCAACCTCCTCACCGCAGCCCGCCAGAGCAACCGGCATATCGTGATCACTGCCCTCGGCTTCAATTCGAGCGCCGCGCGCGACACTAAGGTCCGTGAACTGGTCCGCACCTATCTGCCGCGCGGTCGCCAGGGCGACTACGTCCGCACCGCGATGATCCCCGAGCCCGGCCGCCGTGGCAGCGGTCCGGTACTGGTGGCCCAGCCGCGTCCGGTCACCCCCATGCCCTATCCGAGCTTCCGCAACGCTCAGCAGGACATCCAGCTCGCCTCGGTGCAGCCCGCGCCGGTCCCCGCCGCACCTCCGGTGCAGGCCGAGATCGCGGTCGCAAGCATCGGCGGCAGCAACCAGGCCGTTGACGCAGCGAACGCCCTCGGCGCGCCATCCTCTGCGCCGGTTCCCGCCGCACCGCCGGCTGACGTGATCGGCGCCTGGATCAGCGAAACCCTCGCGCTTGGCGCAGCGCCTGTTCCCCTTGGGCAGACGCGACCCTCCGCCCCTCTCGTTCCGCCGGTCAGCATCGGCCCCGATGGCGCCGAGGTCGACCCGATGACGAGCGGCAGCATCGCCCAGGCTACTGCCACGCCCGAAATGCAGGCGGCAGCCCTCAAGGCCGCCTCTGCCAGCGCCGCCGAAACCGCCCCAATGTCCGTGACTGGCTGGATCGTCCAGGTGGGCGCGACCCCGACGGAAACCGGCGCAAGCTCCCTCATTACCGACGCAACGAGCCGCATTTCGGGTCTCGAGACCTTCCGGCCCTATGTCGAGCGTTTCGAGCGGAACGGGCAGATCTTCTACCGTGCGCGCTTCTCGGGCTTCGATGACCGGGATTCCGCGGCCAACATGTGCAACGAACTTAAGAAAGCCGACCTCAACTGCCTCGCCATGCAGAGCTAGGCAGCCAAGACAAAGGCGCACCGGCACTGCCGTAAGCGCCTGTCATTCCCAACAGGGAAGCGCGTTTGTGGCCTGTGTTAGGAGTAGCCCAAATGAGCGAAATGTCCGCACTATCCGACCTCGCCCGCTTCGTTGGGCAGTCGGCCCTCTCGGCGGAGGATCCAGCGATCCGTCGTCGCGCCGTCGCTGCAATCACCACCCGCCTGCAGCCCCGCGCCCGCACCCGCGGTGTCAGCGAGCTGCTCGGCGCCGTCCTTGCGCTTTCGGCGCGGACGCGGCGCATGGTCATGCCGCATGTCGAGATCGAGCTCGACGTGTTCGCCCCAGGCGGCGGCCGCGCCGTCAGGATCGCCTTGCCGCGCCAATCCTGAGCGTATGCCTGCGCTGTGGGACTGCGGGCCCGGGGGTAGCCGTCTGATCTTCGGCAAGCTCGGCGCCCTCGGCAATGATGACGCAGTTTCGTCCGCTGGCCTTCGCGCGGTAAAGCGCTGCATCCGCTTCGGCCTGTAGCCTGTCGAGCGACACCTCCCCGTTGCGCGCGCTCGAAATGCCGATGCTGACCGTGCTGCGCAGTAACTCACCGTCCACGATGAACTCGACGGTCGCAAACGCCTTGCGCAGGCGTTCGGCGACGATGCTCGCCTCGTTCACGCCGGCACCGGGCAGCAGACAGCAGAACTCCTCGCCACCCACGCGATAGATTCGGTCGGTCGGCCTGATCGTGCGCTCGGCGATTTCGGCGAACTTGGTGAGAACCTTGTCGCCGACACCATGCCCGAAGCGGTCGTTGATCGACTTGAAGTGGTCCAGATCGAGCATCAGCAGGCTGAGCGCGCGTGCCCCCGCGGGTCGTAGCGCCTGCTCTTCCAGGTTCCGCAATGCGAAGGCCCGGCGGTTGAGCACGCCGGTTAACGGATCGGAGAGCGCCGCATCCCGCTGTTTCACTTCCTTGCGCTCCTTGGTCATGGACACAACGAGGAGGGTGAGGAAACTCAGATGGGCAAGCACCAGCAATGTCGCCGCGGCAAGCCAGCCCGGCTCCATCGGCTGTGCGCCGAAGGGAAACGGCACGAACGGTGCCATCGGGATGCGCGCTAGTGTCAGAACGCCATAGCTGGTCAGCACGATCACCGCCGGGACAAGCGAGGGCAGCCCTTCCTCACGTCCGCGCCACAACTCGAAGGCGCAGAGCAGGGAGAAAGCACCCACGATGACAGAAGAAACCATCACACGCAGGGTGAGGTCCGACAGAAAGACCGGCTGCGTGCAGAGGGCGAGCCAAAGGATGACGGCACCCACGACCGGCCAGAGGATCACGGGCCTTCCCACAAAGCTCCTCATCGCTTGCCAGGCGAGGCCGAAAGCAGCGAACAGCAGGCAGTTCGATATCCCGATCGAGACGAAGTCCGAGATCCTGCCGCGCACTGCAAACAGCACCATGCTGACCGCGCCGAGCAGGAAAAGCGCCGCCATGCCGCCCAGCCAGTGGGCATGCCGGTCCCGAAGCCAGAAATAGAGAAACTGCAGACCGAGCAGCAGCGGGACTGCGCTCAGGATGACGAGGATCGTGAAAGCATCGAACACTGGCGATTCTCCCCCCAGGCGACGCCACCGACAGATGACTCGAGGAGCCCCTGTCAATCAATCCAATAGTCGGTACGCCGACGGCAAAATGATCCTTGGCGTTAACCGCTCATGACCATGGCACGCAACGGAACCGGCTTGCCGCCCTGCCGTTCGGTCCCACGATCAACCTTGGAGTGACCTCATGGAAATGGACGGCAAATTTGCGGCGATAACCGGCGCCGGTTCGGGGCTCGGAGAAGCAGCGGCGGTCAAGCTCGCGCAGCAGGGCGCCGACATCGCGTTGATCGGACGCACCGAAAAGGAACTTCGTCAGGTCGCCGAACGGATCGAAGCCATGGGACGGCGGGCATTGGTCGTCACTGCGGACGTTGCCGATGAAAAGGCGATGCGCTCAGGCCTCAAGGCGATCTCCGATGAGTTCGGGCGCATCGATTTCCTCTTTGCCAACGCCGGAGTGAATGGCGTCTGGGCCCCGCTCGACGAGCTGCCCTATGAAGAGTGGAACCGCACCATGTCGATCAATCTCGGCGGAACGTTCCTGACCATACACACCGCCCTCCCCCTGATGATGAAGCATGGCGGCTCGATCCTGATCACCTCCTCGATAAACGGCACGCGCACCTTCACCACGGCTGGTGCTTCGGCCTACGCGACGACGAAGGCAGGTCAGCTGGCACTCGGTCAGATGGCCGCGATCGAGCTCGCCAAGTACAAGATCCGCGTCAACGTCATCTGTCCTGGCGCCATCGGCACCGAGATTTCGGACAACACCGATCAGCGCAATGTGGAGAAGGCTGCGGTCGCTGCCGAATACCCGGATGGGGAGATTCCGCTGACCGCCGGCACGCCCGGGACGAGCGAGGACGTCGCGAACCTCGTCGCATTCTTCGCCTCGGATCGCTCGCGTCACATTACCGGCACGCCGGTCTGGATCGACGGCGGCCAATCGCTACTGGTGTGATTCCATGAGGCCGCCGGTCCGGCCAGGATGCGGCGGCCCATAAGCCTGCGGCGCCATATGTACGAACGCCGAATGGTGCTCGGCACCGGACGCCGCTTCAATGGCCGCCGCACGCCTTGCCGTCGCCCTCGCGCTCACCGGCAGATGCAGCGCCTCGACCAGTTGCCGATACTCTTCGCGCGCCGTCACATGCGACATGGAAAGGAGGCCGCCAAGCACGCTTTCGTCGATCGGGTCGAACACAGTCATCCCGGTGGGAAAGAGCGACCGGAAGATCACCCGTTCCGCAATACCCTCCGCCACCCGGCAGCCGAGCCGGACCGAAAGCTTTTCGAGACCGTTCTGGACGAGCCGCATATTGCGTGAGGAAAGCATCGAGATCCGGTTGCGCACCAGCACCCAGTCGATGGTCTTGCCGTCTATGGAGAGCCGCTCGTTGCGCGCTTTCTGGACCAGTCGAGAATAATGGCTGATCTCGCGCGGCTCGCCGGTCACGGGATCGAAACGCGCAATCACGTCGAGATCGACGACACTGTCGTTGAGCGGGGGCACGAGCGTATCCGCAAGCGAATGGGCGAGCCGCGCCAGATGTGTATCGAAACCGGGCGTATCCACGATCAGATAGTCAGCGTGGCCTTCCACTTCGACCACCGCCTGGCGGAACAGGTCAAACTCGCGCCGCTGGTTCTCCTTGATCGAATCCGCGCGGGTCTGCGGCAGGTGGAAATGGGTCGTGTGCGGCAGGCTCAGCCCACGGGCCTGACACCATTGGCGGCGGTTTCGGATATAGTTGGTGAAGGTCTGCTGGCGGCTGTCCACATCAATGCTGGCCACCCGAAAGCCCTGATAGAGCAGATAGATAGCCAGATGCACTGCCGTGGTGGATTTGCCCGATCCGCCCTTCTCGTTGCCAACGACGATGACGTGGGTACCGGTGCGGGACATGGGCGAACTCCGTACATATGCGCGCACGAGCCCGCCCGCGAAAGCGGTGAAAATCGGGGATCCTGCTGGTGACCTGAAGGTGAGTTTGAGCGCTTCCCCACGAACCGGCAAGCGGAAATAGGTGTCGCAAAACTCAAAAATTTCGTGACGAAGGCCCTTGCGCAAGACCCTTCAACAGGCTCGCTAGAGTAGGCCGAGCCGCGCCAATTCCTCGGCCAGCTCCGCCGATCCGCCCTCGTCAAGCTCTCCGGCGCCAACATCGCGCGGGGCGTCCTTCGGTGCCAGATAGCGCCAGCCTTGAAACGGGCGCTTGGGGCGCGGCGACACCCGGATGAGATCAGGCGCCATGATGATGTCGCAGCAGGCCTTGCCCTCTCCATCAGTCGCCGCAGCGAGCCGGATGATCGGCTGGCGACACCGGATCACGCCCGAGATCACCCAGTAGATCGATCCGCTCCCCTCGATCTCCTCGGCGCGCTTCGGCATCATGCGCGTGCGATGCACATGCACGTCGGCGCCGTAGTCGGCCCCCCACCAATGAGCGCGCTCGGCGCGATAGCTCTCGAGCTCCTCCAGCGTCGATATGCCGACGCAGAGCTTGATCATATGCATCATGGTCAGAGCGTTTCCGGTTCGCCGCGTCCCTGGATGACGTCGATCTCGTCATCGGCGACGATCCATGGCTCCTTGAGCGCGTCGGCAAGCCAGCTTTGAAACGCCGGCAGCGCATAGATCGCCTCGACGTACTCGGCGGCCATGTCCGACACCGGCAGGTCATAAGTGCGCAGGCGGGTCGCGAGGGGGGCGAACATCGCGTCGACCGCACTGAACGCGCCGCAGAGATAGGGCCCGCCGGATCTTTCCAGCAAGCCGCCCCACAGCGCCTCGACCCGCGCCAGATCGTCAGCCACGTCGTCGAGCGCCACGCGGCCGGGATGGGATGCGCGCAGGTTCATCGGCGCGGCCCCGCGCAACTTCATGAAACCCGCATGCATCTCCGCGCTGGCAGCGCGGGCAAGCGCCCTCGCCTCCCGGTCCACCGGCCAGATCGGCTTGTGGGCGAAGCGCTCTGCCAGGTATTCGATGATCGCCAGCGTCTCCACGATGGCGAGCTCGCCATCGATCAGCACCGGCACCTTTCCACTCGGCGAGCGGGCCAGCATGGCCTCTTTCCACCCCTCGCCATTGAGCAGCAGCAGCTCTTCTTGGAACGGTATCTCGAAATGGGTGAGGACCAGCCATGGCCGCATCGACCAGCTGGAGTAGTTCTTGTTGGCGATCAGCAGTTTCATCATCAGCAATCCCGCACGAACAAAGGGGCGCCGTGTGGCCCCGGCGCCCCCCGTCTGAACTATGTCGTGTCGTCATGACCGGAGGGTCAATAGCGCACTAGGCACCGGCGACGACTGAAAGAACGAGCCCCATCGCCATTACGCATACGAAAGTCGCGGAGGCGGCCCGCCACCATGCTCCTGCCTTGAAGTGGCTTCGCATCGATGCTCCTTGTTCGCCGTTGTCCGCCGCCTTCGAGGCCGGAAGATGGCAAATCGAAGACAGCCTCTGATCGTTACGCGTCGCACTGGCGCTTGGCAACGTGGCCAAACTGCAACACTCTCGGCTAGCCTAACGACGCGCATAGCCGCCTCTTAGAAGAGGCCGAACCAGAGCCCCGCGAGCAGGAGAAAGGCAAAGAATCCAACGACATCGGTGATCGTCATCACGAAAGTCGAGGACGCCACGGCAGGGTCGATCTTGGCCTTGTTGAAGGCGATCGGAATGAGCACGCCGGCACTGCCCGCGAACAGAAAATTTACCACGATCGCCAGAGCGATCACCACGCCGAGGCTCGGATTGGCGAAGCGGACCGCCGTAATGATGCCGATTAGCACCGCGAAGATCAGCCCGTTGATCAACCCCACCACGATTTCGCGCGTGATCAGGCGCCGGAGCTTGAAGCTGTCGAGCTCGCGCATGGCGAGCGCGCGCACCGTGATCGTCATGGTCTGCGTGCCGGCATTCCCGCCCATCGCCGCCACGATCGGCATCAGCACGGCAAGCGCCACCATCTGCTCGATGGTCGCGTCGAAAAAGCCGATGACGACCGATGCCAGTGTCGCGGTGATCATATTGATGAAGAGCCATGTCGCGCGGCTGCGCACGGCTCCGGTCACCTTGTCCGATATCTCCTCGTCACCGACGCCCGCCATCCGGCGAATGTCCTCGCTCGCCTCTTCCTGAATCACATCGACGATGTCGTCGATGGTGAGCACGCCGACTAGGCGCTTGTTGGCGTCCACCACAGGCACTTCGACGAGGTCATACCGCTCGAAGTCGCGGGCCGCTTCTTCCTGGTCCTCCTCTGCCGAGACCTGGATGAAATTGGTATTCATCAGCGTCTCGACGCGAACGGTGCGCTGGCTTCTGAGCAATTTGTCTAGCGGAAGGATGCCCAGAACCGTGTAGCTCGGATCCACCACATAGATCTGGTAGAACTCGTCGGGCAGGTCCTTTTCGGAGCGCAGATAGTCGATCGTCTGCCCCACCGTCCAGAACGGGGGGATTGCGATAAAATCGGTCTGCATCCGGCGACCGGCAGATTCCTCTGGAAAGTCGAGGCTTCTCTTGAGCGACAGCCGCTCGAATGCCGGCATTTGAGCGAGAATTTCCTCGCGATCGGCGCCTTCGATATCTTCCAGAATATAGACGGCGTCGTCGCTATCGAGCCCGGACACGCCCCGGGCAATCTCTGCGTTCGAGAGATTGTCCATCACTTCGTCGCGGACGGTCTCGTCGACTTCGGTGAGCGCGGAAAAGTCGAACCGCTCGCCCAGGAGCGCGATCAGCCGGAGCCGATCTTCCTTGTCGAGCGCTTCGAGCACGTCGCCCATGTCGGAGGCGTGCAGCGGCTCGACCAATTCGGCGATCGTTTCCGTTTCGGCCGCGGCGATCAGCATCCGCAGGCGCTCGACCCAGAGCGGGTTCAGATGATCCTCTGCGTCGCGAAGGACGCCCGGATCGTTGCGGTGGGCTTCCTCGGAAGCCTCGAAATCGTCCTGGCTCATGAGGTCGGGCCCTTCGCGTTTGGGTACGGTCGCAGGTGTAGCCAAATGGTCTGTAATACGCCAGACTTGGTGTCTGCCTGTGGCCAGTTTTTGTCTAGCGGAGGACGCGCCATGGTCGATACGCTCGAAGATGCCTTTTCGAGGCTGATCCGTCTCATCGGGGCCCTGGAACTGCCCGAGGTCGACCTGGGCACCAGCCATGGCACGCCGGCGCTCATTGTTGCAGGCAAGACCTTTGCCCGCGTCAGCGACCCCGAGACGCTGGTGCTGAAATGCCCGATCGAGCAGAAGGAGCTGCTGCTCGAGATCGATCCCGACATTTACTTCCAGACCGACCATCACGTCGGCTGGCCGACCCTCCTCATCCGGCTGCCGGCCATCAGCGATGAGGAACTGTCACTTCGCCTGGCCGATGGCTGGCGCTTCATGGCGCCCGATGATCTTGCACCACCATCTAAGGTTCCCTCGCCAGATGAATCTGCCTAAGCTGTCGCTTGCGGGGCGCGGATCGGACGGGGGACCACATCATAGGCGGTTTTGCTCGCAGCACGCTATTGCTCTGCGCCTTCATCTCGCTTTCGGCCTGCTATCCGAGCGACACGATCCTGCTCGGACAGACGAACAGCTTTGCCGTCGTCGGTGTCGATGACGGAACCTATTGCCATGTCGAGGCCGCCTCCGAGCCGCCGGCGATTGGTGGAACCCTCGTGCTGAGCAATGCCTTGGGGGTCAACCAGTGCCGCGAACTGTCATGGGATGAGGAGCAAAGCGCTTATCTCGACACACGCTCGCCAATGGCGGTCATCCGTACCACTACGTTCGACGGCGGACCTCTCGACCTCGTCCAGTATCAGACCAGTGCTGGCGGCCTCGCCCGCTACCTGCCCATGGCCGCCGTAGACGGCTTGCTCGTCCTCTACGATGGCAAAGGGCAGTGGCCGAGCGAAGCTGTCGCGGCAATGGGCCTCGAGGTGACGGACGCCCTGGGCCTCAGTGGTGCCAGCGACGCGCAGCTTCGCGCGTTGCTGCTTGAAATGTGGCCTCGCCTGCTGGACCGCTTCCGCAGCGAAATCGCTTATGTGGAGGACGCGAGCGGAGCACGCCTCGTGTTCCGGTCAGCCGATATCGTCTCCGACTATCTCGTCCACGTACGCGAGGACTGGCTTGACGACGCGCCTCGCCTGAAGGCCGCGATGCTGGCCCTCTCGCACAGGCTCGGCCTCAGCCGCAACGCGCTGCCCTGGGATGCGCAGGATTAATTTGAGCGCCAACCCTACTGCGCAGCCTGCATCGGCGCGTGCTGCGACCCGGCAGTGACGTCTACCCTGTTGGCAGGCGCGGCACTTGCCGCCACGCGCGCAGACATATCCAGGCCCACGAGGTTCGACAGCACCGGCATACGCACGGTGGCGCTCGCCGGCGCCGGCGATCCGATGGGGCGAATGCGCGGAAGGACCGGTCCATCGCGAAGGCTGCTCGGCATCGGCGGCTGAACGCTGCGCGCCAGCGATGATTCCCGGGCACTTTCCCAGACCAGCCGATAGGCGCCCTCCTCGTCAGGCACCATCACCTCGCTCGATCGACCGGTGTGCGACAGGAACTTCGCCAGATCGATCGCTTCGCGGCGCGCTGCTTCCCTATTCGCGAAGGGGCCGAACGCACGCCCCTCGAGGTCTATCCACCATTGCCCCCGGCTCTGCAGGACGATGTAAAGTGCTTTGGCCACGCCGCGCTCCCCCGATTGCGCCGGTTCGATTTTCGCGGCCGAAGTCGAATCAAAGCCGCACCTTGAAAATAACATGGCTGAAACGGGGCACGGGATCACAATCAGCGCTTTACGCGTGTATTCGCCGTCGCCTCGAGATCACGTTGCTCCCCCCACGGGTGGAACATCGGGAAGCAGTTCATCGGGCATGTCGTCGAAGGAGGCGTAGTTCATGGAATAGAGCCGAGCATAAAGGCCCCGCTGTGCCATCAACGCGTCGTGGTTGCCGTTTTCGACGACTTCGCCGTTTTGCAGCACGATGATCCGGTCCGCGCCGCGGATCGTCGCCAGCCGGTGCGCAATGACGAGGCCTGTGCGCCCTTCGAGCAGCCGCAGCAGCGCCTTCTGAATCTGCATCTCGGTATAGCTGTCGATATTGGCCGTCGCTTCATCAAGGACGAGAATCTTGGCGTCCGCAACCAGCGCCCGGGCAAAGCTGATCAACTGGCGCTGCCCCAACGACAAATTGCCGCCGCGCTGCTCGAGTTCGGTCTCGTAGCCCTTGGGCAATGCCGTGATGAACTCATGCGCGCCCACCGCCCGCGCCGCATCCATCACTTCTGCAAGGCTGGCCTCCTGCTTGTGATAGCGGATGTTTTCAAGCACGGTGCCGGTGAACAGGAAGGGCTCCTGCAGCACCATGGCAACCTGCCGTCCGAGGGAGTCCTGTGTCAGGTCCCGGACGTCGTGCCCTCCGACGGTGACCCTGCCCTCCCACACATCGTAGAACCGGTGCACCAGAGCCATCGCGCTCGTCTTGCCGGAGCCGGTCGGCCCCACCAGTGCAACCGTCTCCCCCGGTTTGACCGAGAAACTCACCCCCTTTAGCACCGGCTGGCCCTTGCGATAGCCGAAGGTGACATTCTCGAAGCGCACCGACCCATCCATGTCGTCAGGCAGCACCATCGCGCCGGGCCGATCCTCGATATCGACGGGGACGTCGAGCACCTCGGTGATCCGCTGCCCGGACGCCATGGCACGCTGCATCACTGAATACTGCATGGTGAGCGAGCGGATCGGATCGAAGAAACGCTGGATGTAGAACAGGAAGGCGACCATCACCCCGATCTCGAGCGACTGGTTCAGCACCATCGAGCCCCCCACGACGATCACGACCGCCATCGCCATGCCCGTCAGCGTATCGACGATCGGCACCATGACCTGCGCATATTTCGCAGCGAGCAGATGTGCGCGCAGATTGGCTCTCGCCTTGTCATCGTAGAGTTCGAAATTGACTTTCTGCCGCCCCATCGCCTGCACCGCGCGCACGCCATGGATGCCCTCGGCAAGCGCCCCGTTCGTCGTCGAGTTCGCCTGGTGGGCGGCCATGAAGGCGAGCTTGGCGCGCGGCAGCCAGACGATACGCACGATGAAGAGAATGGGCATCACCGACAGCGTCAGCAGGCCGAGCCGGAAATCGAGCCACAGCATGACCCCGACAATGCCGAAGAGCAGCACGATGTCCCCGACCGAAAGCACCGAGGTCTCGAGAAATTCCTGCATGGAATTGACGTCGCCCTGCAGTCGCGACATCAGGCGCCCCACTTCCGTGCGGTCCATGAAGGACAGCGAGACCTTCTGCAGATGCGCGAACATCGCCCGCCGCATGTCGAAGAGGACGTCTTCGGCAAGGCGGCCGACGACCGTCTCCTGAACATAGCTTGCCCCGAAATTGACCACGATCACCACGCCGAAGGCGACCAGCGCGGAGACGAGACCTGAGCGATCGAGGCCGCCTGCGACGATGCCATTATCGATCGCACGGCCGATGATCAGCGGGATCAGCAACTGGCTGCCGGTGAAGGCGAGTACGGCCAGCACTGCGATGACTACGCGTGCCCTATAGGGAGAAACGAAGGCCCAGATCCGCGAGATGATGCGGCCATCGAAGGCACGCCCGAACATCTCCTCTTCTTTCTCGAGGTGCGATCCGACCACCGCTTTCGGCGGCCGCCCCGTGCCCCGGCCCTCGTCCCTCTCGGCCTCGGCCATGTCGGCTATCTCGGCCATCAGCGCCCCTCCCCGACATCGGCAAGCACATCGTCGCCGGGGCGGACCTGCAATTCGTAAAGCGCCCGATAGCGCCCGTTGAGCGCCAGCAGCTCGGCATGCGTTCCCTCTTCGACCACCCGGCCCGCCTCGAGGAAAAGGATCTTGTCCGCATGCATCAGGGAACTCAGCCGATGCGAGATGATGAGGGTCACCCGGTCGCGCGCAAAGCGCTTCAGGGCGCTTCGGATGCGCTGCTCGGTCCCCGCATCGATCGCCGCGGTGGAATCGTCGAACACCATCACCGCCGGCTTCAGCATCAGCGCCCGCGCAATCGAAAGTCGCTGGCGCTGCCCGCCCGAAAGCGAGACGCCACGTTCGCCCACGATCGTGTCATAGCCCATTGGCAGACCGAGGACGTAATTGTGCAGCTGCGCGAACTCGCTGGCGCGCTCGATCCGCGTCTCCTTGGCCCAGGGATCGGCATAGGCGATGTTGTTCTCGATCGTCGTGGTGAACAGGAATGAATCCTGCTGCACCACCGCCACTGCCCGGCGCAGGGAATCGAGCGTCACCTGCGCGATGTCCTGCCCGTCGATCAGGATCCTCCCACCGCTCAGGTCGTAGAACCGTGGAATGAGATGGGCGAGCGTCGTCTTCCCGCTGCCGGGCGCTCCCACAATACCGATCGTCTCGCCGCGCCGTGCCGAGAAGCTGACGCCGCCGATGGCCTCCTGTCCGCCCCCGCCCGGATAGGCGAACCTCACATCTTCGAAGGTGAGCACGCCCTCGGTCACGACGAGGTCCTCGGCTCCGGGCGCGTCCCGTACCGCAAGCTCTAGATCGAGCAGCGCGAAGAGCCGCGAACCGCAGGTCGAGGCTCTCGCGAACGAATTCACCATGAGCCCAAGCTGGCGCACGGGCATCTGCAATATCGTCATGAAGGTCAGGAAGCTCGCCAGCGTGCCGACGCTCATCTCACCATCGATCACCTTGTTTCCGCCAACCCACAGGACGAGCCCCATGGCCGCGAAGAAGGAAAAGGTCATGGTGCTCGTGTTGCGCACGCGGATCCCGACACGCTCATGAGCCAGCTCCAGCGCGCTTCGCGACGCCCGGTCGAACTTGCTCAATTCATACAACTGCGCAGCGAACGCCCGGACCACGCGGATACCGCCCAGATTTTCTTCCATAACCCGCGTGAGGATGGACAGCCGCTCCTGGAGCGTCAGCCATGTCGCCCGGAGGCGCAATTGCGTGACCGACGAACGCCACGCAACGAACGGCACGAAGCTCAGCGCCAGAAGTCCGGGCACCAAATCCGTCGAGATCAGCATGTAGGCGCCGACACCGATCAGCACCGCCAGCAGCAGCATGCGGATGAGCCCGGTCGAAAAGAACATCCGGACCCCTTCGAGATCCAGCATGCCCAGCGTGATGAGATCACCGGTGTGGACCCGGTCGTGGAACGAGAAGCTCAATCGCTGCAGCTTCTCGTAGACGGCGAGGCGCAGAGCATAGCCCACCGTGTGGCCGACGGCCTCGGCGAAGTAGTTCTGCAGCATGGTCGCCAGCCCGCGCCCGATGCTCACCAGGAGCAGGATGATCGCCGTGGTCCAGAGCGTGGCCTCTGCCTGTTCGGCGGCGATCCCGCCACCAACTATGCCCTGCGCCTGGTCGACCGCCTCGCCCAGCAGGCGGGGAATCCAGAGCTGCAGCCCGGCCGCGAGGAACGTTGCGATCACCGCGATCGCGACCTGCACAGGGTGCCGCAGCGTCATCCGCGTGATGCGCAGGAGCGTGCCCACCCCCTGCCCCCAATGGGCGGAGTTTGCGCGCGCGACCGCATCGTTCGCACGCGCTGTTTCTGTAGCCGCTTCGGTCGTCACGGAATGTCCAGACAGGTAGAGGCACCACGACCGGCGGCGAGGCGCGCGGGGTGACATGCCTTTTGTAGAAAGGAGTTCGAGTCGCAGGTTAATGCGCTTTTATGTCGCGCTTCAAGCATGTTAGGTCATGATGTGATCGCGCAGCGACAAAGGAGGGGCGTCATGCCTGAAATTCTCATTACCGGCGGCGCCGGCATGATCGGGCGCAAGCTTGCCGCTCATTTCGATACGCTCGGCTGGCCGGTTCGACGGCTCGACATCCGCAATGGCGGAGACGATTCGGTCGAGATCGCAGATTTCGCGGATTGGGACGGCGGCTGGGTGGATCGCTTCGCCGGGGTGGACACAGTGGTGCATCTGGCGGCCAACCCGGATCCGGAAGCCAGCTGGTCCTCGATCGAGCGCGACAATATCGACCTGACGCTCAACGTCTACGAGGCGGCGGTCCGTCATAAGGTGCGCCGGCTGATCTTCGCCAGCTCAAACTGGACCATGGCCGGCCATCGCTTCGAGAGCGGGCCACTCTCCCCGACCGGCGAAGTCTCGCCCGTAAACGCTTACGGTGTGTCGAAATGGATCGGCGAGCGGCTGGGGAAGAACTATGCCGAAAAGCATGATCTCTCGGTGGTGTGCTTCCGGATCGGCTATTGCCAGCACGAGGAGCCCAACGCCCCCGGCCCGCATATGGGTTGGGGCATATGGGGCCAGCAGATGTGGCTTTCCTATCGCGATCTCCTGCAGGCCTACGAGAAGGCCGTGACAGCACCCGACTCGCTGAAATTTACCGTCCTAAATCTGATGTCGGACAATGAGGGGATGCGTTGGGCGCTCGGACCCACTCGCGACGCCATCGGCTATGTGCCCCAAGACAGCGCCACTCCGGTCGAGACCGAAGAAATGGCCCGCTACCGCGATGCCCTCGCCGGCGAGGAAGCCCAGCGCCGCGCCATCTACAAGCGCACCTTCGGCATCTAGCCGCGCCAGCGGCGGCGGTTCAAGAACCGCCGCCAGCCCCCATTTAGGTCAATGGAAAAGCCACTCAGGGCCGATTCAATTCCTGCATTCATGAAATCGTCATAAACGAAAAAAGCGCCCGGGTAAGGGCGCTTTTTCAGCTCTCAATGAAGAGAGATTGGTGCGGTCGAGAAGACTCGAACTTCCACGTCTTGCGACACAGCGACCTCAACGCTGCGCGTCTACCAATTCCGCCACGACCGCACTCTTGGTAGAGCTTCACCGTGTCCGACGAAGCGAGTGTGCGTGTAGCAAATCATTTTCGCGGGCTCAAGCGATATAATCGCATTTCCGCAAAACCGATTACCGCGCCGCCTCAAACCGTGCGCAGCAGCTTCTCGGTGACCGCCACCCCAAGCTGCCCGTGCTCGACACGAACCTCGCCATGGGCCACCAGCGTCTTGTTGGCGAAGATGCGCAGCGGATCGCCCTGCGTGGTATCGAGTTCGATCACGGCACCGCGGCCCATGCGCAGCAGATGATGGATCGGCAGGCTCGCCGCACCGAGCTCGACTGTGATGTCGACTTCAATCTCGTTTAGAGAGTTCATAGATATGTCCCGAGCGCTCCACCGGGCTGGCGGAGCTGGAGACAGAATTGGTTAAGCATGCTTACTGAACCGTTAACGGGCGAACCGCGGAAGCAGGCCGGGCAATCGCAGGCCCTTCTGCGCGCCGACGGTCGCGCCGCCGAGTGGATGATTTCAACCGATCTCGTGCCCTATCCGGATGCCCTTGAAGCCATGAAGGCACGTGCGAGCGCGATTGCGGCCGGCGAGGCCGGCGAGCTTGTCTGGCTTCTGGAGCACCCGCCGCTCTATACCCGCGGCACGTCGGCCATATCCGGCGATCTTCTCGCACCCAACCGCTTTCCGGTTTACGAGGCCGGTCGGGGCGGCGAGTTCACCTATCATGGGCCGGGGCAGCGGGTGGTCTACGCCATGCTGGACCTGCGCGAGCGCGGGCGTGACGTTCGGGCCTACGTCCAGACGCTCGAGGCCTGGCTCATCGACACGCTGGCCCAATTCAATGTCTTTGCGGAGACGCGACAGGGGCGGATCGGCGTCTGGGTGCCCGATTCGTCGCGCCTGGGTGGCGAAAGCAAGATCGCGGCGATCGGGGTGCGCATATCGCGCTGGGTCAGCTTTCATGGCGTCGCGCTCAACGTTTCACCCGAGTTGGACCACTTCTCCGGCATCGTGCCCTGCGGGATCAGCGACCGGGGCGTAACCAGCCTCGAGGCTTTGGGACACATTGTTTCGCTTGCCGAAGTCGACAGCGTCCTCAAGGCCAGCTTCGAGCGCCATTTCGGCCCGGTTGCCCCGAGCGCAGGTCGGTCCCTTCCGTGACCCGCGCCCGGTGGACAGCGGGCCCCGGTTGCGACAGTTTGGCAAAGCCCGATTCCGACCCCCGCGGCTGAGGACCTCATCATGACGATCAACGACCTGCGCAAGCTCTTTACCGGCACGACCCTGTTCAGGCTCGACATCCGCATCGCGCGTCGGCTCATGCCCATTCTCTACGCCCTCGGTCTCGCAGGCTTGCTGCTCTGGGCGGTGCGCCACTTCTTTTCGAGCTTTGCCCTGGGGTTCGACGACGGGCTCTGGGGGATCCTCGAAATCGCGGTGTTCGGCCTGCTCGGCGTCGTCGCCCTCCGAGTCGCCTGCGAGGCGCTGCTCATCTATTTCCGCGGACATGAAGAGCCCGTCGAGGATCCGCTGCGGGGTCGCGTCCCCACGAGCCTCCTCGAAGAAGTGCGCGAAGCCATTCGTGATCTCGCCGATGAGGAGGAGGATGAGGAAGACGGGTATTTCGTGCCCAGTTCCACCCCCTCGCCCACCATGCCTCCCCCGCCGCCAGCCGCAGCAATGCCGCCGGCACGCCCGGTGACGCCGACTGCCCCGGCAACACCCATCCCACCGGCGCCGCCTGCGGCAAAACCTGCCCCGGTCGCCGCACCCGAACCGACCCCGAGAAAGACGCCCATCCGGCGCACCGCCAAGCGCACGCCCAAGCCGAAATCCGGCACTTCGGGCGAAAGCTGATCCCATGTTTGGCGCAACCCTGCCATACGGCGGGCTCACGGCGCTTTTCATTGCTTTTTGCGCGCGTTCAGCTATGACCGCGGCACAATGACCCAAGCACCGAAAATCGGCCTTGTCAGCCTCGGCTGTCCCAAGGCGCTCGTCGATTCCGAACGCATTCTCACCACGCTGCGCGCGCAAGGCTATTCCTTCTCGCGCGACTATGAGGGAGCGGACATGGTGATCGTCAACACCTGCGGCTTTCTCGACAGCGCCAAGGCCGAAAGCCTCGAGGCCATCGGCGAAGCGCTGAACGAGAACGGCCGGGTCATCGTTACCGGCTGCCTCGGCGTCGAGGAGAGCCTGATCCGCGAGACGCATCCGAGCGTCCTCGCCGTCACCGGCCCCCACCAGTACGAGGCCGTGGTCGAAGCGGTGCATTCGCACCTTCCGCCCGTGCCCAACAAGTTCGTAGATCTCGTCCCCGAACAAGGCCTGCGCCTCACGCCGCGCCACTATGCCTATCTGAAGATTTCCGAGGGCTGCAACAATCGCTGCTCGTTCTGCATCATCCCGCAAATCCGCGGCGATCTCGCCTCGCGTCCGGCAGCAAGCGTACTCTACGAGGCCGAGCGGCTCGTCAAGAACGGCGTCAAGGAGATCCTCGTAATCTCCCAGGACACGAGCGCCTATGGCGTCGACCTGAAATACGCGACTTCGCCCTATCACGGACGCCAGGTCTCGGCGCGCTTCGTTGACCTTGCGCGTGAGCTCGGCGAACTCGATGCCTGGATCCGCCTCCACTACGTGTATCCCTACCCGCATGTGGACGCGGTGATCCCGCTGATGGCAGAGGGCAAGGTCCTGCCCTATCTGGACATCCCGTTCCAGCATGCCTCCCCGCAGGTCCTCAAGTCGATGCGGCGCCCGGCCAACCAGGTCAAGACGCTCGACCGGATCAAGGCCTGGCGGGACATCTGCCCCGACCTAACCATCCGCTCCAACTTCATCGTTGGCTTCCCCGGCGAGACGGAGGAGGATTTCGAGTTCCTCCTCGATTGGATCGAAGAGGCCGAGATCGATCGGGCGGGATGCTTTGAATACGAGCCCGTTACCGGTGCACCCGCCAACGACATCGGCAATGAAGTCCCCGCGGAAGTGAAACGCGAGCGCTTCGAGCGCCTGATGGAGGTGGCGCAGGACGTATCGGTTGCCCAACTCGCCAAGAAGGTTGGGCGGACGATCGAAGTGCTGGTCGACGACGTCCGTCCAGAAGAGAACCGTGCCATCGCCCGCTCGAAATGGGATGCCCCGGAGATCGACGGCACCGTCATCATCGATGATGCAGCCGGCATCAAGGTCGGCGACAAGCTCGACGTCACGGTCACCGCTTCCGATGAATACGATCTGTTTGCGGTGCCGGCGACACGTTAGGACCCGCCGATGATGGTGCACGGCGCGCACAGACTTGACCTGCCCGGTGGCGATCACCTCGAACTGGGCCGGCGCGCGCTGGTGATGGGAATATTGAACGTCACCCCGGACAGTTTCTCCGATGGCGGCAGTCATGACGATGCTGCCCGCGCCGTGGCCCATGCGCGCCTGCTTATTGGCGAAGGCGCCGATCTCATCGATGTCGGCGGCGAGAGTACGAGGCCTGGTGCCGAGCCCGTCGGGGTACAGGCTGAACTCGATCGGGTCATGCCCGTTCTCGACGCCCTTGCTGCCGATGGCATCGCCGCACCCGTTTCGATCGACACCTACAAGGCTCTCGTCGCAGACCAGGCCGTTCAGGCGGGGGCACGTATCATCAATGATGTCCGGGGCCTACAGCGCGAACCCGAGATCGCCGATGTCGCCGCCCTTCACGGCGTCCCGGTCATCATCATGCATTGGGACGAAGCCAGGGACCGCGACCGGGACCTCGTTTCGGAGATGATTCGATTTCTCGAACAATCGCTGCAGATCGCTGAACGCGCAGGACTTTCCCGGCAGAGAGTGATCATCGATCCCGGCTTCGGCTTTGCCAAGACGCTCGATGAGAACTACGCTTTGCTGCGCCGGCTCGGTGAACTTCATGTCCTTGGCTGCCCCCTGCTCGTCGGCACGTCGCGCAAGTCGATGATCGGCCGCCTGCTGGACAAGACTGCCGGGGAGCGGCTTCCGGGCACCATCGCCACATCGGTTCTTGCCTATTGTGCCGGCGCGCATATCTTCCGCGTTCATGACGTGGGGGCAAATCGCGACGCGCTCCGCGTGAGCGAGGCGACCTTATACGGCCCACCAGCCGGGAGCTGACATGACCGAGACCTATTCGGGCGACCGCATCATTCTGCGCGACCTGGGCTTTTACGGCTATCACGGGCTGATGAGCGAAGAGAATCGGCTCGGCCAGCGTTTCTTCATCGATCTCACCTGCGGGGTCGATCTCTCCGCCCCCGGACGGACAGACCTCGTCGGCGAGACGATTTCCTATGCCGAGATCTACGAGGTGGTACAGCGGGCCTTCGAAAAGCGCTGCAAGCTGATCGAGGCGGTGGGCGAAAACATCGCTGACGCGGTATTCACCCGCTTTCGCGCGATCGAATGGATCATCGTTCGCGTCCGCAAGCCCGAAGCGCCGATCGCCATGGTCATGGGCGAAGCGGCCATCGAACTCCACCGCCATCGGTCCACGCGCTGATGGCTCGGGCCTGGCTCGGGCTCGGCGCCAATCTCGGCGAACCCACTGCGCAACTCGAGCAGGCAGTCCTCCTTCTTGCCGGTTCGCCAGGGCTGCAGATTGTCAAACGCTCAAGCATCATCGAGAGCGCGCCATGGGGCGTGACGGACCAGAATCCATTCAGGAACATGGTGTTGGAGGTAGAAACCGAATCGACGCCTGAAGGGCTCCTCGCCCTCTGCCTCGGCATCGAGCAAGAGATGGGCCGCGTCCGGACCATGCACTGGGGTCCGCGCCTCATCGACATCGACGTCATCGCCTATGAGCGTATTGAGTTGAAAAGCCCGACGCTCACCCTGCCCCATCCCTATGCCCACGAACGCGATTTCGTGCTCGGACCCCTCCGCGAGATCGCGCCGGACATGGCCGACTGGATCGTCGGCAGAGCGACCGCCTAGTCGGCCCGCAGCATGTCGAGCACGGCAATTGCCGCATCGAACTCGCGGCGGCGCTCCGCCCGCTTTGCGGTCGCTTCTTCCACCTCGCCCCAGAGACGCGCCTGGTAGTCCTCGTCCACATGGGCCGCCTGCCAGACGTGGTCGGCCGTGAAGAGCCTGTGCCAGAGGCCGATGGCGAGCAGCCCCGACCCGGTCAGCCCGGTGATCGAAACGAGGGCCGTGAGCACGAGCAGCCCCTCGCCTTCGATGGCCTCGCGCAAATGGGTCAGCGTCGCAGCCGGTTGCGGCTGATGGACGATGCCGATCGTCGGCTGGAAGCTGATCGAGAAGTGCCGGGCGAGCTTGACCAGCGCCGCGTCCCAGATCGCTTCCTGGTCTGCCACCAGTTCTCGCGGGCTGTCGGCGCGATAGAGCAGCAGGTCATTGCCGGCATAGCGGATGATCTCGTCGCGGAAAGCCGGGATCATGGCTTCCCCGCTCTCCATTGCCGAGTTGACGAGCCGGACCACCGGCATGGTCCTGGGGTCGATGCGCTCCCCCTGAGCGCCCCACTCCTCGGCCATCAGCGTTGCAATGCCGGCCGCGGGCACGATCACCGGCACCTTGCCGGGAGTGCGCGTCGCCTTGCCATCCAGCGTCACGACGAACCCGCCCTCGACGACGCCCACGCCGCTTGCCTTGTAGAATCGCTTCGGCAGCTCGGGGGTCACGTGCTTCTGGGCGCGGGAATATCCATCGTCACGTGGCGTGCCCGCGTCGTCGAGCAGATTGCCCATCTCAACCCTCCAGTTGCAGCAGCGCTGCGTCGAGGTCCTCGAAACTCTCGATCAGGACATCGGCTCCCGCCTGCTCGAGTTCATGACGCTCGTGATACCCCCAGCCAACTCCAATCGCCTTGGCTCCGGCCGATTTTGCGAGCTGCATGTCAAAAACCGTATCCCCAATCATCACCGTGTCCTCGGGGGCCACGCCGGTTTCGGCCATCGCACGAAGGAGCATGCCGGGATGCGGCTTCGAGGGGTTGTGGTCGGGGGTTTGCAAAGTCACGAAATGGTCCCGGAGCCCGTGCAGAGCGAGGATGCGCTCGAGCCCGGCCAGCGCCTTGCCCGTGGCGACGCCGAGCAGGGTCTCCTCGAGCAGCCGAAGCCGGTCCAACGCTTCTCGCGTGCCCGGAAAGAGCGGCTCGCGGTCATTCGCGATCGCCACTGCCGCGCGGTAATGACCCTTGTAGGCCTCGACCAGGGCCGCAACCAGCACCTGGTCTTCAGAGCGGGCGAGTTCGGCAATCGCGACCGGGAGGGAAAGGCCGATGATCCGGCGGACTTCCGACGGTGTCGGCGCCACCAGCCCGGCGCCCGTGAACGCCGAGGCCATGTGCTCGGCAATCAGCGTGTGCGTGTCGATCAGCGTGCCATCGACGTCGAATACGATCAGCTTCATGCCTCTTCGGGGTCCTCGTCCTGAGCGTCGTAGCGTTCCGCGTCGAAGCCGAGTGCTTCGAAAGTCTGCGCGATATGGGGTGGCAGCGGAGCGGAGACGTCGAGCCGGCCACCCGAACGGAGGGGCAGGCTGATCCGCCGCGCGTGCAAGTGCAGCCCCTCTCCCAGCCCCTCTGCAGGTTCCCAGTTCTCGATGTTGAAATAGCGTGGATCGCCGATGATCGGCGTTCCCAGTTGCGCCATGTGGACGCGCAACTGGTGGGTCCGCCCGGTCACAGGCTTCAGCGTCACCCAGGCGAACCGCCGGCTCGCTATGTCGGTCACCGAATAATAGCTCATCGAATGCACCGCATCGGGAGCGCCGTTCTCGACGACCACCATCTGTTCGCCATCGCGCGTCGGCTGCTTGGCAAGGAAGCACGAGATCCGGCCCTGCTTGGGTTGCGGATTGCCTGCGACCACCGCCCAGTAGATCTTGCGCGCCGATCGGGAGCGAAACACCTCTCCGAAATGGCTGGCCGCCTGCCGCGTCTTTGCAACGACGAGGCAGCCCGACGTGTCACGGTCGAGCCGATGCACCAGCCGAGGCGTTTCGCCCTTCTTGTTGGGCAGGCTCTTGAGCAGACCGTCCATGTGCCGCGTCGTTCCCGATCCGCCCTGCGAAGCAAGGCCATGGGGCTTGTTGAAGACGTAGAGGTCGTCGTCTTCGTAAAGAATGATCGAGCGCAGGAAGGATGCGTCCGCCGGCATGGGCTTGGGCGCATCGGGGCGCTCGGGCACGTCCTCGCGCGGTGGAACGCGCACCACCTGACCCGATTCCAGGCGGGTATTGGTCTTCACCCGGCCGCTGTCGACGCGCACCTGACCGGTGCGGATCAGTTTCTGCAGGCGCCCGAAGCCGATGTCGGGAAAGTGCGTCGCGAACCAGCGGTCGAGCCGCATGCCGTCCTCGTCCCGCGCGACGACCTGCTGGCGCACCCCGCTCATCGAGCCCCTCCCCGGGGCCTTGTCCCGCGCACACAAAATTCTCGGTTCGCTCGCACCATCGTCAACTCCGCGGGCCCTCAGCCCTGATCTTCGGCCTTCTTTGACCGCAGACGAGAAAAATAGTCGAGCCGTTTCTTGATTTCCCGCTCGAACCCGCGCTCCACCGGCGCGTAGAAATCCTGCCGACCGATCGCTTCGGGAAAATATTGCTGCCCCGAGAACCCCTCGGGCGTATCGTGGTCGTAAACATAGCCCTCGCCATAGCCCTCGGACTTCATCAGTTTCGTGGGCGCGTTGAGGATCACCATTGGGGGTGTGGGCGAGCCCGTCTTCTTGGCAACCGCCATCGCGGCCTTGAAGGCCGTGTAGACCGCGTTCGATTTCGGCGCGGAGGCGAGATAGACCACGGCCTGCGCCAGCGCCAGTTCACCCTCGGGGGACCCCAGCATCTGGTAGGCATCCCGCGCGGCGACGGCCTGCGGCAGCGCCGCAGGATCGGCAAGCCCGATATCCTCGACCGCCATCCGGATGAGGCGACGCGCCAGGTAGAGCGGATCCTCGCCCGCGTCGATCATGCGCGCAAAATAGTAGAGCGCAGCATCGGGGTCCGATCCCCGGATCGTCTTGTGGAGCGCCGAAATCAGATTGTAGTGCCCATCCTGCGCCTTGTCGTAGATCGGTGCCCGCCGCTGCACCACGGTCAGGAGGCCCGCCGGATCCAGCACTTCGTCGGGGCGTGCTGCCGCCATCACCTCTTCGATCAGCCCGAGCATTGCGCGCCCATCGCCATCGGCGAGCCCGTAAAGCGCTTCCCGCGCCTCCGCAGCGAGTGGCAGGGGACGGCCGAGCATGGCCTCGGCGCGCCCGGCAAGCGCCTGGAGATCATCGCGTGAAAGCGGCTGGAAACGCAGGACCTGTGCGCGCGAGAGAAGCGCGGCGTTGAGCTCGAAAGAAGGGTTCTCGGTGGTGGCCCCCACCAGCACGACCGTGCCGTCCTCCATCACCGGGAGGAACCCGTCCTGCTGCGCCCGGTTGAACCGGTGGATCTCATCCACGAACAGCAGCGTCCGCTTGCCGGACTGCCGGGTGAAGCGCGCCTTCTCGAAAACCTTCTTGAGATCGGCGACGCCCGAAAAGACCGCCGAGATCTGCTCGAAGCTGTAGCCGATCTGGCTGGCCAGAAGCCGCGCCACGGTCGTCTTGCCCGTTCCCGGCGGTCCCCAGAGGATGAGCGAACCGAGCCGCCCCGCCGCGATCATCCTGCGCAGCGTGCCATCGGGCCCAAGCAGATGGGTCTGCCCGATGACATCATCGAGCGCTTCGGGCCGCAGCCGGTCG
Organism: Arsenicitalea aurantiaca; assembly: GCF_003994485.1. Classification (GTDB taxonomy): domain Bacteria; phylum Pseudomonadota; class Alphaproteobacteria; order Rhizobiales; family Devosiaceae; genus Arsenicitalea; species Arsenicitalea aurantiaca. Next base: position 662,648 of record NZ_RZNJ01000002.1, read on the forward strand.
GCCAGGGGCCGGCCCGCATCATCGGCCGCGTCCTCGGGATCGGCAGGTGCATCGCTGGAAAATAGGTCGGCCATCAGCCGGACACCGTCGAGCGCACGAGCCGGCCATTGCGGCGCAGCACGATCTGCCAGCGATCGGGGCGCTGCGAGGCCAGCATGCGGAAGGTTTCGGCATCTGCGGTTTCCACCGCGTTGAGCGCGACGATCACGTCGTCCGGCCGCAGACCGAGCGCCGCCGCAGGCGAGCCCGCCACGACATCCAGCACCAGCATGCCGCGCGCGTCATAGGGTAGCCCCTTCTGCTGGGCGAGCGCCGGGCCCAGCGCCTGCGCCCGAACGCCAGCAAAGCGGGTATTGCCATCGATCTCGGCGATCTCGTCCTCATCGGGTGCCGGTGGCGCCTCGACCGACAGATTCGCGGCGATCGTCGTGCCGTTGCGCAAAATCCCGATCTCCGCGGTCGATCCCAGTGGCTTGGTCGCGAGCCGAAAGTTGAGCGCACTCGGATCGTCGATGCTGATGCCGTCGATCGACAGGACGACGTCCCCGGCCCGGAGCCCCGCGCGCTCGGCCGGTCCTTCCGGCGCCACCGCAGTCACGATCGCCCCATAGGCGGCGCCCATCCCGATGCTGTTCGCGATGTCGGCGTTGACTGCCTGCGTCATCGCACCGAGCCACGGGCGCACTATGCCGCCGCCGGCCATCGCCGCATCGGCGACCACCTGCGCCATTGATGAGGGTATGGCAAAGCCGATGCCGACCGATCCGCCGCTGGAGGAATAGATGGCAGTGTTGATCCCCACGACGCGCCCCTCGAGATCGACGAGCGCGCCGCCCGAATTCCCCGGATTGATGGCCGCATCGGTCTGGATGAAGAATTCATAGTCGCTGGCTTCGACGCCCGTGCGAGCGAGTGCCGAGACGATTCCGCTCGTCACCGTCTGCCCCACCCCGAAGGGATTGCCGATGGCGAGAACGAGGTCGCCCACTTCGAGCGCATCGGAATTGGCGAAGTCGAGCGCGGGCAGCTGCTCATCGCCCAGCTCTCGCACCTGCAACACCGCAAGATCGGTCTGGGGATCATCGAGCACGAGGTCGACGTGAAGCTCCCGCCGGTCCGACAGCGCGATCCGGATATCGGTCGCGCCGCTCACCACATGGCTGTTGGTGAGGATGAGCCCGCTCGGGTCGACGATGACGCCGGAACCGAGCGACCGCGACTCGCGGGGGCGGCTCTCGGAAAATGGTGACCGCCCGCCGAAGAAGCGCTGAAAGAAGGGATCATTCTCAAACGGCGAGCGGGCCCGCTGCTGGATGCGGGTCGCATAAACGTTCACCACCGCGGGCGCCACCATCCGGACGACAGGGGCAAAGCTCAGCTGCATCTCCCCTTCCGACCGCGGCACCACGCGCTCTACAGGGGCCGGCACCGACACCTGGGCCTGCGGCGCGGGAGGTGGAGCGGCGTCCTGCTGCGCCGATATTGCCGCGATACCGCCGAGCACGACGACCAGTACGCCACCGGCGATCAGGACGGGAAGTCGGATGGACATGGCAAGGCTCCGGTTGCTTGGGGCAGCACCGCGGGGCCGCCCCGGCCAATTGTCGTTTCCGCCGCGAATCTGTCGCCATTAAGGTGTCGCGGGAAGCCGCTTGGATACGCCGCGGATTGTGCATTGCCCAGAGGGGCAATGCTTCCTATATGCAGCCAACTCCACTCCTTTTGAAGGGCAGGTCCCCAATGACGTCCGAGCCGGCCACCACCTATCCCAGCACCCTGGCGCTGATCGCGGCCGAGGCTCCGGATTATCCCAGCTTCCTGTTTTCCGAGCGCGAGCTGATCAAGGCGCGCAAGGTCTTCAAGAAGGGCTTTGACGGCCTCCTGACCTATGCGGTCAAGGCCAACCCCTCCCCACACATCATCGAGGTGCTGCACCGCGAGGGGATGAAGGCGTTCGACGTCGCCTCGAACAGCGAGATGGCGCTCATCCAGAAGCATGCGCCCGGCGCAGCCATGCACTACAACAACCCGATCAAGAGCCGCCGCGAGATCGAGCGGGCTTATGAAGAGTTCGGCGTCCGCTCCTTCACCATCGACCATATCGCGCAGCTCGATCAGCTCGCCGCGATCATCTCGCCGAGCCGCGATGTCGAGGTCACCACGCGCTTCAAAGCCGGCAAGGCGCTGAAATCCTATGATTTCGGCACCAAGTTCGGCGTTCTCGAAGCCGGCGCAGTCGAGATCGCGGCCATGGTGGAACAGATGGGCTATTCGCCCAGCCTCTGCTTCCACGTTGGCTCGCAGTGCGAGGATTCCTACGCCTACGAGCGCCACATCGCGGCGGCAGCGCGTATCGCCACCGAAGCGGGCATCGAGCTCAAGCGCCTCAATATCGGCGGCGGTTTCCCCGCTCCCTACCCGACGAGCTCGGCGCCCCCGATGGATGTCTATTTCGACACTATCCGACAGGCGGTCGAAGACAACTTCGCCGGATCCGCTCCTGAACTCATCATCGAGCCGGGCCGCGCGCTCGTCACGCCCTCGACCTCGCTGCTCCTGCGCGTCAAGCATCAGCGCGGCGGTCTCTCGGTCTATCTCAACGACGGGGCGTATGGTGCGTTGATGGAAGTGAAGTTCATGGACTTTACCCCGCCCGTCCGCGTCTGGCGCGGTGCGCGGCTCCACGACAATGACGGCCAGTCCAGTGGCTTCACCATCTTCGGCCCGACCTGCGACAGCTATGACGTCCTGCCCCAGACGTTCGAGCTTCCCGCGGACATCGACGAGGACGATTGGATCGAGTTCGGCCTGATGGGCGCCTATACCCAGGCGTCCCTCACCCCGTTCAACGGCTTCGATCGGCGCGAGCAGTACTGGGTCGACGACATCTACACCGGCCGCGACCAGCGGCCGGAGTAACCACGACCTTCGGGGGGCGGCGTTGCCGCCTCCCTATGCTGCCGCTTTCTTGCCCTGCGGCGCCTTCAGCAGCCCGAGCCGGATCGCGCTTTCGGCGGCCCCCAGCACCGCGTCCTCTGCACTCCTGAACGGGCGCCCCAGCAGCGCTTCGCCCTTCGCCCCGTCGAAGTGCTTCTCATTGCCGATGTCGTTGATGATCTGGCGCACCGGACCGCCCATATAGGCGAGCGCCCGCATGATCCAGTCCGGCACGATCTTCTGGGTGATCGTTCGATCTGGGTAAGCGGCGCGCAGGATGTCCGCAATCTCGCGAAACCACAGATAGCGCCCGGTGGCGAGGTATCGCTCCCCGGCCGCCTCGGGCCTTTCGAGAGCCGCGACGTGAAGATCGGCGACGTCCCGCACATCGCTCACCGAGAACCCGATATTGGGCATGGCCGGCGTCGTCCCATCGAGCAGGCCCGTCACGGCGCCTAGCGAGATCGACGCATCTGCATCGAGCGCGGGTCCGAGGATCATCCCCGGATGGATCGTCGTCAGCGCCATGCCGTGCTCTCGCGCAAAGGCCCAGGCAGCCTGCTCGGCCCGCGTCTTGCCGATGCAATAGGCCCAGGTCCAGCGCATCCCTGCAAGATTGGTGAAATCCTCCTCGGTATAGGTTCGGCGACCCGATACCTGACCGTGCCCATAGCCGACCGTCGCGATCGAAGAGGTGATGATCACGCGGTTGACGCCCGCCTCATGAGCAAAACGCATGACCCGCGCCGTACCCTCCATCGCGGGTCGCACGACGATCTGGGGATCCTTCGGCTCATCGCCCCTGATGACCGTTGCCACGTGCATGACGGACGAGACGCCGGACATGGCTTCTGCCCAACCGGCGTCATCGAGAAGGTCGAGCACCACGAAATCGAGCCGGTCGACTGCTTCTGCGCCAACCTCCTGCCGGACCGCCGCGCGGACCATCTCCGCCTTGCCGGCATCGCGCACCGAGCCACGAACGGCATACCCTGCCCTCAGCAGGGAAATCACGGTCCACTTGCCGACGAACCCGGTTGCGCCGGTGACCAGCACCAAGCCTTTGCCATCCATAGCCCACGCTCCTCCACCCGGCTGACCCACCCAGTCAAGCATTTCGGAGCCCAAACGAAAAGGGCGGCGCCGACCTGCGTCGGCACCGCCCTCGAAGTTCGAAAGCCCTCAATCAGGCTGCGACGGACTCGTCTTCGTCGCGGTTCGCCTGGTCCTGGGTCGGGCCGCTGTCGAGACCCTTGGCATTGACGTCGCGATCGACGAACTCGATCACTGCGACCGGTGCATTGTCGCCATAGCGGAAGCCGGCCTTCAGGATGCGGATATAGCCGCCCTGACGGTCCTGATAGCGCGGGCCGAGCACGTCGAAGAGCTTCTTGACCTGCGTCTCGTCGCGCATCTGGGCGATGGCCTGACGGCGCGCATGGAGATCACCGCGCTTGCCCAGCGTGATGAGCTTCTCCACGATCGGACGAAGCTCCTTGGCCTTGGGCAGGGTGGTGACGATCTGCTCGTGCTTGATCAGCGCGGCGGACATGTTGGCGAACATGGCCTTGCGATGGGCCGAAGTCCGGTTGAGCTTACGGTTCGCGTTACCGTGGCGCATTGTTCTGTCTCCTGAAACTCAATACCGCGCGCGATCAATAATGATCTTCGTAGCGCTTGGCGAGGTCGTCAATGTTTTCGGGCGGCCAATTGGCGACATCCATACCCAGATGCAGCCCCATCTGGGCGAGCACTTCCTTGATCTCGTTGAGCGACTTGCGCCCGAAATTGGGAGTGCGAAGCATCTCGGCTTCGGTCTTCTGGATGAGGTCGCCGATATAGACGATGTTGTCGTTCTTGAGGCAGTTCGCCGAGCGCACGGAGAGCTCGAGTTCGTCCACCTTCTTGAGCAGCGCCGGGTTGAAGGCCAGCTCGGGAACGGCGTCCTGCGCCTTCTCCTTGCTGGGCTCCTCGAAGTTCACGAACACCGTCAGCTGATCCTGCAGGATGCGCGCGGCGAAAGCCACCGCGTCATCCGGCGAGATTGCGCCATTGGTCTCGATCTGCAGCGTGAGCTTGTCGTAGTCCAGCACCTGGCCCTCGCGGGTCGGGTCGACCTTGTAAGACACGCGCCGCACCGGCGAGAACAGCGCATCGACCGGGATGTAGCCGATCGGCGCATCGTCGGGACGGTTCCGGTCAGCCGGAACATAGCCCTTGCCCGTGTTGACGGTGAACTCGATGTTGATCTCGGCCCCGTCGTCGAGATGGCAGATGACGAGATCGGGGTTGAGGATCTCGATGTCGCCGGTCACGCGAATGTCGCCCGCGGTAACCGCACCAGGACCCTGCTTGGACAGCGTCAGGCGCTTCGGGCCCTCGGCCTGCATTTTGACCGCGATCTCCTTGACGTTCAGAACGAGGTCGGTAATGTCCTCGCGAACGCCGGGGACCGACGAGAATTCGTGCAGAACGCCCTCGATCTGCACCGCAGTGACGGCAGCGCCCTGGAGCGAAGAGAGCAATACGCGGCGCAGCGCATTGCCAAGCGTGAGACCATAGCCACGCTCAAGCGGCTCGGCGACGACCGAGGCGAGGCGTGCGTTGTCGCTGCCCGAAACGATGTCCAGCTTGGTCGGCTTGATAAGTTCCTGCCAGTTCCTCTGGATGGTCACGGTAACGTCCTTTCAATTTCGCGGCCCGTCGGCCGCTCAGCCGCAAACACAATGTCGCTCCCCACTCGGCGTGGGGAGCCCGTCCTGATCAGACGCGACGACGCTTGCGCGGCCGGCACCCGTTATGGGGGATCGAGGTGACATCGCGGATGCTGGTGACGTTGAACCCGGCCGCCTGCAGCGCACGCAGCGCAGACTCACGACCCGAACCGGGGCCGCGCACCTCGACCTCGAGGGTCTTCATGCCGTGTTCCTGGGCCTTCTTGGCCGCATCTTCGGCAGCGACCTGCGCCGCATAAGGGGTCGACTTGCGCGAGCCCTTGAAACCCATCACGCCCGAAGACGACCAGGAAATCGTGTTCCCCTGAACGTCGGTGATGGTCACCATGGTGTTGTTGAAGGAGGCGTTCACATGAGCAACGCCATTGGTGATGTTCTTGCGCTCGCGACGACGAACGCGTGCCGTATCAGTCTTTGCCATTTACTTCCCTTTGTCGATATCGTCGCTGCCGGCAGCCTCTATGCCCCGGCAGCTCCACCGAGGATCCGCGAGGATCCTTATTTCTTCTTGCCGGCGATCGGCTTGGCCGGACCCTTGCGGGTGCGCGCATTGGTATGCGTGCGCTGGCCACGAACCGGCAGGCCGCGACGATGGCGCAGCCCACGATAATTGCCGAGATCCATAAGACGCTTGATGTTCATCGCGACATTGCGACGAAGATCGCCTTCCACGACGTAGTCGCGGTCGATCGTCTCACGGATCTGGATGACTTCGGCGTCGGTCAGTTCATTGACACGACGCTCGGCGGGGATCCCCACCTTCTCGCAGATATCGACGGCAAACTTGTCGCCGATCCCGTGAATGTACTGAAGCGCGATGACTACGCGCTTGTTCGTCGGGATATTGACGCCAGCAATACGGGCCACGTCCGCTCTCCTTCAATCGGCACCGCCTTGGCGCGCCGTTCAACAACAATAAGGGACCGGACTCCGACCCCCACTCAATCGGGGAACCGAATCCAGCCCAATAATCCATGAGACTGGCGCGGTTCTTAAGGGGTCGGCGATCCGGAGTCAACTGCCCCCGCCAAATCCCCCGGGGTGGAGCAACGCCCCTCCCCGTCTTCATCCTGTTTGGGCTGACGCTGTTACTTTTGCCCGATCGCCGCAGAGATGTCGGCGGTGACTTCGCCGACCGGCTTCATGCCGTCGACCGTCCGCAACAGACCGCGCTCGCGATAATAGTCCACGAGCGGAGCAGTCTGCTGGTTGTAGACGTCGAGCCGCTTGCGCAGCACGTCTTCATTGTCGTCCCCCCGCGCCACGCCGCTCTCGCGAGCGCGGTTCGCGATCCGCTTGACCAGTTCGTCCGGCTCCGCAGTGATCTGGACGACGGCATCGAGCGCCATGTCCTTTTCCTCAAGCATCTGCCCGAGGGCGTCCGCCTGCACGATGGTGCGCGGGAAGCCGTCGAGCACGAAGCCCCTGCGGCAGTCCTCGGCATCGAGCCGCTCGGACACGATGCCGTTCACCACATCGTCCGAGACGAGGCCCCCAGCATCCATGATCGACTTCGCTTCGAGCCCCATCGGGGTCTTGGCCGCAATTGCGGCGCGCAGGATGTCGCCGGTGGACAGGTGTGGAATGGAGAAGGTCTCGACCAGTTTATTGGCCTGCGTCCCCTTGCCCGCCCCCGGGGGGCCCAGGAGAATCAGTCTCATCGGCGCTTTCCTCCGAGTCGCGATTTCTTGACCAGCCCCTCATATTGTTGAGCGATGAGGTGGCTCTGGATCTGGCTGACCGTATCGAGGGTCACCGTCACCATGATCAGCAGCGAAGTACCGCCGATGAATTGGCTGACCGTCAGCTGGCTGAGCAGCACTTCGGGTATCAGCGCCACGACCGTCAGATAGGCCGCACCGACCACAGTGATGCGCGTCAGCACGTAATCGATGTGCTGGGCGGTCCGCTCGCCGGGACGAATGCCCGGAATGAAGCCGCCGGAGCGCTTCAGATTATCGGCGGTGTCGGTCGGGTTGAAGACGATCGAGGTGTAAAAGAACGAGAAGAAGATGATCAGCGCGGCGAAGAGTCCGAGATAGAGCGGCTGTCCGCGACCGAGCAGCGCCGAGGTCACCTGCAGCCACTGCGGCGCATCGCCCGACGCCCCGAACCCGACCAGCGTCGCCGGAAGCAGCAGGAGCGAGGACCCGAAGATCACCGGGATCACGCCTGCGGTGTTGAGCTTCAGCGGCAGGTGCGAGGTATCGCCCTGGAACATCTTGTTGCCGACCTGGCGCTTTGGATACTGGATCAGCAGCCGGCGCTGGGCACGCTCGAAGAAGACGATGACGGCGATGACGACGATCGCGAGGATCAGCAGCCCGACGACGGCAAGCGTCGGCAGCGCGCCGGTACGGCTGAGCTCGAGCGTCTGGACGATCGTCGGAGGAAGGTTCGCGACGATGCCGGCGAAAATGATGAGCGAGATGCCGTTGCCGACGCCGCGCGCAGTCACCTGCTCGCCAAGCCACATCAGGAACATCGTGCCGCCTACGAGCGTGATGACCGTCGAGATGCGGAAGAACCAGCCCGGATTGATGACGACGCCCTGGCTCGCCTCAAGCCCGACGGCAATGCCATAGGCCTGCACGGCGCAGAACACGACGGCAAGATAGCGCGTATACTGGTTGAGCTTGCGGCGGCCCGCCTCGCCTTCCTTCTTCAGGGCCTCGAGGCGCGGAGACGCCGAGGATACGACCTGAATGACGATGGAAGCGGTGATGTAGGGAATGAGGTTGAGCGCGAAAATCGCCATGCGCTCGACGGCACCGCCCGCGAACATGTTGAACATGCCCACGATGCCCTGCTGCGCCTGCTCGAAAGTGGCGCGGTAGGCGTCTGGATCGATGCCGGGTACGGGAATGAACGTCCCGAGGCGGTAGACGAGCAGCACACCCAGGGTGAACAGGATACGCTGCTGTAGGGCCTTGGCCTTGGCGAAGGTCCCGAAATTGAGGTTCCTGGCCAGTTGCTCGGCTGCGGACGCCATATTCGCTCCTTGGGAAAGACCCATCGACGATCGCTTCGGCGTACCGAAGCGATCGCGGCCAGTTGGGCCTACTCTTCAGCCGTCGACTTTGCCTCAGGCATATCGACCTTGCCGCCGGCAGCTTCAATGGCTGCTACGGCACCTTTCGAAGCGTGCACCACATTGAAGGTCACGTTCTTGGCGGTGAATTCACCGCTGCCATTGATCAGGCGCACGCCATCACGCTCGCGACGGATGACACCGGCCTTGACCAGTGCAGCCCCGTCCACGACACCCGAGACGTCCAGCTTGCCCGCATCGATGTACTGCTGGATGCGGTCGAGCCGCACCTGGTTGTACGTCTTGACGTTGGGCACGTTGAAGCCGCGCTTCGGCATGCGCATGTGGAGCGGCATCTGGCCGCCCTCGAAGCCGTTGATCGCGACGCCGGAACGGGCCGTCTGGCCCTTACCGCCGCGTCCGCCGGTCTTGCCCACGCCCGAACCGATGCCGCGGCCGATGCGGACACGGGTCTTGTTGGCGCCGGGATTGTCCCGCAAATCGTTCAAACGCGTCATTTGACTACCCTATTCCTGCTTCTCGCCGACGACGCGCACCAGGTGCGGAAGCTTGCGGATCATGCCGCGAACTTCGGGCGTGTCCTTCAGCGTCGACTGCTTGCGCATCTTGTTCAGCCCGAGCCCGATCAGGGTCGCGCGCTGGCTCTTCTCGCGGCGGATCGGGCTGCCGATCTGCTCGACGGTAACGGTCTTGTCAGCCATTGATCTTCTCCTGGTCCGCTCGATCAGGCTTCGACGGCGGCTTCGCCGCGACGAGCCTGCAGCTCCGAGACCTTGAGGCCGCGACGCGACGCCACCGAACGGGGGCTGTCGACGCGTGCGAGCGCATCAAAGGTGGCGCGCACCATGTTGTAGGGGTTCGCTGTGCCGGTCGACTTGGCAACGATGTCGTTGATGCCAAGCGTCTCGAACACGGCGCGCATCGGCCCGCCGGCGATGATGCCAGTACCGGCCGGAGCCGCGCGCAGCACGACCTTGCCGGCGCCGTGACGCCCGTTCACGTCGTGATGGAGCGTACGCGCCTCACGCAGCGGCACACGGATCATCTGGCGCTTGGCCTGCTCGGTCGCCTTGCGGATCGCTTCGGGCACTTCACGGGCCTTGCCGTGACCAAAGCCGACGCGGCCCTTCTGGTCGCCGACAACCACGAGTGCTGCGAAGCCGAAGCGACGGCCGCCCTTCACCACCTTGGCCACACGGTTGATGTGGACCAGGCGATCGACGAATTCGCTGTCGCGCTCTTGAACGTCTCTGCTCATAATTCTTCTTCCTCGCCGTGGTTAGAACTGCAGACCGCCCTCACGGGCAGCGTCTGCAAGGGCCTTTACACGGCCGTGATAGAGGTAGGCGCCACGGTCGAAGATGACTTCGGCCACACCGGCCTTGGTGCCGCGCTCCGCGATCAGCTTGCCGATCGTGGCAGCCGCTTCTGCGGTCGCGCCGTTCTTGACCTGGTCGCGGACGTCCTTGTCCAGGGTCGAGGCGGCGGCGAGCGTGCGGCCCGAGCTGTCGTCGATGATCTGCGCGTAGATGTTCTTGTCCGAGCGGAACACGCTCAGACGCGGGCGGCCAAAGGCACGCGCCTTGAGAGCGCGCCTGACGCGGGCCTTGCGGCGTGCCGTACCCTTCAAGCTGGTTGCCATGACGGCGCTCCTTACTTCTTCTTGCCTTCTTTGCGGGCGACGAACTCGCCCAGGTACCGAACGCCTTTGCCCTTGTAGGGCTCGGGGCGACGGTAGTCGCGAATGTTGGCGGCCACCTGGCCGACCAGCTGCTTGTCGGTACCCGACACCGTGATTTCGGTCGGCGTCGTGGTGGCAAGCGTGATTCCCGCAGGGGTCTCATAGACCACTTCGTGGCTGAAACCGAGCGAAAGCTTCAGATCCTTGCCCTGCATGGCGGCGCGGTAACCCACGCCCTGGATCTGGAGCTTCTTTTCGAAGCCGGTGCTCACCCCGGTGACGATGTTCTGGATCAGCGCGCGGGTCGTACCCCAGGCCGCACGGGCCTCTGCGCTGTCGTCGGTCGGCGAGACGACGAGACCCTGCTCGGTCTGCTCGACATTGACGTTATCCATGAGCGCGACGCTCAGTTCACCCTTGGGGCCCTTGGCCTTCACGGTGCGGCCGTCGACCGAAACGGTCACGCCGCTTACCGGTTCGACCGGCTTCTTACCAGTACGGGACATATCTAATCTACCTTTGAGTCATCGTCATGCCGATGTCCCGGAGCGATCGTGCGATCGCGCCTTAGAACACGCGGCAGAGTACCTCACCACCAACGTTCTGCGAGCGCGCCTCGTGGTCGGCCATCACGCCCTTGGGGGTCGAGAGCACCGAAACACCGAGGCCATTGGCCACAGAGGGAATGTTCTTGGCCGAAGCGTAAACGCGACGACCCGGGCGCGAAACGCGCTCGATCGTGCGGATCACCGGCACGTTCTCGGAATACTTCAGTTCGATCTCGAACTCACCCGAACCGTTCTCGTTGCGCGTCTCGGTGTAGCCGCGGATGAAGCCTTCCGACTTCAGCACGTCGAGCACACGACCACGGAGCGTCGAGGCAGGGGTGGAGACCGAAGTGCGGCGACGCATCTGCGCATTGCGGATGCGGGTCAGCATGTCTCCGATGGGATCGGTAAAGGACATCTTCTCTGTTCTCCTACCAGCTCGACTTGACCATGCCGGGCACCTGCCCGAGATTGCCCAGCTCACGCAGGGCAATGCGGCTCATGCGGAGCTTGCGGTAGAAACCGCGCGGACGGCCCGACACTTCGCAGCGATTGCGGATCCGCACGGGAGCCGAATTGCGCGGAAGCTCGGCGAGCTTGAGCTGTGCGGCAAAGCGCTCTTCGAGCGAAGCCGACTGATCCTTGGTCAGCGCCTTGAGTGCGGCGCGCTTGGGCGCATACTGCTTGGCGAGCTTGCGGCGGCGCTTGTTCTTTTCGATTGAGCTGGTCTTTGCCATGTCTCTTCCTCTCGCTCTTCCGGATTACTGCCGGAAGGGGAAATTGAAAGCCTTCAGAAGCGCGCGCGCCTCGTCGTCCGACTTCGCGGTGGTGCAGATCACGATGTCCATGCCCCAGATCTGGTCGACCTGGTCATAGTTGATCTCGGGGAAAATGATGTGTTCCTTGATCCCCATCGCATAGTTGCCCGCGCCGTCGAACGAGTTCGGGTTGAGCCCGCGGAAGTCGCGGACGCGCGGCAGGGCGATGTTCACCAGCCGGTCGAGAAACTCGTACATGCGCGTCTTGCGCAGCGTCACCTTCACGCCGAGCGGCATCTGCTCACGCACCTTGAAGCCGGCGATCGACTTGCGGGCATGCGTGATCACGGGCTTCTGGCCGGCGATGCGCTCGAGGTCGGCAGCTGCGGTCTTCACCTTCTTGGTGTCGGCCACGGCTTCGCCCACGCCCATGTTCAGCACGATCTTGTCGAGCTTGGGCACTTCCATCGGGTTCTTGTACCCGAAATCCTTCACGAGGCTCGCGCGGATCGCATCGTCATACTGCGTGCGAAGGCGCGGAATGTAGAGCTCAGCCATCGATCACATCTCCGGTGGTCTTGGCGACGCGCGATTTCACGCCGTCTTTGATCTGGAAACCGACGCGGCTCGGCTTGCCATTGGCATCGGCCAGCGCGATGTTGGACAGGTGGATCGGCGCTTCCTTGGTGTAGATGCCCGCATCCTGGCTCGCGCTCTGCTTGGTGTGACGGCGCACGAGGTTGATCCCCTGCACCAGAGCACGCGTTTCGCTCGGGATGACGCGCAGGACCTGGCCGGTCTTGCCCTTGTCCTTGCCTGCGAGCACGACGACCTTGTCGCCCTTCTTGATCTTGGCGGCCATTACAGCACCTCCGGCGCCAGCGAGATGATCTTCATGTGGTTCCTGGACCGCAACTCACGCGGAACCGGCCCGAAGATACGGGTGCCGATCGGCTCCTTGTTGTTGTTGATCAGAACCGCAGCGTTCCGGTCGAACCGGATGACGGTGCCGTCGGGACGACGGATGTCGTTGGCGGTGCGCACGACGACGGCCTTCATCACCTGGCCCTTCTTGACACGGCCGCGCGGGATGGCGTCCTTGACCGACACCACGATGATGTCGCCCACCGACGCATACTTGCGATGCGAGCCGCCCAGCACCTTGATGCACATGACACGACGGGCGCCGGAATTGTCGGCGACGTCGAGGTTGGACTGCATCTGAATCATGACTGGATGCCTTCTTGGTTATCCTGCGACCCGCCCTGCCCGGCCTGCCGCACTAAGTCTGGTTTATGCGTTTTGGACCAGCGTCCAACGCTTGTTCTTGGAGATGGGCGCGCATTCCTCGATCCACACGGTATCCCCGACCTTGGCGCTGTTGGCCTCGTCATGGGCGTGGTACTTCTTGGAACGGCGAACCGTCTTCTTCATCACGGGGTGGGTGAAGCGCCGCTCGACGCGCACCACGACCGTCTTCTCATTCACATCGGAGACGACGGTCCCCAGCAACATACGCTTTGGCATCTGGGTCGCTCCTTACTTCGCAGCGCTCTTCTCGGCAAGGATCGTCTTGATCCGCGCGATCTCGCGGCGGACCTGACGAACCCGTGCCGGAGATTCCAGCTGCTGGGTGGCGCGCTGGAAGCGCAGGTTGAACTGTTCCTTCTTGAGGCTGAGGAGCTGGTCCTTCAGCTCGTCGGGGGTCTTGGCCCGCACATCGGAAGTCTTGGTAGCCATGATCCTCAATCCGCAATGCGGGTGATGACCCGCGTGGTGATCGGAAGCTTCATCGCGCCCAGGCGCAGTGCTTCCTTAGCGACGTCCTCGGGCACACCGTCGATCTCGAACAGGATGCGGCCCGGCTTGACGCGCGCGGTCCAGTACTCGACCGAACCCTTGCCCTTACCCATGCGGACTTCGGTCGGCTTCTTGGAAACCGGCAGGTCCGGGAAGATACGGATCCAGACGCGGCCCTGGCGCTTCATCTCGCGGGTGATCGCGCGGCGGGCCGCCTCGATCTGCCGTGCAGTGACGCGCTCGGGTTCCTGGGCCTTGAGGCCGAACTGGCCGAAGTTCAGGTCCGTGCCACCCTTGGCAACGCCATGGATGCGGCCCTTGTGGGCCTTGCGGAACTTTGTACGTTTTGGTTGCAGCATGGTGAACTAACCTTCCTAGCCGGCAGCCTGGGTACGACGATGGCCACCGCCCTCGCCGCCCTCGGTCGCACGGCGCTCATGCGCCGACGGATCGTGCTCGAGCACTTCGCCCTTGAAGATCCAGACCTTGATGCCGATGATCCCGTAAGTGGTCTCGGCTTCGGCGGTGCCGTAATCGATGTCCGCACGCAGCGTGTGCAGCGGAACGCGACCTTCGCGGTACCATTCGGTCCGAGCGATGTCCGCGCCGCCGAGACGGCCGCCGACGTTAACGCGGATGCCACCGGCACCCATGCGGATCGCGGTCTGCACGGCACGCTTCATCGCACGACGGAACGCCACGCGGCGCTCGAGCTGCTGGGCGATGCCCTGGGCCACCAGTGTCGCATCGGTCTCGGGCTTGCGGACCTCGACGATGTTGATGTGGACCTCGCTGTCGGTGAACTTCTTCACCTTGGCGCGGATCTTGTCGATGTCAGCGCCCTTCTTGCCGATCACGATGCCCGGACGGGCGGTGTGGATCGACACGCGGCACTTGCGGTGCGGACGCTCGATGACGATCTTGGAAACCGCCGCCTGCTTCAGGTCCTTGAGCAGCTGCTCGCGGATCTTCAGGTCCTCCTGCAGGAGCGAGCCATACTCGCCCTTGTTGGCGAACCAGCGGGAATCCCAGGTGCGATTGACGCCGAGGCGGAGCCCGATTGGATTGATCTTCTGACCCATTATGCGGTCTCCTCAACTTGACGCACGACGATCGTCAGATGCGCAAAAGGCTTCTCGATCCGCGAGGACCGGCCGCGGCCACGGGCCATGAAACGCTTCATGACGAGCGAGTTGCCGACATAGGCCTCGGAAACAACGAGGGCATCGGTGTCGAGCCCATGATTGTTCTCGGCATTGGCGATGGCGCTCTCGAGCGTCTTCCGGACGGGGCCGGCGATCCGCTTGCGGGAGAATTCGAGATCGGCCAGAGCCTTCTCGACCTTCTTGCCGCGGATCAGCTGCGCCACGAGGTTCAGCTTCTGGGGGCTCGTGCGGAGCATCCGCAGAACCGCCTTGGCTTCAGTGTCCTTGAGCGCGCGCTGGCTTTTTGGCTTGCTCATCTTACTTCCTCTTGGCCTTCTTGTCGGCCGCATGCCCGTAATAGGTACGGGTCGGGGCGAACTCGCCGAACTTGTGGCCGATCATGTCTTCGTTGACGCTCACCGGCACGTGCTTCTGGCCGTTGTGGACACCGAAGGTGAGACCCACGAATTGCGGCAGGATCGTCGAGCGGCGGCTCCAGATCTTGATCACTTCGTTACGGCCGGACTCGCGGGACTTCTCAGCCTTCTTGAGCAGGTAGCCGTCGACGAACGGGCCCTTCCAAATAGAACGGGTCATGGTTTACCTGCCCTTCTTGACGTGGCGGCTGCGGACGATGAACTTGTCCGTGGCCTTGTTGCTGCGTGTCTTCTTGCCCTTGGTCGGCTTGCCCCACGGCGTGACCGGGTGACGGCCACCGGAGGTGCGACCCTCGCCACCGCCATGCGGGTGATCGATCGGGTTCATCGCGACACCGCGGGTGACGGGCTTGCGCCCGAGCCAGCGGGAACGACCGGCCTTGCCGAGCGAAGTGTTCGAGTGGTCCTGGTTGGACACGGCCCCGACCGTCGCAAGGCACGTGCCATGCACGCGGCGCTGCTCGCCCGAGTTGAGGCGGAGAACCGCCCAGCCTTGGTCACGGCCCACATACTGGGCGTAAGCGCCGGCCGAACGTGCGATCTGGCCACCCTTGCGGGGCTTCATCTCGACGTTGTGCACGAGCGTGCCGACGGGCATCCGCTCGAGCGGCATGGCGTTGCCCGGCTTCACGTCCACGGTACCCATGGACGAGATCACCTTGTCGCCGGCCGCGAGGCGCTGCGGCGCAAGGATGTAGGCCTGCTCGCCGTCCTCGTAGTTGACGAGGGCGATGAATGCGGTCCGGTTGGGATCGTATTCAAGACGCTCGACAGTGCCGACTACGTCGAACTTGACGCGCTTGAAGTCGACCAGACGATACGTCCGCTTGTGCCCGCCGCCACGGTGGAAAGCCGTGATGCGACCGCGATTGTTACGACCGCCCTTGGAGGTCAGCCCCTCGGTCAGCGTCTTGACCGGGGCGCCCTTCCAAAGATCCGACCGGTCGGTCGTGATCAGCTGGCGGCGACCGGGAGAGGTCGGATTATATTGCTTGAGACCCATTGTGCTCTCTCCCTACAGGCCGGTTGCCACGTCGATCGACTGGCCGTCGGCGAGGGTGACGATTGCCTTCTTGACGTCGTTACGGACGCCGATCCGGCCACGGAACCGCTTCACCTTGCCCTTGCGGACGAGGGTGTTGATCGCCTTGACCTTGACCGAGAAGAGCGCCTCGACGGCTTCCTTGATCTCGGGCTTGGTGGCGCTCATCGCGACATCGAAGACGACCTGGTTGTTCTCGGACGCCATGGTCGACTTCTCGGTGATCACGGGATTCCGGATCACGTCATAATGGCTGTACTTGCTCATGCGAACCGTGCCTCCAGCGCTTCGAGCGCCGCCTTGGTCAGAACGAGCTTCTGACGGCGGAGGATGTCGACGACATTGATCCCCTGAACCGGCAGAACGTCGATCTGCGGAATGTTGCGCGCGGCGAGCGCGAAATTGGTGTCGAGCTCGGCGCCGTCGATGATGAGCGCGTTTGCCCATTCGAGCTTGCCGAACTGGCCGCGGAGCGCTGCAGTCTTGGGCGCGGCGGTCGAGACCGTGTCCACGATCACCAGCTCACCGGCCTTGGCCTTGGCCGACAGCGCATGCTTGAGAGCGAGCGCGCGGACCTTCTTGGGCAGGTCGATGGCGTGGCTGCGGGTCTCGGGACCGAATGCACGGCCGCCACCACGGAACTGCGGAGCCTTGCGATCGCCGTGACGTGCGCCGCCCGAGCCCTTCTGCTTGACGAACTTGCGCCCGGTCAGAGCAACGTCGGAACGGTGCTTGACCTGATGGGTGCCGCTCATCGCCTTGAGCTGCTGGTAGCGCACCATGCGGTGCAGGATGTCCTGGCGGACTTCAAGGCCGAACACGTCGTCCTTGAGCGTCACCGAGCCGGCCGACTGGCCGTCGAGGGTCGTGACCTGGAGTTCCATTATTCAGTCTCCCCCGCAGCTGCCTTGAACGAGCCGGGCAGCGCGATATCCTTCGGGGCCGCCTTCTTGACCGCGTCGCGGATCATGATCCAGCCACCCTTGGAGCCGGGCACCGAGCCCTGCACCATGATGAGCCCGCGCTCGACATCGGTCTTGACGACCTTCACGTTCTGCGTGGTCACGCGACGGTCGCCCATGTGGCCGGCCATCTTCTTGCCCTTGAACACCTTGCCGGGGTCCTGGCGCTGACCGGTCGAGCCGTGCGAGCGGTGCGACACGGACACACCGTGCGTGGCACGCAGGCCGCCGAAATTGTGGCGCTTCATGGCGCCGGCGAAACCCTTACCGATCGAGGTGCCGGTCACGTCGACCAGCTGCCCTTCCACGAAGTGATCCGCCTGCATGGTCGCGCCGACCTCGATGAGGTTGTCGGGGTCCACGCGGAATTCGCTGACACGGCGCTTCGGCTCGACCTTGGCGACGGCGAACTGGCCGCGCTGCGCCTTGGGCGTATTGTTAGCCTTGGCCAGACCGGCGCCCAACTGGAGCGCGGTATAGCCGTCCTTTTCTGCCGTCCGCTGGCCCACCACCTGGCAGTTCTGCAGCCCGAGCACCGTAACGGGCACGTGTGCGCCGTCCTCGGTGAAAATGCGGGTCATGCCCAGCTTCTGTGCGATCAAACCAGAACGCATCGGTCCAAACCTTCTCTTCTGCTAGAGCTTGATCTCAACGTCTACGCCGGCGGCGAGATCGAGCTTCATCAGTGCGTCAACCGTTTGCGGGGTCGGGTCCACGATGTCCAGAAGACGCTTGTGGGTCCTGATCTCGAACTGTTCGCGGCTCTTCTTGTCGATGTGCGGCGAACGGTTGACGGTAAACTTCTCAATTCGCGTCGGCAGCGGGATCGGCCCGCGCACCTGGGCACCCGTACGCTTCGCCGTATTGACGATCTCACGCGTGGAAGTGTCCAGAACACGGTGGTCAAACGCCTTGAGCCGTATGCGAATATTTTGACCGTTCATGTTGTCATTCCTGAGCAAAATGGAACGCGGCGCGCTATGGCGGCGCGCCGCGCATTCATTTGTCGAACTTACTTGAGGATCTTTGCGACGACGCCGGCGCCAACCGTACGGCCGCCCTCACGGATGGCGAAGCGGAGCTTCTCTTCCATCGCGATCGGAACGATCAGCTGAACGTTCATGTTCACGTTGTCGCCTGGCATCACCATCTCGGTGCCTTCGGGGAGCGTGACCACGCCGGTCACGTCCGTGGTCCGGAAGTAGAACTGCGGACGGTAGTTGCCGAAGAACGGAGTGTGACGGCCGCCCTCTTCCTTGGTCAGGATGTAGGCTTCTGCCACGAAGTCCGTGTGCGGGGTAACCGAACCGGGCTTGCAGAGAACCTGGCCGCGCTCGACCTGGGTGCGATCGATACCGCGGATCAGCGCACCGATGTTGTCACCGGCCTGGCCGCTGTCCAGCAGCTTGCGGAACATCTCGACACCCGTGACCGTGGTCTTCTGGGTGGCCTTGATGCCGACGATCTCGACTTCCTCGCCAACCTTCACGATGCCACGCTCGACACGGCCGGTCACGACGGTGCCGCGGCCCGAGATCGAGAACACGTCTTCGATCGGCATCAGGAACGGCTGGTCGACCGGACGCTCCGGCTGCGGGATGTACTCGTCGACATTGCGCATCAGCTCGAGCACGGCGTCGTGGCCGAGCTTCGGATCGCCATTCTCGAGTGCAACGAGGGCCGAGCCCTTGATGATCGGAATGTCGTCGCCCGGGAAGTCGTACGACGAGAGAAGCTCGCGGACTTCGAGCTCGACGAGCTCGAGCAGTTCCGGATCGTCGACCATGTCGCACTTGTTGAGGAAGACGACAAGCGCCGGCACACCGACCTGACGGGCGAGCAGGATGTGCTCACGAGTCTGCGGCATCGGGCCGTCGGCAGCCGACACGACCAGGATCGCGCCGTCCATCTGGGCAGCACCGGTGATCATGTTCTTCACATAGTCGGCGTGGCCCGGGCAATCGACGTGAGCGTAGTGACGGTTGGCCGTCTCGTACTCGACGTGTGCGGTGTTGATCGTGATGCCGCGTGCCTTCTCTTCGGGGGCCGCGTCGATCTGATCATAAGCCTTGAAGGTCGCGCCGCCGGTCTCGGCGAGGACTTTGGTGATGGCAGCCGTCAGCGACGTCTTGCCGTGGTCGACGTGACCGATGGTCCCGATGTTGCAGTGCGGCTTAGTGCGGGAAAACTTTTCCTTAGCCATCGCTTCTCTCCGTATTCAAATCAGCCCGCAGGCTGGATCTTGAGTTTTTAAAGTCTCGAAACTCAGGCGTACTTGGCCTGAACTTCATCGGCTACCGCCTGCGGTACCTGCTCGTAGTGATCGAACTGCATCGTGTACTGCGCACGACCCTGGCTCATCGAGCGCAGCGAATTCACGTAACCGAACATGTTGGCGAGCGGCACATAGGCATTGACGACCTGTACGACGCCGCGGTTTTCCGTGCCGTGGATCTGGCCGCGCCGCGAGTTGAGGTCGCCGATGACGTCGCCCATGTAGTCTTCCGGCGTCGTGACTTCAACCTTCATGATCGGCTCGAGCAGCTTCGGGGAGGCCTTGCGCAGGCCTTCGTTGAAGCCGGCACGACCAGCGATTTCGAAGGCCAGCACCGAGGAGTCCACGTCGTGATAGGCGCCGTCGGTCAGAGTGACCTTGACGTCCACGACCGGGAAGCCGATCAGCACACCCGAATTCATCACCGACTTCACGCCCTTTTCGACGCCCGGGATGTATTCCTTGGGCACCGCGCCGCCAACGATCTTGTTGACGAACTCGAAGCCTGCACCGGTCTCGTTCGGCTCGATGGTGAGCTTGACGCGGGCGAACTGGCCCGAACCGCCGGACTGCTTCTTGTGGGTGTAGTCGATGTCGGTCGTCTTGGTGATGGTCTCGCGATACGCCACCTGCGGCGCACCGATATTGGCCTCAACCTTGAACTCGCGCTTCATGCGGTCGACGAGAATGTCGAGATGCAGTTCGCCCATGCCCGAGATGATCGTCTGGCCGCTCTCTTCGTCGGTCTTGACGCGGAAGCTCGGATCCTCGGCGGCGAGGCGCGCAAGGGCGAGACCCATCTTCTCCTGGTCGGCCTTGGACTTCGGCTCGACGGCGATGTCGATAACCGGATCCGGGAAGATCATGCGCTCGAGGATCACCTTGGCGTTCGGCACGCAGAGCGTGTCGCCCGTGGTGGTGTCCTTGAGCCCGACGATCGCAACGATGTCGCCGGCGAAGGCTTCCGAGATCTGCTCGCGGCTGTTGGCGTGCATCTGGAACATGCGGCCGACGCGCTCGCGCTTCTCCTTGACCGTGTTCTCCAGCATCATGCCCTGCTCGAGCTTGCCCGAATAGATGCGGCAGAAGGTCAGCGAGCCCATGTGCGGGTCGTTGGCGATCTTGAAAGCCAGCATCGAGAGCGGCTCGCTGTCATCGGCATGACGCTCGATCGGCTCTTCGGTCGCCGCGTCGATGCCGCGGATGGCCGGAATGTCGATCGGGGACGGCAGGAAGTCGATGACGCCGTCGAGCAGGGGCTGGACGCCCTTGTTCTTGAATGCCGAACCGCAGAAGACCGGGAAGAACTTCACATCGACGGTGCCGCGGCGGATGAGCCGACGGATGGTGTCGTTGTTGGGCACTTCGCCTTCGAGATAGGCTTCCATCGCAGCGTCGTCGATCTCGACGGCGGCTTCGATCATCGCCTCGCGGTACTTGACGGCACGTTCCTTGAGATCCTCGGGGATCTCGACGACATCCCACTGCGCACCGAGCTCCTCATTGCGCCAGACGAGCGCATTCATCTCGATGAGGTCGACGACGCCCTTGAACTCGTTCTCGGCGCCGATCGGCAGCTGCACGACTACGGCCTTCGCGCCGAGACGCGAACCGATCATCTCCACGCAGCGGTAGAAGTCGGCACCGATCTTGTCCATCTTGTTGACGAAGATCATGCGCGGCACGTTGTACTTGTCGGCCTGGCGCCAGACCGTCTCGGTCTGCGGCTCCACACCGGCATTGGCATCGAGCAGCGCAATGGCGCCGTCGAGCACACGCAGCGAACGTTCCACCTCGATGGTGAAGTCCACGTGACCCGGGGTATCGATGATGTTGAAACGGTGCAGATGGCCGCTACGGCCCTTCCAGAACGTGGTCGTCGCGGCCGACGTGATGGTGATGCCGCGCTCCTGCTCCTGCTCCATCCAGTCCATGGTGGCAGCGCCGTCATGGACTTCGCCGATCTTGTGGCTCTTACCGGTATAGTAGAGCACACGCTCGGTGGTCGTGGTCTTGCCGGCATCGATGTGGGCCATGATGCCGAAATTGCGGTAGTCTTCGATTGCGTGTTCGCGTGCCATCGTAGCCTCCGGTTACCAGCGGTAGTGCGAGAAGGCACGGTTGGCGTCAGCCATACGGTGCGTATCTTCGCGCTTCTTGACGGCCTGGCCGCGCCCGTTGAGAGCATCCATGAGTTCGCCCGAGAGGCGCTCACGCATGGTGTTCTCGCCGCGCTTGCGGGCCGAGTCGATGAGCCAGCGAATGGCCAGGGCCTGCTGACGCTCGGTCCGCACTTCCACCGGGACCTGGTAGGTGGCACCACCGACGCGGCGCGAACGCACTTCGACGGCGGGGCGGATGTTGTCGAGCGCAGTGTGGAACACGGCGATCGGATCCTGCTTGGTCTTCTGCTGCACGATGTCGAATGCGCCGTAGACGATGCCTTCGGCAGCCGACTTCTTGCCGTCCTTCATGAGCGAGTTCATGAACTTCGAGACAATGATGTCGCCGAACTTGGGATCAGGAATGATTTCGCGTTTTTCTGCGCGGTGACGACGGGACATGGAACGCTCTCCTTACTTCGGCCGCTTCGCGCCGTACTTCGAACGACGCTGCTTGCGATCCTTGACGCTCTGGGTGTCGAGGACGCCGCGCAGCACGTGGTAACGCACACCGGGAAGGTCACGCACACGGCCGCCACGGATCAGGACCACGGAGTGCTCCTGAAGGTTGTGGCCTTCACCGGGAATGTACGAGATCACTTCACGCTGGTTGGTCAGGCGAACCTTGGCAACCTTGCGCAGAGCCGAGTTCGGCTTCTTGGGGGTCGTGGTATAGACGCGTGAGCAGACGCCGCGCTTTTGCGGGTTCGCTTCCATCGCCGGGACTTTGTTCCGCTTGGGCTTGGATGCCCGTGGCTTGCGGATCAACTGATTAATGGTCGGCATTGCGCTCTTTCCATCCGTCCAGAATTCATCTCGATCAGTCCGTAAACAAACCAAAACGACGCCCGCTCGGTCCCGACCGGGACAGCGGCGCCTTTGAATGCAGCGGACCACTCTCCAACCCGGAGAGCGTTCATGCGAACAAGGATGTCTTACGTCTGTTTACCGAACCAGTGTGTTTGAGTTTCCTGGATGCCCGCGCTTGGTGGCAGATACCCGGCTGAAACTCACGACCGACCGCTAAGGTGGGCTCTCTCTAAGACGCCTGACTCGCCCCGTCAAGGATTCTTTCACAGAAACCCTTTTGGCAGGCGCATGGCAGCTACCCGCCCTCGCCCGACGCGCTCTGTCCACCGTTTCGGTGGCGATCCGGCCCCGATTGAGGGGTCTTCAGACGAAAAAAGGGGGGCCGATGCCCCCCTTCCCTCAGCTCATTGCGCGGTGCCTATTCCGCAGGCGTCGCGGGCTCTGCGGGAGTCGGCGCGGGAATCGCGGCCGTCTCCGCCTGGCGGCGACGCTCGTCGAGGATCAGATCGTCACGCTTGGTGGCGATCAGCTTGGCCTTGCTGATGCCGGCGCCCGTACCCGCCGGAATCAGGCGGCCCACGATGACGTTCTCCTTGAGCCCCTCGAGCAGGTCGGCCTTGCCCGAGACTGCCGCCTCGGTCAGCACGCGGGTGGTCTCCTGGAAGGAGGCCGCGGACACGAACGACCGGGTCTGCAGCGAGGCCTTGGTGATACCCAGGAGGACCGGGACAGCCTCGGCGCGCTTCTTGCCCTCGGCCTCGAGCCGATCGTTGAGCTCTTCGAAGTCGAGCCTGTCGATCTGCTCGTCCTTGAGCATGCCGCTGTCGCCCGGATCGGTGATCTCGACCTTCTGCAGCATCTGGCGAACGATCACCTCGATGTGCTTGTCGTTGATCAGCACGCCCTGAAGTCGATAAACCTCCTGGATCTCGTTGACGAGGTAGCGCGCAAGCTCTTCCACGCCCTTGATCGCCAGGATGTCGTGCGGTGCCGGGTTGCCGTCGAGGATGTACTCGCCCTTCTCGATGGCATCGCCTTCCTGAAGATGGAAAGGCTTGCCCTTCGGGATGAGGTACTCGACCGGCTCGGCCGATGCGTCATCGGGCTCGATGATGATGCGGCGCTTGTTCTTGTAGTCGCGCCCGAAACGGATCGTGCCATCGATTTCGGCAATGATCGCGTGGTCCTTCGGACGACGGGCTTCGAACAGTTCCGCGACGCGCGGCAGACCACCGGTGATGTCCTTGGTCTTGGCGCTTTCGAGCGGGATACGCGCCAGCACGTCGCCCGGTGCCACCTTCTCGCCCGGCTCGACCGCGATGACCGCGTCTACTGAGAGCAGGTAGCGGGCATCGCCGCCGCGTTCCACCTTGGCGACGGTGCCGCCACGGGTGATGGCCAGAGCCGGCCGCAGCCCGTCACCGCGCTGGTTGGTCCGCCAGTCCATCACGACGCGCTTGGTGAAGCCCGTCGTCTCGTCGGTGGTTTCCGCAACGGATGCACCGTCGACCAGGTCCTCGAACGCCACCTCGCCCTCGACTTCGGCGAGGATCGGGCGGGTATAGGGATCCCACTCGGCGATACGCTGGCCGCGCTTGACCTCGGTGCCGTCATCGACACGAAGCTTGGCGCCATAGGTCACGCGGTGCGTGGCCCGGTCCTTGCCCTCATTGTCGACGATGGCGAGCACGACGTTCCGGCCCATTGCCACCAGCTGTCCACCGGACACCTTGGCGACATTGCGGTTGCGGATCTCGATCTTGCCCTCGGCCCCGGCTTCGAGGAACGAGCTGTCGACCACCTGTGCCGTCCCGCCGATGTGGAACGTGCGCATCGTGAGCTGGGTGCCCGGCTCGCCGATCGACTGCGCCGCGATGACGCCGACCGCTTCGCCGATATTGACCGGAGTACCGCGTGCCAGGTCGCGACCATAGCACGCCGCACAGCAGCCCTGGCGGAGTTCGCAGGTCAGCGGCGAGCGGATCAGGACCGACTGGACCTTCGCCGTCTCGATCGCCTCGATGTGCTTCTCGGTCAGCAGCGTGTTGCGCTCGGCAAGCGTCTCGCCCGAATTTGGGTCGATGATGTCCTGCGCCGTCGTACGGCCCAGGATGCGCTGGCCAAGGCTCGCAACCACCTGCCCGGCATCCACGATGGCTTCCATCGTGAGGCCGTTCTCGGTGCCGCAATCGAGCTCGGTGATGATCGAATCCTGCGCCACGTCGACGAGACGACGCGTCAGGTACCCCGAGTTCGCGGTCTTCAGCGCCGTATCCGCGAGACCCTTGCGGGCGCCATGGGTGGAGTTGAAGTACTCGAGAACGTTCAGGCCTTCCTTGAAGTTGGCCGTGATCGGGGTCTCGATGATCGAGCCGTCCGGACGCGCCATCAGGCCGCGCATACCGGCAAGCTGCTTCATCTGGGCCGGGGAGCCGCGGGCCCCCGAATGGCTCATCATGTAGACCGAGTTGATCGGCTTCTGGCGTCCGGTTTCCTCGTCGATCTGAACGGCGGCAATGCCCTTCATCATCTCCTCGGCAACCTTGTCGCCACACTTGGCCCAGGCGTCGACAACCTTGTTGTACTTCTCGCCCTGAGTGATCAGGCCGTCATTGTACTGCTGCTCGAACTCCTCGACCTGCTTGCGGGCGGCCTCGACGATCCCGGCCTTGGAGGCGGGGATCACCATGTCGTCCTTGCCGAACGAGATGCCGGCGCGGCAGGCATGCTTGAAGCCCATGTCCATGATCCGGTCGCAGAAGATGACCGTCTCTTTCTGCCCGCAGGCGCGATAGACCGTGTCGATCATCTTGGAGATCATCTTCTTGGTCATCAGCTGGTTGCACGTCTCGTAAGGGACGGCAACGTGCTTGGGCAGGAGCTGGCCCATCAGCATGCGGCCCGGGGTCGTCTCGACCACGGCCGTGCCGATCTCGCCATTCTCGCCGACGGTCCGCACGCGCCCCTTGATCTTGGTGTGCATGGTGACCGTGCCGGTCTGCAGGGCATGCTCGAGCTCGCCCATGCTGGCGAAAGCCATGCCCTCGCCCGGCTCGCCGTCATTCATCAGCGAGAGATGGTAGAGCCCCAGCACGATGTCCTGGCTCGGCACGATGATCGGCTGGCCGTTCGCAGGGTGCAGGATGTTGTTGGTCGACATCATCAGCACGCGCGCTTCCAGCTGGGCCTCGAGGCTCAGCGGAACGTGCACGGCCATCTGGTCGCCGTCGAAGTCGGCGTTGAACGCGGCGCAGACCAGCGGGTGCAGCTGGATGGCCTTGCCCTCGATCAGCGTCGGTTCGAAGGCCTGGATGCCCAGCCTGTGCAGCGTCGGCGCGCGGTTGAGCAGCACCGGGTGCTCGCGGATAACCTCGTCGAGGATATCCCAGACTTCCGGCTTTTCCTTCTCGACCAGCTTCTTGGCTTGCTTCACCGTCGAGGAGAAGCCCTTGGCTTCGAGCCGCGAATAGATGAACGGCTTGAAGAGTTCGAGCGCCATCTTCTTGGGCAGGCCGCACTGGTGCAGCTTCAGCTCCGGACCCACGGTGATCACCGACCGGCCCGAATAGTCGACGCGCTTGCCGAGCAGGTTCTGGCGGAACCGGCCCTGCTTGCCCTTGAGCATGTCCGAGAGCGACTTCAGCGGACGCTTGTTGGCGCCGGTGATGGTCCGGCCGCGACGGCCGTTGTCGAACAGCGCATCGACCGCTTCCTGAAGCATGCGCTTCTCGTTGCGGATGATGATGTCGGGCGCACGCAGCTCGATGAGGCGCTTCAGCCGGTTGTTGCGGTTGATGACGCGACGATAGAGATCGTTGAGGTCGGAGGTCGCGAAGCGGCCGCCATCCAGCGGCACCAGCGGGCGCAGCTCGGGCGGGATCACCGGAATGATCGTCATGATCATCCATTCGGGCTTGTTGCCCGAAACGATGAACTGCTCGACGATCTTGAGGCGCTTGGCCAGCTTCTTGGGCTTGAGCTCAGTGGTCGCTTCGGCGATCTCTACGCGCAGGTCCGCCGCAATCTTCTCGAGATCGAGCGCAAGCAGGATGTCGCGGATCGCCTCGGCGCCGATCTTGGCGGTGAAGCTGTCGGCCCCATACTCGTCCTGGGCGTCCAGGTACTGCTCTTCGGTCAGCAGCTCGTGCTGGCTGAACGGGGTCAGGCCCGGCTCGAGCACCACATAGTTCTCGAAATAGAGAATGCGCTCGATATCCTTGAGCGTCATGTCGAGCAGCAGCGCGATGCGCGAGGGCAGCGACTTCAGGAACCAGATGTGCGCGACCGGCGCGGCAAGCTCGATGTGGCCCATGCGCTCGCGGCGCACGCGGCTCAGCGTCACCTCGACGCCGCACTTCTCGCAGATGACGCCCTTGAACTTCATGCGCTTGTACTTGCCGCACAAGCACTCATAGTCCTTCACGGGGCCGAAGATGCGCGCGCAGAACAGGCCGTCACGCTCGGGCTTGAACGTGCGGTAGTTGATGGTCTCGGGCTTCTTGATCTCGCCATAGGACCAGCTGAGGATCTTCTCGGGGCTCGCAATGTTGATCTTCATCTGATCGAACTGCTGCGCCGGGACCTGCGGATTGAAGGGGTCCATGACGTGGTGATGATGATTCATCTAGTATCTCCTCGTTTCGCGGGGTCCGGACCGGCCTTGGCCCGGCCCCTCACGAAAGCGTTTCTGGAAAATAGGGCTCGGCAGATTATTCCGCCGCGCTCTGAGGAGGTTCGAGTTCCCCGTCGACTTCGCTCTGCTCATTGTCGTTGTCGCTCATGTCGAGCTCGACATTGAGACCGAGCGAGCGGATTTCCTTGACCAGCACGTTGAAGCTTTCGGGAATGCCAGCTTCGAACGTGTCGTCACCCCGCACGATGGCCTCGTAGACCTTGGTCCGGCCCGCCACGTCGTCCGACTTGATGGTGAGCATCTCCTGAAGAGTGTAGGCCGCGCCATACGCCTCGAGTGCCCACACCTCCATCTCGCCGAAGCGCTGGCCGCCGAACTGCGCCTTGCCGCCCAGCGGCTGCTGGGTAACGAGGCTGTAGGGTCCGATCGAACGGGCGTGGATCTTGTCGTCCACCAGGTGGTGCAACTTGAGCATGTAGATGTAGCCCACCGTCACCTGGCGGTCGAACTGCTCGCCGGTCCGCCCGTCATAGACGGTCGACTGGCCCGATGCCTTCAGCCCTGCCCTTTCGAGCATGGTGACAATGTCCGCTTCCTTGGCGCCGTCGAAGACCGGCGTCGCGATCGAGACGCCCTTCGACAGGTGCTCGCCGAGGCGAACGAGCCCGTCATCATCGAGCTGGCTCATCTGCTGGTCATTGCTGAACAGCTCGCCGATCTCGGTGCGGAGCGGCGTCAGATCGCCCTTCTGCTGATAGATACGCAGCATCTGGTCGATCTTCTTGCCCATGCCCGCACAGGCCCAACCCAGATGGGTCTCGAGGATCTGCCCGACATTCATGCGGCTCGGCACACCCAGGGGGTTGAGCACGATGTCCACATGGGTGCCGTCTTCGAGATAGGGCATGTCCTCGATCGGGACGATGCGGCTGACCACGCCCTTGTTGCCGTGGCGGCCGGCCATCTTGTCGCCGGGCTGGATCTTGCGCTTGGTCGCGACGAACACCTTGACCATCTTCATCACGCCCGGGGGCAGCTCGTCACCGCGCTGCAGCTTGTCCACCTTGTCGATGAACCGCTGCTCGAGCAGGCGCCGGCTTTCCTCGTATTGCGCGTGAAGGGCTTCCATCTCGGCCATGACCTTGTCGTCATCGACCGCGAACTGCCACCACTTCGAGCGCGGCTGGGCGTCGAACATCTGGTCGTTGAGCTTGGTGCCGACCACATAGCCCTTCGGGCCCGCAGTCGCAGCCTTGCCGAACAGCATCTCCTTGAGACGCGCATAGACGTTGCGGTCGAGGATCGACTGCTCGTCGTCACGGTCCTTGGCAAGCCGCTCGATTTCCTCGCGCTCGATGGCCATCGCGCGCTCGTCCTTGTCGATGCCGTGCCGGTTGAACACGCGCACCTCCACCACCGTGCCGGCGTCCCCGGGGGGCACGCGCAGCGAGGTGTCACGGACGTCCGAGGCCTTCTCGCCGAAAATGGCGCGGAGGAGCTTCTCTTCCGGCGTCATCGGGCTCTCGCCCTTGGGCGTGATCTTGCCCACGAGGATGTCGCCGGCCGCGACTTCGGCGCCGATGTGGACGATACCCGCCTCGTCGAGGTTCTTCAGCGCTTCTTCCGAGACGTTCGGAATGTCGCGCGTGATTTCCTCGGGACCGAGCTTGGTGTCGCGGGCCATCACCTCATATTCCTCGATGTGGATCGAGGTGAAGACGTCCTGCATCGCGATCTTCTCGGACAGCAGGATGGAGTCCTCGAAGTTGTAGCCGTTCCAGGGCATGAACGCGACGAGCACGTTCCGGCCAAGCGCGAGATCGCCCAGCTCCGTCGACGGCCCGTCCGCCACGATATCGCCGGCCTCGACATGGTCGCCCACCACCACCAGCGGACGCTGGTTGATGCAGGTCGACTGGTTCGAGCGCTGGAACTTCATGAGGTTGTAGATGTCCACGCCCGACTTGGACGCATCCGTCTCCTCGGTGGCGCGGATGACGATACGGGTCGCATCCACCTGGTCCACGATACCCTTGCGCTTGGCGACGATGGCCGCGCCCGAATCACGGGCGACCACCGGCTCC
Organism: Arsenicitalea aurantiaca; assembly: GCF_003994485.1. GTDB lineage: Bacteria > Pseudomonadota > Alphaproteobacteria > Rhizobiales > Devosiaceae > Arsenicitalea > Arsenicitalea aurantiaca. The sequence goes on from NZ_RZNJ01000002.1 coordinate 691,709, forward strand.
ATGCCGGTACCCACGAACGGGGCTTCGGCACGCAGCAGCGGCACTGCCTGGCGCTGCATGTTCGAGCCCATCAGCGCGCGGTTGGCGTCGTCGTTCTCGAGGAACGGAATGAGCGATGCCGCAACCGATACGAGCTGCTTGGGGCTCACATCCATCAGGTCGACGAGTTCGCGCGGCGTCAGCTGCACGTCGCCCGAATGGCGCGCAACGATCAGGTCGTCGGCGAACTGGCCGTCCGAGTTGATGGTCGCGTTGGCCTGCGCCACGTGGTGCTTGGCCTCTTCCATCGCCGACAGATACACCACGTCATCGGTGATCTTCCCGTCCACGACCTTGCGGTACGGGGTCTCGATGAAGCCATACTTGTTGACGCGCGCAAACGTCGCCAGCGAGTTGATGAGACCGATGTTCGGGCCTTCGGGCGTCTCGATCGGGCAGATGCGGCCGTAATGGGTCGGGTGCACGTCGCGCACTTCGAAGCCTGCGCGTTCGCGGGTCAGACCGCCCGGTCCGAGTGCGGAGAGGCGACGCTTGTGCGTGATCTCCGAAAGCGGATTGGTCTGGTCCATGAACTGGCTGAGCTGGCTCGAGCCGAAGAACTCGCGCACCGCCGCCGCTGCCGGCTTGGCGTTGATCAGGTCCTGCGGCATCACCGTGTCGATCTCGACCGAGCTCATGCGCTCCTTGATCGCGCGTTCCATGCGCAGCAGGCCGAGCCGGTAATGGTTCTCCATCAGCTCGCCGACAGAGCGCACGCGCCGGTTGCCCAGATTGTCGATGTCGTCGATCTCGCCACGGCCGTCACGCAGGTTCACGAGCGTGCGAACGACTTCGACGATGTCTTCCTTGCGCAGGATGCGCATGGTGTCGGGCGCATCGAGCTCGAGACGCATGTTCATCTTCACGCGGCCGACAGCGGAAAGATCGTAGCGCTCGGAATCGAAGAACAGCGATTTGAACATCGCCTCGGCCGTCTCGACGGTCGGCGGCTCCCCCGGGCGCATCACGCGATAGATGTCGAACAGCGCGTCCTCGCGGGACTCGTTCTTGTCGACCGCCAGCGTGTTGCGGAGGTACGCGCCCACGGTGATGTGGTCGATGTCGAGGATCGGCAGCTCGTCGAAGCCGAGCTCGATCAGCTTGGTCAGGGTCTTCTCGTCGAGCTCGTCACCGGCTTCGACATAGACCTCGCCGGTCTGCATGTTGATCAGGTCCTCGGCGACATACATGCCGTAGAGATCCGCATCTTCCGCGCGCAGATGGGTGAGCCCGTTCTCGGCGAGCTTCTTGGCCTGACGGGCCGAAAGCTTCTTGCCGGCCTCGTGGACGACGTCGCCGGTCTTGGCGTCGATCAGGTCCTGGGTGGGCTTTGCGCCCTTCATCTTCTCGGGATCGTAGGGCTTCTGCCACCCGTCTTCGGTCTTTTCGTAGACGAGTTTGGTGTAATAGGTGTCGAGGATTTCCTCGGCATCCATGCCCAGCGCCTTCAGAAGGCTCGTGACCGGGATTTTGCGGCGACGGTCGATGCGCGCATAGACGATGTCCTTGGCGTCGAACTCGATGTCGAGCCAGGAACCGCGATAGGGAATGATCCGGCCGGCGAACAGCAGCTTGCCCGAGGAATGGGTTTTGCCCTTGTCGTGGTCGAAGAACACGCCCGGCGAGCGGTGCATCTGCGAGACGATCACGCGCTCGGTGCCGTTCACGATGAACGTACCATTGGACGTCATGAAGGGCATGTCGCCCATGTAGACGTCCTGCTCCTTGATGTCCTTGACTGAGCGGGCGCCGGTGTCCTCGTCCACTTCGAACACGATCAGCCGCAGCGTCACCTTCAGCGGCGCTGCGAACGTCATGTCGCGCTGCCGGCATTCGTCGACGTCGTATTTGGGCTGTTCGAACTCGTACTTCACGAACTCCAGCGAAGCGGTGTTCGAGAAGTCGGTGATCGGGAAGACCGAACGGAAGACGGACTGAAGCCCCTCATCGCCGCGCCCGCCCTCGGGCTCGTCGACGAGAAGGAACTGATCGTAGGAGGCCTTCTGGACCTCGATCAGGTTTGGCATCTCCGTGACTTCGCGAATGGAACCGAAGGATTTGCGGACCTTGCGGCGGCCGTTGAACGTGGTAGCCATAAAAGCTCCTGTATCTCTGCGATGTGTCTCGGAGGCAAATGTCCAAAGATCCGACAATCAGCCGTCGGCGCTCAGGAAATCTGCCCTGCTGGGTCTGGTCGTGTGCCGCCCTGCCCTATGGGCCGCGGCGACGTCTCGAATGGAGACGACGGATGCGGAGCGGCGCTTGCGCCACCCCGCAGAGGCAAAAACAGCGAACTACTTGAGTTCGACCTTGGCGCCGGCAGCTTCGAGCTTTGCCTTGATGTCGTCGGCTTCGGCCTTCGACGCGCCTTCCTTGATGGCCTTCGGAGCGCTCTCGACCAGAGCCTTGGCTTCGCCGAGGCCCAGACCGGTCAGTGCGCGGACTTCCTTGATGACGTTGATCTTGTTGTCGCCGAAGGAGGCGAGGATCACATCGAATTCGGTCTTTTCTTCGGCAGCCGGGGCAGCAGCGCCGCCAGCAGCGGCAGCGACGGCGACGGGAGCCGCAGCCGAAACGCCCCACTTCTCTTCGAGCATCTTCGAAAGCTCGGAAGCCTCGAGAACCGTAAGGGCCGACAGGTCGTCTACGAGTTTGGCAAGATCAGCCATTTTCATTCACTCTCAGTTTTGTTTCGTTTTCAGTTCGAACCGTGGATGGGCCACAGGGCCCGGTTCGCCTATGCTGCAGCGCTCTGGTCCTTGTCCGCGTAGGCGGCGAGGACACGAGCGATCTGGGCACCCGGCGCCTGCGCGAGAACGGCGATGCGGGTCGCGGGCTGCTTGAGCATGCCGGCGAGGGTCGCACGCAGTTCGTCGAGCGAGGGCATGGTGGCCATCGCCTTGACGCCCGACGCGTCCAGCTCGGTCGCTCCCATCGCACCGCCGAGAATCACGAACTTCTGATTCTTGTCGGCGAAGCCGGCCGCGATTTTCGGCGCGACCATGGGATCTTCCGCATAGGCAATGACGGTCGGCCCTACGAAGAGGGCCGAGATGTCAGCCGTGTCGGTGTCTTTCAGAGCGAGCTTGGCAAGGCGGTTCTTTGCGACCTTCACCTGACCGCCGGCCTGTTTCATCTGCACGCGCAGATTTTCCATGTCGGCGACGGTAAGACCGGCGTTCTGAGCCACCACGATCGACCCAGCGCTGCCGAAGGCAGACTGGAGCGTCGAGACGAGCTCAACCTTTTCCGCTCTTTCCACTGCTAGTCTCCACATTGAGCCCGGCATTGCTGCCGGACCATTGCCAATTGCTGCCTCCGCGCCGCGAGCGGCCGAGGATCAGCGGGTTAACGCCTGTCAACCGAGCTCCCGCGGCGGGCTTTCGCCCCTGGCGGCAACTGGCCTGGTTCGAACCGAAACGCAGCATCTTCCGATGCGGAATCTCGCTTCTCACCCCGTCTATTGCTGGCCCCTTGATCGGGTTTAGGCGCTCGCGCGCACCGGCAGTCTCGGACAGGACTTTGCCGGCTCGATCGCGACCGAACCGGCTCCCGGGCGGCCGAAGCCGCCCGAAATCGTGCAGAGTGCCCTAGTGGACGCTCTGGGGATCCACATGCACGCCCGGACCCATCGTCGAGGTCACGGCCACGCGGCGGATATAGGTGCCCTTGGCGCCCGAGGGCTTGGCCCGGGTCACCGCATCGGCGAACGCCTTAATGTTCTCGAGCAGCGCTTCGTCCGAGAACGATGCCTTGCCCACGCCGGCATGCAGGATGCCTGCCTTCTCGACGCGGAACTCGACCGCACCGCCCTTGGCAGCCTTCACCGCACCCGCGACGTCCGGGGTGACGGTGCCGACCTTGGGGTTCGGCATCAGGTTGCGCGGGCCGAGGATCTTGCCGAGGCGACCGACGAGCGGCATCATGTCCGGCGTTGCAATGCAACGGTCGAAATTGATGTTGCCCTTCTGGATCTCTTCCATCAGGTCCTCTGCGCCAACGATGTCGGCACCGGCCTTGCGGGCCTCTTCTGCCTTCGCGTCCTTGGCGAACACGGCGACGCGCACGGTCTTGCCGGTCCCGTTCGGGAGGCTGACGACGCCGCGGACCATCTGGTCTGCGTGGCGGGGGTCGACGCCCAGGTTGAACGCCACTTCGACGGTCTCGTCGAACTTGGCGCTCGCGCGGGCCTTGACCATCTTCAGCGCTTCGCCGAGCTCATAGAGCTTCTTGCGATCGATACCCTCGCGGGCTGCTGCGGTTCTCTTGCCGATCTTTGCCATCTGCTCTTACTCCGCGACCTGGATGCCCATCGACCGGGCCGAGCCCTGGATCATGGACATGGCGGACTCGACGTCGTCCGCGTTGAGATCCTTCATCTTCTTTTCGGCGATCTCACGCAGCTGTGCCTGCGTGATCGTGCCGGCGCTCTCCTTGCCGGGGAGCTTGGAGCCGGACTTCAGGTTCGCCGCCTTCTTGATGAAGTAGGTCACCGGCGGCATCTTCATCTCGAAAGTGAAGCTCTTGTCCGCAAAGATGGTGATCACGACAGGGGTCGGAGCGCCCTTTTCCATCTCCTGGGTCTGCGCGTTGAACGCCTTGCAGAACTCCATGATGTTGAGGCCGCGCTGACCGAGCGCCGGGCCGATCGGGGGCGACGGAGTCGCCGAGCCGGCCGGCACCTGGAGCTTGAGGTAGCCCGTAATCTTTTTTGCCATTTCGTCCTCTCACGCGGTGAACCTCACCGCTTCTTCTGCATGTACCCGGCAAAACCGGGTCGTGACGCCGTGGTCCGAGACCTTTGTCGCGGCTGGCTGCCGCGCGCCTCTCCCACGGATTGGCGCCCGCCTTTCGGCCGGCGCATCCGGCTCGCGCCGGAAACTCTGCTAGACCTTCTCGACCTGGCCGTATTCGAGCTCGACGGGCGTCGGGCGACCGAAGATCGACACTTCGACCTTGAGCCGCGCGCGCTCCTCGTCGACTTCCTCGACGACGCCGTTGAAGCTCGCGAACGGGCCGTCCGCGACGCGGACCTGCTCGCCGATCTCGAAGCTGACCGAAGGCTTGGGATGCTCGACGCCTTCCTGAACCTGCTGCAGGATGCTCATCGCCTCCCGCTCGGAGATCGGCATCGGCTTGTCGCCAGAGCCGAGGAAACCGGTAACCTTGGGCGTGTTCTTGATCAGGTGGAACGCCTGGTCGGTCATCTCCATCTTCACCAGCACGTAGCCGGGGAAGAACTTGCGCTCGGCGTCAACCTTGCGGCCGCGCCGCATTTCGACGACCTTCTCGGTCGGCACCAGCACGTCGTCGAAAAGGTGCTCAAGCTTGGTCTGCGCAACTTTCTCGCGGATGGCCTCTGCCACCTTGCGCTCGAAGTTCGAGTAAGCCTGAACGATATACCAGCGCTTGGCCATGCCGCGTCGTCGCTCCTGAATCTTGTCTTTGACCGGGTCCGGTGCCTAGCGGATCGACAGCATCAGCTGGACGAGCCAGGAGATCACCTGATCGGCCACGAGGAAGAACACGCTCGCCAGCGCCACGAAGATCAGCACCATGATCGTAGAGACGATCAGTTCCTGGCGCCCCGGCCAGGTGACCTTGCTGACTTCCTGGCGAACCTGGTTGATAAACGTGATCGGATTGGTCCGGGCCATCAGCAAACGCTACTTCTTCTGTGATTTCGGTCATAACCAATAGCCGCGCGAGTCGACGCACGGCGTGAGCGGCTTATCTAGTCCGTATCGGGCAGGATTGCAACACCTGCATTTCCCAGTGGGCGAGACCGTCTCCGCCCCTTCCCGATCCACCTTCATCATGGCCTGGATAAGGCGTAAGCTCTCCTCGGCGCCGCCGGCGACTGCTGCCGTCTTGCGGCGCAACAGGAGGGACATGATGAAACACTTTCTGACTGCGCTCGCGTTGTCCGGGACGCTCTTCGCCTCTGGCGGCGTGCTGGCCCAGGACACCGGCATTTCCGTCGAGAACGGCGATCGCATCGCCCGGATCGGCGGCTGCCATGACTGTCATACGCCCGGCTTTGCCGAAGCCAATGGCGAGCTCGACCCCGCACAGGCCCTTGTCGGCAGCCCCGTCGGCTACCAGGGCCCGTGGGGCACCACCTATGCCTCGAACCTCAGGATCGTGGCGGCCGGTATGGGCGAGGAAGAGTTCGCCGACTATCTGCGCAACCTCCAGGCCATGCCGCCCATGCCCTGGTTCAACCTGCACTATTTCACCGACAACGAATTGCGCTCATTGCACCAGTATATCGTCTCGCTCGGCGAAGTCGGCGAGCCTGCCCCGGCCTACGTGCCGCCCGGCGAAGCCCCGCAGACCCCGTTCATCGTCTTCGCCCCGCCGCAGATGCCGTAATGCAGACGGGCCGCGCAAAGGCCATGCCGGCGCGGCCTGCCTACCATCGATCTATGTCATGAAAATCATGCGTTCGGCCGGGCGCTTGGCTTCCGGCGAACTGGCAGGGGCGGAGGGACTCGAACCCACGGCCCTCGGTTTTGGAGACCGATGCTCTACCAACTGAGCTACACCCCTGCAGGTGGCGATGTCTCTAATCGCAAAGCGTCAGCCACGCAAGACCAAACCGCTCACGACCAGAGATGAGGCATGAGCGGCAGCGCCACGAGGCCCATGCCGACAAGCGATATCGTGAACGCGATCGAGCGCCATGGCGAGAGCGCCTTCATGTAGCAGTAGAAATGCCCGATGCGCCCCGCGATGTAGACCACCCCGCCCAGCACCGGCAGCCAGCCATCCTCGCCCAGCACGAGCACCAGAATCGCCAGCGTCAGGAAGATCGGCAGCGTCTCGTGCAGATTGGCGAGCGCGCGGCGGGCACGCCCAAGCGCCGGTGTCGGCTCGGGAAGATTGTCCCGGGCCCCCATCTGCATTTCCGGCCCCACCTGCTGGGTCAGAAGGTAGCCGGGAATCACGTTCTGGATGAACACCAGCAACAGGACGATGAATATGATGAGCAGCATTGGGGCCTCCGGGGCAATCTGACGAAGCGACCACCTTGGCGCCGTGCGGTCAACAGCCCTCCTACGGATCGGCTGTGGGTTTAGCCCATTGCCGGGGCGCATAAGGCGCGTTCAGATGCTAGAGAGGCGCGCGCATGCGAATCTGGGAGCGAAGATGAAGGTTGAGATCGACATGGGGATGACGTCCGGCGGGACGGCGGCCATGCTCGACCTCGAGGAGCTTCTGGCCACCCGCCTTCTCGTCCAGGGCAATTCGGGCTCGGGCAAATCCCATCTCCTGCGCCGCCTCCTCGAGCAGAGCGCGCCCTGGGTGCAGCAATGCGTCATCGATCCGGAGGGCGATTTCGTCACCCTCGCCGATGCCTTCGGGCATGTGGTTGTCGATGGCGCCCGTACCGAGGCCGAACTGACCCGCATTGCCGGCCGGATCCGCCAGCACCGCGTCTCCGTGGTCCTCGATCTCGAGGGGCTCGATGTCGAGCAGCAGATGCGGTGCGCCGCAGCCTTCCTTGGCGGCCTTTTCGATGCCGAGCGCGATTTCTGGTATCCCATGCTCGTCATCGTCGATGAAGCCCAGCTCTTCGCACCCGCTGTCGGCGGCGAGGTCGCGGACGATGCGCGCAAAGTCTCCCTCGGCGCGATGACCAATCTCATGTGCCGCGGCCGCAAGCGCGGGCTCGCCGGCGTCATCGCCACGCAGCGTCTCGCCAAGCTCGCCAAGAACGTGGCCGCAGAAGCCTCCAACTTCCTGATGGGCCGCACCTTCCTCGATATCGACATGGCCCGGGCCGCCGATCTGCTCGGCATGGAACGGCGCCAGGCCGAGATGTTCCGCGATCTGCAGCGCGGCCATTTCGTTGCGCTTGGCCCCGCGCTCTCGCGCCGCCCCCTGCCCATCAAGATCGGCACCGTCGAGACGTCTGCCCGCTCCACGAGCCCGCGCCTCACGCCCCTGCCCGACCAGCAGGCCGATCCGCGCGATCTGATCTTCACGCCCGGTCCCGACGAGCCGGTCGCGCCGGTGCGCCGCGCCGCTCCACCCGCGCCCGTTCCAACGGCCGACATCATCGCCCAGCTCAGCCGCCCCCGCCCTGCCGAGGAACCGCCGGCACAGCCGCTCTTTCCCGAGCTCGAGGATGCCGAACGTCAGGCAGCGATCGACGCGATCCTCGCCGAAATTCTCGAGGACCCAGAAGCGTCTTTCCGAACGGTCGCAGTACTTTACCAGGATTTTCTCGTGCGCTGCCGCATCAGGCGCGTCGGGGGTGAACCTGTTCCGCTCGCAGCTTTCCGCCGCCTTCTCGCCGTGGCACGCGCTGGCGTCGAGACCGGCGAGCCGGACGACGGCGCATGGGCGCAGGCTCTTGCCCTCTCGGCAAGCCTCGCCGACGAAGTTCAGGGCGTCTTCCTCGTCGTTGCCCGCGCAGCAGTCGATCGTGCGCCCTGCCCGTCCGACGCCGCCCTCGCCCGCGCCTATGGCACGCATTCGCTGGGCCGCGCCCGGCGGCTCCTCACCTATTTCGAGGAGCGCGGACTTGTCGTCCTGCGCGTCGATTTCCATGGCAAGCGGGTCGTGGCCTTCCCCGATCTCGGCTGCGAGACGGCCCCGGGCGATCCCAACGCGCCCGACCACACCGAGCGCAGCGCCGCGGAATGATCTCCGGCCGCCTCAGGCCGGCGCCCCATCCATTGCCATCAGCTCCCAGACGTGGCCGTCTGGATCCTGGAAGCTTGCCCCGTACATTGGCCCCATCTCGAAGGTCGGCTTCCACGCCCGCCCGCCATTAGCCAAAGCCTTGGCGAGCAGGGCATCGACTTCATCCCGGCTGGCGCAGGAGAGGCACGTCAGCACCTCGGTCTGCTGCGTCGCATCGCTGATCGGCTGATTCGAGAACGTCAGGAAGCGGTCATGGGTGATCAGCATGGCGAAGATGTTCTCCTCGATGACGACGCACAGCGTGTCTTCCGAGCAGTACGTCTCGTTGAAGCTGAACCCGAGCGCCCCGAAGAACGCCCGCGAGGCCGCGACCGACTTTACGGGCAGGTTGACGAAGATCATGCGCATCCGAACACTCCTTCTGAGGCTTTGCCAAAGGACGGTGCTCCGGACACGCTTCCGACATCGAGATTGAAATTATTGCCCCTGCTCGAGCCTAGAAGAACGTCTTGACCGCCCCCGTCACCCGGTAATCGTCATCGCAGACGAGCAGCACATCCCATTTGTCGAAGGTCGTGCAGGGGTGGGAAATACCGAGCGTCACGCGATCTCCCGGCCGCATCGGCCCGTCCTCGGGGCACCGCAGATAGGCATGCTGGTCGTTGAGCGCGAAGATCTCGTGGTCCGCGCCGACCGGGTTCACCCGTGCTTCACCGCGCGGGACGTGACCCGTGACGCGCGGCAGATGAGAATCATAGGAGAGATCGCGCTTGCCGACATTGAGCAGCACCAGCCCGGGTTCCGGGCGCGACTGCACGGTCGCCCAGACTTCGAGCGCCGCACGTGGATGGCCCGCCGGCACAAGCTCTGGGCTCCGCGCCTCCGAGCGGTCGATGAGGCGGGCATACATGCCGCTGTCATGGCTGATATAGCAGCCGCTTCGCAGCACGACCCGGCTCGGCGCTTCGAGTTTTGCTGCGCCAAGCGTCTTGGCGACCATGTCGAAATAGGCAGACCCGCCGGCGGTCAGCAGCACCTCGCCCGGCGCAAAGAGCCCCGCCTCCCCCACCGCCTCGGCGGTCTCGACCATATAATCGAGAAAAGCCGCGATGCGCGCCTCGATGTCGGCCTGCCCCGAACCGGACATGTTGCCTTCATAGCCCTCGATCCCGCGCAGCCGCATCGCGTCGGGATGATTTGCGATCTCCCGCGCCAGCGACAGCGCCTCCTCGATCGTGCGGCAGCCGGTCCGCCCACCCATCGGGCCCACTTCGATCAACACGTCGAGGGGTCGCTCGGCGTCGGGCCGCGCTGCGAGGATCGCCGCAATGCCTTCCGGCGAATCGATCAGATGCACGCACTCGAAGTCCGGATCCCGCCGCCGCTCGGCGACGAGATAGGCGAGAAACCCGGGATCCAGCACCTGGTTGGCGATGATGATCCGGGAAATCCCGTAATGTCGGGCCACCCGCACCTGATGCAGGGTCGATAGCGTGATGCCCCAGCACCCTGACGCGATCTGGTGCCGAAAGAGCTGAGGCGCCATCGTCGTCTTGCCGTGAGGGGCGAGCGAAACGCCATAATGGCTGATAATGCGCCCCATCCAGGCCTGATTGTTGGCGATCGCCGAGGCCTTGAGCACGGCAGCCGGCAGCGGAACATCCCCCGCGAGCAGGTTCCAGCCCTGCGCCCCCACCGCGCCGAGCGCAAGTGCGCCTTCGGTTCCGGGCAACCCCTTGGTCCGCCCGTCCAGCAGCACATCATCCAGCGCCTCGAACATGCAATCCTCCATCCAGACCCGAAGACTTATCCCCGAGTCGCCCCACTACGCCAAATAAGACGGCCTCGGAAGATCATGGATTGGGGAAGCAAGCTGGAGCGGGTAGCGGGAATCGAACCCGCGTATTCAGCTTGGAAGGCTGCTGCTCTACCATTGAGCTATACCCGCATGCGCCGCTTGCGGCGCAGCCCGTGTTTAGGGGCGAAGCCGGGGCGATGGCAAGCCCAAAGTGCTCATGCCTAGGCAGGCGAGCGCAGAGACTTCTCGATGCGCGTGACCACCGGATCGAGCCGGGCCTTTTCCGACGCCGGATAGCTCACCTCGAAGGCCGAAACCGCGCTGCGATCCGCGTTGAAGAGATATTTGGTGTAGAAGATCAGCTCTTCGCCCGTTCCGGCATCGTCGCGCAGGAACCCCGAGAGCACGAACCAGCTATTGCCCGAGGCCCGGTACGTCACTTCGCGCAGCCCGTCAGCCGCTTCGATGGTTGCCGAGAACTCGTCGGGCGTAAACCCTTGCATATTCGCACTGCCCAGAACGTCGATCTGTACCGGCCCGATCGCCGTCAGCGTAACGCCCGCATCCGTTTCGATGACCTCGACGCCGTCGAGCACGCCGGTGGGAAGCTCAATCCGGTAGCCGAGCTCGGCATTCTGGTACGCCTCCCAGCCGTCCGACTGCGCCAGCACCGGCGTTGCGCCGAGCCCTGCGAGCACAACACCCGTCGCCACTATCCTGCCGATCATACCGTCCTCCTCTGGTCCTTCACTACCGGGGGGAACGGGGGCGGCGGGCAGGAGTTGCGTCCACGCAGCCTGGCCACCATATCGAGAGCACCAAGGGCGTGGAAGGAGAACCGAACATGATGCGGATATCCGCGATCATCGCGCTGGCCCTGCTCGCCGGCCTAGGCCCGGCATACGGGCAGTCTCGCTGCCCTTCCGAGCCGGAAACGGCGCGCTCAGGCTATGTCGCCAACAACGTCCAGCGCAGCCTTTGCCTCCAGCGCGAACTGTCGGACGGCACTCAGCGCCTGCAGGATCTGGCCCGTATCCAGAGCCAGATCAACGCTTCGGTTCAGCAGATGGAAATGCAGCGCCGCCTGAGCGGCTTCTAGCCTCTCGGGCTCAGCTCGCCCGACCGGCCCGCGGGAGTGGATAGTCGGCAGCCTCATAGAGCGCGCGGATCGCATCGCCCTCATAGCGTTCTTCGTCGATCTCGAGCAATGCGCCGCGGAAGAGTTCGGGCGGCATTTCTTCCATCGCATAACGCAGCGCCTCGGCGGCGCTGTTGAACCGCCGGTACTGCACCTGGCGCGAGCGGAAATGGCTGCGGCTGGGATAGAGCTCGGCCGTAGCCGAATAGTCGAAATCGGTCATCGTTCGCTCCTCGCTTGTCTCAGCGCGCGCGGCGGTGCGCCATGAGCTTCTTTGCGCCGGAGAGCTTGCGCGCCTCTTCGTCTGCGATCGCCTGGGCTTCCCGGGCGAGGCGAAGATTGCGCAGGCGGGTCATGTTGTCGTCCACCGCCCGGGCGGCTTCTTCATATTCGCTGAGCGCCCGTGCGGGGCGCTTTTCCAGCTTCGCGAACTGCGCGTCGGCGCGCATGCGGGGCGTCGTGCTCATCTCTTGCCCTCCGGCAGGAAAAAGGGCCGCCCGAAGGCGACCCCTTAAACTTAGGCCAGCTGCAGGTTCACAGCCGACGCACGGCCATCACGGCCGGTTTCGATGTCATAGGTCACGTTCTGACCTTCATCGAGGCTCGACAGGCCGGCACGCTCGACAGCGGAAATGTGGACGAAGGCATCCTTGCCGCCATCCGAAGGAGCGATAAAGCCGAAGCCCTTGGTCGAATTGAAGAACTTTACGGTGCCATTGATCATGACAATACCCTTTTCATTTGGCTCGCGTCCCTTTTGGACAAACGAACACAGTTTCCGCGCCAGCAGCATGCTGACACGGTATAGACGTTCGCAAAATCAAGGATAGCCAAGCAGACCGGAAAGCCGGATGATCAGTTAGCCGATGACGGCTGAAAACGCGTAAACCCAACGTAAGGCTTCCGACCGCCGAAATCAACCCGCATTCGTCTTTTCGTAATATTTGCGTGCCGACGGAGACAATTTTCAGTCCCGCACAATGGACCGCCGCGCGATCGCAGTGGCGCACATTACAGGCCGGAATAGGCGACCACGGCCACAGGAACGCTCGCATCTATGCCAGCCACCGAGCGTGGACCCTCGCTCTAATAAGTTGACTGAGTTGACTGAGACTTCCTGTACAGCAGCGGGCATTGCAGGACGATCGGAAGCAGTTAGGATGTGCACAAGGCTGATCCTGTCGACCCGCCCTGCTCGTATGGGCACCTCTGGGGGGTGGCGCCTAGATTGTTAGAGGGACATATGACTGAGCCAGTCAACATGCTCTGGATCGGAGGCCCGCTGGGCTACATCGAACGTCTATCGATACACTCTTTCATCGCTGCAGGACATCCAGTTCACCTGCATTTATACGACGATGTGCCCGATCTTCCATCGGGGGTAAGGGTAGTTGACGGCAACGAGACGGTGCCACGCGAGTACCTCATGACTTTGCGGTACAAATTCCGCGACAGCTTGGCCCTCGCCGGCGACTATTTCCGTCTCGAACTTCAGAAGCAAGGCAAAGGTGCTTGGGTCGACGCCGATATGGTTTGCCTTCGGCCGCTTCCCCGCGATGAATACCTGTTCGGCTGGGAATCGGACATATCTATTAACAACGCCGTCCTGCGGCTCCCTGCCACAAGTCCCATCGTTAGCGAAGCGATCGCAGCATTCAGACCCGGCGCAGTCCCGAAATGGTTTCACTGGAACCGGCGAAGGCAGCTTTGGATGAAGAAGGCCGTCGGCATTAAGTTTGGACCTCAACAGCAGCATTGGGCGGCCTTTGGCCCCCATGCGATTACCTGGCTCGCAAGGAAGTACGGCAAACTGAGTCGAGCCCGTCCGATCTCTGCATTTTACCCCATTTCGCTTGAGAAGCGCTCGGAGCCCTTTCGCGTCGGTACCTCCATCGAACAGTTTATCGATACAGATACCCACGCCGTTCATTTGTGGAACAGCAACATGCCCGAGATGCGGAATCGCCGGCCGGCTACCGGCTCTGCGATTGGAAGCTTGTTATTGCAATATGGGGTATAACCCAGATTGGGGTCACCGAGCTCACCCGAAGCTGCTCATGCTAATTCACAGCTGCAGTTGAAGCATTAGACAACGCCTGCGGCGCGAAATGTCTCGTCTAATGATGTTGAGGTCTCTAAGGCCGGTGGTGGAGGGGACTGGATTCGAACCAGTGTACGCTAAGCGAGCAGATTTACAGTCTGCCGGATTTAACCACTCTCCCACCCCTCCATGCCGGGCATCGCCTCGGCGATGCGACGGGCGCCCGAGTGGTGAACGCGTCGTCGGGGCGGTTTATGGTGAACCCACCGCCCCCTGTCAACACCTAATCACCTCTGCCTGTGACGCTTTTGTCACCCCATCCACAGCCGCTTGCTGGCAGCCCGCAAAGGCGGTACCCAAGCGCCATGAGCACCAACAAATTCCCGCCCAAGCCGCGCTACAATCCCGATGACGGGCCGGTCTTTCTCTATGGCCTGCACACGGTTCGCGCCGCGCTCGACAATCCGCGCCGCAGCAAGCGCCGCCTGCTGGCAACGCCGAATGCCCTCATCCGGCTCGGAGAAAGCGGGGGCACCGGCAAGGTCAAGATCACCGAGACCACGCCGCGGGAGCTCGACCGGCTGCTCGGCGCCGAGGCCGTCCATCAGGGCCTTGCGCTCGAGGTCGATCCGGTAAGCCGTTTCGGGCTCGATGACATCGAGCCTCTCACCCTCGTCGTCGTCCTCGACCAGGTCACCGACCCGCACAATGTCGGCGCCATCCTGCGCACCGCATGCGCCTTCGGGGCCGATGCCGTCATCACCACCGCCCGCTACGCCCCGCGCGAGACCGGTGTCATGGCGAAATCGGCGTCCGGCGCGCTTGATCTCGTGCCTCTGATCGAAGTGCGCAATCTCGGCGACGCGCTCGAAACCCTCAAGTCGCGCGGGCTGCTCGTCCTCGGCTTTGATTCCGAGGCCCCTGCCCCGCTTCGCCCGCGCTCCGGCGACCAGGCGCTCGCCATCGTCCTCGGCTCCGAAGGCAAGGGCCTCCGCCAGCGCACCCGCGAGCTCTGCGACGAGATGGTGAAGCTCGACATGCCCGGGCCCATCAAGTCGCTCAACGTCTCGAATGCCGCCGCCATCGCGCTCTTTGCGGCAACTGCCGGTCGCGTCGGCTGAGCTAGCGGCCGGCCACCACCAGTTCAGGATCCGGCTGCCCCGGCACCAGATGCACCACGCGGTAACCGCGCGCAGTCAGTTCAGCGAGGAACCCGTCCATCATGTCCACCGTGCGCTGGTGCACGTCGTGGAAGAGGATGATCCCGCGCCCGCGCTCCTCGAGCCGATCGAGCGTGCGCTTGGTGACGACGCCCGGGCTTTCGGGATAGTAATCCTTGGAATCGACGTCCACGTCGAGGATCACCATGCCCTGCTCCCCAAGCCCCGCGCGCAGGAGGCTGGTCTGCGCCAGATAGGGGAAGCGGAAGAAGGGCGCAGCACTCAGCCCCGAGCCTGCAAGCGCATGGGCGACTGCCGCCTCGCCGGCCGCGATCTCGCGCTCTGCCTCGGCGGGGCTGGCATCCGCCAGATTGCGGTGGGTGAACGTGTGGTGCCCGACGCTGTGTCCCCGTCTCGCCACCTCCTGCACGATCTGCGGATGGTTCAGCGCCTGATGGCCCACCATCAGGAAGCTCGCCTTGACCCCGTGCCGGTCGAGCGTATCGAGGATCGCCTCGGTCCGGTCCGGGCGCGGGCCATCATCGAACGTCAGCACGACTTCGCCCGGCGCAAGCCGGATATCGGCGTTCGAAGCGATTTTCAGCGTACGTCCGGCAAGGGCCGAGGGCTGCGCAAAGCGCGGTGCCTGCGCCTCCGAGACAGTCTGTGTGAAGCGTGGATAGGGCTCGAAAGCCTGCTCTCTGGGCGGCTTGGCGCAGCCGGCCATGGCCAGAACGACAAGACCGACAAGCAACCCATGCGCCAGAACCACGCTCAACCCCCGTCAAACTGCGTAACGGGGTCGATGATTGTCCTGACGTGGTTAACAAACCGCTCAACGCCGCCGCCTTTGGCAAAGCGGCGTTAAGCATAAATGTGGCGCCGGTCCCTAGTAGAGGACGACCGAGCGGATCGATTCCCCTGCATGCATCAGGTCGAACCCCTTGTTGATGTCCTCGAGCCTCAGCGTATGGGTGATCATCGGGTCGATCTCGATCTTGCCCGACATGTACCAGTCGACGATCCGCGGCACATCGGTGCGTCCGCGCGCGCCGCCGAACGCCGTGCCCAACCAGGAGCGCCCGGTGACCAGCTGGAAGGGTCGGGTCGAAATCTCCTGCCCGGCCCCGGCAACCCCGATGATGATCGACTTGCCCCATCCGCGATGGCTGGCCTCCAGCGCCTGGCGCATCACCGTCGTGTTGCCCGTGCAGTCGAACGTATAGTCCGCCCCGCCGATCTGGTCCGCGCCGCGCTTGGTCAGGTTGACGAGATAGGGCACGAGATCGCCCCCGACCTCCTTGGGGTTGACGAAATGCGTCATGCCGAAGCGCTCGCCCCAGGCCTTCTTGTCATTGTTCAGGTCGACGCCGATGATCATGTCCGCGCCCGCGAGCCGCAGCCCCTGGATCACGTTGAGCCCGATGCCACCGAGCCCGAAGACGATCGCCGTCGCCCCCTGCTCGACCTTGGCGGTGTTGATCACCGCCCCCACGCCCGTCGTCACCCCGCAACCGATGTAGCAGACCTTGTCGAACGGGGCTTCGGGGTCGATCTTGGCGACCGCGATCTCGGGCAGCACCGTGTAGTTCGAGAAGGTCGAGCAGCCCATATAGTGGTGGATGGGCTTGCCTTCGAAGGAAAAGCGCGATGTCCCGTCCGGCATCAGCCCCTGCCCCTGGGTCGAGCGAATGGCCGTGCAGAGATTGGTCTTGCGGCTAAGGCAGCTGGGGCACTCCCGGCATTCGGGCGTGTAGAGCGGGATCACGTGATCGCCCTTTTTCACGCTCGTGACGCCGGCACCCACGTCGACGACGATCCCCGCGCCCTCATGCCCGAGAATGGCCGGAAAGATGCCTTCCGGATCGGCGCCCGAAAGCGTGAACTCGTCGGTGTGGCAGATGCCCGTGGCCTTGATCTCCACCAGCACCTCGCCAGCCCTCGGGCCTTCGAGATCGACTTCGACGATCTCCAGCGGCTTGCCGGCGGCAAAGGCGACTGCGGCGCGCGTCTTCATGGCTCTGTTTCCTCAATCGATTCCGGATTGACCGGACGATGCCACAGCCCCGCCGGCCCCACAATGAAAGAGCCCGCCGATCCGGTGCGGATGGCGGGCTCGTGATCGCTCTTGGCGGTGGCGCCGTCTACTGCGCGAGCCTTGCCCGGATCGCGGCCAATGCGTCGGCACGCCCCTTGGCCCCAGCATCCCCGGCCGCTTCGCCCTCGGGCTCGACGACTTCCGGTTCGGCATCCGCAGTTGCCTCTGCCTCAGCCTCGGGCGCGCTCGCGCCGGCAATCGCGGCCTCGGCATCGGCGACGCCCTTGGCTGCAGCGTCCGCCGTCGTTTCAGGCGCAAGTTCGACCTGCACCTCACCGGTCTCGGGCACCGCCTGCTGCGTTGCGGCACGCGGCGCGACGGGGTTGGCAAGCGCCTGGGCGACGTCGGCAGCGCCCTTCTCACCGGCATCGGCCCCGGCCACGTCCACGGCGGGTTCGGCCGCCGGCGCTTCGGGCACGTCCACCTCGGTCACCGCAGTCTCCTGGGGCGTCGCAGCGGCCGCTGCCTCCGCCGCCAGCCGGGCTTCCTCGGCTTCGATCGTCGCAGTGGCCTGCTCGGAGAGCGCGGCCTCGGCGGCAAGGCGCGCTTCTTCCTCGGCCCTCAGCTGCTCCATCGCCTCGTCGGCCCGGGCATTCTCCTCGGCCAGCCGTGCTCCCTCCGCGGCGCGGACTTCAGCTGCCAGCCTCTCGGCCTCGGCGTTTTCGGCGTTGAGGCGCTCTTCCTCGGCGCGGCGCATTTCGGCCGCGGCCGCCTCGGCCTCGGCTGCGTCCTCGGCCAGCCGGGCTTCAGCCAGCGCCTGCGCCTCGGCCTCGATGTCCACGTCCTCATCCGCTGCTATTGCTGCGGTGACGTCGGTCTCGGGATCGGCCACCGCCTCAGCGGGTACATCGGCAGCAGGCGCCGCCTCGGCATCGGCGACTGCGGTCTCGGCAGGCGCCGCCTCGGGTTCTGCAGGCGCCGCCTCGGGTTCTGCTACGGCAGCCTCTGGCTCAGGCGTTTCGGCGACGGGCGCGGGCGCGGCGGGCTCTTCCACCGGCGCACTGGTCTGGGCCGGTGCGGGCGGGCTGTTGTCGCAGGCTGCGACCAGAAGGCCGAGCGAAACCATGACCGGCAGGCCGAAGTGCACTTTCAAGCTCATATGGGCAAATCCTCTTTCGTCAGACGCACGGATTCAATGGCGGGCCTGGCCCTGCCCCGCACCCTTCCTATAACAGAACTCACGGGGTTGTGCGCGGCCCGGCCGATTATTTCAGCGCCGCCATTGCCCGCTGCACCGTCTCGTCGAGACGCGCGAGAAAGGCCGAGCGGTCCTTGGGCCCGAACGCCTTGTTGTAGCCCTTGCTCTCGCCGGTTTCGCGCAGGTGCTGGTTGAGCTCGCGCATCGCAAGCGCCATGCCGATCGATTCCGGCGTGAACGGTCGCCCCGTCGGCCCGAGCACATGCGCGCCCTTCTCGAGCGCGCGCCGCGCAAGCGGAATGTCAGCGGTGACCACGATGTCGTTGCCCGCGACCGCCTCCACGATCCAGTCATCCGCCGCATCGGCGCCTTGCGGCACGACGACCGTTCGAACCATCGGGTCTCGGGAAGGTCTGAGCCCACCATTGGCTACGAGCGTAACGCCTAAGCCATGGCGATAGGCCACGCGGACCGCCTCGTCCTTCACCGGGCAGGCATCGGCGTCGATATAGATCCAGGGGTTCTTCTGCATGCCCGCAAGTCTAGCCTTGCCCGTCCCGTCTGCCCACCGCAATCGCCCGCTTGACCACATGCAGCGCCATCGCCACCCTCCCGATAGACTTAAGAGAAGGACAGACATGCCCCGCGATCGCCTCATCCTCGACCACTGGCCCGTTGCAGCCCTCTATGCCATCGGCGACATCCATGGGTGCGGTGCCCAGCTTCAGGCCATGGAAGCCGAGATCGTCGCCGACGCGGCCGACATTCCAGGCGAGAAGTGGATCGTTACCCTCGGCGACCAGGTCGATCGCGGCCCAGACACCAGGGGCGTCATCGATCACCTCCTCGGCCCGCCGCCCGCCGGCTTTCGCCGTCTTTCGCTTCTGGGCAATCACGAGCAGATGTTGCTCGACTGCCTCGCAGATCCTGTCGCGCATGGGGACTGGGTGCCTGAAGGTGGCGATCGCACGCTTGCCTCCTATGGCATTTCCGCCGTCCCTGCCGCTGACGATCCGGACGCCATCGCGGAGGCCATGGCCTCGGGCATTCCGCCGGCTCATGTCGAATTCCTCGAAAGCCTGCCCATCCTCCTCGCGCTGCCCGGCTTCGTCTTCGTCCATGCGGGCATCCGGCCCGGCACGGCGCTCGAACAGCAGGAGGATCACGATCTCATCTGGATCCGGCGCCCGTTCCTCGACGCGACCGATCTCGGAGGTTTACGCGTCGTCCACGGCCACACGCCGACGCCGGAGCCCGTCATTACCCAGATACGCTACGGCATCGACACGCGCTGCTTTGCCTCCGGCACACTGACCGCCCTCCGCGTCCTGCCAACGGGCGAGACGCGGCTGCTTCAGGTTCGGAGCTGATCCCGCACGCCTCGGTGCAGCGCAGCTAGGATTGCACCTGCTGGCTCGCGGGCGGATGCGCCTCCAGGCGATCGAGCGCGGCACCGACCCGTTCTGCGACCAGCAGGTCGAATTTGTGATCCGGGCTCGTCATCTCGTACTCCCGCAGCGCCTCGACCGTGACGCCGGCCTCCGCGGCCATCTGCTCGAGACTGAGGCCGAGCCCGATCCGGCGATTATGATCGCCCTTGGGCTCGCGATCGGCGGGATTGAGCGGGAAAGTCATCGTGCTTCTCCATCCTTGGCTGAACAAGGAAGTCGCACGAGCCCGATTGGTTCACGCCCCACGCCTCGACGAGCACCCGCACCACGCCTTCCCCGCTCTACCCGACCGATTGCGCGAACACCGCAGCGAAGCGATCCTCGCCGTTCACGCCATCCGCACCACATCCTGCCAATCCGGATGGCGGCTGATCTGCGCTTTCGCGAAGGGGCACAAAGGCATGATGATGACGCCGTCGCGCCGGGCATCCTCAATCGCCTGGCGCACCAGCCGCTCGCCGATCTTCCGGCCGCGCAATGCTGCAGGCACCTCGGTATGGTCGATGATGATGAGCCCCTCGCCGGCGCGGCTATAGGTCATCTCCGCCTCGGCGCCGTCGATAACGAGCCGGTAGCGGCCTTTGGTCGGCCCATCTTCGCGCTCCACGGCTTCCTTACCGTGCATGGGCGCCGCGACCGCCTGCACGGCATCGGGCGGGCGAACCTGCCGCGGCTTTCCGGGTGAGCATTCAAGAAGGTCACGGTCCCAGCCCCCCAGATCGGCCGCCGCCTCGTAGGTGGACACGAGAAACGCCATCAGCGCTTCGTCGGGATCGGCGGCAGACTGCACGGCCTCGTAGGGCAGCACGAATTCCGAAAGGGTCTCATGCCAGAACGCGCCCTCAGGCTTCACCGAGGCTGCGCGATAGCTCCCGGGTGCCGGATAGGCATAGGCGTAGAATGCCGGATACTCGATGCCGCCTCCGCCCGGCCAAAAGCCTGCCGAAGACACCTCTCGGTCATAGGCCTCCTGTGCCACATCATCCGGCAAGGCCGGGATACCACCGGGGTGAAGCGGCGCCCGGCGCCCCGAAAACCGGGTTACCGCGAGGTCGAGGGCACCCCAGAAGAGGTGAACGGGGCTGGACTTGCCCAGAAAGGCAGTGCGGAAGCGGTTGAACACCCTGTCCGTTGCAATAAGCGCCTGATGAAAACTTTGCACGGCGTCGCCGTCATAGGGCCTGTCGCGATCGTCCTCGGCAAATGGCACCGGGAACGGCACCTCGTTCGGACTGCCATTGAAGGTCGGGGTACCGCCGAGGTCGGAGACCAGTTGCACGAACCGTGCGTGAAAGTCGGCAACGGTCGTGGGACCGAGCGGAAACGACAGCGTGCGACCTGCACCGCACGCCCCGACCACCCTGTGCTCGAGAAGATCGAACAGGATTTCGATGCCCGGCCCGTCTGGTATCGGCGAGGTGGAGAGGCCCCGTGGCGTGACGTAGAAGGTCGCATTCCAGGAGTGGTTCAGCCATGGCGTATGGGCCAGCCGGTACTTGCCGACGATCTGCAGATAGAGGTGAAGGGCCGAGCACGTTTCGCGCCAGCCCAGATAGTCCAGTTGCGGCCACTTCGTCATTGCGGATCCTTTCGCCGAGAGCGGGTCATGGGATGTGTTCGGTGGTGCGCTCCGAATGCGTGACGCCGCGCCCGGCCACCATCCAATCAGCGCCCCGGGCCAGCGCGGTGTGGCCTTGTTCGAGTCGTATCGGGGCGCCTCGTGCGGCGCTAGTCCTGCGGTCGGCCCAACTGTGTCGCGAAAAGTGGAACGCCCTGCATCAGCGCATCATGGTGCACGATCTTTGCAGGAACCACGGGCGCCCCATGGCCATCGATATGGCAAAAGGCTGGCCAGCAACTTCCCATGAATCGTGCCGACGCGATTGGCAACGAGATGGGATTCCTGCAGCACACCCTCCCGGATCGCGCAGTCGAAACCCTCCGCGACCAGGTCGACGAAGCGTCGCTATAGGCCCAATAAATATGAACAACATCATGTTCCGTGAGGGTGGCATCGACCCCCGCGCCGGCAGCAAACCGCAAAAAAGGGCTGCAAGTCATGGTGCCGGCAGCAGGGTTCGAACCCGCGACCCCCTGATTACAAATCAGGTGCTCTACCAACTGAGCTATACCGGCGGCCGCGGCGATTTGGCCGGGCAGGCTCTATCTAGCGGCGCCGGGGGCGTCTGCCAAGCGCTTGTTGGCTCGGCTCAGTGAAGTTTGCCGTCGCCCGGCAAGGTCTCGGTCCCATCTGCCGTCACGGCGGGCCTGCGCGGCTTGGCGAGGATGCAGCGGTTGCGGCCATAGCGCTTGGCTTCATAAAGCGCGATATCGGCTTCGGAGAACCATTGCTCGGGCCCCGTGATGGCCGGCCCCATCGCCGCGACCCCGAAGCTTGCGGTGACGCTCAGCGGCCCGGCGCTGGTATCCACCGTCAGCTCCGCGATCAGCTGCCGGATGCGCTCGGCGCAGGCGAGCGCGTCGCCTGCATCCGTCTCTGGCAGCAGCATGGCGAATTCCTCGCCGCCGATCCGCCCGAACGCATCGCTCGCCCGCATGCTCTGCATGCACGCCCGCGCCACTGCGATCACCACGGCATCCCCGGCCGGATGGCCATGCGCGTCATTGATCGCCTTGAAATTGTCGATGTCGAGCACGAGCAGCGCCGACGGCCGGTCATAGCGCCGCGCGCGGGCAAAATCCTTCTCCATCTCGGCGATGAACCCGCGCCGCGTGAGCGCGCCGGTCATCGAATCCTGCTCGGCAATCTGGCGCAGCTCGATCTGCTCGGCGACGAGCCGTGCGAGCGCCTGCATGATCTCGATCTCGCGCGGGGTGAAGCTGCGCACATGCGAATCGAGCGCGCAGAGCGAGCCCAGATTGTACCCGTCCGGGGTATGGAGCGGGATGCCGAGATAGCTGCGGATCTGCGCCCCTGCGGTTACGTTCGGGTTCTCTGCAAAGCGCGGATCGCGCGTCGCATCGGCCACCACCATCGGCCGGCTCGCCCGGATCGTATGGTCGCAGAACGCCTCGTTGCGCGGTGTGGGCGTTGCCGCAAGGCCCTCCGCCGCCTTGAAGATCTGCCGGTTGCGATCGATGATTGTCACGGCGGCCATCGGCACGCCCAGCGTCAGCCGGACCACTTCGGTAATCCGCTTGAAGGCCGGTTCCTCGCCGGTCTCGGTCAGATTGTAGCGCGCCAGTGCGGCGAGCCGACCTTCTTCGTCGCTGAGCTTGTCCATTGGTGTTGCTATTCCCCGCGGCGGTGACGCTATCTGACCCCGATCCTGCCCTGCGCCGCGCTAGGGCCGGCTTTCGCGGACCGGTAAAACTTTATCCAGATTGTCTCGAAACCGGTGCGATTCCGTTAATGAGCCACCGCCTGCACCCGACTTTGGCGGGATGGCCTCGGTCCGGAGCGCATGGTAATCAGGTCCGCCCCGATGGAGCCCGCCCGTGCACGATCCCGACAGACTTCGCCTCAGCTTCGTCACGAGCGGCACCCCCCAGGCCAACGCCGCCGCCGATGCCCTGCGCGCGCGCTATGGTGACACGGCGTCCGAGCATGCCGACGTCATCGTCGCGCTCGGGGGGGATGGGCTGATGCTGCAGACCCTGCATTCGGCGATGGCGCGCGACACACCCGTCTACGGCATGAATTTCGGCTCGGTCGGTTTCATGATGAATGGCTACGAGCCCGATACGCTTCGCCAGCGCATCGCGTCCGCCAAGCCCACCCATATCTACCCCCTTGCGATGAGCGTGCTCGATGCGCGCGGCGCAACGCACGAGGCTCTCGCGCTCAACGAGGTGTCGCTTTTCCGGTCGTCCTATCAGGCCGCCAAGATCGAGATTCTCGTCGATGGCGAGCCCCGGCTCGACGAACTCGTCTGCGATGGCGTGCTCGTCGCCACCCCAGCCGGCTCCACCGCCTACAATCTCTCCGCGCACGGGCCGATCCTGCCGATCAACTCGCCGCTCCTCGCCCTCACCCCGATCTCACCCTTCCGGCCCCGCCGCTGGCGCGGCGCGATCCTCTCCAACCATGCCGCCGTCACCTTCCGCATCCGCGAAGGTGAGAAGCGGCCGGTCAGCGCCGTCGCCGACAATGTCGAGTTCCGCAACATCCGCGAGGTGCATGTGCGCGAGGACCGCGACAAACGGGTCACCCTGCTCTTCGATCCGGGCACCAGCCTCGAGGAGCGGGTGCTCCTCGAGCAGTTCCGCTACTGAGAGCGCTCAGGCCGCGCTCAGCGCCAGCCGCATCTCGCCCGATGGCAGCGGCAGCGCGTCCCCGCCGCGATGACCGGCAAAGCCCGCCATCACGCCGCGCGCCGCCTTCAGGGCCAGCCCCACATTCTGTTCGCTCAGATAGCTGAACGCCTCCTCGAGCGCCGCCGGCACCGCGTTGCAGTGCTCGATCAGGATCTCCTCGGTGAGCGCCGTCACGACGAAATGGCGCGCCGCAACATCGTCGGCCAGATCCGCCTCGCGCGCCATCAGCACAAGCCGGGCGAGCAGTGCGCTCACCTCAGGCTCGAGCCCGCATCGCCCGAGCATGGCGGCAATCGCCGTACGGCTGCCGCGCTCGAGGAGCCCGAAGACCTTGCTCCTCGGCATTTCGCCGAGCGCGGCAATGCAGTCGGCAAAGAACATCACATGCCCGTTGACCACCGCGTGCAGCAGCACGCGGATGCTGATCCGCTGGCGGGCGATCAGCGTGTCCGCATAGGCGGTGCCCTCACCGGCCGTCGCCTCCCCGATGCTGGTTGCCGCGCTGTCCGTCAGGTCGCGCATCAGCCGCTCGAGGCGCTGGGGCGCAATTGCGCCCTTAACCACCCGCAGCCCGCCAAGCAGCGCCGCGACATGTTCGACCAGCAGCAGCCGCGCCCCCGCGGGCAGGTCGCCTCGCGCCAGAAGTGCCCCCCGCAGTTCGGCATCCTCGAGCCCCGGCCCCTCTGCCAGCCGCGTCAGCGCGTCCTCCGCAATGCCGATCTCTCGGCGCGAGAGAAGCTTCAGCGTCACGCCGCGCTCGCCCCGCCCGATCAGCGCGAGTGCGACGCGCGGGCTCACCCTTTCGCGCAGCGCAATGGCGAGGAGAATGGCGGCATCGCCCGACCGGATCAGCCCGATCAAATCGGCATCCACCAGTGCGGGCGAGTATTGGGCCACCGCCCGCGCAATTACCGCGCTGTCCTGCAACAGCGCCAGCAGGACCGGCCGCGGCGCGTTGGTCGCATGCAGCAGCCCATAGGCGAGCGCGGCGCGTACCTTGACCGAGGGATCGTCGAGAAATCCGATCAGCGCCGCGTAGAGCGCGGCATGTTCGTCCGCGGGCCCCTCATGGCAGAGATAGGCCCGCGCCGCCATGTGCGCCGCCTGCCCGCGGGCCTCGCTGTCGCTGGACTGACAAAGCGCGACGAAATCCTGATACGCAACCATAACGCTCTCCGGCATCCACCGGCAGCAAGGCTAGGCGCGAAGGCTTAAGGAACGGTTCACCATGTCCGTTCATCCGTCATTGACCGTATATCCGGCTGAAGAGCGCCCCTTCGGCGGCCGATGGCTCGATCACCGGCTCGGCTTTGGCAGGCTCGGTGATGAAGAGGCTCGTGAACGACATGTCCTCTCGCGAGAAGCGTGAGGGCAGCGCCTCGCCCTGCCCCGTCGGCACGCCGGGCTGGCTCGCCATCTGCTGGGCAACGAAGGCCGGGCTTGCCCCCGATGGCGCATCGTGCCGCGCCACCAGCGCACGATAGACCTCGCGAATCGTACGCGGCTTGCCGTCGGCATAGAAGATCGGCTTGTTGGCCGCCGCCTGGCGGGGGAACAGATCCGCCGCGATCTGGTCGGGGTTGCGCAGGCCCGCCGCGAACATCTCCTCGGCGCCGCGCGCCCCCATGAAGTGCGCGATATAGAGTTCGCCCGGGCTCGGCATGCGCCCGAACTTCTGCTGGAGATAGGCGCCATTGTTGCGTGTGAAGGCCGCCGCAAGATCGGCGGCAATCTGCGGATCCTCACGCAGCTTCAGAACTTCGGCGCGCAAACCTCTGTCGGAAATGGAATACTGCCCGCCCCTCACCTCGATCGCATCAGCATAACGCTGATAGCCGAGCCGCGGGCCTTCGGTCTTCATCACCTCGAGCCAGGTGCTTTCGAGAAACTGGAAGAGCCCGGTCGCCGTCGACGTCTGCGCTTTCGCCTTGGGGTTGAGGCTGCTTTCCCGGATGGCGGTCTGCACCAGATAGTCGAAATCGACGCCGCTCTTCTGCCCGGCATTGTTGAGCACCTGAACGAGGGCTGGCGGAATGGAGATCGACTGGACGCCCAACGGCTCCGCTCCTCATGGAAAGGGTCTCTTAACCAATCGCCTGTCGTGGTTAACGCCGCGTTAACCCGGCCAGCGGCTCACCACGTCCTCGATTGCCGGGCGCTCCCGCTCGTCGGGGCTGATCGTGGGCGTTCCGATATGCACGAACCCGACGAAGCGCTCGCCGCCCCTTGCCCCGAGCGCACCTTGGGCCTCTGGATCGAACGTATACCAGCGCGTCACCCAGCAGGCGGCGAACCCCAGCGCATTGGCGCCATGGACGAGATTGAGGCAGACCGCGCCCGCCGACAGCAATTGCTCGAGTTCAGGGGCCTTGGCGGCAGGCCGGGGTGAAAAGAGAACGCCAATGGTCAGCGGCGCGGGCAGGAACTGCCGCCGCTCTACATCCAGGGCCGCCTCCTCGGCATCGGGATTGCGCGCCGCGACGATCCTCGCCAGCGCCTCACCTGCCTCGGCCCGCGCCTCGCCTTCGATGAGCACCAGCCGCCAGGGCGCGAGCTTTCCATGGTCGGGCACTCGGGTACCGATCTCGAGCAGCGTCTGCAGTTGGTCGGCATCCGGCCCGGGCTCCTTGAGAAACGCCATCCCGACGGAGCGACGCGTCAGCAGATAGTCCTTCAGGGTCTCGGTGTTCATCGGCATGGGCGGGCGCTCGCTTGCAGTGGTTGTGGTCCTGTGACACAGCTTTTCCCAATTCCGGGGATAGCAATGCAAGCGGGCTCGCATGAATGGCCTGCAAAAGCCACCGCCGAGGGGTACGTATTGAGTTCTAGGACATGTTTTGCGGTCGCTTCCGCGCTGATGCTGGCGCTTGCGACGCCTGCTGCCTTCGCCCAGTCCGAGGCGCCCGTTCCCATGCCGCGGCCCGCCGACCGCATGCCCGACCCATCGGAGGTTCCCGGGCCCGCTGATTCGCCCGAGGCGCCGGCCACGGCCGAATCGCCGGCGCCCATTGCCGCCGATGCCGCGACCACCGCGAGCGAAGCGGTGAACGCGTTTGCCGCCGAGGTGCAGCCAGTAACGCTCACCGCCCTCATCACCGAAGGCGGCGCGAGCATTCCCGAAGGTCTCGTCTGGCGGATCTTCGATACGCGTACGGACAATTCGGGCCAGCTCGCGCTGGCCGCCAAGTCCGAGGACGCCACGGCCCGCGTCAGCCTCGCCCCCGGCGAATATGTCGTGCACGTCGCCTATGGCCGTGCCCAGGCCAGCGACCGGCTTTCGGTCGAACCCGGCGGCGGCACCAAATCGGTGATTCTCGACGCCGGCGCCCTCAGGCTCAACGCGGCGATCACAGGCGACGTCCCGATCCCGATCAACCAGCTGCGCTTCGACGTCTACACCCAAGGCAACGAGATCGATCGCGTGCTCGTCGCCGAGAATCTGAGCTCGAGCGATATCGTCACGCTCAATGCCGGCACCTACCACATCGTCTCACGCTTCGGAGACATCAACGCGGTCGTGCGCGCCGACCTCCGCGTCGAGCCCGGCCAGATGACCGAGGCCACCCTTTACCACCGCGCGGCGCAGATCTCTTTTCGCCTCGTCACCGAGACCGGCGGCGAAGCCATCGCCGACGTCGAATGGACCGTCCAGAACGAGAGCGGCCAGACCATTTTCAGCGAGATCAGCGCCTTCCCTGCAACCGTGCTCGCCGAGGGCGACTACATCGTCCTCGCCAAGCAGGGCGATACGGTCTTCAACCGCGAGTTCGAGGTCGCGCCGGGTCCTGCCCGCGAGATCGAGGTCCTGACCGAGGTCTACTGATCCTCAGACCCCGATCCGCTCCGGCGCCACGCGGATCTCGAACTCCGCGCCGCCATCGGCAAACACCGCGTCCCAGCTCCCCCCGAGCGTTGCGAGCACGCGCGGGATCAGCGCCGAGCCGAAACCCTTGTGGCTGTTGGGCTCGGGCTTCGGCCCGCCCCGCTCCACCCACTGGATGCGCAGCAGGGGCTGGCCTTCATCCCCCACGAGACTGTCCCATGCCACCGCAATCCTGCCGCGCGGCGAGGAGAGCGCGCCATACTTGGCCGAATTGGTGCCGAGCTCGTGGAAGATCAGGCTCAGCACCACCATCGCCTGCCCGCTGATCTCGAAGGGCGCCCCCCGCGTCTCGAGCCGCCCCGCCTCGACGAGCCCGAAGGGCTCTAGCGCCTGATTGAGCACGAGCCCGAGCGTCGCGGCATCGCCATCGGTCAGCCCGCGCAGCAGCATGGTCGAGCGCCCCATGGCGTTCAGCCGCTCGCGCAGCTTGTCGGCAAGGTCCGCGGGCGTCTCCGAATGCTTCTGGCTCAGCGAGATGATCGCGTTCATCGTTGCGAAGATGTTCTTGATCCGATGATCGAGCTCGTTGGTCATCATCTGCTGGAGCTCGGCCACCCGCTCCATCTCGCCACGCGCCGCCGTCTCGGCCCGATAGGCCCGCAGCATCAGGTGCACGAGCCCGATATCCACCACGACGACGAAGACATAGAGGCTGAGCGCGAGGAAAGCTCCCAGATCGAGCACGAAACTGTTGGCCGGCGCGATGAAGAAATACCAGGACGCAAGCCCCGAGAGCAGCGCCACCATCGCCCCCGGCCCCACCCCGAAGAGGAACGCCGTCGCGATTACCGCCGGAAAGAAGGTGAGGTAGGGAAAGCCCGCGGGCAGATAGGGATCGGCCCAAAAGCGCACCACGAGCGAGATGACGAAAAGCCCGAACCCGGCCGCATAGAGCGCGACGATCCGGGCGAGGCTGCGTGGGGCGTGTTCGGCTTGTACGGAGGGCAGTCGCTGAAGCCAGCGGGGCGAGTTGCGCATGTCGTCCAGTCGAGTTCCTGTTTGTCGATTGGCACGATCTGGCACGAATGCCCGGCGCGCATCAGCCCGTATATCATTACCGTTCGCGAAACGGCCACAGCGGCGTGCGACTTTTGTAACGTTTGGAACAGCCCGCGGCGAGAAGGCGCGCCTACGGCCCGTCAGTCCATCTGCGGCCGGCTCGCCCGCAGCTTCTTGACGGCGCCGCGCTCGGCCTTGCTCTTGAGCCTGCGCTGCTTGGAGGCGAGCGTCGGCCGGGTCGGTCGTCGCGGCTTGGGCGGCACCGCAGCCTCCGCGAGCAGCCCCACGAGCCGCCCCAGCGCATCGTCGCGATTGAGCTGCTGGGTACGAAACCGATCGGCTGTGATCAGGATCACCCCCTCCTTGGTGAGCCGTGCGCCTGCCAGACGCGCCGCCCGCGTCTTCACCGGCCCCGGCAGCGAGGACGACCCCATGAGGTGGAACCGCAGCTGCACCGCGCTCGAAACCTTATTGACGTTCTGCCCGCCCGGACCGGACGCCCGGACGAAACTCTCCTCCACCTCGTCCGGGTGGATCGAAAGCGAACCGGTAATGGCGATACGGTCTGCCACGCAGCCTCCGTTCGGTCTGGCCTAAGGCCTCGGGTCGGCCTTTGTGGCATCGGCACGCGCTTCGCGCGCTGCAGCCTCGGCCAGACGGCGCGCACGCCGCGTGCGGCTCCAGTTCTGCCAGCGCCGTCTCCCGCGCACGATGCTCCAGGTCACCGGCGGCTGCAGGAATGGCAGGTCGATCGCCAGCAGCAAAAGCCCAAGCGGCAGCATCCAGACCCCGAGCACCGGCAAAAAGCTCAATATGCCCCCGAGCACCAGCACGATGCCGAGCGGGATGCGCACGAGCCGGGCCACCGGGCGGCGGAGAAAGCCGATCACCCGGCCGGTCGCCGGCCAGCGGCGCACCATGCTGTCGAACTGGCGCTGCAGCCGGCGCTCGTATTTGTTGCTCATCGGCAAAGGCGCCCCGGCCCGAATGGCCAGTGCAGTCGGCTCAAGCTCACCATCTCACCCCCTGCTCCATATCCGCCGCGGGGCCGCGGCGGCAGCGGCGCGGGCAAATGGCGCCTCAGGCCGCATCCCGCTTCATATCGGGGGGCGTGGCCTCCGCGACAAGATCGCCGATCGCATCCTCGATGCTCATCACCTTCTGGCCTTCGGCCCCGAGCCGGCGGACCGAAACGCTGCCCTCCTCCGCCTCGCGACGGCCGATCACGTAGATCAGCGGCACCTTCTGCACCGAGTGCTCGCGCACCTTGTAGTTGATCTTCTCGTTGCGGGTGTCGAGCTCGGCGCGGATGCCGAGGCCCTTGAGCCGCGCGACCAGCACCTCGGCCGCCGGATCGGCTTCCGAAACGATCGTCGCCACCACGACCTGCACCGGCGCCAGCCAGATCGGCATGCGTCCGGCATAGCTCTCCAGCATCATGCCGATGAACCGCTCGAGCGAACCGAGGATCGCCCTGTGCAGCATGATCGGGCGGTGCCGCGATCCGTCCTCGGCGATATAGGCCGCATCGAGCCGCTCGGGCAGCAGCGCATCGAGCTGCAGCGTCCCGAGCTGCCAGGAGCGCCCGATGGCGTCCTTGAGATGGAATTCGAGCTTGGGCCCGTAGAACGCCCCATCGCCCGGCGCGATCTCGAAATCGCGGCCGGTTGCCCGTAGCGCGTCCCCCAGCGCCTTCTCGACGAAATCCCACATCTCCTCGGTGCCGCCGCGCTGCTCTGGGCGCGTGGCGAGCCGGATGCTGACGTCCGTAAAGCCCATGTCGGTATAGACCTGGTCGAGCAGCGTGCAGAACTTCTCGGTTTCCTCCTGCACCTGGTCGAGCCGGCAGAAGATGTGTGCGTCGTCCTGCGTCATCTGGCGCACGCGCATCAGCCCGTGCAGCGCGCCATGCGCCTCGTTGCGGTGGCAGCACCCGAACTCGGCCATGCGGATCGGCAGGTCGCGATAGGATTTGATGCCCTGCTTGAAGATCTGGATGTGCGCCGGACAGTTCATCGGCTTCAGCGCCATGAACTCCGCTTTCCCCGAAAGGATCGGCCCGTCTTCCTCGGTGTTTGGCACCTCGTCGGGCACGACGAACATGTTTTCGCGATACTTGCCCCAGTGCCCGGACTGCTCCCAGAATTTCGCCGCCATCAGCTGCGGGGTCTTGACTTCCACATAGTCGGCCGCCGTCAGGCGCCGGCGGATGTACTGCTCCATCTGGTTGTAGATGACAAAGCCCTTGGGGTGCCAGAAGACCGAGCCCTGCGCCTCTTCCTGCAGATGGAAGAGATCCATCTCGCGCCCCAGCTTCCTGTGGTCGCGCTTTTCGG
Source organism: Arsenicitalea aurantiaca (assembly GCF_003994485.1). Taxonomy (GTDB): domain Bacteria; phylum Pseudomonadota; class Alphaproteobacteria; order Rhizobiales; family Devosiaceae; genus Arsenicitalea; species Arsenicitalea aurantiaca. The sequence goes on from NZ_RZNJ01000002.1 coordinate 722,723, forward strand.
CCTCCTCGACCATGACGAGATAGGCATCGAGCTCCGCCTTGCTCGCAAAGGCCGTGCCGTAGATGCGGCTCAAGACCGGGTTGCGGCTGTCGCCGCGCCAATAGGCGCCGGCCACCTTGGTCAGCTTGAACGCCTGCCCCACATCGCGCGTCGAGCGCATGTGCGGCCCCCGGCAGAGGTCGAACCACTGCCCCTGCTTGTAGATCTTGATCGACTGGTCTTCGGGGATCGCGTCGACCAGCTCCACCTTGAAGTGCTCGCCCTTGGCTTCGAAGACGCGCTTGGCCTCCTCGCGGCTCCACACTTCCTTGGTGAACGCCGCGCCCCGCTCGATGATCTCGCCCATCTTCTTTTCGATGGCGCGCAGATCGTCCTCGGAAAACGGCACTTCGCGATGGAAATCGTAGAAGAATCCGTTCTCGATCACCGGCCCGATCGTCACCTGCGTCGAAGGCCAGAGCTCCTGCACCGCCTCGGCCAGCACGTGCGCGGCATCATGGCGGATGAGCCCGAGCCCGTCCGCGCTGTCGCGCATGACGAACTCGATCGCCCCATCCTCCTCGATCGGGTCCGACAGATCCGCAAGCACGCCGTTCCACTTCATGGCCACGGTCTTCTTGGCGAGGCTCTTGGAGATCGCCTCGACCACGGTGGTCCCGGTGGTGCCCCGCGCAAATTCGCGAACAGCACCGTCGGGGAACGTCACCTTGATCATTTTGATCTCCAGATCCAGAAATTGAGAAAAGTCGGCCGGGCGGTCTAACACGGCTCACCTTGCCCTGTCATGCCCTGCGCGGATCGCCGCTTCCCGATCGACGGCGCGACACGCCTCAGCGCCAGCGCCCATAGGCCCAGGGCCTGTACCAGCGACCCGTCGCGGGCAGCGTCTCGGGCACCGGGTCGAACCCGTGCGTGCCCCCGGGGCGGCAGCGCGTGAGCCGCGCGAGCCCCATCCACCCTCCGGGCCAGAACCCGTGCCGCCAGATCGCGTCGCGCGTGAATTCCGAGCACGAGGGCGCGTGCCGGCACGTCCGCCCGACAAACGCCGAAAGCGTGTACCGGTAGATCGTGATCAGCCCATAGGCGAGCAGCTTGAACGGCAGGTCGATCACCCGCCAGATCCTGTCCACCGCTACCGGCTTTCGATCGTATCGAGCGCCGCCACCACCGCCTCGAAGACGAGGAGCGTCGACGCATGCCGGTTGGGGAAGTCCCGCACCGGTTCGAGATAGCGCAGGTCCGTCCAGCGCTCCCCGGTGGGCGGCGCGCCGTCCGCCTTCAGCATCGCTTCCATCTCGGCCCGCACCCGGCGCATTTCGGCGCCCGGCGCACCGAGAATGTTGCGCGCGACGATGGCCGTCGTCGTCTGCCCGAGCGCGCATGCGCTCACGCTGTGCCCGAAGTCCGCAATCATCCCGTCCTCGAGCTTGAGGTCGACCTCCACCACCGAGCCGCAGACCCGGCTCGTCTTGCGCGCGGTGGCGTCGGGCATATCGAGCCTTTCGCCCTTGGGTGCGTTCGCCACGATCTCGAGGATCTTTTCGGAATAGAGATCGCTCAGTTCCATGATCGACGCCATTCTGTTGCTTGTTGGGGATACGCTGCCCGCCTATATAGGAGCGCGGAAGCAGCCTGTCAGCGGGCGTGGCAATCTTGTGCGCCCTGCCGATCCGCCGATGCCCCAGGTGCGTATGGTGTCCATGCGGCCAAGCAAGGAACCCCGATAGATGGATGCCAGCGTCAAGACCGATCGCGTAACCGAAATCAGCTATGCCGATCTCGTGCGCCCCACCCAGGAGGAAGCCGAGGCTGCCGTCCGCACCCTCATCGCCTGGGCCGGCGACGATCCGGATCGGGAAGGCCTTCTCGACACGCCCCGCCGCGTCGCGCGCGCCTATCGTGAGCTTTATTCGGGCTATGACCTCGATGCGCGCGAAGTGCTCGCCCGCACCTTCAAGGAGGTCGGGGGATATGACGATATCGTCCTCGTCCGCGACATCCCCTTTGCCTCCCATTGCGAGCACCACATGGTGCCCTTCACTGGCAAGGCGCACATCGCCTACCTGCCCCATGACGGGGTCGTCGGCCTCTCCAAGCTCGCCCGCGTCGTCGAGATCTTCGCGCGCCGCCTGCAGACCCAGGAGAATCTCACGGCCCAGATCATCGACGCCATCAACGAGGCGCTGAACCCCCGTGGCGCCGCCGTGATGATCGAGGCCGAGCACATGTGCATGTCCATGCGCGGAGTACACGCCCATGGCGTCTCCACCCTCACCCACCGCTTCACCGGCGTCTTCGCTGAGGACCGCAATGAGCAGGATCGCTTCTACGCCCTCGTGGGCAAGCGCTGATCCTCGATTACCTCTGGCGCCTGGCCATGGGCGGGACTAGAACCCGCCCATGAGCACGATCTTTGAAAACCCCGCCGATCTCGACCACGCAGCACTCGAGGAAGGCACCGCCCTCGCCCCCCGCTTCGATGCCAATGGCCTCGTTACCGCCATCACCGTCGAGGCGGCGACCGGCACCGTGCTGATGCTCGCCCACATGAATGCCGAGGCGCTCGCGCTCACGCTCGAGACCGGCGCCGTCCATTATTATTCCCGCTCGCGCGGCAAGATCTGGAAAAAGGGCGAAAGCTCAGGCGAAATCCAGAAGCTCGTCGAGATCCGCACCGATTGCGACCAGGACGCCATGCTCGTGCTCGTTGAGCAGACCGGCGTCGGCGCCGCCTGCCATACCGGGCGCAAGACCTGCTTCTACCGCCGCGTTGTCAGGACCGAAACCGGGCCCGTCCTCGAGGACACCGGCCTGCCGCGCCTCTTCGACCCGGCCGAAATCTACGCGAAGGGCTGAATTTCAGCCTCGCCGTTCGAGCAGCCCCGCAAGCAGCAGCCCCGCAAAGAACCCGCCCAGATGCGCCTGCCAGGCGATGTTGACGTCCGCGCCCGTCACCGCCGGCAGCAGCGGCACCGCCGCGTTCAGCACCACCCAGATCAGCGTGAAATAGCGTGACTTGGGGTTCGCCATCAGTTCGCCGAAGCTCGCCAGCCGCCGCCCCGCCACCCGTGGCTCGCCCGTTTCGGGATCTCGGATAAAGAGCACGGGCTGGAACATGAACCGCGTGGCCGCCCCGGTCAGCCCCGCGACACCGCCCGACGCGCCGACGAGGATCTGCAGTTCCGGCAGCGTCGTCGCCGCGAAGGCGAGCGCACCCACGGCCGCCGAAACAAAAAAGATCACCACCGTACGCACGCTGCCATAGCGCCGCGCCACCGGCGTCGCGAAGATCGCGAACCAGGCGAGATTGAGCAGCAGATGCTCCCAGCTCGCATGCAGCAGCGCATGGGTGAAGGGCGTCCACAAAAGCGGCAGCACCCCGCCCGGCAATCCATCCACAGAGAGCGCCCGCAATGGGATGAACCCGAACCAGACGGTAAACAGCAGCCGCGTCTCGGCGTTGAAAACAAAGGCGGAAGCGGCATGCACAGCCAGAATCAGCCCGCCGAGCACCGTCACCACCCCGGGCAGCAGGAAGATCGGCTCCCGCGCTCTATCGTCTTGATTCTGCTCGGATTCGGGGGGACGTTCGGTATGCGACATGACAGCTCCGCGGATCGGCGCCGTTGTACGCCTTATTCACCCACTTATCCACACCACCCCCGCGCGGTTAACCTTAACCAATGTTTAAGGGCGATTTCGGCGTGCCGTTTTGCCAGTGTCCGGCTTGCGCCAGTACGCCTCCTGCGGGGGACGATTCCATACTGCGTTCACGGGGCAGAAAAAGACGATGCAGAAACAGAGCACCAGGACGCTCTACGACTATTGGAACGCGCTACGCGGTGCCCGCAGCGCGCCCGATCGTCGTGATATCGATCCCACCCGCATCCGCGGGGCGCTCGCCAACACCTTCATCCTCGAATCCAATGTCGATGGCGGCTATGATTTCCGCCTCGCCGGCTCCCAACTCTGCACCGCCTATAGCCGCGAGCTCAAGGGTCGCTCCTTCAGCCGCCTCTGGCACGAGCGCGACCGGGACGCGATGGACACGCTGATTCGCGCCGTCACCGAAGATCACGCGGTCGCCCTCATCACCTTCCAGGGCACCACCTCCATCCATACCCGCCTCGCATTCGAGACCATTCTGCTGCCCATCCGCCACAATGGGTCGACCGAATCGCGCCTGCTTGGCGCCATGACCGCGCTCGAGGAGCCCTACTGGCTCGGCGTCCAGCCCGTCATGGAGCAGCGCATCACCGGTCTCCGGCTGATCTGGCCCGATGACGCCTCCCACGCCGATGCCGCCCGCGACGTCTCGGCCCGCGTGCCCCAGGAAGTCGTCTTCGCCACCGGCGGCGGGGAAACCGCCCCCCTCACGACCACCGTTTACGGCCGGTCCGCGCGGCGTTATTCTCACCTTGCTGTCATCGACGGCGGTCGGTCCTGACCACGCCGTAGAAATACGCAGCCTGGTAGCGCTTTGCGCGACGAATTCCATTTTCGATTAACCAAGTTTGGTTAGGTTTGGCTCACTCCTGTGACACGGCCGGGGACTGGTTGCTCGCATGCTCACCGATGATGTCTCGCCCCGCGGGCTGGCACGCTCCCCCCGCGCCTATGCCGAGATGCCGCGCTTCCAGCGCGTGAAGGTGTCCGTGCTCGGCCGCTACATGCTCGCCGATCGCAGCGAATATCCATGCCAGGTGCTCGAAATGTCGCCCGGCGACGCCCTCGTCATCGCCCCCGTGCAGGGTGCAGCGGGCGAGCGCGTCATCGCCTATCTCGACCATATCGGCCGGATCGAGGGCACCATCACCGAGATCATCGATGGCGGCTTCAATCTCAGCCTCGCCGCCTCCGCCCGCAAGCGGGACCGCATGTCGGCCCAGCTCACCTGGCTCGCCAACAAGGATATCCTCAACCTGCCCGAGGATCGCCGGCACGAGCGCGTCGTCCCCGACATCCGGCACTCCACCGTCGTGCTCGACGATGGCCGGCGCTACAATTGCAAGATCATCGACATCTCGCTTTCGGGCGCGGCCATCGAGATCGCCGTGCGCCCCGCAATGGGCACCCCGGTCACGCTCGGGCGCATGCGCGCGCGGGTCGTGCGCCACTTCCCCGATGGGGTCGCTGTCGAGTTCGCCTCCGCCCAGGAGATGCTGACGGTCGTGCAGCAGAATCTGCGCGTCAACTGAGCGCCCGTACCGCCGTCCACCGACACGGTTAACCGGACCTTCCGACAACGGCTAAAACACGTCTAAAAACTGCTTCTTAGTTTTCCGATCGCCGCAATCCGGCACGGGCATCGTGGTCTCGTTCAAGGAGACCGACGATGCAGTTCGCAGATTTCGCCAAGGCCCTCGCCATCGCAGTCATCGCCCTCGGCGGGCTCGTGGCCCCTGCCCTCGCGAATTCCGCCGTCGCGGGCCATCCGGTCTTCATCAAGGTTTCGGGCGCCACCTCCATCCCGGTCGGTCACCTCGATTTCTGCAGGCAGCATCCGCGCGATTGCGCGGCCCATGCCAATCCCGTCGCCGCGGTCGAACTGACCGAGACGCGCTGGATGGAGCTCCTTGCCGTCAACAGCTATTTCAACGAGACGATCATCGCCATGACCGATGAGGAGATCTATGGCGTCGCCGAGATGTGGGCCTACCCCGAAATCTATGGCGATTGCGAGGATTTCGCCCTTGCCAAGCGCCGGGCCCTGATCGAGGCCGGCTGGCCCGCCAGCGCCCTTCTGATCACCGTCGTTCGCGAAACCAACGGCGCCGGGCACGCGGTCCTCACCGTGCGCACCGATCGCGGTGACCTCGTCCTCGACAATCAGGACGGCATGATCCGCGTCTGGAACGAGACCCCCTATCAGTTCCTCAAGCGCCAGTCCCAGGCGCATGCCGGCCAGTGGGTCGACCTGCTCGACGAGCGCACCACCATCGTGGCAGCGCGCTGAGCGGGGCGCAGAGGCGGGAGGCCCCTCCTAGAAGCGCACCATCGCAAACCACGTCCCGAGCAGGAAAAGTCCGGTTACGAAGCTCCAGCCGAACGCGACGAGGGCCGCGAGCACCGCCGAGCCCATCTCGACCCGCCCGTTTGCCTCCGGCCGCCACCCGAGCTTGAGCATGATGTAGGGGCCGCAGATGAAGCTCAAAAAGAGGTGCCCCAGCGTGTGGGCGAAGGTCGGACCATCATAGCGCAGCATCGCCGGCTGTCCGCTCAGTCCCTGATAGAGATAGGTGACGACTGCGGCGGCCGACAGTCCCACCGCAATAACGAACAGCGCCAGCAAGAACTCCGTCGACATAACGTGCCCCCTCTGACCATCGCATTAACTGTTCATTAAACATAATGCGGGCTTGATCTGCTGTCACCATGTCCAAGCAGTGCTGGTTAACGGCCATGACGAGTCGCTCAGAACCGAGGCCTGCCGCTTCCGGGGTCGGATACAATCTCGGGCTGATCGCCATGACCATGGCGCTCGTTGGGGTCGGTGCCGCCTATGCGCTCGACAGCATCGCCCGACCGATGGAACCGCTTCCGGCGCTCACCACCACCGAGCCCACCCTCACCCGGGCGCTCGGCGGGCGCAATCTCGAGATCCCGCTGTCCTGGTTCCGCTTCGGTGAGCAGCGCGTCGAAGGCTTTGCCGATCAGATCGACCTCTCCGTGCCCATGCCGCTCGCCGATGGCGGGAGGATCGCGACCATCGACGTCACGCTGATGCCGCGCAGCCGCGCCCGCCCCAGCGCCGGCCTGCTCGACGGGGTCTATCTGCACAATTTCGAGCCGGTGGAGATTTCGGGCCCGCCAGGCCTCGTCGGCAAGCCCTTGCGGGCCCGCGAAGGCTTTTCGGGGGAGACCGTCTGGTATGACGCCCTCTCGCCCGAGCCCTTCGTCGCCAAATGCATGGAGCCGGTCACCGATGGCGCGCCATCGCGCTGCCTGCGGACCGTGGTGCTGAGCCCGGGCATTGCCGCGCTCTACAGTTTCGATGCGTCGGTCTTGCCGGCATGGCGCCGGTTCGACGCCGAGATCACCCCGTGGCTTTCGCGCATCGGGGCGTTCTGAGCCTTCCGCTTACTGGACTTCGTCCAGATCGATGTCGAGGATCGCCATCTGGAAGTTGTAGGAGCGGTCCCCGTCCTCGTCGTCCACATAGATCAGGCCGAGGAATTCCTCGCCGATATAGACTTCCACGGAGTCGTCCTTCTTGGGCCGCGGGCGGACATCAATGCCCCTGTTGCCGAATTTCTGTTGCAGAAATTTCTGGAGCTTGATGATTTCCGGATGATTCACGAGGCCGATCCTTCTTGTGTGTTCGGGGAGCGCCACCATAGGCACCCGGGCGGCGCCGACAAGTGCGGGCGGCGCTTTTCCCCGCTGCATGGGGCGAAAATCAGGCGCCCGGCTCGTGTACCATCACCACATGGTCCATGACGTTGGCCGGCACCGCGCAGCCGGCCTCGCCGATCACCTTGGCCGGCACGCCCGCCACGGTCACGCGCGGTGGTACGGGCTTGACGACGACCGATCCGGCCGCAACCCGCGCGCAGTCACCCACCTCGATGTTGCCGAGCACGATCGCGCCCGCACCGATCAGCACGCCATTGCCGATCTTGGGATGCCGGTCCTGGTCGGCCTTGCCGGTACCACCCAGCGTTACGCCCTGCATGATCGAGCAGTGATCCCCGACGACCGCCGTCTCGCCCACGACGAACCCCGTCCCGTGGTCGAGCATGATGCCCTGGCCGAATTTCGCGGCTGGGTTGATGTCCACCTGGAACACCTGGCTTGCCCGGCTTTGCAGGTAGAGCGCCATGTCGCGCCGGCCCGCGCCCCAGAGCGCGTGGGCAAACCTGTGGGTCTGGATCGCCTGGAACCCCTTGAAATAGAGAAAGGGCTCGATCGCCCTGTGGCAGGCCGGGTCGCGCTCGAGCGTCGCGGCGAGGTCCGCCCGCGCCTGAGCGCCGATCTCGGCATCCACCCCGAGCGCCTCTGCCATCGCCTGGCGGATCAGGTCCGCCGACACGTCCTCATGCCCGAGCCGTTCGGAAAGCCTGTGCGCCAGCGCGCTCTCGAAGGTCTCGTGGTTGAGAATGCTCGAATAGACGAGATTGGCGAGCGCCGGCTCCTTGGCCGCGATGTCGCGAGCGCCCGCAAGGATCGCTCCCCATACCGGATCAACGGCTTCCAGCGGCAAGCTGCGGCGAAGATTGCTGGTCATGATGGGCCTCCACGGTGGCCTATCGATATAGGATATCGGTTGCTACAAAACAAAGCCTGACTGCAAAAATGGTTCGACATCTGCGCGATTACTGGTCGTTCCGTGCAAGGAAATCCAGCGCCGCCTGCCGGAAGGCCGGATCGCCCGTCGCGCGCATGTGGTCGCGCCGCGGAATGACGAAGGCCTCCCCGCGCGGCAGCAGGTCCGCCAGCTTCTGCGGGTCGCCCGCCATCACGTCGTCGGCCCCGATCGCCACCAGCACCGGCACCTCTATCTCGCGCACCGCGCTCTCGGCGAGCGGCGCCCGCGATGTCGCCATGCACGCCGCGAGTGCCTCCCGGTCCGAACCCGTGTGCTCTGCAAAGATCCGGAACTGCCGCCCGATGGGGTCCGTCACCTCCGAAAGCGTCGGGGCGAGCAGCGCCGCGATGATGGTCTCGGAATCACCGAGCCCCGTGACGAGGTTCATCCCCATGCCGCCCCAGACCATCGCCGAGGCGCGGCCCGCGTGCCGGTGCGCGAGAAACGCCGCGATCCGCGCGCCCATCGAATAGCCCATCACCGGCAGCGTCTCGATCCCCAGATGATCGAGCAGCGCCACCGCATCGTCCGCCATGATCGCCGGCGTATAGGCCGCAGGATCGTGCAGCTTCTGCGATTTTCCATGCCCGCGATTGTCGAGTGCGATCGCCTGGTAGCCCGCCCCCGTCAGCGTCTCCACCCAGCCCGTTCCGACCCAGTTGACAGCCGCGCTCGAGCCGAAGCCGTGGATCAGCAGGATCGGTCGCCCCTCCCCGTGAATCTCGTAGGCGATCTCGACGCCATCGGATGTGAACTGGGCCATGCCTTGCTCCTTGCAGCCTGCGCGAGAGCGTAATACTGCCTCGCGGGCGAAAGTAAACCGCCCGCCGCGCGGCCTTTTCTTTGCCGCGACCCTCCGATATGGTCGCGCCCGTTCCCGGCACCGGTATCCTCAGAGGCAGTCAGATGGCACATGCGAGCGTTCCCCATTTCCACAACAGCGAGGGGCTGGCCCGCATCACGGTGGGCGCGAAGGAATTCCAGTGCGTCGGCGCCTTGCCGCCCTTTGATCACCCGCATGTCTATCTCGACATGGGCAAGGATACCGAGATCGTCTGCCCGTACTGCTCCACCCTCTATGTCTATGACGCCGCGCTGACCCCCGGCACGTCCGAACCGCTCTCGGCGATGTTCGACACGGCCCACGCCTGACCGTCATGGCCTCCGCCGGCAGGACCGTCTATATCGCCGGCGCCGGCGTCGCGGGGCTGACGCTGGCCCTCGCCCTCGCCAAGTTCGGCGCGACCGTCGTCGTGCTCGAACGCGCCCCCAGGCTGCAGGAGGTGGGCGCGGGCATCCAGATCAGCCCCAATGCCCGGCGCGTCCTCAACCAGTTGGGGCTCGAGCGCACCATCGCGCAGAAGAGCTTCGTGCCCGAGGGCATCGACGTCTACCCCTTCCGCCGCCGCAAGCCGCTGACCACGCTCGAGCTCGGCGCCACCAGCACCGGCCGCTATGGCGTCCCCTATGCCGTCATGCACCGCGCCGACCTCGCCGAATCCCTCCAGCAGGCCTGCCGGCGCTTTGCCAATGTCGACATCGTCTTCGGCGTGCGCGATTTCGATGCGGTGAGCCATGAGCGCGGCGTGTCCGTCACCGCCGACGAGGCCGGCGGCCATGCCCGGGCCGCCCGCGCCTTCGCCTTCATCGGGGCCGATGGCGTCCATTCCGAAACCCGCCGCCGCATCCTTGCCGGCCCCGATGCCCGCTACACCGGCACCGTCGCCTGGCGCACCACCCTGCCGCTCGATGCGCTCAAGGGCGTCGTCTCGCACGAGCGCACGAGCCTGCTCTTTGCCCCCGGCTACCACGCGGTCTGCTACCCGCTTCCGCACCGCGCCCGGATGAACCTCGTGCTCTTTTCCCGCGTCAAGGCCGACCGCGCCTTCACCGAGAACGCCCCCCGCGCGCCCGAGCTGCCGTGGGCCATGCTCCGCAGCCTGCGCTTCGATGCGATCATGGCCGCCGCCGAGGGCGCCTGGGGCTATTGGCCGATATCCACCGTCGAGACCGATGTGTGGAACGAAGGCGGCATCGGGCTCATCGGGGATGCGGCCCACGCCATGCTCCCCTTCCAGGCCCAGGGCGCGGCGATGGCCATCGAGGACGCGGCGATCCTTGCGCCGCTCCTGATGACCGAGCCCGACGCCCAGTCCGCGCTCGCCCGCTACGCCGCCGCCCGCCGCGCCCGCGTCGCCCGTGTCGCCAAGGTCTCGGCGCGCAACGGCTTCGCCTTCCACATGGAGTGGCCCTTCACCCTCGGGCGCGACGCCGTGATCGCGCTGCAGGGCCCGCGCGGGCACCTCAAGCGGCTCGACTGGCTCTACCGCTATGATACTGCGCCCGAAATGTGAGCCTGCGGCGCTTGCCTTGCGCGGCGCCCCTGTGTCAACTGCGACACCGAAACACGTAGAGATTGCATGGTTGTCGCAAAACACCCCAGGCTGACGCTCGCCTGCATCCTGATCACGATCCTCCTCGACATGATCGGGGTGGGCATCATCGTGCCGGTGCTGCCCGAGTTGCTCGAGGAGCTCACGGGGGGCAGCGTTGCCGAAGCGGCCATCATCGGTGGCTATCTCGTCTTCGCCTACGCCTTGATGCAATTCGTTTTTTCGCCCGTGCTCGGCAATCTGTCCGACCGCTTCGGGCGGCGCCCCGTGCTGCTCGCCTCGCTGCTGGGGCTGACCTTCGATTATCTCCTTATGGGCTTCGCGCCGGTCGTCGCCATCCTCTTCATCGGCCGCGTGATTTCGGGAATCGCCGGCGCCGCGGTCGCGACCGCCACCGCCTACATGGCCGACATCACCCCGCCCGAAAAACGCAGCCAGCGCTTCGGGCTCATCGGCGCGGCCTTCGGGCTCGGCTTCATCATCGGCCCGGTGATCGGCGGCGAGCTCGGCGAATTCGGCCCGCGCGTGCCCTTCTACGCCGCTGCCGGACTTGCCTTCGCAAACTTCCTCTTCGGCGTCTTCGTCCTGCCCGAAAGCCTGCCCAAGCGCCGCCGCCGCCGCTTCGACATCCGCCGCGCCAATCCCTTCGGCGCGGTCCTTGCGCTGCGGCAATATCCGGTCGTCGTCTGGCTTTTGGGCGTGCTGTTCCTCTTTGCGCTCGCCGGCCAGGCCTACCCCTCGGTCTACAACTACTTCACCATCGAGGTCTTCTCCTTCTCCTCCTCGCAGATCGGCCGCTCGCTCGGCGCATTCGGCATCGGCTTCGCCATCTGCCAGGCGCTGCTGGTCGGCCCCGCCGTCAAGCGCGTCGGCGAAGTGCCCGTGGTGCTCTTCGGCATGGGCGCGGCGGCCCTCGCCTTCATCGGGACCGCGTTCATCTCCACCGAGCTCATGCTCTATTTCTTTCTGATGATCGGCGCGCTCAGCGGGCTGGCCGTGCCGGCGGTCAATGGCCTGCTCTCGCGTCAGGTCCCCGACAATGCGCAGGGCGAGCTCCAGGGCGCTGTCAACGCCGCCAATTCCCTCGCCACCATCATTGGCCCGCTGGCGGCAACGCAGATCTTTGGGCTCTTCACGCTCGATCCGGTGTCCCCGGGCTATTTCCCCGGTGCACCTTTCCTTGCCGCGGGCGTCGTCATCATCATGGCCGCGCTGGTCTTCTCCTACACCGCCTGGCGTTTCGAGATCCGCCATCGCCCGCCCATGGCCGACAAGCCCGTCGTGCCCGAAATGGCCCCGCCGGGCCAGATCGCCGTGCCGCCAATAGACGAAGATGCCGACAATCCCGATGTTGATAAGACCGACGACCGCCGCTGACCGCCCCGCCCTCTGGGCCATGATCGAGCCGATCATGCGCGAGGGCGAAACCTTCGCCCTGCCGCGCGATGGCGACGAGGCAGTGGCGATGACTTACTGGTCCTCGCCCGAAAAGGTGAACTTCATCGCCGAGGAAAATGGCGAGATCCTGGGTTCGAGCTACATCCGGGCCAACCAGCTCGGCGGGGGCGCCCATATCGCCAATTGCGGGTACATGACCACCCCCTCGGCACGCGGCCGCGGCGTCGCCCGGGCGCTCTGCGCCCATTCCATCGAGCACTGCCGCGCCGCGGGCTTTCGCGGCATCCAGTTCAATTTCGTCGTCTCCACCAACGCACCGGCGGTCCATCTCTGGGAGAGCTTCGGGTTCGAGACCCTCGCCCGCCTCCCCTCCGCCTTCGCCCACCCGCGGCTGGGCTTCGTGGACGCGCTCGTGATGTTCAAACCGCTCTAGGGCGGCCCGGAAAGCGACCGAAGGAAAAAGGCCGGGCGGGATCGGCGATCCCGGCCCGGCCTTTGCGTCTTCCCGAACCTCTCGATCGTCAGACCTGCGGTTCGGCCGCCTCGACCTGGATCGTTGCGGGCCAGTCCCCGTGATGCACGCCATCCTTGTCCGAGCGCTCGAAGCCGTGCGCGCCGAAGAAGTCGCGCTGTCCCTGGATCAGATTGGCCGTACCGAGCCCCTGCCGGTAAGCGTCGAAATAGGAGAGCGCCGCGCCGAGACAGGGCAGCGGAAACTCGCCATGCGCACCAGCCGCGACCACTTCGCGCAGCGCCCCGTGATTGGCCTTCATCAGCTCGACGAAATCCGGAACGAGCAGCAGATTGCGCGCCGGACCGCCCTCATAGGCAGCCGACATCTGGTCGAGGAAACGCGACCGGATGATGCAGCCGGCGCGCCAGATCTTGGCAACGGTGCCCAGCGGCAGGTTCCAGCCCTTTTCCTCGGACGCCTTGGCCATCACGGCAAAGCCCTGCGCATAGGCGGCGATCTTGCCGGCCAGCAGGGCCTTTTCGAGCGTGTCGAGCGAGAGCGAAATCTCGGCGCCGCGACGCGCGCCATAGAGCTTTTCGGCCTCGAGCCGCTCGTCCTTCATGGCCGAGATCGAACGGGCCGCCACCGCACCCTCGATGGTTGTGGCCGGCACCGCCAGTTCCTGCGCGACGATCGCCGACCAGCGCCCGGTGCCCTTCTGGCCGGCCTTGTCGAGGATCAGTTCGACCAGCGCAGTGCCGGACTCCGGATCCACCGCGTCGAGCACGTGCCCGGTGATTTCGATAAGGTACGAGTTGAGCGGCCCCTCGTTCCACTTGCGGAAGACCTCGGCGCATTCGGCCGGCTTCATACCCAGCCCATCGCGCATGAAGCCATAGACTTCGGCGATCATCTGCATGTCGCCATATTCGATGCCGTTGTGGATCGTCTTGACGAAATGGCCCGCGCCGCCCTCGCCGAGATAAGCGCAGCAGGGCTCGCCCTTGAACTTCGCCGCGATCGCCTTCAGCACGGGCTCGGCATTGTGCCATTGCGCCTTGGCGCCGCCGACCATGATCGAGGGACCGTGCCGCGCACCTTCCTCGCCGCCCGAAACGCCGACGCCGAGATACCCGATGCCCTTGCCCTGGAGGTAGGCGAAGCGCCGGTCGGTATCGGTATAGAGCGAGTTGCCGCACTCGATGATCGCATCGCCCTCTTCGAGATAGGGCAGCAATTGCTCGATCATCTCGTCGACCGGCTTGCCGGCCTTCACCATGATGATGATCGACCGCGGCCGGCGGATGCTGGCGATGAATTCGGCGAGGTCCGCCTTGGGCACCACACGCTCAGCCAGCGGCCCGGCCATCGCGACGAAATCGTCGATGCGGGATGCCGTCCGGTTGTGGACGGCGATGGTGTGGCCCTTCTCGGCGATGTTGAGGGCAAGGTTGGACCCCATCACGGCAAGTCCGATCAAACCGATATCCGCATGCGACATTCGTCGTCCTCCAAAAGGCGCATAAAGTCGCAGGCCTTTTGGCACGGCAAGGGGCTCAATGCCACTATAAAGGGCAGTTCTGCTTCCATATCTTGCCAGTCTCTGCGGTTAGCGCTTATCAAGCCGCAAGGCGTCCACTACGCTGGGCAAAAGACCTTGGGGAGAGAGACCGATATGCTGTCACAATTCAGCCTGGCCGGGCGCCGCGCGCTCGTCACGGGCTCAAGCCGGGGCATTGGCCACGCCATCGCCGCGGCCATGGCCGGCGCAGGCGCCGAAATCATCATCAATGGGCGTGATCAGGAAGCGCTCGGCGCTGCTGCCGAAGGCCTCGCCGCGACGGGCGCAAGCGTCAAGGCGCTCGCCTTCGACGTCACGAGCGAGGACAGCGTCGCCGAAGCCATCGGCTGGTGCGAGAGCGAGCTCGGTCCCATCGACATCCTCGTCAACAATGCCGGCATGCAGCATCGCGCGCCGCTGCACGAGTTCCCCGCCGACGCTTTCGAGCGCGTCATGCGCACCAACGTCACCTCCGTCTTCACCGTCGGCAAGGCGGTCGCCAAGGGCATGATCGGGCGCGGCCATGGCAAGATCATCAATATCTGCTCGCTGATGAGCAATGTCTCGCGCCCCTCCGTCGCCCCCTATGCGGCGAGCAAGGCGGCTGTCGCCAATCTCACCCGCGGCATGGCGACCGACTGGGCCCGCCACGGGCTGAACGTCAACGGCATCGCGCCGGGCTATTTCCGCACCGAGCTCAACGCCGCCCTCGTCGCCGATGCCGAATTCAACGGCTGGATCGAGAAGCGCACCCCGATGGGCCGCTGGGGCGAGACCTCCGAACTGGGCGGCGCTGCCGTCTTCCTGGCCTCCGAGGCCGCCAGCTTTGTCAACGGGCACATTCTCTATGTCGACGGCGCCTTCTCCGCGACCGTTTGAGGTCTCCCGCATCATCATCGTGATGGGCGTCACCTCGAGCGGAAAATCCTCGATCGGCGAGGCCATTGCCCGTCATTTCGACGTGCCATTCCTCGATGGCGACCAGTATCATCCCGATGCCAATGTCGAGAAGATGCGCGCCGGCACCCCGCTGACCGATGAGGACCGCTGGCCCTGGCTCGAAACGCTGGGCACCGCGCTCCACGAGGCCGCCGAGCAGAAGGGCCGCGCCATCGGTGCCTGCTCGGCGCTCAAGCGCGCCTATCGCGACTATCTCGTGGAAAAGGCCGGGGAGCCGATCCTCTTCGTCTATCTCGACGGCAGCCGCGACCTCATCGCCAGCCGAATGGCCAAGCGCCAGCATCACTTCATGCCGACGAGCCTCCTCGACAGTCAGTTCGCCACCCTCGAGCGCCTTCAGCCTGATGAGAACCATTTCTCGGTCTCGATCGAGCCGTCGCTCCGGGAGATCACCGAAACCATTCTTGCAAAGATCAGCTGAGCCATGGCACGGATCGTCGGCTACATCGCCCAGAGCCTTGACGGCTTCATCGCCACTGAGCGCGGCACGCTCGAATGGCTGCTGAAATACGACGATCTCGACCAGGGCGAATTCAGCTACGAGCGCTTCATCGCGCGCATCGCCACCATCGTCATGGGGCGCGACACCTATGAGTACGTCGCCAACGAGATGGGGGCCGACTGGCCCTATCCCGACCAGCGCAGCATCGTCGTCACCTCCCGGCCGATCGAGAACCTGCCGACCGGCGTCGAGGTCTGGAGCGAGGGTGTGGACGCGCTCATCGCCCATCTGCGCGCCGATACGGATGGCGATGTGTGGATGGTCGGCGGCGGCCGGCTGCAGATGGCCTTTCTCGAGCGCGGCGCGCTCGACGAGATCGAGATCTACGTCATGGCCGAACTCATCGGCGGCGGCGTGCCGATCTTTCCGCCAACAGGGTTCGTCGCCTCACCTCGCTTGATTTCGGCCACGACGCTCAATCGAGGCTGCGTGCGCCTTCATTACGCCTTCGACACCAAGGCCTGAACGCGAAAAGGCCGCCTCGAAAGGCGGCCTTTGCAGTTCTGGCGCTTTTCCCTGGGCGGCGTGGTCTCCGTCCCGCCCGAATTCTTTCGATACCCGCGAAACCGGTTCCCACTTCCGCGGCAGGATCGACGCCTCGCTCAGCTTCAGCGTACCGCGTCGCGCGCCTTGTCCTTGGCCTTGCCGACTTCGCCCTGGATCTTGCCTTCAGCCTTGTCCATTTTCCCTTCGGCCTGCAACTTCTTGTTGTCGGTCACTTTGCCGGCGGCTTCTTTGACGGCGCCCTTGGCCTGCTTGGCTGCGCCTTCGATCTGGTCTTTCATGGCGAACACTCCTCTTGGTTCGCCTGAATAACGTGGACGATTAACAGAGGTTGCCCGGGCCCTTACGGTTCACGCGCTCGTGTTCGCCTCGCGCGGATCGGGGCCGATATACCCCACCTCGATGCGGCAGAGCTCGCCCGCCTTCATCGTGTCGAGCCACGCCCGAAAGTCCGCCAGATCCTTGAACCCCGCCCGCCTCACGTCGGCCTCGGTCACGTCCTCGAGCGCGATCGGGTCCATCCGCCCGATCGAGAGCAGCCCCACCCGCGTCTTCAGCGTGCCGCCCGCCTTCACCGTCGCCCGCTTCCAGCGCCGGAAGATGATGTCGATCTCGCCGGCCTTGATGGCCTCGAGCACGTCGAGCTTGATCAGCATGTCGCTTCCCTATTCCAGTCCCTGCCGGCCGATCCGGCGCACCTCGGCAAGCGCATTGCCGGGCGCATCGAACCAGCCCGCCTCGAGCAGCCGCGTCCGCACCCGCTGGTTGAGCCCGCCCTTGGTCTGGTGTTCGCCCACGAGATCGCCGAGCCGCGCCTCCGGCGTCGCCATGCCGGTCTCGGCGAGGCTGAGCAGCATCGCCCTCGTGTACCGGCTTGCCTTGGCGCGCTCCACGCCCTCGGCCTCGCTCCAGCCGATCAGCGTCTGCTGCAGTTCGAAATAGGTCGCCATCAGCGCGCTGACCCCGCCCATGGCCATCATCTCGGTGTCGTCGGCGGCAAAGATCACCTCACCCAGCCCCGACAGCAGCTCGCGCATCAGCGGCGTTTCGGGCGTTGCCACCAGCGGACCGCTGCACCGGGCGACGGCCGGCAGGGGCAGCGCCCGCGCCACCGGCAGCCCCGGCGCCAGCGCCTGCAATTCGGGTATGTCGAGCCCGGTCACGAAGCTGACGAGTGCCTGCCCGGGCCGGAAGGCGAGCCCCGCAAGCGCGTCTTCCACCTGCGCAGGCCGCATGGCGAGCACCACGACCTCGCTCGCCTCGATCACTTCGGCGTTCGAGCCGGCCCGTCGCACCCGCGCAAACCGCGCCTCGAGATCCCGCGAGATCGCCTCCGAACGCGGCGACACGACGATGTCGTGGTGTCCACCCGCGTGCTCCAGCCCTTCGATGAACGCGCCGGCGATCACGCCCGTCCCGAGGAATCCGAGCTTCATGGTCAATCCTTCAAACTGGTGCGGGCGGCGGGACTCGAACCCGCACGGAGCTACCTCCTCCGGATTTTAAGTCCGGTGTGTCTACCATTCCACCACGCCCGCCGGCTGGTTCCGCTCAGTCGGTCCCGCCCGAGATCGGGGCGACATAGGCGACGTCGAGGTCCCAGGGGAAGAAGATCCACGTGTCCTGACTGACTTCGGTGATGAAGGTGTCCACCATCTCGCGCCCCTTGGGCTTGGCGTAGACCGTCGCGAAATGTGCGCCCGGCAACATGTCGCGCACCGCGCGCGCCGTCGCCCCGGTGTCCACCAGATCGTCCACGATCAGCACGCGCCCGCCGGCCTTGGAGATCTCCAGCACCTGCTCGGAAATCGGTTTCAGCACCCGCACCTGCCCCTGGGACTGATGGTCGTAGCTCTTGACCGAGACGCTCTCGATGACGCGGATGTTGAGCTCGCGCGCCACGATCGCGGCCGGCACCAGCCCGCCGCGCGCGATCGCCACCACGGCCTCGAAGCCGCCCATCCCCGTCAGCCGCCAGGCCAGCGCCCGGCTGTCGCGATGGAACTGGTCCCACGTCACGGGAAAGGATTTATCGGCCGGATTGTTCACTTGCGTTCTCCTTGCCCCGCGGCGCTGGATCGGAAATGTCTTGGCTCGGGCGCCAATGGCGCCTTATGGCGAGCCTCTGGATATCGATCAATAAACTTCTGCATCGGGCGCCGGCAGGCCGGCCCGCTCATGGGCAGCGGCCACCATGGCGCGCACCTCCCGCGCCGCCTCCGCGAGCAGCGCTTCGTCGGTGGCGCGCAGCACGAGTTCGGTCGTCGGGCGGTCCCCGCCCATCTGCGGATAGCTGCCGAGCCTCACCTCAGGATAGCGCGACTGGATTTCCCCGAGCGCATCGCCTACCGCCCCCTCGCCCACGCCGGCCTTCACCGTTATCGAGTGCACCTTGCGCCCCGTCCGCAGCGTCGGTGCGATCGCCTCCAGCATCGCCTTCATGATGATCGGGACGCCCGCCATCACATGCACGTTGCCGATGCGGAAGCCGGGCGCGGCGCTGACCGAATTGACGATGAGGTCGGCGCCCTCGGGGATGCGCGCCATCCGCAGCCGCGCCGCCGTCACCTCGGTGCCCGCGCTCTTCCAGCGCGTCTCGAGCATCGCCCGCGCTTCGGGGTTGATCGGCAGCGCCACGCCGAACGCTTTCGCCACCGCGTCGGCGGTGATGTCGTCATGGGTGGGGCCGATCCCGCCCGTCGTGAACACGTAAGTGAATTTGTGCCGCAGCGCGTCGAGCGCGCCCACGATCTCGTCGGTCACGTCCGGCACCACGCGCACTTCGCGCAGCTCGATCCCGAGATCGGTGCAGAATTCGGCGGTTGCGGCGATGTTCACGTCCTTGGTGCGCCCCGAAAGGATCTCGTCGCCGATCACCAGCAATCCGGCGGTCACAGTTTCGTCAGCCATGGCGGTGCGCATCTCCCCGAAAGTGGCACCTGCAATGCCCTTGGGCCGGGCAAACGTCAAGCGTTCCGCGCGTCAGCGCCCTGCCCCCTCTTCCAATCGGCGCGGCCAGCGACTAGTTCTAGGGATCAGCCCCAGGATAGCTCTGCATGATCACCTACGTCGACGCCGCAACCAAGTCCCGCCGTACCCCCGGGGTAATCCCCCTGCACGGCTCGGAAGGCTTCGAGGGCATGCGCCGCGCCGGGGCATTGACCGCCGAAGCGCTCGACCTGCTCGTCGATCATGTCGCGCCCGGCGTTTCGACCCTGGAGCTCGACCGGCTCGCCTATGAATTCGCGCGCGATCATGGCGCGGTTCCTGCGACGCTTTTTTACAAGGGCTACCGGCATTCGATCTGCACCTCGGTCAACCATGTCGTCTGCCATGGCATCCCCGCCGACAAGGCGCTGCGCGAGGGCGACATCGTCAATATCGACCTCACGCTCATCGTCGATGGCTGGTACGGCGATTCGAGCCGCATGTACCCGGTGGGCGAGATCTCGCGAAAGGCCGAGCGGCTGATCGACGTGACCTATGAAAGCCTTTACGCCGGCATCACCGCGGCAAAGCCCGGCAACACCACCGGCGACATCGGCGCGGCCATCCAGCAGCATGCCGAGGAGGCACGCACCAGCGTCGTCCGCGATTTCGTCGGCCACGGCATCGGCCAGCTCTTCCACGACGAGCCGAACATCCTCCATTTCGGGGTCCCCGGCACCGGCGTGCCGCTCAAGCCCGGCATGATCTTCACCATCGAGCCCATGATCAATCTGGGCCGTCCGCACGTGAAGATCCTCAATGATGGCTGGACCGCCGTCACGCGCGACCGCACCCTGTCGGCCCAGGCCGAGCACTCCATCGGCATCACCGAAACCGGCTGCGAGATCTTCACCCTGTCGCCGCGGGGGCTCTTCAACCCACTCGACAAGCGCCGGGGCTAAGTCGTGTCCGGGGGGGCGGGCGACAGCGAGGGGCCGGGGCTTTCCGAAAGCCAGCCCCATTATCTCGGCCATCGCGAGCGGTTGCGCGAACGCTTCCTCGCGGTCGGCGGGGATGCGCTGCAGGATTACGAGCTTCTCGAACTTCTCCTCCAGCAGATGCTGCCGCGCCGCGACACCAAGGCGCTCGCCAAGCAGTTGCTGCAGAAATTCGGCACTTTCGCCGCCGTCCTCGGCGCGCCGCGCCAGCGCCTTGCCGAGGTCAAGGGGCTCGGCGAGGTCTCGATCACCCATCTCAAGGTCATCCAGGCTTCAGCCCAGCGCTATGCCCGCGGCCAGATCGAGGGCGATGCCCCGATCCTCAGTTCATGGTCGGCGCTGCTCGACTACTGCCACTCCCAGATGGCCTATGAGACACGCGAACAGTTCCGCATCCTCTTCCTCGACAAGAAGAACAAGCTGATCGCCGACGAGGTGCAGCAGCGCGGAACCGTCGATCACACCCCGGTCTATACCCGCGAGGTGATCGCCCGGGCCCTTGAGCTCTCTGCCACGGCGCTCATCCTCGTGCACAATCATCCCTCGGGGGATCCCGCCCCCTCATCGGCGGACGTACAGATGACGCGGGCCATCTCCGACGTGGCAAAGCCGCTCGGCATCACGCTCCACGATCACCTTATCATCGGGCGCGGCGGCCATGCCTCCCTGCGAAGCCTGAAGCTACTCTGAGCGCCCCGCGCCCTTCAGCCTTGCGAGCCCCGCGCGCACGCCCTGCACCAGCCGCCTGTTGGCCTTGAGCCGGCCCCGCGTCGCCTGCCAGTGCCTGTGGAGCGCGCAGACGAAGCGCCCCAGAGGGTTGAGCGGCAGGTAATGATGCCGCACCGGGATCAGTTCATTGCACCAGTGCCGCTTCTCGTCGGTGAACCCCGTGCCCATGTCGAAGACGCGGGTCCCTTCGTCGAACACCGTCTGCATCACCCGCAGCAAACATTGCTTGCCCGGAGATCCCGCCTGGATCGCAGGGGCATCGCTCATCGAGGAGATGAGGCAGAAGAGCGCGTCGCCCTCGGCCACATTGTAGCGTACCGCCACGATCTCCCCATCGAGCGTCAGCACGTGGAGCCGCACGTCGACGTCGGAGCCCGGCGCGACCGTGCTGTCATAGAACCGGCGCACCGCCGGATCTGCGAAGGGGTCGCGCACGCCCATGGTCCGGAACCGCGCCGCGCGTTGGCGGAACATGGTGTCGAGCACGCCGGGGGCTTCGGCACCGGGCCGCACTTCGGAGAAGCCGACCGTCCCCATGGCCTCCAGCCGCTCCCCCTGCTGCCGGTCATGCTTCCTGCGCGACCGTGTCCGCTGCGTCGCGTTGCACGCCTCCCAGCTGTCGAACCGCGCCCGGTAGAGCGTATCGGCTTCTCGATGCGTGCCGAGCTCGGCAAAGGGATCGATGCCCGACAGCGGGCGCACCGGCACCGTGCGCAGATAGATGAGCGCCGCACCGCGCGCCGCACCCATCATCGCGTCCCAGAGGGCCCGCCGCTCCTCCGACGACAGGGCCACGAGCCGCGCCGCGTCGATCAACGGGGCATTGCAGCCGACATGGGGGCCCGGAAACCAGCCGAGCTGCATCACGCCCTTTACCCGCCGCCGGTGCAGCGCCATCAGCGCCACCGGCACGTCTCCCAGCGAGCCTACGATATAGTGCTGGTCCGCTTCCTCTATGCCATGCGCGGCGACCCAGGCGCGGATGAAGGCAAGGCTCTGCCCCGGCGATTCGACGCCTCCGGCCTCGAGCCCACGCCAGATCGGCTCCACCGCATCGAGGCTGTGAAAGAGTTCGGCCGAAGGCACGCGCGCCTCGTCGGCCCACGCGGCAAGGTCGTCCCCCACCCGCATCGGCGCCCGTATCGCCGTCCGTTCCGCAATCGCCGCTTCTGCCATCATCCCCGCGCACCGCTCCCTCGATCGGCGCACACTCTTGTCCGCGCATGTGAAATCGGCGTTGACGATGGACCCCGCTCACCTCGCGGGGCAGTGCTTTTGTGGGGTAGGGTTAAGAGGAGCTTGTCAGCCGAATGTGCTCAGCACCGGGAAGGTCTCGAGAAACCAGAACGAGATCCGCGTGAACTGTCCGGTGACGAAGAGCAGCCCCGTCACGACGAGCAGCACGCCCATCGCCCGCTCGACGGTGCGCAGGTGTTTGCGGAACCCATCGAAGAAGCTGAGAAACGGCCCGATCGCGATGCCCGCCAGCAGAAACGGTACGCCGAGCCCCAGCGAATAGACCCCGAGCAGCGCCGCGCCTTCGAAAGCGGTATCGCGGCTCGCCGCAACCGAGAGGATCGCCGCCAGCACCGGCCCGATGCAGGGCGTCCACCCCACCGCGAAGGCGAGGCCGAGGAGGAACCCGCCCACCGGCCCGCTCGCCACGCCGGGCCCCTGGTGCCGCATCTGCCGGTCCAGCAGCCCGATCCGGAACACCCCGATGAAATGGAGCCCCATCGCGAGGATCATTATCCCGGCGATCGGCATCAGATAGGGCAGCGCCTGGCGGAACATCTGCCCGAACGCCGTCGCCGTCGCCCCCAGCGTCACGAAGACGACCGAAAATCCGAGAATGAAGAACAGCGAGGTGTAGACGCTTCGGCGCCAGAGCCGCCCCGCGCTCGCGCCGTCTTCGCGCAGCTGCTCGAAGCTCGCCCCGCTCATATAGGTGAGATAGGGCGGCACCAGCGGCAAAACGCAGGGGCTGAGGAAACTCAGCACACCCGCGCCGAACACGATTGGCAGTGAAAAGCCGAACACTGGCGCCTCCGAAACTGGCCCCTTCATACCCGCTCGCTCCGCCATTGCAACGCAGCGTCCTGTCGCATCGCCCGATTGTGAGCGTGCCCCGCCCCCTACCCGCCGCCCGCCCCCTGTGCTAACCGGTCCTCGAACGGAGAAGGACCAGATGACCCAGCGCCCCGTCCGCATCGCCCCCTCGATCCTTTCGGCCGATTTCGCCCGGCTGGGCGAAGAGATCCGCGCCATCGACGAAGGTGGCTGCGACTATGTCCATGTCGACGTCATGGACGGCCATTTCGTCCCCAACATCACGATCGGCCCGCTGATCGTCTCGGCCATCCGCCCGCTGACGCAAAAGCCGCTCGACGTGCACCTGATGATCGCCCCTGCCGATCCCTACATCGCCGCCTTCGCCAAGGCGGGCGCTGATATCATCACCATCCACGCCGAAGCCGGCCCGCACCTTCATCGCTCGCTGCAGGCCATCCGCGCCGAGGGCAAAAAGGCAGGCGTTGCGATCAACCCCGCCACCCCCGTCTCCGCCCTCGCCCATATCATCGACGACATCGACCTCCTTCTGGTGATGAGCGTCAATCCCGGCTTCGGCGGCCAGAGCTTCATCCCCGAAAGCCTCGTCAAGCTGCGCCAGGCGAAGGCGCTCATCGGCGGCCGCCCGATCGATCTCGAGGTCGATGGCGGCGTCACCCCCGACACTGCCGCCGAAATCGCCCGCGCCGGGGCGGACGTGATGGTCGCGGGCTCCTCGGTCTATGCCGGCAATGATCCTGCGACCTATGCCGGCCGCATCGCCGCCATCCGCCGCGCCGCGGACACGATCGATGTCTGATGGCCCCGTCCCCTCGGGGCTGAGCCACATCACCTTCATCGTCGCCGACCTCGACCGTATGGAGGAGATCCTCGGCTGCGTCCTCGGCGCCGAAAAGATCTACGACAGCGGCGCCCGGACCTTCTCGGTTTCCGAGGAACGCTTCTTCCTCGTGGGCGCGGCAAAGCTCTGGATCGCCATCATGAAGGGCGAGCCGCTCCCCGCCCGCAGCTACAACCATCTCGCCCTCAAGATCGAGGATGAAGACTTCGATCTCTACCGCCAGCGCATCGAAGCCCTCGGGCTCGACCTCCGCCAAAGCCGCCCCCGGGTGGACGGCGAGGGCCGTTCGCTCTATTTCCACGACCACGACAATCATCTCTTCGAGCTGCACACCGGCACGCTGAGCGAGCGCCTCGCCCGCTATGCCACCCCGAAGCAGCCGGAATCGAAATCTCAGCACTCAGGGCCAAGCCTATGATCCCGCGTTACTCCCGCCCCGAAATGGTCGCCATCTGGGCTCCCGAAACCCGCTTCCGCATCTGGTTCGAGATCGAGGCGCACGCCACCACCGCGCTCGCCGATCTCGGCGTCGTGCCGCAGGAGGCTGCCCGCACCATCTGGGAAAAGGGCAGCGCCGCGACCTTCGATGTCGAGCGCATCGACGAAATCGAGCGCACCACCAAGCACGACGTCATCGCCTTCCTCACCCATCTCTCCGAAATCGTCGGCCCCGATGCCCGGTTCGTCCATCAGGGCATGACCTCCTCGGACGTGCTCGACACCACCCTCTCGGTCCAGCTCGCCCGCGCCGCCGACCTGCTGCTCGCCGATATCGATGCCCTACTGGCCGCTCTCGAGCGCCGCGCGTTCGAGCATCGCGACACCATCACCATCGGCCGCAGCCACGGCATCCACGCCGAGCCGACGACCTTCGGCGTCAAGCTCGCCGAGGCCCATGCCGAGTTCGCACGCAACCGTGCCCGCCTCGTCGCCGCCCGCGCCGAGATCGCCACCTGCGCCATTTCCGGTGCCATCGGCACCTTCGCCAATATCGATCCCAAGGTCGAAGAATACGTCGCCGAAAAGATGGGCCTTTCGATCGAGCCCGTCTCGACCCAGGTCATCCCGCGCGACCGCCACGCCATGTTCTTTGCGACCCTCGGCGTCATCGCTTCCTCCATCGAGCGCGTCGCCGTCGAAATCCGCCACCTGCAGCGCACCGAAGTGCTCGAGGCCGAGGAGTATTTCTCCCCCGGCCAGAAGGGCTCCTCGGCCATGCCCCACAAGCGCAATCCGGTGCTGACCGAAAACCTCACCGGCCTCGCCCGGCTGGTGCGCGGCATGGTCACCCCCGCGCTCGAGAACGTCGCCCTCTGGCACGAGCGCGACATCTCCCACTCTTCGGTCGAGCGCATGATCGGGCCGGATGCCACCGTCACCCTCGATTTCGCGCTCGCCCGCCTCACCGGCGTCATCGACCGGCTCGTCGTCTACCCCGAGAACATGCGGCGCAATCTCGATCTGCTCGGAGGCCTGCACAATTCCCAGCGCGTGCTTCTCGCCCTCACCCAGGCCGGGCTCAGCCGCGAGGCGAGCTATGCCGCCGTCCAGCGCAATGCCATGAAAGTCTGGGAAATGCGCGGCGACCGCACCGGCCAGTTCGCGCAGAACCTGAAGTCCGACCCCGAAGTCATGGCCGCGCTGACCCCCGAGGCCATCGACGCCATGTTCGACGATGCCTACCATCTCAAGCATGTCGGGACGATCTTCTCCCGCGTCTTCGGCCGCTCCGCATGAAGATCGCCGATACCGACGTGCTGATTCTGGCCGGGCTCGGCGGTTCCGGCCCCGGCCATTGGCAAAGGCGCTGGGGCGAGCGCTTCCCCCACGCCCATTTCGTCGAGCACGATGAATGGGACCGCCCCGAACTCGGCCCGTGGATCTCCACCATCGAGCGGGCGATCATGATGGCGACGCGGCCCGTGGTCGTCGTCGCCCACTCCCTCGCCGTCTCCGCGCTCGTCCACACTGCCCAGCGCCTCGTCGACACCAAGGTCCGGGGCGCCTTCCTCGTCGCCCCGCCCGATCACGAAAGCGCAGACCTTCCGCGGGAAGCCGCCGCCTTCGGCCACGTCCCGCGCGATCCCCTGCCCTTTCCGTCAATGCTGGTCGCCTCCACCAACGACCCCTTCTGTTCGGTCGAACGCGCCGTCGACTTTGCCACCTGCTGGGGCTCGGACTTTCATCTTGCTGGCGAAGCCGGCCACATCAACCTGGCGTCCGGCCACGGCCCCTGGCCCGAAGGCCTCCTCATGTTCTCCCGCCTCATGCAGCGGCTCGAGGGATAGTCCGGAACCGGACGCCGTCAGGCGTCCGGCTCGCCATGGCGGTCGGCGGCGAGTTTGCGGATTTCCCGGAGCTCGGAGATGGTCGTTTCGAGATCGGTCTTTTGCCGCTCCAGCAGAGCCAGGCGTTCGTCGACCTTTTCGAGCAGAAGCGCGACCTGAGCGCTCTGGGTGCGGTCGGCGTCGTAGAGGCTGAGATAGTCCGAGATGTCGCGCAGCGAAAAGCCGAGCCGCTTGCCGCGCAGGATCAGAATGAGCCGCGCCCGGTCGCGCCGACGAAAGACGCGGGTGCCGCCCACACGGTCGGGCTCGATCAGGCCCTTGGCCTCATAGAACCGGATGGTGCGCGTGGAGATGCCGAACTCGCGCGCGAGGTCGGCTATGGCATACAGGTCGCGGCTCTCCGGCTCAGCCCTGTTCACTTTTGCTGCCCTTTCGCTGGGCGTATTCTTCGCGCAGCTCCTTTTTGGAGAGCTTCCCGATGAGGGTTTTCGGCAATTCGGAGCGGAAGATGATCTCGCGCGGCATTTCGAGCTTGTTGAGCTTGTCGGCGATAAAGGCCTTGATGTCGGCTTCGTTGGCGCTCGTCTCGGCCTTGAGCTTGACGAATGCGACCGGTGCCTCGCCGCGATAGGTGTCGGGCACCCCGATGACGGTGACCTCGTCCACCGCCTCATGGCCGTAGATCGCTTCCTCGATCGTGCGCGGGTAGACGTTGAAGCCCGAGGTGATGATCAGATCCTTGATCCGGTCGACGAGGAACACGTAGCCGTCCTCGTCGAGCAGACCGACATCGCCGGTGCGCAGCCACCCATCGGCAAAGGCCTCCAGATCGGCTTCCGGATCGTCGTAATAGCCGAGCATCACCTGCGGGCCCTTCACCTGCAACTCGCCCCGTTCGCCCAGGGCCGCCGGTTCGCCGGTCTCGATGTCCACGAACCGGATGTCGGTGCCGGGCAGCGGCTGGCCGATCGAGCGGGGCTTGGAGGGGACGCGAAGGGCCGCGCAGCAAACCACCGGCGACGCTTCGGTCAGCCCGTAGCCTTCAGCCAGAAGCGCGGGGGAAACGCGTGCAAAAAGCGTGCGCGTCTCGTCGCTAAGCGGTGCGCCGCCCGACACGACCACCTTGAGGCTCGAAAGTGCGCTGACCGCGGACGGGCCGGCGCGGCCGAGGGCGTGGATCAGCGTCGGCACTGCGGGCATCACATTGGCCCCGGTGCGCGTCAGCAGGTCGAGCAGCGCCTTCATCTCGAAGCGCGGCAGCATGACCACCTGGGCGCCCGAACAGAGCGGCACGTTCATGCAGGCGGTCATCGCGAAGATGTGGAAAAAGGGCAGTACGGCGACGACACGAGTCGGGGGATCGAAGAGCCCGAGCCCCCATTTGTCGATCTGGCTCATATTGGCGGCGATATTGGCATGGCTCAGCATCGCGCCCTTCGGCAGGCCGGTGGTCCCGCCAGTATATTGCTGCACCGCCACGTCCTTGAGAGGGTCGAGCCGCACGGGGACAAGGGCGCCGTCCCGATCGATCATGTCCGAAAACTTCGCGGTCCGATCCGCGATCGGCGAAGCGGAGACGTGCGCCAGATCCTTGCGCTTGGCGAGCTTGAAGAGATTGCGCTTCAGGATGGGCAGCGCATCGGGAAAATGGCAGACGACAAGGGATTTGACCTGCCCGTCCGCAACGAGCCGCTCGGCCTTGTCGAAGAGCTGCTTGAGATCGAGCGTCACCATCACCGAGGCGCCCGAATTGCCCACGATGTGCGCGAGTTCGGGGACGGTGTAGAGCGGGTTGCAATTGACCACCGTGCCGCCGGCGCGCAGGATCGCGTAATAGGCGATGACGTAGAACGGCGTATTGGGCAGCAGGAGCGCAACGCGCGTGCCCTTTGTGACGCTGAACTGGCTCTGCAGCGCCGCGGCGAAGCGCTCGATGTCGCGGCCGAGTTCGCGGAAGCGCGTCTTCTTGCCCAGGAAGTCGAGCGCGACCGCGTCGGGGGTGCGCTGGCAGATCTCGAGCAGGCGCTCATGGACCGGGGTGAGGTCGATCTCGTCGTCCCACCGGACACCCTCGGGATAGTGATCGATCCAGGGGCGAGGGTGCGCCGTTTCGGTCTTGCGGGGCATGTTGGTCCTCCCGGGCTTGCTGCCGATGGCCTCCCCGCCGGCAGCGTCCCCGTTTCGGCCGGGGTTCACGGAAACTATTCCATCTCGTTACGTTAACGTCAAATGCCGGCCACTGTTGCGCAATGGCTTTTTGCAGTGTCGGCTAAGAAGGGGCGGCAGGTTGACGTTTACGTCAACCAATCCTAACTTTCCTCTCGAGGGTGAGCGTGGACGCATCGGCGTGCCACGAACAGGTGAGGAGGTCCAATTGGTCCTGGTTCTGGTCTGTCTGTCGATCGTCGCGTTCTTCGTGCTCGCCATGCGGCGTGCGCCGCTCATCCACTGGGCGGTGGCGGCACTTGTCATCGGCATCCTGAGCCGGATCGATCTGAGCGCCGGGGTAACGCTTGCGGGCGGGCTCTGGGGCTGGATCTTCGCCCTCCTGCCGGGGATCATCCTCGCCCTCCTCTCGGTGACCCCGATCCGTCAGGCGCTCGTGTCGCGACCCGCCTATGGCATGGTGCGCAAGATCCTCCCGCGCGTGAGCCGCACTGAGCAGGAGGCCCTCGACGCCGGAACGGTGGGGTGGGACGCCGAGCTCTTTTCGGGCCGGCCGCGCTGGGAAAAGCTCTCCGGGGTCAAGCCCGCGCAGCTGACCGCCGAGGAGCAGGCCTTTCTCGACGGGCCGGTGACCGAGCTTTGCGCCATGATCGACGACTGGGACACAAGGCACAACCGGGCCGACCTCTCCCCCGAAGTCTGGGCCTTTCTCAAGGAGAAGGGCTTTTTCGGCATGCTGATCGGCAAGGAGCATGGGGGGCTCGGCTTTTCGGCGCAGGCGCAGTCCATGGTGGTGTCCAAGATCGCGAGCCGCTCGGTGGCAGCGGGCATCACGGTGATGGTCCCCAATTCCCTCGGACCGGGCGAACTGCTCGAAAAATACGGGACCGACGCGCAGAAGGAGAAATACCTCCGCCGCCTCGCGACGGGGCAGGACGTGCCCTGCTTTGCGCTGACCGGCCCGCATGCCGGCTCGGACGCGGCGGGCATGCGCGACATTGGCGTCGTGACCTACGATCTCTACGAGGGCAAGAAGACGCTGGGCGTCAAGCTCTCCTGGGACAAGCGCTACATCACTCTGGCGCCCGTCGCGAGCCTTCTGGGGCTTGCCTTCCACCTTACCGACCCCGAGCATCTGCTGGGCGCCGAAGAGAATGTGGGGATCACGCTCGCGCTCGTGCCGGCTGACCACAAGGGCGTCGAGATCGGCCGCCGGCACTTCCCGGCGCGTTCTGCCTTCATGAACGGGCCGACCCGGGGGCGAAACGTCTTCATCCCGATGGATTTCCTCATCGGGGGTCCGCGCTATGCGGGACAGGGCTGGCGCATGCTGATGGAATGCCTCTCGACCGGCCGCGCGATCTCCCTCCCCGCGATCGGCACCACTTCGATCAAGCAGGCCCTGCGCGTCACGTCCGCCTATGCGCGGGTGCGGCGCCAGTTCGGCATTCCGGTCGGCATCATGGAAGGCGTCGCCGATCCGCTGAGCCGGATGGTGAAATCGGCCTACAAGTTCGAGGCGGGCCGGTCGGTCACCGCAGCCATGGTCGATGAGGGACAAAAGCCTTCCGTGCTTTCGGCAATCCTCAAATACCAGACCACCGAAGCGATGCGCGACCGGGTGAATGACGCCATGGATATCCATGGCGGGCGCGCGGTGCAGGACGGGCCGACCAATTACCTGTTCTCGGGCTATGCGACGACGCCCGTCGCCATCACGGTCGAGGGCGCGAATATCCTGACGCGCACGCTCATCACCTTCGCCCAGGGGGCGCTCCGCGCCCATCCCTATCTCTACAAGGAAATCGCGGCAGCCCAGGATCCCGACCGCAAATATGGCGTGCGCGCCTTCGATGCCGCGTTCACCGGGCACGTCTCGTTCATGCTGCGCAACATTGCGGGTAGTTTCCTTCACGGGCTTACCGGCGGACGGTTCGCCTCGACCCCGGTCGACCACGAGATGGCGCACTGGTATCGGCAACTGGCGCGCTACAGCCAGAGCTTCGCGCTCGTCGGCGACTGGACCGTGGCGTTCCTCGGCGGCGATCTCAAGCGAAAGCAGCGGCTGTCGGGTCGGATGGCGGACATCCTTTCGGAACTTTATCTGCTGTCGGCCACTTTGAAGCGGTATGAAGATGAAGGCCGCATCGAGGAAGACCGGATCATCGTGGAGGCCGTCGCGGCCGACGCGATCAAATCCATCGAGGACAATTTCGCGGCCGTCTTCGCCAATTTCCCAAATCGTGTGCTCGCTTTCCTGATGGGGCTGCTGGTGTTTCCGCTCGGGCGGCATGCTCGGCCTGCGTCCGACAAGGCCAATTACCGGCTGGCCCGCGCCGTGCTCCGGCCCGGCGGTTTCCGCGACCGGCTGACCGATGGCGTCTACGTTTCGACCGACCCTAAGGACGTGACGGGCGTGCTCGAGGATGCCTTCCTCAAGGTCACGCGGGCCGAAGAGATCGAAGCCAAATTCGTGCGCGTGCTAAAAAAAGGCGTCATTCACCGCCGGCTCGACCGCGACGCGATTTCGGATGCGGTGACGGCGAACATTCTCACCCCGGAAGAGGCCTCGATCCTGCGCCAGGCCGACGAGGCGACCGACAGGGCGATCCGGGTGGACGATTTCGAGTTCGACGCCCTGGCCCCGCGCCAGCTTTCCGACGCCGGTCGCATCGAGACCGCCGCAGAGTAACAGACGCCAGCCCCAATCAAGGAGCCGCCAATGGCCGAGCCAATCCTGCCCCCGACCCGGAACTGGCATTTCGAGATCGACCTCGAAGGCATAGGCTGGCTGACCATCGACACGCCCGACGCGCCGGTGAACACGCTGAGCCGGGCCGCGCTCGAAGAGCTTGAGGCACTGGTCGGGCATTTCGAGGCATTGGCGCGGGACCGGACGCTTCTGGGCGTCGTGCTGAAATCGGACAAGCCCGGCTTCATCGCCGGCGCCGACATCACCGAGTTCGACGCGATGTCCGATCCGGCCGTGCTGCCCGAGGCGCTGCGGCGCACCCACAGGCTCTTCGACCGCATCGAGGCCCTCCCCATCCCCATCGTCGCGACCATCCGCGGGGCCTGCCTCGGCGGCGGGCTCGAGCTGGCGCTCGCCTGCCACTACCGCATCGCGGTCAATGACGAGGCGACGCGGATCGGTTTTCCCGAGGTCAAACTCGGCATCTTCCCCGGCTTCGGCGGCACGGGCCGTTCGATCCGGCAGGCGGGGCCGGTGGATGCGATGCAGGCCATGCTCACCGGCCGCATGCTGAAGCCGGGCGCGGCACGCGGCATGGGGCTCGTCGACAAGCTCGTGCGCCATCCCGACCAGCTGCGGTGGGAAGGTCGGAAGGCCGTGCTCGCCGACAAACGCAGTGCCCCCGCCGGCCTCGGCAAGCGCCTGATGGCCTTCGGGCCAATGCGCTCATATCTTGCCAAGCGCATGCGCGACGAGGCCAAGAAGAAGACCAACCGGCTACACTATCCCGCGCCCTATGCGCTGATCGACATGTTCGAGACCCATGGCGGGGACTGGAAGCGCATGAGCGCCGCCGAGCCCGACGCCTTCGTGCCGCTGATGGCGTCCGAGACGGCAGCGAACCTGCGGCGCGTGTTCTTCCTCTCCGAGGGCCTCAAGAAGCAGGGGCTGCGCGGGGCCGACAAGCCTACGTTCCAGCGGGTGCACGTGATCGGCGCCGGCGTCATGGGGGGCGATATCGCCGCCTGGTGCGCGCTTCGCGGCATGGCAGTGACGCTGCAGGATCTCGACATGGCGCGGATCAAGCCGGCGCTCGATCGGGCAAAGAAGCTCTTTCGCAAGCGGCTCAAAAAGCCGGTGGCCGTCAACTCGGCGATTGCGCGCCTCGAAGCGGACCCGCAGGGGCTGGGGCTTGCGCGCGCCGACGTCGTGATCGAGGCGGTCGTCGAAAACCTCGAGATCAAGCGCAGCATCTTCGCCGATGCGATCGGCCGGGCGAAGCCCGATGCGATTCTCGCCACCAACACCTCCTCGATCGAGCTCGAGCGCATCGCGGAGGGCCTGTCTGATCCCTCCCGGCTGATCGGGCTCCACTTCTTCAATCCGGTCGCGCAATTGCCGCTGGTCGAGGTGATCCGCTCGCAATTCAATACCGACGCATCGGTAGCCAAGGGCGCTTCGTTCGCGCTTGCCATCGGCAAGAGCCCGGTGATCGTCAAATCGGCGCCAGGCTTCCTCGTCAACCGCGTGCTGATGCCCTACATGCTGGGCGCTGTGAACCGGGTGGAACAGGGTGAGAGCCCCGAACTGCTGGATGCCGCAGCGGTCGCTTTCGGCATGCCGATGGGTCCTATCGAACTCATGGATACCGTAGGTCTCGATGTCGGGCGGTCGGTGGCCGCCGAACTCGGCCACGACGTGCCAGAAACCAGCCGGTTCGCGAAACTGGTCGCCGAGGGCAAGCTGGGTCGAAAGACCGGACAGGGCTTTTATCGCTGGGAGGACGGGAAGGCGCGCAAGAGCGACACCCCGAGCCACCCCGACCT
The DNA here is from genome assembly GCF_003994485.1 of Arsenicitalea aurantiaca. Taxonomy (GTDB): domain Bacteria; phylum Pseudomonadota; class Alphaproteobacteria; order Rhizobiales; family Devosiaceae; genus Arsenicitalea; species Arsenicitalea aurantiaca. The sequence continues at coordinate 755,341 of NZ_RZNJ01000002.1, forward strand.
GCCCGCGCTCGGGCGCGAGCTCGTCAGGCCGCTCGTCGACGAGACCGAGCGGGCGGTTGCTGAGGGCATCGTCGCGAGCCCGGAACACGCCGACATCGGGGTCATCTTCGGCACCGGATTTGCACCATTTCTCGGCGGGCCGCTGAAGGCCCGGCAGGACAACAGGGCCTAAGGAGCGTTCACATGGCACAATTGCGCAAGGTCGCCATCGTCGGGAGCGCCCGCATTCCCTTCTGCCGGGGCAATACCGGCTATTCGGACGAGACCAATCTCTCTATGCTCGGCGCCGCGCTTGCGGGGCTCGCGGAGGCCCATGGCCTCAAGGGCGAAAAGGTCGATGAGGTGATGGCAGGCGCCGTGATCGCGCATAGCCGAGACTTCAACCTGGCGCGCGAGGCGGCGCTCGACGCCGGGCTTTCCCCGCGCACCCCTGGCACCAACATCCAGATCGCATGCGGCACGAGCCTGCAGGCGGCGCTGTCGCTGGGCGCCAAGATCGCAACGGGCGAGATCGAGAGCGGGATCGCGGCAGGCTCGGATACGGTGAGCGACAGCCCGGTCGTCTTCGGAAACAAGTTCCAGCACCGGATGATCGATCTCTCCCGTGCGCGCACCACCGGCGACAAGCTTAGGACCTTCAAGGGGTTTTCGTTCGGCGAGCTGACGCCGGTCGCACCCTCGACGCAGGAGCCGCGGACCGGGCTTTCGATGGGCCAGCACTGCGAATTGATGGCGCGCCAATGGGGGATTTCGCGCGAGAGCCAGGACATGCTCGCCCTCAAGAGCCACCAGAATGCGGCCCGCGCCATCGCCGAGGGTTTTCACGACGATCTCGTCGTGCCCTTCGCCGGGGTGCACAAGGACAACAATGTGCGTGCCGACACCTCGCTCGAGAAGATGGCCGACATGAAGCCGGCATTCGACAAGCGCTCCGGGCACGGCACACTGACCGCGGCCAATTCGACCCCGCTGACCGACGGGGCGGCGTCCGTGCTGCTGGCGAGCGAAGAGTGGGCGCGCGAGCGTGGGCTGCCCATCCTCGCCTATCTCAGCATGGGGCGCGTGGCGGCCAATGATTTTGCCGCTGGCGACGGCCTGCTGATGGCCCCGACGATCGCCGTCTCCGAATTGCTGTCGCGTGCCGGGATCGGGTTTGCAGATATCGATCTCTTCGAGCTGCACGAAGCGTTCGCCGCGCAGGTGCTGGCGACGCTCAAGGCATGGGAGGACGCAAAGTATTGCCGCGAGGTTCTTGACCGCGATGCCCCCCTCGGGCCGGTTGATCCCGCCCGCATCAACGTCAAGGGCTCGAGTCTGGCCTATGGCCATCCTTTTGCGGCAACGGGCGCGCGCATCCTGGGGCTCACCGCCAAGCTGCTGCAGGCCGAACAGAAGCAGCGCGCGCTGATCTCGGTGTGCACGGCGGGCGGCATGGGCGTTGCGGCCCTCGTGGAGCGTGCGTGATACCTTGCGGCGAGTACGCAGAGCGTCAGCGGAGCCTGGCGCTCCGCGGCGGTTGACAGCGCACGGAGGAGGCACCAGATTTGAGCGAGGAGGTCCGAAATGACCCATACGCCCCTCGACCCCATCATCTCCGAATTCGCCACCCAGGAGGAGGCGGATGCCTATGATGCATGGTTTCGCGCCAAGGTCGAAGCGAGCCTGAAGGACACGCGCCCGACCGTGCCTCATGACGAGGCGATGGCACGTGTCCGCGAAGCGATTAAAGCAGCAGCAAAGAAGCGGGCCTGATGCGAATTCGCTGGAGCGAGGAGGCCGTGCTCCAGCTCGAAGCGATTACCAGCTATATCGGCCAGTTCAATCAGACTGCAGCCTTTGCGCTTCAAGAACGCATTGAACAGGCTGTACTGCCGGCGGCAGATCACCCCTATCTCTTCCGCTCCGGCCGCGTTGGCGGCACTCGCGAGATCGTCGCGCATCCCAACTACATCGTGGTCTATCGGGTGGGCGACGATGCGGTGACGGTCGTGAGCGTGATGCATGCACGTCAGCGCTACCCGTAAAGACCGCCGAATAGACCGCCTCCGCCGCCACTGCGCCGAGCCGCAGCGACAGGGCCGGCAACGCATACCGCGCCACCGGCCCCAATAGATCCTAGAGCTCCGAGGCCACCTGTTCGCGGGCGACGGGCACGAGTTCGGCCATCTTGGCGCGAATGGTCGCTTCGGAGATGCCCTTGTCCCTCAAATCGTTGGAGACCTTGGTGAACACGTCCTCTTCGCCCGGCGCCTCGAAATCTGCTGCCACCACTTCGGCGGCATAGGTCTTGGCCGCGGCCTCGCCCAGCCCGAGCTGCTCGGCAGCCCAGAGCCCGAGCAGCTTGTTGCGGCGCGCCTCGGCGCGGAACTGCAGCTCGGCATTGTGGGCGAACCGGGCTTCCTCGCCCTTCTTGCGATCGTCTAAACCGGACATGTCGTCTCCCGCTTGCTGTTGGCGGCGCGAAGATCGCGCTCTGCAGTCTCGACATAAGCGCTCGCCTTCACCAAATCAACGCAGGCGCGCGGTCCTTGCCCCCTGCCCCGTCTTTCCCCAGCCCCGGGGCCGGACCACCGAAATGACTTGCATTCGTGGGACGATCTGGCGCATGAAACGCGCGCACCAGACCCCCCTTCTATGATCATGGACAGCGCATATGAACCGCCGGCGGAAAATCTATGAAGGCAAGGCCAAGGTCCTCTACGAGGGTCCCGAGCCCGGCACGCTCGTGCAGTATTTCAAGGATGACGCCACCGCCGGCAACGGCAAGAAGCACGAGATCGTCGACGGCAAGGGCGTTCTCAACAATCGCATTTCCGAGTTCATCTTCACCAAGCTGAACGGCCTCGGCATCCCGACTCACTTCGTGCGCCGCATGAACATGCGCGAGCAGCTGATCAAGGAAGTCGAGATCATCCCCATCGAGATCGTCGTGCGCAACGTCGCTGCCGGCTCGCTGGTCAAGCGCCTCGGGCTCGAGCAGGGCACCCAGCTGCCGCGTTCGATCATTGAGTTCTATTACAAGGACGATGCGCTGGGGGATCCCCTCGTCTCCGAAGAGCACATCACGGCCTTCGGCTGGGCGACCCCGCCAGAGCTCGACGACATCATGTCGCTCGCCATCCGCGTCAACGATTTCCTCACCGGTCTCTTCATGGGCGTCGGCATCCAGCTCGTCGATTTCAAGATCGAGTGCGGCCGTCTCTACGAGAACGACATGATGCGGATCATCCTCGCCGACGAAATCTCGCCGGACAATTGCCGGCTCTGGGACGTGAAGACGCGCAACAAGCTCGACAAGGACCGCTTCCGCGAGGATCTCGGCGGCATGCTCGATGCCTATCGCGAAGTCGCCCAGCGGCTCGGCATCCTTGTGGAAACCGACAATGCGCTGACCACCGGTCCGCGGCTCGTCCAGTAAAATCCGAAGGTAGCTCGATGAAGGCGCGCGTCACCGTCACGCTCAAATCCGGTGTGCTCGATCCCCAGGGTCAGGCCATCGCAGGTTCGCTCAAGAGCCTCGGCTTTGCCAATGTCGGTCTTGTCCGCCAGGGCAAGACCTTCGACCTTACCCTCGATGAAACCGATCCCGAGCGCGCCCGCGCCGCGGTCGCCGACATGTGCGAGAAGCTTCTCGCCAATACGGTGATCGAAAACTACGCGATCGAAATCACCGCTTAAGCCTTTGCCGTCATCATTGCCTCGCGCCACCCGAACGCGAGCGCCGGACCCCTTGTCATGATCAAAGCGATCTCCCTCTTCGTCATGTTCTGCCTCAGCATGGGCGTGATCTTTGCCGCCTACGCCTCGGTGCCCGCCGCCTTCTGACGCCTCTGCACGGCCCTCAGGTCAAACTCCCTTAAGCCTAAAGCCACTCCACGTTCGGCGCCCCGCGCTTCGGGCGCTATAGAGGACGCTCGGGTGCAAGTGCAGGAGCGTCTGATGGCGGAAGCCGGCGAAAGGCTGGGATGGGTCGATGTCGCAAAGGGCATCTCGATCATCCTCGTCGTCATGATGCACTCGGCCTATGGCGTCGGCGCTGAAACCGGCGACATCGGCTTCCTCCACCATGTCATCGCCTGGGCCGCGCCCTTCCGCATGCCGGAGTTCTTCCTCATCTCAGGGCTCTTCCTCGCCCAGGTGATCGGACGGGACTGGTTGCGCTACGCCGATCGGCGCGTCGTCCACTATTTCTACTTCTACGTGCTCTGGGCGATCATCCACATCGTGTTCAAGGAGGCGATCGTCGATCGCGATCCGGCGCTCGCCGCCAACTATCTCGCCTGGGCTGTCATCCAGCCTTATGGCGTACTCTGGTTCATCTACATGCTCGGGGTGTTCAGCCTCGTCGCCAAGGTGATTTTCACGGCGCGGATACCGCATTGGGCGGCTCTGCTCGTCGCCGCTCTCCTCCAGATCGCGCCGATCGCGACAGGATGGAGAATCATCGACGAATTTTGCGCTTATTTCGTATTCTTTTATGCGGGTTACGCCTTAGCGCCCTTCGTATTTTCCCTCGTCTCCCGGGCCGTCGCGCGCCCCCTCCTCGCCCTCGCGGGACTCGCGCTCTGGGCAGTGCTGAATGGCATCCTCGTCTTTTCCGGCGGCGCCGAACTGGCGCCGGACCACTTCATCATGGGCATCGCCGGCCTGCCGGTACTCCATCTGGTGCTCGCGCTGATCGGCTCGATTGCGCTCTGCATCGGCGCCGGCCTCCTCGCCCCGCTGCGTTCGATGGCATGGCTCGGCTGGCTCGGTGCCCACTCGATCGTCGTCTACCTCGCCTTCGCCCTCCCCATGGGCGCCATACGGCTCGTGCTGCTCCGGCTCGAAATCATCAATGATACCGGGCTCTTGAGCCTCGTTGTCCTCGTCGGGTCGATCGTCCTGCCCCTCATGCTCTACTGGGCCATCGAGCGCACGGGCTGGGGCCGGTTCCTCTTCGAGCGCCCCGCCTGGGCCCACCTCCCCGGCGCGCCCGGCAGCCTGCGCCCCACCCCCGCCCTGCGCACCCCGGCTCAATAGCCCGGCGATATTGTCGTCTCTCCCCTTGCCTTTTGCGCCGGGAGAACCCAAAAGTCCCCGCAACACCCGTCATTGCGAGGACCGTCCGGTGAAAGCAGCCGTAATCGTCTTCCCCGGCTCCAACCGCGACCGCGACATGATCGCGGCGCTCGAGCAGGTTTCCGGCCATGCCCCGGCCATCGTCTGGCACAAGGACACCGAGGTCCCCGCCGTCGATCTCATCGTCCTGCCGGGCGGCTTTTCCTATGGCGATTACCTGCGCTCGGGCGCCATCGCCGCCCGCTCCCCGGTCATGGATGCCGTGCGGGCCCACGCCGATCGCGGCGGCTACGTCCTTGGTGTCTGTAACGGCTTCCAGATCCTCACCGAATCCGGACTTCTTCCCGGCGTCCTGATGCGCAACGCGTCACTGCGCTTCGTCTGCCGAACCGTGCGGCTTTCGGTCGACAACGCCGATACGGTCTTCACCCGCGGCTACGGCCAGGGCCAGGTGATCGATTGCCCGGTTGCCCATCATGACGGCAATTTCTTCACCGATCCCGAGACCCTCGCCCGCATCGAGGCCAATGGCCAGGTCGCCTTCCGCTACGCCGAGGGCACGAATCCCAACGGCTCGCTCAACGACATTGCCGGCATCTTCAACGACAGCAAGACTGTCCTCGGGCTCATGCCGCACCCCGAAAACCTGATCGAAAGTGCCCATGGCGGCATCGATGGCCGGGCCCTCTTCTCGGGCCTGATGCAGGTCGCCTGATGGGGCTGCGCCGCCCGCTCGCCATGCTGGGTATGCTGGTCGGCGCGATTGCCCTCGCCATCCAGTTCAGCCTCACCGTGCCCGCTGCGATGGCGGTCTCTGAAGCGGCGCCTGAAGGCCGTACATTGTTGATGGCGCTGATCTTTTTCTTCAGCTTCTTCACCATTCTCAGCAATATCGCGCTCGTTCTCGTCTACCTGTCCGGCCTCAGCAGAGCTTCGGCGCTCGCCATTTTCCGCCACCCGGTGACGCGCGGGCTCATGGTCTCTTCGATCACGCTGGTGATGATCTTCTACCACCTCCTGCTCGCCCAGACCTGGAGCCCCGAAGGGCTGTTCCTCGTTGCCGACACCCTGCTCCACTACGTCACGCCCGTGCTCTACATCGCATGGTGGGTGCTCTATGCGCGCACCGGCACCCTGCACTGGCGCCACCTGCCGATCATGCTCCTCCCGACGCTCGTCTATTTCCTCTATGCGCTGCTGCGCGGCGCGGTCGTTGGCGAGTACCCCTATCCGATCCTCGAGGCAGACAGCCTCGGCTACGGGCAGGTGTTGATCAATGCGGGCTTCGTCGCCATCGGCCTCGCCGTCCTGTCCAGCCTCGTCGTTCTCATCGACAAGGCGCCCCGCCCCGCCCCCAACTTCTCCTGATGATCGCCAGATGACCTTCAACAACGATTTGCCCATCACGCCCCAGCTCGTCGCCGATCACGGGCTGAAGCCGGACGAGTACGAGAAGATCATCGACCTTACCGGGCGGCGCCCGACCTATACCGAACTCGGCATCTTCTCGGCGATGTGGAACGAGCATTGCTCGTACAAATCCTCCAAGAAATGGCTGAAGACCCTCCCTACCAGCGGCCCGCGCGTCATCCAGGGCCCGGGTGAGAACGCCGGCGTCGTCGACATCGGCGACGGTCAGGCCGTGGTCTTCAAGATGGAGAGCCACAACCACCCCTCCTATATCGAGCCTTATCAGGGCGCTGCGACCGGGGTCGGCGGCATCCTGCGCGACGTCTTCACCATGGGTGCCCGCCCCGTCGCCGCGATGAACGCCCTGCGCTTCGGCAGCCCCGACCATGAAAAGACCCGCCACCTCGTTTCCGGCGTCGTCGCCGGCGTCGGCGGGTACGGCAATTCCTTCGGCGTGCCGACCGTCGGCGGCGAGGTCGAGTTTGACGAACGCTACAATGGCAACATCCTCGTCAACGCCTTCGCGGCCGGCCTCGCCGACACCGACAAGATCTTCTATTCAAAGGCCGAAGGCGTCGGGCTTCCAGTGGTGTACCTCGGCGCCAAGACCGGGCGCGACGGCGTCGGCGGCGCCACCATGGCCTCGGCCGAGTTCGGCGACGACATCGAGGAAAAGCGCCCGACGGTTCAGGTCGGCGATCCCTTCACCGAAAAGCGCCTCCTCGAGGCGTGCCTCGAACTGATGAAGACCGGCGCCGTCATCGCCATCCAGGACATGGGCGCGGCCGGCCTCACCTGCTCTGCCGTCGAGATGGGCGCCAAGGGCGATCTCGGCATCGAGCTCGATCTCGACAACGTGCCGGTGCGCGAAGAAGCGATGACCCCTTACGAGATGATGCTCTCGGAAAGCCAGGAGCGCATGCTCATGGTGCTGCATCCCGAAAAAGAGGCCGAAGCCCGCGCCGTCTTCGAGAAATGGGAGCTCGATTTCGCAACCGTCGGCAAGACCACCGACGATCTGCGGTTCCGCGTGATGTGGCGCGGTGAAGAGGTCGCGAACCTGCCCATCAAGGAGCTTGGCGACGCCGCCCCGGAATACGACCGACCCTGGATCGAGCCGGCCAAGCCTGCGGCTCTGGCCGCAGACGACATCCCCCAGATGGACGTGGCCGATGCCCTCCTGAAGCTTCTGGGCTCGGCCAACCTCTCTTCACGCCGCTGGGTCTGGGAGCAATACGATACCCTGATCCAGGGCAACGGCCTGCAGCGCCCCGGCGGCGATGCGGGGGTCATCCGCGTCGAGGGACATGCTCACAAGGCGCTCGCTTTCTCGTCAGACGTCACGCCGCGCTATTGCGAGGCCGATCCCTTCGAGGGCGGCAAGCAGGCGGTCGCCGAATGCTGGCGCAACCTGACCGCCACCGGTGCCGATCCGCTGGCGGCCACCGACAATCTCAATTTCGGCAATCCCGAGCGCCCCGAGATCATGGGCCAGCTCGTCATGGCCATCAAGGGCATCGGCGAGGCCTGTCGCGCGCTCGATTTCCCAATCGTCTCGGGCAACGTCTCGCTCTACAACGAGACCAATGGCAAGGGCATCCTGCCCACGCCCACCATCGGCGGCGTAGGGCTCCTGCCCGACGCATCGCAGATGATGCGCATCGGTTTTGCGGCTGAGGACCAGGTGATCCTGCTCGTTGGTGCACCCGATGGGCGCGGAAGCCATCTGGGCCAGTCGCTCTATCTGCGCGAACTCTTCGATCGGAAGGACGGCGCGCCGCCGCCGGTCGATCTTGCCCACGAGCGCCGCACCGGCGATTTCGTTCGCAAGCTGATCCGTTCGGGCATTGCGACCGCCGTGCACGACCTCTCCGACGGCGGCCTCGCGGTGGGTCTAGCGGAGATGGCAATGGCCTCGGGTATCGGTGCGAACGTGCCCGATCTCGTAGACCTTCACCCCATCCCAGCCTGGTTCGGCGAGGATCAGGGGCGCTATCTCGTCACCATCAATCTTGATCCTCATGGCGAGGAGATCGTGGCCCTCTGGCGTGAGGCCGAGAGCCTCGGCGTCGCAGCGCCCTGGATCGGCCGGACGGGCGGCAAGAGGCTGGTGCTTGGCGATGCGCGGCCGATCCCGGTTGCGGAACTGCGCGCTGCCCATGAGGGATGGTTTCCGCACTTCATGCAGGGGTGATCGCTCGCGGGCAATGCGCCCCGCAGTTTGGCCATAAACCAGTGGCCTAAGGGCGGGGCAATCGCGCCGACGGAGACCTGTATATGCGTAACGTTTCAAAGCCCTGGTGCGCCCTTCCGATTGCAGCATTGCTGCTGACGCCGGGAACTGCCCTCGCCCAGGCCGTATCGGTTGACCGCGGCCTGACCGAAGACCGCGCCTACACGGTCTTCTATCCGGACGTTTTCCAATCCGTCGACGATCAGAACGAAGCGACGGTGATCACGCTCCGCCACCCCGATGCCGCCTTCCAGTGCGATGTCTTCGTGGTCGACGGCGGAGAGCCGGATTGGGACGCGGAAGGGGCCCTGTCACGCATGGACGTCGCTGCCATCGAGGACAGCTGGCGCGACGATTTCCCGGATTTTGCGCTGACGTCCCGCGCAGTCACGACTTTCCAGAGCGGCCCGGCGCTCTATTACGAGGGCGCGAGCACCCAGACGCCGATGGGCGTGCCCATCAGCTTCGCCCATGCCGAAGCGGTCGACGAGGGCCGGACCTATGTGGTCGAATGTTTCGTCGAAACGAGCGTCCTTCCACAAGCCAAGCCCCTGATCGACTTCATCATCGCCAATTTCTCGACCCGGTCGGACGGTGAATGTTGCCGGCCCGTTGACGCCCCGGAGACGCCGCCATCTCCCTGAACGTCCGGCCGATGTTGAAGCGGCCCCTCCCGCATGCCATATCAGGCGCTGTTCAAGCAGGTGAAGGAGGGCGGACCATGGCCATGGCGGCTAGCGAAATCGAAAAGAGAATCAAGGCGGCCCTCCCCGATGCGCGGATCGAGATCCGTGATCTCGCCGGCGATGGCGATCATTATGCTGCCACGGTGATATCGGAATCCTTCCGCGGCAAGTCGCGGGTTCAGCAGCACCAGATCGTCTATGCAGCCCTTCAGGGCGATATGGGCGGCGCGCTGCACGCCCTCGCCCTGCAGACCAGCGCGCCGGACTGATCGCCGGCCCGGCCAGCGGAGAAACTCATGAGCCTGCGCGATTCGCTTGATCTCATCCGGATGGTGAACCCTGAAGGGGGTCAGGCCGTCCTCGAGCATGAGATCATGGCCGAACGGGCCTCCTCGCTCGGCACCGCCGAAAGTCGGGTGGTGAAGGCCCTGGCCGCTCTGGAGGGTCGTGGCGATGACAAGGAGCGGCTTTCGGCCGCTCGGGATGCCGTCTGGAAGTATTTCGTGCAGCGCGAGCTCTGCGGCTTCCGCCGGCACAACGACGTGATCGCGGACCTGGGCATACCGCAGCGCGTACTGAACGGGCTCGGGGCCGTGACGCGCTGAGCGCACCTCGACAGTCCGGGGTCGATATCCTATCTACAGGCAAAGGTTTCCGGCCCTTGGACCCGGACAACGAAAGGCTTCCTCAATGACCGATATCAACGCCTTCATCGACGAGAAGGTTAAGAGCAACGACGTGTTCCTGTTCATGAAGGGCTCGCCGGATTTCCCGCAGTGCGGATTTTCCGGACAGGTCGTGCAGATCCTCAACTATCTCGGCGTCGACTATCAGAGCGCCAACGTGCTCGAGAGCCAGGAACTGCGCGAGGGTGTGAAGGCCTATACCAACTGGCCGACCATCCCCCAGCTCTACATCAAGGGCGAGTTCGTCGGCGGTGCCGACATCGTGCGCGAGATGTTCCAGGCCGGTGAACTGCAGGCTCATTTCGAGCAGGCCGGCATTCCGGTCAAGCAGCAGGCCTGAACCCCTGCTTGGGTGGCACGGCGCCAGAGCATAAGCGGCGCTGATGATACCCATCATTTTTTTGCGCTTCCCGGCCTCAGCCGGGAGGCGTAGATAAGGCGTCCCTCCTCTCCGGGACGCTGAAATGTCCGATTCCCCCAGGCGCCTGCCCGTTCCGCTGCCCCTCATCATCGCGGCAGGCTGCGTCGTCGCCGCGATAACCTTCGGTACGCGCTCGACCTTCGGGCTCTTCACGCTCCCCATGACTGAAGATCTAGGGCTCACCCGCGAGACCTATGGTATGGCCATGGCCATCCAGAATCTTGCCTGGGGGATCGCGCAACCCTTTGCTGGCGGCATCGCCGATCGGTACGGCACCGCGCGCACCCTGGCCTTCGGCGCCGTCCTCTACGCGCTCGGCATGGTCCTGATGGCCTATTCCGATACCGGCGCGATGCTGAACCTGACTGCCGGCCTTCTCATCGGCGTCGGCATTGCGGTGGCATCGTTCGGCGTCGTCATGGCCGCCTTCGGGCGCGTTGTGTCCCCGCAAAAGCGCAGCACCGTTTTCGGCATCGCGACGGCCGCCTCCTCGATGGGACAGTTTCTCTTTGCCCCCCTCGGCCAGGCCTTCATCAATGCCTTTGGCTGGCAGAGCGCGCTCATCTATCTCGGGGCGCTGGTCCTGCTCGTTGTACCGCTTTCGAGCCTCTTGCGCGGGCGCAGCGAGAGCCAGCCGGGCGAAGCCGATATCGGCTTCATGACCGCACTCTCGCAGGCGCTCGGCCACAATTCATACCGGCTGCTGGTCATCGGCTTCTTCGTCTGCGGCTTCCACCTGGCGTTCATCAACGTGCATATGCCCGCCTATCTCGTGCAGTGCGGGCTGAGCCCGGAGGTCGGATCTTGGTCGATTGCCGTGATCGGGCTTTTCAACGTGGTCGGGTCGCTCGCTTCGGGATATCTCGGTGGCAGGCTGCCCAAGCAGATGCTGCTCGCGAGCATCTACTTTACGCGCGCGGTCGCCATCGGCATCTTCCTGCTGCTACCGGTCACCGAGGCCACCGCCTATGTCTTCTCGGCGGCGATGGGGCTCCTCTGGCTCTCCACCGTGCCGCTGACGGCGGGGCTCGTCGCGCTCTTTTTCGGTACACGCTATCTCGGCATGCTTTATGGGCTGGCGTTCCTCTCGCACCAGATCGGGTCGTTCATCGGCGTGTGGCTCGGCGGCTTCGTCTTCGATGTCACCGGATCGTATAGCCTGGTGTGGTATCTGGGGATCCTGCTGGGGCTTGGTTCGGCGATCATCCATCTGCCGATCCGCGAGGCGTCCGCCCCTGCCATGCTTGCCCGACCGGCCGAATAGTTGATCGGCCGAACCAACATATTGCCATTTGCTTCCCAGAGGTTCATGGTCCGAACCACCTGAAGTCGGCGTCTTCCTCCCGGCGGAAACGGAATAATTTCAAATGTCAGACCTTCTCAAGGCGCGAGGCATCTCGCGCCCCGAATTCATTGCCATCATCGCCGCGATGATGGCCCTCAACGCGATGGCGATCGACGTCATGCTGCCGGCCCTGCCATATATGGGCGAGGCGCTGAACGTCCTGAACGAGAACGACCGTCACTTCGTGATCACCGCCTACATGCTGGGTTTTGGTGTTGCCCAATTGGCGATCGGGCCCTTGTCGGACCGCTTCGGCCGCAAGACACCGCTCATCATCGGCATCATCATCTACATCATCGCGGCCTTCGCAGCGGTGCTCGCACCCGATTTCGCGACCCTGCTCATCCTTCGCGTCATCCAGGGCGCAGGCGCAGCCGGGACGCGGGTGATCGCCCAATCGGCCGTTCGTGACCTCTATTCGGGCCGGGCCATGGCGGAGGTGATGTCGCTGACCTTCATGGTGTTCATGGCTGTGCCCATCATCGCGCCGGGCATCGGGCAGATCCTGCTGCTGACCGGCCCGTGGGAAACCATCTTCATCTTCATGGGCCTGTTGGCGCTGGTTTCGGGTCTCTGGGCCTTCTTCCGCCTCCCCGAGACCCTAGCGCCGGAAAACCGTCGTCCTCTCACGATTACTGCCATCACGCAGGGCTTCCAGATCGTTTTCACCAATCGCGTTGCGCTCTGCTACGCGGCCGCCGGCACGTTCGTCTTCGGCGGCCTCTTCGGCTTCATCACCACCGCCCAGCAGATCTACGTGGATATCTACGGGCTCGGCGTCTACTTCCCTGTCGCGTTCGCCGCGATGGCGGGCCTGATGGCGATCTCGTCCTTCCTCAACTCGCGCTTCGTATCCCGCCTGGGGATGCGGCGGCTGAGCCATTTCGCGATGCTGGTCTTTACCGGCATGAGCGGCGTCCTCACGCTGCTGGCGGCGCTCGACATGCTACCGTTCTGGCTCTTCTTCACCGTCTTTGCCGTCATCATGTTCATGTTCGGCTGGGCGGCGTCGAACATGAACTCGCTCTCCATGGAGCCACTCGGGGCCGTGGCCGGAACGGCATCCTCGGTCTTCGGCTTCGTGCAGACGGTGGGCGGCGCCGTGCTCGGCAGCATCATCGGCCAGATGTATAATGGCACCGTGGTGCCGACGGCCGCGGGCTATTTCGTCATGGGAGGCCTGGCGCTGATCGCAATCCTGATTGCCGAGAACGGACGCCTCTTCGGCGTCGGCAAGGATTATGAAAGCGAAGGCCCGATCTATGGCGAGGCCCACTGATCTCAACTCGGCCTGAATCCGCCGCCGGTTGTCCCGGCGGCACCACACTGGCTCAGACCGTAAAGACCTCGTGTCGCAGCAGCGCCCAGCTGTCGGGATCAGGGGCGAGCAGCAAACCGCCGGTGAGGTGGTGCGGCTGGTAGGGCGACCCGTCGAGCCGCGCCACATGCGCCCCGGCCTCCTGCGCGATCAGTGTGCCGCCCAGATGGTCCCAGGGCATCAGCTTGTTGAACATGACGAAATGCGTGTGGCCCGCGGCAAAGAGCCGGTAGTCATGCCCGGCCACGCGGTAATTGGCGGCCAGCCGCACCTTCGCGAGATTGCCGAGCACGGCGGCCTTGGTGTCCTGCGGCAGATAGGCGATCGATACCGATCCGATCATCTGTTCGAGCGGGACGGCAGCGGCGGCGTTGAGCCGCTCGTCCGTCCCATCCGGGCGGCGCATCCACGCCCCCGCGCCCTTCTCGGCCATCACCCAGTCGTCACCCATCGGATCGTAGATGATGCCGGCAACGGTCTCGCCCCGATGAACGACTGCCGCCATCACTGCAAAGAGCGGAAGGCCGGCCGCAAAATTTGCCGTCCCGTCGATGGGATCGACCACGATGGCGAGTTCGGCAGCCGCCAGGCGCTCGAGCAGCCCCGGATCAGCCGCAACGCCCTCCTCGCCGACGAACAGCGCCTCGGGCATGGCGTCGGCCACAGCCGCCGCAATTGCACGCTCGGAGGCGACATCCGCTTCGGTGACGAGATCGATCGCCTCGCTCTTTTGTCGCACCATCCCGGCATCCAGCCGCCGGAAGCGCGGCAGGATTTCGGCCTTTGCGGCATCACGCAGGATGGTGGCTAGAGCGGGAACGTCGATGATGGCCATCAGCTTTGGTCCTGTGTCAGTGCAGCGAAGTCGAAGAGTTTCGGGTCGAGCAGATGGCTCGGCCGGACATTGCCGAGGGCGCGGATCATGACGTCCTTGCGTCCCGGCTGGCGTCTTTCGATATCGTTCAGCATGGCCTTCATCGCGTTGCGTTCGAGGCCCTCCTGGCTTCCGCAGAGGTCGCAGGGGATGATGGGAAAAGCCATCGCGTCCGAAAAGCGTTGCAGATCATCTTCCGCACAATAGATCAGCGGGCGCAGCACCTGCACGTCGCCCTCGTCATTGAGAAGCTTGCCGGGCATGGCGGCAAGCTTGCCCCCATGGAAGAGGTTCATGAAGAACGTCTCGAGGCTATCTTCCCGATGATGGCCAAGCACGAGGGCTGAACACCCCTCCTCGCGCGCGATGCGATAGAGATGGCCCCTGCGCAGCCTCGAGCAGAGCGCGCAATAGGTCGCGCCCTCCGGGAGCTTGTCGGTCACGATCGAATAGGTGTCCCGATACTCGATCCGGTGCGGCACACCGACCTGGGTCAGGAACTGGGGGAGAATGTGCTTGGGGAAATTGGGCTGGCCCTGATCGAGATTGCACACGAGGAGTTCCACCGGCAGCAGACCGCGCCATTTGAGGTCCAGCAGAAGCGCCAGCAGACCATAGCTGTCCTTGCCCCCCGAGAGCGCGACGAGCCAGCGGGTGCCGGGCTCGACCATGCCGAACCGCTCCAGCGCCTCACGCGTCAGGCGGATGAGCCGCTTGCGCAATTTGTTGAACTCAACCCCGCTCGGCGCACCGGCGAATATGGGATGGGCGCCACCGGCATCCTCGGCGGCTTCGGGATCGATCGGGAGCGCTTGGTTCATCGGGCCATCCGAAGGCAGTAGAGAGAAAGGGCGGCGGGTGCCGCCCTTTCCCTATACCGAATTGGCCGCGAACTCTACTCTGCCGGCAGCGGCGAGACGCTGTCCTGCTGCCCGCCGACATCGTGGCCGGTATCGAACCGGTCGAGGTTCTGCTCGAATTCGTAGAGCCGCTTCCAGATCGAGCGCAGTTCGGTGAGCACCGTCCAGTTGTCGAGGATGATGGACATTGCGCCATCCACTCGCCCATAGGCATTCGACACCTGCTGCAAAACCCCGAAGGTCACCGCGCCCGTCATCATGCCGGGCCCGACCATGATGAGCGGGGTCAGCAGGGTCACCTGACCGTAGAGGTTCGCCCAGAGATCGAAATACCCGTAATGCAGGTAGAGCCGATGGTAGTTGATCCTGATGCCGGTAAAGAGCGAGAACAGGGTCTCGGGTTGACCGTGATTGACCTTGTCGTCTTCTCCGTAGACGAGCTCCTTGCGGAAGGCGGCCTCGACTTTCTGGTTGTTATACTCGAGACCCGGAAGGAAATACCCGACGAACCACGAAATGACCATGCCACCGACCGTGATGATCAGCGCCGCCCAGACGAGCGACCCCGGGATGTCGCGGATGACGGGCAGGTCGACCTGCGCACTGAGGGTCCACAGGATGGGAATGAACGCAATCAGGGTCATGGTCGCCCGCACCACTGCGAGCCCGAGCCCCTGCACGATTGCTGCAAAACGCTGGGTGTCTTCCTGGATGCGCTGGGACGCGCCCTCGATCTCGTGCTCGACCTTGCGCCAGCGCGGGATGTAGTCCTCGGTGATCGCCTGACGCCAGCGGAAGGCGTAGAGCCGCGTCACATAGCTCGTGAGCGTGGCGAGGATGACATAGGGTATGGCGATCACGAAGAAGGATCGCGGCACCGGCAGCGGGATGAAACCGAGCCAGTTCACCCATTCGAAATTCCAGCCGGCAATCGCATACCAGAACTCCGACATGTCCCGACCGGCCGGGTTCTGCAGCATGTCGTAGAACGTACCGTACCAGCCGTTCACGATGACCGTGAACTGTACCTGGATGTAGATCGAGGCAATGAGGAACAGCC
Organism: Arsenicitalea aurantiaca; assembly: GCF_003994485.1. Classification (GTDB taxonomy): domain Bacteria; phylum Pseudomonadota; class Alphaproteobacteria; order Rhizobiales; family Devosiaceae; genus Arsenicitalea; species Arsenicitalea aurantiaca. The sequence goes on from NZ_RZNJ01000002.1 coordinate 771,295, forward strand.
CTCCCCCATAGGCCCACGTCCTCCATTTCGGGTTGCGGAAAAACGCCTTGATCATGTCGCCTCCACGGGCAAGCTCCGGCAGCCGGAGCGTCGCCAATCCGTCACAAAAATCTACGGGCCGTGCAAGCGGACAGTTTCAACCTTACCAAAATGTAAAGGGCCGCCCCTGGGGGCGGCCCTCGAAAGTCTCGATCCGTTGGGATCGTTTAGCGCGAATAGAATTCGACGACGAGGTTCGGTTCCATCTGCACCGGATAGGGCACATCCGAGAGGGCCGGCACACGCACGAAGGTGGCGGTCATCTTGGAGTGATCGGTCTCGATGTATTCGGGCACGTCGCGCTCAGCCAGCTGAACGGCCTCGAGCACGATGCCGAGCTGCTTGGAGCGCTCGCGGATCTCGATCTTGTCGCCGACCTTGACCTGATAGGACGGGATGTTGACGCGCTTGCCGTTGACCAGGATGTGGCCGTGGCTGACGAACTGACGTGCAGCGAACACGGTCGGCACGAACTTGGCGCGGTAGATGATCGCGTCGAGGCGGCTCTCGAGGAGGCCGATCAGGTTCTCGCCGGTGTCGCCCTTCACGCGGTTCGCCTCGGTATAGAGACGGCGGAAGGCCTTTTCGGTGATCGAACCGTAGTAGCCTTTGAGCTTCTGCTTGGCGCGCAGCTGCAGGCCGTAGTCCGACGTCTTGCCCTTGCGGCGCTGGCCGTGCTGGCCAGGGCCATAGGCGCGAGCATTGAGCGGGCTCTTGGGGCGGCCCCAGAGGTTTTCGCCAAGACGGCGGTCGATTTTATGCTTGGTAGAATGGCGCTTTGACATCGCGTGTCCTTTGAAGTCGTTGCAGGGTTGGACCGCGCCCTCCTCTGCCCTGCGCCGCTGCGCTGGGCCGACAGACCTCGCAAATGATGAGGAGATCCCGGGTGCGCCCGACGGACGAGGTCCATCAGGTTGCGCGCCTGATAGCTTCCGAGGCGCACGGAGTCAAGTCTGACCGGTCAGACCATCTTCCGATCGAGGTTCTGGATGCGCCGCAGCTCGGGGAACATCTTCGCCCAGAGCGCCGCAACGCCCATCGTCCCCGCACCACCGATGGTGACGGCAGCGATGGCTCCGAGCCAGAAAGCCATCACGCCGGCCCGGAATTCACCCAGCTCGTTCGAGGCGCCGATGAACACGCGGTTGACCGCGCTCACCCTGCCGCGGACCTCGTCCGGCGTCCAGAGCTGCATGATCGTTTCGCGGATGGCGACGCTCACCATGTCGGCGGCGCCCATCACCACAAGCGCCGGCACCGCCATCCAGACCGACCAGGAGAAACCGAAAATGATGGTGGCAAGGCCGAACAGCGCGACAAAGAAGAAGAGCTTGTGCCCCGCCCCGGTCCTGATCGGGAATTTGGCAAGCCACAGCGCCATCCCGATGGCACCGATCCCAGGGGCGGCACGGAGAAGGCCTAGGCCCAGTGGCCCGGCCTCGAGGATGTCGCTCGCATAGATCGGCATCAGGGCCGTCGCGCCCCCGAGCAGCACCGCGAAGAGATCGAGCGAGATCGCCCCGAAGACGATCCTGTTGTCCCGGATGTAGCGGAAGCCGGCCAGCATTGTCGTCAGGCTCGTCGCCTGGGTGTCGCGCGGCTGCGGCGGACGGGGGATGAAGAGAACGCAGGTCAGTGAAACGCAGATGAGGATCGCAGCTGTTCCATAGGCCACCGGACCGCCGAGCCCATAGAGCAGGCCGCCCGTCATCGGCCCGGCAATCGCCGCCAGCTGCCATGCGGACGCATTGATCGAGATCGCGTTCGCAAGCGCCTCGGGCGGCACGAGATTGGGCGCGAGGGAGTCAGACGCCGGCCCCATGAACGCCCGGGCAAGACCAAGTACGACGAGCGCACCGAAGATCGGAAGGACGCCGATCCCCTCGTTGATCGCAATGAAGAGCAGGCCCAGCGCGCAAATTGCCTCGATGAAAAGGCAGATTGCCATCACCCGACGCCGGCTGAAGCGGTCTGCGACAAGCCCGGTGAGCAGCACCATCGAGAGCGCAGGAAGATACTGCGCAAGCCCGACCAGCCCCAGGAAGAGCGCGTTCCCGGTCTCTTCCCAGATCTGCCAGCCGACGGATACCGAAATGATCTGTACGCCGAACGTCGTCGCAAGCGTCGCCGCGGCGAAGAACCGGAAACCGCGGTAGTGGAGCGCGAGTCGCGAGGGGGACTCACCATCGGCGGGGAGCGTCATGATGGCGAAGGTGATGGCACGAAAGCGCCGCACCTCCTAGAGCGTTTCGCCCGCACTCGACGAAGGATCTACAGGCCCACTATTCCTTGCGTGGCGTACGCCGGGGGTCGGGCCGCTCGTGCTTGCGATCGATGGAGGAGATCACGCCGCGCAGGGTACGCACTTCCTGCGCGGAAAAATTGCCGCGGCTGAGCATGGCCCGCAGATTGTTGACCACCGTGGGCCGCTTGTCGGGAGCGGTGAAAAAGCCGGTCCGATCAAGCGTTTCCTCAAGATGGTTGAAAAGCCCGATCAGTTCGGCCTTGCTCGCGGGCTCGGCTAGGGTGTCGGTGAAGGGAAGCGCCGCCCCCAAATCGGATTGCCGTCTCCATTCATAGGCGAGGACCAGCACGGCCTGAGCGATATTGAGCGATGCGAACGCAGCTTCGACCGGAAGCGTGACAATGGCGTCCGATAGCGCCACCTCTTCATTGTAGAGCCCCCAGCGTTCGCGCCCGAAGAGCAATCCCGCGCCCCGCCCGCCCTCGATGTGACCAACGAGCCGTTGCGCCGCGACATCGGGTCCGAGCACCGGCTTCTGAAGGTCGCGACGCCGCGCTGTCGTCGCATAGACGAGGGTGAGGTCAGCGATCGCTTCTTCGACTGTCGCGAAGACACGTACGCGCGCGATCACATGGTTGGCGCGGGAGGCTGCGGCAATTGCGCGCTCGTTCGGCCAGCCGTCGCGCGGATTGACCAACCGCAGATCCCACAGGCCGAAATTGGCCATGGCGCGCGCGGTCGTACCGATGTTCTCGCCAAGCTGCGGCTCGCAGAGGATGATCGCAGGGCTTGGTCGAAAAACGATTTCCTGAGACGAGTCTGTACCGGCCAATTGAAAACCCTCTTTGTCGCCTGCTCATTGAGACAAAGAGGGTCAAAGATCAAGCCAAGAGGCAATCAGGCTACGAGCCGCGAAAGCTCCTTGACGTTGCCCGGACGCCGCCACTCGCGGTCGAGGACGGCAAAATGCAATTCCTCATCCCACTCGCCCTGAAACAGGGCGTGCTCGCGGTAGTGGGCCTCGAGACGCATGCCGAGACCCTTGAGTAGCCGGGCGGCAGCCTGATTGCGACCGTCACAGCGAGCAAAGATGCGGTGGAAGCCATGAGCTGCAAAGCCCATGTCGATGACGGCTCTCGCGGCCTCACGCGCATAACCGTGCCGACGAAACTGCGGATCGATGACAATGCGCATTTCGCCCTGGGCGGCAGTTGCGTCCGCCCAGAGTAGCGAGACATGTCCCGCAAGGGCGCCGCCATCCCGCTCGGTGATCGCAAAGCTCAAACGGTCTCCCGGCCGCTGCAGCGACACATGGCGCATCATCGTCTCGAGCGCACGCTTGCAATCGGCGCGGTCACGCGCAGGCGCTTCCAGGTAGCGTTGCAATTCGGGCAGGGTCAGGTAACGGGCGACGCAGTCGAGGTCGTCCGTCTCGAAATGGCGGAGCGCCAGGCGCTCGGTTCCGATGATCATGTCTTGAATGGCCATGCTGCACGTCCTCCCGCAAATGCCTCAACAGGCCCATCCGCAAAAACGCGGGTGAAATGCAGCGGTTCCAGCATTGATCAAAATTTGGGGGTACCCGAGATGCCCTTAGAACTCTGCCGCCTGAGCGCCTCCAAAGTCGATTGCCCCGCTCGCCTCGTCGTGGCAGCGTCAAAGCATGAGAGGAACTCGGGCCAGCATCCGCCTTTCCGCCTTGTGTGCGTGCGGACAAACGTCCATGGCGCTCGATGGCGAGGTGCTGAGCATGCTCCTCTGCACCTGTCTGGATTGCCAGAAGGCGACCGGCACTGGCCATTCCGCGGCCGCGATGGTGCACGAAAGCGCACTTCAACTGAGCGGCCCAGTGCGCAGCCACGCCGTCACCGCGGCCTCGGGGGCCACGCTCAGCCGCCATTTCTGTAGCGGTTGTGGAACGCCGCTCTTTGCCGTCTCGTCGCGCAGTCCGCAGACACGCCTGATTGCTGTTGGTTTCTTCGGCGCCGAAACGGACTGGTTCGAACCGCGGCATGTCCTCTTCGCACGATCGCACAATGATTGGGATGTTCTCCCACCCATACCTCGGCACGCGACCTATCCCGAGAGGCCAGAGCGATGAGCCTCGCATGTGAAGATCTCGCCGAACGCATCCGGCAATGCCTCGGAGACCCGCCGGGCCTCCGCGAACAGCGCATGTTCGGGGGCGTCGCGTTCATGCTCCACGGCAATATGATGGTTGGAGCGACCCGCGAGGGCGCACTGCTCGTGCGCGTGGGCAAGGCGGGCTATGCGGCTGCCTTGGCCGAAGCGGGCGCAGAGCCGATGGAAATGGGTGGGCGACACCTGCCCGGTTTTGTCGTCGTCGGGGGCGACGCGTTGGAAGATCCCGACCTGCTCGACCGATGGCTTGCACGGGCTCGCGCCCTCGTCCTCACGCTCCCGCCCAAGGCGGACCGCTGAAGCCCGCCGAGGCTTTGCGCCCAGGCTTCCGGGTGCTATAGGGGCCGCGAACACCGGCACAGCGCCGCGCAATCTCAAAGGGAGCATACTTCATGAGCAAGATCAAAGTCGCCAACCCGGTCGTCGATCTCGACGGCGACGAGATGACCAGGATCATCTGGCAGGCGATCAAGGACAAGCTCATCACGCCCTATCTCGACCTGCCGATCGAGTATTACGATCTTTCGATCGAGAGCCGCGACGCCACCGACGATCAGATTACCATCGATGCCTCCAACGCCATCAAGAAGCATGGCGTCGGCATCAAGTGCGCCACAATCACCCCCGATGAAGGCCGCGTCGAGGAATTCGGCCTCAAGAAGATGTGGCGCTCGCCCAATGGCACCATCCGCAACATCCTGGGCGGCGTGATCTTCCGCGAGCCCATCATCTGCAAGAACGTGCCGCGCCTCGTGCCCGGCTGGACCCAGCCGATCATCGTTGGCCGCCACGCCTTCGGCGATCAGTACCGCGCCACCGATTTCAAGTTTCCCGGCAAGGGCAAGCTCTCGATCAAGTTCGTGGGCGAAGATGGCCAGACCATCGAGCACGACGTCTACGAGACCCCCGGAGCGGGCGTGGCACTCGCCATGTACAATCTCGACGAGTCGATCCGCGACTTCGCGCGCGCTTCGCTGAACTACGCTCTGCAGCGCGGCGTACCCTGCTACCTCTCGACCAAGAACACCATCCTCAAGGTCTATGACGGACGCTTCAAGGACATCTTCCAGGAGGTGTTCGACGCCGAGTTCAAGCAGGCCTATGAAGAAAAGAAGATCTGGTACGAGCACCGCCTGATCGACGACATGGTTGCGGCGGCGCTGAAATGGTCCGGCGGCTATGTCTGGGCGTGCAAGAACTATGACGGCGACGTGCAGTCCGACATCGTCGCGCAGGGCTTCGGCTCCCTCGGGCTGATGACCTCGGTACTGATGACTCCCGATGGCAAGACCGTCGAGGCAGAGGCCGCCCACGGCACCGTCACCCGCCACTACCGCCAGCACCAGCAGGGCAAGGAAACTTCGACCAACTCCACCGCCTCGATCTTTGCCTGGACCCGCGGGCTCGCCCATCGCGCGAAACTCGACGACAATGCCGAACTGGCAAAGTTCGCCGCGACGCTGGAAAAGGTCACCGTCGACACTATCGAAGCCGGTCAGATGACTAAGGACCTCGCGCTCCTCGTCGGCCCTGACCAGAAATGGCTGACCACCCTCGGCTTCCTCGATGCGATCGACGCCAACCTGCAGAAGGCCATGGCCTGATCATTGGGGCTTCGGCAGAGCCATTCGAAGGCGCGGGCCATGCCCGCGCCTTTTCGTTGGCGGATCCGTCCTGCATCCCCTGTCCGGGGTAGGCCAGACCACCCAAGGCCGACTGTCCCGACACCGTCTCATCCCCTAGACTTCGCACAGTCTTACGGGGGCCCCAGACATGCATCGATCACTCTCCTGGCTTGCGGCCACGCTCATCGGAGGCGCACTTGCCGTAGCGCCCGCGGCCGCCGGAAGCTTCAGCATCGTCTCGATGCAGTACTCGATGGACTACATGGTGCCCCACATCCACTACGAGGGCGACGTCGACATTGGGGACGTCGAGCGGCTGACCGAAGTCTACGACATGTTCGTCCGCTGCCGCATCGAATGCGCGGCGACCGAGGGCAGCCCCACAGCCGTGCTGACCATGAACAGCCCCGGCGGAAACTACGGCACGGGGCTCATGCTTGCCGATTTCCTGCGCCAGAACCACATCGCCACCATGGTTGAGCGCGGCATGGGGTGTTACTCCGCCTGCGCGTTCGCCTGGCTCGGCGGGTCGGGCTTTGCCACCAATGAATATGTCGGCACCTATATCGACCGCATGATCGAGCCCGGCGGCATACTGGGCTTCCACGCCCCCTTCCGGGACGAGGAAAGCCTGATCGCCGCCCTTTCCGAGCGGAGCGCAACCGAGATCATGGGCGAGTCGCGCAACGCCCTCGCGCTCATGATCCGCGAAGTGGTCAAGTGGAACGTCGACCCGGAAATCCTTCACTGGATGGCCTCGATGGGGCCGAACGAGACCTATGATATCGTTGGCGCGGACGACTACTATCTCCTGAGGGCCGCCTTGCCCCCTTCCTCAACGGCGAGTTGGGTGCAGGACGTGCCTGAAGCCGTGAAGAACGCCTGCGTGCGGCTTCTGGCGCATTACGAGCGGACCGACCCGTTCCTGCTGCGCGACCGCATCACCTCGACATTCGAATACGACATTGCCGAAGACGCCTTCGGGGATCCACTCCACGGCTACCGGCTGAGCGATCGCCTGTTCGACGTCGCGTTCTGCGCGGTAACCGACCAATCCATGCAGACCGGCGACTACGAGATCGGCCTCTATCTCCACCTGAGCCAGGCCACGCCAATGATGAGCTTCTTCAACCGGCAGCAAGGCTGGTCCAGTGCGGGAATCGGCGGCAATCCGACCAAGCGCATCATGCAGCGCGGCGCGATGAACCACTTCTTTCTACCGCTCGGACAGACCGTGGACAGCCTCGACCTGCCCGGGGAAATGGACATCATGACCCGGCGCTTCTTCACGCTCTTCCCGCCTGACTTCGCGACCCTCCCTGCCGAATTCCAGACGGTGTCGACCACCCGCACGAGCCGCGTCAGCCGCAGCGGAGACATCTGGGTGTTCGAGCAGGTGGGGGGCAGCAGCCTCGTGCAGACGGCCATTGCCCATCAGGCTACCGGGGTCACCTATACGACCGACGCCGCCAATGAGCATGGCTTCATCCGCAACGGCACCTATGCAAACGGCGCGGCGTTCTCGTGGTTCGGCCTGTCGGGCGATGGCTCGACCACGGGCACCACGGTGATCCGGATGGAGCTTGTGAAGCCGGACGGAGCTCTTCCCACGCAGAACGATCTGGCCCGGCTGGCCATTTTGGGCTGCGGCATCACCTTCGCCGGAAGCGCACTCACCTGCAACTGAGCCTCGCAGTCGCCGGGCCGTCTGACGGCCCGGCTGCTCGATTTCAGCCTGCGAGGGCCGAGCGGATCGCGGCAATGGCGTCTGCCGCCTTGGCGCCTTCAGGCCCACCCGCCTGAGCCATGTCCGGACGACCACCGCCGCCTTGGCCGCCGAGCGCCGCAGCACCGATACGCACGAGCTCCACTGCCGAGTGCCGCGCCACGAGGTCATCGGTTACGCCGATGGCGATCCCGGCCTTCCCATCCTCGGTGACGCCGACGATGGCGACGACCGCAGAGCCAGACTGCTTCTTGGCCTGATCAACGAGGCCGCGAAGATCCTTGGGCTGGAGGCCTTCGACCACTCGGCCGACGAACGCCACGCCGTTGACGGTTTCGCTTGCGGCCGCCGTTCCTGCGGCCTCGCCGCCGCCGCCCATTGCGAGCTTCTGGCGTGCATCGCTGAGCGCCCTTTCGGCCTTCTTGAGCTGCTCCTGGAGGCCGGAAATGCGCTCGAGCACCTCGCTAGGGGACGCACGCAACAGACCGGCCGCCTGGGCCAGCACCGAGGTATTTTCATTGCCGCGCCGGCGCGCAGCGTCCGCCGTCAGCGCCTCGATCCGGCGGACGCCTGCAGCCACCCCGCTTTCGCCGACGACCGAGATCAGCCCGATATCGCCGGTTCGCCGCACATGGGTACCGCCGCAGAGCTCGACCGACCATCCGAGCGCATTGCCGGTTGGCGTGCCCATCGAGACCACCCGCACCTCATCGCCATATTTTTCGCCAAAAAGCGCGCGCGCGCCGGACTCCTTGGCTTCCTCGACGCCCATCAGGCGCGTCTCGACAGCGCTGTTCTCGAGAACGACCGCATTGGCAATGTCCTCGATCTGCGCGATCTCTTCGGGCGTGATGGCTTTGGTGTGGACGAAATCGAAGCGGAGCCGGTCGGGAGAAACCAGCGATCCCTTCTGCGCCACATGGTCACCGAGCACCTGGCGCAGCGCCTCATGCAGAAGATGGGTCGCAGAGTGGTTGGCACGGATGGCCGCGCGCCGCGCGTGATCCACGCGCAGCTGCAGGGCCTGCCCGCTCGCGAGCCGCCCTTCGGTAACCCTGACCTTATGGGCGAAGACGCCATGGTGCTTACTGGTGTCGAGAACCTCGGCTGCAACGCCCTCACCCACGATGGCGCCGGTATCGCCCACCTGTCCGCCGCTTTCGGCGTAGAACGGCGTCTGATTGAGGACGAGGAAGCCCTCCTCGCCTGCATTCAGCGCTTCGACGACCTGTCCATCGCGCACGAGGACCTTGGCCTCACCCTCCGCATCCTCGGTCTCGTAGCCGAGGAACTCGGTCGGGCCGGCAAGGTCCGCGACCGAGAACCAGACGAGGTCCGTCGCGGCCTCGCCCGAGCCCGCCCAGTTGCGGCGGGCTTCCGCCTTCTGCTGGGCCATGGCTGCGTCGAAACCGGCCTGATCGACACCGATGCCGCGATTGCGCAACGCATCCTGGGTGAGGTCGAGGGGGAAGCCGTAGGTGTCGTAAAGCTTGAATGCCGTCGCCCCATCGAGGGTGGCGCCCTGTCCCAGGTCGCGCGTTTCATCGGCCAGGATCTGAAGGCCGCGTCCAAGGGTCTTGAGGAACCGCCCTTCCTCGAGTCGGATGGTTTCGGCAATCATCGCCTCGCCGCGTACCAGCTCGGGATAGGCCTGCCCCATTTCACGCACAAGGGTCGGGACCATGCGGTGAATGACCGGCTCTTCCGCCCCCAGCAGCGTCGCGTGGCGCATGGCGCGCCGCATGATGCGACGAAGCACATAGCCGCGCCCCTCATTTGAGGGCAGCACGCCTTCAGCAATGAGGAAGGCCATCGAGCGCAGATGATCGGCGATGACGCGCCTGCTCGTGCCGCCCTCGGCCACCACCGATGTGCCTGTGGCCTGTGCGGCGGAAGCGATCAGGGCCTTGAAGAGGTCGATGTCGTAATTGTCGTGCACGCCCTGCAGCACGGCCGCGATGCGTTCGAGCCCCATGCCGGTATCGATCGAGGGCCGCGGCAGGCCGGTGCGCGTACCATCGGCGTGCTGCTCGAACTGCATGAAGACGAGGTTCCAGATCTCGATGAACCGGTCGCCATCCTCGTCGGGGCTGCCCGGGGGGCCGCCGGCAACGTCCGGCCCGTGATCAAAGAAAATTTCCGAACAGGGTCCGCATGGCCCGGTGTCACCCATCGACCAGAAATTGGACTTCGCTCCGAGCCGCACGATGCGGTCGGCGGGCACGCCGGCGACCTTTTGCCAGAGGGCATGCGCCTCGTCGTCGTCCTCGTAGACGGTGACCATCAGCCGGTCCTTGGGCAGGCCCCACTCTTTGGTGAGGAGACCCCAGGCGAGCGCAATAGCGTCTTCCTTGAAATAGTCGCCGAAGGAAAAATTCCCCAGCATTTCAAAGAAAGTGTGATGCCGCGCGGTGAAGCCGACATTGTCGAGATCGTTGTGCTTACCTCCGGCGCGGACGCATTTCTGCGAGCTGGTCGCCCGGCTGTAAGGCCGTTTCTCGATGCCGGTGAACACGTTCTTGAAGGGCACCATCCCCGCATTGGTGAACATCAATGTGGGGTCGTTGCGCGGCACCAGCGGGCTCGAGGGCACGACCTCGTGTCCGGCCTGACCGAAATAGCTGAGGAAACTCGACCTGATCTCGCTAACGCTGGTCATGAAGGCTCTTTCTGGGCGCGATGGTTCAAACAAAAAAGGCGGGCCGGCGCCTCGCCTTTTCAGCGAGCGTTCTATCGCGTGGCCTGCCGTTCTGTCCAGCATTCCGGCCCGGCCGCGAGGCACGGGCCACCGCAAATGAAAAAGGGCGCCCGCTTCCGGACGCCCCTTCAAAATTGCCTGCCACAGAGGGCTCAGTCCTCGGCTTCGATCGCCTCGTCACCCTCGGGACCGGTGATCAGCGCCTCCCCGAGCAGTCCCGAGCTTTCACGCACGCCCTGCTCGATGATCCGGGCGACTTCCGGATTGTCCTTGAGGAACTGACGGGAGTTCTCCCGCCCCTGTCCCAGACGCTGACTATCGAACGAGAACCAGGCGCCGGACTTCTCCACGATGCCGCTCTTGACGCCGAGGTCGATGAGTTCACCGGTCTTGGAGATGCCTTCGCCATACATGATGTCGAACTCGACCTGCCGGAACGGAGGCGCCAGCTTGTTCTTGACCACCTTGACGCGGGTCTGGTTGCCGACGACCTCGTCACGATCCTTGATGGCGCCGATCCGACGGATGTCGAGACGGACGGATGCATAGAACTTCAGCGCATTGCCGCCGGTGGTCGTTTCGGGCGAACCGAACATCACACCGATCTTCATGCGGATCTGGTTGATGAAGATGACCATGCATTTCGACTTGGAGATCGACGCGGTCAGCTTGCGCATGGCCTGGCTCATCAACCGGGCCTGAAGCCCCGGAAGCGAATCGCCCATCTCGCCCTCGAGTTCGGCCTTGGGCGTCAGCGCGGCGACGGAGTCGACGACCAGCACGTCGATTGCCCCGGAGCGGACCAGGGTGTCGGCAATCTCGAGAGCCTGCTCGCCGGCATCGGGCTGGGAGATGAGCAGCTCATCGACCTTGACGCCAAGCTTGCGTGCATAGGTCGGATCAAGGGCATGCTCGGCATCGACGAAGGCACAGATGCCGCCATTGCGCTGTGCCTCGGCAATCACATGCAGGGCCAGCGTCGTCTTGCCCGAGCTTTCAGGACCGAAAATCTCGACGATGCGCCCGCGCGGCAATCCACCGATACCGAGTGCGATATCGAGGCCGAGCGAGCCGGTCGAGATCGACTCGATCTGCACGATCGCGCCCTCGCCGAGCCGCATGACCGAGCCCTTGCCGAAGCTGCGCTCGATCTGACCGAGCGCGGCCTGCAGGGCCTTGTCCTTGTCCATGGAACCCCCGTCCAGTACGCGAAGTGAAGGCGTCGCCGCCATAGCCTGTCTCCTTATTCCACGCCCGCCGGCCCCGCGCAACGCCCGGTCCGAACAGGAGATGTCCACGTCTCGTGCTTACTTTGTTCTCATTTTGTTTTCCCTACGTCAAGGGGAAAACAAGTGAGCACGAAAAGGAGAGACAGAAGGGCGATTCGCTAGGAGAGTTTGACGGTCTCGACGATTTCGATCCCGAAGCCACCTAGACCGACATACTGGCGTTCGGTGGTGGTGAGCACCGCAATCGAGCGCACACCGAGATCCCGGAGAATCTGTGCGCCGATCCCTACCTTGCGCCAGCGCTGCATCCGCTCGAGCGCGCTGCCATGCCGTTCGGCCCCACCCGTATCGCCATCGATGCGCTGGGGCACCTGCTTGGCATCGGTCGGATCGTCCATCGCGACTGCGCTGCGCAGCAGGATGATGACGCCGCACCCTCCACGCGCCTTGATCTCGGCGGCGGCGCGCTGAATGGCCCCGGCCTCGCCATTGGCTCGCGCCAGCATTTCCCGCAGGGGCTGCTCGCGATGGATGCGGACGGGGACGTTTTCCTTCCCATGTACGTCGCCCACGACGAGGGCCACGGGCTGGAGCGGATCGAACGGGGTCTCGTAGACATAGGCTTCGGCGTTGAGCCCGGCGACGATGGTCGGGACCACCGCAATGCGCCTCAGGAAGGCTTCGTGCTCGAGCCGGTAGGCGATGAGGTCCTCGATCGAGATGATCCGGAGCCCGTGTTCGCGTGCAAACGCGACCAGTTCGGGGAGGCGCTTGACCGTTCCGTCGTCATTGACGATTTCGGCAAGAACACCCGCAGGCTCGAGCCCTGCGAGGACGGCCAGATCCACGCCCGCCTCGGTGTGCCCGGATCGCGCGAGCACGCCGCCTTCGCGCGCAACCAGCGGGAAAATGTGGCCCGGCCGGATAAAGTCGCTCGAATGGCTATTGCCGCCGGCCAGCGCCCGGATCGTCGCGGCGCGTTCGGTCGCGGCAATGCCCGTCGTCATGCCAACCTTGTAGTCGACCGAGACGGTGAAAGCGGTCCGGAACGGATCGATGTTGTTGGCCACCATCGGATCCAGATTGAGCGCCGCGGCGCGCGCCGCAGGCATCGGCACGCAGATGATGCCGCTCGTGTGCCGGATCATGAAAGCGAGTTTTTCGGGCGTCGCCTTGCTCGCCGCCATGATGAGGTCGCCCTCGTTCTCGCGGTCGGTATCATCGACAACGACCACCAGTTCGCCCGCTGCGATCGCTGCGATCGCGTCCTGGATGCTGTCGAGTTCCATGGCCTGCCCCTTGGGCGCCCCCGTTGGCGCCGGCCCGATATAGGGGCGGGCGTGGACAGGCGCAATGGCTCGCCCCTAGACACAAAGTTTCAGTTTTTGGCCCCAATGATCAAAAGTCGTACTTAATGCGGCTTGCGTTTTGGCTGCCTTCCCCCTCCTATGCTGCCGCCGCAAAGGCAGCATGTACGGACCCGCGCGAGGAGGCCTCCAATGAACCTGATCCAGTATATCGACGATGCCGGCCAACGCGCCGTCGCTGCAATCGAGGGGGGCGTCGCTCGCCCGATCAAGGGCGCGGGAAGCGTCTACGCCCTCGCCATCGAAGCGATCGACCGCAACCGCTCGCTCGCCGACACCATCGCCGACAAAGGCTTCGGCGAGCCCGTCGATCACGCTGCTCTGTTGGCAGCAGGCCGGATTCTCTCGCCGATCGATCATCCCGATCCGGCACATCTGCACGTCACGGGCACCGGCCTCACCCATCTGGGGTCGGCATCCACGCGCGATGCCATGCACAAATCCACCAAGCCGGACGCCGAGGAAAACCTCACCGACTCCATGAAGATGTTCCGCATGGGTCTCGAGGGTGGCAAACCCGCCCCTGGCGAGGAAGGCGTCCAGCCCGAATGGTTCTACAAGGGCAATGGCTACACCGTCGTAGCGCCGGGCAAGCCCATCGTTTCGCCTGCCTTCGCCAAGGATGCGGGGGAGGAACCCGAGATCGCCGGGATCTACGTGATCGGCAAGGATGGCACCCCGCACCGCGTCGGCTTCGCCCTCGGCAATGAGTTCTCCGATCACGTGACCGAGCGGGTCAACTACCTCTTCCTCGCCCATTCCAAGCTCCGCGACAGCTCTTTCGGCCCGGAGCTGCGTCTTGGTGAACTCCCGCGCCATATCGAAGGCACCTCCCGGATCCTGCGGGACGGGCAGCCCGTCTGGGAGAAGCCGTTCCTCTCGGGCGAGGACAATATGAGCCACACCATCGCCAATCTCGAGCATCACCACTTCAAATATCCGCTCTTCCGTCAGGCGGGCGACGTTCACGTCCACATGTTCGGCACGGCGACGCTGAGCTTTGCGGACGGTATCCGGACCGAGCCCGGCGACGTGTTCGAAATCTCGGAAAGCCAGTTCGGCCTGCCGCTGCGCAATGCGGTCGGTTGGGACGAAGCGCGCAAGGTGACGGTGCGCCAGCTTTGATCACGCGCGGCGGGAACCTCCCGCCGCGTCTTCACTGCCGCTCAGGGCGCCGATTGGCCAATCCGATCGGTGCCCTGGCGGATCACGACGCGCATGGCCTCGCGCGCTCCGTCCTGGTCTCCCGCTGCGATGGCTTCCACTATGCCGGCGTGGGCGGCGACCGAACTCTTCCAGGCCGTCCGGTTTTCGATCGGCGAGCTGATGGCGAGAGAGGTCACCAGTGCGACCTCGATCAAGGTGCTGATGCAGCTGAGGAACGGGTTGCCCGCCGCCCGGGCGATCGCGAGGTGCAGGTTGAGGTCGGCCACGACAAAGTCGTCCGCTGAAATGCCCTCTCTGCCCATCTCCCCGACCCAGTTGCGCAGGGCAAGAATGCATTCGGGCGTCGCCCGCCGCGCAGCAAGGACCGCCGCCTCGGGTTCGAGGGCCATCCGCATCTCGGCAAGATAGGACAGAAACTCACGGTCGAAGCCGGTCTTGGCGTGCCAGATGAGCACGTCGGGATCAAAGAGGTTCCATTCGGCGCGGTCGCGCACGCGCGTCCCGATACGGGCCTTGGCAATGATCAGCCCCTTACCCGCCAATGTCTTCATCGCTTCACGCAGAACAGTCCGCGATACCCCGAACTGCTCCATGAGCTCGGCATCTCCGGGCAGGATGCTGTTTTGCGGATAGCGTCCCGATACGATGCCGAGGCCGATTTCGCTCATCACATGCGCGGTGTGGGAGCGGGTCGGACGGCTGGCACTGTAATCGAAATTGGCCGGCGTGGTGGGGTCCCGACGCGCTGCAGCCTCTGTCACTGACGATCCTCCCGAGGCCGAGAGACGGCCAAGCCAAGACCAGTAGTATCGTACGATTTATCGGGCAAGCCCGGCGAATGGATGACTGCTGGCATGCCCCTAGCGTTAGACACCACGTTCAACCGGAAGTTGGTCGGATTTCCGGATATCCCCGCCCCTCCATCTTTACGCCGACACACTGACATGTCAGTCATGCGCGCCTAGCAAGGAGGGCTGCCCATGGCCGACAGGACATTCGAAAAGCGACGGATTGCAGAGACGGATCTCGAGATCACAACCCTCGGGCTGGGCGGGGCGACGCTGGCAGGCATTTTCAAGCCGACCGACGAAATGGAATCCCGCGCGACCATCACGCGGGCGCTCGAGGAAGGGATCACCTATTTCGACACGGCGCCGCAATATGGCTACGGCCGCTCCGAGCACATGATGGGGAACGCATTGCGTGGAAAACGCAGCGGCACCGTGCTCTCGACCAAGGTGGGCCGCCTTCTCCGCCCGATCGCGAGCGAAGCCGACCGCCAATATCCGCACAACTGGGTCGACCCCCTGCCCTTCGAGCAGGTGTACGACTACACCTATGACGCCATAATGCGATCCTTCGAGGATAGCCAGCAGCGTCTCGGCCTCGACAAGATAGACATCCTCTACGTCCACGACATCGGCGTCATGACGCATGGCGAAGAGGAAAATGCCCGGCTCTGGGGCCAGCTCGCCGATAGCGGCTACCGCGCCCTGCGCGAATTGCGAGAAAGCGGCGTCATTGGCGCGATCGGCCTAGGCGTCAACGAGTGGGAAGTCCTGATGGACGCCTTTGCGCTCGGGGACTGGGACGTGTTCCTCCTGGCTGGTCGCTACACGCTCCTCGAGCAGACTTCGCTCAACCCCTTCCTCTCAACCTGCATCGAGCGGAAGGCCTCGGTTGTCTGCGGTGGGCCCTTCAACGGCGGTGCGCTGATGGGCGCGGGGGTCTGGAACTACGCCAAGGCCCCCCAGCACATCATCGATCGCGTGAAGGCGCTCGAGGCATTCTGCGCGGAGCGCAAAGTCTCGCTCGGAGCGGCCGCGCTGCAGTTCCCCCTCGCCCACCCGGCGGTCTGCAACGTGCTGCCGGGACCGCGCACGGTTAGTGAACTGGAAGGCATTCTGGAGTGGTGGCACGAAAAGATTCCGGCCGAGTTCTGGGCCGAGCTCGCCAGCAGCGGCCTTGTCGCCGAGGGTACGCCCCTGCCCGGCGGCGTCGTTGCCGAATAGGGGTCGAGACCCTGCCCGGCGCCTCTTCAGCGCCGGGCAATTCCACTACGCTCGATCGGCCTTGCCGAGCACTTCCTTCACCTTGGAATTGATCTGGTCCAGCGAGTACGGCTTGGGCAGGAATTCCACTGACTGATCGTCGGCGATGTCCTGGCGAACGCTCTCCTCCGCATAACCCGAGACGAAGATCACCTTGAGGTCCGGAAGGCGCTCGCGAACCTTGATGAGAAGCGAGGGCCCGTCCATTTCCGGCATCACGACGTCGGAGATCATGAGATCGATGCGTCCGTCGATCTCCTCGAGCACCTCGAGCGCTTCTTCTCCACAATCGGCCTCGAAGACCTCATAGCCCGTCGCGCGCAGGGCGCGGGCGGAGAAGGCGCGCACATTGTCCTCGTCCTCGACGAGCAGGATCCGCTCCTGACCGGTGAGGTCGCGCACGGGCGCTGCCACCGCCTTTTGCGGCATCTCGCCTTCCGCCGGCACGTGCCGCGGAAGATAGATGCGGAATGTCGTGCCCCGGCCAACCACGGATTCCGGATAGATGAAGCCGCCGGTCTGCTTGATGATGCCATAGACCGTCGAGAGCCCTAGACCGGTGCCCTTCCCAAGCTCCTTGGTGGAAAAGAAGGGCTCGAAGATCTTCTCGAGAATGTCTGGCGGCATGCCGGTGCCGGTATCCTCGACTTCGATCAGCACGTAATCACCGGGAGGCATGCCGATATGGGTCAGCGTGGCCGCCTCGGCCGCCTCGACGTTTCGCGTGCGAAGGCTGATCGCCCCGCCATTGGGCATGGCATCGCGGGCATTGACGACGAGGTTGACCACCACCTGCTCGAGTTGAACAAGATCGGCCTTCACCGGCCAGACGCCGCGGGCATGCTCGACGCTGAGTGATATCTGCTCGCCGATCAGGCGCTTGAGCAGCACCGTCAGATCATCGATGTTGCCCGGCACCTCGAGAATCTGGGGGCGCAGGGTCTGCCGCCGCGAAAAGGCGAGGAGTTGCCGCGTCAGCCCAGCGGCCCGGTTGGCGCTCTGCTTGATCGACATGATGTCAGAGAATGACGGGTCCCCAGGCTTGTGCTTGAGAAGCAGGAGGTCCGAAAAGCCGATGATGGCGGTCAGCACGTTGTTGAAATCGTGCGCCACCCCGCCCGCAAGCTGGCCGACCGCCTGCATCTTCTGGCCTTGGGCGAACTGGGCCTCGAGCTTGCGCTGCTCGGTCATGTCGAGTGCATAGACGTTGACGCGCTCGGGAGAGCCTTCGCTTTCCTCCGACCCGGAGAAGTAGAGCCGCACGGCCTGCTCGCCCTGGCCGGCAAGCAGCGCGTCGACCGGCTCGATCTGCGAGCGGTTCTCGCCGGCAGCGGCAATGGCATCGGCGAAGGCCTGCCGATTCCCCTCTGCAAGAAGATCGGCCATCGGCTGCAGTTCGATCGTGCGCTCACCGCCCGACCAGCCGAAGATCCGGCTGAATGGCGCATTTGTCCTGACGATCCGACCTTCGCTGTCGAGCGTGGCGATGGCGAATGGCGTGTCGTTGAAGAAGCGCGAAAATCGGACTTCCGATGCCCGCAGCGCCTCTTCCTGGTCGACGGCCCGTGTGCGGTCGAGAACGAGGGTCCGCGTCTCGCCCAGTTCCCCTTCTGCGAGGCGTGCAGCCCTGTGGAGCAATCGTACCGGAAAGCTGGTCCCGTTCCGTCGCACGAGATCGATGTCGATGATTTCGGTTCGGATCTCGCCATCATTGCGCCCGCGCATCAGCAGGCTTGCACCATCGCCCCGGACGAGATCCTCGAGCCGGATCGTGTCGCTCTGGAACTCGGCAAGGTCGTAGCCGAGCCAGTCCGCCAGCGTCGAGTTGAGATATTGCACATGCCCGGAGGCATCTGCCGAGAAGAAGCCGGCCGGTGCGTGATCGAGGTAGTCGATGGCGCGTTGCAGTTCCAGAAAGGCATTGTCCTGCCGCTCACGGTCGCGCGCGATGTCCTCGACGGTCCAGAGGACGAGCGGCTTGCCGTCACCCTCGACCTCAGGAAGGGCACGGACGGAGACACGAAACCAGGCGGGCCGACCCGCTTCCTGAACCTGCCCGCCAAGAGCGGTCAGGAGCCTGATGTCTTCACTTGCCGGCCGGCCCTCGCGGGCGGCACGGGAGAGGCGATAGACCGCCTCTGCGGCCTCCGGCTGGCCGGCGAAGAGGCGAGGCACCCCAACCGGCACGCCATTGCTGACGCCGCCGGCAAACCGACCGTAATGCGCATTGACGTAGGAAATCTTGCCGTCCCGGTCCGTCACCACCGCGCCGAACGGCAGGCTGTCGACGATGGCTCGAGACAGCGTGCGCTGGTCTTCGCCCGCCGAGAAACGGAACAGCCCCGCCGCCAGAGCAAAAAGACAGAAGACCCCCACCACGGCGAGGAGGCCAAGAAAGAGAAGCACGAGGTCGGGCGGAATGGCATCCCCGGCGACCGAGAGCCCGACCGCTACGGCGACGAAGCCGACGGCAAGGGCAACCACCCGCCAGAGGCCGGTGGCGCTGCGAGGCCGCGACAGCAGCGGGTTCGGATAGTGATCGGTCTCGAGGGGCCTGTGTGCCATGCGGTTGGGTGTGCTCCTCGCATAGGGAAACCGGCCCGAATCGGCGGTTTGTTCTGGTCTAGCAAATGGCCCGTACCGATGGGTAGTGCCTCGGACCGTTCTTCCCGCCCTAGCCTCGCCAGGCCGGCTTGCGCAGGCGCATCACATAGCCGATCACCTGGGCCACCGCCTTGAAGTGCTCGGCGGGGATCGTTTCGTCAATGTCGACACTGGCAAACAATGCACGGGCCAGCGGCGGGTTCTCGACGATCGGCACCGAATGCTCTTCGGCAAGGGCCCGAATGCGCAGCGCCACCGCATCGACGCCCTTGGCGAGGCAGACGGGCGCAGCCATGTCCCGATCATATTTGAGCGCCACCGCGTAGTGCGTCGGATTGGTGATGATGACGGTCGCGCCCGGCACGTTGGCCATCATCCGCTTGCGGCTGCGTTCGTTGCGGATGGCCCGAATGCGCCCCTTGATCTGGGGATCGCCTTCCATCTGCTTGTACTCGTCCCGCGTCTCCTGGACGGTCATCTTCTGGCGCTCCCACCAGCGGTGGCGCTGGTAGAGGAAATCGGCGATGGCGATGAAGGTCAGGACGGCGATCACCGCCGCAAACACCTTTATCCCCAAATTCTGGAAGATCAGCAGGATCGCCGCTGGATCCGAAGTGACCATCACCTCGAGGCTGTCGCGCTCGGGCCAGAGCACGAAGAACAGCACGGCCCCGACAATGGCGAGCTTCAGCAGGCCCTTGCCGAAATTGACCAGAGCTTCGGTTGAAAAGAGACGCTTGAACCCGGCAATGGGCGAGATCTTGGAGAGCTTCGGCTTGATCGGCTCGACCGAAAGCAAGGGCTTGTGCTGGACGAGATTGGCCGCAATGGCAAAGACCGCAAGAGCGCAGA
The DNA here is from genome assembly GCF_003994485.1 of Arsenicitalea aurantiaca. Lineage (GTDB taxonomy): Bacteria > Pseudomonadota > Alphaproteobacteria > Rhizobiales > Devosiaceae > Arsenicitalea > Arsenicitalea aurantiaca. Next base: position 791,040 of record NZ_RZNJ01000002.1, read on the forward strand.
GCGGCAGCAGAGCGAGCAGCATGACCGACCCTGCCATGCCCGCCATCAGTGCCCCGAACGCAGGTCCCCCAATCTCGAACTGGTCGGCATTGGCCATGACCAGAGCGAGGTTTTGCGACAGGCCCACGCTCGTGCCCGGCGCGAGCACGGCAAACAGGAGCCCGGATCCGGCAAGCATGAACCAGGTCGTCACCTCCTGGCTTTTGGCGACATCGCCCTTCTTGTGGGCTTCGTCGAGCTTTCGCTGGGAAGGGTCTTCAGTCTTTGATGATTTTTCCGGGGCCTCATCCGACATGGCTAGGCGCCCCGCAGCATGGCGAGGGCGTTTTCATAAGAGGCGAGATACCAGCCCATCATCATGGTCAGCAGCAATGCAAAGAGGATGAGGCCAACGCCGATATTGGCCGGCATCAGAACGAAGAAGACCTGCAATTGCGGCATCAGCCGCCCGAGAATCCCGGCGCCCAGATAGAAGACGAGGCCGAAGACGATGAACGGCGCAGACATCTGTACCCCGACCGTGAAGGCCCCCGCCACAGCGCGAATGATCATCTCCGCGGCATCGGGCACCATGATCTCGGCCGTTGGGGAAAAGATCTCGTAGCTCTCGTAGATCCCGGCGAGCCCGACGTGATGGAGATCGGTCGCAAAGATGAGCGTGATGCCGAGGAACGAGAGGAAGCTGCCGATCACGGCTCCCTGCATGCCCTCGCTCGTTGGATCGGCCGCCTGCGCAACGCTGAGCCCGATCTGAAAGGCGATGATCGAGCCTGCAACCTGCGCGGACATGACGAAGACGCGCGCGATCGCCCCGAGGATCAGTCCGATGAGCAGTTCATGAAAGAGCAGCGCGAGTATGCCCATGACCTCGCCGGGCAATCCTGGCAGGCCTGCGCGCAGGAGCGGAAAGAGCACGAGGCTGAACATGAGCGCGAACGAAAGCCGCATGCGCGCCGGGATCATCCCCTCCCCCAGCGCCGGGATCAGCATGAGCATCGTGCCGACGCGCGCGAAGATGAGAAAATACTGAAAGGCTGCCTCGGGGAGCCAGTCTATCGAGACCACACTAGCCGCCCGTGATGATGAGATCGACGATCCGGTTCATGTACGCGGCCATCGTCGCCCCCATGAACGGCAAGGCGATCAGCAGCGTCACGAAGATCGCAATGATCTTGGGCACGAAGACCAGCGTCATTTCCTGGATCTGGGTGAGCGCCTGGAACAACGCGATCACGACGCCCACGAGCAGGCCCACGATCATCATCGGCGCGGAAATGATGATCAGCACCCAGATGCCGTCACGCGCAATGTCGAGTACCTGGGCCCCGCTCATGTCCTGTCCCGTCTAGATCGGCATGCGCATGATCTCTTCATAGGCAGAGATCACCCGGTCGCGGACCGTCACCATGCTTTCGATGGCCAGCTCGGTCTCCGAGATGGCCGTCACGACATCGACGACATTGGCTTTTCCGTTCACCATATCAAGCGCCATCTGGTCGGAGGTGCGGCCCGCCTCCACCACAGAGCCCATGGATTGGCTGAGAAGGCTTGCGAAGTCAGCGCCTTGCGCGCCATCGTTCACGGGCTTCGGAGCCTGCGTCGCGGCGCCGGAGATGAGCCTCGAAGCGTTTGAGTAAGCTGCTGCGGCGGCGTTGAACGGCGTGCTCATGACGGTGATTCTCCTGAACCGGTGCGCTAGCCGCGCAGGATGTCGAGCGTCCCGCCCAGCATCTGGCGGGTTACGGAGACGACGTTGAGATTGGCTTCGTAAGTGCGCTGGGCTTCCCGCATGTCCATGCTCTCGATGAGCGAATTGACGTTGGGATAACGGACGTAGCCCGACGCGTCGGCCGCGGGATGACCGGGCTCGAAACGGGACTGGAAGTCCGAATTGTCGAGGGCGAGCCGTCCGATCTGGACGGTGGTGCCGCCGAGTTCCCGGTCGAAGACCGCCTGAAACGTCGGAATGCGGCGCCGATAGGGATCCTCGTCGGGGGTCTTCCCGGCACTGTCGGAATTCGCGAGGTTCTCGGCGATGACACGCATGCGTGCATTCTGCGCGTGCAGCCCGGTTGCCGCGATCCGCAGCGAAGAGAGAAAGTCGCTCATCTATGCCCTGCCCTATGCCTGCCGCCCCAGGGCGGTCCGGATGATCTTGATGGATTTGGTGTAGAGCGAGGTCGCCGCCTGATAGTCAAGCTGGTTGGAGGTGACCTTCATCATCTCGTCCTCAAGCGTCACCCCATTGCCCGCAGGCGTGATCTCGAAATTGTTGAGCCGGCTCTCCCCGAACCCCGACGCTCCCCCAGCTGAGGCGGCGATGTGGCCGGGCCGGGTGGTTGCGGTCTGCATCGTGCCGGCCGTACGCAATTGCGTGTCGAATGAAAACGGCGTCAGGTCCCGTCCCCGATAGCCGGGCGTGTCGGCATTGGCGACGTTCTCGGCCAAGAGGCCCTGTCGCGTCTGATGCCAGCGCATCTTGTCTGCGAGCGCCGTGAAGATCGGCAGCTTGGCGAGGCTCATGGTTAACTTCCCGTTACCCGGCAATTTGTGCCGGGTGCGTGGTTAACGCGTCGTTAACAAGCGGGGCTCAGGCGTGGTGGACGCGCGTTTTGCCGCCGGCGCTGCACTGTGGTAGGCAACTTTATCCACTCCACGCGCATTGTGTGGCGGGCCCAACCATAAGCGGAGCACCGACATGCAGTTTCTGAACGCGATCTTCGGCGGTTCGGACAACGTGATTCTGGTGACGTTTCTCGCCCTTGCCATTGTCCTCGTGATGGTCGTGCTGGGCTTGTGGCTGCTCAAGCTCGTCTTCAACGCGTCGAGCAATGTCGGGCGGGCCCGTAATCGGCGGATCAGCGTGGTGGACAGCCTGCAGGTGGACGGCAAGCGCCAGCTGCTTGTGATCCGCCGGGACAATGTCGAACATCTGGTGATGACCGGTGGGGCGCAGGACCTGGTCATCGAGACGGGCATTCCCGCAGAAAAGCCCAGCCAGCCAGTCAGGCGGCCTGTCCCGGGCAACACGCCCGCAGAGGCGACAAAAGCGGCGTCGCCCCCCCCATCCCAGCCCGCAGAGACCGAGCCGAAGGCCAGGACCTATTCGCTGGACCGGTTGCGTGATTTCGGACGACCCCTTACCCAGCGTAAGTCAACCTCGCTCCGCCATACCGGCCTCATGCGCCCCGTGAGCAGGATGGATACGGGCGTAATCCCGCTCAACCCGGAGAATTCGGACATCCGGGCCGCCGACTCAGCTAAAACCGGCCAGGGCAGCGAGCAGAGCGGGCAGAAAAAAAGCGTTGAGGGCATCATCACCGGCTATCGCAGGGAATAGTCGCGACGCTTCCGGGCGGCGATCGTTCTATGTGCGCGCAGGCCTGATCGGACTCGTCCTGCTAGGAGCGGCGTTTGCCCTCCCCCACGTTGCCGTCGCTCAAGACATTTCCATAGACTTCGGTGATGACGCGACGCTGACCGAACGGGCGATCCAGCTCATCGGTCTGATCACCATCCTCGCCCTCGCCCCGTCCATCCTCGTGATGGTGACGAGTTTTACGCGCATCGTGGTCGTGCTGTCCCTGCTCCGCACCGCCATCGGTCTGCAGACCGCACCGCCCAATGCGGTGATGATTTCACTGGCGCTTTTCCTGACCTTCTTCGTCATGCAGCCAACGCTGCAGCAGAGCTACGACCAGGGCATCGCGCCACTGATCGCCGGTGAAATCGAGATGGCGGAGGCCTTCGAGCTCGGGGCCGAGCCGCTTCACGAATTCATGCGCAACAATGTGCGCGATCGGGACCTGCAGCTCTTTCTCGACATCAGTGAAGCGGAAATTCCCGACACGCCCGAGGCCATCCCGCTCGAGGTGCTCGTGCCGGCATTCATGATTTCCGAGCTGCGACGCGCCTTCGAGATCGGCTTCCTGCTCTTTGTGCCATTCATCGTCATCGACATGGTGGTGGCTTCGGTCTTGATGTCGATGGGCATGATGATGCTACCGCCGATCGTGATCTCGCTGCCGTTCAAGCTGATCTTTTTCGTTCTGGTTGATGGCTGGCACCTCGTCGCGGGCTCGCTCATCCGAAGTTTCGTCTGAACGCTCAGACCTGATCGTTGACGCTCACCGCCGTTTGCGGCGTCATTGCGCTCGCCACGGGATAGAGCTCCCGATATGCGGTGAGGAAGGCATTCAAGGTGTCCAGGCCGGAAATCTCGCGGACCAGCTTCCGGAACTCGGCACTTTGCGGCGCCTCGTCTCCCGTTACGAAATCGAAGACCGCCCATTCGCCGGTACCCACCAGCCGTTCGGCGAATTTCTGCCGCAGGCGCTGTAGCCCAAGCCGATCGTTCCCCAGCACATAGCCGACGGCTGCCTTGACGATGTTCATGCGCGCCTGCCGGCTCGCCGTGGCTTCGGGGTCTTCGGGCGCATAAAGGCGCTCGAGGAGCTCCGCTGCGGCGCCATAGTTGCGCGCCGCCCAATAGCCCGAGACCCGCAGCAGGTCCGCATCGCGGCCGGTCACCCGTGACAGCAGGTCGACGGCCAGCTCTTCACGTCCCGCATCGATGAGGGCGCGCGCCTCGAGAATCCGCCTCTGCCGGTCGAGTGACGGCGGCAGCTCGGTGAGGCGCGTGCGATGGAGGGCCTGCAGCGCCGATTCCGGATCCCGCTGCGCGATGCGAATGACCGCAAGGTCTGCCGCAACCTCTGCACGCGCGGCGCCCTGCAACCGACTTTCGATCTGGTATTCGAGCAGGTCGCCTGCTTGCGCCAGCAGGTCGACCTTGACGAGACGCTGCGCGAGATTGCGGATCATCTCGTCGCCTTCGGGGCCCGGCGGCGTCAGCTCCCGGAAATCGTAAAAGAGTGCCAGCGCATCGACCGGATCGAGCCGATCGGCGCCGCCGTCGAGGTAGAGATGGCTGAATTCCGCCTTGGCCTGGGTAAGCAGAGCGTCGATGGGCGCGTTCTCGGGATAGTGAGACACCGCCTGTCGAACGGTCTGGAAGCCATCGCGATAGTCCCCGTTGCGGAAATGCAGGATGGCGAGCAGGCGCTGCATGTCGGCCTCGAGCCGATTGCCCCGCCACATCAGGATTTCACCGGCGAGCGTTTCGGTGGCGCGGTCGAGGTCGAGCCGGCCCTGTCCATCGAGCAGGGCGAGTGTCCGGTAGACCGCTTCGGCGCGCGTCGGCCGAATGTCTGCGGCGATCACCTGCCCATAGGTTTCGAGCGCCTCATCAAACCGGCCCTCGGACTCTGCGATGCGAGCCGAGAGCAGCTGATATTGGGTGACCTGCTCCGGATCGAGCCGTGCGAATTCGAGATTGCCCATGGCCCTCAGCGCATGGGCGATGTCGGCTGTCTCGATTGCCGCCTGCGCGGTCGAAAGCAGAAAGCGCTGCCGTATCCAGAGGGGGTAAGCGCCGATGACCGCTTCGGCGGCAAGCGCGTCGCGACGTGCCCCTTCGAAATCGTCGACGCTCGCGCGTGCCATGGCACGCCACATCAAGGCATCGCTTTCATCGGCAAAGGCAGGTGCGTTGAGGATCGTCAGCGCCTCATCATGCCGTTCGGCCATGGTCGAAGCGATGGCGCGCGTCAGCCGCGCCGACCGCCGAAGCGGCTCGGCGGTCAGCTCGGACTCGAGGACGTCGAGCACGCCGAGGGCCTCATGGGCGAAACGGTTGGAGAGATAGAACCGCGCCAGATCGAGCCGAGCCTGATCGCGCGCCGGGCCTTCGGCGGCGGCCGCCGCCGCTGCAAGCGCATCACCGCGGGCCGCCATGCGCCCGATATCGGGGATGAGTTCGAGACCAAGGTCGAGATAGCTGGCGCGGGATTCCGGTGGCTGGCGCGCGTCGCGCGCACGGCCTGCATCGATTGCGGACACCGTGAGGCCATCAGGCAGGCTGATGACCGCGAGGTCATCCTCCAGCGCCATGCGCAGCCCCTCCGCCTGTGGCCGGACGACGAGGCCGTGCACGCTCCGGAGAATGGAGAACTCCACATGCTCGAGGGATCGCACGATGCCCCGGGCGGGGGGATAGACGGTGGCGATGCTGAGAGTGTCGCCGACCACCGGATCGTTGAACGCATGCACGCGGCCCGGTCTGCCAAGTTCGGCCGTGACCTCGAACTCGCCATCACGGTCGCGGCGACGCGAGACGTCCATGGGCTCGGTTGCGTTCAGCAGCACGTCCCCAAGCGAAAGGATCCACGAACGCCCCTCGGAGGCCAGTGTTGCGAGAGCCCTGTTGCGCAGGTCGAGCCGCAGGAGTTGCGCCGAGCCGAGACGGTTGATGCTAAGGCCGCTCGCCACGCGGTTGAGCGTTGCAGAAGTTGCGGGCTCGAGAATTGGCACTTCGGTGTCGAACAGCATCCAGACCACGTCACCCCGCCGGAAGACTGCGGCAGCGATCTCGGTCTGGAACGGGAAGCCGATCCTCACGGTCTCGCCAGCAAGAGTGACGACCGGGGTCACGGGCGCTTCAGGCTCGACATCGGAAACCGGCGCCGGCCCGGCAAGCCCTTCGGATAACGGCGCAATGCCGCCGATATTGGCTTCGGTCAGTGCAGCCGCGAGGACCTCGGCATCAAAGAGCGCGCCCTCCTCCGGGCTGATGTCGATGTCGACAACGAACTGGCGCGGCCCCGTGGCATAGAACCGGGGCGCGACGCCGTCGGCAAGGGTGAGAACGACCTCCGATCCATCCGGCCCGACGGCGTTCTCTACGGCGAGGATTTGCGAGGGGAGCTCGTTCTGCAAGGCGTATAGATCGACGGGCACCGGCCAGTCGAACCGGAGGACGCCGCGCGCCCCGTCCTGGTCGAATGATGCCGCAGTATCCACCGACCAGTCGAATTGCAGGCGGATGAAGGTCGGGTTGCGCCCGACCCGCAGGCTCGCTTCGGGGCCGAGCCGACGGGCGTCGGCCGCTCTCTGGTTCTGCTCCGCACGCAAGGCCGCATCCCGGGCGCGAATGGCCAGTTCCTCGACCACTTCGGGTGGCAGCCCCGGAGGCAGCCCCTGCCAGCCCTCCGGCAGCAGGTCGATGAAGAGCTTTTCACCCGCCTGCAGCGTGTTGACCGTTGCTGGCCATCGCAGCCCGAAGCGCACGCCTTGTCCATCCGGATCACTGCGTGCAGCCGATAAGTAGTCCGGCAGCGAGAGACCGAGTGGTGGGAGCGCTACGGCGACCCGATCGGAAAAGACGACAGAGACGACGCCATTCTCGTTTTGCAGCCGGAAGGCCGGAAGATCGAGCCGATCGGGAAACTCAACGATCAACCTGCCGAAGCCATCACCCTCGACCGCGCTTACGACGCCCCTTTCCTGCCCAAGCACAGGCGCTGCAGAACAGAGCAAGGTCGCGACAAGCGCCGCGCAGACGCGACTGGGCGCAGCACGCGACATCCGGCGCTTCAATGCCCCTGCTTCCGCTACCACTGGCTGACGCCCGCCTCTCGCCAAATCTCGGCAGACACTAGCCTTTCGTACTTAACACGCCCCTAACCCAGCGCGACGACGGGGTTCTATCGGCCGACGATCTGCGGCAGGTCGGCCATCGGGTCGAGAGATGCGGGGCTGGGACGGACAGGATCACCTGCCGCAAGCATGACGGTGAGCTCCTGAGCGCGCTGAGGGTTCATCCCGGCCATGATCGGCGCCATCTTGCGCGGGTTCATTGCACGGGCTACGCGCAGCAGCACCTGGCCATCGAGCGTGTTGAAGATGCCGGCTGCATCGCGCGGCTTCATCTGCTCGTACATGCCGACAAGGGCGAGGAAGGTCCCCTCCTCCTCGGCATCGCGATCGGCAACCATGTCGTTGATCCGCGTCTCCAGCGCCTCGAGCGCCGCCGCGCGCTCTTCGAGCCGGCGTTCGGCCGCTTCGACCAGCGACGCGCGCATGGCAAGCTCCGCTTCGCGGGCCTCGATGTCCCCGCGCCGCTCCCCGAGGCGTTCCAGCAACGCCCGCTCATTGTCGGAGCCGGAGGAAAGACGCTGTGGATCGATCTGCTGGCCGTCGGGTCCGCACCCTGCCATGTGTTCGACGGCAAGGCCCGGGCCGACATCGCCGCAGTCCAGCATAGCCGGTAGCGCCGGCGTCTCTGCCAGAGTCGTGGCGACGGGGGCGGCCAGGGTTGGCGCAACATCGCTCAGGACGGGACGGTTGTCATCGAGCGTGGGCGAAGGGGGCAAGGCTACCGTGGGATCGGTAATGGCGACGTCGGTCTCGACCTGTGCCACGGCGGCTCCGACGCCTGTGAGCACGTAGCCGCCCTGCGTTACAAGCCCGAAGCCCTTGAGGACGAGCAGCGCACCGGCGGCGCAAATGACGACCGGCAGGAGACGGACCTGCTTCATGCGGCCTGGCCCCGCGCCCGCTCTCGGCTCGCCAATTGCTCGAGCGCGGCCTGCAGGCGGCTGGCTTCGCTGGGCCGCGAGGGTTCAGCGGGCGTGAAAGTCTGGCTTGGCGCCGATTCGCGTTCGGCCGGCGGACGCGCGGCGCTCGCGATGCGTGCCAGCCGGTCCATCACTGCCGACCCGGCGGTGACGTGATTGGCAAGCTCGATCCCGAAGCGCTCGGCCTCTTCCAGCCGTCCCTTGAGCACGAGATCGGTCTCGACCGCGGTAGTCTTCAGCTCGCGGATGGCGCGATTGGCAAGGTCTGTCGCCTGCACCAGATCCGTCACCATCTGCCGCAACTGGTCGCGATCGGCGTGCAGCCGTTTCAACCGGCCGTTGAGCACCACGCAGTACCCGATCGTGAGCGCCAAGAGGATGGCGACGGCCCCTTCGATCACGAGGCCAAGCGGCATGCCGGACATCAGCGTTTCTCCAATGTGTTCTGCGCGCCTTCGAAGGCGGCCATGGTGACCTTGGGCGGGTTGAGCGGCCGGGTGACGCGAACCGAGACGTGGTCGTTGATATGGCCCATGATCGCCTCGGTAAGGTCCACATCCCCGCACCGCAGCGTCACTGGGTCGGATGGCGACCGATCGAGCATGACGGTGTCGCCGGCCTTCATGTTGAGAAGCCGGCTCAGGGGCACCTCGACCTCGTGCAGCACCGCCTCGACCTCGACTTCTGCTGCATGAATCTCGGTCGCCAGATGGCTTTCCCAGATCGTGTCGCGACCGAACTTCTCGCCCATGAACATCTGCAGGAGCTGTTCGCGGATCGGCTCGATCGTCGCATAGGGCAGCAGCATTTCGATCTTGCCGCCCCGGTCATCCATCTCGATCCTGAGCTCGATGAGGATGGCGGCATTCGCGGGCCGCGAAATGGCTGCGAAGCGCGGATTGGTCTCGAGCCGATCGAGCCGGAAGTGGACCTGCGCCAGTGGCTCGAAGGCGCGCTGGGTATCCTCGAGCACCACCTCGATCATGCGGCGGGCGAGCGCCATTTCGATCATCGTATAGGGCCTGCCCTCGACGCGGACCGTACCGGCCGTGCGCCGACCGCCGAGCAGCACGTCGATCATTGAATAGAGGAGGCTCGAGTCGACCGTCAGCAGGGCAAAATTGTCCCATTCTTCGGCACGGATGACCGAGAGCACCGCAGGCAGAGGGATGGAATTCAGATAGTCGCCGAACCGCACCGAACTGATGGACTCCAGCGACACCTCGACATTGTCCGAGGTGAAATTGCGAAGGCTGGTCGTCGAGAGCCTGACCAGCCGGTCAAAGACGATCTCGAGCATGGGCAGCCGCTCGTAGGAGACGAGCGCGGAATTGATCAGGGCCTGGACGCCGGCTAGGTTCACATTGCCTGCATCGGCATCGAAGCCGAGCAGAGAATCGATTTCTTCCTGGTTGAGCGTCCGATCAGTGCCGGCCGAAGCCGGCGCCCCGGCCTCGCCATCCATCAGTTCCGCCCAAGCGTGGTCTTCGTCTTCCGCGCCGGCGCCAAGCGACCATTGATCGGCCAGCTTGTCCTGATCCCGAGGGCCCGCCATCTACTGCACCAGAATTTCGCGGAAGAGGATGCTGTCGACCTGGGAAGGGTAGATCGCGACGTTCACTCGCCGCCTGAGCTCTTCGCGCAGCCGATAGACGCCGGCAGAACCGTCGAGGTCGGACTTCCGCAGCTCGCGCAGATAGACCTGGAAGGCATCGACGACGCGTGCCATGCGCGGCTGGATTTCGGTCATCACGCCCTCATTGGCGACTTCGAGCGCAACGGTGAGGCGCAGGAACTCCTCCGTCGGCCCCTCGCTCTTCAGATTGACCACCATTGGAGGCAGGTTGAAGATGAAGGTCGCGGGCACGGCCGCACGCGCCGCTTCGGGCGCGGCATCGGGTGCAAGAAGGAAGCTGTAGGCTGCGAACCCGCCACCGAGGGCGATCAGCGCGCCAAGCCCGACAAACAGGAGTTTTCGGCCCGGACGGCGCTTCGGGGCCGCAGGCTCGGCCTCGTCGATATCGGCTTCCGCAGCCATCACAAAACCCCCATGCGCAGGCGATTCCGGCCCACCTGATGAGCTAATGGAATGAGGGTTAACGAATGGTTACCCCAACCCCTGAAGCGGCAGATTTTGCCGGGCAGGATCTGCCGCCCGGAGACGGCGCGCCGCGGTGCGGGCCGCGACGTGATCCGCTAAGCCATTGAACTTGCTTCGCCCTCAGGCTTGGCATGGTTTCTGCAATGTGAATTGCGGATCGCAGGCTTGGGGAAGTCGGTCGGTCCGGGGAACTGAAACCGGGAACACGTGCTCATGGAAAATGCGCACCTGATCGGGCTGTCACGCCAGATCGCATTGCAGCGCCAGATGGATGTGGTGGCCAACAACGTCGCCAACATCAACACCGACGGGTTCAAGGCCCAGGCGCTGCTGTTTGAAGAATACGAGATGCCCGTGGCGCGTCATCGCGGCTTTGCGGGCACCGATCAGATGCTGAGCTTTACCCAGGACTGGGCAACGCTGCACGATATGTCCGGCGGCGCACGCGTGCAGACCGGCAATCCTCTCGACGTCGCTCTTTCCGATGGCGGGTTCCTCGTTGTCGAGACACCGGCGGGCGAGCGCTACACCCGTTCCGGAGCTTTGCAGATCAATGCCGAGGGCACACTCGTCACCGCAGACGGCAATCCGGTTCTCGGAGATGGCGGCCCGATCCAGTTCGGTCCTGAAGAAACCGATATCGTCTTCGCGCAGAACGGCGCGATCTCCTCCTCTGCCGGCGCCAAGGGGCGTCTCCAGATCGTCGCATTCGAGGATGTGCAGGCCCTGACGCGGGAGGGTGCGACGCTCTTTGCCGGAGGCACGCCACAGCCGGCAACGGGCGTCACCCTCACCCAGGGCGCCATCGAGCGCTCCAACGTCTCGGGCGTCGCCGAAATGGCGCGGATGATCCGCGTGTCGCGCGCCTACCAATCCCTCGCCTCACTCATGCAGAAGCAAGACGACCTGCGTCGCAGCGCCATCCAGCGCCTCGGCGACATGCAGGCCTGAAGCCAAAGGAACCCGCCATGAAAGCTCTTTACATCGCATCGACGGGCATGAGCGCGCAGGAGCGCAATGTGGAGGTGATCTCCAACAACATCGCCAACATGCGCACCACCGGCTTCAAGCGCCAGCGCGCGGAGTTTCAGGATCTGCTCTACCAGTCCTACCGCCGCGCCGGCGCCGAGACGTCCGACCAGGGCACCGTTGTGCCGGTGGGTGTCGAAATCGGCTCGGGCGTGCGCACCGCAGCAACGCCCCGCGTCATGAGCCAGGGCAATGTCGTGCCGACCGAAAAAGAACTCGACGTCGCGATCCGCGGCGAAGGCTATTTCATCGTCGAGCTGCCGGACGGCCGGACAGCCTACACGCGGGACGGCACCTTCGAGCGCGACAATACCGGCATGCTGGTCAATGTCGACGGCTATCAGATCCAGCCCGGCATCGTCATACCAGATGGCGCGAATGCAGTTTCGATCAGCGCAGACGGCGTCGTTCAGGCATTCATGAACAATGACAGCGCGCCGACGCAACTCGGGCAGATCCAGCTCGCGCGCTTCGTCAACAAGGCTGGCCTCGCGTCCATCGGCGACAATCTCTTCGTTGAGACCGGATCGAGCGGCCCCGCCCAGCTCGGTGTGCCCAATCAGGATGGCATGGGCAATGTGCTCCAGGCTTATCTGGAAATGGCCAATGTGAACGCGGTGACCGAGATCGCCGATCTGATCGCGGCCCAGCGCGCCTATGAAATGAATGCGCGCGTCATCTCCGGGGCGGACGAAATGCTCGCCGCCACCAGCAATCTGCGTTGAGGAAAGGATTGAACGATGCCCGCTAAACCGCTCTCCGGACTCCTTTCTCTCGGCCTCGTCATGGCCCTCGCTTCGACTGTATCGGCGGCGCCGCTGCTGCGCTCGGATATCGTCGTTACCGGCGCCGTCGTCACCATCGGCGATATGTTCGAAGATGCCGGTCCCCTTGCGGGCCAAGCCATCTTCCGTGCCCCGAGCCCCGGGACGGCAGGCATCGTGCCGCTCGATGCCGTGCGCAATGCGGCGCGGAACGCCGGGCTCGTCGATTTCATCGATGATGGCGTCGCCGAGGTGCGCGTCGCCCGGGCCGCAACGCAGATCGACCGGGACACGATAAGCGCGCTGATCACGGCCGACCTAACGACCCGCGGCATTCTCGGCCGGGACATGCTGGCCGAACTGCGCTTCGAGGGCGCCGAGCCACAGTTCTTCGCAGAAGCCGTGGAGGAGCCGGTGCGGCTCGTCAGCCTCCGTTACCTCCCCGGCAACGGCTCCTTCTCCGCAAGGGTCCTGATTGCCGGCCATGCCGAACCGATCGATCTTTCCGGAAACATCGATCTGATGATCATGGCCCCCCATCTCGTCCAGAACCTGCCCGCAGGCACGATCCTCGGCCCAGAGCATATCGAAATGCGCGCGGTCGATGCGCGGATCGCGGAGTCCAACGGCTTCGTGGATCCCGAATATCTGATCGGAAAGCAGCTGCAGCGCCAGAACCGCGCGGGGGTCATGCTGCGCCCCTCCGACGTCACCGAGCCGCAGATCGTCTCGCGCAACGAGCAGGTGACGGTCTATTTCCGCAACGGCCCGATGACGCTGAGCGTAAAGGGCCAGGCGCTCAATGCGGCAAGCCTTGGCCAGCCCGTCGCCGTGCTCAACCTCGTGTCGCGCAAGGTGGTCCATGGCCGGGCCCTCGCGAACGGCGCGGTCGAGATCACCTCCCTCTCCCCACTCAAGCTGGCTGGCCTTTAAGGCGCCTGGAGTCTTACGAGATGAACATCCTCAAGCTCGCCGCCATCGCCGCCATCGCACTGGCCCTCACCGGTTGCAACACCGCCAACCGGCTGGCCTCGATCGGCGAAGCGCCGCCCCTGACGCCCATCGTCGACCCGACGGCGCAGGCGGGGTACCGCCCGATCAATATGCCGATGCCGAGCGTCGTCCAGGCCTCCTACCAGCCCAATTCCCTCTTCTCCAACCAGGCGCGAGGCTTCTTCAAGGACCAGCGCGCCCACCAGATCGGCGACATCCTCACCGTCCTTGTCACCATTTCGGACCGGGCGCAGATCGCAAATCAGACGACGCGCAGCCGCAGTTCGACCAACGCAGCGGGCGTCGGCGGTGTCATGGGCTCGATCTTCGGGCGCATCGCGCCGGAAGTCGATGCATCGGGCGCGATTGACGTGACCTCAGGCGCCAACGATGCGGGCGCAGGATCGGTCAACCGCTCCGAAAGCCTCCAGACGCAGGTCGCTGCCGTCGTCACGCAGGTCCTGCCGAACGGCAATCTCGTGATCGAAGGTCGACAGGAGGTTCGCGTCAATTTCGAGGTCCGCGACCTTATCGTCGCCGGCATCGTGCGCCCTGAAGACATCCAGGCCGACAACACGATCCCCTCATCCAAGATCGCCGAAGCGCGGATCGCCTATGGCGGTCGCGGCCAGATCACTGACGTCCAGCAGCCGCGATACGGACAGCAGGTTCTCGACGCCATCCTGCCTTTCTAGGCAGACCCTTCCCGGCCGGTCGCACACTCCCCCAATCGGTGCGACTGGCATGGCGGCAGGTTCCAGAATAGAACTTGCCCGACAAGGGGCGCAGGCACCCGGCTGCGCCCCTCCCCGTTTTCAGAATGCTGGTGCACGCATGACCTTTTCCAGGCTCGACACACATTGCCGCAAGCTCGAAGCGATGGAGCATGCACTCAGCATGCTGCGCGTCGATGAAGCCGTGATGATGCCGGCGGGCGGTGGGGACAAGCGCGCCGAGGCGGTGGCGACGCTTGCAGGCATGTATCACCAACAGGCCACTGCGCCAGAGATCGCCGACTGGATCGCGGACGCAGAGGCCGAGGACCTGAACGCAGCCCAGAAGACGGCGCTCATCGAATTTCGCCGCGACTATCTCAACAAGACCTGCCTGCCGGTTGCTTTCGTGGAGCGCCAGACGGCTGCCAACATGCGGTCCGAGCAGATGTGGCGTGCCCTGCGCCCCGCCGGGGACTGGGCGGAATTCCTGCCGGCGCTCGAGGCGGTCGTCGCGGCCATGCGCGAGGAAGCGGCCTTGCGCGCCGATGTGCTGGGCCTCGCCCCCTATGACGCCTTGATGGAGCAGTATGATCCCGGCAATCGCGCGGCTGCCGTCGCACCGGTGTTCGATGATCTCAAGCGTTTCCTCAAGAGCTTCATTCCCGAGGCGCTCGAGCATCAGGCCCAAAGGCGCGCGCGCCGTCCCATGAAGCCAATGAACGGCCCCTTCCCCGTCGAGCGGCAGCGTGCGCTCGGGCTTTCCATGATGGGGGCGCTCGGCTTCGACTTCACTCATGGCCGGCTCGACGTGTCCCATCACCCCTTCTGTGGCGGCGTGCCTACCGATGTGCGGATGACGACGCGGTACGAGACCCGCGAATTCCTCTCCGCGCTGATGGGCACGCTGCATGAAACCGGTCACGCCCTTTACGAGCAGGGTCTGCCGACGGAATGGTCTCACTGGCCGGTCGGCCGCGCCCGCGGCATGGCCATCCACGAAAGCCAGAGCCTCTTCGTCGAGCAGCAGATCGCCCGCAGCGACGTCTTCTGGAGCTGGGCGATGCCGCATCTCGCCGAGCATCTGGGCGAGGACGCGGTTGCGGGCTGGGATCTCGAGGACATGCTTGCCCACGTCCATCACGTGGAGCCGGGATTTATCCGGGTCGACGCCGATGAGGCGACCTATCCGCTCCACGTGATCCTGCGCTTCGAGATCGAGCAGGAGCTCGTTTCAGGAGCCCTGCGCCCGTCCGACATCCCGGAGGCCTGGAATGCACGCATGGTCGAGTATCTCGGGCTCTCGACGCTCGACAATCCTCGCGACGGCGCGATGCAGGACGTACATTGGCCCGCCGGTGCATTCGGCTATTTCCCGTCCTATACCCTCGGCGCGATGATCGCGGCGCAGCAATGGGCTGCCCTCGAAGCAAGCCATCCCGGTGCGCGCGAAGACATCGCCCGGGGCGATTTCACCGCCATCAATGCCTGGCGGCGCACGCAGATCTGGCAGCGGGCCTCGACGCTTTCGACGCCCGACCTCCTCGTTGCAGCCACCGGGGAACCCTTGAGCGCACGATTTTTCGAAGCTCATCTGCGCCGCCGCTATCTCGGCTGAGGGCATACCGCGGTTGACTTCCGAATGCTGACGCCTATTTTCTGCGGAACCGCCGCACCAACAGGATGTGTCCAACATGGATTTCCCGATGACCGCCCGCACCCTCGCCAGCGCTCATCAGGACACTCTCCATGCCATCAATCATCCTCGACCAGATCTCGTTTTCCACGCCTGAAGGCGAACCCCTCTTTTCCGAACTGACGCTCGCCTTCCCGCCCGGCCGCACCGGCATTGTGGGCAGGAACGGCGTCGGCAAATCCAGCCTGCTAAGTCTTCTGACCGGCGCCCGGATCCCGGATGCGGGAAGCGTGAGTGTCGCTGGCCGGGTGGGTCACCTCGCCCAGGCCGTGCAACCGAGACAAGGCGAAACGATCGCCGAGGCGCTCGGAGTGGCCCCGGATCTCGCACGTCTCTCTCGTCTCCTCGATGGGACAGGAACACCTGAAGACGCAGCTGAGGCGGACTGGACGCTCGAGGCGCGCATTGAAGCATGCTTTACCCGTCTCGACCTGCCCCAACTCGACCCCGACCGCCCTGTCGCCAGCCTGAGCGGTGGCCAGCAGACGCGCATGGCGATGGCGCGGCTGCTTCTGGAAGAGCCCGACATAATCATTCTCGACGAGCCGACGAACAATCTCGACGCGTGCGGACGTGAAGCCGTCACGGGATTGCTCGGAGACTGGCGCGGCATGGCGCTCGTGGTTAGCCACGACCGCGCGCTCCTGCGGCAGATGGATACGATCCTCGAGCTCTCGAGCCTCGGGGCGCGTCTCTATGGCGGCAACTGGGATCACTTCGCAGAACGCAAGGATGCTGAGCGGGCGGCTGCCGAGCAGACCCTGGCGCATGCCGAGCGCAGGGTTGCCATGGTCGACCGTCAGGTGCAGGCCGTTCGCGAACGCCAGGCGCGGCGCGATGCAGGCGGTCGGCGCAAGCGCGGCAAAGGGGACATGCCCAAGATCCTGCTCGATGCGCGCCAGAACAGTGCCGAGCGAACCGCAGGTTCGCAATCCCGGATCGCAACCCGCCTGCGTGGCGAAGCCGAAGCCGCTGCCGAAGCAGCCCGCGACGCTCTCGAAGCGGTCGCCGAGGTCAATTTGCGGCTTGGCTCCTCAGAGCTTTCGCCGGGCCGCACCGTACTTGCATTCGATGATGTAACCGGAGGTCCGGACATCGCCGATCCCATCATCGGGGAGCTCACCTTCTCCATTACGGGACCCGAGCGAGTAGCCGTCGTCGGACCGAACGGAACAGGCAAGACGACGCTTCTCCGTCTCGCGACCGGGTCCCTGGCGCCCATAGCGGGTCACGTCCGGATCACGCCGCGACACGCCATGCTCGATCAGCAGATGGACCGCCTCGACCCATCCCTCTCCATTCGCGAGAACTTCCTCAGGGCTAACCCGAAGGATGGCGAAAACGCATGCCGGGCGGCTCTGGCGCGCTTTCTATTCCGCGCCGATGCGGCGCTACAGAAGGTCGGCACGCTCAGCGGCGGCGAAATGCTACGAGCCGGGCTGGCGATCACGCTGGGCGGTGGCGCGCCACCCGAGCTGCTGCTGCTCGACGAACCGACAAATCATCTGGACCTCGACGCCATCGCCGCAATCGAAAACGGTCTCAGGGCCTATGACGGCGCTGTCCTGGTCATCAGCCACGACGAGGATTTCCTGGGCAACATCGGCGTGACCCGCCGGATCTCACTGCCGCAACGGCCGGGCCAATGAGAAAAGGGCCCGCATGACGGGCCCTCTTTCCAAAAACTCGAAAACGTCTATTCGTCGCGGTAGACCTTTTCGCGCCGCTCATGCAGTTCCTGCGCTTCGAGCGACAACGTTGCGATCGGGCGAGCATCGAGACGAGCAAGACCGATCGGCTCGCCCGTTTCCTCGCAATAGCCATAGGTGCCATCCTCGATCCGCTTCATGGCAGCGTCGATCTTGGCGATCAGCTTGCGCTGGCGGTCACGGGTGCGCAACTCGAGCGCACGATCGCTCTCGGACGATGCCCGATCGGCCATGTCAGGATGGTTGGTGCTTTCTTCCTGGAGATTTTCAAGAGTCTCGCGACTTTCCCGAAGAATCTCTTCCTTCCAAGTTTCGAGCTTCTTGCGGAAGTATTCCCGCTGACGCGGGTTCATGAAGGGTTCGTCCTCGCTGGGACGGTACTCTAGAGCAGAAACGGCACTTTGCATCTAAGGACTCAACTCCCCGGGTCCAAGGACGGACCTATATAGTGGGGTGAAAACCAGCGGGCAAGCGCATATAATCCACCCCATCAACATGTGATCGGGCGCGTGAATTATCGCCCCAGCTTGGCAAGTTCCACTCTCGCGCGCAGCTCGATTTCGTCGATCAGCGCCTCAACCTCGGGCTCACCCCGGTCGCGAGCCTGGCCCAGAAGCGCCAGTAGCTGGTTGATGCGCCCTTCGCTGAGCCTCCCGATCAACAGGTCAGCCTTGAGATCCTCGAGGGTGTCGAGCAGCGCTGTGCCGCGCTTGACCGTCCGCCGGCGGCGCAACAGAGGATCGTCCACCGACTGGAGCGCAAGAAGGGATTCGATACCGCCGATCGCCGGATTGCCGCCAATTGCGGTGGCCGCCCGCTGACCTGCCGATCCTTCGATGCTGAACGCGCCTCCACTGCCACGCTGCGGAGTGCTGCTCGTGGACCGGGTGTGACTGGGTCGGGAGGTGTTCTCTATGCGCAAGGCGGACTCGCTGGTTCGACACCCGGCAAAATCTGCCCGCGATGGTTAAGAAGCCCTTAACGGACCCGGCAGAAATTTCCTCGCGACCCTGGTCGGGAAACCGGTCCTTTGGCATTACACCAATTTGATCAATGACTTAGTAAGACCGCTGCCTGGCGGGTCCGTGTTGGCACGCTTCTGGCAATGATTGGAAGGAATGCAGGTCCATGAGGAACAGATGCGCCACCCGATCGCCAGAATGATCCTCGCCGCCACCCTGGCCCTGGCCGTGGCCATTGCCCCGGTCGCGCCGGCCATCGGCGCTGCTGCGCGTATCAAGGACATCGTCGACATCGAGGGGGTGCGCGAGAACCAGCTCGTCGGCTATGGCCTGGTCGTCGGCCTCAACGGCACCGGTGACAGCCTCAACAACTCGCCCTTCACCCGGCAGAGCCTGCAGGCCATGCTGGAACGGCTTGGCGTCAACACGCGCGGCGAAGCGATGCGGACCGCGAACGTCGCCGCCGTCATGGTCACCGCAAACCTGCCACCCTTCGCGACGCAGGGCAGCCGGCTCGACGTCTCCGTAGCAGCGTTGGGCGATGCGGGCAGCCTGCAGGGCGGCACGCTCCTCGTGACGCCCCTGCTCGGCGCCGATGGCGAAGTCTATGCAATTGCGCAAGGGCCCGTGCTGATCAACGGGTTTTCGGCGCAGGGCGATGCGGCCTCGGTGGTTTCCGGCGTACCCACGACCGGCAGGATCTCGTCGGGCGGCCTCATCGAACGCGAGATCGGCTTCTCGCTGGGGGCGCAGCGCAGCCTACGCCTGTCCCTGCGCAATCCCGATCTCACCACTTCACGCCGGATCGCCCTGGCCATCAACGACTTTCTGGGCACGCCCACGGCCACGCCCGAAGATCCCGCGACCGTCCGCATCCACCTG
This sequence comes from Arsenicitalea aurantiaca, assembly GCF_003994485.1. GTDB lineage: Bacteria > Pseudomonadota > Alphaproteobacteria > Rhizobiales > Devosiaceae > Arsenicitalea > Arsenicitalea aurantiaca. The sequence goes on from NZ_RZNJ01000002.1 coordinate 810,306, forward strand.
CCACGACACTTCAACGGCAACATCGTCGATCTTTTGACCGACATCGAGCAGCTGGTCGTGGAAACCGACCAGGCCGCCAAGATCGTGATCGACGAGAACTCCGGGATCATCGTCATGGGCAAGGAAGTGCGGGTGTCGACCGTGGCGGTTGCCCAGTCGAACCTGACCGTCACGATCGCCGAGAGCCCGACAGTCGTACAGCCTGATCCGCTGAGCTTCGGGGTGACGGCGGTGGAGCCGCGCACCAACCTTCAGGTCAGCGAATCCGCGACCAACCTCGCGGTGGTTCCGGAATCGGTCACGCTCCAGCAACTCGTTGACGGGCTCAATGCGCTGGGCATCTCGCCCCGTGATCTGATCGCCATTCTCCAGGCGATCAAGGCGACCGGGGCGCTGCAGGCCGAGATCGAGGTGCTCTGATGATCGAAGCACTGACCACCCGGCCTGCCGTCGACCCAGCCCACGCACGCATGCGCAAGCAGGCCGAAGAGCTCGAAGGCGTCTTCCTCAATACGCTCGTCAAGGAGATGTTCGCCGGCCTCGACACCGAAGGCGCCTTTGGAGGCGGCTTTGCGGAGGACACTTGGCGCGGCATCCAGACCGAGCAGATCGCCAATGCCATGGCCCAAGCCGGAGGCATCGGTCTTGCCGACCAGATCATGTCCAGCCTGCTGCAGACGCAGGAACACGGCCAGCAGAGCCGCCCCAATCCAATCGGAGCCTATCCCAGATGACCGCCGCCGACCGCCTCGCAGCCCTCGACGCCCTCCCCGCCGACACGCTCTGCACCCGTGCCGAACACGCGCTGAAAGCCCTCGTGGAGGTGATGAACGAAGAAACGACCCTGCTGCGTGCCGGCCATTTCCGTCGGGCCAGCGCCCTCACGCCCACCAAGGCGCAGTATGCGCAGGATTATGTCGGGTTTTCGCGCGCCATTCAGCGACAGCTGGGCCGGCTGCGGCGCGAGGCACCGGATCGCCTCGCCACCCTGCAGACCGGCCATGAACGGCTGGCGCTGCAAATGGCGGAGAATTTGCGCGTCATCGCCACTGCAAGGAATGTGACCGAAGACCTGCTGGGCGATGTCGCGCGCACGGTCGGCGCACAGGCCCGTACGCGGACCTATGGCGCTCGCGGGACGGTCGGGTCAGACCCGGCTCAGCCGGCACGTGGCATCGCGATCAACCGGGCGCTCTGATCACTCGCATTGTCGTAAAACTGCGCCTAGTCCTGCAAGCGCAGGGTAAGCGGCGGCCTGTACCCTTCCCCTCATGGGCATCTCGTCCACGAGGGAGCACAGCATGCGTGCGGGTCCTGCCCCACCCCCGATCCCCGGCAGCAATGCCGCCCAGGTGGAGCAGTTTCCGCAGCGCGCGTTCCGCGAAAAACCCGGAACGCCTGAGGGCACCGGCGCCGCGCCACGCCTTGCACAGGCCGGCGCCGGTCCCGTTTCGCTTCCCGTCACCCCCAGCGCCCCGAGTTCGCCCCAGGCCGCTTTCACCGCGGCAATCATTGCCGCCCGCCTGCGTGGAACGAGAGAACGGCTGGATGCAGCCGAACCGTTTCGGCCGAGAAGCTGGACGCCTCCGCCATCGTCGCTGAGGCTTCGCGACCGGAAGGTCTGACACCGGACGCGGCTTACCCCGAGGCCGCTATTAACGCTTTTTTACAACACCTTGGCCCATGGTGGCGGCACTGTCTCAGAAGAGACATCAACATCGCGTCCGTTTGCTCAGAAGAGGAACACTGAATGGCCGACATCACGCTTTCGAAGGCGGTTCGCTCGAACCTGCTCAACCTCCAGAACACCGCTGCCATGATGGGCAAGACGCAGGAGCGTCTCTCGACCGGCCTCAAGGTGAACTCGGCCCTCGACAACCCCACCAATTTCTTCACCGCATCCGGCCTCAACAGCCGCGCGTCCGATCTCGGCCTGCTGCTCGATTCGGTCTCGAACGCGATCCAGACCATCGCCGCTGCCGACAAGGGCATCTCGGCCATCACCAAGCTGGTCGAGAGCGCTCAGGCCACTGCCCGCCAGGCCCAGCAGATCTCCGAAACCGTCCCCGGCACGACCACCGTCAATCCGGCGACGATTTCCGGCACCTCGGCGATCGCGACCGACACGGGCGGCGTCACCACGGTGAACACGCCCGCCGGCTTCCTCGGCACCCAGGCTATCGCGGCTGATGTGGGCGGTATCGCCACCTCGGACGACCTCACCACCTTCACCGCCGTCGGCGGCTCGTTCACCGTCAACGGCCAGACCGTCACCATTGCCGCCGGCGCAGACAATGGCGGCGCTGCGGCCCGCGCAGCCTTCGAGGCCGTCGCGACCGCTGGCAATTTCACCGTCACTGACAATGGCAACGGCACCTTCTCGCTGCAGTCCAATGACGGCGCCGACCTCGTCATCGCATCGACCGATACCGCTGGCGCCGATCAGATCGCCGCTCTCGGCCTGACCGAAGGCACCACTGCCGCCACCAACGCCACCCTGGGCTCGCTCTCGGGCACCATCTCGATCCAGTCGGGCACCGGTGCTGCCCAGGAGATCACCTTCGGCGCCGGCGAAATCCAGACCCGCGCCCAGCTCGAGACGCGCCTCGGCGAAATCTCGACTGCGCTCGGCATCACGCTCGAGATTGACAGCACCGACAACGTCATCACCGCCACCGGCACCAACGCCGGGGCGAGCCTCACCGTCGCCGGCGAAGCCAGCGTGCTGACCGGCCTCGGCCTCGCGGCAGATACCTTCGATGCCGATGCCACCACCACTCCGTTTGAGAACGCGTCCATCGCGGCTCTCACCGGCACCGTAACCATCCAGGCCGGCAACGGCACGGCGCAGGAAATCACCTTCGGATCGGGCGGCATCCAGACGCGCGATGCACTCGAAACCCGTCTTGCTGAAATCTCCACTGCTCTGGGCATGACTGTCTCGATCGGCAGCGACAACCGCATCAGCGTCACCGGCCCGGCTGACGGCGCGTCCGTCACCATCGGCGGCGACGCGGCAGCGCTCACCGGCCTTGGTCTGTCTGCAGGCACCGAGGAATCCTCGACCTCGATCGTCCCGGGCGCAGGCACCTCGACGAACCCCAAGCGCGCCGAACTGCGCGCACAGTTCGACGAACTCCTGAGCCAGATCGACCAGCTGGCCAAGGATTCGGGCTTTAACGGCGTCAACCTGCTGAACGGCGACAATCTGTCGGTGCTCTTCAACGAGGATGGCGGCTCCAAGCTCGATATCGGTGGGGTGACCTTCAACTCGGCCAACCTTGGCCTCGGCAGCGTCGCGGCCAACGCCTTCGATACCAACGGCGGCATCAATGGCGTTCTCGACAGCCTCAAGGGCGCCATCGATACCCTGCGCGTCCAGGCCTCGAAGTTCGGCTCGAACCTTTCGATCGTGGAAACCCGTCAGGATTTCACCAAGAACATGATCAACGTGCTCGAGACCGGCGCAGCCAATCTTACGCTTGCGGACACCAATGAGGAAGCGGCCAACCTGCTCGCCCTGCAGACCCGCCAGCAGCTCTCCTCGACCGCCCTGTCGCTGGCGAGCCAGGCCGACCAGAACGTGCTCCGGCTGTTCTAGGACGTGCGCCGAGCGCAAGTTGACGGAAGGCGGGCCCCGGCCCGCCTTCTTCGTTTCGCCCCACTCCCCCGCATAGCTGCCGGCAAGCAGGTGAGGAGCCGAATCCGATGGCGTTGAAGGTTGAACTCAAGCCCAATGAACGCCTGATCGTGGGCAATGTGGTCATCACCAATTCCGATCAGCGGACCCGTCTGTTTATCGACGGGCAAGCCCCCATCCTGCGCGAGAAGGACATTCTCTCGCCCGCGACCGCCGATACGCCGGCCAAGCGCATCTACCTTGCGGTGCAGCTGATGTACCTCAACGACGATGTGGAGCTGTTGCAGTCCAACTATTTCGAGCTGGTCAACGACATGGCGCGCGCCGCGCCGTCCACGATCCGGCTGATCGACGATATCAACAACGAGATATTAACTGGAGCGCTTTACAAAGCGTTGAAGGCCGCGCGTCGGCTGATCCAGTATGAACAGGACTTGATGGCAAATGCAGCAGCAGGCGATGCAGGCCTACCAGCAGGTGGCCCGACGGACGACTAATCCGCGCGATCTCGAGGCCAACCTGCTATCGCGATCGGCGAGCAACCTGCAGCGCATCCGCGAGGACTGGGAAAAGAGCCAGTCCGAGCTCAACGCCGCGCTGGTCTTCAACAGCAAGCTCTGGCGCGTCTTCCTCGGCTCGGTCACGCGGGCGGACAATCCCCTCCCCGCCGCCATTCGCCAGAACGTCGCCAATCTCGGCGTCTTCGTCATGAACCAGACCATGAAGCTCGAAGCGCGCCCCGAGCCCGCCAAGCTCGACGTGCTGATCACGATCAATCGTGAACTCGCTGCAGGGCTCCGCGCCGCGGCCAATCCGCCGGCCTGACGGCTCCCGACATCCGCCAGGAGCAGCGCTCATCCTGGGGCGATTTGCCAAGCAAAGCCTCGAAGGACGGGCGCGTCCGGCCCCATCCTTCGACGCCCTACCGCCCGATATCGGCCAGATCGTATGGCGTCGTCTGGTAAATCTCGTTGATCCAGTTCTGGAACAGGAGATGCCCATGGCTGCGCCAGCGGTTCTCGGGCTCCCGTGACGGGTCGTCATCGGGATAGAGGTTGATCGGCGGCGCGGTTTCGAGCCCTGCGGCACGGTCCCGGTCGAACTCGTCGGCCAGCGACCGGTTGTCGTATTCGAGATGGTTTAGCATGTGCACGGCCCGGTGGGTCGGATCATCCAGCATGCAGATGCCGATCTCGTCGCTATCGATCAGGATCCGCAGGTCCGGCGACAGCGAGTCTCGCGCAATGTCGTTATAGCGGGAAACCGGCACCGCCAGATCGTCCGAAAAGCCACGCAGATAGGGCGATCGAGGGTCGACGACCTTGTGCCGGAAAACGCCGAACGCCTTCTCCGCCATCCGGTATCGCCGCGCATTGTGGAAATGGTAGAGCGCTGCCTGAGCCCCCCAGCAGATGAACATGGTGTGGTGCACGTTCGTCTGCGTCCAGTTCATGATCTCGACCATCTCGGACCAGTACTTGACCTCCTCGAACGGGATGTTCGCAATCGGCGCGCCCGTCACGATGAAGCCATCGAACTTCCGGTCCCGGACCGATTCCCAGGTCTGGTAGAACGTGTCGAGATAATCCTCGGCCGTGTTCTTGGACCGATGGTCGGTGATCCGCACCAGCGTGAGATCCACCTGGAGCGGCGACGCGCCGATCAGCCGGGCAAACTGGGTCTCGGTACGCTCCTTGTTCGGCATCAGGTTCAGAAGCCCGATCTGCAGCGGGCGGATGTCCTGCCGGGCGGCACGCGAGGAATCCATCACCATCACACCCTCGGCTTCGAGGACGCGGCGAGCGGGAAGATCGTCGGGAATACGGATCGGCATTTGAAATTCCTTGGCAGACGCGAATGGAGTTGGGTCCTGAGGTGCTCAAGCCGTCACATTCGATCCCGCTTGCGGATGGCATTGGCGACGAGGTCGAGAAACTCGTCGCCATCTCGAACCGTGGCGAGGTCCGCAGCTTCCACGGTGTACCCGAAATTGTCGGCGAGCGCCTGGTAGCGCGGCAGCCGGTCATGCAGCAGAGCCTCGAAGCCCCAGGCTCCGAAGCCTGCGGGGTCGACGTCCTCATCGGCCGTGATGCCGTTGAGGGTCTTGTACTCATCCCACTTCTTCACGAGGAATTCTGGCTGGTAGTACATGGGCTTGGGGCTCTGGCGGAAGCGGCGGATCAGTTCGGCCGCGTCCTTCTCCGTACCCCTTATGTAGATCAGCACCGTGTTCTCGGTAAGGGTGCTGACCACCGGATCGTTGGCATCGTTAGGGTCGATGACCTCGATCAGCGATCCGCCAGTGTCGGCGATGAAGTCATTGTAGCCGTAGAGCACCCGCGCGCGCTCGATGAACCGGGGCAGGTCCAGGAGCGACGCGATCTCGGCCACGCGGTGCTGCTCCTGGCGACGCTGGTATTCGGCGAGCGGCAATCCGCCCCGGCGCGCGTCCCCGGGAGTGCCCAGATAGGTCGACAGCGGATCGAGATTGGCAAAGGTGATGTTGGAGCCGATGGTGATCGAATCCGACCGCAGCAGATCGCGCAGGAATGGCACCTTCATGGCTTCCGCCTTGAAGTTGTCGACGATGAACTCGCCCATGTGCCGGGTGCCGATGCGGTAATCGACCGAATAGTGGAACCAGTGGTGCTGCCGGAGGAGAGCAGAGAGACGCGTCTTCCCGACGCCCGCCATGCCAAACACGGTCACGGCGTGGCGCGGACTGCGCAGGAACGCCTCAGGATCGGAATACAGCATAAGTGCCCTCACTTGCCCGGAACGCCTGCGTTTAGACCATGCGCGGGAGCCGCACAAGCAAGCGGGCAATTTCTGCCGCGCCGCCCGGTGCAATCTGCCGGTTGCAGACGCGCCATGCCCCTGTTCCTCCGCTATCTCTTTGAATCTGTTTGCTCTCGTAAACTGGCACCCCGCTTGCATCGGAGTGGTCATGTTTGGCGCGCGAAGCGCCTGTTCGGGGGTAATGGAGTACACTCATGGGTATCTATGGCGCACTTTCCACTGCGGTGACCGGCCTGCGCGCTCAGGCCTTCGCCCTGGAGAACATTTCGGGCAACATCGCAAACTCCCAGACGACCGGCTTCAAACGGATCGACACCGACTTTCTCGATCTGATCGCCGACGCGCCCCAGTCGCGGATGGCCGCGGGCTCGGTGCTCGCCCAGTCGCGCAGCACCAATGACGTCCAGGGCGACATCAAGACGGCGTCCAAGGAAACCTACATGGCCATCAACGGCTCTGGGTTCTTCGTCGTGGAGCCCCCGATCTCTCAGTCGGACGGCGTTTCGGTGTTCGCCGGCACGAGCCTTTACACCCGTCGCGGCGATTTCGAGATCAACAAGGACGGCTATCTGGTCAATGGTGCGGGCCAGTACCTGAAGGGCCTGCCGATCAACGCGACGACCGGCAACATCTCGGGGTCGGTGCCCGAAGTGATCCAGCTTTCGAACGCCTTCCTGCCCGCCAACCAGACCACGCGCATCAACTACCAGCTCAACCTGCCGCAGTTGCCCAAGAACGGGAACTACCAGCAGTCCAAGGCGCTCGGGTCGGAGCTCTTCATTCCGAGCACCTTCACCTCCGTGACCCCCGACACGCCTGCAACGGCGACCGGCGCGACGCTGACAGGCACCGATGCGGCGTCTTCGGTGATGCTGCCGGGCGAAAGCCTGACCGTCACGGTCGACGGCGCCGATGTCATTTTCGATTTCTACGACAGCAGCGTCACCGGCAACTACACCGGCGGCAATCTGGGCATCGACGTCAGCTCGGCGACCATCGCCCAGGCTCTCCAGTCGATGCAGGACGGTCTGCGCGGCGCAGGCGGTGCGGCTGCCAGCAGCGCGACGGTGGGGCTCGATGACAACGGCGCATTGGCCATCACCGCCGGTGCCAACACCATCGCCCGCATCGGTATTACCGACGGCACCACAGGCCTCGCTCTCACCGATGGCAACTACACCCCACTCCGCCCATCGCTCGGCGTGCGCGTGGCGACGATCCCAGCCAACAAGTCCGGAGAGTTCATCGCCCAGTCGGTCGCCGGCGGAGCGATCACCACCTATGCCTCGAACGGCGCTCCGGCGAGCGTCGAGATGCGGTGGGTGAAGATCGACAGCGCGGAGACCGGCGGCGTCGAACGCTGGAACCTCTTTTACATGTCCGACAAGAACGCCACGGGCGGCAATCCCATGTGGACCAATGTCGGGACCGACTACACCTTTGCCGGCAATGGCGAACTGACGCCCCCGATCGAGTCGGTGACGCTGACGGGCCTGACCGTCAACGGGGTGACCGTCGGCAACGTCGTTCTTCAGCATGGCAAGAACGGCGTCACCCAGTTCGCCGACACCAATGGCACGAGCCAGGTGACCGCCCTGAGCCAGAACGGATATGGCGCGGGCGAGTTCGTTTCGGCAGCCATCAATGACAGCGGCCGCGTTGTCGTGTCCTACAGCAACGGCCAGCAGGTCGAGGTCGCGCAGGTGGTGATCGCGCAGTTCAACGCGCCCAACCAGCTCAAGCGCATGGATGGCGGCGTGTTCGCGGCGACCTCCCAGTCGGGTGAGGCAATCTTTTCGAGCGAAGGCGGGATCATCAGCGCGTCCCTCGAATCCTCCAATACCGACATCTCCGAGGAGTTCACCAAGCTCATCGTCACCCAGCAGGCCTATGCCGCCAGCACCCGCATCGTCTCGACTGCCGACGAGATGCTGCAGGAAGCCCTGAACATGGTGCGCTGAGGCCACCACTCACGCTCTCCCGGCTTTTGGGTCGGGAGAGGCAATCTCCTGGAGGGTTTGAATGGGACTGACGGCAACGCTCTCCAATGCCCTTGGCGGCATGAAGGTCAACCAGAGCGCGCTCGACATCGTCAGCCGCAACGTGGCCAATGCCGGCACGCCCGGTTACCACCGCCAGTCCCTCACCATCGTCGACAGCGCGGGGATCAACTCTTCGCTCGTCAACGCGCAGGGCGTGGAGCGCGCCTTCAACCAGAGCCTGCAGAGCTATTATACCCGGCAGGTTTCCGACACCGCGGGCGCCGATATACAGGCCCAGTTCCTCGACCGCCTGCAGACCTTCATGGGCAAGCCGGGCAGTGCCGGTTCGCTGGACACGGTCTTCGGCGACTTCCAGAACGCACTTTCTGCAGCGGCCACGAGCCCGGACGATTATGCCGTGCGCGCCACCGTGATGACGAAGGCCCAGTCGCTCGTCGAGACACTCAACCGCCTCAGCAGCAACGTCGCGGACATGACGCGGGATGTGTCGAGCCAGATCGGCGCGCGGGTCAACGACGTCAACGCGCTCCTCAAGAAGCTCGACCACATCAACGATACGTTGCAGGACGTTACCGTCGATCCGACGGCCCGCGCGGCCGTGCTCGACCAGCGCGACCGCATCGTCTCCTCGATCGCCGAGATCATGGACGTGAGGGTCGATTATCGCGTGAACGGCACCGTCGCCCTGACGACGCGGTCGGGCATCGGCATTCTCGACCACGAAGCGGGCGAGTTGAGCTTCGATCCGAACAATGGCCGCCTCGACCTCTCGACGCCATCTGGCCATCTCATCGACCTCGCCCAGCCCGGAACGCTGCAATCGGGCCGGCTCGGAGGCCTGCTCGCACTGCGCGAAAGCCTTCTGGGCGAGACCCAGGCACAGCTCGATTCCATTGCAGCTGCCCTCGCACAGGCCTTTTCGACCCAGCATACGGCCGGCACGCCCACGAGCGCGTCGGGACGGGAGGGATTTACCGTCCCGATCGATTTCGTCGGCTTCAAGCCGGGCAACGACATCATGCTCGAATACACCCAGAACGGGCGCCCGGTCACCGCGCGCATCGTGCGGGTGGACGATCCGACCAAACTGCCAATGGACAGCTTCGATGCCGACGGCACGCGCGTGATCGGGTTGAGTTTTACCGGCGGCATGACCGATCTCGTGGCCGGCCTTCAGCAGGCGCTCGGCCCCAATTTCGCCGTCGCAGATGCCGGCGGTGGCCTGCTCTCGATCATGGATGACGGCGCGCCGGGCCTCACCAGCGTCACCGGCCTCTCGACGCGCACGACCGCAACATCCGCGCAGGGCCAGCATGCGCTGCCGCTCTTTCTCGATACAGGCGGCGTCCCGTTCAGCAACAGCCTCGATGGCCGCGGCCAGGCCACCGGCTTTGCCGCGCGCATCAAGCTCAACGGCGCGATCGTCGCCGACAACAGGCTCCTCGTACAGGGCGTGCCGGGCACGACACTCGGGGATTCGAGCCGCGTCGACTATCTCGTGGGCCAGCTCTCGGGCATGTCGTTCGGCGCCTCGGGCGGCAGGGCCGGCACCGGCCTGCGGCTGGGCGGCACGGTCGGGCAGATGATCGCCCAGACCATCAACTTCCAGGGCTCCCGAATCTCCGCCGGTCTCGACGCGCGGGACAGCCAGATGCTGACGCTCGAGGCGCTGACCACCCAGATGCAGTCCGAATACGGCGTCAACATCGACGAGGAGATGGCCCGGCTCATGGAGCTGCAGAACGCCTACGCCGCCAACGCCCGCATCGTTTCGGTGGTGCAGGAGTTGCTGAACGAGCTGATGAGGATCGCGGCATGATCGTGAACAAGACCATGTTCCCGGTGCAGACCGGGTTTCGGGCGATCAGCCAGATGAGCAGCAGGCTCGACACCCTGCAGGTCCAGCTCGCCTCGGGCCAGAAGGCGACGACCCTTGCCGAGATGGGCGACAGCCGGGGAACCAGTCTTGCGCTGCGCGCCCGCCTCACCGCGCTCGATGGCTACGCAACGAGCATCGAAACCGTCAACCTGCGGCTCAGCGTGCTCGACACTTCAATCAAGCAGCTCAACACGCTTTCGAGCAATACGCGCAACGCCATGGTGCCAGGGGCCTATGGGACGGGGGACGTAAACCTCACCGCAGCGCCGGGGCAGGCAAAGGCCCGCCTCGATGAGGTGCTGAGCCTGCTGAACACCGACGTCAACGGCCGCTATCTCTTTTCGGGCAGCGCAAGCGACGCCAAGACGGTTCCGCAGGTCGATGCCCTGCTCTATGGCAGTGGCACGAAGCAGGGCTTTGCCGAGATCGCACAGCAGCGGCTCGCGGCCGACACCGGCGTTGCCGGACAGGGCCGGCTATCGGTCTCGACGACCGGCACGGAGGTGACGCTCGCCGAGGAAGCGACTGTCTTCGGGATCAAGATCTCCGGCGCCACGGCGTCCAATGCCTCTATTTCGACGCCTGCGGCTTCGGGCGATCCGCAGAGCCAGTCGATCGCCTTTGGTGGACAGCCCTTTCCCGGCGACACGGTCACCTTCGCCCTGCAGATGCCTGACGGGTCGAGCCACACGCTCAAGCTGACCGCCGTATCGGGGCCGGCCGGGGCCGGCGAGTTCAGCATCGGAGGCAATGCGAGCGCCACGGCGGCCAATTTCGGCAGCGCGCTGGAAACCGCCCTGCAACAGACGACGAAGACCGTGATGGCGTCCGCCTCAAGGTTTGCAGCGGCCGACAATTTCTTCAACGGTGCAGGCGATCCCGTCATGCGGGTCGCTGCGCCTCCGGGCGGAAACTGGGCCGAAGCCACCGGGCTTGTCGCCGCCACCGATGCGAACACCGTGCTCTGGTATCGGGGCGGCGATGAAAACCCGCCACGCCAGGGCGTCACCGCCCGCATCGACGACAACACGCGCGTTGCCTATGGCGTGCAGGCCAATGAGCGGGGAATCGTCGATCTTGTGCGCAGTCTCGCAGTCGTTGCGACCGATACGTTTTCGAGCAGCGATCCCACTGCCAAGGCGCGTTTCGACGCCACGGGCAGCCGGCAGATCGAGCGACTGTCCGAGAGCCGCAACTCCCAGCCCGGATCGCTGGCCGTGATCGCAGTCGACCTCGGCCTTGCGAGGACGACGACCGCCGCGACGGCCGCTCGTCAGAGCGACTATCGCGGGCAGCTCGAGAACCTGCTGGCCGATATCGAGCAGATCGAACCCGAAGCCGTGGCCATGGAAATCCTCGCCCTGCGGACACGGCTCGAGGCGAGCTACGCAACCACCTCCGCGATCTCGCAGTTGAGCCTCGTCAACTACATCCGCTAGCGCGGGCGGCGGGCCTTGCCTTGTAAATGCCGGGCCAGCCCCTATCTTGGCGGCGTCATCTCCGGGAAACACCTTTGGCCCGCTTACCCACCACGTTCGGCGACGAAATCGGCATTGCGCTCGGCAATCTGGCCGATGCGGCGACGGGGACGCTCACCCCGACCATCCGCCTCGGCGTTACCGGTCTCAGTCGCGCGGGCAAGACGATCTTCATCACCGCGCTCGTCCATAATCTGCTGACCGGTGGCCGTCTCCCGGCCTTCGGACCGCTCGCTGAAGGGCGCTTCATCGGCGCGCGGCTGGCCGAGTACCCCGATGCAGCGATCCCGCGTTTCGCCTATGAGCAGCACCTGGCCGCACTTACGGGCAGGTCGCCCGTTTGGCCCGAAAGCACACGCCGCATATCCCAACTGCGCCTCGTGCTCCGCTTCCAGTCGACGAAGCTTCTTTCGGGTCTCCGGGGTACCTCAACGCTCAATCTCGACATTGTCGACTATCCGGGCGAATGGCTCCTCGACCTGCCACTGCTCGGGCTCGATTACGCCCAGTGGAGTGCCCAGGCGCTGGAGCGGGCGCGCAGGCCCGTGTCCCGGGACGAAGCAGCACCCTTTCTCAATGCTCTCGCCGCCATCGACCCGCTGACCGATGCAACCGATGTTGCGGCCGAAGGCCTCGCAGGCGCGTTCACGTCCTATCTGCGCGCGTCGCGCGAGGATGGCCGGGCGCTTTCGAGCCTTCCCCCCGGTCGCTTCCTGCTGCCGGGCGATCTCGAAGGATCCCCAGCCCTCACCTTCGCGCCTCTCCCGCCGCCAGCGGGCCGGGTGCGCCACACGAGCCTCTATGCCATGCTCGAACGGCGCTACAACGCCTATAAGGACGTCGTCGTCCGACCGTTCTTCCGCGACCATTTTGCCCGGCTCGACCGTCAGGTCGTGCTCGTCGATGCCCTGAGGGCGCTGAATGCCGGCCCGGACGCCGTGGCGGACCTCGAAACGGCACTGACCGAGATTCTCGGCTGCTTCCGCCAGGGCCAGACCAACCCGTTCATGCGGCTGGTCGCGCGACGCATCGATCGCATCCTTTTTGCGGCGACGAAGGCCGATCATCTGCACCATACGAGCCATGACCGCCTTGAGGCGATCCTCAACAGGCTGCTCGCCAGTTCGGCGCGACGCGCCCGCTTTGCCGGGGTGGAGATTCGCTCGCTCGCGATAGCGGCCATTCGCGCCACCCGGGAAGGCACGATGCAGGAAGGCGGCGAAACGCTCCCTTGCATCATCGGCACGCCCATGCCGGGCGAGAGGCTGGGCGGGACGCGGTACGATGGCGCGACAGAAATCGCCTTGTTCCCCGGAGACTTGCCCGAAGATCCGGACTCAGCTCTTCAACCCGATGGCGGGGTGCACCTCAACTTCCTCAAATTCATGCCGCCCGGGTCGCTCGAGCGCAACGCCGAGGGGGCGGCCGTGTTGCCGCATATCCGTTTCGACAGGGCGCTCAATTTCCTGATCGGAGACCGGCTGCAGTGAAACCACCCATCGCCCGCACGCTTGGCCAGTCCACACAGACCGAGGAGACGAGACGCGCTCCGCGCAGCTTTGCGCCCGAGACGCTGACTGCCGTCGAGACCGAGCCGCCGATCTTTGACACGCTGGTATCGGACGCCATCGAACCCGCGCCGTCGATCCGCCGCATGAGCCTCTGGGCACGCCTTGCGTGGGGTACAGGCGCATTCCTTGTCTCGCTCGGCCTGGCGCTGGCGGCCGAACGACTGATCCGGGACCTGTTCGCGCGCTATGAGGTGCTGGGCTGGGCGGGACTTGCGGCGCTGGCGCTGTTCGTCATGGCGCTCGCAATCCTCATCGGCCGCGAAGTCATCGCCCTGCGGCGGCTCCGTAATCTCCACGCACTTCGGAATCGCGGCACTGACGCGCTTGCGGGCAATGATCTGGCCGAAGGGCGAGCGGTCCTGCGCGAACTCGAAACGATCTACGCTGCGCGCCCGGACCTCGCACGGCCTCGCGAGACGCTCGGCCGCGACGCGGGCGATCTCCTTGATGGCGCGGAGATCATCCGCCTTGCCGAACGGCGGCTGATGGCGCCGCTCGACCGTCGTGCCCGCGCGCTCACCGCAGCGTCGGCGCGGCGCGTGGCGCTCGTGACTGCCGTCAGCCCGCGAGCCCTCGTCGATATTGCGTTCGTCGTCTATGAGAGCGTTCGGCTCGGTGGCGCAATTGCCCGGCTCTACGGCGCCCGGCCGGGCTTTCTGGGCTCCTGGCGGCTGTTCGGCGCGGTGCTCGGCCATCTGGCCGTGACCGGCGGGCTCGCAGCGAGCGACGGGCTGGTAGAGCAGCTCGTCGGCCATGGCCTTGCAGCCAAACTGTCCAAGCGGCTTGGGGAAGGCGTGGTCAACGGGCTGATGACCGTCAGGGTCGGCATTGCCGCGATCCGCGTCGTCCGCCCCCTGGCCTTCGAGACCGAACGCCAGCCTGTGGTACGCGAGTTCCTGCCTGAACTCGCCAACGTCGCGGCGAAGGTCGAGTAGACCTGAGCTCAGTGGGCGCGGGCAGCGGCCAGATTGTCAATCTCGCCAAGCGCGACGAAGCGCTCGAGCTGGGGCTTTGCGAAGAAATAGCCCTGAAAGAGCCGCACGCCCGCGTCGCGAAGGCTGGCCAGTTCTTCGCCACTTTCGATACCTTCGGCCAGAACTGTGATGTTCAGCGTGCGAGCGATATCGATGATCCCCTTCACGATCGCCTGGCGCGACGGCGAGGACGAGATATCGCGAACGAGTTCCATGTCGATCTTGATGAGATCCGGCTGGAACCGGGCGAGAAGCCCGAGCCCTGCATATCCCGCGCCGAAGTCATCGAGGGCCGTGGTGAAGCCCATGCGCTTGTACTCCGACACGATGTGTCGGACGTGCTCAGTGTCGTCCATCCGTTCATTCTCGGTGAACTCGAACATCAGCCGGCGTGGATCGAACTTCGCCTTCGCCGCTGCGGCGAGGGAAGACCGAATGCAGGCGCTGGGCTCGTAGACCGCGTTGGGCATGAAATTGATCGAAAGACGGGCAACGCCGTCATCCTTGAGACGGCTTCCGGCCAGTTCGATCGCTTTGACGCGGCACGCCTGATCGAAGGTGTAGCGGTTCTCGTCGGTCACGTGGGAGAGGATTTGGCCGGCGCCCTGCCCTTCGGTCCCGCGCACCAGCGCTTCATAGCCCCAGATGGAGCCCGCCTCTATATCGACGATCGGATGAAAGGCCATTGTGAAGGCGACGGGAAACGGCGCGCCGTTGCGACAACCGTCGCAACCGGTATTGGCAAGCATAGATCAGACCTTGCATCGGAGAAGCGGGATGACGCTCGCCGATCCTGCTCCCGAGCGATAAAAAAAGCGTGAAAATCCTGCCGGACGGTACGGTACCGGACGTTACGCTGCAGTGTCGTCCCTGGCTGCCGAAGGGGCGAGCGTGACCGCAAGGCCATCGATCGCTTCGCTCATCAGGATCTGGCAGGACAGGCGCGAGGTCTCCCGCACGTCGGGCACCGTATCGAGCATGTCCTCTTCCTCATCGGTGCGCGGAGACAGGCGATCGAGCCATTCCTCGGCGACGAAGACATGGCAGGTGGCACACGAGCAGGCGCCCCCGCACTCGGCCTTGATGTTGAGGCCCCAGTCGCGGATTACCTCCATCACGCGCCAGCCCTCGAGCCCTTCAAGCTCGTGTTCGGCACCCATCTGGTCTGTGACGAGGATCTTCATCGGGCTTTTCTCCGCTCCCGTCAGGCGACGCCGAGCTTCTTCTGCAGCTTGGTCGAGGACGTCGTGTACTGGAAAATGACCCGCTCGTCGGGCGAAATGATCTTCTTGGCCCTCTGCGCCATCAGCGCCGCCTCGTGGAAGCCCGAAAGGATCAGCTTGAGCTTGCCGGGATAGGTGTTGATGTCGCCGATCGCGAAAATGCCGGGCACCGAGGTTTCGAACTTCTCGGTATCGACCACGATCAGATTGTCATTGAGCTCCAGACCCCAGTCGGCGACCGGACCGAGCTTCATCGTGAGCCCGAAGAACGGCATCAGCCGCGTCGCCGGCACGCTGACATCGCCGGCATCGGTCGCGAAATGGATGCGCTCGAGATTTCCGTCGGGACCTTCAAGACCCGCGATCTGTCCGATCAGCAGCGAAATCTTCCCGTCCGCAACCAGCGCCTTCATCTTGTTGACGGAATCCGGCGCTGCGCGGAAGGCGTCGCGCCGGTGCACCAGCGTCAGCGAGCGGGCGATGGGCTGCAGGTTCAGCGTCCAGTCGAGCGCCGAATCCCCGCCCCCGACGATCACGATGTCCTGGTCACGGAAATCATCCATCTTGCGGACGGAATAGAAGACCGACTTGCCCTCATAGGCTTCGATATCGGCAACGGGCGGCCGCTTGGGCTGGAACGAGCCGCCACCTGCCGCAATCACCACCACCTTGGCGAGAAACACTTCGCCCGCATCGGTTTCGAGCCGGAAGCTGCCGTCCTCAAGGCGCTCGAGCCCGTTCACCATCCGGGAATAGTGGAATTCGGGCGAAAAAGGCGCGATCTGCGCCAGAAGGTTGTCCGTCAGCCCCTGCCCCGTGATCACCGGGAAGCCTGGAATGTCGTAGATCGGCTTTTCGGGATAGAGCTCGGCACACTGGCCGCCCGGACGATCGAGAATGTCGATCACGTGGCATTTGAGATCGAGCAGACCCAGTTCGAACACGGCAAAGAGCCCGCAGGGCCCTGCGCCGATCACGACAACATCGGTGACGATTTCGTTTCCGCTCATGAGTCTCAACTCTGTCTTTGCCGGTGCATCCGGCACGAGGGGGTGCTGCCGGAGCAGGATGGCGGGACGCCGTGACGTCCTGAAAGGAGGATGTCGTCGCAGACGCGACGGCCGGATCGAGCAAGCGGGTTAATGCTCTTTTGGCCCCGCTGCAATCCCCTAGCGCGTCGCAGGCGCGGCGCGGCGGAGGTAGGGACGGGTGCCGAGCGGCACTTCGGTCGTTCCGACCGGCTGGTAGAAGATGCTGACCTCGGGCAGCCTGCCCTCGCGCAGCGCCTTGCGCGTCGGCTCGTGCTCGACGACGAAGGCATTGAACCCGCACCGCCGCATCAGCGGGATCTGGTCCTGCAGTACGTCGCCCACGGCCCGCAACTCCCCGCCATAGCCGAGTCGTTCCGAGAGCAGCCGGCCCGTCGAATAGCCGCGCCCGTCGGTGAAAGCGGGAAACCTGACCGCGATCGAAGCAAACCGCGAGAGATCGCCCTCGACGTTTTCGACCTTGTCGCCCGACGAGACGAGCAGCCCAAGCGGATGCGGATTGGCGAGGAACGCGTCGCGCGCCGCGAGGAACTCTGGCAGGGGCACGTGCGTGTAGCGCACGGAAGCCGGATCGTCCCCCTCCGCCCATGCGCGGAACGGGTCGGCGGTGAAAGCGCCGTCCTTGAACAGCTTCAGCTCTGCGGTGGCGGCCATGGGCTTGGCGATCGCTCCGTTGAAATCGAAATGGATGCCGCATTCCTTCTTGTTGAGCCCGCGCCAGCGGCCGGCGCGCGGGTCCTCGCCTTCTGCCACGATGCTCGTGCACGGGGCGCAGCCGATCGATTTGTAGCCTACGGCATAAAGCGGGTGCTCGGGCAGCCCGTGCTCGGCCTTGTAGGCGTTGACGTCGGCATCGGAGAAATAGGCCAGCGGGTTGATCTTGATCCGATCATCGCTCGTCAGCTCGAAATGGGGCAGCACGCCACGCTCGCGCGTCTGGAAGCGCTTGCGCCCCGTCACCCATCCGCCGAACTGCTCGGTAATCGGCTCCAGCGGCTCGGTCTTCCGGATGTGGCAGCAGGAATCGGGGTCGGTCTCCCAGAGCGTCCCGTCGGGATCGAAGCGCGCGAGATCGGCCGGATCGGGATGGAGCGCCGTGACGTTGATCAGCCCCAGCTGGCGCTTCAGCGTTTCGACATAAGCCAGCGTCTCGGGAAAATGTTTGCCCGTTTCGAGGAAGAACACCGGCATGGAGGGATCGACCTGCGCCACGAGGTGCAGCAGCACCGCCGAATCCGCCCCGAACGAGGACACGATGGCGATGTCGCCGGCCAGCAACTCGGTCGCTGCCTGGCGGAGCACGCCCAGCGCGTCCATCTCATCGAACATGCCGTTGAGCGCCATGATCCCCAGCGCCCGCAACTTGTCCTGCGCCACTGGCGCGGCGGCGATCTTGGACGCGGCCGTCATCGCCAGCTCCTCGGTCTACGAGTCCAATACGACATGCGATTGGCCCGCACCGTCCCAGATCCCTCACCCGTCTCGCGCTGCGCGCGATCCACCCTCTCCCACAAGGGGAGACGGAGGGGCACCCCGCTAAGTCGTGCCATAGAGCGCCTCCTTGAAGGGCGCGTCGCCCAGCCGGCGTACGGTGGCGATGAAGGGTTCGTCCGGCGTCTCGCGCCGCCCGAGATAGACGTCGACCAGCCGTTCGATGGCGTCCGGCACCGCGTCGGCAACGAAGCCCGGCCCGAGGATCTTGCCGACCGAGGCGTGCTCGGTGCCGTCCCCGCCCAGCGTGATCTGGTAGAGCTCGGTGCCTTTCTTCTCGACGCCCAGAATGCCGATATGGCCCACATGGTGGTGTCCGCAGGCATTGATGCAGCCCGAAATTTTGATCTTGAGGTCCCCGATCTCGGCCTGCCGCTCGGGCGCGGCGAATTTGTGCGAGATCGCCTGGGCGATCGGGATCGAGCGGGCATTGGCCAGCGCGCAGAAATCGAGCCCCGGGCAGGCGATCATGTCGGTGATGAGCCCCGCATTGCCTTCGGCGAGGCCCGCCTCGACCAGCCCGTCATAGACCGCGCGGAGGTCTGCGACCCGCACATGCGGCAGCACGAGGTTCTGCTCGTGGCTGACGCGCAGCTCGTCGAAGGAATAGCGCTCGGCGAGGTCGGCCACGGCCTCCATCTGCGCGTCGGTCGCATCGCCGGGCGCGCCGCCGATGGGTTTGAGCGAGATGGTGACGCTCGCATAGCCGGGCCGGTAGTGCGAGAAGATGTTGTTGTCGAGCCAGCGGCCATAGGCGGGATCGAGGATCGTTTCGCGCGCGATGTCGATCGGGGTGGCCGGCAGGTCCTCGAAGGAGGGCGGCGCGAAATAGCTGCCGATCCGGTCGAGTTCTTCCTGCGGCAGGGTCAGCACCCCGCCCCGCACTTCGGAAAATTCCGCCTCGACCTGCGCCTTGATCGTCTCGAGGCCTTCCTCGTGGACGAGGATCTTGATGCGGGCCTTGTACTTGTTGTCGCGTCGGCCATAGCGGTTGTAGACGCGCAGAATGCTCTCGAGATAGGCGAGCAGATGTTCGTTGGGCACGAAGCCGTTGATCATCTTGCCGATCATCGGGGTGCGCCCGAGCCCGCCGCC
Organism: Arsenicitalea aurantiaca; assembly: GCF_003994485.1. Taxonomy (GTDB): domain Bacteria; phylum Pseudomonadota; class Alphaproteobacteria; order Rhizobiales; family Devosiaceae; genus Arsenicitalea; species Arsenicitalea aurantiaca. The sequence goes on from NZ_RZNJ01000002.1 coordinate 829,508, forward strand.
GACCCAGACCTCCCAGCCGACATCGCCGGCCGCATTGGTCGCCGCCTGCAGCCCGATATCGTGGAAGCGGATCGCCGCCCGGTCCGCCGGCGCGCCGGTGATGGCGATCTTGAACTTGCGCGGCAGGTACGAGAACTCGGGGTGCAGGCTCGACCACTGCCGAATGATCTCGGCCACCGGACGCGGATCGATGATCTCGTCGGCCGCGGCGCCGGCAAACTGGTCGGTCGTGACGTTGCGAATGCAATTGCCCGACGTCTGGATGGCGTGCATCTCGACCGAGGCCAGCTCGGCGAGGATTTCGGGCACGTCTTTTAGGCGCGGCCAGTTGAACTGGATGTTCTGGCGCGTGGTGAAATGTCCGTATCCCCGGTCATAGGTCCGGGCGATATGGGCGAGCTTGCGCATCTGGCGCCCGCTCAGCGTGCCATAGGGCACCGCCACGCGCAGCATGTAGGCGTGGAGCTGGAGATAGAGGCCGTTCATCAGCCGCAGGGGCCGGAACTGGTCCTCGTTGAGCTCGCCCGTCAGCCGCCGGTTCACCTGGTCGGAGAATTGTGCCGTGCGCTCGCGCACGAACGCGGCGTCGAATTCGTCATATCGATACATGACCGTCCTCACCCAGTTCCTGGCGCGGGAATGCCGGCGCCGTGGGCCCTTCGGCCCGAATGCGTTCGCGGATCCGGTCGGCGACGACGCGCCCGTCCACCATTTTCACCGTCTCGATCTCGACCCCGACGATCCGGCCCGTCGCCTTGCTCGCCGCGATGGCCGCGTCGCGTGCCTCAGCCTCGTCCTTGGCAAAGAGCCGTGCCCGGTCGATCTCGGCCACCCAATTGCCGTCCGCGTCGAGATAAACCGCTGCGCCCGACAGCAACTCGTTTCCAGTCAGGATTTCCATCAAGCTACCTGCATGTTCTGCGGCGCGAGCGCCACCGCCTGTTCCCAGTCGCCTGCCGCCACCGCCGGCCCGATCAGGATCACCGCCGGCCCGTCCGAAAACGCGATTGCGTCGCGCGCCAGTGCGTCGAGCGTTCCGGCATAGAGGCTGCGGTCGGCCCGGCCGGCATTGACCACGATTCCAACCGGCATCGTCCCGGCAATTCCGTGAGCGACGAGCCGCGATGCGACATCGCCGGCGATCGACTTGCCCATATAGAGCGCAAGCGTGATCCCCGCCCCCGCTAGCGCCGCCCAGTGCGCGAGGTCACCATCCTCGGCGCCATGGGCCGTGGCGAACACCACTCCGCTCGAGACCTTGCGCAGCGTGACGGGCGTCGCAGTATCGGCAGCAGCGGCCAGCGCCGCGCTCACGCCCGGCACAATGGCATAGCCGATGCCGGCCTTGCGCAGCGCCGCGATTTCCTCGCCGGCGCGTCCGAACACCATCGGGTCGCCGCTCTTCAGCCGCGCCACCCGCTTGCCCTCGGCTCCGAGCCGTACGAGCAGCGTATTGATCTGCGCCTGGCTAAACGAATGATGGCCCTTGGCCTTGCCCACCGAAATGCGCTCGGCATCGCGCCGGCCCATCTCGACCACCGCCGTCGGCACGAGCTGGTCGTGGACAATCACGTCCGCTTCCTGCAGCAGCCGCTGCGCCCGCAAGGTCAGGAGATCCTCCGCGCCCGGCCCCGCCCCGATGAGCCAGACAATGCCGGCACCCTTGCCGCCATCGGCATGGGCAGCGAGCAGGGCCTCGGCGCCTGTGCGGTCGATTTCGGGGGTCGTCACCAGCGCTTCGTAGAACCGCCGGCGGGACGCCCCATCCTGAATCAAACTCTCAACGCTCTTGCGCAAGCTGCCGGCGAGACTCGCGATTTTCCCGAGCCCTGGGGACAGCATCGCCTCGATCCTTGCCCGCACCAGCCGCGCCAGCACCGGCGCTTCGCCCTCGCTCGAGATCGCGATGGTCAGCGGCGCCCGCTCGACGATGGAGGGGGTGTAGAAATCGCACTGGTCGGGCACGTCGACGACGTTGAGCGGCACGCCGGCGCGCCGCGCGAGCTTTTTGGCGCGCTCGCCCTCGACCCCATGGTCAGCGACGAACACCATGGCCGCGTTGAAGAAATCGCACGCACCCACCATCCGCGCCGCGACGTGGACGCCGAGGCCGGAGAAATCGGCCTCAGGCTCGGGCGACACCACCACCACCTCGGCAGACGTCTTGGCTGCGAGCCGCGCCTTGTTCAGCGCCTCGTCGCCACCACCAATGATGAGAATGCTCCGCCCCCTGACCTTGAGGCTGAGCGGGAACGTATTGAGTGCGCCCATGATGCTCCATCCGGATGGCCGGAACATAGTGCCAGAGGCCGGCTGCGAGCAAGATTATGAAATCCAATCGCTTTTATATTTCTCCGCCCGGCACCCGGTTAGAACGCGCGCGGCGCAATCCGCGCCCGCAGGCCAAATGTTTGCGCCCCGACCTTCCCTCGCGAAATGCGCCCCCTGTTTCGGGGATGTTTCGACGGGCGGCGTCGCGCTAGCGATCCACCATAGCCTGGAGGATCCTCATGCTCGCCCGCGCCCTCGCCTGCCTCCTCTCAGCCGCCCTCGCCGTGCCTGCCATCGCAGAGGACGCACCGCGGACGAGCTATCCCGGCGCTCCGGACGGCGAAGCCACTCCGTTCGTCGGCGAATGGGCCGCCTATCGTCCCGGCGGCGAAGACAACACGCTGATTATCTGTCCGGCCCCGATTACCATGAGGGCGGAGCCGGACGGGACGATCCGCCACGAGATCTACTACGGGGCAGCGACCCGTTACGCACTTTCGGCGGTCGATGGGCGCACGCTGCTCTCGGGGGAAAACGAAACCACCGCCGCCGTCTGGATTTCGAAGGACGAGTTCAACGCCCATCCGATCGGCGCCGACGGCGCACCGGTCTGGTCCGATATTCTCGTCTATCACCGCTGCCCGGTCTATGCGCGCCAGAGCCCGCCCGATGCGCTCAACGGTCACGCCGCGCCCTTTGCCGGAAATTGGACGATCTCGACGCCGTCCTCGACGGGAAACCGCCCGGCCATCGTCTCGCGCGCCTGCACGCACCCGGCCGAGATCGCGATTACCAGCGTCGACGCCATTGCCCATAGCGCACAAGATGGCAGCGAGCCGGTGCCGATCAAGCTGCGCGCCTTCGAGGGCCGCACGTCCTGGAATTTTTCCGATTCGCCACAGGCCTGGCAGGTCGTCTGGGAAAATTCGGACCGCTTCCACGCCTTCCTGATCGGCTATGACGGCACCACCGACTGGCGCAGCCCCATGATCTACGAGCGCTGTCCCGCCTGAACGGATCAGCCCTGTCGGCTGGGGACGTGCACGACGAGACCGTCGAGGTCCTCGCGGACCTTGATCTGGCAGGAGAGCCGGCTCGTCGGCTTCACGTCGAAGGCGAAGTCGAGCATGTCCTCTTCCATCATCGAGGGACCGCCCACGGCTTCGGACCAGGCGTCGTCGACATAAACATGGCAGGTGGCGCAGGTGCATGCGCCGCCGCATTCCGCAATCACCCCCGGCACGCCGTTCATGATGGCGGTTTCCATCACCGTCGAACCGTTCTCGGCTTGCGTGACGTGCTTTTCGCCATTGGCTTCGATGAAGGTGATCTTGGTCATGACGGCCTTTGCGGGGTCTGTGCGATGGGGCGCATATAGCCCTGCCCTTCCCCGCCTGCAAGCATGGCTGCCCGGCGCTGCGACTATTCGCCGAGTTCGGCTTCGATCTTGCCCAGGAGAACGGCGATGAAGGCGCGGAGCTCTTCCACGGCCATCTGCAGATCGTCGACGCGCTCGGGGTTTATGTTGACCCCGGTGGTCAGCTCTTCCTCTGTCTGGGCCGCGAGGCGCGCGAGCGGGAAGGCACCGACGCCCTCCGCCCCGGCCCTCAGCACCTTGAGATGGGAGAGCACTTCGGCGAGCTCCGCGCTCTGCTCGAGACGCAGAAAAGTGCGCGCGACCAGATCGTCGAACATCCTGAGGACTTCGGCCTGCAGCCCGCCATCCCCCAGCGTCTGGCGGTCGAGATGGTCGAGGTCGATCGGGCGGGTATGGGCGCTTTCGGAGAGACCCTGGCCCAGATCTACGACCACATTGCCCCGTGCCATCACCGTCCCCGAAAATATGCGCCAAAATTATCCACAGCCAGAAACGGCACACTAGGATGGGCGCGGTGAACGGGAGATTAAGCGGATGGGGAAAGGCGTTGACGGCCACCATTGAGCCTTGATCCCGCCCCAAAATTAACCTTTGCTTAAGAAAGCGCTCGGTTTGCCTAAAATTGAATGTATATATGGTGATAACCAGTGCGCGGCGGCATGGGTCGGTCGGTCGGATGCGGGGCTTTTGAATCGCATTTTACCCATATGGACATCAAACCGGGAACCGGTGATGGGCCACAACAGCTCGATATGCCCCGCCCTGTCGCAATAGTGCCGACGCGAGAGTTGTAAAGAGTATGGCGAAAAAATCGACGAATACCCAGAGTGACCCCGCAAGCCTGGCCTTCTCTGCCGTAGAGGATGCTCTCAAGGACTCGGTGTTCGGCATCGATCAGCAGGCCGCAAAGCCTGAAGAGCCAAAGCTCGACGAACCCTCCGACAAGGCGGCCTCCCCCGGCCAGCAGCCCGGCGGCGCACGCCCCGCGCAGCGCGAGGGCAACCAGCGCTCCGAGCGGGCCCGCGCGGCAGACAAGATCGCGGCGCAGGCCGGCTCGGTCGCCAATGACGATCGGCTGCAGAGCTCCAAGATCCTCTACGGATTGCAGACCAAATCCTCACGCACGCCGACCTGGATTGCCGCCGCCATCTCGACGGTCTGGGTGTTCGCGGTGCTCCTCGTTGCGGTCGTCCGGCACGGCGACGAACTGGGTACGCCCGCCTTCTTCGGCTCCAATGATTTCATCGGCCTCGTTGCCATCGCGATCATCCCCGTCCTCGGCTTCTTCGCGATTTCGACGCTGGTGCGCCGCGCGCAGGAACTACGCAACGCCGCAACCGCCATCACCCATGCCGCGATCCGGCTGGCCGAGCCCGAAACGACCGCCTCCGAGAAGGTCGCATCTGTCGGTCAGGCCGTGCGGCGCGAGGTCAACGCCCTGGGCGACGGGCTCGAGCGGGCCCTTTCGCGCGCCGGCGAACTCGAGGTGATGATCCACAACGAGGTCACCGCGCTCGAACGGACCTATTCGGACAATGAATCGCGCATGCGCGCTCTGATCCAGGAGCTCGCCAGCCAGCGCGAGGCCGTGATCACCAATACCGAGCGCGTGCGCGAAGCGATTACCGAAAGCCATACCGGGCTCGTCTTCGACCTCGACATGATCTCGCAGCGCATCGCGGGCACCATCGTCGAATCGGGCGGGAACCTGACCAAGGCGCTCGAAACCGCCGGCAACTCGCTGAATTCCGCATTCGGCGAGCGCACCGAGAGCTTCGTGTCGCTGATCGACCAGCGCACCAATCACCTGCTCTCCGCGCTCGATGATAGCGCCAGCCGCATCAACGTGACGCTCGAGGACCGCTCGTCCACGATCTCGCTCGCCTTCGAGAATCGCACGAGCGAGCTGAGCTCGGTGATCGACGGGCGGATGAACGCGCTGACGGAGGCTCTCGACAGCCGTGCCGTCACGCTCTCTGACGCCATCGACAACCGGACGTCGAGCCTTGCCAAGCTGCTGAGTCAGGGCGGCATCACGCTTCTGGACCAGCTGCGTGATCGCGGCCATGAAGTCTCCGGCGCGCTGGACATGATCGGCTCGCGCATCGCCGCCGACATCACCGGCCGCGCCCGTGAGGCCGAGCAGTTGCTCGGGGGCCTTTCGCGCCAGCTCGACGAAAGTGTCGCGATCCAGGTCAACTCGATGGAAAGCCGGCTGCAATCGGCAATGATCGAGCTGGCCGGCCAGCTCGACGACACGACCGAGCGCGCCCGGGTCACCCTTTCGTCCGCGGGTTCAGCCAATCTGGCGCAGTTCGATGCGCGTCTCGACGAGATCGCTGCGACCATCGACAACCGCATGCAGACCCTCGACAGCGTGCTCGGCGACAAGGGCGACCGCCTCGTCACCGCGCTCGACAAGCATAGCGCCAGCTTCGCCGCCCGCGCCAACGTGCTGGAAATGGCACTCGACGAAAAGTCGGGCCATTTCAACGAGATCGTCGGCCAGCGCACCCGCGAGATGACCGAAACCCTCGGGGCTCGCGCCAAGCAGATCACCGAGACCATCGGCGCCCGCTCGCGCGAAATCTCGGACTCGCTGGAAGGGCATTCCCAGATCATCGCCGATGCGCTCGACGGGCGTACGCAGATGCTGCGCGAGACGCTCGAAACGCGGACGCAGGAACTCAACGAGACCCTCGTCGCCCGCGCCCAGGAATTCGACAACACCCTGGCAAGCCGCACCGACGCGCTCGGCACCGCCATCTCCAACCGCACCGACGTGCTCGGCAACGTGCTTTCGGATCGCACGTCCTTCTTCAACGAAACGCTCGTTGCCCGCGTCGAAGAGCTGAGCTCGGCGCTCGAAGACCGGACCGAGGCACTGGGTAACGCCATCTCCTCGCGCACCCAGGAACTGGGCGACGTCATCGACAACCGCACCAGCCTCTTCAGCACGACCCTCGAAGGCCGCACCCAGGAACTCGGCGATGCGCTCATCGAGCGGACGCAGACCTTCTCGGGCACCCTCCAGGACCGCACGCGCGAACTCTCCGACGCCCTCACCCACCGCGTCGGTGATCTGAACGCAGCTCTGGTCGGCCGTGCCGACGAATTCTCCACCACCATTTCCGGCCGCGCGGCCGAGCTGACCGCGGCCCTCGACGAGCGGACCCGCACGCTGTCGGGCGCCCTTGAAGGCCGGACGGCCGATCTTGCTGCCGCGCTCGATGGCCGGACGCAGGATCTGACGACGGCCCTCGAAAACCGCACGCAGAACCTGACCACGGCGCTCGAAGGCCGCACGCAGGACCTGACCGCCGCTCTCGACGGGCGCACGCGCCAGCTCAACAACGCGCTCGACGAACGCACCCGGCTTCTTGACGTCACCATCGAAGGCCGCACGCAGGAACTCGGCGCGACGCTCCAGACGCGCGTCATCGAGCTCAACGATACGCTCACCGTGCGCACCCAGGAGCTTTCCGACACGCTTCAGGACCGCGCCGCGGTGTTGGGCGAAACGCTACACGGCCGCGTCGCCGAGCTTGGCGATACCCTCGACGGACGCACCCGCGAACTGGGCGAAACGCTCAGCACCGGCACGCAGGAACTCAACGCCGCGCTCATTGCCCGGAGCGAGGACCTGAGCGAAACCCTCAAGGGCCGCGTGTTCGAACTCAACGACACGCTCGCCGGTCGCACGCAGGAACTCAATGCGACCCTTATGACCCGCAGCGAGGACCTCGGCCAGACCCTCGCCGGCCGCGTCGCAGAACTCGACGAGACGCTGGAACAGCGGACCCGCGACCTCAACGCCGCGCTGATCGGGCGCAGCGACGAGCTGAGCCAGGCCCTTCAGGGCCGGGTGATCGAACTCGGCGACACGCTTGCGGGCCGCACCCAAGAGCTGACCGACACGCTTTCCACGAGGAGCCGCGAGCTCAACGATGCCCTGGTTTCGGGCGCAGGAGCGATCGACCAGACCCTGGCCCGCAGCACCACGACCCTCACCGAGCAGCTCGACGGCCGCGTTGCAGCCCTCAACGACACGCTGGCCGAGCGCAGCGGTGCGCTCAACAGCGGGCTCGAGAGCTCGATTTCCGGCCTCTCGCGCACCCTTGACGAGGGTACCAAGGAGCTCGCCCGCACCGTGGGCACCCGCTCGACCGAACTCTCTGAAGCGCTCAACCAGCGCACACAGCAGCTTGCCGACACGCTCGGCAACCGTACCGTCGAAATGGCGGCTGCCATCGGCGAACGCACCGATGCCCTGGCCAGCACCATCGACACCCAGGCCGAGCGCGCCGTCGAGCGCCTCGACACGAGCCTGCGCAATGTCAATGACGTAATGGGCGAGCGCGCCGCCGCGGTCTCCGCGCTGATTGCCGCCAAGGTTGCCGAACTCAACGACAATCTCGGCCGCGGGGTCGAAAGCGCCATCATCCGCATCGCCGATGCGGAAACGGGCGTCACCGGCCGGGTCGAGCATGCCGCCAATACTGTCGACGAAAGCGCGCGCCGCGCCGCCCAGCTGATCGAAACTGGGGTCGAGACGGCACGCCGCTCGATCACCGATCTGGTCGACGACCGGCTCGGCACCCTGCCCGAGGCGATCACGGCACGCGCCGACATCACCGCCGACCGCCTTTCGGCGCTCAACACCTCGATCAATACCGCGCTCATCCAGTCGATGACCGACCTCGAGGCCGGCGCCGACCGCATCGAGGAGACGATCTCCAAGCGCATCGTGGCGGCCACCGAGACGATCTCGACCGACGTTGCCGAAACCGCCAACCGCATGGATGTCGCGGTCCGTGGCGCCCTCGAGCAGATCCGTACGGCGGCGGGCAATATCGACGAGCTGGTTTCGATCAAGGCCGTAACCGCGGCCGAGACGATCAGCGAGCGCGTCGAGACCATCAACCGCACCGTGAACGAGCAGACCAACGCGTTCGCTGCGCTGGTCACCGAAAAGTCGGACCAGCTGGCCGCCGCGCTCGCCGGGCACGGCAACGTGCTGCAGTCCGCCCTTGTCGAGAATGCCCGCGAGGCCGAGGCGCTGATGTCGGTCTCCACGAGCCGCATCCTCAGCGACGTGACGACCGCGCTGAACAAGCTCAACGAGTCGAACCTGCTGCTGCAGAACGTGCTCGACTCCTCGACCCAGAACCTTGCATCGCTCGAGACCAGCGTTGCGCGCCAGACCGAGACCTATTCCTCGACGGTGCGTGAAGCGATCGGCTCGACCGAAGAAGCCGGCCGCCTCGTCTCCGAGCACGTCACCGCGCTCCAGGGCACCATCCGCGGCATGGTCGGCGAGTTCGCGACCCTGCTCGGCTCGCTCGAAAGCGAAGCCAAGACGCTGGGCGGCGCTGCCGGCCATCTCAACTCCGCGACCGCACTCTCGATCAACACGCTCGAGGAACGGCGCGAGGCCATGGACGCTCTCGCCAGCAGCTTCACGTCGCGGGCGGACGATATCGATACCCGTATGCGCAGCTTCGCCCAGTCGATCGCCGATACGGTGAACGACACCGAACGGCGCCTGCTCGAGGCACGACGCTCGATGGAAGAGGTCGTGGCCTCCACCGCCGACACCGTCTCGGGCGCGCTCAACTCGACCTCGGGCACTGTGGTCGGCGCTCTGACCGCAACGAGCGAGCAGATCCAGTCCGCCCTCACCGCCTCCACCGATCAGGTGCAGTCGGCTCTCTCCGCGACCCGCGAGCACGTCCAGTCGACGATCCATGCGACGACCGAAGAGCTCGAGGGCGCCATTGCGAGCAACACCGCCCAGGTGCGCTCGGCTCTGCTCAACTCCACCGATCAGATGCAGGCCGCACTCGGCTCGACTCGCGAGCACGTTCAGTCGACCCTTTCGGCAACCGCCGACCAGGTGCAGGGCGCGCTGATGGAGAATTCCGAGCAGGTCAACGCCGCTCTCGCCTCGACGGCAGAACGCGTCACCGACGTACTCGGCACCACCCGCAACGCCTTCGAGGAGACGCTGCAGACTTCGACCGAGCAGGTCCAGGGTGCGCTTCGCGACACCTCGGGCCGGTTCTCGAGCGTGCTCGGACAGACGCGGAACGAACTGCAGGCGGCGCTGGCAGAAACCTCCGAAGAGGTCCGGACCGTGCTCGGTTCGACCACGGACTCCATCCGCGGCGTGCTTTCGACCAGCGGGGAGGAAGTCTCGACTGCGCTTGGTTCGACGACCGAGAAGGTGCAGGCACAGCTGGTGGATTTCCGCCAGACCGCCGACACCGAAAGCCAGCGCGCCAGCGACCAGCTGCGCCAGACCCAGCAGGCGATGATCCTCGAAATGCAGCAGGCGCTGGAAGAGGCCACCCGCCGCTTCAACGAGACGGCGAACGCCATGCGCTCGACTGCCAAGGAAGTCGGCTCGGAACTCGAGGCTACGCGCTCCGAACTCGCCCGCGGCGTCATGGAACTGCCCGAGGAAACCCGGGCGAGCGCGGCTGCCATGCGGCGGGTCGTTGCCGAGCAGATCGAGGCGCTGAGCGAGCTCAACGCGATCGTCCGGTCGCAGCCGGCAAGCCACGACCTCAGCGATCGCCAGGCACCCTCCGCACGGCCCGCGGCCCCGCAGCTGCGCGACGAGCGGCCGAGCGAACCGGCGCGGCCCCAGGGCTCCCGCCCCGAACCGGCCCGTCCGCAGTCCGACGTGCTCGCCGCGACGCCCCCCGCCCGCGCTACGCAGGCGGAGCCGGCCAAGGCCCGCAGCGAGGAAGGCGGCGGCTGGCTGCGCGACGTGCTGCGCAATGCCACGGCCAACCAAGCCGGCGGCCAGCAGTCGAACCTGTCGGGGCTGACCGAGGAAATCGCCCGCGCCATCGACGATGCGGCGCTGGCGGAGGCCTGGATGCGCTACCAGGGTGGCGAGCCGAACGTGTTCTCGCGCCGGATCTACACGCTGGGCGGCCAGTCGACCTATGACGACGTGCGCAAGAAGCTGCAGCGCGACCAGGATTTCTCGCGCACCGCAGCCACTTACATGGCGGAGTTCGAACAGCTCCTGAAGCGTGCCGCGGCCGGTCCGCAGCCGGTCGAGGAGACCCGCGAATACCTGCTCTCCGAGCGCGGCAAGGTCTACACCATGCTCGCCCATGCGAGCGGCCGGCTCGGCTGATCGGGCTGGACCAAAGAACAGCGGAAATGAGGAAGGCCCCGGGCGATGCCCCGGGGCCTTTTTCATGCGTCGAAGCTGCGCGAAACGTGCACGAACTGGGGTCAAATTTGACCGAAATTACACTTCCTGCACTTTTGCGGGGGCGTGTCGACCGTCAGGGCGATGTGAATGGTGGGGTGTGGGCTGCTGCCGCCCTTCGAGGCGGCTGCGCCGGACCTCAGGATGCGGGCGTGGGGAGATGTGGGTGGTGAGCCGCCGAGCGATGATGGCTTGGGAATCGGCGCCGGTGGATCTTGGGCGGAAGCCAGGGGAGCGGGGATAAGTCGGCCGGGGTATGAGGCCTCAGGTTGAGGCCTGGGGAACAGCACCGGCCCGGAAGAAACTTGTCCCCGGGCAGCACGGGTGCGGGCACGTCGGGGAAAGAATTTCGTCGATTCGGGACCGCGCAAGGCTCTGCAGTGCATCCCGCTGCGCGGCTTCGACCGACCGCGACGGGATCGCGGCGACCGCGACCCGGCGCGATTACTTATGGGCGGCGCGGAGGCGGAGGGAGATGGCGACGCAGATAGCACCGGCGACCCCGAGGAGCGCGGCGAGGAGGAAGGCCTTTGCCCCGAGGGCCCCGACGAGCCCACCGAAACTCAGCACGGTGACGAAGGCGAAGACCTGCTGGAGGACGAAGGAAAAGCCCTGCGCCTCGGCCGCGATATCCTCGCTCGTCCAGTTGGCGATGAAATGCACCATGCCGAAATAGCCCACCCCATAGGTGATGGCATGGGAGAGCTGGAGGACGAAGAGCACCGGCACCGAGGGCTCGAAGGCCATGATGGTCCAGCGTATGGCGACGGTGACGCCGGCCGCGAAGATCATGTGGCGGGCGGTGAAGCGGCGCCCGATGCGCCGCCAGACGAACATCATGATCGCCTCTGCCGCAGCCCCCACGGCGATGAGCCAGCCGATCGTGCCCATATCGATGCCCTGCCCCAGCCAGACGAAGGCAACGAAGGCGACGATGATGGTGTGGGTGGCGTTGATGAGCGCGAACCCCACGAGCGGCAGCACGAACCAGGGGCGCAGCACCTCGCGCAGCTTGCCCGCGAGCGGCGGCATGTCGGGCAGCACCGGCTGCGCGGGCCCACGGAAGCGCGGCAATTGCAGCGCGAGCGCGGCGCGGAGCAGGGTGAGCCCGACGATGAGCGGCACGAAGGCATCGATGCCGAAGGCGGCGATGACCCAGCCGGCAAACCCGCTGGCGACCATATAGCCCACGGTGCCCCAGGCGCGAACGAAGCCGAAATCGCTGCCATTGCGGCGGGTGAGCCGGACGGTGGCCGCATCGACCAGCGGCGGGATCGAGCCTGTCGGGATCATCACCAGCGTCCAGACGAGGAGGATGCCCCAGAACTCGTCGACGACGAAGAGCCCGATGGGCACCACCCCGCCGATGAGCGAGAGGATGATCAGCATCTGGCGCCAGTCGCTCGCCTTGTCGGCAATCCGCCCGATGAACATGTTGATGCCGAGGAGCACCAGAACCGGCACGGCATTGATGATGCCGATCTCATCGGGCGAGATGCCGCGCGAGCCGAGCCACGCCGCAAAGCCTACCGCCGCCGCGGCATTCGAGAGAAAGACCGTGGCGTGGTAAAGCGAAGCGCGCAGCTCCGCCGAAAAGCGCGGGCGGGCGGGTGAATGCGACATTGAGGATGCTCCGGACACCGGACTTCGGGCCCGCTGTCTCTCTGCCTCAAGCGCGCCGGTGGCGCAAGCATGATGGCCGCGACAAATCCTGTCGTCGACGCAAACCCGCCGGTTCGCGGCTCATCTGGGCTTGCTCGCCACCCCGTCGAGCCAGAGCATGTCGCTCTCGTCCCGATGCACGCCGGCGGTGCCGACATGGCGGGGATCGATGCGCGGCCCGTTCTTCAACACATGCACCAGCGCCATACCGTGCCCACGCCCAAGGCCGTAATCAGCCTTGAGCCAGTCGAGGATCAGCCCGGCTTTCGTGTCTCCCCCGAACCCCTTTTCAGCGGCAAGCGCCAGCAATTGCCGCGGGGTCAGCCCGGTCTTGTGTTCAATGGCGTCGAGATAGGCCTGGAATGACATGGCGGAGCCCTTCGCTCGTTCGGTTGCCGGATCAGCACCGGGCGCGCCGAGCTGAGCCATGATTGTCTTCGCCCCTCCCCGACGCCATGCCCGCATGAAAGACATCGCACTGCACGATGCCTACATCGATGCCGCGCCGCCGCAGTTTCGTGCCGTGCTGGGCGAGCTGCGGGCCCATCTGGCACGGGCGCTGCCCGATGCCGAGGAAGTCATGCGGTACGATATGCCCGGGTTTGAGATCGACGGGACGATCATCGCCGGCTATGCGGCCTTCAGCAAGCAGTGCGGGCTCTACCTCGACCCCGCCGCGATAAAGGCCCACGCCGGCGAGATCGCCGCGCTCAACCTCAAGGCGACCAAGACGGGCATAACATTTTCCCCGAGCAGGCCCATCGGGGGCGAACTGATCGAGAAACTGGCCGTGAGTTCCCGGCGCGCAAAAGGGCTATAGGGTCCGGTATGCTCGCGTGCGGTCTCGCCGGCGTCTGGTTGGTCATCGACATCGGACCAAGAAGCGCGAGACCATGTCGGTCTCGTCCCGATGCGCACCTGTGGTGCTGACATGGCAGGATCGATGCCCTGCCCGCTAGTGACCGCACGCCTCAGCGCCACCCCTTGACTATACCAGAGGCCATAATCAACTTTGAGCTAGCCTACAATTAGTTCAGCCTTGGCTTCAACTATGACCGCAATGTATCTATAACGAACAGGCCAACCACGTCTAGCTCTAACATTTGTACTGGAAACATATCAATGCAGTGCTTGAAGTGCCACGATATAGAACAGATAGATAAGGATGCAGCGCCATATCTCTTGCGTCAATGCGATGGATGCGGACGCGAAATTGCTTTTAGACGGCCGGGTAAGCATGGCATTGGGATAAGCGTGAATGCCGGTGAAAAGTTCGTTATACCAAGCGCTTGGCTGCAATTATCTGCGAATCCGCTGAAAGGGCACGGTTACCTCACTCGGTCTGGTGTCGATTTCTTTGCCAAAAGTGTTTTTACCAGTAATATAGGCACTCGTCGCGATGACTTTGATAAGTATCTTGAAGAGATAGTCGATAATAACGACGTTGCCCTCGAATCTATCGCCAATTCATTTAATCTTAGCCTGAATGATGGAGACGCTCTTTTTGAGAAACTGCGAGCGGACACCTCCAATCCAGCTTGGTGGCTGTTCTTATCTCAGATTACACTGCAAGGCGTGATCGAGTACGGTGAGAAGGGTGATGCCTACCGCGCGGCGTGGGCAGCAATGGTATCTGAACGGGCTCGAGCCATACATACATTCATGGAGCATTTTGCAGATGCAGTGTTTATGGGAAACACTTCGCGACGGCTAATAGACTTAATTCATATATGGGATAACAATAAAACGAACAGCGACGAGGAATTTTGGCAAATCACATTTCAGAACTACCCTTTGGCATTGGCACAGTTATTTTCTTCCGCTGTGACTTTTCTCGAAGGCAAGGCATACGTTGGAGGACATCGCGTCGACAATAAGAACGCTAAGTTCGTTGACTTTCTGTTTTCGGGGGGCTCGGGGCGTGATGCGGTACTTGTAGAAATCAAGACCCCCACCACACGCTTTTTGCACAAGCGGCAATATCGCCGTGGCGTCCATGCGACCACCTCCGAAATTAATGGGGCAATCGGCCAGATCTTAGACTACAGAAACACTTTATTATCGGAAATTGATCAAATTAAAAAGGGGACCAGACACGAGTTCCAAGCGATTAATCCCCGCTCAATCGTAATTGCAGGAAACTCGGCGGAACTTGATACAGATGACAAGCGAGTTTCCTTCGAGAATTTTCGCCGAAATTCGAGTGGCGTCGAGATAGTTACATTCGACGAAGTCTTCGAGAAAATAAAGTATCTGATAAGTATATTCGGCCTTGAGGTATCCGCCTCAAGCGCGCGTGATCTGCGCTCAGACTAGGCCAGGGCCGATCAATATAGTCCTAATTCCGTGCCGTTATTCGCCGAGGTGCGCAAATGCAGACGCGGGACTGCGTGACGATCGAAGCCGCGAACCCGGTCTCAGCCGCGGACTGAACGAATGCCGGGGGTGGCGGAGCGCCGCCACCTTCACCCGCGCTCCTGCCTTGGGCTCATGAGGATCAGGGAGGCGATGACGCAGAGGGCGCCGGCGAAGGCCATGGCGGAGGCGCCGTAGAAGCCGCCGGCGCCGAAATGGGCCATGAGCACGCCGAACCCAGACAGGGCGAGCACGGTGACGATCTGCCGGATGACGACGTAGAAGCTCTGCGCTTCGGCGGCCATGTCCTCGCCCGTCCAGTTGGCGATGAAATTGATGATGCCCAGATAGCTGAGCCCGAAGGTGATCATGTTGGAGAGCTGCAGCACCACCAGCGCCCAGAGCGGGGGCTGCAGGGCAAAGCCGATCCACCTGACTGTCGCGACGAGACAGGCGAAGAGGATGAGGTGGCGCGCCGAGAAGCGTCGGGCGATGCGGGTGAAAAAGACCATGACGAGGATCTCGCCCGCCGGGGCCACCGCCCAGAGCGGGCCGATGATGGCGCTCGAAAAGCCCGCTTCCATCCAGATGAGCGCGCCAAAGCCCATCTGCATCATGTGACTGCCCTGGACGAGCGCGGCCCCGAAGAGCGGCAGGAGGAACCAGGGCTTGAAGAGTTCGCGCAGGCGCTGGGCGACGACGGGCCCGCGGGACGCCTTGGGTTTCGGGTCGGGCACGGGCGCCGGGGCCGGCCGTTCGGCGACGGGGGCGCGGAACAGGGGGAGCTGGAGCGAGGCAAGCGCGCGCAGCACGCTCGTGACGATGAGGAGCGGCACGAAGGCGCCTGCCCCGAAATAATCGAGCACGAACCCCGCCCCGATGGTGAAGACGACGAACCCCACCGTGCCCCAGACCCGCATGCGGGCAAAATCGGCTCCGGTGCGGCGCGCCATGCGCAGGCTCGCCGCATCGGCGACGGGCGCGATGGCCTGGAAGGGCACGATGAGGAGCGTCCAGACGACGAGGATGGCGAGGTAATCCTCGGCAAGGAGCAGCGCCAGCGCGGGCAGGATGGCAATGAGCGAGCCGATGACGATGACCGTCCGCCAGTCGCGCGCGCGATCGGCAAGGCGCCCGACGACGAGGTTCAGCACCACCATGATGAGGATGGGCAGCGCGTTGACGATGCCGATCTGCTCGGGCGAGACGCCCCGATCGGTGAGCCAGATGCCCAGATACGGATTGGCGATGGCGACGGTGCTGAAGAGCGTGAAGTAAAAGAGCGAAGTTCTCGCGACGGGCGTATCCGGCCGCGCCGCGAAGGGCAGACCCATCGATGAGCTCCGAGGGTGGGAGGAATGACGATATCGTCACAATGCGCGCCGCACAGGCCCGTTGCAAGGCCTTGAGGGTGCTCGGCGATCAGCCTTTCGGCTCAGGGCCCGGGGGCGGGCTCGCTTTCGGGCTGGGTGCCGGCGGCGCGGGCGCGCAGGCGGGCGAGACGGCCCGGACGACGCACCGGATGATTCTGGTCGATCCAGCGCACGAGCTCGAACGTGCCCTCATGGGTCTCGACGACGGCGGTGCAGCTTTCCACCCAGTCGCCGGTATTGATGTAGTGGATGCCGAGGCGCTCGTGCATGTCGGCATAGTGGATATGCCCGCAGATGACGCCATCGACGCCGCTCTCGCGCGCCTCGAGCGCGAGGGCCTCCTCGAACCGGCCGATCACGCTGACGGCGTTCTTGACCTTGTGCTTGGCCCAGGCCGAGAGCGACCAGTAGGTGAAGCCGAGGCGGCGGCGGATCCAGTTGATGAAGATGTTGACCCGAAGCGCGGCGCGATAGGCCCAGTCGCCCACATGGGCGAGCCATTTGGCGTTGATGACGACGACGTCGAACTGGTCGCCATGCATCACGAGATAAGTCTTGCCCTGGGCCGAGGTGTGGATGGTGCGATCGACGAACTGCACTTCGCCGAAATAGGTGCCGAGATATTCGCGCAGGAACTCGTCGTGATTGCCGGGCAGCACGACGATGCGGGTGCCCGCGAGCGCCTTGGCGATGAGGAGCTCGACCACGGTGTGGTAATCGCCGGGCCAGTGCCAGGACTTGGCGAGGCGCCAGCCATCGACGATGTCGCCGACCAGATAGATGGTGTCCGCATCATGGGCGCGCAGGAAATCGGCGAGCTGGCCGGTGCGGGCGGCGCGCATGCCCAGATGGGTGTCGGACAGGAAGAGCGCCCGGACGCGCGTCACCTCACGGGTTTCCGTAGTCAATCGCTTGGTTCCTCACGGGCGTCGTCTCGGGCGGTTCGGGCGCACGCGGACGGGCCACGCGGCGGAGGGCCAATCTAGGCCGATCCGCCGCGCGAGGAAACCACAACCGGCCGCGCGAGGCGGAAATCCCCGCTCCTGCGCGCAATCGCCGCGCGGTGTGGCCCCGAGGGCACGCCAGATCAGCCCGGCAGGCGCGCCTTGAGCGCGAGGATGCGCCGGTAGCTCTCCTCGATCCGGGCGGCGAAGGCGGGATCGGCCTCGCCCTCGGCAACGAGAATCGCGCGAATCTCGTCCCCGAGCGTCGGGCGGTAATCGGCGGTATTGGAAAAGAGCAGCACGTCCATCCCGGCCTCGACGGCAAGGACGACGGTTTCCTCGAGCGAATAATGCTCGCGGATCGCCCCCATTTCGAGATCATCGGAGATGACGACGCCGTCATAGCCGAGTTCGTCCCGGAGGACGCCGGTGATCCATTGCGGGGAGAGGCTCGAGGGCAGCTGGCGCGCATCGGCATAGCCGGAATGGAAGAGGTGGCCGATCATCACGAAATCGGCCATGCCCTGCCCGATCAGCGTGCGGTAGGGGTCGAGCTCGGCCTCGTCCCAGGTTTCGGTGATGTCGACGAACCCCTCATGGCTGTCCGCGGTGCTCGAACCATGGCCGGGGAAATGCTTGAGCGAGGTCAGGAGCCCCGCTTGGCGATGGGCCTCGATAAAGGCTTCGGCATAGGCGGTGACGGTTTCGGGATCGGCCGCGAAGGCGCGACCATAGCGCGAGATGACCTGATTGTCCGGATTGGTATCGAGATCGACGACGGGGCCGAAATTGACGGTGAAGCCCACATCGGCGATGCCCGCCGCCATGCGCGCATAGATCGCCTCGGCCGCGTCGGGGGAATTGGCGGCGGCGATTTCGCGGGCATTGGGGATCTCGCGGAAGCCGACAGCCTCGGTCAGCCGCTCCACGGCGCCGCCCTCCTGGTCGAGGGTGATGAAGGGCGGCAGGTCGGGCGAAGCCTCGTGGAAGGCGGCGTTCATGGCGCGGACTGCGTCGAGGCTCTCGACATTGATGCGCAGGAACATGACCCCGCCGATCTCGCCCGCCGCGATCTGCTGGCGGAGGCGCGCGACATCCGGCGCATCGACGCTCGCGCCCTGGAAGCCGACGGCGACCATCTGGCCGGCCATCTCTTCGAGCGACTGCGCGGAAGCGAGGGTGGGAAGGAAGGCGACGCCGAGGGCGCCGGCGACGGCCAACGCATGAAGGGGCTTAGCGGACAAGGGGGGCGCTTCTCTTTTGCTGAAGGAACCTGGCGCCCAGCATGCCCCGGCAATGGGGCGGAATCAAAGGCATTTCGGGGCGAAAGGCCGGCTTCCGCCCCGATGAGAAGATCTCGAGATCGCGCCCTAGCGGTTCTTGCGGTTCGCGATCAGCTCGTCAACCACGCCCGGATCGGCAAGGGTCGAGGTATCGCCGAGCGCGCCGTAATCGTTTTCGGCGACCTTGCGGAGGATGCGGCGCATGATCTTGCCCGAGCGCGTCTTGGGCAGGCCCGGGGTGAGCTGGATGAGGTCGGGCGTGCAGACCGCGCCGATCTCCTTGCGCACCCATTGGCGAAGCTCGATCTCGAGCCCTTCGCCCGCACTCTCGCCGGCCATCAGGGTGACGTAGCAATAGATGCCCTGCCCCTTGATCTCGTGGGGATAGCCGACGACGGCGGCTTCGGAGACCTTGGGATGGGCCACGAGCGCGCTTTCGATCTCGGCGGTGCCGAGCCGGTGGCCCGAGACGTTGAGCACGTCATCGACGCGGCCGGTGATCCAATAATAGCCATCCTCATCGCGGCGGCAGCCGTCGCCGGAGAAGTAATAGCCCTTATAGGTCTCGAAATAGGTCGAGACGAACCGCTCGTGATCGCCGTAGACGGTGCGCATCTGGCCCGGCCAGCTGTCGGCGATGCAGAGGACGCCTTCGGCCTTGGTCTGGGTCTGCTCGCGGCCTTCGGGGGAAAGGACGACCGGCTGCACCCCGAAGAAGGGGCGCGTGGCCGAGCCCGGCTTGGTGGCGGTCGCGCCCGGCAGCGGCGTGATCATGATGCCGCCGGTTTCGGTCTGCCACCAGGTGTCGACGACCGCGCAGCGCTCGCGCCCGACATGCTTGTGATACCAGAGCCAGGCTTCGGGATTGATCGGCTCGCCGACCGAACCGATGACGCGCAGGCTCGAGAGATCGGCCCCATCGACCCAGCTTGCGCCAGCGCCCATCAGCGCGCGGATGGCAGTGGGGGCGGTATAGAAGATGTTGACCTTGTACTTGTCGACCACCTGCCAGAGACGACCGGCATCAGGATAGTTCGGCACGCCTTCGAACATGAGCGTGGTCGCGCCATTGGCGAGCGGCCCATAGACGATGTAACTGTGGCCCGTCACCCAGCCAACGTCCGCGGTGCACCAGTAGATGTCGCCCTTGTGGTAGTCGAAGACGAGCTCATGGGTGAGCGAGGCATAGAGCAGATAGCCCCCGGTGGTGTGGAGCACGCCCTTTGGCTTGCCGGTGGAACCGGAGGTGTAGAGGATGAAGAGCGGATCTTCCGCATTCATCGGCTCGGGCTCGCAGACGGCAGACACTTCGGCTGCGGCCTCATCTAGCCAGATGTCGCGATCGGCTGCCATGGCGACCGGATTGCCCGTGTTGCGCACGACCACGACGCTCTCGACGGCCGGGCATTTCTCGAGCGCCGCATCGACGTTCTTCTTGAGCGCGATGGTCTTGCCGCCGCGCCGGCCTTCATCGGCGGTGATGACGAGGCGGCTGTCGCAATCATTGATGCGCCCGGCGAGCGCATCCGGCGAGAAGCCGCCGAAGACAACCGAATGCACCGCCCCGATGCGCGCGCAGGCGAGCATGGCGTAGGCGGCCTCGGGAATCATCGGCATGTAGATGGTGACGCGATCGCCTTTCCTGACGCCGCGGGCCTTCAGCACATTGGCGAGCCGGCAGACATGCTCGTGCAGCTCGGCATAGGTGATCCGGGCATCCATGCCGGGGGTATCGCCTTCCCAGATGATGGCGACGGTATCCGCATCGGTGGCCAGATGCCGGTCGATGCAATTGGCCGAGACGTTGAGCACCCCGTCCTCGAACCATTTGATCGAGACATCGGGATAGGCAAAGCTCGTGTTCTTGACGCGCGAGAAGGGCTTGATCCAGTCGAGCCGCTGCGCCTGCTCCCCCCAGAAGCCGTCCGGATCGGAGATCGAGCGCTCGTAGAGGGCCTGGTACTGCGCGTCGGTGACATGTGCGCGCGCCTTGGCCTCATCGCTGGGCTCGAACAGGTGCGTCTCGGACATGGAAGGCCTCCCTTTGGTGATTGGCAGTGTTCTAGCCATTGGCCGTGGGGGGAGCAAGGCGGCGGTGGGGGTATGGTGGCAGAGGGTGTGGGGGCGCCGCACTGGATTGTCGGGACGAGCCCGGCAATGACGGGGAGCGAGATTGGGGTTGGTCTTGAGGGGGCGGTGGCATGGGCGGTGTGCGGGGACGCCTGCCGTGGGCCCTGCCCTTTTGTTCGGTCCGTGCGCCCTCCTCCCGTCACCACCGGGCTTGTCCCGGTGGTCCAGGGGCTCCGCACTGGATTGCCGGGACGAGCCCGGCAATGACGGGGGGCGAGATTGGGGCTGGTCTTGAGGGGGCGGTGTGGTGGGCGGTGTGCGCTGACGCCTGCCGTGAGCGCTGCCCTTCCGTTCGGTCCGTGCGCCCTCCTCCCGTCACCACCGGGCTTGTCCCGGTGGTCCAGCGCCCGCTGTGGATTGCCGGGACGAGCCCGGCAATGACGGGGGGAGAGGTTTGGGGCTGGTCTTGAATGCCGGTTGAGGTGGGTGGCGGCGGGGGGTGGAGGACTGTTAGGGTGACGGGCGGAGGACGGACCCGATGAGCGCCGACAGTCGCGATGCTTCGACCATGCCTGCCGATCGGGCAGCACCGATCCGGCCCGCGACGCAGGCCGATATCGGGATGGTGCATTCCCGGCTGATGGAGGCGATCGCCGACTCGCCCTTTTATTCGGACATCTTCAAGGCCTATGAGAGCGCGCGGCTGAGCCCGGCCTATCTCGAAGGGCTGATGGAAGCGGACCCGTGGCATGTGATGATCTTCGTCCATGACCGGGAACCGGCCGGCTTCATGATCTCGGGGCCGGAACTGGGCACGCTCTGGCTCTACTGGACCTATGTGTTTCCCGAAAAGCGGCGGAGCAACATTGCCCTGCGCGGCATGCGGGCCTTCGTTTCGCACTGGGACAACGGGCGGTTCCACAAGGTGGCGACCTATACGCGGCCGGGCAATGACGCGATCCATGCGCTGATCCGGCGCATCGGCTTTCGGCCGGTGGCGACGCTCGAGGCCCATATCTTCGGGCAGGACTACATCCACCATGAATGCCGGCTGACCAAGACCGTACCGGGCTATGACCGCGGCGCGCCGACGGGGCGGCTCGCGGCGATCAGGCGCCGGATCGGGCGTTTCCTGGGGCGGGGCCGCGCCTGAGCCGGGCGAGGATCGAGACATCGATCCCGAGCAGTCGCCGGGCGACGAGCCAGTTCGCGGCCGACCAGAGCGTGGTGGCAAGGAGCGCCGCGAGTGCTGCCCCCATGAGCCCGAAGGCGGGCACGAGCACCAGATTGGCCAGAACCAGCGCACAGAGCCCGAGCCCCACCGCCGGCACGCCTGCCCAGGGCCGGTCGCGCATGGAAAGAATGAGGGCCGCAGGCCCGAAGCCGGCGCGGATGAGAAGCCCGAGGCAAAGGACGACCAGCGGGGCGGCGCCCGAGGCGAATTCGGGCCCGAAAAGCATGAAAAGGAGCGGACCGCCGAGGATGACGCCGACGAGAAGCGCGAGCGCGAGCCCGGCGGCGGCGAGATTGGCATCGGCGACGCGGGCCTCGAAGCGGGATTTGTCGGGCGCGGCAGCCGCCTCGAAGAGATCGGGCAGCGTCAGCGCATAGACCGCCGAGACCGCGAACGCGACGAGCCCGAAGATGCGCGCGGCGACTCCGAAGACCGCCAGATCCTCGGGCGCAAGCAGGCCCGAAAGGATGAGGAGGTCGATATCAAAGAAGAAATCGGTAGCGAGCCCGACAATCGCCCAGGGCAGAGCAAGCCGCCACCAGCGGGCCGCTTCGCCGGGGCGGGCGGCGACATCGGTGCGTGGCAGGGCGCGGACAGATCTCAGGGCGATCGTCAGGTGGCCGATGGCGACGAGGCCGTAAAGGCCCGCAAAGATCCAGAGGAGAAGCCCGAGCCCCTGCCCGCCCGGCGACAGCAGCAGCGCGAGGAAGAGCGCAAGGCCGATGGCGAGCGGCCGCACCACTCCATCGGCCAGAAGCCCGGCAAAGGGCCGCCGGAGCCCCACGAGCACGGCGCCCGAGACCCACACCATGGCCGTGCCGGCGGCGATGAGAAGAAGCTGCGGCAGATGGGCGAGAAGCACGGCGCCCGCCGCGCCCAGCAGGGGCAGGAGCGGGGTCGCAAGGAGCGCGAGCCCGAGCGCCACAAGGCCGATTTGGAGATAGGCGCGTGCCATGAACCGGGCGAGCATCGCCCCCTCGCCCGCCGCGCCATAGCGGGAGGCAAAGAAGGTGCCGATGGTGTTGAACCCAAGAGGCATGGCCATGGCGATGAGATTGACCGCCGCAAAGACGACGAGATAGTCCGCCAGACCCGCCGCGCCCCATTGGCGGGCGATCAGCGCCTGGGCGAGGAAGACGAGCCCGGCCCCGCCGATGCGCGCCGCAAAGATCAGCGCCGATTGCGAGGCGAGCCGGCGCATGAGGCTCATCGGCTGCCGTCCCGCTCCCGCTTCTGGTCGGGCCGGGCGCGATCGGCCCGAAGCCGGTCGATGAATCGCCCGGTGCGGTGGACGATCTCGCGCGCGGCAAAGGCGCCCTCGCCAACAAGGCGCGGCAGGAGGCCGGCGGCATAGTTGGCGACAGGCGGCACGGGGGTGATGACGCCGCGATCGCCCACCATGCCCTTCTTGAACTGATGGAGTCCCTGGAACCCGTCCGTGCCGCCCAGATCGTACCAGCTGGCCTCGGTGTGGTCGCGCAGCCAGCCGATGATCTTCCAGTGGAGGAGATAGCCGGCACGCAGCTCGAGCGCCCGATCGATGGTTGCGCCATAGAGGTAGACCGCGCGATCGCCCGCCTTGAAGATGATGGCGCCTGCGACGATTTCGCCCTCGTGGCGCACGAAGAAGAGCTCGGGACGCAGCGCCGGCACCGGGATCGCCATCAGCTGGTCGATGGTGTCGTAAGCGGAGTGATCGGCGAACTTCTTGCGGTCGGACATGGCGCGATAGAGCCGCTCGAAGGCGGGCAGCTCTCCGGGATCGGCATGCTCGAATGTGAGCCCCGCCTTTTCGGCGCGGTTGAGGTGATAGCGCCATTTCTGGTGGAAGCTCTTGCGCTGCTCGGCGTCCGACAGGCGCAGATTGACGATGTAGCGATCGGGAAAGAGCAGCGTCGCGCCGGGGCGGAAGCCGCGGGCGATGAGGCTTTGATAGGCGCGGTTGGGCGTTTCGAGCGCGGCGCGGGGGAGGATCGAGACCATGAGCCCGCGGCCGCGCGCATAATCTTCGACGAGGGCTTCGACGAGCTCGGCCCGGAGCGCTTCGGCACCCTCGCCCCGCGCATCGGCCAGCATCGGGCCCCATTTGACCACGGCGATGGCCCCGAGCCGCAGCGGCATGGGCTGGATCATGACGAGTGCGCCGCCGACGATCCTGTCATTGCGCCGGAAGACCATGGGCTCGAGCGCCACGCCGGGCCAGCGCCCGCGCGCAAAGGCGAAGAGCTGCTCCTGGCAGGCCTCATCGAAATCGGCGACGATCTCGTCCCAGCGCGGCCCCGCGACGCGCTCGGCCAAGAGCGCAGCGGGAGCAGGCTTTGTCAGGACGGGATCGGCCGGGACGCGGCCGGCCGGGGCAATGAGCGACATGGTGGCATCCGGATCGTTTGGCGCGATCCTAGCGCCCACCCCTCGCCAAATCCCTACGCCCCCACCGCAGACGGGGAGAAAAGCGGCCTGTGGTTACCGAAACGTGGGCTATTCCCAGACGCACCCCTTCTGTTCGAGTACGGCGCCGAAACGGCGAAGGGGACAGCGCGCTGGCGCCGACGGAAGCGCAGCCGTACGGGTCGAACGTGCGATGTGGGGTCGAACCGGCCCGCGGGGCGGCGGTCGTCCGGGCGCGCGGGAGGCGTCTTGACGATGGCCTTGCCGACAAACTGCCAGGGCCAGGAAAGACACGCGAATTGTGAGGATTTTCGGTCTAACCCCCTGATCTAAAAGGGGATTGGTGGGTGCACAAGGACTCGAACCTTGGACCCGCTGATTAAGAGTCAGCTGCTCTACCATCTGAGCTATGCACCCGGTCCGAGCGGGTGTCTAGCAAAGGGATTCCGTGCTGTCCAGCACGTATCGCGCTTTCGCCCCATTGTCGGGCTGATAAAGTGCGCGAGGTGGCAGAAGGCCCGGCGAAAGGCGCGATAATGACGGAGACGGCGGCGGTGGACGATGCGGTGCGGTGGGTTTCGCTCTATGGCGTGCCGCTGCTGAGCGCGCTCGGCGTGCTGCTCGCCGGCATGGTGGTGTCGCGCATCGCCGGCCAGGCGATCCGCTCCATGCTGCCGCTGGCCCGCGGCGTCGACAAGAATTTCGCGCCGCTGCTGAGCCAGATCGCGCAATACGGCATCATGATCTTCGCGATCGTGACGGCGCTCAACTTCATCGGGGTGCCCTCGACCTCGATCCTCGCCGTGCTGGGCGCGGCGGGCCTCGCGATCGCGCTGGCGCTGCAGGGCACGCTTGCCAATATCGCGGCGGGGATCATGCTGATCTGGCTGAGGCCCATCGCGATCGGGGAATATGTGACCGGGGACGGCGTGGCGGGGGTGGTGGTCGAGATCGGGCTTTTCGGCACGCGGCTGCGCTCGACGACGGGGCTCTACATCTTCACGCCCAACCAGAAGCTCTGGTCCTCGGTGATCACCAACCACAGCCGCGAGCCCAACCGGCGAGTGGACGTGAACATCACCGTGCCCGAAACCTGCAACATCGCCGGGGTGCGCCGCACCCTCCTGCGGATCGCCAATGCGGACAAAAGGGTGATGACCGAGCCGATGGCGACCGCGCATGTGGACAGTTTTGCGGGCGACAAGGTGGTGGTGCAGCTGCGCGCCTGGGTGCCCACGAGCGACTATATCGCGGCGCTCCACACGCTGACCGAGGAGGCCAAGCTCGCCGTCAACCGCGAGCTCGCAGCCCAGCACGAAGGCCGGGCGGAAGTGGCGCCGGCGACCGACCCCCATGTGCAGGGGACCGGCCAGCCGACGGCGTAGGGTCTATTCGGGGCGGTAGCTGGTGCCCAGATAGGAGCGGTCGCCCCAGACCTGGTCGACGCGCGCATTCCGCCCGCAGGCAAAGCGGTAATATTCGTAGCGAACCGGGTTCTTCAGGTAATAATCCTGATGATAGTCCTCGGCCGGATAGAAGGTCTTGCCGGGGATGATTTCGGTCGCGATCTCGGCGTTGAGCTCGGCGGCGACGGCGAGCTTGCTGGCCTCGGCCTGTTCGGTCTCTTGGTCGGTCTGGGGGAAGATGCCGGTGCGGTATGAGGGCCCGCGATCGCAGAACTGGCCATCGGGATCGAGCGGATCGACCGAGTGCCAGAAGACGGTCAGGAGCTTGTCGTAATCGGTGATGGCGGGATCGTAGGTAACCTGCACGGCCTCGTAATGGCCGGTGTCCTCATAGGTCACCTGCTGGTAGTTCGCGGTCTCCGCCTCCCCGCCGATATAGCCCGAAAGCGTATCGAGCACGCCCTCGACATCGTCGAAATCCTTCTCCACGCACCAGAAGCACCCGCCTGCGAAAATGGCGACGGCCGTCTCGGCCTGCGCGAAAACGGGGGCCGAAAGCCCCATCGTGCCGGCGAGCGCGAGCCCGGCCAGCGATGCGAATCTGGAAATGCCCATGAAATCCTCCGGTTCTGCCGCCCATTTGCGGCCCGCGACCGCTCGCGTTCAAGACAAAGATACGTCATTGCCGCCGCTGCGGTTTTCGAGGGAGGGGAATTTTGTGGTGGGGGGATATTGAGCGTGGGGCGGTACCCCCTCCCGGCCTCCCCCTGATAGGGGGAGGAGAAGGGGGGCGGGGTCGGGCTCGGTCTGTTCCTCCCCCTTTTTCAGGGGGAGGTTAGGTGGGGGTTGGCGAGCCTGGAGCGGGGGGCGTACCCCCTCCCGGCCTCCCCC
>NZ_RZNJ01000020.1 GCF_003994485.1 Arsenicitalea aurantiaca
CGGCCAGCACCGCTCCGCTGGCGGGGTTCTGCGTCGTAAAAAGCGTGCCGGGCGCGGTGAAGGCCCCGTCGATGAAATGGCCGAAGCGCCGGCCATGGGCCTCCAGCCAGTCCTGCGCCGGCCCGTCGCTCTCGGGGGAGGGGCCATATTCGAGCGTCTCGAAAACCTGCATGATCGTATTCATCTTCTCTCCCCGCCCTCAGACCATGGGCTGGCGGTAATCGGCGGCATAGCGCCCGGTGAGGCCGTGCTCGAGCTGGCGCTCGATATCGGTCAGGAGGCTCGAGGCGCCGAACCGGAACAGATGCGGCTCGAGCCAGGCCCGGCCCAGC
>NZ_RZNJ01000021.1 GCF_003994485.1 Arsenicitalea aurantiaca
GCTGGGCCGGGCCTGGCTCGAGCCGCATCTGTTCCGGTTCGGCGCCTCGAGCCTCCTGACCGATATCGAGCGCCAGCTCGAGCACGGCCTCACCGGGCGCTATGCCGCCGATTACCGCCAGCCCATGGTCTGAGGGCGGGGAGAGAAGATGAACACGATCATGCAGGTTTTCGAGACGCTCGAATATGGCCCCTCCCCCGAGAGCGACGGGCCGGCGCAGGACTGGCTGGAGGCCCATGGCCGGCGCTTCGGCCATTTCATCGACGGGGCCTTCACCGCGCCCGGCACGCTTTTTACGACGCAGAACCCCGCCAGCGGAGCGGTGCTGGCCG
>NZ_RZNJ01000022.1 GCF_003994485.1 Arsenicitalea aurantiaca
ACCCCCAGCCCCGCCAGCACCTCGCGCCGCACCGGCTGGCGCGCCTTGGCGCAGAGCCGCTCCACCCGCCCCGGCGTATCGTCGGCATTGAGCGTCGTCAGGTCGATCAGACTGATCGCCTTCAAAAGCCACGCCAGCTGATGATCCTTCTTCACCCCCCGCCGCGAACCAATCGTCAAAGCCCGACGCTCAACCGCCGAACGGTTCACCAAAACCCCGCCAACCCAATCAAGATCAAGCCCAAAACCAGGATTGCGGGGG